>NZ_JAVTIX010000003.1:0-644968 GCF_031843705.1 Rhizobium sp. WCS2018Hpa-16
TCGTCAGGCTCATAACCTGAAGGCCGCAGGTTCAAATCCTGCCCCCGCAACCAAAAATATTGGTAAGCTCCCACTCGGCAAACCTCCTCAATAGTTCCTCTGCATACGCCTTGAGAAAGTTCGTGCGTCTGGCCTCAGAGGCAATGCGCTACGTCTTTTATGTCCATCGACGACATGATGGTCGCAATGTGCCGTGGACTTGCAGAGATGCCAGCTAATCGTCAGGTCCTTGGCCGATGATGCCCCTCTGGGTGAGGTCGCGCACGATTGGCATCAGGCGCTGTTTGGTGTGCTCATCGCCCTACGGGCGAGATAAAGGAACTTGCGGTTAGCAATCTCGGTCCTGGCGGTGACCTTGGACCCAATTTTCCTTCTGATTAGGTAGAGAGACAGAAAGAAAGGTGGCGACCCTCTCAGATCTGATTTGGGTGTGCGACGTTCAACAGCCTTCAAGACCTAGGCTTGGTCGAGCTCTTTCTGGGGATGAGCGTCGGAGCCGAGATGCGGATGCGATCCTCGCTTGCGGTTGTTCCGCTCGCGAGCAGATCCAGAGCGTTCGATCCGATCTGATCAAAAGGTACACGCAGCGTAGTTAGTGGTGTCGGAAGGTGGTTGACGATCGGAATGTCATTGTATCCCACAACGGAAACATCGCCAGGCACGGATAGCCCCATGCGTGACAGACCGGACAGGGCTCCGATGGCGGTGTTATCGTTGACGGCGAAGATTGCTGTCGGACGATCATGCAGGCCCATGAGTTGTTGAGCAGCATCGGCGCCAGCATCAATACCAAACGTAGAGGGGACGATGTACTCCATGCAGACAGATATGCCTGCCTCTTCTAGGGCCTGACGATAACCTTCTACACGTCCGATTGAGCTTGAAGCATATGACGGACCGGCAATCACTCCGATGCGTCGATGCCCCAGATCCAGCAGATGTCGTGTTGCAAGATATCCACCCAATCGATCATCACCAACAGAGGAGAGGCTTCGACCATCACCGCGCAGAGCCAGAACAAAAGGTATCCCTCGAGCCGTGAGGACCTCTGGGAAATCGTCGTCTTCACGCGCCGTCGACAAGATCAATCCATCGACGCCTCTTTTGAGAAGAGACTCTGCCGCAAGCCGGTCAGCTTTAGGCTTGTCGTCGGTCGTAGCGACAATGGCGAAGCGTCCTGTTTTGCTGCACGCCTTGGCCAACGATTCATAAAGCATCGCCATGACCGTATCCGTCAACCGAGGCACGATCACGCCAATTGTCATGGTGTTGCCGCGTCTCAAGCTCGCTGCCGAGACATCGCGCATATATCCCATTTCCTCCGCGATCTCTCGCACACGCCGGGACGTGGCATTGTCAGAACGGGGGAGGCGTTCATCGAGAATTCGCGACACCGTCGACTTGGACACCCCTGCGGCTGAGGCGACATCGAGGATGGTTACTCGTGGTTGACGGCCTGCCTCTTTAGACGCTGCTTCCATTTCTGTTTTTTTCGCCACGGTTATCCTCACATTCGCTAATGCGGACCATGCATTAAAAAAACTATTGACACCAGTAAAATCCAGATCGATGTTGGGAACGTTCCCATTACCGATCCCACCACTGATCGCAAGGCGGACAGTGGCTATCTGAGGAGGAGATATCCCATGCAAGCAATGGACATGAGAGGCCTCAGCCCCGCGCCGGTCACGGCATTTACCCGTGAAGGTGAAGTTGACTACGCGGCCAACGCCCGTATCGCGAAATGGCTTGCCGGAATGGATGGCGTAAAGAGCCTGGTCATTCTGGGCCACGCCGGCGAAGGAACATTCCTGACGGAAGAAGAGCGGCTCAAGCTTATTCGCACCTATGTCGAGGCTGTGGACGGCTGCATCCCGATCATCGCCGGTATCACTGGCGAAGGAACAAGGGTCGCCGCGCAAGAGGCAAAGAAGTGCAAGGCTGCTGGTGCGACAGGTGCGCTCGTCTATCCGAACCATGGCTGGCTGCGGTTTGGCTTTCAAAAAGGCGCGCCTCAGGATCGTTACAAGGCGATCTGGGAGGAATCCGGGCTTCAGTGCATCCTGTTCCAGTACCCTGATGTGACCAAAGCGTCCTATGACCTCGATACCCAGCTGGCGATCGCGACCCAGGAAGGCGTCGTTGCGACCAAGAACGGCGTGCGCAATATGAAGCGCTGGTACGTCGAAATTCCTGAGTTGAAAAAGGCCAACCCTAAACTTCAAATCCTCAGCTGCCATGATGAGTGGCTGTTGCCGACCATGTTTGATGTTGACGGCTTGCTGGTTGGTTACGGCAATATCGCTCCGGAATTGCTGATTGAGCTCATTAATGCAGGCAAGGCACAAAACTATCCTGAAGCGCGAAAGATTTTCGAGCGTTTGCTGCCGGTCACTCGCGCCGTCTATCACAGAGGCTCCCACATGGAGGGCACAGTTGCGCTCAAGCTCGGCCTCGTTCACCGAGGTGTGCTGGACCATGCAACCATTCGTGAGCCGCTGAAGAACCTCGGCGAAAAGGCCGAAGCTGAAATCTTTGCCGCCTTTGAAGCCGCAGGTATCGGCCGTGTCGAGCAATTGATGGCGGCTGAATAATGTTCGAAAGCCCCCGTTGAACAGGCGGGGGCTATTGAATGACGGGGAAGAAAATCTTGCCGCACATCAGGGAGTGATGTGATGCACCTGCGCAATCCGTGAAAGAGCGTGCCTGCCTGGTCGATTTCGGAATTTGAGACGATTGGTGCGGAAGGTTCGAGGCTAGGCCGGGAGTGGGCCAGCAAAGGGAGGAAATCATGAATATGGAACAAAGGATGACGGCGGCAACGCCGCTCGTTGATCCTCAAGCTGAAATCAGTGCACGCCTTGAACGATTGCCGGTAACCCGGGAGGTTTTCTGGGCTCGTAACATCGTCGGCGCCGCGACGTTTTTTGATGGCTATACCGTTATTGCCATTGCATATGCCATGCCTGTTCTGGTTCGTGAATGGAACCTCACCCCGGGACAAACCGGCATGATCCTTTCCATGGGCTATCTGGGGCAGCTCATCGGTGCGGTGTGCTTTGGCTGGATGGCCGAAAAGATCGGACGTCTCAAGGTCCTGCTGTTTACGATCCTGCTTTTCGTCAGCATGGACGTCGCTTGCCTCTTCGCCGCAGGCGCAGGAATGATGATGGCGTTTCGGTTTATTCAGGGAATTGGAACGGGTGGTGAAGTTCCTGTGGCCAGCGCCTACATCAACGAACTGATTGGCTCCAAAGGCCGCGGTCGTTTCTTTCTTCTGTACGAAGTGATGTTTTTGCTCGGACTCGTTGGTGCTGGCTTCATCGGATATTTCATGGTGCCGGTTTATGGCTGGAAAGCCATGTTTGTGGTCGGCCTCGTTCCTGCGATTTTGATGATACCGCTGCGTTGGTGCCTGCACGAATCTCCCCGGTGGCTGGTTGCCAATGGGCGCTATGAGGAAGCAGACAAGATCGTGACCAAATTTGAAAATAGCGCACGCTCGTCTGGCCACGAACTGCCCGAACCCAAGCTCTTAGCCGCTCCCTTGCGCCGTAAATCCGACTGGCGCGAACTGTTTCAAGGCATTTACCTCAAGCGCACACTCTCTATCTGGGCTATGTGGTTTTGTGCCTATATGGTTGCAAATGGCACGATTACCTGGCTTCCGACACTGTATCGACAGACCTTTAACCTGCCGCTCGAAACCAGCATCCTATACGGCTTCATGACGTCAGTCGGCGGGGTGATCGCAGCCATCATATGCGCACTGCTGATTGATCGGGTTGGACGCAAGCGCTGGTATGTAGGCGCACTGCTGCTCGCACCCATTCCGCTTGTCATTCTTGCCTGGTTGGGGGCAACATCGGCAACACAGGTTCTTATCCTCGCCGGGCTGGCATATGCCATTCTACAGACTGTGACGTTTTCGCTGTACCTCTATTCGGCGGAAATCTATCCAACCCGTTTGCGTGCCATTGGCACCGGGACGGGCAGCGCGTGGCTGCGCCTTGGATCGTCAGCGGGTCCGATTGCTGTTGGCTGGGTGATGTCTTCGATGGGTATCCAGTATGTGTTCGGCGCATTCGCGGTGATACTTCTTGTGGGTGCTCTCGTGACTGCGGTGTTTGCAGTGGAAACGAAGGGCAAGGTTCTGGAAGAGCTGTCTCCATAAACACTCGACACTAACCGCCTGTCCTTGACTGATCCTGCATGAAGTGCAGGGTCAATCATCGTTTCCAACACTGCGGCGTCGCCTACAACGAATTCCACGAATCGGTCTCACCAAATCACTTTGTTGCCATCTGCCACCATTTTCCCGCCTTTGAAGACCTTGCGATTTCTGGGAAATGCGACGACCGCTTGCGGGATGCACGTGGCCGAGAGCGTCACAAAATCAGCTTTTGCACCGACCTGAATTCCGTAATTATCGAGCCGAAGAGCTTTTGCGCTTTCGGTTGTGACGATGTCGAATGCAGCTTGCAGCTCCTCGTCGGTGTAGAAGCCGGAGCGGTAGCCGATGATTTCTGCGCGATGCAGCATGTCGCCGTCACCATAGGGCCACCAGGAATCGCGGATGTTGTCGCTACCGCTGAAGACGGTCACGCCTTCTTGGCGCAGCAGAGCAACGGGCGGAAAAGTGTGATTGCCGGGTGCATTTGTCATGATCGATACGCCACTTTTGGCGATGGTCGCAGCAATTTTGCGCGCCGCGTCCATGGGCAGGTCCCCAAGCCCATAGGCGTGGCTGATGGCGACATGGCCCTGCATGCCAAGCGCCACCGTGCGCGCACAAATTTCCTCGATTGTAAAAGCACCCATGCTTCCGGCATCGTGGAGATGGATATCCACGTCCACCCCGTGTTTTTCGGCAACGCCGAAGACCACATCGAGATGGCCGTTGACGTCTCGGTCGAAGCTCGCGGGGTCAAGACCGCCGACAAGGTTTGCGCCGAGTTTGATCGCTTCGTCGAGGAGTTCCGGTGTACCCGGGCTTTTCAAAATGCCGCTTTGGGGAAAAGCGACGAGCTGGATGTCGATGATGTCCTTATAGTCTTCACGAACCGCCAGAATGGTTTCCAGTGATTTCAGGCCGACGGAGCCATCCACCATGACGTGGCTGCGCATATGCAGCGTTCCATTGCCGATGCATAGATCGAGCTGGTCGCGTGCGCGTTTGTCCATCGGTGCAGCGATGGCCATGTTTTCCGCCTGGAATGCCACGCGCTCATGCACGTCGAAGCCGTTGGTGCAGGGGCGATGAGGCATCCATGTGTCGCCGTAGAAGCTGGTGTCCAGATGGATATGTCCTTCGACGAACCCCGGTACGAGCATGTCTCCGGCAATGTCGACAATGGAAGCTGAAGCGGCATTTGATCCGGCAGGTTCGATGGACGTAATCCGTCCCTGCTCGACAGTGACATCATGCAGCAGGCCGCAAGCCAGTTTGGCATTGGTGAAGACAGTCTTTGTCATGCTTATTAAACTCCTGAAGCAATCTATAACGTGTTCGACGTCGAAATGACGGCGCCTCCTAAAGCGGCGCCATGTGGCAGGCGACGACACCACCGCCGTGGCGCTCGCGTGAAATCGGGGCCTCCCGGCTGCAAATATCTGCGGCAAGGGGACAGCGTGGGTGAAAGGCGCAGCCTTTCGGTGGGTCGAGCGGGCTGGGTGGTTCTCCGCCCATCAATGCACGGTCGCGATTGGGGGAGCCGACATCCGGGATCGTCTGGAGCAGCAGCTTCGTGTAGGGATGCTGCGGATTGGCGAAGAGTGCTTCCGTATCCGCTTCTTCTACAATTCTCCCGAGATACATGACGGCAATCCGGTCTGCCATGTGACGCACGACGGCCAGGTTGTGGCTGATAAACAGGTAGGTTAGTCCAAGCTCGTCCTGAAGCTCTCGCATCAAATTGAGGATTTGCGCCTGCACGGAAACATCCAGCGCCGATGTCGGCTCGTCGCAGACAAGGAATTCCGGCTCGCTTGCCAGCGCCCGCGCAATGGAAATGCGCTGCCGCTGACCGCCGGAAAACTCATGCGGATACCGCCTGATGTCATCGGGCGAAAGACCCACGATCGTCAGCAGATCGGCAACACGCTCGGTAACGGCCTCTGGACTGTCACGAAGGCCGAATTCGCGGATGGGTTCGGCAATGATATCGCCAACGCGCCAGCGCGGGTTAAGGCTCGCATGCGGGTCCTGAAAGATCATCTGCGCTTCCATAGGCTTGCCGTCATTGGCAGGCGCAAAGACGATGGCACCCTCGGTTGGCGCGTATAGACCCGTCACCAGCCGCGCTACCGTCGATTTTCCGCATCCAGATTCCCCCACCAGTGCCAGGCACTTGCCTTTCTGGACAATGAAGGTGACATCCTGCACGGCGTGCAGATACCGTTTCGGCTTGCGCTCGATCATCCGGTTGAGCCAGGGCGTCGAGACATCGAACACCCGCGTCAATTGGTCAACTTCAAGCGCGTTCCGAGAGCTTCTCATGCGACACCTCCATCATGAAGCAGGCAGGCAACGGCACCGTTGGCTTGCGGAACCAGTGCCGGGCGGATTTTGTGACAGCGTGGACCGACCGAGCGACAGCGCGGATTGAAGGCGCAGCCATTGGGAATGGCATTAAGCCGTGGCATCGCGCCGTCGATCTGGGTAAGACGCTCGACACGCGCACCAAGCGCTGGAATGGAACCCATCAGGCCCTGCGTATAAGGATGCTTGGGGCGGGCGATGACATCTTCGACCGCGCCGATCTCAATGATGCGACCGGCATACATGACCGCCACACGGTCTGCGGTCTCAGCAATCACGCCCATGTCGTGCGTGACAAGCATCACGCCGGCACCCTGTTCCCGGCATAGCTTGCGCAGGAGGCTGGTGATCTGCGCCTGTATCGACACATCAAGCGCTGTCGTTGGCTCATCTGCGATAATCAGCTGCGGATTTCCTGCCAATGCCAAGGCGATGACAACGCGCTGACGCATGCCGCCGGAAAACTGGTGCGGATAATGGTCGATGCGCTCTTCAGCACCGGGAATGCCCACCTGTTGCAAAAGGTGAATACCGTGAAGACGTGCCTGCGCGCGGTTTCGGTCTGAATGCAGCCGGATGGTTTCTATAAGCTGCTGCCCGACGGAGAATAGGGGGTTGAGCGATGTCAGCGGGTCCTGAAATATAGCACCCACCATGCGACCCCGCACGTTCTCCATTTCCTCATTGCTCAGATTGTCTGTTCGTTTTCCACCAATATGGATTTCGCCGGATGCAACGCGCCCTGGCGGTTCGAGAAGGCCGAGAACGGCCATGCCGGTCATGGATTTCCCGGCACCGGATTCACCGACGACACCGAGAATCTCTCCTTTCGCGATCGTCAAAGATACATCGGACAATGCAGTCAGAACGCCACTGCGGGTCGGAAACTCGACAGACAGGCTTTTGACCTCAAGGGCGGGCGATGGGCTGGCAGTGTTCATGAAGACACCTCGCTTTGATGGGAGGGGTAGCTTGGCGGGAAAATGTCTTCCACCGGTGGATGGCCGAAGGTGCGCTCGGGATAGCGTTCGATCAGGCGGTCGAATTGCTGCTGCGCCTGGCCCCTCGCTGCTGCCAGATCGATCCCGGCGACTTGTCCATCACGCATGGAAAGCCGCCCATCGACGATTGTTGCGCGGGTTACGCGACCGGTTGCGCCATAGACGAGGGTCTGGATCGGATCAATGCGCGGCGCGATCATACGGTCTGCCATGTCGAACACGGCGATGTCAGCTTTGGCACCGGGCGCGAGACGTCCGAGATCAGATCGTTTCAGGGCATCTGCTCCGGCAAGGGTGGCTGCATCGTAGAAATCGGCTGCCGATCCGGCATCGCCACGTCCCTCCGCTATCCTGTTTGCCATCAAGCCAACGGCCATGTTCAACACCATGTCTGGCGGCGCCGTATCAGTCCCCATGCCGATGCGAATCCCTTTCTCCTTCAGTCGGGAGAAGGATTTCAGAGACGAGCCATGCCGCGCAGACACAAGCGGACAGTGGGCAACGGTCACGCCGTTTGCAGCATAGCGAGCCAGATCGTCGTCCGTCGCCACAGTCGCATGCGGTGCGATCAGGCGCGAAGAAAGCAAGCCCAGATTATCGAGCCACTGCGGGGCTGTGGTGCCATACAGCCGCTGAACGGTTTGCAACTCCATTTCTCCCTGCGCCATATGCAGGCGTACGGGCATGTCGAGATCATCGGCATAGGCAAATGTGAGGCGCAGGAGTTCCTGCGTGCAGGTTTCCACGCGGTCCGGTGCGAACATGCCGGAAATCAGACCATTGCCTTTGCCGTGAAGCGTTTTGGCAAAGGCTGCCGCATCAGAAAGCTCTCTAAGTCCCCGCTCTTCATCGAAGACCGGCTGCATGGCACCCGCTGGGTCAAGGATGACGCCGCCGCTGCGATAGGCCGGGCCGAGCCAGACACGGATGCCGAGGTCTTCTGCAGCGATGGCGGCAACCTCGAATTCGGAGACCGTTTCACCCCATGCGCGGTAGAAAAGCGATGCGATCGGCAGTGCCGATGTGATGCCGTTGAGCAGCAATTGCGCAAACGCGTAACGCTTCTGGAAAGCCAGCTCCTCTGGCGAATACATCTCATAGGCCCGAGCGGCGTAATCCGAAGGCCAGACGCGTCCTTTTTTCCAGCCCGGCTGGTTGTCCATGGCAAGCACGGTCGTGTCGAGATCGGACAGGGCATCGAGATCGACAAAGCCCGGACCGATAAGGGCTTCGCCCATGTCATAACGTGCGGACAATTCGCCTTCGAAGCGGGAGCCGACCCAGAGGATGCGGTCATTCTCGATGACGACTTCGCCGCTGGTGATGAGGCGTCTGCCTTCAGGCAGATCGGCAATGACGTAACGCGCAGCAAGCGCCCACCGACCGGGCGGACGTTTGCCGAGGGGCAGAGTGGACCAGTTTTCTTCCATCATGGTCGTGCTCTCAAGCTTGCGCCATCGCGTGCAACGATATTGCCAGCGGTGACAACCAGTTTGCGCGGCTGATGCGTGACAATCGCTTCGCCGACGCTCTCACCTTCGACTAGAACGACGTCGCCCCGACCGCCCACCTCAAGCGCGTGTGCCGGGCGGTCCATCGCCAAAGCACCGCCGGTGGTGCAAACATCGAGCGCCATGGCAAGCTCATCATCACGGCGCAGATTGTTCTTCATGCCCAGCAGCATGGCGCGTTCCAGCATGTCTCCGTTGCCATACGGCCCCCATGTGTCGCGAAAGCCGTCGACGCCGGCACCGAAGCGCACGCCCGCAGCATGCAGGCGTTTCAGAGACGGCACTTCTCGGGAAGGCGGGGCGGTGGTAAAAATAGGGACGTCGAGCTCGG
This sequence comes from Rhizobium sp. WCS2018Hpa-16, assembly GCF_031843705.1. Taxonomy (NCBI): domain Bacteria; kingdom Pseudomonadati; phylum Pseudomonadota; class Alphaproteobacteria; order Hyphomicrobiales; family Rhizobiaceae; genus Rhizobium; species Rhizobium sp. WCS2018Hpa-16. The sequence goes on from NZ_JAVTIX010000003.1 coordinate 9,385, forward strand.
CGCATGTGGCGATCAGTGCTTGAGACACGTTCCAGTCGGGAAGACCAAGGCAGAAGGCATGGCTGACCGCGACCTTGCCCTGCATGCCCATGGCGCGGATGCGCTCGAAGATCATCTCCATGGAGAAAGCGCCAAGCTCTCCGCCTTCATGCAGATGGATATCGATGCCTTTTCCGTATTTGTCGGCAATCGCGAAGATCGTATCGAGATGGCCTTTCGGATCGCGATCCATGCCGCACGGATCGAGCCCGCCGACCAGATCGGCACCCATTTCCATGGCCTTGTCCAGCAGTTCGGCGGTGCCGGGTCTGCGCATCAGTCCGGATTGTGGGAAAGCGACGATTTCGATTTCAACAACGCCGGCAAGCTGACGCCGCGTTTCCATGACACCTTCCAGTGCGACCAGGCCCTGGTCGGTATCGATATCGACATGAGTGCGGATCAGCGTCGTGCCGTAACCGACCGACTGCAATGACTGCCGCATTGACTGAACGTGTGCGTCGAGACCGTATTCACGCTTTACTGCGCGCTCATTGTCGATCTTGTCGATCAAACGCGGGCCAACAGTGTTGACGTACCATGGATAGCCCAGCAGCGATTTGTCGAGATGGGTGTGGGCATCGACAAGACCGGGAATGGCGATGCGACCACCTGCATCCTCGACAGCGACGCCATCGGCGGTGAGATTTTCACCCATATCGGCAATGCGCCCATCCTTGATCAGGATATCGGCCTTTGCGCCGCCCATGGGTCTAGCATTGGTAATCAAAAGATCAGTCATCAGATGCCTCAGCGTAATTTCGGGTTAAGGGCGTCGCGCAACCAGTCACCGAGCACGTTGATGGAGACAACGAGCAGACAGAGCTGGAGGCCGGGGAAAAGGACGATCCACCACAGACCTGAAAACAGATATTGATTGCCGATACGGATCAGCGTCCCCAGCGATGGCTGTTCCGGCGGCATGCCAACGCCCAGGAAAGACAGCGTCGCCTCGATCAGTATGCCAAGACCGAAGTTCAGCGTTGCTGTGACCAGCAGGGGTGTCGTGGTGTTGGGAAGGATGTGCTTCAGCATGATGCGCCATGTCGGCACGCGGATCAGTCTCGCCGCCTGCACATATTCCTTGTTGCGCTCGACCATGGTCTGCGCCCGCACTGTCCGTGCATATTGCACCCACGCAGACAGCGAGATCGCAAAGACGATGACGCCTGATGCCCCTGCTTCACGCAGATAGGGCGGCAGCATCTGCCGGGCGAGTGCGGAGACGAGAATGGCGATGAGCATTGTCGGCATGGATAAAAGTACATCGCCTGCGCGCATCAAAAGACTGTCGGCCCATTTGCCGTGGTAGCCGGCAATCAAGCCGAGCGTCGAGCCGACGATCAGCGATACGGCTACAGAGGCCGCACCGATGATGATGGATGCCCGCGATCCATAAAGGATGGCCGACAACAGATCGCGGCCCTGAACGTCGGTACCGAGAATGTATGGCCACTGGCCGTCTTCCATCCATATCGGTGGGATCTCGGCGTTCAGAAGATCGAGAGAGGCCAGATCATAGGGGTTCTGCACCGTAAATAACGGGGCCAGAAAGGCTGACGCGATCAGCACCAAAAGCATGAGGGCGGCAATGATCGCGGATGGGTGATGGGTAAAGCTCCACCCCAGATCGGATTGCAGTAATCGTGAAAAGCGCGATGGTCTGGTCGTTGTTTGTGTTGGCTCGATGGCGGTCATGGGTTGGCTCCTGTCACGCGGCGCGTAGACGCGGGTCGATGACCGCATAGGCGATGTCGACGAAGGTATTCAGCGTAACGAAAATGAAGGATACGATGCACAGATAGGCCGCCATGACCGGGATGTCGACGAAGGTGACAGCCTGCATGAACAGCATTCCCATGCCAGGCCACTGGAAAACCGTTTCAGTAACGAGCGCAAAAGCAATGAGATTGCCGACCTGCATGGCGGTCAGGGTAACAACAGGCATCAGGCAGTTCTTGAGCGCGTGGCGAAACCAGAGCGCTCGCCTTTTCACGCCGCGTGCACGGGCAAATTTGATGAAGTCTGCTCTTAAAGTTTCCAGCATTTCCGCCCGAACCAGCCGCATGACGAGCGTGATCTGGAAAAGGGAGAGCGACAGCGACGGAAGGATGACAGCGGCGCGGCCAGAAGGCGTCAACAGCCCCGTGGACCACCAGCCGATGCGCACCACATCGCCCCGCCCATAGCCGGGCAACCAGCCAAGCGTGACGGAAAAGACGAGGATGAGGAGAATGCCGACGAGAAAGCTGGGCAGGGAAACGCCTATGATAGAGCTGAACTGAAGGCTTTCCGCCCACCATTTTCCACGGCCGATTGCGGTGAAAACACCCAGCGGTATGCCGATAACGAGGGACAGGATGGTGGCAATGATGACCAGTTCGAAGGTGGCTGGAAATCGCTCTGCAATAAGACCCAGAACGGACTGCTGGTTGCGCCAGGACAGGCCGAATTCACCCTGCGCAGCGTTTGCGACAAAGCGAACATATTGGACGAGGAAGCCATCGTTCAGGCCAAGGCGTCCGCGCAATTCATCGCGGTCAACCTGGGTGGCGCTTTCGTTCACCATCATCTCGACGGGATCTCCGAGGAACCGGAAGATGAGAAAGGCAAAGAAAGCAACCGTCAGCATCACGAGAACGGCATTGCCGATCCGCTTGATGAGGAAAGCAAGCATGGTGAAATGTCCTTGATCTGGCCCACGCGAAGGAAGGTCCCCGCCACAATATTGGCGGGGATCGGCTTACATTTTCACCAGCCACAAACGGGGCAGGTTATCCGAAAACAGCGGGAAGTCGGCAATCTTGGCGCTTGTGGCCCAGGCCAGCGGTTGCTGGTGAAGCGGGATCATCAGTGCATGATCCTTTGCGATCTTCAGTGATTGTGCTTCCAGTGCAAGGCGTTTGGTCGTGTCGAGTTCGACTGCTGAGGCCTCCGTCACCTTGTCGAATTCCTTATCCGACCAGCCACCCCAGTTGAAAATGCCGAACGAACCTTCCTTGGTGTGCAGAACCTGCGATGTCAGGCTGTAGGCATCCAGCATGGGCAACGTGGCCCAGCCGAGTGTATAGACGTCCACCTTGCCCGCAGATCGTTTCGGGGTCTGAACGGCGCGCGTGCCTTGGTCCAGTTTCGGCTTGAGACCAACACGCGACCACATGGACGCGACGGCCTGGCACATCTGTTCTTCGTTGACCAAAGTGTCAGCGCAGTTGATTTCAAACTCGAAACCTTCAGCACCTGCTTCTTTGAGAAGTGCTTTCGCCTTTTCGGGATCGGCCTTGACCGGTTGGTCGAGTGCGGCATCATATCCTGGTATCTGTGGCGCCACGAGAGCGCCGGCATTGCGGGACTTGCCGCGCATCACGCGTTTCTGGATCAGATCCAGATCAATAGCGAGCTGCATGGCCTGACGAACGCGCAGATCCTTCATCGGGTTGGGCGCACCCGATAGTAACTGGTCACGCTGGCTGAACCCGATCATGACGGTGCGCAGATCGGTTCCTTCAAGAAGCTTCACCTGCCCGGAGGCTGCTTCAAGCCGCGGCAAGTCCTGCACCGGTGCCTGATCGGTAAAGTCGATATCACCGGACAGAAGTGCGGCTACGCGCGTGGCGCTGGAGGCAATCGGCGTCAGCTCGATGCGGTCGATGTTGTGCTGTGGCTTGTCCCACCAGCCGTCATATTTCACGAAAACGGTTTTTGCGTCCGGCTGGCGGCTTTCCACCTTGAAGGGGCCGGTGCCGTTCTCATTATAGGTGGCGTAACCTTCGGTGCCAGAGCCAACATCGGTCGGCGCTTCAGCATTATTGTCCTTCAGCCAGCCCGCATCAAAAATGTAGATCGTGGTCAAATCGTTGAGAAGCAACGGATAGTTGGCCGATACGTCGATCTCGATTGTGTGGGCATCGATGACGCGGGAGCCCTTATAGGCGGGTATGTTACCGCGAAGGGGTGATTTCGGGTTTGTCGCACGCACGAGCGATGCCTGCACATCGTCTGCCGTGAAATCGGCTCCATTGTGGAATTTCACACCTTCTCGGAGTTTGAAGCGCCACGTGGTGGGTGAGATGATTTCATAGGATGTTGCAAGTGCAGGTTCGATCTTCAGGTTTCGGTCATAGCGCATCAATCCTTCGTAGGAGTGGTTGAGCACGCCAAGAGCAAAACTGTCGCCGTAGGAATATGGGTCGAGCGAACTGATATCGCGGGATGCGCCCCATTTTAAGGTAGCCGCAGACGATGGCATGGCGAGCGCCAGCAGTGCCGCCCCGGCCATCAAAGTTCTGGAAAATTGCATTTATAGATCCCCTCGGATTGCATTCAATCCTGTCGGCAATTTGCCGCGTTTCGGACTGAATGCTGTTGAAACCCGTAGCTGCAAACGGCCTAGTAGCTCTTTTTTGCAAACTATGATCAACGCTAATTCAGCAAGAATGCAAAAGCAATAGAAAATTGCATGCAATTTATGGGTATGGATTTTCCGATTTACCCATGCGATATGGAGAGAAATTGCATCCAGACAAAGAGCGCATTTTATGTCGACAAATCTCAGCAGAAGCGACGCGATCTACGCCTCTCTTCGCCGCGCCATTCTTGAGCAGGCGTTGAAGCCGGGAACAAAGTTGCCAGAGGATTCCATCGGCGACACATTCGGTGTCAGCCGAACCAGCGCCCGAAACGCTTTGTTGCGCCTTGCCTCGGATGGTTTGGTGGAGATCAAACCCAATCGCGGTGCAGCGGTTGCCATGCCAACATTGGAAGAGGCGGAAGAGGTCTTTGCGTTGAGGCGCTGCCTTGAGCGGGAAGTGATAGGCCGCCTGTGCAAGCGCATGCCAAGAGACGGCATCGATGCTTTGATCAGTCATGTGCATGAAGAGGAGCGCGCTCTACAGGCATCGTCTCCACGGTCTATCCGGCTTGCTGGTGAGTTCCACATTCTGCTCGCCGAACTGACGGGCTCCAAGCTACTGATCGATTTCATCAGCCAGATTGTTTCGCGCTCCTCGCTCATTCTCGCGCGTTTCGGACGCCCGCACTCTGCCGAATGCGGCATCGATGAGCATGTCCAGTTGATCGAGGCATTGAAAAACCTCGATGCCGAGACGGCAACCCGGATCATGGATCATCACCTTCATGCCGTCGAAGACCGTGCCAAGGTGGACGACAAGGACGATGGTCCCGACATCACCGAGATTCTCAGCCGTTACATTTCCGTATCCGATTAGGAGCATCATGCGGCAGTCGGAAAACACGTTGGCCCGCTCGAATAAGGGCATGATCACAACGCCGCATCACACCGCGAGTGAAGCGGGTGCGAAGGTCTTGCGGCGGGGAGGAACGGCGATCGAGGCTGTGATTGCCGCCGGTGCCGCGCTGACCGTCCTCTACCCGCATTTTTGCGGGTTAGGCGGAGATGCGGTGTGGATCGTGGCGGATGGTTCCGGTCGTCGGCAGACGATCATGGGCATCGGTCAGGCTGCGGAGCATCTGCCTGTGCTGGATACCATTCCGAGCCGCGGCCCGCTCTCGGCGCTGACAACAGCAGCACTTGTCGATAGTTGGGGCGAGGCATTGCGGTACTCCTGCGAAAATTGGCAGGGAACCGAGAGCATGGGCACATTGCTGGCGGACGCGATTGAATTGGCCGCAGAGGGGTTTCCTGTCAGCCAATCGCAAAAGCACTGGCATGAATTTCGTGCAGCCGAAATTTCCACATGGCCTGGCGTCGCCACCCATTTCCCGGCTGAAGGTGTTCAGCGGCAACCGCAACTGGCTGCCGTTCTGGAACGGATCGCTCTTTATGGCCACCGGGAGTTTTACGAGGGCGAACTTGCCAGACGCATCGTCAGCGGTCTTGAGGCAGCAGGCAGCCCTATTCGCCTCAGCGACATGCGAAAGACTGCTGCGCAAACGGTCGAACCCATCTCCATGACCTATCGTGGCGTCGAACTTCTCGCACCGCCGCCGCCAACGCAAGGCATAACCACGCTCGCCATCATGGGAATCCTCGCGCATTTTGAGATGGGCAATGTCGAGCCGTCCTCAGCCGAGTTTTATCATCTGTGCGTCGAGGCAGTGAAGCAGGCCTTCCTTGACCGTGGTGCCATTGCCGACCCCGATTTCGTGGCGCAGGCGTGCGCTGACGTGTTGAGTGACACAGCACTCTCGCGCAAGGCGGCAGCCATTGACCGGCATGTCGCCAAGCCATGGCCCGCAGTTCATCAGACCGGTGACACGGTCTACCTCGCTGCAGTGGATCATGAGGGTCGTTGCGCCAGCGTTCTTCAAAGCACCTATTACGATTGGGGAAGCGGCGTGCTGGTGGGCGACACCGGCATTCTCTGGCAAAATCGCGGTGCAGCCTTCAGCACGGATCCGACAAGCCTCAACAAGCTCGCCCCGGGTAAAAGACCATTCTACACGCTCAATCCGGGCATCGGTCTGAAACATGGCAAGCCACATCTTCTCTACGGAACGCAAGGGGCCGATGGGCAACCTCAGACGCTGGCACTGCTGCTGAGTCTTCTGATCGACCATGGTTTCGACCCGCTTTCGGCACTTTCTGCGCCCCGGTTTCTGCTTGGGCGAACCTTTTCCGATAGCCGGGATAATCTCAAGATCGAGTCATCGATTGGTGAAGAGGTTATCGGGGCACTGCATTCCATGGGCCACGAAACCATTGCGATTCCCGCACTCAGCGCGCTTGCCGGGCAAGCGGGGATTATCCGAATGAACAGTGAAGGTGGGATCGACGGTGCGCATGATCCGCGCAGCGATGGCATCGCCATCGGTATTTGAGGGCAGATATGCACGTCGATCTGGTCATTCGAAACGCGCAACTGGCAGATCAGCGAGGGCCGGTGGATATCGCCGTCAAGGACGGTCGCATTGCTGCGATTGGCTCAGACATCCGCTGCGATGCCATTATCGAGGACGATGTGGAGGGCAATTTTGCTTTTCCCGGCTTCGTGGATTGTCATGTCCATCTGGATAAGGCCTGCATTATGGATCGCTGTTCGATCTGCGCTGGTACTCTGGAAGAAGCCGTACGCGAAACGGCAAAAGCCAAGACTGGATTTTCTGAAGAAGACGTTTTTGAACGTGCGTCTGCTGTCGTTCGACAGGCCATCATTCATGGCACCACGCGCATGCGCACCTTTGTGGAGATAGATCCCCGCGCTGGCATGCGCTCGTTCGAAGCCATCAAGCGTGTTCGTGAGCGGTTCAAATTTGCTATAGACATCCAGATTTGCGCCTTTGCGCAGGAAGGGCTGACGCAGGAGCCAGAAACAGAGGAGATGCTGGACGAGGCGTTGCGCACCGGGGCCGATCTCATCGGCGGTTGCCCCTATACCGACCCTCGACCGGAAGAGCACATCAAGCGGATATTCGCGCTAGCTCGAAAGCATGATGTCGATGTGGATTTCCATCTGGACTTCAGCCTCGATCCGAAAAAGACAGACCTGCCAGCGGTCATCGAGGCCACATATGCAAACGGCTACGGGGGCCGGGTCACTATCGGCCACGTCACCAACCTCTCCGCGCTTGATCCGCCAGTACGTTCAATGATCGCACGCAAGATTGCCGCTGCCGGAATTGCCTTCACGGTTCTGCCGGCCACGGATCTTTTTCTGATGGGACGCGATCAGCAGTTCAACATCCCGCGCGGCGTTACGCCTGCGCATCTCTTGCTGAAAGAGGGAGTGGAGGCTGCCATTGCCACCAACAACATCCTCAATCCCTTCACCCCATTCGGAGATGCCTCGTTGGGGCGGATGGCCAATCTCTATGCCAACGTCATGCAGCTTTCCCGCGATGAGGATATAGACGCCGTTTTCCAAATGGTCGGCGCGTATGCGGCGAAGATTAAGCGAATACCCTACGGATTGTCTGTCGGCGCGGTGGCCGACGTCGTCATCCTTGACGCCCGGGACCACCGCAGCGCCATCCGATCAGGGGCGCAGACCTTGGCTGGCTGGAAAGCCGGACGCAAAACCTTCGTCCGTCCAAGGCCGCAACTTTTTGAAAAGAATGCCGGGTAGCAGAATTGCTTGCATCGACTTGATGCCGGGCAATTCGCGATCCTCGGACCACGTGCTTTTTCGAACTCAGATCAGTGCTTGAGAACGCTGGCGAGTTAGCGATGATCGCTCCCGCGGCAGATAGTTCCCCTTTGGGGTCGGGCCAATAAAATTCCCGTCATCCACGATCGTCTTGCCGCGCAACAGCATGCGTATCGGCCAGCCACGGATATCGAGCCCTTCATACGGCGTATAATCTGCGCCATGGTGCAGCATGTCGTTGGTGAGGGTGACGCGTTTGTTCGGGTCCCACAATGCGATATCGGCATCTGCACCGACAGCGATGGTGCCCTTGCGTGGATAGAGGCCGTAAAGTTTGGCGTGATTGGTGGAGGTGATCGCAACGAACTGGTTGAGGTCGATCCGGCCTTTCATAACGCCTTCGGAAAACAGGATTGGCAAGCGTGTGGCAACGCCGGGAATGCCATTCGGAATCCAGCGGAAATGGCGCTTGCCCTTCTCGTTCAGTTTTCCTTCCGGGTCATCGAAACGAAACGGGCAATGATCGGATGAGAACAGATCGAACACACCCTGTTCGATGCCTTCCCAGCAGGCGTCCTGGCTGGCCTTGTCGCGCGGGGGAGGTGAGCAGACATATTTTGCGCCTTCCATCTCGCTCTGGTCGAGATCGTCCGCGGTCAGCATCAGATATTGTGGGCAGGTTTCTCCGACAATTTTCTGGCCGCGTTGGCGTGCTCGACGGATTTCTTCCATGGCCTCGCGGTTGGAGATGTGAACAATGACGATAGGCACATCGACGATTTCGGCAAGCGACAGTGCTCTGTGCGTTGCCTCCCGTTCGGCGGCGATGGGGCGTGTCGTGGCGTGGTATTTCGGTTCGAACTTGCCGTCTTCCTCGTGACGCCCGATGAGGTAGCGAATGGCATCCTCGTTTTCGCAATGGACCATCACCAGAGCGCCGGTGCGCCGAGCCGTATCCAGCGTCGCGAGAATCTCGTCATCGCGAAGCCGCAAGCCTTCGTAGGTCATAAAAACCTTCAGCGAGGTGTAGCCATCCTCCACCAGTGCTGGAAGTTCCTGTCCCAGCACTTCTGCAGTCGGATCTGTAATGACAAGGTGGAAGGACACGTCGACATGGCAGTTGCCATCAGCTTTTGCATGATAGACCTTCAGCGCTTCGCGCAGAGACTGCCCCTTTTCCTGCATGCAGAAGGCAAGAACGGTACTGTTTCCGCCGATGGCCGCCGAGCGGGTGCCGCGGTCGAAATCATCTGCCATGACGATGCCGTCGCCAGACGGCTGGTCGAGATGGACATGGCTATCTATGCCGCCGGGCAGGACGAAAAGACCAGTGGCATCGATCACCTCGTCGGCATCGGTCAGCTCAGCGGCGAGCGCTGCAATCCGCCCATCCTTGATACCGACATCGCTGACGAAGGTGTCGCTTGCCGTCACCACGGTTCCGTGCTTGATTACCGTATCGAAACGCATCATTCCATGTTCCCTATGCTTTTCACCGCTCAACTTGCTTTCGCAAATCCCGCATCGCTTGCCAGAATATGGTCGAGTGCAGCCGTAAAGCGATCAACCTCTTCCAGCGTGTTGTAATGCACCATCGACACCCGTAGCATACCGCCATGGTCGGTAAGTTCGAGATATTCGGCAAGCCGTCTCGAATGAAAATCGCCAAAGCGCATGGCGATGTGCTCGCCGTCCATCGCCTTGCAAAGCTCACCTGCCTCGCGACCATCGATACGGAACGCAATCGTCGGCACACGGGTATCACCAAGGTTAGATATTTGACCGACGATCCGGCAATCGTTGCGGGAGCGCAGATAGCTCAGCAGCCGCTCGGTCAACAGATTTTCCTGTGCCGTAATGGCTGAAAAGGCGGCTTCAATTTTTTGGCGCACCGTGCCGGTCTCCCCCGCCTGCTCACCCAGTGCAGTCAGGTAATCGACGATACCGCAGGTGGAATAGGCTAGCTCATAATTGGGGTTGCCCGGTTCCAGCTTGCCCGGGACTTTGTCCTTGCCGTAAAAATAATGGTAGAGCGTATCAAGCTCGAGCAGCAGGTCGTACCTGCCATACATCAGCGCGTAATGCGGACCGTAGGTCTTGTAGAGACTGAAGACATAATAATCGACGTCAAAGGCCTGCACATCCACGGCGCGGTGGGGCGCATAGGCCACGGCATCGACGCAAATCTTTGCCCCGCGCGCATGCACGAAATCGGCTATCTCGCGGATTGGATTGATAGAGCCAAGAATGTTTGAGACATGGGTAACGCAAACCATCCTGGTCCGTTCGCTCATCAGGGGCTGAAGGTCAGCGAGATCAAGCGTCAGGGTTTCCTTGTTCAGTGGCCAGAATTTCAGCACTATGCCCGCATCCTGCAACCGGTCCCAGGGTCCGATGTTGGATTCGTGGTCGCTGACGGTGACGATGATTTCGTCGCCTGCTGACAATTGGCTCTGCATGGCGCGGGCAAGATTTTGCAGCAAGGCGGTGGTTGAGTTGCCAAACACGATCTCTTCTGGTCTCGATGCATTGACCAGATGCATGGCGGCTGTGCGCGCCTCATAAAGCGCGCTGGCTGCACTTTGTGAGACCTCATAAGAGCCGCCGATCTGAACGTTCTTTTCGATGAGAAACGTATTGATGCGCTCCAGCGCGCCCTTGAGAATTTGCGATCCGCCCGCATTGTCGAAAAAGGTCCAGCCGCGTGAAAGCCCTGGAAACTGGCTTCGCACATAATCGAGGTTAAGCGGTGAAGTGGTGGTCATTCCTGGTGTCTCCCGAATGTTTTTTATTCAATGATTGAGGACGGCGCGAAGGAAGCCGCGCGTTCTCGCCTCTTGTGGGTTATCGAAAATCTCCGCCGGCGTGCCTTCCTCCACCAACCTGCCGCCATCCATGAAAATGACGCGGTCGGCGACCTGACGGGCAAAACCCATTTCGTGGGTCACGATCACCATGGTGACGCCTGTGCCAGCCAGCTTGCGCATGACATCCAGCACCTCGCCCACCATCTCCGGGTCAAGCGCCGATGTTGGCTCATCGAACAGGAGAACGCGTGGTTCCATGGCAAGAGCGCGGGCAATTGCGACACGTTGCTGCTGACCACCTGAGAGATGGCCGGGAAACTTCCCTGCCTGCTCTGAAATGCCGACGCGGGCCAGTAGCTCACGTGCCTTGCGCTCTGCTTCGGCTTCAGGAGTTTTGCGTACCCGCATGGGCGCAATCATGACGTTTTTCAGAACAGTCATATGCGGGAAGAGGTTGAAGGATTGGAAAACCATGCCGACCTCTGCGCGCACCTTTGCGAGCGCTGGTCCGGGAGCAACGCGAGTACCATCCACGGTGATCGTACTTTCAGGCGCAAAGGCTTCAAGATGGTTGATGCAGCGTATGAGCGTCGACTTGCCGGAACCGGAGGGGCCGATGACGCAGACGACTTCCCCTTCTGCCACATCGAGATCGATGCCGTGCAGCACGGTGAATGTGCCATAGGCCTTTGTCAGCCCGCGGATGGAAATGAGGGGGACACTTTGTTTTTCCATCAACGCTTCCCCCGGCTGAAGTGCTTTTCAAGACGTGCCACGATGGCAACCATGGGCCAGAGAAGCGCTATATAAATGAGTGCAGCGCCGATCAGCGGGGTTGGGTTTGCGTTGAGTGCCTGCGCTTGCGTTGCCTGTTTCAACAGGTCCGGCATGGCAACCACCGAGGCAAGGGCTGTGTCCTTCATGACGTTGATGCAGTTGTTGGTCAGCGGAGGGATGACGATGCGGATAGCCTGCGGCAGAATGATATCCACCATGGTGTTGCGGTTGGAGAGGCCAAGGGCTGCGGATGCCTCGAATTGCCCATGGGGTACCGCCTCGATGCCCGCGCGAAAGATTTCTGCCGTATAGGCCGCAGAAACAAGCGACAATGCGGTAACCGCTGACAGAAATGGTGACAGCCTGATGCCGACAAAGGGCAGCGCATAGTAAACGACAATCAACAGCACCAGCAGCGGGATCGACCGGAAAATGTCGATGTAGATGCGGATCAGCAGTTTAAAGAACGCTGGAGCATAAAGCCGTGCCACCGCCAGGAACAGGCCGCCGATAAGGCCGCAAAGGATGCTGGTGACGCCGATCTGGATTGTGACAAGCAGACCCCAAAGCAGCTGCGGCAGGCTGTTGAGAAATACGGGAACATTGAAGAAGGTATTGATGAGGTTCATGCCAAGGAGGCTCCCTTTCAAATCTGGCGGGACGCGATGGGTCCCGCCAGATGCGGTTCAAGCCTTACTTGGCTTTCGGCATGTCAAGAACAGCGACGGTCGATGTCGTATCCTCGGCCTTTGCGCCAAACCATGTCTCATGCAGCTTGGCGATGAAGCCTTCGCCCTTCAGCGTGGTGATGACCTTGTTGACTTCGGTGGCTAAAGGATCGCCCTTGTTGAACATGATCGAGTACTTTTCGCCGGTCGGAATGCGCTCGACAACCTTCAGCTCCGGCTTGTCCTTGGCGTAGTAGAGAAGGGCGGGAATATCAGAAATATAGCCATCGACGCGTCCGGCGACGAGATCGAGCATGGCGGGCTGCAAGCCTTCGAACTTGCGGATTTCACCCAGCTTGTATTCGGCTTTATGGGCTTCGGCCCACATGTCACCGGTCGATCCCGTATCGACGCCGACGACCTTGCCGCTCATGCCCTTGAGACCCGTGATGCCGGAGGCGGCTGTGACAGTCAAAGACTGGTCGCTGTCATAATAGGGCTGCGCGAAGGTAACGGATGCGAGGCGTTTTTCGGTGATGGTGATCGATGAAATGGCCATGTTGATCCGGCCGGACTGGACAGCGGGAAACAGACCGTTGAACGGTGTGTTGACGAACTCAACCGACTTTCCGAGGCGCTTGGCGATCTCGTTGACCAGATCGACTTCGAAGCCGGTGACCTTGCCACTGGCATCTTCGAATTCCCATGGAACGTTGCCGATATTGGCCCCGACGGTCAAATCGGCGGCCTGAACGTTGAACACGCCAAGCGCTGATACCAGCCCGGCTAGAAGTGTGCTTTTGATGCGCGAAACGTGATGCATTGGAGAACCCCTTGTTTTATGTTTTAAGCCAATCTACGTTGGTCTAACTGGTCAGACCAGTCCGACCAAACAAGCATGTGCTTTTATGCTTTGCAAGATGCGTCTTGAAAAATATATCGAAAGGCCGAGGTGGCTTTAGGGAAACAGGGATCGAATGCTCAACAAGACGCTAGTGCCGCAATCGGTAGCCCGCGAAATCCAGGCCATGATACAGGCTGGGCAACTGAAGGCTGGGGAAAAGATCCCGTCACAGCGCGAGTTCTCCCAAAAATTTGGCATTAGCCGGGCGTCTCTGAGAGAAGCGCTGCTCACCCTGGAAACTTTAGGCCTGCTGAAAACGGAAGCCGGACGCGGGACATTCGTTGCTGCGGCTGATGGAACCGCAGGACAGGCGGGGCACATGGCGCCATGGCGTTATTCTGAAAGCTATTCCGTGTTCGATGTTTTCCAGACCCGTATCCTGCTGGAGGGTGAGATCGCGCGTCTCTCCGCTGGACGTCTTTCACAAACGCAATTGGAAAAGATGGAAAAGGCAACCAAGACCATGGAGGATTGCTGGGCCAATCAAGACCTGCTCGCCAATGTCGATGCCGATCTGGAGTTTCATGGCACCATCGTCTCGGCCTGCTCCAACACCATGCTGAAAGCGCTTTACCAGACCGTACGGGATCAGGTTACCGAAACCCAGCGCCAGCCAATCCCGATCACTGATCCGGAAAGAATGCGCCAATCCATTGCAGAACACCGCCGTATCATCGCTGCCCTGAGAGCAAATGATGGCGCTTTGGCCCGCAGTGAAATGGAAGCGCATATCCAAAACACGGCGCGCTGTGCTGGATTGCAGCCCTAGGCTGCTCATCTACAGTGGCGGCGATCAAAGGGATCACGAACGGTTTGGGTCCTGCTGCCAAATCGCAAAGGCCAGTCGCGCCTGGGCGAGCTCCGATGCTACCCTGCGCTCACTATCTTATACCGGTCTATCCGACCTCCAAGTGCGCCAATAACGGCTTGCAAGAATTCGTGCCGCCGGGGGTTGGATGTTGCCGCCAGTGTTATTTCCAGCCGCTCATGAATCTTGCTCATGAACCCAACATGGTCAAAACTGTGAGCGGCAATGTTCACCTCGACCTCCTCCATGTAATGAGAAAGGTGCGGGCCTAGCTCAAGGTTTGAATCCGTTTGGAAATGAGCCGCCATTCGCTCTGCAAGTGTTGCCATTTGGGCGTGGGGACCATACGTTTCGCTCATTCCATCTCCTTTTCTAACCTGACCAGATTACATAGGCACGGTTAGTTTTAAGCACGAGATGTTTTCTCTTCTATCGCGAAAACGTTATCTTTGCCCGGCCAGATGCCAGCACTTTTTTACCGGGCAATAAGATACCTTTTCGTTCAGGCGACACGCATTCCCTCCCGCCAGACGCCAGCGATGAACGGTGGCAGTCCTGTTGTTGTCCGCACCCTGACCAAATCAGCGCGGCGTCCAATCTCTATCCGCCCACGGTCATGCAGCTTTGCCGCATCGGCCGGGTTGGCCGAGATGAGCCGGATGGCGTGAGGAAGGGCGATGATCTGTTTCTCTGCGAGCAGAAATGCCGCCTGAACCAGGCTGAACGGGACGTAGTCGGAGGAGAGGATATCCAGCGCACCATGGCTGAGAAGATCGAGGGCCGAGACGTTGCCGGAGTGAGAGCCGCCGCGAACAACATTTGGGGCACCCATCAGGATCTGAAGCCCAGCCTGACGGGAAAGTTCGGCAGCAATGACCGTGGTTGGAAATTCTGCCATCGATATGCCGAGTTCAATACCCTCGGCAACGTGCTCGGCGGTCGCGTCGTCATGCGAGGCGATAGAAATGCCGGCCGCGTGGCAACGATCTGCGATCAGTTTCCGGTTTTTTACGGAATTGGCCTCGGATTCTGCAATTCGCCTTTCACTAAAGGCTTTGAAGGCTTCGTCAGAAAGCTTCTTCTTGCCCTGATAATAGATGCGATACGCGTCAAGGCTGACAAACTGGCGCTGGCCGGGTGCGTGGTCCATCAAAGAGGCGAGGCGTATGCGGTTGTTTCCGCTCATCTCATCAAAATGTTCGACCACATCTGGCACCGAGACTTCACAACGCAGGTGGATGAAATGTTCGGCACGCAGCCTGTTGGCAGCGCTGGCGGTGGAAATGGTCCGCGCCATCGCTGACATTTCGGGTGCCCCAAGTTCAGTATCGCCATCCATTCCGACGCGCAGCGCATCGAAAACGGTGGTGATGCCGGATGTGGCGATCTGCCCGTCATGAGCCTGAAGAGCCGCATCCATGTTCCACCGCACTTTCGGGCGTGGTTGGAAATGGGTTTCAAGATGGTCGGTATGAAGTTCCACGCAACCAGGCATGATGGTGTCGCCGCCAAGATCGATGCCGGAAACCGAGGAGCCGGTGGCGATGTCTGCAATCTTGCCATCACGGACAACAAGCGTGCCCTGTACTATCTCGTCATGAAGAATGATGGAGCCGTTTGTGAAGGTGAGTTCAGATGTCATTGGTGGGATCATTCTTGTTTTGGAAGGGGTTCGTCTTGGCCAACAGGGTCAGATAACGAGCTTGCGGAGTTGCTGCGAAATGAGGTCCATCACCGTCACTGTCAGCACGATGATAATGATGATTGCCGAGGCCTGCGGGTAATAGAAACCACGGATCGTTTCGAACAGGATCTGGCCAATGCCACCGGCGCCGATGAGGCCGAGGACGGTGGCTGATCGAATGTTGGATTCAAGCCGGTACAATGAAAACGAGATCCAGAGCGGCAGCACCTGCGGAATGACGCCAAAGATGACCTGCTGAATGCGGGATGCGCCCGTCGTGCGGATAGCCTCGACCGGACGTGGGTCAATCGCTTCCACCGCTTCGGAAAACAGTTTGGCGAGAATGCCAGTTGTGTGGATGAACAGGGCCATCACGCCTGCAAACGGTCCAAGACCGACAGCGACGACGAAGAGGACGGCGAACACGACTTCATGGATGGCGCGGAACATGTCCATCAGTCGGCGGACGGGCTGATTGACCCACCATGGCGCCATGTTATGCGCTGAGAGAATACCAAGTGGGACAGACAGGATGACCGAGAGGAACGTACCCCAAAGCGCGATCTGGACGGTGACGAGCATTTCCTCGAGATAATATTGCCATGTCTTGAAATCTGGCCTGAGAAAATCCTTGGCGTAGTCCGCCATGTTGCCGCTGTCAGTAAACAGGTAAGTCCAGCGGCTCATCTCTGCGGGTCCCCAGCTGAAAGCCAGCGCCGCCAGGATACCAAGCGTCAGTAACCCGTTCCGCATGCCGCCCTGCCGCTTCGCATGGGACATGGCTGGTTTGGCGGTGGTGTTCGCCGAAAGGATTGTTTCGCTCATCGTTACGGTCCAAGTTTCGGAAAAAGGGGCGGATACAAGATCCGCCCGTCAATGATCGGTGCAATCAGCTCTTGGAAGCCAATGCGAGTTCGGCTTCGAACTTGGTCTTCTGCTCGGTCAAGGCCTTGATTTTGGTGGCCTTGGCATCAGCGGAAAGGGTGGCATCGGCGTCAACCTGCGAGATCGACTTCGAGAGTTCCATGACGCGGACTGGCAGAAGCTGCTTGTCGCTAGAGGCACGGAACGGTGCCCATTTCAGGCCTGCGAGGATTTTCTTTTCTGCAGCGACATCGCCTGTCGATTTGTCGGTGCCGTAGGTCATGAAGAAGTCGCGGATCTTTGTCTTGGAAGCTTCCGGAAGGTTCTTGCGCCATACAATCGGGTCAGACGGGATCAGAGGCGAGCGCCAGATTTCGCGGATTTTTGCGAAAGCTTCAGGCTTGTTTTGCTTGATCAGCGCCATATTCTCGGTGTTGTTGGCAGCAGCGTCGACCTGCTTGTTGGCAACAGCCATGGCATTGGTTTCATGGTTGGCATTGGTGACGTTCTTGAAGCACGTCTTTGGATCTATGCCCTTGGCGCCAAATACGAACGTCATTGGAACAAGGTAGCCAGACGTTGAATTGGGGTCGCCAAGGCCGAAGTTGATCGACTTGTCGCATTTCAGCAGGTCATCGATGTTCTTCAGCGGGCTGTCTGTTGGCACGATAACAACCGACCAGTAACCCGGCTCACCACTTGCGGGAACGCTCTGTACGAAAATTTCGCCATCGGCGCGGTCCACGGCTTCCATTGCAGACTTGTTGCCGTACCAGGCGATCTGAACCTTGTCGAAGCGCATGCCTTCGATGATGCCGGCGTAGTCCGAAGCAAAGAATGCCTTCACATCAAGGCCGGTCTTCTTCTTCATGTCGGCAAGAAGTGGATCCCAGTTTGTTTTGAGGTTCTGCTGGGATTCGGTGGAAATGATGCCGAAGTTGATCGTGCTTTCCTGCGCAAAGGCCGCGGAGGTCATCGTAAAGGCGACAGACATCGCCGCCATGCTTTTCAGTATCGCGTTCATGTTTGGTCTCCGGTGCTGTGTTGATCAGGCAGTCGTTAGGACCGGCTGACGTTTGACTGACCCGGTGGCGACCACCGGTGTCGATTGCTCCGCCGGGGCATCCGGCAGGACGAGTTCTTCCGAGGCCGACCCATAGAGTTCGGCAAGGAAAGCGTTGGAAAGGGCTGTTGATGGGCCATCGAAGACAATCACGCCGTCGCGCATTGCGATTGTCCGCTTGCAGTAGCGCCGGGCGTATTCGACCTGATGCAGTGACACGAGAATCGTGATGTCGTCCTGCGTGTTGATATCGGCAAGAACGTCCATGACGCGGCGTGCGGAAGATGGGTCGAGCGCCGAAATCGGCTCATCGGCAATCAGGATCTTTGCTCCCTGGACCAGGGTTCGTGCGATTGCCGCGCGCTGCTGCTGGCCGCCGGAAAGGGTCGATGAGCGTTGCGCAGCGACCTGCGGAATGCCGACGCGGGCAAGGGCCGCACGCGCCTTGTCCTTTTCGTCGCGGTTAAACAGACCAAGCGTTCCGCGCCAACGTGGAACATGGCCGAGATGGCCGACCAAGACATTGGTCAGCACCGACAACCGGCCAACAAGGTTGAACTGCTGGAAGATCACCGACACTGCGCCACGCTTGACCCGACCGGTCATGCGGCCAGCCTTTTGCGATACCGTGCCGAGAATGTCGATCTGCCCGCTCTGACCATCCGCCGTTTCAAGACCCGCTAGATGCCGGATCAGCGTGCTCTTGCCGGAACCAGATGCACCAATCAGTGCGACCATTTCACCGCGTTCCAGTGTCAGGCTAACGCCCGCAAGCGCACGAGTTGCGCCGTAATTTTTAGAAAGATTGGAAACCGTAATCGCAGTCATTGCTCGTCTCCATGGCTCGGTCGGTTCGAAGAGATTGGATGGCTTTCGATGATCGTGCAGTGACGCTTTGATGAAGTTTTTGCGTCAACCGCCGTAACGGGAAAGAAAATCTTCAGCGGAGAGTCTGCGGAAGTCTTCAAGCGCTTCGAACAGCTGGTCATGTGGCCAATCCCACCATGCAAGGTGGTCCATGCGCTCACCTACACCATCAGCAAATCTGGCTCTGATCAGCCGGGCCGGGACACCGCCGACGACGGTGTAGGGCGCGACATTACGAGACACCACGGCGCCTGCGCCAACAACGGCCCCATTGCCAATTGTGACGCCGGGAAGAAGCGTCACGCCGTGGCCGAGCCAGACATCGTGACCGATGAACACACGCTTTGCCCGCCGTTGCGCGAAGAAGTCCGTCTCGTCACCGGCACCCGGCCAGTAGTCTCCGGCCCGATAGGTAAAGTGATGAAGGCTGGCGCGATCCATCGGATGGTTGGTGGCATTGATGCGCACGCAAGCGGCAATGTTGACGAACTTGCCGATTGTCGCGCACCAAATCTGGCCGCCACGTTCGATGTAGGAATAGTCGCCAATATCGGTCTCGGAGATGCGGCATAATTCGGCGATCTCGGTGTAGATACCGAGAGTGGAGTCACTGACCTCAGCCGTGGGATGGATCAATGGCTGGATTGAGAGCTTGGTCATGCTGCGACCTTTCGGGCGGAGAATGCAGACACATCTAGAATCCGTGTCGCGACTGCGTCACGAACGGGCTGGTCGTGGAATATCCCAAGGATCGCTGTGCCCTTGGCACGCTTTTCCGCGATCATTGCCAAGACCACGTCGCGGTTTTCCGCATCCAGCGACGCTGTCGGTTCATCGAGAAGCAGGATCGGATGATCTGTTATAAACCCACGGGCGATGTTGACGCGCTGCTTCTCGCCGCCCGAAAAGGTGGCGGGCGGCAAGCCGAACAGGGTTTCGGGCAAGTTTAGCCGTGAGAGCAATGCCCCGGCTGTTTCAAGCGCCTCGTCACGCGCCACACCGCGAGACGTTAACGGTTCGGCGACGACTTCTCGCGCTGAAACACGTGGAACGGCACGCAGGAACTGGCTGACATAGCCAATGCTGCGTTTTCGCAATTCCAGCACCAGTCTCGGATCGCCGCTGCCGAGATCCTGTACTGCTAGAGACGCGCCATCCCGAACCACTATCTGGCCCTGGTCGATGGCGTAGTTGCCGTAGACCATGCGCAGGATCGAGGATTTTCCCACCCCTGACGGACCGCCGAGGACGACGCATTCGCCGCGGTGCAGATCGAAACTCACATTCCTGACGACCGGCAAGATGAGACCGTCGCGCAGATGCATGGTGAAGGATTTTGCGACGTCACGCACTGAGAGCAGCACGTTATCGTCGAGGGTTGTGGGCGGGGCGTAAAGTGTCATCTCAGCTCTCCGGGATCGAAGCGACAAGTAGCTGGGTGTAGGCATGTTGCGGATCGTCCAGCACCCTGTCGGTCAGTCCCTGTTCCACAATCCGGCCACGCTTCATGACGATCATCCGTTGCGACAGCAGACGGGCGACAGCCAGATCATGGGTAACAAGCACGACGGACAGACCGAGGTCGTTGACCAAGCCCCGCAAAAGATCGAGTACGCGGGCCTGAACCGAGACATCCAGGCCGCCGGTTGGCTCATCCATGAAGATCAGTCGGGGATGCGTGACCAGATTGCGGGCAATCTGCAGCCGCTGCCGCATGCCGCCGGAAAACTCTATTGGCTGGTCGTCGATACGGTCGGTGGCGATCTCGACGCGGGACAGCCATTCGCCAGCGGTGCGGCGAATATCGCCATAGTGCCGTTCGCCGACTGCCATCAGCCTCTCGCCGACATTGGCACCGGCGGAAACCCGCATCCGCAATCCATCAGCCGGATTCTGGTGAACGAAGCCCCAGTCGGTGCGCATCAGGAACCGGCGTTCTGCTTCGGAGAGATCGGCGAGGTCGGGGAACTCTCCGTCACGCATGCGGTATCGTACGCTTCCGGACGATCGGTCGAGACGAGCGGAGATGCAGTTCAGCAACGTGGTTTTCCCGGAACCGGATTCGCCAACGATGGCAACGACTTCTCCGGGCCAGACGTCGAACGAGATATCCGTGCAGCCGATGAAACTACCATAGCGCCGTTCGAGGTCGCGGACGGAAAGGATGGGGCCGGTCATGGCTGATCTCCGATGGATGACTGCGGCAATCCGGGTCCGTGATGACCTTCGGTCTGCCGTGTCTCGCAATGATCGGTATCGGAGCAGACGAACATACGACCACCGCGGTCGTCCGTGACCACTTCATCGAGGTACACATCGCTGGCATTGCAAAGCGCACAGGACGACGTGAATGTCTGCACGGCAAATGGATGGTCTTCAAAATCCAGGCTGACGACCTTGGTGAATGGCGGCAAAGCGTAGATACGTTTTTCACGGCCTGCACCGAACAGCTGCAATGCCGGGGAATTGTGCATTTTCGGATTGTCGAATTTCGGGATAGGCGAGGGGTCCATCACATAACGGCCTTCGACCTTGACCGGGTAGGCATAGGTCGTTGCGATATGGCCATGCTGGGCGATGTCCTCGTAAAGCTTAACCTGGATCAGACCGTATTCTTCCAGCCCATGCATGATGCGGGTTTCGGTCTCACGCGGTTCGAGAAACCGCAGCGGCTCAGGAATAGGCACCTGATAGACAAGGATCTGACCTGCCTTGAGAGGCGTTTCCGGGATGCGATGGCGGGTCTGGATAACGCTTGCCTCGGTCGTCTTTGTCGTGGTCGCAACATTTGCGGTCTTGGCGAAGAATGCGCGGATGGAGACCGCGTTGGTGGTGTCGTCCGCACCCTGGTCGATGACTTTCAGCACGTCGTCAGGCCCCAGAATGGCGGCGGTGACTTGAACGCCGCCGGTTCCCCAGCCATAGGGCATCGGCATTTCGCGCGAGGCAAAAGGGACCTGATAACCGGGAATGGCGATCGCTTTCAAAATTGCACGGCGGATCATTCGCTTGGTTTGTTCGTCGAGATAAGCAAAATTGTAAGCGGGAAGGCTCATTCCGCCGCCTCCTTCTGATGCAAGGCGTCAGCGCTTTCCTGCCGCAACATGCGCAGCAGGCCGAGTTCGGCCTGGAAATCCACGTAGTGTGGGAGCTTCAGATGCTCGACAAAGCCTGTTGCTTCGACATTATCGCAATGGGCGAGGACGAATTCCTCGTCCTGCGCAGGTGCCACGCGCTGTTCATCGAACTCGTCGGCGCGAAGGGCGCGGTCCAACAGGCTCATCGCCATTGCTTTTCGCTCAGACTGGCCGAAGACAAGGCCGTAGCCGCGGGTAAAGCGCTGGCCGTCCTCAGCCGATCCCTTGAATTGGGAGACCATTTGGCATTCCGTCACACGGATCGAGCCGATCGCCACCGCGAAACCAAGCTCTGGAATATCGATCTCGATCTCCACCAGCCCGATGCGCACTTCGCCGACGAAAGGATGGGTTCGGCCATAGCCACGCTGTGTCGAATAACCGAGCGAAAGCAGGAAACCTTCGTCGCCGCGCGCCAGCGCCTGCAGGCGCAGATCGCGACTGACTGGAAAAGCTGTCGGATCGCGTGTCAGGTCGGCGGGCTCTTTATCCGAGGGTACATCTGGTTCGATCAGGCCTTCGTCATTGAGGATGTCGGTGACGCGGGGATAGGCAACGTCACTATCGAGCGGTCGTCTGGCAGGCCGTTCCACCGGTTCGTCGCCTGCCATGGCCGGATCGATCAGGCGGTGTGTGTAGTCAAAGGTGGGGCCGAGCAACTGGCCTCCGGGGACATCTTTGTAGGTTGCAGACACACGCCGTTCGATCTGCATTGCGCCGGTATCGAGTGGTTTGGAATAGCCAAAACGGGGCAGAGTTGTACGATAGGCGCGTAGAAGGAAGATCGCCTCAATCAGATCACCACGCGATTGGCGCACGGCCATGGCGGCAAGATCAGGATCGTAGAGAGAGCCTTCGGCCATGACCCGGTCGACAGTGAGCGACAATTGTCCGGCTATCTGCTCGAGGGTCAGGGCCGGGATGTCGCGTTCTCCGCGGCGGCGGTCGGCCAGCAGCTTATGAGCCTTATCGATTGCGGCTTCGCCGCCCTTTACGGCTACATACATGCCTCAAGCCTCCCGGATGCGCGTCGTGCGCGGCAAGGCGACTGCCTTTGCATCGCAGACAAGAATGACGTCGAAGCCGAGCGGATATGACGCTGCATTGGTCTTCATCACCTCGGTGAACCTTTCCGGCAAACCACTCGGTGCGATTTCGCAGATGGTTTCGATGCCGGGGCCGGAGAGTTGGAGAGTTGCCCCGCCGACAAGAGATTGGACGGGTAGCAGCAACGTTGCAGAGCGGTCGGGATAAGCCATCGTTCCACGGGGAAAAGCCTGCCACCGCGTCGTGTCGCTCATCTCCGACAGGACGACGAAACTGGCTTTTCCGGCGTCCGGAGCAATCACCGCGCCGGTCTGAAAAGTCAGCCAGGCTGCAGCTTCCCGCACATCACTCGAGGCCTCGAACCAGACCGGCGTATCATAATCGGCAAGCGTCAGCAGAATTGCCGATGCGGCAGAATTCAGCGGGTAAGGTCCAGTAGCACGTAAGCCGAGATCGACCATCGTGCCCGGACGAGACATTGCATCCATCACGGCGCGGAAAATATCCTGTGAGGCAAACACCGGATCGGCAAAGCCGCCGTCGAAAACTGCATCCTGCATCAATCTTCTCCTCGTGCGACGGTGAAGAAGTCGACTCTGGTGGCCTCGGTTTCTTCGGCGCGGCGAAGCTTTTCAGCGTTCATCGCATCGAGTGCGGGGCGGACGATCTTGCTGTCGATCTGCTCAACCCAATCCGGTATCTGCCGCAATGCATCTAGATGAGCGACGATGCGAGCTTTGCGCTCGTCCCTGCCAAGGATGATCGAATGCCCAATCTCTCCGCTTGCAAGCTTGACCGTTGCACGGGTGACGCTGGCCTCGCCAAGGTTAAATGCAGCGCCTCCGCCACCAACCTTGCCGCGGATCATGACGGCACCGATTTCCGGGCCGCGAACTGGAACTGCAGCCGGCAGCGTCGGCTCCAGCGCCTCATACTGTTCGGCAAGAATGTCTGCCGATGCCGCGGCCAGCATGCCCAGCGCGTTCTTTCTGGAGAAGATATCGACATTATTATCGCTGATCATTGTCGCTCCGTATTTGTCTATTTGTGTAGACAACTAGTCTTGTTGACTTTATATACTGAGAACGATGACGGTCGAATGACAGCTGGAAGATATTGCGATGAACGGAACAGATGATGGCATTTCGCGCTGGCGAAGGGTTGCAGACGGGTTACGCAGCGCCATCGGCGAAGGGGCAATCAACGATCAACTGCCTCCGGAAACCGAACTTGCGGCGCAATATGGCGTCAACCGCCATACGGTGCGGCGTGCGATCGCTGCACTTTCGAGCGAGGGTTTGCTGCGCGCCGAGCGCGGACGCGGCACTTTTGTCAACGCGGTCCAGAAGCGGATCGTCTACCCGATTGGAGCCAGAGCGCGCTTTTCCGAGAACATGATGCGCCAGTCGCTGGAACCATCGGGCCGACTTATCAACGCGCAAAGAGTATCTGCGGATGCAGTTCAGGCGCGGCTTCTGGACTGTAGTGTCGGCATACCTCTGCATCGCCTCGAACATCTGGCGGTGGTCGATGGAGTGCCGATGTCGCGTTCGACTTCGTTCTTCTCAGCCGACCGTTTTCCCGGAATTATCGCGGCCTATGCAGAGACAGGTTCGATCACCAAAGCTTTGCTGCGTGAAGGGCTGGCCGATTACCGGCGACGCGAAACACGACTAACCGCTGAGCGCGCCTCTGCGCGGGACGAGGATTTTCTAAACTGCGCATCGGATAGCATCATCCTCGTCAGTCAGGCCGTGGATGTCGATCTGGAGGACAGGCCGGTGCAGAGCATTGTGACGCGGTTTCTCGCTGACCGAATGGAACTGGTTTTCTCGAATACGCCAGTGCTGTCGTGATCCTTGGATCAGGCTGCCTCAGTTCAGCATGACCATATGCGAGGCCACCTGTTCTTCGAAGAATTTTGAGAACGAGGCGATGCGGGGCGGCAGGGCCTGGTATGGCGGATAGTAGAGTGTCAGCCAGAGATCTGGTGGCGACCATCCCGGGAGAATGTGCACCAGGCGTCCGGTCTTCAGATGTTCCGAGATGTGAAAGCCCGGCAGCAATGCAACACCGGCACCATCGGCGGCCATATCGGCCAGAACTTCACCACTATTGGCGCTGAATGCCTGTCCGGCAGGGATTGTCATACTTGCCCCGCCATCTGACAAAACCCAGTTTTCCCGGCGGCTTTCGCCACTATAGGCAAGGCAATCGTCGGGCGTCAGTTCGCTCGGATGCTGCATATCGACGAACCGGCTTCCCGGTGCTGCGACCAGAATGCGTTGCACAACTCGGATCTTGCGCCAGATCGTGAACTTGTCCGACGGTTGGGATGAGATACGGATGGCCAGATCATAATCGTCATCGACGATATCCACGAGCCCATCGGACAGCGATATCTCGAAACTGATTTTCGGATGAAGCTCCCTGAAACCGGATAGGATCGGTTGCAACACAGCTTTGCCGAACCAGGTCGGCGCGCTGATCCGCAGGCGGCCCTGATCAGCCTTGTGGGCATTGCGGATATCCTTGCGGGCGCTTTCAAGCGCCTCTACCGCCGGCTGAATCTGCGCGGCGAAAACCGCGCCATCCGTTGTCAGCGATACCTGCCGGGTCGTTCGCACGAAAAGCTGGACGCCAAGGTCGTCCTCAAGGGCTGCAATTGCCCGCGTTACGGCGGCAGCCGTCATGTTGAGCTCGCGAGCGACCTGCGCAAAATTACGCTTCTCGGCAGCCAGCAGAAACGTCTTCAGAACCTTGTAATCATTCATCTCGATTATTTCAAAAAGAGCAATTCATTCGACAGCAATATTGCAATTCCGTGTCGCGATCAAGCCGGGTAGATCTTTGTTCACTGGAACAGACAGTCATCATGCAGAAGGACAAGGGCGATGATCAAGGATATCAAAGGGCTGCATCACATCACTTCCATGGCATCTGATACGCGGCAAAATAACAGGTTTTTCACCGATACGCTCGGACTTCGCCGAGTGAAAAAGACAGTCAATTTCGACGATCCAAGTGTCTATCACCTCTACTATGGCGATGAAAACGGTACGCCTGGTACGGTCATGACCTATTTTCCCTTTCCGAACATGATGCCCAAACGTCCGGGTGTCGGCGAAGTTGGTGAAACGCAATTCGCCGTTCCTAAAGGTGCTCTCGCCTTCTGGAAGGATCGCTTTGTTTCCCAGGGTGTCAGCGGGCTTTCTACCGACAGCGTGTTTGGAGCGAACCGCTTGCGGTTCAACGGTCCTGATGGTGACGGCTTCGCCTTGGTCGAAACGACAGATGACGACCGTACTGCCTGGGTCGGCGAGGGCGTGCCCGACGATGTTGCTATCAGAGGCTTTTCCGGAGCGCGCTTCAACCTCCACGAAACGGCAGCCACCCAAGAGCTTCTAGGCTTTATGGGGTATGAGCGGGCCGAGACTGAAGGCAATGTTACCCGGTTCATCATTCCCGGCGGTAATGGGGCGAATACGATCGATCTCGCCGGACTTGGGAAGACGCCATTTGCTCGGCAGGGTGCTGGCTCTGTCCATCACATCGCCTTTGCCGTTGATAACAGGGAAAAGCAGCTCCAGGTGCGCAAGGCGCTGATGGATACCGGTTATCAGGTGACCCCGGTCATCGACCGCGATTACTTCTGGGCAATCTATTTCCGAACTCCGGGCGGCATCCTCTTCGAGATCGCCACCAACGAACCGGGATTCAATCGGGATGAAGACACGGCTCACCTCGGTGAGGCACTGAAACTGCCCAGCCGCTATGAGGACTTCCGCCATGAGATCGAGGCTAATCTCGCGCCACTCGCGGCATAAACAGCGCATCTGCCCAAGCTGTCAGGAGCTTGCTCCCAGGCTTAGGGGACGAGACACACCGCATTCAAACGATCAAGGAGATCGATCATGGAATTGCATTCATCTCGTAATGCCACCGCAGTGCTTGTTCACGGTGCCTGGGCCGACGGCTCCAGCTGGCGGCGCGTCATCAGGTTGCTTCTGGAAAAGGGGATCGACGTTGTCGCGGTCCAGAACCCGACCACCTCGCTGGCCGATGACGTTGCTGCCACGCAACTCGTGCTCGATGCAATCAAGGGACCGGTAGTCCTTGTCGGTCATAGCTGGGGTGGAACGGTTATTACGCAAGCAGGTAACAGTCCGAACGTCAAAGCCTTGGTCTATGTTGCGGCGTTCGCCCCCGACGTGGGGCAGTCGACCGGCGATCAAGTGGACGCGCATGAAGCACCTCCAGGTTTGAGCGGTGTGACCGACATTGGAAACGGCAAGCTTATAATGAGTGTGGAAAGCTGGATCGGCAACGTCGCCCAAGATCTTCCTGAGAGCGAGGCAAGGCTCCTTGCCGCTGTGCAGACGCCGCTTGGAGTTTCAACGTTCAGTGACACAGTGAGCCAAGCGGCGTGGTTAGACAGACCCACCTACTACGTCGTTTCCAGTGAAGACCGTGCAGTAAACGTTGAGTTGCAACGTGCACTCGCCGTGAAAATGGAAGCAAAGACAATCGAGCTTGAGGCTAGCCACATGTCTTTGCTGTCAGCACCTGCGGATGTGGCCGAGGTCATTTACGACGCGGTGATTACCGCGTCCGTTTAGCGGCAATGTGCGCGTCAACGTTGCCTGATGGTTTTACCAGACAGAGATCACATCAGGACGGCCCCTCTGCACCGTCGCGCACGTTTAGTCGTATGCGGCGGTCGCGGTGGGGTAAAACTTCATTGTAGGAAAAAATCAAATACTGCGTCGCCAAGTGCCGGGCGTTGTCCCGACAAGAGCCGAGAACACGCGTGTGAAGTGGCTCTGATCCGCAAATCCACAGGCCACGGCAATCTCCGCGAGAGGCGCACTGGACGTTTTTATCAGGTGCCGGGCGCGATCGACGCGTTGGTTCAGGAGCCATTGATAGGGCGTCACGCCTGTGGCTTCGCGGAAAGCACGGATGAAATAGCCGCGCGACAGGTTGCAGGCCTGCGCAACGTCAGCAATCGAAACATCTCCTTCAAGATGCTCAAGCAGAATGGATTTTGCCAGTTGCTCTTGCGCGCGGGAAAGCACCGGCGTTCGCACAGGAGCGGGTACAGGCCGTCCGCCGTAACGCTGAACCAGATAGGTGCCGATCGCCGTCGTCATCTGATCAACGAAAAGAGCGTTGGCCTCTTCGGGTCGCTGGAGGGCAGGAACCAGCGCGCGCGCCAGATTTGTCAGAACGATATCCTTGCCAGCCGTCGCCGGTAGCAGCATATTCACCCCGCCCACGTCAGCATCATCAGCGATCTTTGCCAGTGAAGAAGGCGATATCTGAAACAGCATGAAATCGAACGGCGTGCAAAGATCAGCTTTGTAGTCATCCGCCAGGTTACGGATATAAAATGCGTTTTCGAAAAAGTCGTGGCTGGTCGCGTGGTGCTCTTGAAAAATACGCCGCTGATGACCTGCGCGTAACGACACGCCGACCAGAAACCCCTGATCGCTTCCAGATGTGCTGACCTGATCGAGTTGGGAGGAGCGCGTTGCCTTGCGGAAAATATCCATGTCCGGCGATGACAGGTTTTGGTTCGTCGCCAATTGGGTCAACGTGCAGCCGAATTTGTCCGCAGCTTTGACTGGGGTATAAAGGCTTGCATTTCCGGGGCCAGTCATCATGAAACCTAGCTCCCTTATCTGCGACGAACGCAGTTTACCCATAAATTATGCTGGTCGCTTGACGTAAAGTTTAGCGACCAATCGATCTTGAAAAAGCGCTTTTGTACAATATAGCGTGAAAATTAGCGTGTAGGAAACTGCAATATATGGCCCCCGATTACGGCTACAGCGCAATTCATGCCAGCACTATACAGATGTGAGTAAATGGTTGAAAGTCAATGAAAAAATCGCGGCCAGCTTTGGTGTCGATGCAGCAAGGGCATTCGTAGTCAAGCCGCTGGGGGGAGCGCAACTCACCATCGTGCATATTGTGAGTTGCTACGAACACGGCAACAGCCGGGTTGTCCTCGCACCTGATGATGCGTTTATGGTTATGCTCTATCTTGGAGATGCCCGACATTGCGACATTGCGTCTGATGGTAGCTTGGGTGCGATCAAGACCTATTCAAACGGCTCGATCTGTCTGGTGAGTTTGGCGAAGGGTGCGGCCATTTCCATAGACGGCACACTTGATGTGCTCGTTTTTCACATCCCTGCGTCGCATCTTGCCGAGCTTGCAGAGGAAGCGGGTGAACCACGGATCGATGATTTTATGATCTGTCGGGGTCTGCACGATCAGGTCATCCGCAACATGGGTGCGGCGTTGATGCCATTGTTTGACATGCCGGATCAGGCACGAGACATGCTTGTTCCCCACATTGGCCTCGCATTTATGGCTCACCTTGCCCACAGATACGGACTGTCGCCTGCGCAAAACCTGTCTGCGTCCGGTCGGCTTACACCCCTGCAGGAAAAACGTATCAAGACCTATATCAACACCAACCTGTCCCGCGAGATCAGCCTCGCGGACATATCGATGGCAAGCGGCTTTTCGGTAGAGGATTTGGCATACGGTTTTGAACAAACGACTGGTTACCGTGTTAGCGAATGGTTGCTCGAAACCCGGATCGCAAGGGCCAAGTCCTATCTTGTCAAAACGGCAGAAACCATTGGCGCGGTGGCGCAGGTTTGCGGTTTTAAAGATCAGATTGCATTTGTTGAAAGCTTCACGCGGGTCACCGGTGTTGCGCCAAGCGAATGGCGCTTGCGTAACCGGCACTAGCCGGCGTGATGCCGACAGCGGGTTGGCCATCGGCATCAGCATTTTTTAGTCGGTCAACGGGGGCGTCTCAGCCCTTGATGAAGGCCAGGAGATCAGCGTTCAGCACATCGGCATTCACGGTCAGCATGCCGTGGGAGAAGCCGGGGTAGGTCTTGATCGTGCCGTTCTTCAAAAGCTTGATGGCCTTGTGGGCCGCGTCGGCAATCGGAACGATCTGGTCGTCTTCGCCATGGAGAACCAGCGTTGGAACGCTGATGGCCTTCAGATCCTCGGTCTGGTCGGTTTCCGAAAACGCCTTGATGCCATCATAATGGGCTTTCGCGCTGCCCATCATGCCCTGACGCCACCAATTCTGGATGACACCTTCGTGCACGGTCGCGCCATCCCGGTTGAAGCCATAGAACGGACCTGAGGGAACATCACGGAAGAACTGGGCGCGGTTGGCGGCAAGTGCCGAGCGGAAACCGTCAAAGACTTCCATGGGCAGACCTTCGGGGTTGCTTTCTGTCTTCAGCATCAGCGGTGGAACAGCAGAGACGAGAACAGCCTTGGCAACGCGGCCAGCGGGTTCGCCATGCTTGGCAACATAACGCGCAACTTCACCGCCACCTGTGGAATGGCCGATATGGACGGCATTTTTCAGGTCCAGATGTTCGGCCACCGCAAAGGCATCAGCGGCATAATGGTCCATATCATGCCCTTCGGATACCTGGGCTGAGCGTCCATGGCCACGGCGGTCATGGGCAACCACCCGGTAACCCTTGGAAACGAAGAACAGCATCTGCGCATCCCAATCGTCTGACGACAGCGGCCAGCCATGGTGGAATACGATTGGCTGAGCGTCCTTCGGACCCCAATCCTTGTAGAAAATGTCGACGCCGTCTGTGGTTTTAACGAAGCTCATTGTATCGTCTCCTGTCGTTGGGTTTGGATGGTTGGTAGCCTGTGCGGCATGAACTGGGCGGGTTGGAAGCAGCATCCCTGCGGTCAACACAGCGCCCGCAAGAAGGGCATCACGGCGGCTGAGGGAAAGATTGTGGTTGGCCATGACGGCTCCTTGTTCGTTCGAGGTATTTTCGTGGTCATGCGTACGTCTGTGTGAAGAGAATGCACCGAGAGAAACCGGCCAACAATTGCAACAAAAGTCTCGAATGAGTTTCGATTATTGCAATAATTCTTTTACCTCACCTTGCCGGGTTTGTTGATTGTCAGGAGGTGCCGAACCACGGGCTTGTTTGGACCGGTATGGAAGGCGATGACCTTGCTCTGCATATCCGCATCCGCATTGGACACGCGCTTATGCTGGCGCAAATGTTCCGCCCAGGATTCCACCATGAACCACTCGGTGATTTTCTGCGGATCGGAGGAGTCCTCGGTAACACCCCAACCATAGGCGCCATCGCGGCGTCGTTCGGACGACATATCATTGAGCGCGTGCAGGAACTTGGCGCGGTTGTGCTTCTCGACATGGTAGTCGATCAGGATCAATACAGGGCCACGATCATGCGCGACGGGCTCTGCGACCAGCGGCTCAGGCCAATGGTTGGACGAGACCAGATCGGCATCGCCTGCTGGAAGCTTGACGCGGTGCATGATGAAGCCCGCGACCAGCAATCCTGCCGCTCCGATGAGCAGCGTTGCTGGTACGCCCACAGCTTCGCCCACCGCGCCCCAACCAAGGCTGCCCGCCGTCATCGCGCCATTGAACACCGTCAGATAAACTGCAAGCCCGCGTCCTCTGACCCAATTGGGTAGAACAGCCTGCGCCGCGCCATTCAATGTCGTTAGTGCGGTTATCCACGATGCTCCAAGAAACAGCAGGATGATGATGGCCAGCCATTGTGGTGGGGCAAAGGAGAGTGCGCCCATAACCAGGGCTGTGACGATGGCAGAGCCCAGCAAAAGAGCATCCGAATCGAAACGCTCTCTCAATTTCGGCATGACCAGCGCCCCACCGATGGCGCCCGCGCCGACCGAGCCGAGCAAAAGTCCATAGAAGCTGGCGTCACCGCCAAGAAGCTGGCGGGCGACGAGGGGCAGCAGCGCCCAGACGGCGCTGGCAAAGGCAAAGAAAATGGCCGCTCGCAACAGCACGACATGCAATGGCTTGCTGGCGCGGGTATATCTCAGCCCAGCACGAAACGCGCCGAGGAAATTTTCGGACAAGGCGTCGTCGGCATTTTTGGCGCGAGGCCACCAGATGAGTGCCGCTATGACGAGAATGTAGCTGGCAACATCAGCCCCGTAGGTGACAGCCGCTCCGAAGGCCGCGAGCAAAAGCCCGCCTGCCGCAGGGCCAATCGAGCGGGCGATGTTTATACCCAGCGAGTTCAGCGCGACCGCGCCTTTCACATCTTCGCGCGGCACCAGTTCCGGCACGATGGCCTGCCATGTCGGCCCCATCAGAGCAGCTCCTATGCCGCCTAGAAATGTCAGGCCAATCAAGGCGCTGACGGACAGCATGCCGAAATAGGACAGGGTCATCAGCGATATGCTGACGCTGGCCAGCAGAAGCTGAATGGCGATCAGAAACTTCCGACGGTCGAGAATGTCAGAGAGAACGCCCGCCGGGATCGCCAGAAGGAAGATCGGTAATGTACCTGCGGCTTGCACAAGGGCAACGGCTGCCGGTGCTGCGGAAAGATCGGTCATCAACCAGGAACTGGCGACATCGCGCATGAAGCTGCCGGTGTTGCCCAGAACCGTTGCCGCCCACAGGACCGCAAAGACTGGCTGGCGCAGCGGGGCAAAGCTTCCGCTTGTGGATGTGCGGGCGCTCATCACTTCGCTCCCTTGGTCAGATCAAAGGCTGCAACAAAGACGAATGCCCCGGCAAGGCCAAGATGTTCGAAGAAAGCGTTGGTCGCCATCATGCGGTCCATGCCGGGAGCCATTTCCCAGAACCGCAGAGCGATGAGCGTCGCCATCACAGTGAAGCCTGCCAAGGCGAGTGCACCCGCCCAGCGAAGAAACCCTGAAATCACCATGGCAGACGCCGTCAGCTCAAAAACAATGACGATGACCGCAAAGACGGCCGCTGGATGCAGGCCGAAATGGTCCATCTCTCCCATGGCACCATTGAAATCGACAATCTTGGTCAAAGGTCCCTGGATATAGGCTGCGCATAGCGCAAGCAGTCCAATGGTCCGGACCGCTGGGGTTGCAATAATGCCCGCCAGACCTGTTTTCAGTTTAGTGGTGGTCGATGAATGGTAGGTCATGGCTGCTCCTGCAGGTTTGCCCATGTTGATGAGCTGTTGCGATGGAGTGATCTTGAGCCGAAACGTTGCTGCCAGCAATTGCATCAATAGTTTCGATTTAATTGCATTTTTTACAATAGTGAGATGCGGACGGGCTATGAGGCCCGTCCCTCAGAGTAGGAACAATCACACCGCCCAGCACGAGCAACCCAGCGCCCCGAAGAAGCCCTTGAGGTCGGCGATCGGCAGCTTCGACGTCCATGCGCCCGCATGATCGTGACCGTGAACGCCGCAATCGCTGGCACAGCCGCAGTTGGAAATCGCGGTGCGGCGCAAGGAACGTGCACCTGCACCCTCAGGCTCGCCCCATGCAGCGTAACCGCCGAACTTTCGAACGGGAGACCAATCCGGCATGGCGGGCGGCACGTCGTTTTCATCCAGCGCCTTGAAGTCACCCGAACCATAGACGATCTTGCCACCGACCATGGTGAGATCCGAGGTCAGGAACGAGATTTCGTCTTCGGAGCAGGAGAAAAAGTCCTTGTCCGGCACAATGAGGTCCGCGAACTGGCCCTTTTCGATGCGACCCTTCTTGCCCTCCTCGTTGGAGAACCACGTGACCTTTTCCGTCCACATGCGCAGAGCGGTTTCACGGTCAAGGCAGTTGGCACGGGGATAAAGCTGCATGCCGCCAACGGTCTTGCCGGTCACCATCCATGATAGTGACACCCAAGGATTATAGGAGGCGACACGGGTTGCATCGGTACCGGCTGAAACATGGACGCCCTTCTCCAGCATCTTGGCGATGGGCGGAGTGGCTTCGGCTACACCGTGACCGTAGCGTTCCACGAAATATTCGCCCTGATAGGCCATGCGGTGCTGGGTGGCGATGCCACCACCAAGCGCCGCGATACGGTCTATGGAGCGATCCGAAATCGTCTCGGCATGGTCGAAGAACCAGTTGAGACCTTCGAGCGGAATGTCGTTGTTGACCTTTTCGAACACGTCGAGCGCACGGGTGATCGTCTCGTCATAGGTGGCGTGCAGACGCCATGGCCAGCGGTTCTCGGCCAGAACCCGCACCACTTCCTCCAGTTCACCTTCCATTTCCGGTGCCATTTCGGGCCTTGGTTGGCGGAAGTCCTCGAAATCGGCGGCGGAGAAGACGAGCATCTCGCCAGCGCCATTGTGCCGGAAGTAGTCATTGCCCTGCTTGTATTTGACCGACTGCGTCCATTTGAGAAAGTCTTCTTTCTCTTCCTTCGGCTTTTGCGTGAACAGATTGTAGGCGAGACGAACCGTCATCTGGTTTTCGTCAGAAAGTTTCTGGATGACTTCGTAATCGTCCGGGTAATTCTGAAAACCGCCGCCGGCATCAATCACGCCGGTAACGCCCAACCGGTTCAGTTCCCGCATGAAATGACGGGTCGAATTGACCTGATAATCCAGCGGCAGTTTCGGCCCCTTGGCAAGGGTGGAATAGAGAATGGCTGCATTCGGCTTGGCCAGCAGCAACCCGGTCGGATTGCCATTGAGATCGCGCGTAATCTTACCACCATGCGGCTCAGGTGTATCCTTGGTGTAGCCAACGGCACGAAGGGCCGCGCCATTCAGAAGTGCCCTGTCATAGAGGTGGAGCAGGAAGACGGGTGTATCGGGCGCGACAGCGTTGATTTCTTCGATTGTCGGCAGGCGTTTTTCTGCAAACTGGTGCTCGGTGAAGCCGCCAACGACACGCACCCACTGCGGAGCGGGGGTTATCGCCACCTGCCGTTTGAGCATATCCATGGCATCGGCGAGCGAGCGGACGCCGTCCCAGCGCAGTTCCATGTTGAAGTTCAACCCACCGCGCACAACGTGGGTATGATTGTCGATCAGGCCGGGCAGAACGCGCTTACCCCTGAGATTGATGATCTTCGTGTCCGGTCCGGCCAGCGCCATCACATCGGCCTCGCTGCCCACGTCAGTGAAAATGCCGTCCTTGATGGCGATGGCCCCTGCCTCGGGGTTGGCGCGGTCAAGCGTTGTGACGCGTCCGTTGTGCAGGATGATATCGGGATGCATCGTGTCTGCTCCGGTCTTGTTTGGATCTGCGGCTTTGGCCGTGGAGAAGAGATTGGACAGAGCGAGGCTTGACGCCCCGCCGAGGAACGTGCGGCGCGTCGCCATCAGGCTTGCCCATCCGTCGCGTCATCTCGGGATACGACCGCAACTGGGCCTTGCCCGCCCTTCGGCATATGGCCAAACATATGTGGCTTGATATGGGTGAGCCACGAAACGGCAGCGGGCTCCTTTGCCCATATGGTCTTTGCCAGCGGCACGATCTGTTCGCCGACGAGAATGCCAAGCAAGCCGACCAAAGCGATGACAGGTGGTGCCGGTGACCGCACATTGAGAAGCCCGTAAATCATCCCGACGAGAAGTCCGACGGCGAGCGAAAGGAGGTAGATTTTCATTGAAGCGATCCTTTTCCAAAATGATTGCCCCGCCCGGCAATTCAGGCGGGGCTGCTTCAGATCAGATGGCGGCCGGGTTAGGGCCGATGCGCTTGCCGTGACTGACGCGCTCGGAACCGCCGTGAACGTGCGTAACGGCATAATCAATGCCCATGCCGTAAGCGCCGGAATGCTCTTTGACCAAGGTGGTAACGGCGTCGTAGGTTTCCTTGCGCGCCCAATCGCGCTGCCATTCCAGAAGAACCTGCTGCCAGGTGACGGGAACCACACCAGCCTGAACCATACGGTCCATGGCATATTTGTGCGCATCCACGGACGTGCCGCCGGAGGCGTCGGCAACCATGTAGATTTCATAATCTGTGTCATGCATGCAAGACAGCGCGAAGGTCGTGTTGCAGACTTCGGTCCACAGGCCGGAAACAACGATCTTCTTGCGGCCTTCGGCTGCGTGTTTGCCAAGCGCATCGCGAACGTTCTGGTCGTCCCAGGAGTTCATTGATGTACGCTCGAGGATGTCATTGTTGGGAACGGCGGCCAGCAATTCAGGGAAGGTGTTGCCCGAGAAGCTGTCTGTTTCGACGGTGGTGATGGTGGTCGGAATGTTGAAAATGCTGGCAGCCTTGGCAAGACCGACGACATTATTCTTCAACACCTGACGGTCGATGGACTGAACGCCGAAGGCCATCTGCGGCTGTTGGTCGATGAAGATGATCTGGCTGTTCTGGGGTGTGAGAACCTGAAGCTTGTTGGACATGTCGTATTTCCTTTGATGGGTTGCGTAAGGGAATGGAGGAGGGGAGGCGGCAAGTCTTGAAGGTTATGCCGAACGATTGTCTGAAAGTGACATCATGTTGCTTGCCTTGCCTCTGTGCGTTCATCTCTTGGTTACAGTTGAGAACTTAAGCCAGCGGATGATGCTGAAGAATTGCAATAAAAATTGAGAGTGAATTGCTTTAAATGAAATAATAGAGGTGTGTTGATAGGCGCCTAGCTATATGACGCCGCAGTCTGCGGTCAGACCCATGCTTTGAACGCATAGCGGGCCTGAGACCTTGTGCCTTATCGGCCAACGGCGAGGCGCCTATATCAAGCCCATCGAAACGACGTTGGAACCGAAGCAAGGTTGCTGGCGTCAAGAGACCTCACGAAAGGGGATCATCATGAACGTAGCACGCACTTTCAACAACTGGCGCAAGTACCGTCAGACCGTTAGCGAACTTGGCCGTATGAGCTCGCGCGAACTCGAAGATCTGGGTATCAATCGCGCTGACATCCAGAGCGTTGCCCGCCAGTCGCTCGCACGTTAAGCAGGCGTTTGCCTGCACATCCCAACGGCCACCACGCCCGCCGATAACGCGGGCGTCTCTATGTCGGCAACAGCGGCATCACTCCTGCTGTGTTACATCTTTTTTTGAAGTGACGGCTACCGGGTCACAGCCCAAGCGCGAGCTGTTGTTTATGGCCGTTTTCTTGGGTGTTCAGTGATGACAGGGTTACCCCAAGTAGTCGCACAGGGCCTTTAAACGGAAAAACCGAAGAGAGCAGGGGCTCCGCTATGTCCAGGATCATGTCGATGCCTGAGACATCTACCCCTACGGTCTTGCTTCGTGTCGCCTGGGTGAAATCTGAATATTTGATTTTGACCGTCACTGTTTTTCCGGTGATGTCGTGTGCCTCGCAGTACCGCCAGACCTTTTCGGCCAAGGGTCTCAATTCGGCCTTGGCGACGTCGAGATGCTCGATGTCCTCGACAAACGTGTCTTCCGCGCCGACGGATTTACGGATGCGATTGGGCTTGACCTGCCGCTCATCGATGCCGCGCGCAATGCCATAAAAATATGGGCCTGATTTGCCAAAGTGCTGTTGCAGGAAGGCAAGCGGTTTGGTTTTCAGATCCAGACCCGTTTCGATCCCGTGTCGTTTCATACGCTCGGCTGTGGCGGGACCCACGCCATGGAATTTCTTGACGGGGAGGGCCTCGACAAAGGCCGGCCCGTTTTTCGGTGTTATCACCGCTTGGCCATTTGGCTTGTTCAGGTCACTCGCCATCTTCGCCAGAAACTTGTTGTATGAGATTCCCGCAGATGCGTTGAGGCCCGTGACATCCTTTATCTTTGCGCGGATTTCGAGCGCTATATCAGTTGCAATCTCCATGCCTTTCAGGTTCTCGGTAACATCGAGATACGCCTCATCAAGTGAAAGCGGTTCGATAACGGGTGTGTACTGGGCAAAGATCTCGCGGATTTGCTGGGAGACTTGACGATAGACCTCGAAACGAGGCGGCACGAATATCAGGTCCGGGCATTTCCGTTTGGCGGTGATCGACGGCATTGCCGAATAGACGCCGAAGGCTCTTGCCTCATAACTGGCGGCAGCCACAACCCCTCGGGCAGCCGATCCCCCAACCGCCAGCGGCTTGCCCCGGAGCTTAGGGTTGTCACGTTGCTCGACAGAAGCGTAGAACGCATCCATATCCACGTGAATGATTTTGCGAACCGGGTGCATGTCTGGTCCTTACCGATTGCCCTTGTGCTTGCTGGATCGGTCTGTATGCCCATCCTCTGCAATGCGACCGCTCCTATTTCCACATGCCGCGCATGCGTGCGCCGACATCTATGCGGATCTGCTGCGCACTGCGTTCAGATGCTGCGGCTGAGACTTTCGGCCAGGCAACCGCCTCGAAATATTGCAGCAGGGTCGCCGGGATGAACCGAGAACGCGAAGCGTAAACATGCCGATCACCCTGCGAGTTCTGGCCGTGCGTGAAAAACCGTTGCGGTGTGATCAGCGCCAGACTGTCTTTTGCGCGCGTCATGCCGACATAGAGAAGTCGCCGCTCCTCCTCGATTTCCTGCGTCGTACCTGTCCCGAGGTCTGACGGTATGCAGCCATCGACAACATTGAGCATGAAGACCGAGCGCCATTCCTGGCCCTTGGCCGAATGGATGGTCGACAGGATGAGATAGTCCTCATCAAGCAACGGCACGCCCGCCTGATCGCTCGTGGCATCTGGTGGATCAAGCGTCAGCTCTGTGAGGAACCGTTCGCGTGAGGGGTAGCCGCTGGCAATCTGTTCGAGTTGCAGCAGGTCGGCCTTGCGGGTGTCAGCATCTTCGTGGATGCGATCCAGATGTGGTTCGTACCATTGCCTGGCCTGCGCGATATCCGACGGCCAGCCATCATGGTTTTTCCGAAGGCCGCCCAGCAGTTGAACGAAGGAGGTCCAGTCCGCACCCGTTTTGGGCGGCGGTGGGATTTCGGCAAGCGCCAGTAGCGGCTCAGGGTCGGTGGCGATCGTGTCTAGAATGGTGCCGGCTTTCTTGGGGCCGATGCCTGGCAGCATTTGCAGGAGCCGAAACCCCGCAACCCGATCACGCGGGTTCTGGGCGAAACGCAGCACCGCCAGCATGTCCTTAACATGTGCACTGTCGAGAAACTTTAAGCCGCCAAATTTGACGAAGGGAATGTTTCTGCGCGTCAGTTCGACCTCGAGCGTGCCACTGTGGCTCGATGTGCGAAACAAGACGGCCTGCTGTTTCAACGTCATCCCGGTTTCGCGGTTTGCCAGCACCTGCTCGACAATGAAATTCGCCTGTTCGGTCTCATCCTTGACAGTCACGAGTTTGGGTCGCTCAAGCGATTCCCGTTCGGTCCAAAGGTTCTTGGTGAAACGCTCGCGCGCCAGTTCGATCACGCCATTGGCTGCTGCGAGAATAGGCTGGGTCGAACGGTAGTTCCGGTCCAATGTGATAACGTCTGCCGCCGGACTGAAAGATGCCGGGAAGTCTAGAATGTTGCGAACCGTCGCGGCCCGGAACGAATAGATCGATTGCGCATCATCACCGACAACGGTCAAACCACGTCCGCCGGGCTTGAGCGCCATAAGGACAGACGCTTGCAGCTTGTTCGTGTCCTGATATTCATCGACCATGACATGGTCGAAGCGATTGCCGATATCGTCGGCGAGATCGGGATCGCTGACCATTTGCGCCCAGTAAAGCAGGAGATCGTCATAATCGAGCACGTTCTGCGCCTGCTTGGCCTCCACATAAGCTCCGAACAATTCCTTCAACTGTTCTTCCCAGGTGGCCACCCATGGGTAGTGCAGCCGCAGGATTTCGCTCAGCGGCATCTGCGAGTTCACCACCCGTGAATAGATCGCGAGACAGGTGCCCTTGGTCGGAAAGCGGCTCTCCGTCTTGGAAAATCCAAGCTCGTGGCGCACGAGGTTGATGAGGTCCGCGCTGTCCTCACGATCATGAATGGTGAAGTCAAGGTTGAGACCGATCTGCTCGGCATACATCCGCAACAGTCTCGCACCGATCCCATGAAACGTACCGGACCACGCAAGCGCGTCTGTGAGGATACCAGCATTGGCACCCAGCACATTGCGGCAGATGCGCTCCACGCGGCGAGCCATTTCCGAGGCGGCTCTGCGCGAAAAGGTCATCAGCAGAATGCGGCGCGGGTCCGCACCATTGACGATGAGGTGAGCCACACGATGCGCCAGCGTATTGGTTTTGCCAGAGCCAGCGCCAGCGATGATCAGCAGCGGCCCCGCCGTGTTGCCCTCCGCCAACCCCACGCCATGCTCGACGGCTCGGCGCTGCTGCTCGTTCAATTTTTCCAGATACGCAACTGCCATAAGAGCTCACTTGATGCCGAGAGTGAAGTTGGATGGCCTCACGAACAAATGCGGAACATACATGGTCGCTGGACGATTTGGAAGGTTGTTTTTTATATCTCTAAACAATCATCCATCTCGTGCCAAAGGCGTGGCGGAATTTCATGCCACCTTAAGGGCAGCGATCAGAGCCCTCAAAGCTGGTGGCGATTGCCTGCGGCTGGGGTGATACAGGAAAAAGCCAGGATAGCTTGGACACCAGTCCTTCAGCACCTGAACAAGGGTTCCCGCTGCGATCTCGTCAGCCACATCATGCTCATTGATGTAACCGAGCCCGGCGCCGGCACGAACGGCAGCCGCCGGTAGATCGCCATCATTGGCCACCAGGGGGCCGCTGGTGCGGATATTGATCTCTTTGCCGTCTTTCTCGAATTCCCAAGGGAGTAATCCGCCTGATGTCGTCAGTCGGTAGCCGATACAGGCATGACGTTCGAGGTCATATGGGGTCAACGGTGCAGGGTAGCGCTCGAAATAGGACGGCGTTCCAACCACCACCGTCCTTAAATCCGGGCCCACCTTCACCGCGACCATATCCTTGGCGACGGCCTCTCCCAGCCGAATACCGGCATCGAAACCTGCGGCCACGATATCCGTCAGTCCATCATCGATATTCACCTCAACCCGCACATCCGGATTGGCCAGTAGAAACGCTGGCAGTTTCGGCAGAAGCACCATGCGGGATGCATAGGCGAAAGTGGTGATCCGGACCGTACCAGAAGGGTTGTCGCGCCACTCCGCCAACGCTTCTAGTCCGCTCTCAATATTGGCAAGTGCCGGATTGAGCGATTGCAGCAGCCGTTCACCCGGTTCAGTCGGTGCCACGCTGCGCGTGGTGCGCGAAAGAAGCCGGACGCCCAACCGCTCCTCCAGTCCGCGCATCGCATGGCTCAGCGCCGAGGGTGACATGCCGAGAATGGCGGCAGCACGGGTAAAGCTGCGTTCGCGGGCAACGGCAGCAAAGGCGAGGAGATCATTGAGTTCGTTTCGTTCCATTCATGCACTGTGCTCATAAGTTCATGCCGCTAACAATGGCTTATCTTCTCAGACACCGGTCGTTACACCTCTACACAACAATGATGGAGAACACCGATGGATCTCACCAGTTACCGCACGCTTGGCAAGTCCGGCCTTATCGTCAGCCCGCTGGCGCTTGGCACCATGACATTCGGGGCAGAGCGCTGGGGCGCTGGCGACAAAACCGCGCGCGCAATTTTCGATGCCTATGTCGAAGCCGGTGGCAATTTCATCGATACTGCGGATGTTTATTCCGCCGGCCGCAGCGAGGACATGCTCGGGACTTTTGTTTCCGACAGCGGCATGCGTGATCGGTTGGTGATCGCGACCAAATCCGGTTTTCCGCGCGGGCAGGGCACACCTTTGTGGGGTGGCAACGGTGCCAAGAATATTCGTATGGGGATGGAAGGCTCGCTAAAGCGGCTGAAAACCGATTACATCGACATGTACTGGATGCATGTGTGGGACCGCACGACTCCAGCAGAAGAGGTTTTGCAAACGCTGTCCGATGCGGTTCGCGCTGGCAAGATCCTGCATTATGGTTTTTCCAACACACCTGCCTGGTATGTGGCAAAGGTCGCGACACTTGCAGAAGCGCATGGTCTGCCAAAGCCGATCGGCTTGCAATATGCCTATTCGCTGATCGACCGTGGCGTGGAGCTGGATCTCATTCCGGCTGGTGCCGAATTTGGTTTGGGAATGGTGCCATGGAGCCCACTTGCGGCTGGTCTGCTGACAGGAAAATACGGTCTCGACAAGATCAGCGACGCCAACCGGGCAGCCGCCCTGCCAGACAAGGCCGGAACCGTGAGTGAAGGCCAAAGCGATGGGCGCCTCAATGGTGACAACCCGTTTGGTGGCATGCTGTTTACGGATCGCAACTTCGATATTGTTGATGTTCTGAAAGCGGTAGCAATGGAGGTTGGCCGTTCGCCTGCGGAAGTGGCGCTGGCCTGGGTAGCGAAACGCCCTGGCGTCTCCTCAGTGCTGATCGGCGCAAGCCGGGTAGAGCAACTCACCCAAAACATTGCCTCTCTCGACATTGTACTGGAGGATGAACATCTGCAACGACTGGAAGTGGCAAGCGCGCTGCCGATGCTCAATCCTTATTTCATCTTCCAGATGCCGACTGAAATGATATTCGGTGGGCAGCAGGTGCGTGGATGGAGTGTCAACTGAACGGCCGATTGAGGCAGACTTGTTTACATCCCCAAAGGCAGCCCTAATATCGTCACGGAAACCGCCGATGGCCGCCAAGCTGACCGCGCGCACGTTGTCGCCAAACTGCTCTCGCCATCCTAGGCGAAGGTTGTTTTAACGATAGAAGATTCTGGAATAACGGATGGCAAAACATCGCGAAAAATCAAACCTGCCTACAAAGATTTGCCCGGTTTGCGGCAGGCCGTTTTCATGGCGAAAGAAGTGGGAGAAGAACTGGGATAGCGTCAAGTTTTGTTCGCAACGATGTCGGGAGACGAAAGGAAGATCGTGAGGCGATTGTGATGACGGGGAGAAGGGGAGCACCTATCCGGCCGCCAATTTCACCGTTGTCAGCCTGTCTGATCGAGGTTCCGGATACAACAGTAGGCGCCATAGTCCGTTCCGAAGCTGTAACATTCATGGCTGGACTGCGCTGATTTCGTTGAAAAACGAGAGGCACTGTCCGCGCGTCCGCCGTTTGGGTCTTTTGGACGCCGTCAGTGGTGCGTTTGGCCCTGCACATGGGCGAAGGGTATAACCCCATGCCTCTCTCATGCGGCAATGATGCCACGAAAAGCCGCGCCATGCGGCGACATCTCGGCGTCGCAGACTAAAAACCTAATCATTTTTTTGCAGCCAGAGTCCCAAACCGGATGGATCAATCGTCTATCCCTCGAGCACAATGTGGAGTTGCTCCTAGCGGTAGGCCGCAAAGCCTTGAATACCGGAGAGTTTGGGGATTCTATGATAAATACTTATTCCGCTACAGGCGAGGCGCGAGCGAGCCTCAGAGCTGTCCTTTTTGCAGGATCAGCGCTTATAATGTTGACACCAACGCTGCCTGCAATGGCGCGAGAGGTTCAGGCAGCACAGCAGGCGATCTCAGTACCAGCAGGTCCGCTTACCCCGGCGCTTAACAGCCTTGCCGCCCAGACCGGCTTGCAGATTCTGTTCGACGCGTCGGTTGCCCAAAGCAAATCAACCCGCGGCTTGAATGGGATGCTGACACCCGAACAGGCATTGAAGGCCCTACTCGCCGGAACCGGCGTTGATGCGCGCTTTGCCGGAGAAAATCGGGTCACGTTGCAGAGTACGCCTTCTTCCCCAGGAAACCCGGAGCAGGTCGGGACCGTGCTCGAA
The DNA here is from genome assembly GCF_031843705.1 of Rhizobium sp. WCS2018Hpa-16. Taxonomy (NCBI): domain Bacteria; kingdom Pseudomonadati; phylum Pseudomonadota; class Alphaproteobacteria; order Hyphomicrobiales; family Rhizobiaceae; genus Rhizobium; species Rhizobium sp. WCS2018Hpa-16. The sequence goes on from NZ_JAVTIX010000003.1 coordinate 52,578, forward strand.
CCCATCGTGATCTACGGTGCCCGCAATGCGACCACCCTCGCCAGCACGACAAGTGGTGTCGCCGTTCTCAGTGCTCAAAGCTTGGAAAATAGCCAGATTCGCACCACCCAGGAAGCATATCGCCGCATGGCGAACGTGATGGATAGCGCAACCGTCAATTCTGGTTTCGTTATCCGTGGCATGAGTTCCGAAGGTCTTGTGGCTTCCGGTAACGCTGCCGGCTCCATCTATGTCGATGGCATCCTGCAAACACGCTACAACGCCCGTTTTGGCGCACGCAATCTCTGGGACGTCGAGCAGGTCGAGGTTTATCGCGGGCCGCAATCCACGCTTTCCGGCCGCGCAGCCATGACCGGTGCCGTCTACATCAAATCAAAGGACCCAACCTTCGAAAAGGAACTGGAGCTTTCCAGCACCGTGGGCACCGACCATCTTGTCGGTAGCGCCTTCATGTACAATACGCCTGTTGTCGACGATCAGGTCGCACTCAGAATTTCCGGCGCTTTCGAGCGTTCGCGCGCCCAACCGGATTACTCGAACTTAAGCACGTACAACTATTACGACGATCTCATCACTGACATGAGCGGCGTGCTGCGTGGCAAGCTGCTGCTGACCCCATCGGAAATGCCAGATACTCGCGCGGTACTGACCTACTCATATTCGAAAGATCGACCCAACGATGCGCTGGTGGGGCTTTATTCGGGGCGCGGCGATTTCAACAACAAACCCATCACATATACTGAACTCCGCTGGACGGAGACCCACAATCTCGGGCTGGAAGTCACGCATGACATTTCTGACACCCTGCGCTTCACTTCGCAAACGGGTTTCCAATATGGCATCAACAACAGACGTTCTGTCGATTACGGCACGGCTGGCATTACAGATGGCAGCACGGGCGAAGATGACAACTCGATCTTTACGCACGAGTTTCGCCTGAATTACGAAGGTGACCGCTGGAAATGGGTCTCCGGCGTTTACGGCAGCTACGAAAAATGGGACGGGGCAACCGACTTTTTTATCGCTCCCTATCAGCAGAGCGACACTCAGCACCGCCGCACATCCAACCTCGCCGTTTTTGGTGAAGCCACCTACGAGTTTGCACCGACGTGGTTTGCCACCGCTGGCGGACGTCTGGACTATGTAAAGGACAAGGATCACCAGAAAAACTACCTGGGAGTCATTGATCCGGCGGCGGTTCTGACCGGCGATCCCTCATCGCTCAACGAAATCAACTTCATACCGAAAGTGGGTATTTCGAATGAGTTCGCAGACAATCAGACTGTCGGTCTTACCTATACGCAGGGGTTCCGCTCGGGCGCATCCTATTACGATCGGGTGAAAGATACCCTCGGCAAATATGACCCCGAATACTCGCAGAACGTGGAACTGTCATACAAGGGTACGCTTCTCGACGGACGCATGACACTGAATGCCAATCTTTTCTATACCAAGTATGATGATCAGCAGGTGGAAATCCGTCCTGACCCCAATAATGCGGGCTACCGCGTCATTTCGAACGCCGCCAATTCACGCGCATGGGGCTTCGAAATCGAGCCCAGCATGGAGGTGACGGATCAATTCACTGCATTTGCTTCGCTCGGTTATCTCAACACAAAGTTCATAGAATTCAACCTTGCATCGCTGGCTGAATCGCAGAACGGAAAATCCTTCCCAGAGGCACCCGAATGGAGCCTGGGCTTTGGCGGACGCTACGAATTCGAAAGTGGGATATTCGTGGGGGCCGATGCGAAATATACCAGCGAGTACAATTCCCGTTTCGGCTCAAAAGGCATGTACGACATCGACTCGCGCTTCATCCTGAACACGCAGGTCGGTTTCAAAGTCGACAACTGGCAGGTCACTCTCCTGGCGGAAAATCTGACGGATGAAAAATACTTCACACAGATCGATCCAAACGCTTCGCTTCCCTACGGACAGGCTGGAAAGGGCCGCTCCTTCGGCCTCAATGTGCGAGCGAAGTTCTAGCGTATGGTCGCACATCTGCGCTGCGTGACACTATGCTCCGCAGCGCGCTTTAACCCCATCGGTTGCGGGGCTTATCTCCGCAATCGCTCTTCAATTTCCAGCAATGAAGTGGTTCTCCCTTGCGCTTCTCTCTCTGTCTCCTAGCATTTTTGTTGGCTGGCTCGCTGGCGCAGGCCGCCTGTCAGGGCGATATGCTGGTCGACGAGGTCTACAATCCGCCATTCTGCATTCCGCAAGCCCCCAAGAGAGTCGTCACGCTTGATCCATTGATCACGCTTGGAATGCTGATCGAATTGGAGGCGCCTGTTGTAGCCACGCCTTATATGGCGATCACCGATGAGGCTGTTCTCGATGTGGTGAAGGCCAAAAAGATGGTCGATCTCGGCAATCCGAAGGAGCCCAGCCTCGAGCGGGTTGCCGCTCTCAAACCAGATCTCATCATCGGGTCGGCGGAAGTTCATTCCGGCATTTATGAACAGGTTGCAAAAATTGCACCCACGGTGCTGTTCAAGCATATGGACTGGAAAATCTACCTGGAGCGCCTTTCTCAGGTGACCGGTCGAGAAGGCGTCGCGAAGACTTCGCTGGATGCCTACCATATCCGCGTCGCTGAGATCCGCGAACGAATGAAGGGCAAGAAGCTCACGGTATCATCCGTTCGGTTGGCGCCTGATCGATTTGTCGTTTTCGTCGATGGACCCAAAGCCTACGCCCCTTTCGCCGTGCTGCATGAGGCAGGTGTTAAGCGATCGCCTTACGAGACCGTGACCGACGACACCATCGTCAAGCGGCCGGACTGGGAGGAGCTTGGCAATCTCGACGGAGACGTGCTGCTCTACGTTTCCGCCAGCGGCTTCGAGAGCGGTCCAGACGACGCGTTGGAAAAGCAGGTAACTGAAAACCCGCTATGGCAATTGCTGCCTGCCGTCCAGGCTGGACGTACCCACCGGGTCAACAGGGGGCCGTGGCAGAGCTTCCACGGCATCGGTTCGGCAAATCGCATTCTCGACGACGTCGAGCGCTATATTCTGGTGGACCGATGACAGGTCGAAGAGGCGCTCGTCTTGCTGCTGCCGATGGCGCGCGGATGCTTGCGCTCTCAGCACTCCTCTGTCTCCTCGTATTTGCGGCAATGAACTCCGTCGCGACCGGTTCGGTACCCATAGCGTTTTCCCGAATTACATCCGCGATCTTTCAGTTCGATGGCTCACGCGACCACTTGCTGGTGATGACTATCCGGCTGCCTCGCGCCATCGCGGCACTCCTTGCCGGTAGCGCGCTCGCCGTCTCCGGCTCCATCATGCAGGCCGTTACGAACAACCCACTTGCCTCGCCCGACCTTCTCGGCATCAACGCCGGGGCAGCATTTGCAGTCGTCACGCTGATAAGCCTCTTTGGCGCCAGCGTCGGGGATATCTATGTCTGGTTCTCATTTCTCGGTGCCGCAACCGCGGCGATCACCGTATACGCCGTAAGCTCCCTGGGTGGGGTTAGGCACTCAACACTCGGGCTTGTGCTCGCGGGTGTCGTCGTCGCCACCTTTCTCACGTCGCTCACCACCGCCGTGCTGATTTTTGACGAGAGCACGCTCGATGCGGTACGGCTCTGGACCGCTGGCTCGGTGACGGGGCGAACCATGGCGCAGGCTCGAATGGTCGCACCTTCCATCCTCGCCGGCCTTGTCGCAGCACTCCTTCTTGGCCGTCATCTGACGACGCTTAGCCTTGGGGCGGATGCTTCGCGATCCCTCGGACAGAACCAGATCGTCTGGCGCGGTGTTTCGATTGCCATCGTCATCTTGCTTGCGGGCGGCGCTGTCGCGCTTACCGGACCGATTGGCTTTGTTGGCCTTGTTGTCCCGCATATCGTGCGGATGTGCATTGGTGTCGATTACCGTTGGATTATTCCTTTCGCAGCGGTTGGTGGTGCACTGCTCGTCCTCCTCGCAGATATGTTCGGGAGGCTCGTTTTCGGAAGCCAGAGTTTTCCGGTTGGCGTGACGATCGCGCTCATTGGTACACCGTTCTTCCTCTACCTCGCCGTCACGCGGTTGAGGAACGAGGCATGATCCGAACTTGCTGCGCTCTTACGCTTCTGCTCGCCTTTCTCGTTGCCGCGAGCCTCGCCTTTGGCGACGTGTCGCTGACATGGAAGGATCTTTTCCAGGCGCTAACGGGCACAGGCGACCCCGATCCGCAGAGTGCTATGATTGTCTTCGACCTTCGGCTGCCGCGGGTCCTTCTCGCGCTCCTCGTCGGAGTTGCGCTCGCGATGGCTGGCACGATAACGCTTGCCATCATGCGTAACCCGCTTGCGGAGCCAGGTGTTCTCGGCATCAACAGTGGTGCGGCGGCAGCGGCGATGGCAGTTATTGTTCTGGTCCAGGATCCGCCCGTTTTACTCTTGCAAGCGGCTGGCTTTTTGGGTGCAGCGGCCATGGCGCTGGCGGTTTACGCGCTCGCCTGGCGCAACGGGTCATCCTCGCTTCGCATCATCCTGATTGGCATCGGCCTTTCCGCGATCGCGACGGCCTTCACCACCTTTCTCTCAACTTTTGGCGACATTGGCGATGTGCAGCGGGCGATGATCTGGCTGGCAGGCAGTGTCTACGATGCCAGCATGATCAAGGTTCGCCTGCTCGCTCTCTGGCTCATTGTGCCCGTTACGCTTGCTTTCCTTGCCGCCCGAGAACTCGATCTTATTCGCTTTGGAGACGACTCCGCAAAGAGCCTCGGGCAGCCGGTTGATCTCGTGCGGGGCCTAATGATCGTCATTGTCATCTTGCTTTCGGGCGCTGCTGTTGCTGTCTCTGGCCTCATCGGCTTCGTTGGCCTGATCGCGCCCCACATTGCACGTCGGCTGGTAGGGGGCTCGCATGGCCGGATAATTCCTGTTGCCGCTCTCACCGGCGCCTGCCTTGTTGTCGCCGCAGACCTTGCAGGCCGCACCATCCTGCCACCAGCGCAGCTTCCGGCAGGCATCATCACCGGGCTCCTGGGAGCTCCATTTTTCGCCTATCTCCTTTGGGTACGCCGCCATGACCAAGGATAAGAAGCGCTATGGCAAGATCGAAGGCGTGGCCGTCAACATCGACTATGGGCAACGCCGCATCGTAAGGGATCTGGATCTCGTTATCCCAGAACGGTGCTTCACTGCGCTCATCGGCCCGAATGGCAGCGGAAAGTCCACGATCCTTCGCACCTTTGCGGCACTCATGAAGCCTTCTGGCGGCAGCATACGACTGGATGGCCGCGACTTGAGGGAGCTATCGACCCGAGACATCGCGCGAAAGGTAGGCGTCCTGTTACAGGGTCCCGTCGCGCCGGAGGGTCTAACGGTTGCCGATCTCGTGCGACAGGGCCGCTATCCGCATCAACAGTTCTTTAGCCGGTGGTCTGGTCATGACCAGCAAGCCTGTGACGAGGCTCTCACGCTGACAGGCATGAGCGACCTTTCCAACCGCGGGCTCGACAGCCTGTCTGGCGGTCAACGCCAGCGCGCCTGGATTGCTATGACGCTTGCGCAGCAGGGTGAGGCAATCCTGCTCGACGAACCCACCACCTATCTCGATCTTGAGCATCAGATAGAACTGATGAAGCTCATCACAATGCTCGTTGAACAGCACGGGAAGACCGTTGTCGCAGTTTTGCACGACATCAATCAGGCGGCACGCTTTGCGCAGCACATCGTCATGTTGAAAGGCGGAAGGATTACGGCGGCCGGAACGCCCGATGAGGTTATTTCCGCCGATACCATTTTTGATGTGTTCAATGTGAGAACAGTGGTTATCCGCGATCCGGTTGCAGGAACGCCGCTCTGCATCCCGCTGTGAGGCCGCGAACGCACGTCACAAAAATACCACAGCTCTCACCTTTCGAATAAGACGCTGGCGCGTCCCAATTTTTCCAGCGCAAACATGCAAACCAGAATCTGGCAAAGAAATCATACATAAAGGTGAGTTTTTTTGTCTTGATTTATGAAAAGCACGAATAATCGTTTGGAATTATTCTAACCTATTGCACTTGCGAGACTTTTCGAGATTGGCTAGCCATTTTTCACGATGGTTCAACGTCTCGCCTTGAACCTGATTTTGGTTTGGGAACCGTGTGCCAATGTCGAGCTCCTCCCCCGCGCCCCTTGTCTGGGATACTGTTGACAGCAGCGAGCTGCTGAACCGTGCTATGGAGGCGCACTATGCTGAGATTACCAGCGCGGTACGTCGGCGGGGTCATCCGAGCTCGACCGCTCGCGATGTGGTGCACGATCTTTACGTAAAGCTCGCCTCCAGGCCTGAGGTTCTCCAGAACAAGCGTTCCATCAAGGCTTTTCTTTGTCGCGCTGCCATCAATCTTGGCATCGACCACCAACGCCGGGAAACGAAGGAAGCGCGACTTTTCTCCGGCTCTGAGCGGGAAGCCCTTTTGGTGGCAAGCGGCGGGGCCGCTCCGGACCACGCTTTGGAAATAGAAGCCCGGATTGCGACACTGCGCGAGGCTATCGGGGAATTGCCGGAAAGGCGCCGTGTTGTTTTCATTCTGCACCGACTTCACCATATGACGCCGGACCAGATCAGCGAGAAGCTCAAAATTTCAAGGAACATGGTGGACCGGCACCTGCGCCGTGCTTTCGCCCATTGCCTTGACCGTATTCTCTAGAGCGCCAAGGAAACCTCCGTGCGGGCGTAAAATGCTCCATATACGGGCTTAAATTGATATAAGAGTCCCAAACCGACGACGCAGAACGTTTAGAGGTCAAAGGATGCGTCTGGAGATGCCTATGCCGATCAAAGGAGCGAATAAGGCTCAAAGAACGCGGAACCGCGAGGCGGCCGACTGGATCTTGCGCAATAGCAACCCAAACCAGTCACCGACGGATCGAGCGCGCTTCAAGGAATGGCTTGAACAAGATCCGGATAACTGTCGGACCTACACCGCGGCCGAACGTCTGATGGGTGAAGCAAGGCAGGCGATTCAATCCGATCCTGCCCTGACCAGCATCGACATCAGGCCCCGGAGCAAGGCAAAGCCAATTGCTATTACCCTGTTCATGATCGCGATTGCGACCGGCACCTTCTTTGCGCTGGATGGTCCGTTGCGTCTGAAGGCGGACATGATCGCCGGGACAGATGAGATGCCTTCTCGCACATTGGATGACGGCTCGGTGGTGCAGCTCAATGCATCATCCGCGATCGCCGTGGATTTCACCTCGGAGCGACGCGTCATCCACCTTCTCAAAGGGCAGGCATTCTTCCAGGTCGCTCATGCGAAGGAGCGACCCTTCACAGTCATGGCAGGTGAAACAAGCGTGACTGCTTTGGGCACAGCATTCGACGTTCGGTACGGGGATGATGATACGGAGGTGACCGTTACCGAAAACGCGGTCCAGCTTGAATTCGACGGCGGCCACACCAAATCTGTCCGCGTCCAGCAGGGCGAGCAGGCGATTTATGACAATGAGAAAAAGGAGACTGCCGTCTTAGCGGTTGATGATAGGGTCGCGCTTGCCTGGAAGCGCGGCCAGATTGCGCTGGACAATGCGCCGCTTTCCCACGTGGTCGAAGAGATGAACCGGCATTTCCATGGCCGGATCGTAATTGCTGGTTCGACACTGGCCGATCGCCGTGTCAGCGGCACGATGAAGGTTAGCGAGACCCAAGGAGCACTCGCATACCTGACTAAGGCTATCGGCGTGAAAGCGACACAGCTCGGGCCGCTGATCGTCATCCACCAATAACGGCGCTAGCACTTAGAGTCTGCGGTCAGAATTTGCCCTATGCAGGGTGGGACATCGGATTGTCATCATGGGTCTGGTGACGGCTCGACGGATAGCGGACAAGGTCAGGCGACCCCTTGCGTCCTGCAGGCATCGCCTTCACATCCCGTCAACGGCTGGTTCCGGTAAAAGCGTTGAAAGCGCTGCTGATGTCTCGTTATCGAGCGCCGCCAACCACCGGCGCGGGATCTTTAATGTCGTCCAAGGGGCCTTCCAGGGCTGTGCGTGGAGGCACTAGTTGCGGGTCGATGATCGTGACTGTCGGGTGTGCCGGGGCTTCTTTCAGCAGGTCAAATCCTCGCTCGAGCATTTTGGATATGTCGGGTTTAATCATGTAGACCGGGAAGGGCAGAAACGAGGCGAAGGGATCGTAGTCAAAACAGCCGACGACGATGTCGCCAAATGTCTTTCCGTCATGGCGTCCCATGAAGCGAAGCAAGCCTTCGAAATTGATAGAGGAGTTGACGAAAAAGCAGCGTGGCAAACGGCCTTTGCGATCGAAGAAACGTTCGAAGGCCAGTTCCGTCATGCGTGGCGAATAACCTGTGATCTCGATATCGCCACTGCTGTCCATTCCGAAATATCTGTTTTTCGCCGCATGGAAGCCGGCGATGCGGTCTCGGCTGGCATGGTCGTCATGGCCGCCGAAAAGAATGACATCTTCCGGGCTCAAAGCATCGTTGCGTGCAGCATGGGCGAGGATTGCAGATGTCAGAACTTCTGCGCCATGCCTGTTGTCTGAAATGACCGACGACGCCAGTTTGCCGGGCAAGTCAATGTTGACATGCGGTAACGCGGCGCGGGCACAGACGTGATGGACCCCATCAGGGTCGGTCGCACCAGCGATGAACAAGGCGTCGATGGAGTAGGAGATCAGCGTCTCCACGGTCCGACGTTCCTCTTCGGGATCGCGCCGACCGGATACAACCATGGGGGAGAGCCCACGCAGACGCGCCTGAGCCTCGAAAGTTTGCGCCATGGAGGAAAAGAACCTGTTGTCATAAATCGGTAGCAGCAAACCGACGAGGCCTGATTTAGAGCTTCTCAGACCCCGCGCCTGAAGGTTGGTGGTGTAGCGGTGCGCCTTGGCCAACGAAAGTATCTTGTCGGCGGTTTCTTCCGAAATTCGCCGTTTGCGCCACGAGCCGTTCAAGACAGCGCTCACAGTTGACGCCGATGCGCCTGATAGAACCGACAGGTCGTAGATGGTGGCTTTCTTGGAAATCGGCTGCGTCAATTTTATTCCCCCTACTGATTCCCACTATAGATGCAGTTGTCCTCTTGACGAAAGAGCGTGTCATGTTATGTTTATTGCACCATCGATTGTGCATTTGTGCAATATCGATTGTGCTACGGTGGTTGCTATGGGAGTGGCAGGGGAGCATCTCGAATAAGCGAGATGAAAGATTTTGCGCGCGGGGTATAGAGAACCGCTGCGACAGAACCGATTGCCGAGTGTTTGGAGGAGGTACATCCATGAATAAAATAATTGCAGCCCTTGGTCTGTCGCTTGTGTTGCTTTCATCTACGGCATTTGCCGAGGGGCCGAAGGTGGGCGTCGTTGTTAAGATTGGTGGTATTCCCTGGTTCAATGCCATGGAAGCGGGCATCAAGGAGCAGAGCGCCAAGCTCGGCGTCAATGGCTTCATGGTCGGTCCGACGAGCGCAGACCCTGCGTTACAGGTGCGCGCCATCGAAGATCTAATCGCGCAGAAAGTCGATTTCATCGGTGTCGTGCCGAACGACGCGAAAGTGCTGGAGCCAGTTTTGAAGAAGGCGCAAGCCGCTGGCATCAAGGTCATTACCCATGAATCGCCCAAGCAACTCGGCGCAGACTGGGATTTCGAGCTGGCATCCGCAAAGGGTTTTGGTGAGGCCCACGGCAAGCTTTTGGGTGAGAAGATGGGCGGCAAGGGCTCGTATGCTGTATTTGTCGGCTCTCTGACCGTGCCACTTCACAACGCCTGGGCCGATGCAGCCATCGCCTACATCAAGGCAAATTATCCGGATATGAAACTCGTCGGCGACCGCTACGGCGTTGCAGAAGATCTCGACAAGAGCCGCTCCACGGCTCTGGATCTGATGTCGGCAAACCCTGATCTGCATGGCTTTCTTGCCTTTGGTTCGCAAGGACCGATTGGCGCTGGACGCGCAGTCGAGGAACGCCGCAAGGACGGCAAGGTCTTCGTCATTGGGCCTTTCTCTCCGGGACAGGGCGCCAAGCTGATCAAATCCGGCGCGCTGACAGGCGGGTTCATGTGGAACCCGAAGCTGGCAGGCGAGGTCTTCATCACGCTTGCAGACCACATCGCCAAGGGTCAGGTTCCGAAAGCCGGTGATACGATCGAAGGTCTCGGCACCATCACACCCGAAGGAAACACAATTGTCGTCGACCAACTCCTGAAGATCGACAAGGACAGCATCGACAAGCTCGTCTCCATGGGCCTCTAATCCTCCCCAAGGCCGCGGCGTCGCGTGTTCGCCAATGTCACGCGACGCCATTCACACTTGAAATGCTAGTTTTATGGCGTCCGCAATCCAGGCGTGGCGACCGGAGAGATGTGCGATTATGAGCGAAAAACCGCTCCTGTCCCTCAAGAATATCAAAGTCACTTTCGGCGGCGTACGCGCACTGAAAGGCGTGTCCTTTGAGGTTAACCCCGGAGAGGTGCATTGCCTTGCTGGAGAAAACGGCTGTGGCAAAAGCACGCTGATCAAAGTGATCACGGGTGTATATACACCTGAAGCCGGTGCCGAACTTTCCTTTGCTGGCGAGCCGATTGCTGCGATGACGCCAGCTCTTGCCCAATCGCTTGGCATTCAGGTGATCTGGCAGGATCTGGCGCTGTTCGACGAAATGACGGTCGCCGAGAACATTGGCTTCCAGCATGCCGTGAAAGGCAAATATGGGCTAGTCGATAAGCGCGCCATCGAGAAGTCCGCCGAGGCCGCACTGGCGCGCCTTGGTGTCGAGATCGACATTCACAGGCCGCTGAAGGAATTGCCCATCGCGCAACGCCAGATCGTGGCCATTGCCCGCGCTCTGGTTGGGGATGCCCGCATCGTTTTCATGGACGAACCGACCGCTTCCTTGACGCAATCGGAAGCAGATTACCTGATAGATATCGTTCGCAATCTCTCGGCCTCTGGCATCGCCGTGGTGTTCGTGTCGCATCGACTGGCCGAAGTGCTGGAAATTTCACACCGCATTACCGTGCTGCGCGACGGCGCGCTGGTCGGTGTTTTTCCCGTTGAAGGCATGACCCAATCGCGCGTGACTGAACTGATGACTGGCCGCAATTTCGATAACGCCGTCATCGCGGGTGATCACGACGATCAGCCTGTCGTGCTGTCTGTCCGTGGGCTGACCCGCGAAGGTGAGTTTCAGGATGTCTCGTTTGATCTGCGTCGAGGCGAGACGCTTGGCATAACCGGCCTTCTGGGCGCAGGCCGCACTGAGCTTGCCCTGACGCTGTTCGGCATGCTCCAGCCGCAGTCGGGTGAGATACGCATCGAAGGGGAAAAAACGCATTTCAGGTCGAACCGGGACGCGATCCGTGCAGGGGTTGCCTATCTGTCCGAAGACCGCCTGTCGCTCGGTTTGAACCAGCCGCAATCCATTGCCGATAATCTGGTCATGGCGTCGCTCGACCGGTTGCTGAACAACGGGCTTATCTCGCCGTCAAAAAAGGAAAGCGTCGTCTCGAACTGGATTTCTGCGCTCGGCGTCAAGATCGGCCTGCCGGAAGATCCCATTAGAACGCTATCAGGCGGAAACCAGCAGCGCATTGCCATTGCCAAATGGCTCGCGATTGGACCGAAGATCCTCATCCTCGATGCGCCGACAGTGGGGGTCGATGTCGGCGCCCGCGCCGGTATTTTCGAGATCGTTCGAAAACTTGCAGCAGATGGCCTTTCCATCATCGTAATTTCCGATGAGCCGCCGGAAGTCTATTTCAACACCGACCGGGTCATCCACATGGTGGAGGGCCGGTTCCACGCGACATACGATCCGCGTGAGGTGTCGCTGACCAACTTGGAGTCTGCCATCTATGCGTAGGCTAATTCTTGGAAATACCACCGAATTCACACTTCTCATGGTGATGATCCTTCTATGCGCCGGGCTTTCGCTCGGCACTGACCGGTTCTTGACGGTAGCGAACGCGTTCGACGTGCTGAACGTCTCGGCAGTCAACATCATCTTTGCTGTCGGGCTACTGGTCGTGCTCATATCCGGTGGTATCGACATCTCCTTTGCGGTTGCGGCTTCCGTTGTGCAGTATGTCACGGTTCTGGCGCTCACTGCTTTGGGCGGCGGTAACTGGGCAGAGGGCTTCATCATTGCCGGTGCCGTTGGCATCGGGCTGGGGCTGATCAACGCTCTCCTGGTGTGGCGTTTCCGCATTATCTCGATCGTCGCCACCATCTCGACATTCAACATCTTCTTCGGCCTGTTGATGTTTTTCACCAAGGGGGTGTCGATCTACAATCTCCCGGACTGGCTTTCCAATCGTGTCGTCTTCTATGAGCGCGAGATGCCGGACGGCTCCTGGGTGGAGCTAACCTTGCCCGTCGTGGTGATGATCCTCTGCTGCTTGGCCACATGGTTCATGATCTCGCGCACCACCATCGGGCGACAACTTTACGCTTTTGGCGATAATCCGGAGGGTGCGCGCCGCTTCGGTATCAATATCGGTGCCATGCACTACATTTCCTTTGGCTGGCTGGGGTTGATGGCCGGAATTGCGGGCCTGATGCAGGCGCATTACGCTCAGGAAGTGGTGCCCAACGCTCTGTATGGACGTGAACTTGATGTCCTTGCGGCAACCGTGCTTGGCGGCGCGCGGCTGGGCGGTGGCAAGGGCTCTGTCCTGGGCTGCGTTCTCGGCGTGCTGATGGTCTCGATCACGCAAAACGGTCTCAACCTGATGGGTGTTTCGCCCTTCGCCTTCAAGATGATTGTCGGCGCGATCATTCTGGTTGCAATTACGCTTTCTTCCACACGGTTGGACAAGCTTTTACCAGCCAGCTTGAAGGGTTCTTCCAGAAAAGGGAGCAAGCGTTGATGAAGTCTTTCGTTCAAAAATTCAACGCCATTTTCGGGGCCGATATGGCAGGCCCTTGCATCGCTTTCGTTGCGGTCATGCTTATTTTCGGTTTGCTGGCGGATAACTTTTTATCGCTTGGCACGTTTGGTTCGGTTGCCTTCCAACTTCCCGAGCTTGGCCTTTTAACGCTGGCCATGCTGTTGCCGCTGTTGACCGGCGGTATCAACCTGTCCGTCACCTTTGCCGCCAATCTCTCCGGGCTTGCTGCCGCATGGGTGTTGCAAGCCTATGGCGGCGTCGATGCTCCGCCAGCAACGTTTTTTCTGGCCTGCGTGGCGGCGCTCGCCACTGGCGGTGCAGCGGGTGCGTTGACCGGTGCGGCGATTGCCTACACGCGCGCCCATCCCATTCTGATCACGCTGTCGATGATGATTTTTCTGCGTGGTCTTGGCGAATTTCTCACGCGTGGCGGCGATGTCTCCGGCTTTCCGGGCTATGTCGCACCCATTGGCCATGGCTCCGTTTTCGGCCTGCCGATACCGCTTCTGATTTTCATCGTCTGCGTCGCTCTATGGCATGTGCTGTTGACGCGCACCAAGCTTGGTTTCGGCCTGTTGATGATCGGTTCCAACATGGAATCGGCGAGATATTCCGGCCTCAACACCCGCAAGATCGTTGTGCTCGTCTACACGTTGTCTGGGCTCATGTGCGCGGTTGCAAGCATTATCATGCTGGCGCGCTTCAACTCCGTGCGTGTCGGTCACGGCGAATCTTATCTGTTGATCACGGTGCTGGCAGCGTTTCTGGGCGGCATCAACCCGTTCGGTGGTTTTGGTCGGGTCCTGCCCGTGTTCGTCGCGCTGATCGTGTTGCAGCTTCTGTCTTCCGGGCTGAACCTGATGGGCGCCAACCAGCATCTTGCGACAGCGCTCTGGGGTGTGCTGATGATTGTCGTCATGGCGGCACGCACACTGTTTTCCACCTATTTCGCATCGCGCAGAAAGAAGGCATGACGTGCAAGGTTTTGGTGTTCACGCAATGATGTGGTCCACAGTTTGGGACCACGCTGGTGCAGAGCGGGCAATTGCTTGCGCTGCACGCTACAAGCAGGACTTCATCGAGATACCGCTGATCGACATTGCCTCGGTTGATACGAAACACAGTCGTGCATTGCTGGAAAAGCATGATCTGCGCGCCACCTGCTCTCTGGTGCTGCCGGAACCGGCATGGGCATCGGTTCGTCCCGATGCTGCGGTAGAGCATCTCAGATCTGCGCTCGACAAGGCGTCCGAGATGGGTGCCGAGGCGCTGACAGGAGTAACCTTCGGTGGCACGAACGAACGCACCGGCGTGCGGCCGACCCAAGGTGAATATGACAACCTTACCCGCGCGCTGGCTGCTGCTGCGAAACATGCCAAAACGCTGGGCCTGCAATTCGGCATCGAAGCGGTGAACCGCTATGAAAGCCACCTGATCAATTCCGCAGAGCAGGCCGTCGCTCTGGTGGAGCGCATTGGAATGGACAACGTCTTCATTCATCTCGACACGTTTCACATGAACATGGAAGAGAAGGGTATTGGCAACGGCATCATCGCCGCCCGTGATCACCTGAAATACATGCATATGTCGGAGAGCGACCGGGGCACGCCAGGCTTTGGCAATGTGGCCTGGAATGAAGTCTTTGCAGCCCTGTCAGTTATCGGCTTCAAAGGGCTCCTGGTGCTTGAAAGCTTTGCGGGCATGCCGGTCGAGATGGCAGGCGCAATCTCGACATGGCGCCCTGTCGCCCGCAGCGCCGAAGAGGTGCTGGAAAAGGGACTGCCGTTCCTGCGCGACAAGGCAGACCAGTATCGGCTGTTCTGAACCCCTTTCACTTGTCCAGACGTCCACGTCTTCATTCATTCAACGAGATGCACCTTGAGTACAATTGACGACAATGCGCACCAGATTGCCGCAAGAACCCTCCAGCGTTTCAAGCAGGAAAAAGGGCCACGCCTGATGATCGCGATTGCCGGTGCGCCCGGTTCCGGCAAATCGACCATTGCCGAGCGTGTGGTGGAAGTACTGAACGAAGAAGCCGGTGTGTGTGCGGCTCTATTCCCAATGGACGGCTACCACTACGATGATGCCGTCCTCAACGAGATGAGGCGCCGGGAGTTCAAAGGCGCCATCGATACGTTCGACGTGCATGGTCTGCGACACATGCTGGAGCGGCTGAAACGTAACGAGGACGATGTCGTTGCCGTGCCAGTGTTTGATCGCGCCATCGAAATTGCCCGGGCAGGCGGGCGTCTGATTCCGCAATCCGTCAACATCATCGTATGCGAAGGAAATTATCTCCTCGCAAGCCAGTCGCCCTGGAATCTTCTTAAGCCGATCTTCGATGTCACCGTATTCGTCGATGTCGATGAAGATGACTTGCGCCAACGCCTTCGTGCGCGATGGCAGAATTTCAATATGGATGACGCCGAAATTACCCGCAAGGTCGAGGAAAACGATCTTCCAAACGGGCTTCTGGTCGCGTCAACGAGCCTGGAGCCCGATCTTCGGGTGAAAAATCCGGGCAAATCCCCAACCTTCACCAAGACACACGTCGATTGAGAGAGGCACAGATGAAACACGGAATCTATTACTCCTACTGGGAACATGAGTGGAGCGCCAAATTCGGCCCTTACATCGAGAAGGTTGCAAAGCTTGGGTTCGATGTCATCGAAGTCGCTGCTCATCACATCAACGACTATAGCGACGCTGAACTCGCCGCAATCAAGCAGAGCGCAAAGGACAATGGCATCATCCTGACGGCCGGAATTGGTCCGTCCAAGTCAAAGAACCTGTCATCGCCTGATGTCGCCGTGCGCCAGGCAGGCAAGGCATTCTTCGAAAAGACGCTGACGAACGTCGCTAAACTCGACATCAAGACCATCGGCGGTGCGCTTCATTCCTACTGGCCGGTGGACTATTCGCAGCCTGTGGACAAGGAAGGGGATCGCGCGCGCGGCGTGGAGGGTATTCACGGCATCGCAGATTTCGCCAATGATCTCGGCATCAATCTCTGCATCGAAGTTCTCAACCGCTTCGAGAACCACGTGCTCAACACAGCAGCCGAAGGCGTCGCATTCGTGACCGAGGTTGGCAAGCCGAATGTGAAAGTGATGCTCGACACGTTCCACATGAATATCGAGGAAGACAGCTTCGGCGACGCGATCCGCACCGCCGGCCCGTTACTCGGCCACTTCCACACAGGCGAAAGCAATCGCCGGGTACCCGGAAAAGGCAGGATGCCGTGGCACGAGATCGGCGCAGCCCTGCGCGAAATCAACTACAACGGTGTCGTCGTCATGGAGCCCTTTGTGAAAACCGGCGGAACGATCGGCTCTGATATCAGGGTCTGGAGAGATCTGACCGAAGGCGCGGACGTGGCGAAAATGGATGAGGATGCGCGAGATTCTCTCGCATTCTCCCGCTTTGTTCTGGGTTGATAACCCCACGGCACTGTCGTGCTCGCAGCCGGATAGGGTTGCGAGCACGCGCTGGGGGAAAACTGTGTTGACCTGCTTTTGGCATGTTTTGCAGCGAAACAATGTGTGGTATCGGTCCCGTCCAAAGATTGAAGGATGAATACCGTGAGCGAACATACCGTGGCCGAGTTGACTGGCAAGATTTACGAATCGCTCAATGCAGATAATGCAGGGCTCGATGAGCATATTGCGGCCCTAAAACTCGCATTGGCGGCTGAAGGCGTCAAAGAGGCCGTGTTCGATCCATCCAGATTGCCGCATGGAAACCGGTCAGGGCGTAAGCTGATGCAGGCCTATTTTCGTCAGCGCGGTGTCAGCGTCAAATTTTCGGCCTGAAGCAGGCTAGGCCGTGTCCCCACAAACCGGGTTCATCTTGGTGATGTTGTGTGATTCGATCTCTTTGGAAGGAGATTGGTATGCGCAGTCATGAATTAAGCGACGAAGAATGGGCGGTCATTGAGCCGCTTTTGCCGCACAAGAGCCGTGGAATTGAACGCGTTGACGATCGTCAAGTGATCAACGGCATTTTTGCCGTTTCAGGACGGTTTCGTCTTCGCGAGATGTGCCGGAACGCTATCTGGAACTTACCGCCGGTCAGGCCGCCGATGCACCCATGGCCGAAAAGCTGCTGAGTGACGTGAAGCCTAGAGCAACCCTGCTGGCCGATAAGGCTTACGACACCGACGCTATCCGGAACTTCGTCAAGCAAAGAAAATGTTGGGCGCATATCCCTGCTAAGGCCAATCGAAAGCAAACCATCAGCTTCAGCCGATGGGTAGACCGACAGCGCAATCTCGTGGAGCGTTTCTTCAACCGCATCAGACAGATGCGCGGCCTAGCCACACGATTTGACAGACGCGCAGACAACTACCTGGCAGCACTCAAGCTTGCAGCTGTAAGAATATGGATCGCCTCACTTAATGAGTCCGTGTCATAGCTGGATATCGTTACATCCAGTGCCAACTGCTGTCTCAAGCCGGCGTTAAGTGCTTTGCGGACAGCCATAGAGAGCTTCAAGCTCTTCTTCTTGGTGAACCACCTCTGGAGTGATCCAAGAGGGGAATGTCTGAGCTGCAGTAGCTGATTTGAGCAGGGGCAGTTTCTGTTGCTCACAGACCTCAAGGCGAGACGTGCGAATCGATCGATCCTTGGTCCGTGCATTCTGACAGATGTGCCGTAGCTCTGGTCGTGGCGATTTCTGATCTGTCTGTTGGAAACTCGTCGCCGCGGTAGCTGATTAACAGCGTGAAAAGGTCGTTGCGCAGAACTTTTCGAGGTTGGAGCGTGGCGTTGATCTGCTCGGTCAATGTCTCCTGCAAGGCAGCAAGCGATTGAACGGATTCGCCTTCGGCGATGATCACAACGTTCATGGTGTCCGGGTCAGTCCCCTCATCCTGCGAAAAAACCTCGTAAATCTGGTTCGGTTCGGCAAGAGCTACTCTGAAGCCGGCGAGGTGGGACTGCGTGATCAAGTGTCGCAACATCGTCTCGAGTGCGAGCACCCATGTTTGCGCTTCGCGACGATCTACGGAGTAAGCCTGCACGTTAGCGGCTCCACCAATTCCATGTCCGCCAGTTGCCGCTATCTTGCCTGGAATTCTAAGGACCTTTGAGAAATGTCGGCGCATCTTGAGCGACCAGGGGGTCGGGTTGCGGACGAGGTCGATATAGGCGGGTTGTTCGATCACGCTCAGATCCTCAAGATCGTAGAGCGTGAAATAGGTTTCGATTTCACTGGCCGATACGTAGCGGCGCGCGGCCTGCATGCCCGGTACTGTCAAACGTTCCGGCACATGCTCGAACGTGTGCCATGAGGTGTATTCTTCGGCGAATTCTGCCGGATAGTCGTTCCAGATCGCGAGAATCGCTCCGGCCATCAAGCCTCTCCCATGCGTAAAATAACTTTAGAGGCGGTATGGTCTTGCGCAGCCTGAAAGCCATCGAGAGCGTCAGTTAAAGGCAGGGTGTGCGAAATCAGATTCCGCATTAAATCCTGATGGCCATCGAGGAAGCTGATGACACTATCCCAACTTGCGATCGGCGCTCTGTAAGAACCGCGTATTTGTTGGTGCATGCGCACGAGTGAGGTGAGATTGATTTCGGCGGGTTCAGGATGGATGCCGACGATGGTGAAAATTCCACGCTTCTTCAGGAATGGCATCGTAGCGGCAACGAGCGTTGGCACGCCCGCCGCTTCGATAATTGCATCGAACGGCGCAAATTCCGAAAGTGCGGTTTCCATTTCAACATCGCTCGTATCGATCAGATGTTCGAAACCAGCGGCTCGCAGCCGGTCGAGGCGAGGCCTATCATCGCGGCCCATAACCACAACATTCGCCCCACGAGAACGAGCAAGGATTGCGATGCCCTGGCCGATAAAGCCTGGCCCGATGACGAGAATGGTCTGGTCTGCCGCAACCTCGGCGGTCTCGACAGCTTCTGCGCAAACCGTCATCGGTTCCGTCAGTGCCGCGACATCCATATCGAGACTGTTCGGTAGCAGGTGGCAATTGCTATAGGGAACGCAAACGTAAGATGTGAAGGCACCGTTTCTGCCAATGCCAATGCCTTTGCGCGCCGTGCAATTGTCCTCATCGCCTTTCAGGCACGGGTCACACTGGCCGCAGGTGGTGGAGGGTCTTGCGGTGACGCGGGTTCCGATGGCCTCAACTGGAACATTCAGGCCGACACGTTCGATTGTGCCGGAAAACTCGTGACCGAGGGTGATGGGCATAGCATTTTCCATCGACTCGTAGCCCGGCGTCCACTGTGCGATATGCAGGTCAGTGCCGCAAATGCCAGCGGAATGCACACGGATCAGCACCTCGCCTGTGGCTACGTTGTCGGGCTGTTCAATCCTGTTGAACCGCACGCCGGTACCGGGCCGGACCTTTTGCAATGCCAGCATTTTGAAATCTCCGTTCGTAAATTCTGGTGTCAGCCGCGCCAGCTCAGGAAGTGCTTCTCGACCTGTCCGATAGCGAAATTCACAATCAGGCCCATGACCGAGAGGATCGTGACGCCGGCGAAAAGCTTTTCAAGATCATAGAGCGAGCCGGCCTCAAGGATGTAGGAACCGACACCATATTGCGCACCCAGCATTTCGGCTGCGACGAGCAGGATGATGGCAATCGAGATGGACACACGCAGCCCGGAAAGGATGGCCGGAAAAGCTCCGGGCAGAACAATCTTGCGGATGATCGACCACCAGCTCAGCCCGAAACTCTGTCCCATGCGGATTAGCGTGCGATCGACATTGTCGACTGCGCCGTAGGTTGCCACCACCGTTGGCGTGAATGTGCCAAAGGCAATGAGAGCGTATTTCGATGTTTCATCGATGCCGAACCATATGACGAAGAGTGGCAGAAGCGCGATCTTTGGAATCGGAAACAGCGCGGCAACCAGCGGCACCAAACCAGCGCGAACATAGCTGAACAGGCCAATCATGACGCCGACGGAGATGCCGACCGCAATGCCCATGAACGCACCGACGAACAACCGCTGTAGTGACGGCAGCAGGTGTTTCCACAAAAGACCGGTCTGCCAGAGTTGCACGAAGGTATCGAGTACGGCGGAGGGCCGTGGCAAAGTCAGGTTGGAAATGAAGCCACTGCGGGTTCCAATTTCGGCAAGCGCGATCAAGACGATGAAGACGGCGATGCCCATGCCACGGACCGGGATAGGTGCAAAGCCGCCGCCTCGAAATGCTACGGGGCGCACGGGCACGGACTTGCTGACCGGTTTAGGAGCATTGGCACTCAGAATGACATCAGACATTGACCAACTCCTTGTCGGCAGCCATGGCCTCATCGCGCATCAGGTCCCAGAGCTGTTTCTGTTTTTCTTCCAGCACGGGATCGCCGAGATGGCGGTCGGATAAGGGAATGTCGATATCGACGATTTCCCTGATCTGGCCGGGGCGGCGGGATAGCACCACAACACGGTGGCCGAGCCGCACGGCTTCGTTGAGGTTATGGGTAACATAGACGGAGGTAAATGGCTGCCGTGTCCACAGCGAGACCAGATCATCCATCAATAGCTCGCGCGTCTGGCTATCAAGCGCCGAGAGGGGCTCGTCCATCAGCATGACGGCTGGCCGAACGGCCAGCGCGCGACTGATTGCGACGCGCTGGCGCATGCCACCGGAAAGCTGCTTCGGCAAAGCCTTTCGGAAATCCGACAGGCGGGTTCGGTCTAGAACGTCTGTGACGATCTCATCCATCTCGCGCCCACTGATGCCATGATCTTCAAGCACAAGGCGTATGTTGCCTTCGACTGTACGCCACGGCAGCAGGGCAAAATGCTGAAAGACATAAGTGAGAGGATTGAGGGATCCGGGCGGAGGATTTCCGACCTGCAACACCTCGCCTGCACTTGGGCGCTCCAGGCCACCGAGAAACCGAAGCAAGGTTGATTTGCCACAGCCGGATGGTCCGATCAGGCAGATGATCTGCCCTTGTGGAATATCGAGCGATATGTCTTTCAGAACCTCTACGGCTCCATAGGAGTGGCTGATGTTGTTCAGCTTCAGGTCCATAGGTCCTCCATGCGAACGCCTTGAGGCTTGCGCGAAAATAGCAGTCTGATCAGATCGTCTTGACGTAGGACGTGTCGAAGAGCTGTTCGTGGGTAATCGCGTCCTTGACCATGCCTTCCGCCTTGAACCAATCAAGCTGTTCAACGCAACTGCCGAGCGACAGCGCCAGATCCGCATTGATGCGCATGGCGCCATCGACGAGATTCTGCTTGGCGGTTTCGAACGGGCTGTCGCTTTCGACGTATTTATGGACGATTTTAGCCAGAGCATCCCGCTCGGCGTCGTCAGCCTTGTTGTCTACGAACGCAGCATTGTAATCCGCAATCGCCCGCGAATAGGCTTTGACGAAGGCTGTCGTCATCTCGCGTTCACTGGCCGCATTCTTTGTGGAGGTAAAGGCTGTCGTGACCTGATAATCCGGTGCGTAGTCGGAGACCAGACCGATCTGTTTGGCAGCGCCTTCGCGGATCATTTTCTTGGCAACGTTCGGCTGGATTGCCCAGGCGTCGATCTGGCCTGTGGTCAATGCGCCAACGATGACGCCCAGCTTCTGCAGCGGACGCAACTGCATGTCAGACAGCTTGATGTTGTTGGCGACCGCAATCTTGTGGGCCATGAAGTGGAAGGAGGAGCCTGCCGTGGTGATGCCGAAGCTTTTGCCGGAAAGCTTGGAAGGGTCCGTGAGGCCAGCCTCATAGGCCTTGTTGGATGCCAGGATGATCGCGCCGGTAACGCCCTTCTCCTCGGTCAGCGCGCCTCCGATAACTTTGATCGCGTCTTTCTGGGCGAGGCTGATGAGGCCACCGCTCATCGAGGTCACGCCGAAATCGGCATCGCCGGAAGCGATGGCTACGGCCATCGGCTGGGCGGCCTCGAAGAATTTCAGATCGATATCCAGTCCGGCTTCCTTGTAGTAGCCGCGCTCGTAAGCGATGAAGCTTGGCGCATGGCTGGCAAGGTGAAGCACGGCGAGGTTTCGGGTCGCAGCGCGTGCAGGCAAGCCGAAGGTTGCAGCAGTGCCGAGTGCGCCCATGCCGATAAGTGCCTGACGGCGGCTCAAAAATACGTTCATTCCAATTCTCCTCCCAAAGATGACGTCTCTAAAGCGTCCTAGGCTTTCATTGCCACCGACTGAATAGGAAGACAACGAACAAAGATTATGTCTCCCATGCCTTTGAGGCATGTCGATGGCCTCGTTTCGTCAGACGAAAGGCGGCAGGTCGGCTAATCGCCGCGACAGAATCTCAATCAGTTTGCGCAAATTGGCCGAATGCGAGCGGCGACGGTTCCACAGAACCGATATCGAAAATTGCGGTGCATTCTCTATGGGCCTGACAACGAGATTGCTGCCGACTGGCCCAAGCGTCGTGACGTAGTCGACAAGCACGATGCCCATCGCCTCGTTCGCCAGCGCCAATGCGGTATCGGAAAATCGCGCGACTGCGCGTGTGTTGACCTTCAGTTTTTCCCGGCTGAGAAAGAGATCAACGACGGTTTGGTGCGCGCCACCTGCGGCAAAAGCAATGAAATCCATATCCGCCAGATCAGCAGCACGAATGATGGGTTTGTCAGCAAGGCTATGGCTCTTGTGAATAACGGCCACCAGATCGACCCGCCCCACATGCTCCACGGCAATCAACGGATGGTCGGGCGAAGCAATCGTCACCACCGCTTCGCCGCGTCCGGTAATCAGATATTCCTCGATTTGATCGACAGGCAAGACGTCGAAGAACAGCTCTATTCCCGGAACCTCGACGGATAATGTTCGCAAAGCCTGAGGTACGAGGGCACGCGCAACGCTTGCCGTCGAACCGACGCGAAAAACCGCTGTTTCGCCGCGGGCTATGCGGCCGATCTGCGTGCCGACACCGGTCATTTGCCGGATCAAAGGATCGATCTCGGCATATATCTCAAGTGCTTCGGACGTTGGTACCAAGCCATTTCGGTCGCGCGTGAAGAGTGCGATGGCCAAGAGGTCCTCGATGCGACGGATCGTGCGGCTAAGGGCAGGCTGAGAAACGTTGAGAACCTTGGATGCACCGGTGATTGAGCGTGCCTGCATGACCGCATGAAACACTTCCATTTGCCGCAGGCTCAGCAACCCATCGCCAGAACCCTGCGCAACCGGTTCTTTGTCATCTTCAGCATGGGGCATTGGTGGTCTTCTCAAGGAATGGCAGGAGTTGGTCTAGCACTTCGGCAGCAGCGGTTTCGGGCAGCAGATGGCCGCCGCCAATGCCTTTTCCTTCGATCCTGTTTGCCCAATCAGCCCATATGTCGAGCGGCTTGCGGCCTCCGCCATAGAGCCTGTCTTTTTCCCACAGCACCAAAACCGGCACCTGGATTTTACGGCCTGAGGTGCGGTCGGTCAGATCGTCTGCTTCGTCAACTGTGGCGCCAGCCCGATAGTCCTCACACATGGCATGGCGAACATCGGGGTTGTCGAATGCGAGCCTGTAGTCTTCCAGCGCCAGGGGATGGATGAGTTGGATATTCTCGGCCATCTTACCAAGCGTCACGTTGATGAGAAAACGCGGATCTGCCGCCATCAGCGTTTCAGGCAGCGGTGCGGGTTGGGCCATCATGAACCAGTGCCAGGCACCCATGCCGAAAGCCTTGCTGGCACCTTCCCACATTTCCGGCGTCGGAACGACGGTGACAGACACGAGAGCCGTGACGGATTGGGTAAAGTCGAGCGCCATCCGATAGGCAACCCGGCCACCGCGATCATGACCGATGACGACGAAGCGCTGATGTCCCAGTGCGAGCATCATCTCGTGCAGGTTTTTTGCCATCTGGCGTTTGGAACCCATGCCATGTGAGTTGGCACGCATGCGGCTGTCGCCATAGCCCGGCAAGTCCGGAACGACCACGGTATGGGTGTCAGCAAGTACTGGCGCTATCCGATGCCATGCCGTGCGGGTCTCGGGATAGCCGTGGAGTAGGAGGATTGCGGGACCACTTCCTTTCGTCAGAACGGCAAAGTCAACGTCTGACGTCTCGATACGCGTCTCTCTAAAGCCCGGAAACAGGTCGTTTGCGCGTCTATGCATCGGTTTTCAGTCCAGCTTGTGAGTTGATCGCAACTGCGGCGATATCCCGCAACGCGTTGATCAGGCTGTCGACGCCACTTTGTCGCGGGCGAAGACGGCAGATATGAACATAGGCGGAAACGGTGACGCTATTTTCGACAGGTATTGCCACGAGCCCATTTGTTTCGCAATCGATCGCAGAGAATGCGTCAAGAATGGTGATGCCGATCCGCTCGGTCACAAAAGACAGCGCAGCCTCGACGAAATGGACATAGACCGCCGTTGTCCGTGACACGCCCCAGCGTTGGTAGGTCTCATCGATCAGAGCGCCATGCGTGGTGGTGGGGCCGAAGGAGATGAGCTGTTCCTTTGCCAGTTCCGGCGGCGTCAATGATCTGCGGCCAGCGAGAGGATGGTCAACTGGTACCACGCAGACAAGGCCGGCACTGGCGATCCGCGCCGTCTCGATGACGGGATCGTTGACCTCCGCTATCGTCGCGACACAGGCACCCTGACCGAAGAGCAGGTAATCGCGGACGTCCCGCTGGGATAGAGAGTCGCTGTAATAGGTGGCAGCCGCTCCCTCCTGTTGCAGACGTCTCAGCGCTTTGGGGATCAGCCGCATACCAAGGCTTGGCGTCGAACCGAAGCGAAAAATCGAGCTGTCACCTCGGGCGATCGAGTAGATCACATCCGACAGCATCATTGATTGCTGGTGAACACGTTCGACTTCGGCAAGAATGAGATCCGCCTCGCGCGTCGGCACAAGCCTGCCGGAAATACGGGCAAACAATGCGATGCCAAGCTGATCTTCCAGCCGCTTGATGGCGGTTGACAGGCTGGGCTGGGACACGCCGAGATGGCGGGCCGCTGCCGTGAGCGAATTGGTGGCCATGATCGTCCGAAAAATCTCGATCTGCCGCTCTTTGAGCTTGGGATTGTCCATCCGTGCGATCGCCTCCATCCTATAAATTCGGGTTATGTCATCGGCCGAAATTTATATTGGCGTCAATAGTCTTTGCTTCCTATCCTTTTTGCGAAACGGGGAGAGATAGTTATGATTGGTAGCGAAACACGCCTGGTGGCAATTATCGGATCACCTATCGCCCAAGTGAAGTCACCGGATAATTTCAACCGCTACTTTGCCGATGCGCGAGCGCAGAGGGCAATGATCGCCATTGATCTCGTTCCCGACAGTGTGGCCGATTTTGTCTCAACTGTGCGTGGCTGGCAGAATCTTGATGGTTTCGTTGTTACCATTCCCCACAAGCGGGCAGTGGCAGGCCTTGTCGATGACCTCAGCCCAACAGCGCAATTTCTGGACGCCGCAAATGTGGTGAGACGACATGCCGACGGCCAGCTTTACGGCGACATGACCGATGGGCTGGGGTTTCTGAAGGCCTCTGAAGCGCATGGTTTTGAACCAGCAGGCAAAGCCATATTACTGGTCGGGGCAGGGGCTGCGGGTAGCGCCATTGGTTATGCGCTGGCTGCCGCTGGCGCTTCGCATCTGGTTATTTCCGATCGCCACGAAGACTGCGCCGCCAATCTTTCCACTCGGCTGGCCACAGCTTTCCCATCCGTCATGATATCTGGCGGGACGATACCCCAGCGTGCTTTTGATCTCGTCATCAACGCTTCGTCTTCCGGCATGCAGGCGGACGATCCTCTGCCGGTGCCGGATAGCATCCTATCATTGATGCCATCGCACGGGCTGGTGGCAGATGTCGTGACAAGTCCAAAAATCACACCTCTGCTGATGTTGGCGAGGCAGCGAGGCCTCAATATCCAGACCGGAGAAGAAATGGCCAAGGCACAGCTCTTTGCGCTCGCAAAGGCGATGGGCGTCATCGAAGGAGAGCCATCGGATGTGTAACACGCGTGGTGGTCGATACGATGTCGTGGTCGTCGGAGGTGGTGCGGCTGGCATGAGTGCGGCGGTGGCCGCTGCCCGGCTGGGTGCGAAAGTCGCGCTGATAGAACGCTACGGTTTCCTAGGTGGCGCGGCTGCTCACTCGCTTGTGCTTGCCTATTGCGGGTTCTTTGTCAAAGGCTCCAATCCTGTTTTTGCGGTAGGCGGTATCGGCAGCGAGTTGCTGGATAGTCTTAAAAAAATTGGCCAGAATGTTGCGCCCATCAAATCGAGCAGCGGCAACTGGATCGTCATGCTGGATCCAGAGGCGGTCAAATTTGCCTTCGACCTGATGACCGATGTTTCTGGTCTGGATGTCCTGCTGCACAGTCGCGTCACCGCTCTGGCTCGACAATCGAACGGCATTGCCGCCATTACGGTAACCGATCATGCGGGTAGCTATGACATTAACGCGGAAGCATTTGTCGACGCCAGCGGCGAGGCGACGATAGCGTCCTTGGCAGGGCTGGAGATGACGACCGATAGCCTTTCCGGCGACCACGTCCAGCCGGCCTCGATGCCGGTTCGCATTGGTGGGGTTGCGGCCGGCGTGCCGTTTGACCGTGTACGAATGGCGCAACTGATTGCGCAGCACAATGCCAGCTCCGTTAGCCCAATCCACCGTTTGGACGGCGGTGTGATGCTGCGGCTGCCAATCTCGAACGATTATTGGTGGATGACGATCGATCTTGAGACCGACGGTCTAAGCGGTGCCAGTCTAGGCGCGGCTGAGCGCCAGGCGCGTCTGGAAGCCTGGAGGAACCTGCAATTGCTGCGACAGATGCCGGGCTTCGAAAATGCATTCATAGCAGCTACGGGACCGCAAATTGGTATTCGTGAAACACGTCGCCCACGTTCGCGCCAGGATATGACCGGTCGAGCGCTTGAAACAGGTGAGCGGCGCGAAGATGGCATTGGTCGTGCCGCTTGGCCGATTGAGGTTCACGAAGCGCCTGGACGGGCGCGCTTCATCGATCTCGGTGGCGAGGGCTTTGCCGATATACCAATGGGCGCAATCGAGGTGTCTGGCGCGGATAATCTCTTTCTTGCAGGCAGAGTTGTCGGCGCAGATACCGCCGCTTATGGCTCTCTAAGAGTCATGGGTACAGCATTCGTCACCGGTCAGGCAGCTGGTATTGCCGCCGCTTTGAGAGCTTCATCAGCTTCGGTTTCAGCTTGCAATGTCAGGAAGAACCTTTCTTCTCAAAACGCGATCATTTGATAGCGCGTTGAACCGGCGTCAGGGGCATCTAAGTTTTAGCTGCCGACCCCCGTCGTACCAAGGATGTCGCGAATGATATGCCGCAGCCAGGCGTTCGCAGCGTCATCGTCGGCGTGGCTCGCCCAGACCATTTTCACGGGCGGAAAGGAAAGGCTGACGGGTAACGGGCTGACCTTGAGGCCGAGAAGTGCCGCGTAACGATCAGCGATGCGGCTCGGCACCGTGGCAATGACAGGTGCGATCTGCGCCGCCGATAGAACCGACATATAGCCGGGTGCTGCGGCTATCACGTTCAACTCAACGCCTGCCAATTCCAGCGCATCCTTGATGCAGCCCTGCAATGTCTCGTTCTGGGAGATCGTCGCATGGTCAGCGGAAAGATAGTTCGAGAGTTCCACCGGGTTCGACAAAGGCAGCAGAGCTGGATTGTAGCAGCATGCCATTTCCGGCTCGTACAATGTCTCGAAGGATCGGCGGCTCGTCTTTGTGTATGTGCAGCCGACCGCGATATCGATGCTGCCATCTTCCAGTGAAGGTTCCATTGCCTCGTATGGGAACACTCTGGCCAAAACCTTGATGCCGGGTGCGTCGCGGCGCAGGCGCATCGTTAGTTCGGGGATCAGCAACAGCTCGATTTCGGGAGACATGGCGATGCGGAACGTTCGTTCTTCCGTTGCCGGATCAAACCCGAAGTTGCCGGTCAGCGCCATCTGCGCCTGACGGAGAGCATGGCGGACAGGGGCTGCCAGGCTGCGCGCCCGCGCTGTCGGCTGCATCACCTGTCCTACGCGAATAAACAATTCGTCCTGCAAGAGGACCCGAAGCGTTGAAAGGGAATGGCTCATCGCAGGTTGCTGAATCTTCAGCCGTCGAGCCGCCTTGGTGACGTTTCCTTCCGCCATGAGGGCGTCGAAAGCAACCAGAAGATTGAGATCGAAAGATCGCAAATTGAAATGATCGATAGTTGTCATGAGCCGCATCGATTTTATTACTAATGCGTCCATGCATACGTGCTAAAAAGGTCAGTTCCAAGACCTTGTCGTCAACGGGCCGCCGAGTGCCCAGGAGTTTCCCATGCAAACCCGTCGTTCCCTACTTATCAGCACAGCAGGCGCTGCCCTTGCTGCAAGTGCCATGACAACCTTGCCCGCCGCCGCCTTTGCGAAGGCGCCCGTGGTTGGCAAGCAAGCGGCCAGCTTCTACCGCATGAAACTCGGTAACTATGAAATCACCGCGGTATCCGATGGCACGGTGAAACTGCCAATGTCGAAAATATACAAGGGCATCACCGAAGGTGACGCAGAAACCTATCTTGTCGATCATTTTCAGGCGGGTTCGGAAATTTCGGTCAACGCCTTTCTGGTCAATACCGGCGAGAAGCTTGTTCTCATCGACGCCGGTACGGGCGATCTGATGGGACCGGCGCTTGGCAAACTCGTTTCCAATATCGAGGCTGCGGGTTACAAAGCGGACCAGATCGATGACGTCATCCTCACGCACATCCATGCTGACCATTCCGGCGGTCTCGTTGCCAATGGCAAGCGCGTGTTTAAAAACGCGATCCTGCATGTCAACCATCGCGAAGCCGAGTTCTGGTTGAAAGCGGATGCCAAAGCCAAGGCTGACAAGGTTCTGGGTCCCCAGATTACGCAGGCCGAGCAATGCGTCAGCCCGTATGTCGATGCGAAAAAGTTCGAAACCTTTGAGGACAATGCCGCGCCTTTGCCCGGTTTTGGCTCGGTGCTGCGCGCTGGCCATACGCCCGGACACAGTGGCATCATCGTCGAAAGCCAGGGAAAAAAGATCGTGTTCTGGGGCGATATCGCGCATGGCGACGTGCTGCAATATGACCATCCGGAGGTCACGGTCGATTTTGACGTGGACCAGACGACGGCTGCCGCCACACGCGCTGTTGCTTTCGCCGAGGCAGCCGATCAAAAATATCTGGTTGCAGGCGCCCATCACGCCTTTCCGGGCATCGGCCATATCAGGCGGGACGAGACGAACTATGATTGGGTTCCGCTGGTCTATAGCGCCAATTACTGATGTCTGATGAGGCTCCACCTGCGGGATGGAGCCTCGTCTCTGCACTTTAAGCCTGGTTCAGCGGCGACACTTATAATGAAGCCGGTGCCATCGCCCTGCGCTCAATGCCGATGGTGTCGCGCAGTCGCTCGGGGTCAAAGTTGTTGAACATGAACAGGATGTATCTGACTGCACGTCTTTTCAGCGCAAGCAGCACGGCATCCACCTGATGTGCGAGCAATGTGACGACCACAAGATCATAGCGGCACAGCTTCGTCCAACGCGTCGGTGACGCCGACAGCCGCATGCTCACCCGTGATGCTGATGATTCCGGTGTCGGTCAACAATCGCCCAAGGCGGGCGGAACCCGGCCTTGCGATGACGGTGACCTCATGCCCGCCGGCACGGGCCAGATGAAATGCGAATGTGCTTCCGATTCCGCCAACACCAATGACTGCGATGCGAAGCGCACTCGGGGTGGAAAACTCTGTAACGCGTTTTCTTTCTCGGCAAAGGCATGTAGGATCTGGGCCGGTGGGATATCGCGGGCGTCTTTGATCATCCGACTTGCCTGCCGCGTGATTGCCATGCCCGGTGCACCTCGTCCCAATCGGGAATGCTGTCGCAGTAGAAGCCGAGTGTCTTGCCTGTCGCGATAGAGCCGAAGGCCTTCATCGCTTTCAGGTGCGCGCCAGCGATCAGATATCGACGCATTGCGCCCTCATCCTTCCACACGGTTCTTGTGTGATGCACGCCATTGATGAGGCGCGCATCTGTGGCGATGTTGCCCTCGGCCTGCTTGGCTTGAGCCATTGACCTGATCGCATGCCACCAGAAACGGAAAAAATGGCGCCTGCCTTTCAGCTGGAGGCCGGTGATCGATACATAGACCTTCTCCATCGCAGTCCTCCTGGCCGTCTGGCACCACCCGAAAGGGGGCTCAGTGGCATTGAAATGTCCTTATTTAGACGCTGTCTAAATCAATGTCAGGATCATTTTCTCTGGTCAAGCGCAATCTAGTCAGTGTAAAGATTAGGCATGAAACCTTATCATCACGGATCGCTGCACCAGGCTTTGCTGGAGGCGGCGGAAACAATCCTCGACCGCGACGGTATTGCCGGGCTGACCTTGCGGGCGGCGGCACGCGAGGCGGGCGTTTCGCACGGCGCTCCTGCCCATCACTTCGGCGATCTCTCCGGTCTGTTGACGGAGTTGGCTGCTTCAGGCTTCGTGCGATTGCGCGAGACTGTCCTGGCCGAGGTGGAAGAGGCTGCCGCTCAGGCCGATTCCCCTGTTTACGCCACGGCGCTGGGACGCGGTTACATCCGCTTTGCCAGGGCACATCCAGGTGTCTTTCTACTGATGTTCCGCTCAGAGCGCCTGAACTGGTCGTCGCCCTCCTTATCCGTTGCGGGTCCTGCGGCATTCGCACTTCTTTCGAGTGAAGCTTCCGGTAAAGCGACAGACAGGAGCGATTTCGAAACGCTGGTTGTCGCAAGCACGCGCTGGTCCCTGATGCATGGATTGGCGACGCTGATCATCGATGGCAGGCTTGAAGCGATGGCGCAGAATGTGCCTGGCGCCAATCTGGATGAACTGATTGGGCAGATAATCTCCCGTGGTCTGATCGACGGAACCGGCATCGATACGGCCAGATCGTAACGCGTCAGTCCCGTAAACCGTAGAGGTCGCTTAGTGGACGTTGAAGCGTGGCAAGAGCTTCAACATCGCTATGATCGTGGCCAGAAGAATTGCATAAGCGAGAAAAGCCGATGGGCTACCTGACGGTATTCCCTGCAGGACCAGACTGTCATTGCCTCCGGGTATCAAGGTGCTGCCCGCTCCCATCAGCAAACCTCCTGTAAATCTGTCGCGGAGCGCAGCGAGCCCCGGCACTCCAAGCCGGAACCGTCCCTGGAATATTCCGCTCGCGATGCTTCCCGCAATCAGTCCTGTGAGGCCGATGGCCGTCAGCCAATCCGAGGTTCCGATATATCTCAATGCAGGCATCCACGGCCATGGCTGGTGGAGGGCTCCGACAAAAGCGCCGACCAATCCGATCACGCCCATCAAAAATGACAGCTTGAGAATGACGCGCAGCGGCCGTCTCCACAGCGCAAAGCGCAGCAGGATGAAGCCGGGCAGACCGAGCGCGACGATAAGCAGGGCATGTTCGGGAAGAGGGGTTTGTTCCGGTGCCGCGATGGCGCCGGCTCCCATCGCGTCAAGAAGGCGAAAGGCAATGTACGCCCCCGCTCCAGTCAGCAGAAACTCGGACCTGCCTTCGCCAAGGCGTGCAATGGAGCCGAAGGCGCAGCCGCCGTTGATGGTGGCCCCAGCCCCGAACAGAACGGCCCCGAGGCCGAGAGACCCCAAAGGCCCCCACTGCGGAACAGCTATGTCTGGTGTCAATAGCCATGCGACAAGCAATGCCCACAGCCCACATTCGAAAAAACCGAGCAAGCCGTCTGCCCTTCGATCCCTTATGAGTTCGGACATGGCACGAACGGCGCAGGTGGTACCATGCTGAATGGCGACCCCAAGTGCGAACGCTCCCGCTATCAGGAGCGCCGCCAGAGTGGGAATGGAAATGCCGTCGAGATATGTCATCATCGATCCAGTATAGGGGCTGCGATAAGCGACAAGGTTCTGTAAAGGGCGCAGCGGTTGGTGACCTGAGGATGCTGCCCTGTTTTCGATGCGGTCTCAGGTCAGCGATGTCTGAGCTCTGACGCGCGCGATGCTTTCGCCGAGAATGAAAATACTGACGCCGAGCAACGAGACGTCTTTTAGCAGAAACTGGCCGACCGGATTGATCCAGGGGAAGCCACCAAGGTCCGCGTACCAGATCGGCAGTGCGAACATGACCGAGACCGTGGTCAGAAACGTCATCGAGCCGATTGCGCCACCAAGGACGCCAGCGCGTGCCGACCAGATGGAGGCGATCAGCAGGATGGCTGTGAAAATCTCTGCAGTACCGAGCAGAGCGGTTGCGCCCACCTCGCCAAATACTGGATAGAGCCACGATAGCCACGGTGTGTTTGTTATGAGGGGTTTGAGGGCATCGACCTCGATCTGCGTGTATTTAAGGACGCCTATCAGCAGGAGCGGAAGGACCACGCCTGCAAGGGCAACGCCGCGACCGATTTTTGTGATTGTGCCGGCGGGGATGATGCGATCAACGCCAAGGATGGCGCGGTCGGCGGCGGATGTGATTGTCCGGGTCATTTTTATTATCGTTTCTATTTATATGCATGAAGCATACATTAATTCCGCTTGATGTCTATGCGTGGCGCATATATTAATTCGTCATGACTGAGAAAAAGACAGAAAACGTAATCGGCGCACTGGTTCTGGGTTTGGCGGATGCGGTGTTGCGCGAAACAGAAAACCAGGCTCCGGAGAAGGGTCAGGCTGCGGCGGCCATAACGCTGTTGCGGCACGAACCGGGCATGCCCATTGAGCAAATGCGGCGCGCGCTTGGCCTTTCTCATTCCGCCACGGTGCGGTTGGTGGATCGGCTCGTGGCCGATGGCCTTTTCATGAGGCAGCCGAGCGCAAGCGATCGCAGGGCGGTCGCCCTTCACTTGACGGAAGCCGGAGACACGCGCTGCGATGCTATCTTGTCCTCACGCTTTAAACGCATCGCAGGCGCCTTGGATGTTCTTACGTCAGTTGAGAAAGAGACCTATCGCCTGCTGACGGAAAAACTGCTCACCAACTTTGTTGAAGACCTCGATCATGCCTATTCAGTTTGCAGGCTTTGCGATTTGAGTTCCTGCCCGAACTGTCCTGTCGTTTGCAGCCTCCAGGCAAAAAATGAGGCATGACAGGGCATGAGAATGCAGCATGGATTTCGCAGGCTTCGAGCGTCAGTGCTTCAAGGAGCGGATCAGCGATTGGAGAGAGGCTGACGTGCCATCATGGCCGCCAACAAGATGCGCCATGTTTTCGTCTGCCAGCACGCCACGCTGAAGCAATCCTTCGACGACACCGCGCCTGTCTTCCGGTACGTCGCCATGTGAAAGCTTTGCGGTCAAATCGAAGCTGGTGATTTCAAGCCGATATCCCTGGATCAGCTTTCGCCAGCCCTGCCAGAGATCGGCAGCCAGTTCCTCCGTTTGCCATCCGCCCTGCGGTTCGCTGGCATTCACAAGGTCTTTGATCTGGCGCTGCAGGGCAACATCGTCCATGAATGCAAGCCGCCCATGCATGATCAGGCTGATGTAATTATAGGTCGGGGCCGTTCTGCTGCGATCCGAATCTGGATCAGGAAAGCTCGACGTGAACCAACTGGGCGATATTGCCGCCCCGGGTCCCTGAACCAGAATGGTGACGGGCACGCCCACCGTCATGTCGCTTGAAATCGGATTTGCCTTGGCCAAATGGAATTCAAGTGCGCCTGCTGGTGCGTTTCTAGGCCGGAAGGTCAATGGCGCATGGGCAATACGCGGCCCTTCTGGTCCGTTAATGGATATGGCAGCAAATGGAAATGTTTCGACCAAGGCGCGAAGGAGTGCGGGATCGGTGTGCTTGTATTCTGAATAGTGCATGGTGGGTCCTCTTCTGGTTTTCGGTGCCGAATTGGATTCTGTAAATCGGTTTGGTCGAGCGCCCGACGATCTCAGTGGCCAGCGGTGACGTTCTTGAGGAGGCTCTCTCCCAGGATCGCAAGGCTGACACCCAGCAAGGCGACATCCTTGATCAGGAATGTTCCGATGAAGTTCAGGAACGGAAAGCCGCCTGAAGAGGCATCCCAGATCGGGAGCGCGAATAGGGTCGAAACGGTTGTCAGAAATATGAGAGCGCCTAGCGCTCCAGCGACGATCCCGGCACTGACCGACCAGAGAGACGCAATGAACAGGACGGCTGTGATCATTTCCACGACGCCGAGCAAGTAGCTGGTCCCGGCAAAACCGAAAACCTGATAGAGCCAGGCCAGCCATGGCGTGCCGCTGATCAGCGGCTTCAGCGCCTCTACCTCGACCTGAGTAAACTTCAAGAGCCCGATGAGGAGCAGCGGAAGAACGACACCTGCGAGGGAAATGGCCCGACCCGCGGTGAGAGTGAAATGATGTGCTTTTTGGGAATTCAGGAGCTTGGCCGCTGCAGCGGTTGGGGAAAGCAGGGTCATTGTTCACCGTCCATTTTTGAGTGAGCCTGCAAAAATGCATGCATGGCGCATATAAACATGAAATCACTCTAATGTCTATGCGTCACGCATATAAACTGTGATGCTTCGTGCTTTGGCCCCAAAGCGCTAGCGCTGTGGCAGACTGCTGGATGGCCGGTTGCTTATGTCAAAGTTCCTCGGTTGGTAGCTCGAGGCCGGCATCCATCTTCACGTTTGAGAGCTGCAGCCAGATGGGATTGGAGGCATACATTTCGCGGATGATCTGTTTGATTTCATCAATCCGGTTGCCCGCATCTTCGCGCCGGTAGCTCATGATGATGGGAGAGGTCGCATTCTCGTCCTTGATCATTCGGTAGCAGACATCGTCCGGTCGCTGCCGCTGCGAAGCCGCCGGAATGATGCAGAGGCTGACACCCGCCGCGACGATACCGAGCGCCGTTTGGATTTCGCGCACCTCATCGAGATGTGATGGGGAGACGCCCACTTCCTCCAGCATGTTGAGAACCTCGTCGGCAAAGCTGGGTCGGGGTTGCGAGGGATAGACAACCAGCGGCTCGTTTTGCAATTCGGTCAGTGCAATCGGTTCATGGGAGAAGGACTTCGGGTGCCCCTTGGGCAGGGCCACAACCAGTCGTTCTTCGCGCAATGTCAGTCTTTCTACTTCCCGGTCGTTGAAGCGCACCCGGCCGAAGCCGAGGTCGATCCGGTGTTCCTTTAGCGCGGTGACCTGCTCGGTTGAGGCCATTTCGCGGATTTCGAAGTCAAGATTTGGCCAGCGTATGCGCATCCGGCGGACGAGGTCCGGCATTCCGCCATAGAGCGTCGAGCCAACGCAGCCAATAATATATCGCTCCCGCTGCGAAAGGCCGATGCGCCTTGTCTGTTCACGAACATGTTCTGTTCTGGCGATGATTTGCCCGGCTTGCTGGTAGAAGAAACGCCCGGCCTCAGTCAGCGTCAGGGGACGATGGCTGCGGTCGATGAGAAGAACGCCAAGTTCTTCCTCCAACTGCTGGATCTGCCGACTAAGGGGCGGCTGGGCAATATGCAGGATTTCCGCAGCACGGGAAAAGTTTCTCTCGCGTGCAACCGCAATGAAGTATCGTAGCTGTCTCAGTTCCATCTTCATACCTTTTGAGTATCGAATGCCACTTTTATAGTTTTGGACGGACACCCTGCAGAGCGCTAGTTTCCCTAACACACAGGGAGGAAACGTGGTGTCTGTAGAAAGTCGCATTGTCGAGATCGAAACGATTATACTCGATTTGCCTACCATCAGGCCGCACCGTCTGTCGATGGTGACCATGAGTGGCCAGAGCATGATGATCGTGCGGGTTCGTTGCGCCGACGGCTTTGAGGGTTTTGGCGAAGGCACCACGATTGGCGGTTTGGCCTATGGTCCCGAAAGCCCCGAAGGTATGAAGCTGACCATTGATACCTATGTGGCGCCGCTTCTGATCGGTCAGGATGCAGCGCGCATCCAGTTGTTGATGGACCGCGTCGCGCTTGCGGTGAAGGGCAATCATTTCGCCAAATGTGCAGTAGAAACCGCGTTGCTGGATTGCCATGGGCGTCGTTTGGGCCTGCCGCTATCGGAACTTCTCGGGGGTCGTCGCCGTGACAGTCTGCCGGTTGCCTGGACCCTTGCGTCGGGCGATACGTCCAAGGATATCGATGAGGCGCAGACCATGCTGGATCTGCGCCGCCACAAGGATTTCAAGCTGAAGATCGGTCGTCGCGCACTTGCCGATGATGTTCGCCATGTGGCGGAAATCCGCAAAGCGCTGCCCGATCATGCTTCCATCCGCGTGGATGTGAACATGGCCTGGCGCGAACGCGAAGCTCGCTTGGGCATTGATGCCCTAGCTGATGCGGGCTGCGTGCTGGTCGAACAGCCGGTGGCTTGCATCGCACCGCTCGCGAGGCTGACGCGCACATCTTCGATCGCCATCATGGCTGATGAGGTGCTTGTCGGCCCTGAAACTGCGCTGGAAGCGGCCACGGCGCGCGCGGGTGACGTGTTCTCCATCAAGATCGAACAGGCTGGTGGCCTCTTTGCTGCAGCCAAGGTGGTTGCCATTGCCGAGACGGCGGGTATCGGCATCTATGGCGGGACCATGCTCGAAGGCCCCATCGGCACGATTGCTGCGGCCCAGCTCATGGCTGGCGTGAAGGATCTGCACTGGGGAACGGAGTTTTTTGGACCCCTGCTGCTGACGGAAGAGATTCTGCAGGAACCGCTGAACTACTCTGATTTCGAACTGAAGCTGCCGACAGGCCCCGGTCTCGGGATCGATCTCAATGAAGCCGCTGTCGCACGGTTCCGGCGCGATGGCAAACCGGCCAATTCCTTACGTGTGGTGGGGTAAATCATGCTTTTTCATGTCGAAATGACCGTCAATATTCCGCACGACATTCCTGCAGACGAAGTCGCACGCCTGAAGGCAAACGAAAAAGCGCAGGCGCATGAACTGCAGCGGTCGGGTGAGTGGCGGCACCTGTGGCGCATTGCCGGTCGCTTTGCCAATGTGAGTATTTTCGATGTCGCAAGCCCGCAGGCCTTGCATGACATCCTGTTCAATCTGCCGCTTTTTCCGTTCATGGAAATCAAGGTGACGCCGCTGTGCAGGCATCCCTCGTCAATCCGCGACGACGACAGCTGAAATACGTGAACCGTTCGGGAGGGACGGTTTTCTAACCCATCAATCGCGACCTCCCGAGGTCGCACATGCCAAAGGAGGATGTCATGGCAAAGGGTCTAATCGAAAGGGAAGTCATCGCGGCGCTCGCACGACGGGCAAGCGGAATTGACGAGGAAGGCGGCGATGGCCGTTTGAAGGAAATCATGAACCGCCTGTTGGCGGATCTCTTCCAGGCAATCGATGATCTGGATATCAGCATGAACGAGGTGTGGAGCGCGGTCGCCTATATCGGAGCAGCCGGTCGCAGCAACGAACTTGGCCTGATTGCGCCCGGCATCGGTCTTGAACATTTCCTCGACTTGCGTCTGGACGAGGAAGAGCGTCGCGCCGGTCTGGCGGGCGGCACGCCCCGCACCATCGAAGGCCCGCTCTATATCGCCGGTGCGCCTCTGTGTCAGCACTTTGCGCGTCTCGACGACGGTTCGGACAAGGGCGAAGTCCTGTTCATGAACGGTCAGGTGCGCGACCAGAACGGTAAGCCGGTGGCCGGTGCCGTGGTCGATGTCTGGCACGCCGACACGCGTGGCAACTATTCGCACTTCGATCCACAGCAGGCACCATACAACCTGCGCCGCCGGATCGTCACTGATGACGAGGGACGATATCGCTTCCGCTCCATCATGCCAAGCGGTTATTCGACGCCTCCGGGCGGCAACACCGAAAGCTGCTGTTCGCCATCGGGCGCCACGGCAACCGGCCGGCCCACATCCACTTCTTCGTGGAAGCGCCCGGTCACCGTCACCTCACGACACAGATCAACATCGAGGGCGACCCCTATCTGTTCGACGATTTCGCCTTCGGCACGCGTGACGATCTGATCCCGCCGGTTGAGCGGGTAAGCGATCCCAAGGCGATGGCCGACAACCAGGTTCAGGAGCCATTCGCCACGATTGAATTCGACTTCGTGCTGATGCCCGCCGTCGAAGGTGTCGTCGGCACCATCGTTGATCGCGAACGGGCGCAGGCTGCGTAAGCGTCCTGTCTGTCTGGTCACTGGAAGGGGTGGGGGCTTTGCCGCACCCCGTTTAGGAGGAGAAAAGCATGCTTGACGTGACAGTCGATCCCTACATCGAGAACAAGCTTGAAGCAGCCGTGGTCGATGATGCTGAGACCGGTACCTATCGCTGCCGCCGCGATATCTTCACCGATCCGGAACTCTTCGAGCTGGAGATGAAGCATATCTGGGAGGGCAACTGGGTCTATCTGGCGCATGAGAGCCAGATCCCCAACCCGAATGATTACCTCACCGGCTATATCGGGCGTCAGCCAATTGTCATCTCACGCGACAAGAACGGCGAGATGCACTGTTTCCTCAATGCCTGCTCCCATCGCGGCGCGATGGTTTGCCGCCACAAGCGTGGCAACAAGTCCACCTATACCTGCCCCTTCCACGGCTGGTCCTTCTCCAATGCGGGCAAGCTGCTGAAGGCCAAGGATCCGAATGGCGCTGGTTATCCCGAGCAGTTCAACAAGAACGGTTCGCACGATCTGACCAAGGTCGCCCGGTTTGAAAGCTATCGCGGTTTTCTGTTCGGCAGCCTCAACGCCGACGTGCTGTCGCTGGAAGACCATCTGGGCGAGGCGCGCAAGATCATCGACATGGTGGTGGACCAGTCGCCCGATGGATTGGAAATCCTGCGCGGCAGCTCAACCTATGTCTATGACGGCAACTGGAAACTGCAGACGGAAAACGGTGCCGATGGCTATCACGTTTCCTCCGTGCACTGGAACTATGCTGCGACCACGCAACACCGCAAGGAAGCGATTGCCGCGGCCAATGGCCAGGATGTGACCCGCGCCATGGATGCCGGTGGCTGGGCCAAGCAGGGCGGCGGTTTCTATTCCTTTGAGCACGGACATCTGTTGCTCTGGACCCGCTGGGCAAACCCGGAAGACCGGCCGCTGGCGGAAAAGCGCGGAGCACTGACGGATCAGTTCGGTCAGGCCTGGGCTGACTGGATGATCGACCGTTCACGCAATCTCTGCCTTTACCCCAATGTCTACCTGATGGACCAGTTCTCCTCGCAGATCCGTATGTACCGGCCGATTGCCGTGGATAAAACCGAGGTGACAATCTACTGCATTGCACCGAAGGGCGAGAGCGCTGAGGCACGCGCACGCCGCATTCGTCAGTATGAGGATTTCTTCAATGCCAGCGGCATGGCGACACCCGATGATCTGGAGGAATTCCGCTCCTGCCAGATCGGCTATCAGGCGCGCCATGCGGAATGGAACGACCTGAGCCGTGGTGCCGCGCACTGGATCGAAGGCCCGGATGAGGGCGCTGCCGCCATCGGGCTGCAGCCGCTGCTTTCTGGCGTAAAGACCGAGGATGAAGGCTTATTCGTCGTTCAGCACAGCTATTGGAAACAGGCGCTGCAAAAGGCGATCGGGCGCGACCCGACACTCTGAGCATCGCATAGGCAATTCAAGACATGATGAGGTGCGGGCGGGCCGGGAGGGCGCTGCCCGCCTCAACGGGAAAGGCTGCCTTGGTGCAGCCTGAGGAGGAACAATGACGATATCCCGCCAAGAGGTGGAAGATTTCCTGTATCGCGAGGCGCGTTATCTCGACGACCGTGACTGGGACAGCTGGCTTGCGCTCTATGCGCCGCATGTCGATTTCTGGATGCCGGCCTGGGATGATGACGACCGGTTGACAGAAAATCCGCAGACCGAAATCTCGCTGATGTACTATCCGAGCAAGCAGGGGCTGGAAGATCGCATCTTCCGCATCCGCACCGACAGATCCAGCGCCACCAGCCTGCCGGAGCCGCGCACGCTGCACCACATTTCCAATGTCGAGATCCTGTCGCAGACGCCGGAAAAGCTCGAGATCCGCTTCAACTGGATGACGCAGAACTTCCGCTACAAGACCACCGACACCCACTACGGGACGAATTTCTACACGCTCGACGTATCTGGTGGCCAGATGCTGATCGCATCCAAGAAAATCGTTCTCGTCAACGATTACATCCACCACGTCATCGACATCTACCACGTCTGAGCGGAGGAACAGATCATGCCGAGAGTGGCTTTGAACTTCGAGGACGGTGTCACCCGTTTCATCGAATGCGGCGCAAACGAGGTTCTGGTGGATGCCGCCTACCGCGCCCGTTTGAACATTCCGATGGACTGTCGCGATGGTGTTTGCGGCACGTGCAAGTGCAAGGTGGAGGCCGGTTCCTTCGAGCTTGGTGATTACATCGAGGATGCGCTGTCGGATGATGAGCGTGGTCAGGGCTTTGCCCTAAGCTGCCAGATGCGCCCCAGCAGCGATTGCGTCGGCCTGCCGAGGCCAGCCATTGCCCAGGCCACGCCGATCAGGATCGGCCTGATGCTGCCATCAAGTGGCACCTTCGCCAAGCTCGGCCAATTCGTCGACAACGGCTTCAGCCTTTATGTCGAGCAAAAGGGTGGCATGCTGGGCGGCAGGCCGGTCGAATTCAT
Organism: Rhizobium sp. WCS2018Hpa-16; assembly: GCF_031843705.1. NCBI lineage: Bacteria > Pseudomonadati > Pseudomonadota > Alphaproteobacteria > Hyphomicrobiales > Rhizobiaceae > Rhizobium > Rhizobium sp. WCS2018Hpa-16. The sequence goes on from NZ_JAVTIX010000003.1 coordinate 92,919, forward strand.
TCGTCTGGACGATGAATCGAAGCCGGAAACAGCCACTGACAACATGAACCGGCTGGTGGGACGCGACAAGGTGGATTTCGTTGTCGGCACTGTGCATTCCGGCGTTGCGATGGCCATGGTGAAGGTGGCGCGTGATACGGGTGTTCCGCTCATCATCCCCAATGCAGGTGCCGATGAAGCAACCGGCCCGCTCTGCGCTGCCAACATATTCCGCACCTCCTTCTCCAGCTGGCAGGTGTCCCATCCCATGGGCAAGGTCATGTTTGATGCAGGCCATCGCAATGTGGTCAGTATCACCTGGCGCTATGCTGCGGGCATGCAGATGGCCAAGGGCTTTGCCGAGGGTTTCACCAGTGCTGGCGGCAAGGTGGTGGAGGAACTGACGCTGCCCTTCCCGGAAGTGGAATTCCAGGCGCTGATCACGCGCATCGCACAGCTGAAGCCGGATGCCGTCTACGCCTTTTTTGCCGGTGGCGGCGCGGTGAAGTTCGTGACCGATTACGCAGCCGCCGGTTTGCAGGGCAAGATCCCGCTTTATGGAACCGGGTTCCTGACCGACGGTACATTGCCAGCGCAAGGGGCGGCAGCCGAGGGCATTCGCACGACGCTGCATTATGCCGACAATCTCGATAATCCCGCAAACAAGACGTTCCTAGACGATTTTGCGAAGAAAACCGGCCAGACCGGCGACATCTATGCGGTGCAGGGCTTTGATGCGGGGGCGCTGCTGGATGTGGGGCTTGCCGCCACCAAGGGCGACACTGGCGCACGCGACGCGATGTTCGCCGCAATGCAGGGCGCAAAGCTCAACAGTCCGCGCGGCCAGATGAGCTTTTCGGCGGCCCATAACCCGATCCAGAACATCTATCTGCGCGAAGTGCGCGGGGGCAAGAACGTGCTGGTGTCGGTGGCGGGCGAAGCGGTCAAGGACCCGGCTCGCGGATGCAAGATGACCTGATTTTTGCCGCGGGGCAGTTCACTGCCCCGCTTTCCCGAACGTTCGGAGACGATCATGGATATCGCGACTTTCGCCATCCAGCTTTTAAATGCCGTGCAATACGGGCTTGTGCTGTTTCTGGTTGCCAGCGGGCTGACGCTGGTTTTCGGCATTCTCGGTGTCATCAATCTCGCCCATGGTGCATTCTACATGCTGGGTGCCTATCTGGCCTGGTGGTTCACCATGACGACCGGCAATCTGTTCCTCGGCATTGTCGCGGCTTTCGTAATCAGCTTTCTTGTCGGTATGGTGCTGGAAAGCCTGTTCATCAAGCGGCTCTATGGGCGTGACCATCTTTCACAGGTTCTCCTGAGCTTTGGTCTCATCCTTGTGCTGGACAAGGTGCGCCAGATCCTGTTCGGTCGCGATGTGCAATCTGTCGCCTTGCCGGAGTGGCTATCCGGGGCAGTTCAGGTGACGGACATGCAATCCTATCCGCATTACCGTTTGGCCCTGATCGGCTTTTGCCTTGTGGTGGCCGCCGCGATCTTCTTCGTCATCAACCGCACGCGGATCGGCATGATCGTTCGCGCGGGGGCGGAAAACCGGGACATGACGCGGGCGCTCGGTATTCCCTTCGACAAGGTCAACCGGCTGGTGTTTGCCGTTGGCATCGCGCTGGCGGCGCTTGCCGGTGCTGTGATTGCGCCAGTCTCTACCGTCTTTCCGGGCATGGGTGACAGTATGCTGATCCTGTCCTTCGTGGTGGTCGTGCTGGGTGGCGTGGGGTCCGTTCCCGGTGCCGCCATCGGGGCGCTATTGATCGGCCTTATCGACACCTTCGGGAAAGTCTTCCTGCCGGAATTTGCCGGCGTCCTCATCTATCTGCTCATGGCTCTTGTGCTGCTCTGGCGGCCCACCGGCATCATGGGCAAGCGGGAGATCTGATCATGATGCCCTTATTTTCGAAAAACAGCGCGCCGATGGCGGCGATGTTTGCTGCAGCTCTGTTTCTGCCGCTGATGGTCGGTGACTATTATTTGCAGTTTACCGCCAAGGTGATGCTGCTCGGCATCCTCGCAATGTCGCTCAACCTAAATGTCGGTTTCGGCGGCATGGTCAGCCTCTGTCATGCGGCCTTCTTCGGGCTGGCAGGCTATGTGCTCGTGCTGGTAACGCCGGAATATGAGGCGCCCAACCTTGTCTGGACGCTTTTCATTGCGCTTGTCGTGGTTGCCGTTGTGGCGGCTGTCATCGGTGCGCTTTCGCTGCGCACGCGCGGGATCTACTTTATTATGGTCACGCTGGCCTTCGGGGAAATGTTGTTTTTCCTGTTTCATGACACCTCCATCGGCGGCGGTTCGGACGGTATATTCCTTTATGTAAAGCCGCTGCTGACGCTGGGCGGTCTTTCCATTGATCTGGAAAACCCGCTCACTTTCTACATAGTGGCGCTTGTCTGCTGCGCCTTGTCCTGGGCGTTGATCACTCATCTGCTTGCGAGCCCTTTTGGAGATTCGCTGACGGCTGCCCGTGACAATGAGCGGCGGGCCATGTCACTCGGCATTCCGGTGTTTGCCGTCCGTCTCGTCGCCTTCATCATCTCGGCAGTCATGGCCGGGCTTGCCGGTTACATGTCCACCGCACAGTTCGGCTTTGTCGCGCCGCAGATGCTGGGATGGCACATGTCGGCTGTTGCACTGGTCATGGTGGTTCTCGGCGGTAGCCGCAAGGTGACTGGCCCGCTCTTCGGTGCCGTCGGCCTGGTCATGCTGGAGGACATTCTGAAGGTCTATCTGGGAGAGCAATGGAAGCTGGTCTATGGAGGCGTGATCGTGGCGCTCGTCCTGTTCCTGCCGGGCGGTCTTCAGGACATTCTGCGCATGATGTGGCCGCAGGGCTTGTTTCGTCGCGCAGAGCCTGTGACGCAGCCAATTGTTGTGGGAGGCAAGCAATGACCAAAGATCTGCTCGTTGTTGAGGGATTGAGCAAACGCTTCGGCGGCCTGCTCGCCGTCTGTGATGTTTCACTCAGCCTGCGTCAAGATGAAATACATGCCGTTATCGGACCCAACGGGGCTGGCAAGTCGTCGCTGATCAACCTGTTGTCGGGCGATCTTTCGGTCAGCGCTGGACGCGTTCTTCTCGAGGGAAAGGACGTGACAGGGGAGGCCCCCCACCGCCGCTGCCGCGCCGGTATCGGGCGCTCCTATCAGAAGACGACCATCTTTCATGAACGCACCGTTCTCGACAATGTTCGCCTCGCCGCACAAAGCGCAAGGCACAACACGCTCGCGATGCGGCGCGTCACGTTGGTCGAGATGGAGACGGAAGAAGCGGCACTGGCTGCCCTGCAGGAAACCGGTCTGACGGACCGGGCCGCGACTGTTGCGCGCCAGATGAGCCATGGCGAACAACGGCAGCTGGAGGTCGCGATGGTGCTTGCGACGAAGCCCAGAGTGCTGCTTCTCGATGAGCCTTTGGCCGGTATGGGGCATTCCGAGGCCAAGCGTATGGCAGACGTGATCCGTGGACTGGCTGTCGGGCGGGGCATTCTTCTCGTCGAGCACGACATGGATATCGTTTTTGCCATCGCCGACAGGCTGACCGTGATGGCGGACGGGAAGGTTATCGCATCCGGTGCGGTTGAAGAGGTGCGCCGCGATGCCAGAGTGCGCGCCGCCTATCTGGGAGAAACGGAGGACGCCGCATGACACTTCTGACAGTCGAGGGCCTTCAAGGCTTTTATGGTGCAAGCCAGGTGCTGCATGGGATTGACCTGCAGATCAGCCCGGGCGAGCAGATCGCTCTTCTCGGGCGAAACGGCATGGGCAAGACCTCTTTCCTGCGGTCGCTGGTGGGTGCCTTGCCGAAAGTGGCGGGGGAGGTCGCTCTCAACGGCAAGAGCATCCGTGGGCGATTGCCGGAGCATATCGCGCAGGCGGGCGTTGCCATCGTGCCTGAAGGGCGGGGCGTTTTCGGCTCGCTTTCGGTTATCGAAAATCTTGTCATGGCAGCGCGGCCGGGTCCCACGGGCAAGCGCCAATGGACGTTAGACCGGGTCCTTTCCGTGTTTCCGAGGCTCGCACAGCGGCGTGGGCATGGCGGTCATCAATTGTCCGGCGGCGAGCAGCAGATGCTGACCATCGGGCGCGCTCTGATGACAAATCCTGATCTGTTGCTCATCGATGAGGCAACTGAAGGCCTTGCGCCGCTCGTTGCACAGGAAATCTGGAAGACGCTGGGGATCATCCGATCCGAAGGGATCGCGACCGTTGTGGTCGACAAAGATGTGAAAAACCTCAGCCGGGTTGCCGACCGAATGATCATCATGTCCAAGGGTAAGCTGGTATTTGCCGGAACTCCTGCGGAACTGGCCGGGCAGGGCGACCTGCTGGAGCGTCACCTGGGAGTTCAATGATGCCATTTCTCTATTCTTCCGGCGTCACACTGCATTACCGGATCGGTGGGCGCGCTGGCAAACCTCGGATTGCCTTTACGAACTCGCTCGGTTCAGACATGCGCATCTGGGGTACGGTCGAGCAGATCCTGCGCTATGATTTCGAGATGCTGTTTTTTGACCAACGCGGCCATGGCCTCTCACAAAACGTTGTCGCTCCCTACAGGCTTGACGATCTCTCCGGCGATCTCCTGATGTTGCTGGACGTGCTCGGTTGGGAAAAAACAGCACTTTGCGGCGTCTCTGTCGGCGGCCTTATTGCCATGGATGCGGCGCTGAAAGATGCGGCGCGCGTCTCGTATCTCATGCTGTTCGATACCGCTCCCCGCATCGGCAACGCCGACCTCTGGGCTGCACGCATTGAAACTGTCGAGGCAGACGGGCTTGAGGCGCATGCCGACAGTTTCCTGGCCCGCTGGTTCCCGCCATCCTTCGCTGAAGAGTGGCCAGAGGCCTGGCAGGGCTGGAAGCGGATGCTTCAGGCGACGCCGAAAGAAGGCTATATGGCCACTTGCGCGGCGTTGCGCGATGCTGACCTGACGGCATCGATCCACCGACTGGATCTGCCGGTGCTTCTGCTGGCTGGAACGGAGGATATTTCAACGCCGCCTTCACTCGTGCAGCAAATGACGCATGATATCCGAGACAGCCGCTTCGTAACGGTCCCAAAGGCGGGGCATCTTCCCATGATCGACGCAAGTGAGGCTGTGGCGAGCGAAATCCGAAGCTTTCTGGTTGCATGAAAGCGTAAGGCGCAACAGATGCGGGGAGGCAACACTCACCCTGAGTCGCGGATCAGGTTGGCCAGCACGTCTACAGGCGTTGGTCGCAGGGAGGATATGCCCATCACCAGCCCGAGTGGAACGAGCCTTTCGCCCCCTTCAGCCAAATGCAGGCGCACGATGGTGCCCTTCTCCAATTCATCCTTGATGAGGTGATAGGGCAGCAGGCCATGGCAAAGGCCACTCTTGACCGCGCCGATGGGGCCGGCGCGGTATCGCCTAGCGTGCCGAAACGCACAAAAATTGTTGCGTCTTGGGGCATAAATGGGCATTCTGTTGGGGATGGTATGCACTAAAGTCAACAGCCCAGCTTCGCGCGCGGGTCGCCCTCTTGTTTTGACGCCACATGAGCGTCGCGCACGCATTCTCACTTGCGCTGAAGCATTGTTTATAGAACTGGGATACGAAAACACGTCGATGGTGCGCATTGCGCAGTGCGCCGGCATGTCGAAGCGCACACTTTATGAGGCTTTTCCCGACAAGCGCGAAATTTTTACCGCCGTGGTCAATTTTCGCGACGGCGTGCCTGACCTGCCGCCGATCGCTGATGACGATGACCCCCGTCGCATCTTGTGTGACACTTTGACCTTTATCGCGCATTTCATTCTTGAACCGCGACGGATCGCCTTGGCGCGGCTTGCCATAGCGGAAGCTCGAAGCTTGCCAGACGTGACCCACGATTTTTTTGAGAACGCCTATGACGTGATGACAGATCTGGTTGCGGGCCGCCTCGAACTTCTGATCGGGCGCAAGCAGATATCGATCACTGGCACGCCGCACTCTGTTGCGGACCTGCTCTTGGGAGCAACGCTGGGCGATGCTCTCGTTCGCTATCTGGGTTTCCCGGACAAGGCTGCGGACTTGCAGAGAGAAGAAACCGCGCGGAGAGCGGCGGCCGCTGTCGCCATGATGGCCGGTGGTTTGGGGCTGCGAGACACTTGATCGCAAGTCGGGTAACGCCCGATGCTAGCTTTGAAAGCGGCTTCCGCAGCCGCACTGCTTCTCGTTATTCGAGAATAGCGTTCGGCCCCCGCCACTTGGCAGGGGCCGTTATTGCGATGGCACGGTTTAGTTAGACGAGCCAGCGACACCGAGCTTCTTGACGAGCCATTTGATGCAACGGTCCATGATTTCGGGATAATGCTCCACAAGAATGCCGTAGTGCTGGCCGGGATACTCCACGAGTTCCTTGTCGGAGGTTACCATTTCGTACAGCTTGCGCGCATCATCGACCGGCGCGACCGTGTCTTCAGACGCCAGAATGAGCAATAGCGGTGCTGTGATGCGCGCGGCATAGGCCGGTGTTTCCATTTCGAACAGGCAATCGAAAGAGGCGATGGCCAGTTCATTCTGGAAACTTGGGATATCCTGATAGTGCTTGGTGAATTTGATGCCTTCAGGATTGGTGAACATGACGGGAGGACCGTCAGGAGTCTGTTCGCCGGACACCGTGATTCTGACGGGCGCCGCACCTCGGAATTGCGCTTCGCGGTCAGCATAGACAGCATCTTCCAGTTGCTTCAGCTCATCTGCAGCAAAAAGTGTGCGTGCTGAATAGCCTGAAACCGGCGGAACAAGAGAAACGACAGCACTGACACGACGATCCGTTCCCGCAACGAACAGGGAAATCTGACCGCCAAGGCTTATTCCCCACAGTCCGATGCGAGTTTCATCGATATCGGCGCGTGCTGAAAGGTGAGTGATGACGTGGCGCAGATCGCGACCGAACTGCCATGGATCAGCGAGCTGACGGGGTTCGCCGCCGCTGAGGCCGTAGTGGCGGTGATCGTAGAACAGAACGGCAAGCCCGGCATCGGTATAATATGGGGCCTCGCGGTAAATACCTTCCGCCACGCTGCCAATTCCCGAATGCGCGATAACGACCGGAAGAGGGCCTTTTGCATTTTCTGGCAGGTAAAGGCGGCCACGCAAGGTGACATCGGCTAATTCAAACTCAAGATCTTCGTACATGGTCTTCTCCCGTTGTGAATGTCTGCCCCCTGGGCGATCTCCTCACCGCACGACTGGCACAAGCAATTAGAAAACACCTTGGTTTCCAAATGTCAACGGGCGGTTTTTAAAACGTCAAAAAGTCGCGTCACCCACCATCGGCGGGCGATACGGTGAGGTATTCGGTTCACAGTTGAGGATTGTCTGGCAATTTCAGCGTTTGCGTTCAGACCGCTGGCTCTGCGACAGCTACGTAGATTCGACGTGGTCTGAGGTCGTGTGGTGCGCGAGGTTACTCAGTGCGTCTTGGGTCGCAATCCGGGCACGAAAGGCGACATTGCCAGGTTGGCCTCATCGATCACGATGTTGCGCACCCATTCGGCAGCCGGGTCGTTTGTCCCGCTCCCCGACCACTGGATTGACTCCGTAAACCGTTGAAGGGGTATCGGAAATTCCAGTATCTTCAACGGCAATGTTTCGGCCGCTTGCACCGCCAGGCGCTCGCACATTGTGCCGATACGGTTCGTTCCCACAACGAAGTGCGGAATCAGCGCGAAATTTGGCACCGCCACCTCGATCCGCCGCTGCAAGCCATGTTCGAGCATCAGGAAGGCTTCGATAGAACGCTTGTGCGATCTTCCGAATTGCGTTGCGACATGACCCATGGACATGAACTGGTCAAAGGACAGAGAATCGTCAATTTCCGTGTTGGTCTGGCAGGCGACGGCCACCAATCGATCTTCAAAAAGCGGTGACTTCGGAGAGGCAGAGGAGAGGAAAACATCCGGAAAGATCAGGAAGTCGACATCGCCGCGGCGGAGGAGTTCATCAGGATTGTCATCGAATGAAACCAGATCGAAGGTGATGCGTGGCGCGATCTTGCTGATGCGCGCCACAACGCGGCAAAACAGCATGAGCATCGCATAATCGGACACAGCAACGCGGAAACATCTTTCCGATAGCGAGGGATCGAATAGCTCACGGGATGCCAGCATATCCCTTATCTGCATCAAGGCGCCGCGAATAGGTGTTGCGATGGTTTCGGAAAAAGGTGTGGGAACCATGCGGCGCACCTGCATGGTGAATAACTCATCCCCAAAATAGGCGCGCAGCCGTGACAGTGCCGCACTCATGGCGGGCTGGCTGAGGTTGAGTTTTTTCGCTGCGACCGTGAGATTGCGTTCCGTGAGAAGTTCATCGAGTGCGACCAGCAGGTTCAGATCAAGACCTTGGAACCGCATTCTCCTCCTCCCCAGTCGGTGCAATTCCATCCATAGTATGGATGGCTCCCATAAAAACAATCGATTTCTATCATGTCATAAAACCTGCTTAGCTCTTCGAGGAGTAGGAAAAAGACCCGGGAAACACGTGGGAGGACGGCACACAGGCTGCGATTTCAGCATGTTGATCGAAACATTTTTCGAAGTGCCTGATTTGGGTGGAGGCCACCCATTTCCAAGAAAAAGACGCGCTTGGAAAGAGGGCGGAGGTGGATCGAGATGATCCGCATGCGCTGAGCCGCGCGTTCGACGAAACACGTTTCAAAGCCTTCGGGCTGCTTTACCGATCCGATGCACTGCCTGGAGGGGTGGGGGCTTCTGCGTTGCTGCACGCTGCATAAAGCGTGGTTCCGAAATCGATCTGAGATGAGGTTGGGTTTTCTAGGGGAATATTGGCCCATCGCTGGGAGGCGGTGGTTTATCATTTGGAGGAGGAAAAATTGGTGAGAAAAGACAGCTTTCGCGGCATTGCCGCTCTCTACGTAGGGCATGCTGCCGGAACGATCGATCTGGCGGCTCTGCCGCTATGGCTCGGGGCCTTGATGGCGCTCTATCATCTTGCGCCTGAGCAGGCAGGTATGACCGTGTCCCTGTTCCTCGCGGGGATCGTTGTTGCAAGCGCGATTCTGGCACCGAGGTTTCATCAGTTGCCGCAGCGCTGGATAGCCGTCGGGGGCTTTGGCGCCTCTGCGATCTGCTTCATCTATGCCTCGCGCCTTTCCGTCGCCCCGGATAGTTTGAACGCTCTGCTTTTCATCCATGCGATAGCCGGTTTATGCACGGGATCCGGGCTGTCGATGGTCCATGGCAGTATGGGCCGCACGAGCAATCCACACCGGCATTTTGGCCTTGCCAACGCGGTCATCGGCTTTCTGGTGATCTTCATGTTTGCCGTCATGCCGGGCCAGATCGCGCAGCACGGCGGGCAAACCGTCTTCGTAGGCTTCGCGAGTGTTATGGCGGTGGCGGCTGTTGCAGCGCTGTTCTTCTTTCCGCAGAGCGTAGCCCAGACGGAACCGGTCGACAGCATCCACAAAGCTGACCGCGCACCCACACCCACAATCGTGTTTCTGATTATGGGGTCGGTCATGTGCCTCATGCTCAACCAGTCAATGGTCTTTGCCTTTGCTGAGCGTGTCGGTGCCATGCGCTCCTTTGATGCCGGACAGGTCCAGATGGTTTTCGTCGTGCTCGGCTTCGTCAATCTTCTCCCGGGTGTTTTGTCTGCTCTCCTGCAAAAACGCCTGCCGGCGATTGCGGTTGTCATGATTGGTCCGTTTCTTCAGGCGATTGTCGCTCTGGTCATGACGAATTCGCCCGCCTTCCTGCCTTTCGGTGCAGCCGTACTGCTTTTTCCCGCAGTCACCATCTTCACACACACTTTCTTTTTTGGTCTGCTGTCACAGATCGATCCCTCGGGGCGTTCCGTTGCCGCAACGCCTGCCATGATGATGACAGGTTCAGCCATCGGTCCAGCCTTGGGCGGGAGCATCGTGGCGACGATAGGGTTTGGGGCCATCGGTTGGGCAGCGCTTGGTGTCTCGACCGTATCAATCATATTGATGCTGTTGGTGCAGCGCGAGCTGTCCCGGCAGAAGCAGACACAACGAACGGTCGCAGCAGTCTAGCAGGTTCCGAGGTGGCCATCAGAATGCAAACAGCAGCCAACATGACCGATTGCCACATTCCATTGACCTACCCCAAAAAACAGCTCTTGTTTCCTGGGGTAGGTGAGGACATGCGGTCTTATCAGACGGTGCTGACCTAAGATGGAAAAGCAAGGCGTAAAATCCATCCGGGCTTTGGCGCGCGGAATCGAGGTTCTCCAACTGCTTCAGGCATCGGGCGGTATGAGCCTTGGCGATATTCATCGGGAGACCGGTCTGGCGAAAGCGACGCTGCTGCGTATTCTTCTCACGTTTCAGGAAGAAGGTCTGGTTTGGCAGCGAATCATCGATAAGGCCTATCTCGCCAGTTATTCATTGCAGCAGCGGGCGCGGTATCTCGATGATGTGTCGCATCTGGTCGAGGTTTCCTCGCCCGTTCTGGCTGATTTGACCAGCCGGATCGACTGGCCCTCCATTCTGGCTGTTGCCCGACTCGACCATATGGAGGTCATCGAAACCAACTCGCCCAAGTCCTACTTTCACCATATCCCGCTGGGACCCGTTGGGTTTCAGGTCAATATGCTGATGTCGGCGACTGGCAAGGCCTATCTTGCCCATTGTCCCGAGACCGAAAAGGCTGCGATCCTGACCCGTCTTCGTCACAGCCAACGGATTGGAAACATAAACGCGCGGAATACGGCATGGGTCGACAAGGTTCTGGCAGAGACGAAAGCCCTGGGATACGGAATCAGAGATCCACGCTTCGGCGGAGACTTCGATATTCCCCGGCGACAAAGCGATGACGGCCGCGATTCCATTGCCGTGCCGATCATGTCTGGCGAGCGCGTGTTCGGCTGCATCAATCTGACATGGATTCAAAAGGTCGCGAACCGCAGACAGATCGTCGATGCACACTTGCCCGCGCTGCAGGAGGCAGCCCGGACTGTTGCGCTCAAGCTACAGGGCTGAATTGTGCCAGGCTGATAGCCCTCAGGTTTCACCTGGTGAAACCTTCGCTTGTCGCGATTGATCGCATTTTATTGCCTGCGTAGATTACCAACGCAAACGAAAACCGCTCGATCAACAAGCGGACTGATTTGTAAGCAATTGACCCAAAAGGGATTTTGGAGACTACCGGTAGAGCGAGGAGGCTCGTACCGGCCTGCACTTCAGGCTGCGCGCAAGGAGTTGCGCCGCCCGGAACCGAAAGAGAGGTTTCGCAAAACTCCGCCGTCAGATTGGGAGGATTTCTGACACATGAACCCGACTTCATCTATTTTTCCATTACCGTCGCAGATCGGAAGCGCCAAGGGCGCTGAGAAGGTGGACGGCATGTATCCGTATTTCACCAGCTTCCGTGCCGGTGATGACGAACGCTTCTGGTTCTACAACAAGATGCATTTCCCAGAGCCGATGCCCGCCTTTGATGCGATCACCGCTGAAGGAGCCTATTCGGGTCTTGGCGCGATGACAACGCGCATGTTTGCCATTCCCACGTCCAAGGGCATCGAGCACCGCATCGTCAATGGCCGTATTTACATATCGGCGAACTCTGTCACCGATCCGGAAGAAATTGGTCGACGCGTTGGTGAGTTTGAAAAGCGTGCCTTCTTTTATTTCGGTAACTGGGAACGACTGTACGGCGAATGGCATACGCGGATGAAAGACCTGATCGCGGCCATGGCGGCGATTGAGGTTCCGGGGCTTTATGAATTCGACGATGCAGAGTCCGTGCTTGGCGGCCGAGGCTATTCCGACGGCGCTTTGCTGCTGAAGAGTTACGACAAGGCGCTCGAAGACTATTTCATGATGTGGCAGTACCATTCGGAATTCCTGATCCTCGGATATGGCGCCTATCTGACCTTTTTCGAATTCTGCAAGAAGGCCTTCCCCGAGATCGAAGACCGGACGATTGCAAACATGGTCGCCGGCGTCGATTCCCTCATGTTCAAGCCTGACGATGAACTCAAGGTACTGGCCCGGCTCAGCGTCCAGTTGGGCCTTGATGATGTGCTCGCATCCGGCTGCACGCCGGAAGAAGTCCTGGCTGCCATGAAACAGCGCGGCGATGCTGGTGCACAATGGCTGACGAAATATGACGAGATCCGCGATCCCTGGTTCAACACCTCAAGCGGCGATGGCTTCTATCATCATCATCGAAGCTGGAATGATGACCTGCGCATTCCTTTCTCCGCACTGGCAAATTATGTCGCCCAATTAAAGGCGGGCCATTCTCTGGAGCGGCCAACCGAGCAGCTGAAAGCGCAGCGTGAGCAAATCATCGGCGAGTACCGAAGCTATCTCGATACGGATCAGGATCGCGGCACCTTCGATCAGATGCTCGGGCTTGCACATATGGTTTTCCCCTATGTGGAAGATCACAAATTCTATTGCGAGCATTGGCTCACCAACGTGTTCTTTAACAAGATCCGCGAATTCGGTGCCTTGCTCTGCAAGAACGATCTGATCCAGGATCAGGAGGATATCTTCCACCTCAATCGGGGAGAAATCCGTGAAGTGCTGTCCGACCTGCGTCTTACCTGGAGCGTCGGCGGCAAGCCTGCAGCCGGGGAGCGTTGGTCCGATATCATCGCAACCCGCAAGCAAGGCATGCTTGAGCTGGTTGACTGGGACGCGCCAGAAGCTCTCGGCCCCATTCCCGAGGCGATCAATGACCCGATGGTGGTGATGCTCTGGGGTGTAACCACCAAGACAGTTCAGGCATGGCTGTCACGCACAGACTCCGACATGGAACTTTGCGGATTTGGTGCCTCGCCCGGCGTTGTCGAGGGCACGGCAAGAGTCATCCAGTCGGTCGCGGATATCAACAAACTGCAGGATGGCGACATCCTCGTATGTCCCGTCACAACGCCGAGTTGGGCGCCGATCTTCGGGCGCATCAAGGCAGCCGTGTCCGATATTGGCGGAACCATGTCTCATGCCGCCATCGTCGCGCGTGAATACGGTTTGCCTGCTGTTGTCGGCACGGGGAGTGGAACACGGCGGATCAAGGACGGCCAACGCATTCGCGTCGATGGCAGCACCGGTCGCGTGACCATTCTCAATTAAGGAAGAGTGCAATGTCAGTCCATTCTGAACCCTTGACGCGATGGTTTGCCGATCTCGGCGTTGAAGATCGCCCGACAGTCGGCGGTAAGGGCGCCAGCCTTGGCGAACTTGTGAAAGCCGGAGCCAAGGTTCCACCCGGGTTTGTCGTCACCACTGCTGCCTTTGAAGCCTTTCTGGAAAGCTTCGACCCTGACCGGAAGGTCAGGCAAGGGATCAGCGAGTTGAAGAACAAGAGCCACGATGAAATCGAAGCCGCGACCCATGCGATCCGGGCGGCAATGCTGAGAGCACCTTTGCCTGCGGCCCTGCAGGAAGCAATCGGCACGGCCTATCATCAGCTGTCGCCAAAGGATGGTCTCACTCCCGTAGCCGTTCGCTCCAGCGCAACGTCTGAAGACAATGCGGATGCAAGCTTTGCCGGTCTTCAGGATACCTATCTGTGGATCAAAGGAGCCGATTTCGTCATTGACCACGTCAAGCGCTGTTGGACGAGCCTCTACAGCGTGGAATCCGTGACCTACCGGCTGCGCCTTGATTTGCCTGAGGATGACGTCGCCATGGCTGTCGTGGTGCAGGACATGGTGGATGCCCGCACCGCAGGCGTCATGTTCACGCGCAGCCCGACGACCGGAGACAAGACCGTTATTGTTCTCGAAGCGGCCTGGGGTGTGGGCTCTTCCGTCGTCAGCGGTGAGGTTACGCCGGACCGTTTCGTCATCAGCAAGATCACTGGCGAAATCACGCAGCGCAACATCTCGCGCAAACTCGTCAAGCATGTGCCTGATTACAACAGGCAGGAAATGACGGAAGTGGCCGTTGCCGAGGCTGAGCAAACGGCTGCAAGCGTCAGCGATGAAGAGCTCCACGCGCTGGCGCGTACGGGACGTTTGCTGGAAAAGCACTAAGGGCACTCGCTGGATATTGAATGGGCCATCAGCCGGAACAGCGGCGAAATCATGCTGCTGCAATCCCGGCCGGAAACAGTCTGGAGCGGGCGCGACAGGCAAAAGGGCCCAATCGTGGCCGCAGCCAACCCACTTGCGCACGTGCTCCGTGCATTGACAGATCGAGGTTGAAATGGCCGACAAGCTTACAAAGGCGGATGTCCAGGAGATATTCGCGATACTCGACAGTTCGGATTTTGACGAGCTGCATATCGAGACCGAAGGGCTGAAGCTCACGGCAAGGCGCAAAGGCGCGGTGTCCTCCCAGCCACCCGCAGAGAGCCAGAAGCCTGTCGCCGTTACCACTCCCGACAGCAAGGCCGAACAAACCGAGGCGGCGATTGCGGCTCCAGTGGGTCTGGCCTCGGGGGACAGCATTAACGTGCCCGCGCCGATGCTCGGCATATTCTACAGTGCGCCGAAGCCCGGTGCCGAACCGTTCGTCACACCGGGAATGAAGATCGGACCTGAGACGGTGGTGGGGATCATCGAGGTTATGAAACTGATGAACCCGGTGACATCAGGATTGTCGGGTATTGCGGTCGAAATCGCAGTTGCCGATGGCACCATGGTGGAATTTGGACAGACAATTCTCCGCTTGCGACCGGAGTGAGCCATGACCATTCAACGCATTCTTATCGCGAACCGCGGGGAAATCGCTGTTCGCATTATACAGACTTGCCGAAAGCTGGGTATCGAGACGGTCCTTGCGGTCTCTGAAGCGGATCGCGACAGCTTGGGTGCGCGGCTGGCAACACGGACTGTCTGCATAGGTCCTGCGCCATCATCTCTGAGCTATCTCAAAATCGAAGCCATCGTAAGCGCCGCAACCGGTACGGGTTGTGACGCGGTGCATCCGGGCTACGGATTCCTGTCGGAAAATGCGAGGCTCGCTGAGGCCTGTGCCGACAATGGGATCATCTTTATCGGGCCAACTGCAGATCAGATCCTTGCTGTGGGCGATAAGTTGAAGGCACGCGCTCACGCGCAAGCCGCTGGTGTCCCCGTCGTTCCGGGTGGGCCGGTCGAAACGCTTGAAGAGGCAAAGGCGATGGCCGTTGCGACCGGCTATCCTCTGCTGATCAAGGCCGTGGCTGGCGGCGGCGGCCGTGGGATGAAGCGTGTCAACACGCCCGGCGAACTCAGCGCCATGGTCGATATGGCAATGGCCGAAGCCTCAGCAGCCTTTGGAGACGGGCGCGTTTATCTGGAACGCTATGTCGCGGCGGGGCGCCACGTGGAAGTTCAGGTGCTGGGCGATGGAGAAAATGTTATTCATCTCGGTGAGCGCGATTGCTCGGTCCAGCGGCGTTATCAAAAGGTCATAGAGGAAGCGCCTGCTCCTGATCTCAGCGATGAGTTCCGCCACGCGATCCACGAAGCCGCTTTGAAGTTCAGCCGACATCTCGGCTACAAGAGCCTCGGAACCGTTGAATTCCTGGTCGATTGCGAACGCGAAGAATTCTATTTCCTCGAAATGAATGCGCGCATCCAGGTGGAGCATCCGGTGACTGAAGCCATTACCGGGCTTGATCTGGTTGAAGAGCAGATCCGGGTTGCAGACGGAAACGCGCTGAGATTCGGTCAAGAGGATATCACGTTCGACGGGTATGCCATCGAATGCCGGTTGAACGCAGAATCCATCGACCGGGATTTTCAGCCCAGTCCCGGAAGGATCACTGAGGTATGGTTTCCTGCGGGCCTTGATATTCGCGTCGATACCTTCGTTCAGGCGGGGTCTTTCGTTGTGCCCTACTACGACTCGATGATTGCCAAGGTGATCGCGAAGGGGCGCACGAGGCAGGAGGCGATTGGCACCCTGAAAGACGTCATGAAGTCGGCGGTGGTGAACGGCGTCGACACAAACCGGGAACTCCATCAGGTTGTTCTGGCCCATCCGGCCTTCGCCGCAGGTGCCGTCGATACCAACTTCCTCACAAACCTTGTCAATGCCGGCAAACTTGCACAGGCACTTGAAACAATGAGACGGGATTGCTGACATGAGCAGAGTTGAACTCGTCGATACGACTGTGCGGGACGGCAATCAGAGCCTTTGGGGCGCGACGGCGCTCAAGACCGGGATGCAGGCGGCCATGGCACCCGTGATGGAGCGCGTGGGTTTCGCTGCTGTCGATCTCATTACATCCACCCATATGGCCGTTGCCGTTCGCTTCCAGAAGGAAAATCCCTGGGAACGCATCAGGGTCATGCGAGAGCTGATGCCAAGCACAAAACTCAGCTTCCTGACCACCGGCATGCGCTTCATTTCGTGGGAAAGTGCCAGCCAGGAATTGATGCAGCTGGCGTTCAAGTTGCTGGTCAATTGCGGCATAGACCGCTTTGCGATCATGGACCCGATGAATGACACGTCCGCAATGATCGCCATGGCAAAGCTTGTCGGCAAGTCCGGCATCGATGACTGCAATGCGGCACTGACCTATACGGTCAGCCCCTTTCACGACGATGCATACTATGCGAGAAAAACGAGCGAACTGGCAGCCTCCGGGTTATTCTCGCGCATGTATCTGAAGGATCCTGGCGGTCTTTTAACGCCGGAGCGCGCGAGAACCCTGTTGCCCGCCATCCAGGCCGGGAAGGGGCAAATGCCGCTGGAGCTGCACTCGCATTGCACAATCGGCTTGGCACCGTTTTCCTATCTGGCGGCTGCGGAAATGGGTATCGAAGCACTCCATGTCTCGGCAGGCCCGGCAGCGAACGGCACATCCCAGCCTGCTGCGGAACGTGTGGTCGCGAACCTTCGGCACATGGGCCATTCTGTGGATGTGGATGACGAGGCGCTGGCGCAAATGAGTGCCTATTTTCAAGCGCTGGCTGAGGCCGAAGGTCTTGAATGCGGTGTGCCGCAGGAGTTTGATGCCAGCTATTTCAAGCATCAGATGCCGGGTGGAATGCTTGGGACCATGAAGAGGCAGCTGAGTGAAATGAAGCGCTTGCACCTGCTGCCGCAGGTGCTCGAAGAGACCGAGCGCGTGCGTGCAGAGCTTGGCTATCCCATCATGGTCACACCGTTTTCGCAAGTCGTCGGCACTCAGGCGGTCATGAATGTCCTGTCCGGCAAACGCTATGAAAATGTGCCGGATGAGGTCATCCGCTATGTGAGCGGTCGTTTCGGCAAGCCCGGTAGCCCGCTCGATCCTGAGGTTGAAGATCGCATCAAGTCCAGTCGACGTGCGAAAGAACTGGAGGCTGAAGCGCAAATGGCCTCACTGCCAGAGCTTCGCGCCCGGTTTGGCAAAGACCTCAGCGACGAGGAATTTCTGCTGCGCGCAGTGATGCCCGGCGAGCAGGTGGATGCCATGATTGCGGCAGGCCCTGCGGTGCGTTCCTATGATCCCGAAAGCAATACACAGCTCGAACTTCTGCGGGGTCTGGCAAAGCGCAAGAACTACAGGCAGATCGTGGTCGAGACCAAGGGTGTTCGTCTGGAGTTGCAGGGGGCGCAAAAATGAGCAGCTCAAGCCTGGGTCCGACATCTATGCAAGCTGTAAAGGGCTTCATTCTCGATATTGATGGCACGCTCGCTCTGATGGACAAAAAGAAGGGCCGCTTCAACCCGTTCGATGGCGCGGTTGCCGTCGTGGATCGGTTGAACAGGCTTGGTATTCCCATGGTGCCTTTTACCAATGGCACCTTCCAGACGCCCCAGGAATATCGCGATCTGCTCGCAGCGGCAGGTTTCAACTTTGCCGAAGGCAGCATTCTGACGCCATCTGTGGTCGCTGCGGATTACTTCGTCAAAAAGAAAATAGAAAAAGTCCTTGTTTTGGGCGGGCATAGCGTATCGCATTCCCTCACCGAGAGAGGGATAGACGTCGTGCGCCGGGGAGATGATTTAAGCGGGGTTCAGGCCGTTCTCATCGGCTGGTATCCCGAGTTCACCATGCCCGATCTTCAAGCAGCCTGCGATGCGGTCTGGAACGGGGCAAAACTGTTCACCGTTTCCGATGCGCCATTCTTTGCTGGTGCCAGTGGTCGCATTCTGGGCGTGTCCGGAGCCATCGCCGCCATGATCACCTCAACGACTAGGGCAAGGACAACCGTTCTTGGCAAACCGTCGCTCCATGGCCTTCGTCTTGCATGCTTGCAGATGGGTATAAAACCCGGCGAAGTTGCGGTCGTTGGCGACGACCCGAGCCTTGAGATTGCCATGGCGCGAAAAGCCGGTGCCATTGGTATCGGTGTCACCACGGGTATTGCCAAGCACGATGCCTTCGCCGCGCTGGCTGAAAATCAGGCCGCACATTTTGTACTCGATTCAATCGCCGACCTGTTTGCAACTGGTCTTGTGAACGCGGCCTAGGCCAGAACCGGCGATGCCGGCTTGAAAGGGAGATCGGTTATGGTTGCTGAGGGGCAATTACTTTGGACGCCTTCCGCAGACTTCGCGGATGGATCCAATATCGCGGCCTATATGCATTGGCTGAAATCAGAGCGTGGGCTCGATTTTGCCGATTATGCGGCACTCTGGGCATGGTCGGTCGAAGACCTGCCCGGCTTTTGGAAATCGATCTGGGACTATTTCGAGATCCATTCACCCAGCCCCATCGAGACCGTGCTGAGTTCACTTGAAATGCCCGGTGCCGAATGGTTTCGCGGTGCCACCGTCAATTACGCCGAGCATGTGTTGCGGCATGAAAATTCCGGGGATTCATCCCGACCGTTTTTGTACCACTGCTCGGAAATACGTGATTACGCCTCCGTTTCCTGGCAGGAAGTGGGTAGCAAGGTGCGTATCCTTGCCCAACAGCTACGCGCAATGGGCATAGGGGCTGGCGATCGTGTGGTCGCCTATATGCCGAACATTCCCGAAGCCGTCATCGCCATGTTGGCGACAACGGCGATAGGGGCGGTCTGGTCCGCTGCCGCACCGGAGTTTGGCACGCAAACCGTCGTTGACCGTTTCGGGCAGATCGCGCCGAAACTGCTTTTCGCAGCCGATGGCTATCGTTACGCGGGCAAGGATTTTGACCGCCGGACGCAGATACGCGAGATCGTACAGTCCGTGCCGAGCATCGAGAAAATTGTCTGGTTCAATTACCTGAATGAAGACGCGCCGCCCGCTGATCTCAGCGCCGAGGTCGTCCATCTCGATGATCTGCTGGACAGCCCGCCTATCAATCCTGCCAACTTCCGATATGAATATGTGGACGGTCGTCACCCTCTCTGGATACTTTTCTCGTCCGGCACAACGGGTCTGCCGAAGCCGATTGTTCACGGGCATATTGGCATTCTTCTAGAGCACTATAAATCCGCAGCCTTTCACCTCAATCTGAAGCCGGGAAGGACGATGTATTTCTATTCCACCACCGGGTGGATGATGTGGAATACGTTGATGTGGGCACCGCTGATGAATGCCGCCGCCGTGCTTTATGATGGTCACCCCGCTCATCCCGAGCCGGACTTTCTCTGGAAGCTCGCGGAGAAGGCCAATGTTCAGTCATTCGGCACAAGCCCGACGTTCATCGACAATACGCGTAAACTTGGCATCGTTCCCAAGGAGAAATACCATCTTCCGGGGCTGGAAAACATCTTCCTTGTCGGCTCGCCTGCCACGCCCGAGACATTTGCCTGGCTTTACGAAACGCTGGACGAGGATTTGTGGGTGACATCGCAATCGGGCGGAACGGAATTCTGCAGTGGGTTGGTGGGTGGCAGCCCGACGCTGCCCGTTTATGCCGGTGAGATTCAGGCACGAACGCTAGGTGCCGATATCAAGTCCTTCGATCAGGATGGGCGCGAAATCATTGGCGAGGCTGGTGAACTGGTCATCACCAAACCCATGCCATCCATGCCGCTGTTTCTGTGGGGTGACGAGGATTTCAAGCGTTATCGTGAGTCCTATTTCGACCACTTCCCCGGTGTCTGGCGCCATGGTGACTCCCTCACCATCAATGCGCGTGGCGGCTGCCACCTGCACGGCCGCGCCGACGCGACCCTCAATCGCTTCGGCGTTCGCATCGGTTCCGCCGAAATTTACCGTACGCTCGATGGTGTGGCCGAGATTACTGACAGTGTCATCGTCTGCGTGGAAACGAAGGATGGTGGCTATTATATGCCGTTATTCGTGGCTCTTGCGCCGGGGATCACGCTCGACGCAGATTTGACACGTGCCATCAACACGCGGCTGAGAAGCGAGCGCAGCCCCCGGCATGTTCCAGACAAAATCATTGCCGTACCAACCATTCCCTACACGCTGACAAACAAGAAAATGGAAGTTCCGATCAGAAAGCTCCTTCTGGGAGAAAGCATCGAAAAGGCCGTCAGCCAAGGCGCGATGCGCGATCCATCTGCGATTCTGTGGTTTGCAGAATTCGCAGAGCGATATCTGGGTAAGTCTTAAACTGAGATGGATAAGGTTGTTGATGCGGAGCGTTCGCGGGAAGAGCATTCTAAGGAAGTATTATCCAAATAATAATTCCGCAATCGGGAAGGCTGTTCGTTTCAAAAAATGTGTTGGACTTACATTGCCAGTAATGGGAGATGATGACCTTGCATCAGAACCGTTCAGGATCGAATAATCATGTTCAACGCAAGATTACATTTTCTCGCCATTGCACTTACTGCCGTTGGCGTGAGCACATCTGCTAAGGCTGAGGAATATTCTTTTACAGCCAGCAATACAACCGCATCGACCATCACGAAGATTTTCGTGTCGGAAAATAAAAAGGACTGGGGTTATTTCGAGATTGGCTCCGGGATCAAACCTGGCAAGACCGTTAATCTGGAATGGGACCAGAGCACAAATAGCGAAAACTGCAGTCAATGGGTAAAGGCGACCTACGCGGACGGCAGTGAATCTGAGCCTGCCAAGTTCGATTTCTGCGAAGATGGGCTTGAGCTCAATTTCTGAGAGCTCTGAGAGTAAAATCTAAGAGTCACGCAAAAAACCCGCGCATCGGAATGCGCGGGCATGCGTTAGGGTCAGGTGAGTGGCTTGATCAGAGATCGCCCAGCAACTCGTTGATGCGTGTTTCAGCAGAAGACAGCGCCTCATCGACTGGCTTGTCGCCATTGACTGCTGCTCCGACCTCTTCACCGATAATATCCTGGATCGGGAACTGGCGTTGAACTTCTGCCGGTAGCGAGCGGCCGGTCTGAGCGATCTTTGCGATGTTATCGCGATGCGGCAGAGCCTTAAATTGCGGCATGTCGAAGACCGCCTTGACCGCCGGGAGGTGGCCGGTACGGGCCCACTGGAAATCATTATCCGCCAGAAACTTGAAGAGTTTGCCGACAGCAGCAACTTGTTCCGGCGAGCGATCCTTCTTCGGCATGACCCAGCTGTGGCCGTCCGCATAGGTGCTGTCCTGTGCGGGGAAGAGCTGCGGGACCGGATAGACAGTGTAGCCTTTCGAAAGTGCCGTGCCATCCTTTTCCGATTGCGCAGCATAATCGCCGATCAGCCATGTGCCGTTGACCGAGATGCCGCCATCACCATTGGCGAAGGCGGAAACGGCGGCGGCATAGTCGAGGCCGGTCGTCGAAATGCCCTCGTCCTTCGTTGCCTTCATCAATTCGACGGCGGCCTTGGCTTCAGGCGTATTCAGCTTGATGGCCGTCGGATCTGCAAAGAAATCAGCATTCTGCTGCTGCAGCAGGGTGTAGAGGACACGGGTGTAGGACGCGGTCTCGTTGGCCATAATCTGGATGAGATAGGGCTTGCCGGTCTTTTCCTTGAACTGCTTGCCCTGGGCGATCAGTTCCGCACCTGATTTTGGCAGCACCGGCGTGCCGTCGGCGTTGACCAGACCTGCTTTCTTCATCAGGTTCAGGTTGACGTGAAAAAGCATGGTCCAGTTATCGAATGGCAGGCCATAGAGCTGACCATCTTTGGTAACGCCGGCGCGGCTGGCATCGGTAAAGCTTTCAGGTGTGACACCCTGTGTGGCCAACACTTTATCGATAGGCTCGATCAGTCCACGGCTTTGATAGTCGGAAATGGCCGAATAATGCATGGAAACCACATCGGGGGCAGCGCCGGAGGCGAGCTGTGCATTGAGCTGGTCATAGCCCGGCCATTCGACCGTGGTTACGTTGACGTCGATATCCGGATTGTCGGCCTCGAACTTGTTGATGAGCGCGGTGACAATGCCGCATTCGCCGACAGCGGCGGATACGTCAGTAACCTTGCCATAGTCTGCTTCACAGGCGCCGAAGAAGCGCTGCAGCTCAATTTTGGTCTGTGCCTGCGCCGAGGTGCCAACCCCAAGCGCAATCATCGCAACTGTGGTCCATAGAATGCGTTTCATGATGTCTCACTCCCTTTGTCGGGCATTTCGCCCCGTTCAACGAATCCGGCCAGCTCCTCCCCGGCCGGGTAGGCTTTATTTCACCGCGCCGCCGGAGACGGCGGTGACAATGTGTTTCTGGAAGATCAGATAAACGATGAGCGCTGGCAGGCTGGCAAAGACCGCCTGCGCGGCGAGGAAGCCGAGGCCTTCGCTCTGGGCAAAGTTCGATTGCGACGAGGCGATGCCGATTGTCAGCGTGTACATTTCCTTCTTCGTCGCCGAAATCAGCGGCCACCAATAGTCGTTCCAGGCATGCAGGAAGGTGAAGATTCCGAGCGTCGCTTGCGCCGGTAGCGTCAGTGGCAGCATGATCTTCCAGAAGATGCGAAACTGGGAGGCATTGTCGAGCAGGGCCGCTTCGTCAATGTCCTTCGGGATGGCGCGAAAGAACTGCGTCATCAGAAATACGCCGAAGGCAGAGGACAGGCCGGGCAACATCAATCCGAGATGGGTGTTGTGCAGGCCCACCCAGTTGAACATCTGGTGACGGGCGATGATGACAGCCTGTTCCGGCACCGCAAGGCCGAATAGGACGAGGATGAACAGCGTGCGACGAAACGGAAATTCCAGACGGGCAAAACCGTAGCCTGCGAGTGACGACAGAACGAGCACCATCAGGGTCTGGCCGGTTGCAACCACGAAACTGTTGAAGAACCAGCCGAAGACCTGCGACGAATGCAGGATATTCAGGAAGTTGGCGATGGTATAGGGAGCCCGAAAGACCGAGTCCGTGCCGAGCATCAGTTCCTGATTGTTCTTGATCGATAGGCCCACCAGCCACGCGACAGGCGCCATCATGATGACCGAAAGGAAGGCCGCACCCCAGAGAAGCGGGCGGTTTGCGGTCAGCACATCTGGCTTGTAAGTCTCGTCTTTGCGGGTCATGCGCCGTCCTCCGTCTTGCGTGCGGACACGAAATACTGGGCCATTGCCGCAACGAGGATGATCAGAAACAGAACCTGCGAGGCGGCGGCGGCGCGGCCCACATCCCAGCGAATGAAACCGACCTCATAGATATACATGACGAGCGGACGTGAACTGCCGTTCGGCCCTCCATTGGTCATCTGCTGCGCCTGACCGAAAAGCTGGAACTGCATGACGATCTGGATGATCGTGACCAGCATGATGGTGCGCGCGATTGACGGCAGCGTGATCCGCGTCAGCACGCGGCGCGGACTGGCGTTGTCGAGGGCGGCGGCCTCATAGAGATCCTGCGGCACCTGCTGGAGCGCTGCAAGGAACAGCATCATGGGCAGGCCAATGCACCACCAGACAGTTGCAACGCCGACCGAAAAGAGGGACCAGCCCTTGGTCGAGAGAAAGTTGATCTGGTCGATGCCGGATTGCTCGAACAGAACCGACAGAAGACCATCGCCCGGAATGAACACGAAGCGCCAGATCAAGGTGACGATGGTGACCGACAGGACAGAGGACGAGAAGAACAGGCCCCGGAAGAAGCTGGTTGTGCGTGTCGTGCGGTTAAGCGCCAGCGCGAGAAACAGCCCGAGTGCGACCAGCGAGGGAACGCTGACCAGCACGAAGATGACAGTGTTCCAGAGTGCTTGGCGAAAGATGGGATCGGCCAGAACCCTTACATAATTGGTGATGCCGACGAAGCGTCCGGGGCCGAAAAGGTCAACCTTGTGCAGGCTGAGCCAGATGCCCCAGAAGAGCGGAAAAACCAGCAGGGCTATAAAGACGAGAAGATAGGGCAGGATGAAAAGCCCGTGGCTCCATTGGCTGCGGCGATAGCTCTCTGCCATGTCAGCAGCCCTCCCTTTGCAGGGAATGTCCGTCCGCGTCGAAAAGATGGAATGCCTGCGGGTCTGCCTTGATGTTGACCACGTCCCCCGCTTTAGCGAGAGACCGGCCATCCGCTTCGACGGTGAGCTTTGTGCCATCGCCGAGTACGCCGTAGATCAGGGTCCGATCCCCGAGGCGCTCGATGACTTCGGCTTTAAGCGGGACGCCAGCCTCACTATTATGGCAGACAGAGACGTCTTCGGCGCGGATTCCGAGAACGGCACCATTGGGGCTGAGGTTGTTTGGGGCGGTGAAGCCTGTCTGCGCTTGCCCGAGAGCTGCAGTCGTAACAATCAGACCTGCCTGGCCGTGCTCCCAACCCTGAACGGGCAGGAAGTTCATGGCGGGAGACCCAATGAAGGAGGCGACGAAACGGGTTGCCGGTCGCTGATAGACCTCCATCGGCGTGCCGATCTGTTCGATCTTGCGCGCATTCATGATGACGATCCGGTCAGCGAGCGTCATCGCCTCGACCTGGTCATGGGTGACGAAGACCATTGTCGAACCCAGCCGACCATGAAGCTGCGCAAGCTCCAGCCGCGTTCTGCCGCGCAAGGCCGCATCCAGGTTTGAAAGCGGTTCATCGAACAGGAAGGCTTTGGGCTCCTTGACGATGGCGCGGCCGATTGCGACGCGCTGACGCTGTCCGCCTGAAAGCTTCTGCGGCTTGCGATCCAGAAGATGTCCGATCTCCAGCGTGTCTGCAGCAGACAAGACACGACGCTCGATCTCCTCCTTCGGCATCTGAATGTTTTCAAGCCCAAACGCCATGTTCTGTTTCACAGTCATATGCGGATAAAGTGCATAGGACTGGAAGACCATCGCCACCCCGCGCTTGCCGGGTGGAAGCGTGTCCACCCGCTCTCCGGCGACCCGGATCGTACCTTCTGTGACATCCTCCAGCCCCGCGATCATGCGCAGCAATGTCGATTTTCCGCAGCCCGAGGGGCCCAGAAATACGACGAATTCGCCCGCACCAATCGAGAGCGAGATTTCGTCCAGAACAGTCAGCGCGCCATAACGCTTGGTGACATTATCGATCTCAATCGAAGCCGACATGGTTTCTCCTCCCCGTCGTCTATCGGTTTACTGGCCGAGCCGGATGACCCGGTAGCTAAGCGGCGCGATCTCGCCCTTCAGGCGTCCACCCTCCACGGTGATGCCGCTGCCATCCTGCGGTACGATCGTCTGAGCCTCCGGGCCGTTCACGACCTTCAGCCCATGGCCTGAAAGGACCTGATCCAGGATGACCTTGCGGTTGCCAAAGCCTTCGAGCGCGAGGTCAAGACTAATCGCATCGGTCTGGTGGCGGTTGACGATGAAGAGAGTCAGCGCGCCGTCCGTGTCGCTCTCGACGGCAGAGACATCGAGATAGGGTACGTCCTTGGCAAAGTCAGTCGAATAAACAGGGCAATCGATCGACAGCTGGTAGGACGTGCCGCGGCCATAGCGAGATGCAAAGAGATAGGGATAGAAGGTCGTCTGACGCCAAGCCGGACCGCCGGGCACGGTCATGATCGGGGCGATGACGTTGACGAGCTGGGCCAGGCAGCCAATCTTGACGACGTCTGCATGGCGAATGAAGGTGTTGAGGATGCAGCCGACCTGAAGAGCATCTTCGAAATTGTAGATGTCTTCCAGAAGGGCAGGGGCGTGGGGCCAGCCGTCACGACCTTCGAGTACTGTCCGGTCTGCTTCTTTGGAATGATACCAGACGTTCCATTCGTCAAAGCTGATATAGACGTCCTTCTTGGAGCGCTTCTTCGACTTCGTCACGCGGATGACGGAGGCAATCGTTTCGATGTAGTCGTCAAGGCGCGCGTTCTGGGCAAGATAGGCTGCGGTGTCGCCGGCGTCATTTTCGAAATACATATGCAGGCTGATATAATCCACGCTCTCATAGGTGTAATCGAGAACCGTGGATTCCCAGGCTGGATAGGTCGGCATCTTTGGTGTCGATGAACCGCAGACGACCAGCTCGATAGACTTGTCGAAAGCGCGCATGGCCTTGGCAGTCTCGAAAGCCTGACGTCCATACTCTTCTGCCGTCTTCTGGCCAATCTGCCAGGGGCCGTCCATTTCGTTGCCCAGGCACCAGAGTTTGACGTTCCAAGGCTCCTCACGACCATTCTTGCGGCGCAGATCCGACCAATAGCTGCCGCCCGGATGATTGACGTATTCGAGGAAGGCGCGGGCTTCGTCTAGGCCACGCGAGCCGAGATTGACGGCCAGCATCATTTCGGTGTTTGCGGCCTTTGCCCAATCGGCAAATTCATGGATGCCGACCTGGTTCGACTCGGATGTATGCCATGCGAGATCGAGGCGGACGGGCCGGTCTTCGCGCGGGCCGATGCCATCTTCCCAATTATAGGCCGAGACGAAGTTGCCGCCGGGATAGCGCACGACGGGAACATCCAGTTCGCGCACGAGGTCAATCACATCCTGCCGCATGCCGTTAGCGTCTGCAGTAGGGTGATCGGGTTCATAGATGCCAGTGTAGACCGCGCGGCCGAGATGTTCGACGAAAGAGCCGTAAAGACGTGGGTCAATCGTGCTGATTTTGAAGTCGCGGTGAACGGTGCCAACTGCCCGCATGGTGAATTCCCCCTCTTTGTATCCATTTTATGGATATATATCATAATTGGCGATATGATACACGGGATCATCCAGACGTCAATCCGGCAATATTTGTTTGAACAGGGGTGTTTTTTCAGGTCTTGACGCGCAGGACGATGTCCTGGTCGTAATTGCCGAAGCCACGACCGAAAATGTTGATTCCACCGGGGTGTTCTGCCGTATCGGGCACCTCTATCCGCAGCCGGATAGACCGGTGCTGGAGGAGGTCGAGATCGTCAAGATTGGTGTCGGAAACGCGGACGCCGTCAATGAAGGTGCCACCTTCGGTGACGCGGAAGCTCTTCAGAACGCCGTACTGGCTGCCGCGCAGCTTCCACCAGTCAGGCGTAAATTTGCCCCGGTGGTCGCCGAAATCGCCAGGCGAGGTCCATGTGGCTATTGGCTGGCCATTGATTGATATGGTGATGTCGGAGGGCCAGTTTGCAGAGGTTCCTGGCACTTCCGACGACAGCTCCATCAACAGCTCCAGTTCCCGCACGGGAGCGCCTTTGATGCGGGCATTGTTGGGAAACTGGTAGTCGACATAGCCCCGCGTGAACCACACAAGTCCTGCCTTCATGCGCTCTGGCGACAGGAATGTATCGGGATTGTCGAGATAGCCGATGATCGCCTCATTCGAGCACATGCCGCAGGGCGCAAACACCTCATAGCCACTGTAAAGGCCGACCGGCATCGCGACCTCGATGGTCTCGTCAACCGTCTCGCTTGGGCGGGAGAAGCTGAGCACGATCTCATCATGCGCGGCGTGACAGATCTTCTGGTTTCCTTTGCGTGCCTTCTGAACCTCGGTGCGGATCAGCCCCGCCTCTTCCATCTGGTTTATATGCGTTGAGGTTGTCGATTGCGGCAGGTCGAGCAGCTCGGCGATCTCATTGACATTGAGAGAACCCTTCGCGTGAAGGATCTTCAATATGGAAAGGCGGGCGGGCGCGGCAAGGCATTTGAGAACCTCGGCACCGTCATCCGGCGTGATCATCAGAAAACGGCTGCTCAATTGTTCACCTCTTTTGATAGTGGATATGTATCAAAAATCTGGATGGAAACAAGTGTCAGTCGCGCTACGGATTGAGATTATCAAACCGACTGGACAACGGCCATCTAGCATGGCCAGATAGGTAAGCTGCCGGCTACCCATCGGGTGACCTTGGCGAGAGCGTGAGACTGTTTCCTTTATTCGTTATCGAAAGGATGCCTGTCGTGGTCATTGATGTCGGACTGTCAGGTCGCTCCGCGACCTCGCGCTTGGGCTGTACGACCGTCCATTCGCTGGAGGATGGCATGCGTCTCATGAACGGCTGGCGGCTGGAGCTTATGCAGATGTCGCCCGGCCGGATCGAATATTCTCTCTCAGCCATGCAATTCGGCCCTTTCCAGATTTTTCGCGAGAAAACGGACAAGATGCTGCTGAAAAGGGGGATCAGCTGGTCCGGTTCGCTGATTTTTAGCCTGGCTGTGAATGCAGAGGGCACCGGCTGGCTCTCCGGGCATGAGGTGGACCCGGAGATCAGCCTGATGGTGGATGGGCAAAGGCTGCCCGAGATTTTGACGCCGCACGCCCTTGATCTGGTCTATATCGCGGTGGATCGACAATGGCTTGCCAGCCGGGTGGGCGATCGTGGTTATGGCCAGCTGGCCGAGCGGATCCGCTGCTGTTCCTCGATTGCGCTTTGGCATGATCGTAGCGCACGTCTGGACAGGCTGTTTACCTGCCTGTTTGACGATGGCCCCCGCGTGTCCGCCGCACAGTCAGAGATTTCGCCCGATCTTTCACTGGCCGAAAGCCTTGTTCTCGATCACCTCATCGCCGCGCTGACCTCAAGCCACAAGGTTGAGCCCATGCGCGAAACCAGCAACAAGCAATTGATTGATCGCGCACGCATGATGTTGATGGAAAACACCAACGAACCACCGACTGTCGCGGAGGTGGCAACGCATCTCGGTATCAGCAGACGGCATTTGCAAACCTGCTTCAATCGTTCCGTTGGCCTGTCGGCAAAGGAGTTCGTGCGTGCTGAACGTTTGAACCGGGTGCGCTTGGAACTCTGCAATGCCCGTCGGGACTGTCGTGTCATTTCCATCGGTGACGTTGCTGCAGCCTGGGGGTTCTGGCATCTCAGCCGCTTTGCTGCCGATTACCGTGATATGTTCGGGGAACTGCCGTCCGAAACACTGCGGCCCGCCGAGAAAAACACGCAGTGATAGTTTAATCGGATAACCACTTCCCAAAACGGATAACGCAAAGAGTAATTGCGTTTTTACTATCTCCCCATTGGTTCATTCAAGAAACCTGGGGAACGACGATGTATATTTTTCCGCGCGCGATCAATCGCGCCACCCTTTCGCTTGCCTCCATTCTATCTGTCACCTCTCTTGCCATCTCGCCAGCTCATGCGGTTGAGCAGGGCGGCACCATTACGCCAATGGGGATCACGGATTTCAGCGCAGGCATGCTTCCACCGCCTTCGCCCTATGGCACGGTAGGGGTGCGTACCTCGTACTACTCCGCGAAAACGCTGAGGGACGCCAAGGGCGATAAGATTCCGAACGACTTTGAACTTGACGTTAAGTCTGTCTCGCTCGCCTATTTCTACATGACCGAGTGGGAGCTTTTCGGAGCGTCGGTTGGCTTCGGTGGTATTCTGCCGCTCATCGATATTGAAGGCAGCGTGAACGTTGCAACGCCTTTTGGGCAACTTGCAATCGAAGGCAGCGATTTCGGATTGGGCGACGTGGACATCTTTCCCCTCATGCTCGCCTGGCAGGCACCGCCAAATCTGTTCGTCAATGCCGGTCTTCAGGTGCAGTTGCCCACCGGCGACTATGACGTATCGAATGCCTTCAATGCAGGCGTCAATCACTGGACGATCACGCCGTTTGTTGCCGGGACTTACATCACCGATTCTGGCTTCGAAGTTTCCACAAATGTGACGGTGAACTTCAACACGGTGAACCCCGATACCGATTACACGAGCGGCATCGAGTACCGACAGGAATTTGGCGTCGGTCAGCATATCGGCCCCTGGACGGCAGGCGTGGGAGGCTATGTCTACCAGCAGATCAGCGATGACAAGGGTCCGGGCTCCGGTGATGGCAATCGCGCCCGCGTCTTTGCTCTTGGGCCTGCAGTCAACTTCTTCCAGCCCGGCCTGCCCATGGTCTCGCTGCATGCGTTCAAGGAATTCGGTGCGGAAAACCGCGCAGAAGGCTACAATGTCGCCCTGCGTCTCTCCATGACCTTTTGAGGAGGATGACCCATGTCACTGTCCACCTCACAACCGCGCACAGCAACTGGAAAGCAGGGCCTGATCATTCAGCTTGCCAGCAGCCTGACGATCATGGGTTCGGTCATGATTGCCCCGATGCTGCCGAAGATTACCGAGGAATTTTCGGCGTCCACGCCCGGTTCGCTGGAACTGATCCCGCTGATCGTGGCCGGGCCTGCATTGGCAATCACGCTGTTTGCACCGATTGCCGGCTTGCTGGCAGACCGGTTTGGCCGCAAGTCGATGCTCATCATCGGATGCCTGCTTTACGCGCTCTTCGGGTTCATGCCCGCCTTGCTGTCCGATCTGCACCTCATCCTGGGATCGCGCCTGCTGTTTGGCTGTGCCGAAGCCATCATCATGACGTGCTGCACCACGCTGATTGCCGATTACTGGGCGCCGACTGAACGTATGCGCTACATCAACCGGCAGGTCATAACCATCGGCATCGTCGGCGCCCTGTTTTTCGTCATTGGTGGCATTGCAGGTGAAGGTTCGTGGCGCACGCCATTTTACCTCTATCTCGCTCCGCTCCTGTTGCTGCCTGCTATCTCTACTTTGCTGTGGGAGCCGGATCGCCGTGCAGAGGAAACCGGTTCGTCGACGGCTTCCGCCCCGGCCGGGCTCGGCCTGACCATCGCCAGTGCCTATTTCCTCGTTTTTGCCGGCATGGTGACATGCTTTGTGGTGACGGTGATGATGCCGACAGTGTTGGTGTTGATCGGCGTGACGTCTACCTCACTCATTGGCGCGGCGGCTGGCCTTTCCATTCTTTCAACCCTGGGCGGCTCCATCGCGTGGCCTGCCCTGCGCGACCGGATCGGCATTGCAGGCGTCAATGCCGTTATGCTGTCGCTGATGGCAGCGGCGCTCTTCGTTCTCGCGCTTGCGCCATCCTATCAGGTTGTGCTGGTTGCCATGGTCCTTCAAGGGCTCGGTGCCGGGTTCCTTGTGTCCAATGCCTCGCTGCCTCTGTTGCTGAAGCTTCCGCCCCGGCTGCGTGCCCGTGGGGTCGGCGGGTTCACGTCCTGCCTCTATCTTGGACAGTTTTCCAGCCCGCTGATCATCGTGGCACTGGCTGGCTTCTTCGGTGGCATGCCGGTCGGCCTCTCCTCGGCCATCATCGCATGGGCCTGCTTTACCGTTGTGATTGCTAGCCTGTGGGCTGCTGTCGGATTGTCGCGCGGTCGGCAGGCCATCCATACTGCATCTGCCGGCTGATGCATTTACTTCGTGAAGGCGACTGGGAAACCGGTCCGCCTTCACACCCATGTCAAGGAAAGGCTATTAGAAAATGAATATGTCCGCACAGACCGCACCGTCCGATGGCCTTGCTTTGGCCGAGCAGATCCGCAAGGGCATCTTGAGCCCCGGTGAAGCGCTGAACGATGCCATCGAGCGGGTGAAGAAGGTCAACCCGCAACTCAACGCCATCGCCGAAGAACTGTTCGAGCAGGCGGCGGAACGGGTGGCAAGCGGACCGATTGAAGGCCCCTTCGGTGGCGTGCCGATCCTCGTCAAGGACCTTTTCACGCCGGTCATGGGCGCGCGCATGACGAATGGGTCCCTGCTGTGCAAGGATGTGGTGGCACCCTTCGATGCAGAACTCGTCACCCGCATCCGAAAGGCCGGGTTCACTATTTTCGGAACCACGACGTCGCCAGAATTCGGCAGTTCCTATACGACGGAGTCGCGTCTGTTCGGCGCAAGCCGCAATCCCTGGTCTACAGATCACATCTGCGGTGGATCGAGCGGCGCGGCGGCTGCCATGGTTGCCGCACGCGTTTCTCCGATTGCCCATGGCAATGATGGCGGCGGTTCGCTGCGCGTTCCAGCCTCAGCCTGCGGCGTATTCGGCCTGAAGCCTTCGCGTGGGCTGACCCCCATGGGGCCTGCCGTGGGCGAAGGCTGGGCAGGCATGAGCACGAGCCATGTGATCACGCTTTCGGTGCGCGACAGTGCAGCAGTACTGGACCAACTGGCTGGTGCCGATCTTGGCGCACCCTATGCCGCGCCTCATTATGACGGCACGTTCCTGTCTGCAGCAACCGGTGCGCCGCCCAAGGGGTTGCGGATCGGGTTGGTCAAGCATCTGTCGCCCTGGACCAGCCACGCCGATTGCGTCGACGCGGTATCGAACACGGCCAAGCTCTGCGAAGATCTCGGTCATCACGTCGAAGAGGTGGCGCTGCCCGTCGATGCGCTGGAATTCTACGATACCGTTTTCACGATTATCGGTTCGCAGACCCGCAGCATGCTGACCATGATGGGCCGCATGGCGGGCCATCCGATGGACGAACAGGCGCTAGAGCCGCGCCACCGGCTGTTGCTCCAGAAAAAGGGTCAGATGAGCGGCGCAGATTACAGCGCGGCCGTGGACTATTTGCACGCATTCGGACGCCGCATGGGTGGTCTCATGAACCGGTTCGACGTCATTCTGTCCCCGACGATGGCCCAGCCTCCGGTCTTGATCGACACGATGAAGGTCGAAGAACATCAGTCTATTTCGGATCTCATCGAGACCTTCCATTCCTTCTCGCCCTTCACCGCGCTGTTCAATGCCAGCGGCCAGCCGGCCATGTCCGTTCCGCTTTACTGGAATGCGCAGGGCCTGCCCATCGGCTCCCATTTCGCCGCAGCCTTCGGTGGCGAACGCCTGCTTTATGCGCTGGCTGCCCAACTGGAACAGGCGCAACCCTGGGCGCATCGCGTGCCACCACTCTCTGCGCTCTGAACGAGCGTTGATGAGCCTGCTCTTCCCAGTGAGCAGGTGACGCCCGGGGCAGACACACTCCGGGCGTCGGCATGTCTACCCAGCGCGTGTTGATGCCGTGTTATGGATGCGATCGCACACTCGAATACATGCCGGTGCTTCTGAATTCGCTGGGGTTGATGCCATAGAGCCGCCGAAAGACCTTGGAAAAATAATTCGGGTCTTCAAAGCCGCAGCGCACTGAGACCTCTTTGATGGGCATGTTGGCGGCCGTCGTCAAAAGTTTGGCCGCACGCCGAAGCCGCCTTTGCAAAACGAATTCGGCTGGCGGCAGACCTTCATTGGCCGCGAAAATCCGGGAGAAATGCGCCCGGCTGAGACCGGCAACGGCGGCGAGTTCATTGACGGACAGGCTCTGGTCCAGATGGCTATCGATGTAACTGAGCACTTGCTGCATCGTGCGGTATTCGCCACCGAATGAGGGGTGAGAGCCGAACACGTCGTCATAAAGCACCATGGCCGCTTCATAAGCGACCGCTGAGGCAGCACCGGGTGTTTCAGCGCCGTTGACGAGACGCGAGCAACATTGCGCGAGATGATCGATAGTATCGGCCTGAAGCTTGATCACCGGTCCTGTCACAGCCTGAATGTCACGATGGATGCGCAGCGCCTCCTCACCATTCATGGATATCCAGAAAAACTCCCAATGGCCGTTCTCCCCCAGCCAATACCGGTGGTTATGGGGGATGAGCAGAAGCAAGGTTTCACCGGGTCCGACGGCGTAAGTGTTGTTCTCATATCGCAGGTTTCCCTTGCCGCTGATGCAGTGTTGCAGAACGGTGAAAGGGGTCTGCCCGCGCTTACGTCCATCCCAGTCATAACCGCTGCCGCGGCGAATTTCGTAACCGCTACTGGTGGGCATTGTGTGCAGGGTTTGCCTGCCGCGCGGCAAGGAAACCGTGCGCATGGCAGGTCCCTGATCGATCAAATCCTGCAGCACAAAATTACCCATAAAAGCATAATCCTTCTCTGGCCCTTGCGGATATTATCAGCATAATCCCGCCTCGAGGAGACGATCAAGTGGGGAAGTGGGAGGGAAATCCTTGTTATTCAGTCATTGTCTAATACTATCTTCCTTCCTTCGTGATCACGTTGCCTGCCCATCTTTCGCATTCATTTCGCAAACGAAGGTGCCAACATGAGTTTCAAAATCGCTATCATTGGCGCAGGAAGCGTCGGTTTTACCAAAAAACTGTTCACCGATCTCCTGTGCGTGCCAGAATTTCGCGATGTGGAAGTCGCGCTGACCGATATCAGCCAACACAATCTTGAGATGATTAAAGCGATCCTTGATCGCATCGTCGAATCCAACGGTTTGGCGGTAAAGGTGACCGCCACGACGGAGCGCCGCCGGGCTCTGGAAGGTGCAAAATACATCATCAGTTGCGTGCGGGTTGGCGGACTTGAAGCCTATGCGGATGATATTCGCATTCCGCTGAAATACGGTATCGACCAGTGCGTTGGCGATACGATTTGTGCGGGTGGCATTCTGTATGGTCAGCGCAACATTCCCGTCATTCTGGATTTCTGCAAGGACATCCGTGAGGTCGCAGCGCCGGGTGCAAAGTTCCTGAACTATGCCAACCCCATGGCCATGAACACATGGGCGGCGATTGAATATGGCAAGGTCGATACGGTCGGCCTGTGCCACGGCGTTCAGCACGGCGCAGAACAGATTGCCGAAGTGCTGGGTGCCAAGTCTGTTTCGGAGCTGGATTACATCTGCTCCGGCATCAACCATCAGACATGGTTTGTCGATCTGAAGCTGAATGGTCGCAAGATAGGCAAGGATGAATTGATTGCGGCGTTTGAAGCGCATCCGGTTTTTTCACAACAGGAAAAGCTGCGTATCGATGTGCTGAAGCGCTTCGGCGTCTATTCCACCGAAAGCAACGGTCACCTGTCCGAATATCTGCCATGGTATCGCAAGCGTCCGGATGAAATTGCCCGCTGGATCGATATGTCTGACTGGATTCACGGCGAGACCGGCGGTTATCTGCGGCATTCGACCGAAACCCGCAACTGGTTCCAGACAGAGTTTCCGCAGTTTCTGGAATCCGCATCGAAGCCTCTTGATCCAGCCAGACGCTCGAATGAACATGCCAGCCACATTCTGGAAGCGCTGGAAACGGGGCGTGTGTATCGCGGCCACTTCAACGTCAAGAATAACGGCGTCATCGCCAATCTGCCGCAGGATGCCATCATCGAATCCCCCGGTTTCGTGGACCGTTTCGGCATCAACATGGTCTCTGGCATCACCATACCGGAAGCCTGTGCTGCAACCTGCATGGCGTCGATCAATGTTCAGCGTATGTCGGTTCATGCCGCCGTTACCGGCGATATCGACCTGCTGAAACTGGCCGTTCTGCACGACCCGCTGGTGGGTGCCGTGTCGACACCGGAAGAGGTCTGGCAAATGGTCGATGAGATGGTGGTCGCGCAGGCGCGCTGGTTGCCTCAATATGCGCATGCCGTGCCCGCCGCACAGGATCGTCTGTCCAGATCCACCGTCAAGACACGCGATTGGGCAGGTGCTGCACGTCGTGATGTTCGAACGATTGAAGAACTGCGTGTTGAAAAGGCGGCACTGAAAGAAGCGGTCTGATTTATCTGCGGCAGCACCGGCGCGAGGAGGCGTCGGTGCTGCCAGTTTCTGGGAACCATCAGGGAGGGCGTGCCTGGTCGCGCCATTGGGAGGACATGACGATGCAACATAAACGCAAGATTTTCTTGAGTGCATGCCTTGGTTTCGGTGTTTCGCTGATTGCGATGAATGCCCATGCTTTTCAAACATCTGCACCGCCTGAGCCAGCGAAGTTTCCCGCTGAAGGCAAGATCAAATATGTGGAGCGGGATTCCATTCTGGAATTCAAGGCGCTGCCAAAATACAGCCAACCCGATTGGGTTTCCGAGAAATTCGAAAAGACCGGCAAACTGCCGCAGCTGAAGGATCGTCTTCCTGAAGAGCCACTCGTCTACAAGACCGGCAATATGCCTGACGGCGTTGGCGTTTATGGCGATACGCTGCGCCATGTCATCGGTGGGCGGCCCGAAGGCTGGAATTACATGGCTGGCCAGACGCAAGGCTGGGGCGGCATCGATATTGCGCTTTCGGAATGCCTGACACGCACCGCGCCACTGTTTCAGGTGGATGCCAAGGATACAGAGCCATTGCCAAACCTGGCCAAGAGCTGGGAATGGTCTGAGGATGGCCACAAGCTGACGATGCATCTGGTCAAGGGTGCCAAATGGTCGGATGGCGTGCCTTTCACGTCTGAAGACATCATGTTCTATTGGGACGATGGTGTGGTTGATCCGAATGTCTCGCCGCTTGGCGGCGGTGCGTCACCGGAAGCATTTGGAGAGGGCACAACGCTTACCAAGATCGATGATTACACGGTTCAATGGACATTCAAGAGCGCCTTTCCCAAGCAGTATCTCTACACGATGGCCTACCCGAATTTTTGCCCGGGCCCCGCGCATATTCTGAAACCGCAACACCCGAAATATTCGAAAAACACGTATAACCAGTTCAAGAATGCATTCCCGCCGGAATATATGAATATGCCGGTTATGGGTGCATGGGCACCGGTGGAATACCGCCCCGACGATCTGATCGTCCTGCGGCGCAACCCCTTTTACTGGAAAGTCGATGAGAAGGGCCACCAGTTGCCTTATCTCGATGAAATCCACTACAAGCTGTCCACCTGGGCGGACCGCGATGTGCAGGCCGTGGCCGGATCGGGCGATTTTTCCAATCTGGAGCAACCGGAAAATTTTGTGGCCTCTCTCAAGCGCGCCGCCGATGAAAAGGCACCCGCCCGCCTTGCCTTCGGCCCACGTCTGATCGGCTATAACCTTCAAATGAATTTCTCGGGCAATGGCTGGGGTTCACCGGATGAGCGTGAACAGGCCATTCGTGAATTGAACCGCAATCAGGATTTCCGCGCGGCTGTCACATCGGCCATCGACCGCAAGGCAGTCGGGGACTCTTTGGTCAAAGGCCCGTTCACGGCAATCTATCCAGGCGGCATTTCCTCTGGTACGAGTTTCTATGACCGCAACTCGACTGTCTATTACCCCTATGATCTTGAAGGGGCGAAGGCAGCTCTTGCCAAGGTGGGCCTGAAGGACACAGACGGCGACGGCTTTGTGAACTTCCCGGCAGGCACTGTAGGTGGCAAGAATGTCGAGATCGTTCTGCTGGTCAACAACACCTACACGACGGACAAGAGCCTTGCGGAAGGTCTGGTGGGCCAGATGGCGAAGCTCGGTCTGCGGGTGGTTCTCAATTCCCTTGATGGCAACCAGCGTGATGACGCGCATTATAGTGGCCGGTTCGATTGGCTGGTGCGCCGCAACACGACGGAGCTTGCCTCTGTGGTGCAGAACACCGAACAGCTTGCGCCCGTTGGTCCTCGCACCAGCTGGAACCACCGTGCACCGGAAGGCAAGCAAGTGGACCTGATGCCGTTTGAAAAAGAAATGGTCGATCTCGTCAACCGCTTTATCGCCTCACAGGACAATGCGGAACGGGCCGAACTGATGAAGCAATATCAGAAGATATACACGCAGAACCTCTACACCATAGGACTGACGGAATATCCCGGCGCGCTGATTGTCAACAAACGCTTCTCCAACGTGCCGCAGGGAACGCCGATCTTCATGTTCAACTGGGCGGAAGATTCGATCATGCGGGAACGTGTCTGGGTCGCTGCCGACAAGCAGGGCAAATACGAACTCTTCCCGGAGCAACTGCCCGGCAAGCCCGGTGTCAAAGGCCCAATAAACTAGCTCCCTCCCGGAGATACCAAGACCGGTCGCGCGTGAAGCGCGGCCGGACCGGGAGAAGACGCGGAACCGCTCAAAAGCGGGGCCGCAATGCAGGGAGATATCTTGTAATGCTCAGGTTCTTTTTCGTTCGCCTCAGCTCCGCAGTGCCGGTGATGCTGATTCTCAGTATCGTGACATTCGCCATCATTCAGGCGCCACCCGGTGACTATGCTGACTATATTCGCTCGCAGCTGATGAACCAGGGCGGCGCATCGTTCGAACAGGCCGAGGCGCAAGCGCAAGCCTACCGTGTCGAGCATGGTCTCGATCAGCCAATCGTGGTGCAGTATTTCAACTGGATTGGCGGCATCGTGACACGCGGTGATTTCGGTTACAGCTTCTATTACAACAAGCCTGTTGCCGAAGTGGTGGGTGAGCGCCTTCCCCGCACGCTTCTTCTGGCACTTGTTTGCCACCTCTTTGCATCCATACTTGGCATAACGTTCGGCATATGGGCCGCAACACGGCAATATTCTTGGGTGGATAATCTCCTGTCCACCATCGCCTTTCTGGGCATGACGATACCGCGGTTTCTGATGGCGCTGATCATGGTCTACCTAATGGTGTTCCATTTCAATGTTGCGGAAATCGGCAGCTTCTTTTCTCCGCAATATGGCGGTGCGCCATGGTCCTGGGCAAAATTTGTCGATCTGGTCAGCCATATCTGGCCGGTAGTCGCCATCGCCACATTCGGCGGGCTTGCCTATAATATGCGCGTCATGCGCGGCAATTTGCTGGATACGCTGAACGCGCAATATGTCGAGACGGCGCGTGCCAAGGGCCTTTCGGAAGGCGCCGTCATCATGCGTCATGCCGTTCCAAACGCCCTGCATCCGCTTGTCATGTATCAGGGCGTCGTCCTGCCCTACATGCTGACGGGAGAGATCGAAACAGCCATCATCTTCGCTCTGCCAACGGTTGGTCCTGCCATTGTCGGGTCCATGGCGGTTGGCGATGTCTATGTGACAGCCACCTTCATGATAGTGCTGGCCGGCACGCTGATTATCGGCAACATCATCGCTGACATATTGCTGGCTTTGCTCGATCCACGTGTGCGCGAATTGGGGAGGGCATAACATGGTTGTCGTTCATTCCTCCACAGGCCAGGAGCAGGTCGTCAGCGTTGCGGAGCAGCGTGCAAACGAGAGCTACATGGCGCTTGTCTGGCGTCGATTGCGGCGTTCCTTTACCGGTATGGTGGGGCTGGTTCTGGTCGTTCTTCTGATCCTCATTGCTGTTTTCGCCGATTTCTTTGCGCCCATGGACCCAAGGGTAACGGGCGCAAGTTTCACCCCGCCGCAGGGTATCAGCCTGACCGAAAAAGATGGTGGTTTCAGCATATGGCCGCGGGTCTATGCTATGGCGGAAACAGAAGAGCTCGACCCGATCACCTTCCAGCCTATCGTTGGCCCCAATTACGATAATCCCCTTTATCTCGGCTTTCTCGTCAAAGGCGCGCCCTATGATCTCTTCGGGTTCATTCCGATGGAGCGGCATTTCTTCGGCTCCGTGAATGGGGAAGCGGTTCATTTTCTGGGTACCGACAAGTTCGGGCGCGATGTCCTCTCCCGGGCTATTCACGGCTCGCGTATTTCTCTTGCCATAGCGCTGAGCGTTGTGTTCATCGTTACGGTCATTGGTACAAGCGTCGGCCTGATATCCGGTTACTTCGGCGGTGCGGTGGATGCCTGGGTCCAACGCTTCGTGGAAATCGTTCTCGCTTTTCCGCAATTGCCGCTTTATCTGGCGCTGACATCATTGATCCCGGTCACGGCTCCGACCCATGTGTTTTTGACCTTCGTCGTGGTCGTCATGTCGGCGCTGGGTTGGGCGCAGATGTCACGCGAGGTACGCGGCAAAACGCTGGCGCTGGCGCGCATCGATTATGTGCGGGCCGCCATGGCGGTTGGGGCTACGGACCGACGCATCATCTTCCAGCACATTCTGCCCAATGTGATGAGCCACGTCATCGTTGCCGTCACGCTGAATATTCCAAGTATCGTGCTGCTGGAATCCTTCCTCGGCTTTCTCGGCTTTGCCGTCAAACCTCCGCTGATTTCGTGGGGACTGATGCTGCAGGATACCGCGACCTATTCCGTCATCGGTTCCTATCCGTGGATTTTGGCTCCGGTCGGTTTTGTTCTGGTCACTGTTTTTGCCTTCAACGCGCTGGGCGATGGCCTGCGCGATGCTGTCGATCCCTATTGAGAGGAGACTGAAATGGTGACGTCCTCGCTGGCATCATTTGCGCCGGATATACGCTTCGACCACGCATCGCGTCAGGATGCGCCGATCATTGATGCGCGCAACATCGCTGTGAATTTCAAGGTGGAGCATGGAACCGTCGATGCGGTGAAAGGTGTCTCGTTCCAGCTTTATCGCGGTGAGACAATTGCCATTGTCGGTGAATCTGGTTCCGGCAAATCCGTGACGGCGCGAACCATCATGGGGCTCTTGTCCAAACGCGCCGTCGTTTCGAAGGCCGCCTCGGTTTCCTATGAGGGCAAGAACATTCTGACATTGCGGGAGCGTGCGCGACGCGCCATGCGTGGCAACCGTCTGGCGATGATTTTTCAGGAGCCGATGAGTTCGCTGAACCCGATTTACACCATCGGCAGCCAGATTGTCGAAGCCATCCGCGTTCACAACCGAATGAGCCGCAAGCAGGCCGAGGCGCGGGCATTGGAACTGCTGAAGCAGGTGCAGATTCCCGATCCGGAAGCGCGGCTGAAACAATATCCGCACCAGCTTTCCGGCGGGCAGCGTCAGCGCGTGATGATCGCCATGGCCTTGTCGAACGATCCAGACGTGCTCATTGCCGATGAGCCGACAACGGCGCTTGACGTGACGGTGCAGGCGCAAATCCTCAATCTGATCCGCGAGCTGCAGCATGCCCGCGGCATGGCAGTGGTTCTCATCACGCATGATCTGACCATCGTGCGGAAGTTCTCCGATTATGTTTACGTCATGCAACATGGCAAGGTGCGGGAGCACAACAGGACCGAAGACATCTTCACGACCCCCCGCCACCCCTATACCAAAAAGCTTCTCGAATCCGAGCCGCAAGGGCAGGCCAGGCCGCTGCCGGCTGGCTCAAAGACTTTGCTGGAAGCCAGCGACGTGCGGGTGTCCTTCATGTTGCGACATGGTGGTCTGTTCAAACCTCAGCTGAAGGAGCTGATTGCGGTTGATAGTCTGGGGCTGACACTTCGCAGACATGAAACGCTCGGCCTCGTTGGCGAATCCGGGTCGGGAAAGACGACGTTCGGTCAATCTCTGCTGCGGCTGAATGAGCCGGAAGGCGGCAGGATCCTCTTCGACAACGAGCCGATCCACGACAAGTCGCGCGCTGAAATGCGTCCCTTGCGGTCGCGGATGCAGGTGGTGTTTCAAGATCCGTTCTCATCGCTCAATCCCCGCATGACTATCGGCCAGATCATCGAGGAAGGCCTTGTTATCAACGGGCTGGGCGCCAACAGGGCGGAACGGCTGGAGCGGGTGTGCGATGCGCTGGCGGCCTCCGGCATGCCCACCAATATTCTCTCGCGTTTCCCGCATGAATTCTCCGGCGGCCAGCGTCAGCGCATCGCGATTGCCCGTGCGGTCGCGCTGGAGCCGGAATTCATTCTGCTGGATGAGCCGACATCGGCACTGGACCTGTCGGTACAGGCCCAGA
The DNA here is from genome assembly GCF_031843705.1 of Rhizobium sp. WCS2018Hpa-16. NCBI lineage: Bacteria > Pseudomonadati > Pseudomonadota > Alphaproteobacteria > Hyphomicrobiales > Rhizobiaceae > Rhizobium > Rhizobium sp. WCS2018Hpa-16. Next base: position 134,244 of record NZ_JAVTIX010000003.1, read on the forward strand.
TCATCGCGCTTTTGCGCAAGCTGCAGGACGAAAGGGGGCTGAGCTACCTGTTCATTTCCCATGACCTGAAGGTCGTGCGCGCGCTCTGCCACCGCGTCATCGTCATGCAAAACGGTCGCATTGTGGAGGAGGGGCCGGTGGAAGACGTGCTGGCCAATCCACAGACTGCCTACACTCAACGGCTCGTGAAAGCCGCATTTGAAATCGCCTGAACCGCTATCGGAGACACATATGGCTAGAAATCCCAAGATCACGTTCATCGGTGCCGGATCGACGGTGTTTATGAAGAATATCATAGGCGATGTGCTGCAACGCCCCGCACTTTCCGGTGCAAAGATTTCGCTGATGGACATCAATCCACAGCGGCTGGAAGAAAGCGCTGTCGTCGCCAACAAGCTGATTTCGACATTGGACGCAAAGGCGACTGTCGAAACTCATACCGACCAGCGCAAGGCGCTCAGCGGTGCAGACTTCGTCGTCGTCGCATTCCAGATCGGTGGCTATGAACCCTGCACGGTTACCGATTTCGAGTTGCCCAAGAAATACGGCTTGCGCCAGACCATTGCAGATACTCTCGGCGTTGGCGGCATCATGCGCGGCCTTCGCACCGTGCCCCATCTGTGGAAGATCTGTGAGGATATGCTTGCCGTCTGCCCGCAGGCCATCATGCTGCAATATGTGAACCCCATGGCCATCAATACATGGGCGATTGCCGAAAAATACCCCACGATCCGGCAGGTCGGGCTTTGCCACTCCGTGCAGGGAACGGCGATGGAGCTCGCGGAAGATCTCGACATTCCCTACGATGAAATCCGCTATCGTTCCGCCGGTATCAACCACATGGCGTTCTTTCTGGAATTCGAACATCGCCAGGCGGATGGCAGTTACCGCAACCTTTACCCCGACCTCATGCGTGCCTACCGCGAAGGCCGTGCGCCGAAACCCGGCTGGAACCCGCGCTGCGTCAACAAGGTGCGCTACGAGATGCTGACGCGCCTCGGCTATTTCGTCACCGAAAGTTCCGAGCATTTTGCCGAATATACGCCCTACTTCATCAAGGAAGGCCGGGAAGACCTTATCGAGAAATTCGGCATTCCTTTGGATGAATATCCAAAGCGCTGCATCGAGCAGATCGAGCGCTGGAAAGGGCAGGCCAAGGCCTATCGTTCGGCAGACAAGATCGAAGTCAAGCAATCCAAGGAATATGCCTCCTCGATCATCAACTCTGTTTGGACGGGCGAGCCTTCGGTGATCTATGGCAACCTGCGCAACAATGGCTGCATAACCTCTTTGCCAGCCAATTGTGCCGCAGAAGTGCCGTGCCTTGTGGACCACAATGGCATCCAGCCGACCTTTATCGGTGATCTGCCGCCGCAGCTGACGGCGCTGATGCGCACCAACATCAACGTGCAGGAACTGACCGTTGCCGCGCTGATGACGCAAAACAGGGAGCATATTTTCCACGCCGCCATGCTGGACCCGCATACGGCTGCCGAACTCGACCTCGACCAGATCTGGTCACTAGTCGATGATCTGCTGCTTGCCCATCGCGACTGGCTGCCGGAATGGACTCAGTCGGAGCCGAAGAAAGTGATCAAGTTGTCCTATTGATACGCCTCTGAATGGGTGACGACTTCGTGGCTGGACATGAATAATGATCTGATAAAATCGATGCAGGGCCGAATTCTATCTGGCCCTGCATTACCCGTCGCAAAGACCGAACTTCAGCCCAATAGGGCCCACATCCTGCCACCAGTGAAAATTTCCGGCAGGCCTGTTTGATCCGTTCTCTTGATCGCCTCGTATAACGACCATTTGATAGGATTTCGATGTGGCACGTCATATTGCAATTGTAGGAAACGGTTCGTTTGCTCGATCCGACGCAGACGCCATTGACAGGTGTGATCTGGTCATCCGTTTCAACGACTGTCGATCGGTCGGTGATGGCGGATCGCGAACCGATGTGGTTGCAGTCTGCAATACGGGGCGCCCCGCCAGCGCGATGATTAGACAAAGCGCCTGGCGTGAGAAGGCGGCAATTGGCCTTGCTTCCGGCATCTGGTGTGTTCGTGACTGTGAGAAATTTGCCGAGTTGAAGCCAAGGCTTGCTGTTCACTATCCTGACCTGGATGACTTTTGTGATGACTACACGAGCGAATTTGCCCAATTTGCCACAGAGTCTGCAAAGACTTTGACGGTGATACCGCGCCGATATCACGACCAGATTGATCAGGAGCTTCAGGCACGGCTTATTAGCAACTATGTCGTCCCAAGCTCTGGCCTGATTGCGATCTCCTATGTCATCGGCGAGGTTGCTGACGATGATGACACCGTTCTGCTGGCCGGTTTCAATCACGAAGGATGGAGCGGCCATCCTTTCGCGGCTGAGCGAGACCTCGTAGAAGGGTATATCGTCAAAGGCCAACTCCGCAGGTTATAGAAGGCGGATCGCCGCGCCAGAAGGTATGTAAAGTCTGTACCGTTACAACAAGACACGTTCGAGCCAACACAAGATGGCTCCTGAAGAACCGGAACTGGAGCAGCCAATGGTACGACGGCAACGAATTGGGATCATCGGCGCTGGAATGGCCGGAATGACACTGGCGAAAGCCCTGTCCAGGACAGCTGATGTCAGCATTTTCGAGAAGAGCAAAGGTGTCGGAGGCCGAATGGCGACGCGTCGGCTGGCGGATGCCGCCTTCGACCACGGTGCGCAATACTTCACCGTCAGAGATGACCGTTTCCGAGATGAATTGGAGGCCGCCCGACAGGCGGGGATCGTGCAGGCGTGGGATGGCGATCTAGTGCGTCTGGGAGAGGGTGGCGCTGTGACAGCGAGCGCCTCAAGCACACCAAGATATGTCGGCTGTCCGTCTATGAATGCGCTCCCGAAATTGATGTCCGCCGGTCTCAATATTCTGCACGATGTGCAGGTTACGGCCATTACCGGCGAGCCCGGCCAATGGTACCTTGACATGCAGGACAGGCGGGAAGGGCCGTTCGATTGGGTCATCGCCGCAGCACCAGCGCCGCAATCGGCAGCGCTGTTACCGTCGCGTTTCGCGCATCATGAAGCCCTTTGCCTCGTCAAGATGAACGCATGTTTCACATTGATGATCAAGCTTAAGGACGGCGCGGGCATACCATTTGCGGCAGCCCGTATTGATGACCCTGTCATCGAATGGATTGCCCGCAATGAGACCAAACAGGGTCGTTCCGAGTCAGCCTGTCTGGTGGTCAATTCAAATCCGCTATGGGCCGACCTCAACATCGACAAACCGCTCGACATCATTCGCGGACATATGCTCGATGCTCTACGAAATCATATTCCGATCGAGATGGCCGAGGCCGAAGATGCCATCATTCATCGCTGGCGTTATGCCAATGTGCAGCAACCTGCTGGAAAAGCCTTCCTGCTCGATCAGGCGTCGCAGCTTGCTGCATGCGGAGACTGGTGTATCGCTGGCCGCGTCGAGGCCGCCTTTCTCAGCGGAGCGGGGCTTGGAGATGCTCTGCAGGGTATTCTAGAGGTAGCAGAATGAACGCCGTATCCCGCAATATCTCGATCATGCTCACCTATGCCGGTGCCTTGCCGTTCTGGTTTCTGATGCTCGCGCCGCAAACCGTTGCGGGCATCGATACGGGATCGGCGTTCGTTGCCTATGGTGCGATCATCAGCTCCTTCATGGCGGGGACCCTGTGGGGGCGTGCGCAGACCGAGAGGGGTGATGTGTTGCTCATCGTGGTGAGCAATGTCCTGGCATTGATCGCCTTCGGCACCGTCGTGGCCGGGCTTTCGTTTGCCACTCTCATTGTGCAATTGGCGGTATTCGGCCTTCTTCTTCTGGTCGACTTAAAGAGTCTGGCCCGGCAGGCGGAGCGCCGTTGGTACTGGATGCTGCGCCTGCGGGTGACACTCATTGTTGCCGTGGCTTACGGCGTGATGATTGTCGATCACGCGCGCATGGCGGCATTTTAAAGCGCCTTAATCCGTCCACACCCAGTCTTTGATTTCAGGCAGATCATCAAAATGCTCACGGATATAATCGTGATGTTTCGCCAGTGTGTCGGTGCAATGGGTCAGGAGGTCGGCGCCATCGATCAGCATTTTCGGCACGTATCTCAAAACATCAAGGCAAAGATGCAGGCGGCTGATCCTGTTCAGGACGACCATGTCGAACGGCGTCGTGGTGGTTCCTTCTTCGAGGTAGCCACGCACGTGGAAACGGTCGTGCGCTTCACGTCCGTGCAAGAGATCGTGGATGACGCCCGGATAGCCGTGGAAGGTGAAGATGACAGGTGCCGTTGTCGTGAAAATCTCTGCAAATTCGATGTCGCTCATGCCATGGGGATGCTTGTTTGCAGGGCATAGACGCATCAGGTCGATGACGTTGACGATGCGGACTTTCAATCCCGGCGCTTTTTCACGAAGCAGCCATGCGGCGGCAATCGTTTCCTGTGTCGGGATATCGCCTGCGCAAGCCAGCACGACATCAGGCTCATCGGGCGCATTGCTGTACATATCCCAGATGCCAGCACCTTTCGCGCAGTGTTCGCGGGCCTCATCCATCGTCAGCCATTGCAACTGCGGTTGCTTGTCGATGACGATGAGATTGAGATAATTGCGGCTGCGGAAACAGTGGTCGGCCACGGACAGAAGGCAATTGGCATCGGGCGGAAGATAAACACGGGCGACCGCTGGTTTGCGGTGGATGATCGTGTCGATGAAGCCCGGTCCCTGATGGCTGAAGCCATTGTGATCATTCCGCCAGCAGGTCGATGTCAGAAGATAGTTCAGCGACGGAATATCGGCGCGCCAAGGGACACGTTTTGCATGTTCCATCCACTTGCCATGCTGCATCGACATGGAATCGACGATCATGGCGAAGGCTTCGTAGGTTGCAAAGAGACCATGGCGGCCTGTCAGCGTATATCCTTCCAGCCATCCGTGGCAGCAATGCTCGCTCAACACCTCCATGACACGACCATCATGGGAGACGTGGTCATCCCCCGGCAGTATCTCGCTCACCAGGCAGCGGTCCGTGACTTCAAAGATGGCTCCGAGCCGGTTGGAATTGGTTTCGTCGGGGCAAAACAGACGAAAAGTGTGCGGGTTTTTGATGTAAATATCGCGAAGATAGTCTCCGAGCACAGCCGTAGACCCCATGCGCTCCGCCGCACGTCGCTCCAATTGAACGGCATAGGACCTGTAGTCCGGCAGATCGAGAGGCTTGGTCAGCGTGCCGCCATTGGCATGCGGATTTGACCCCATGCGCGACGTTCCCTCGGGAGAAAGATCCGCATATTCTGCGCGGAACGTTCCATTGTCATCAAACAGCTCTTCCGGTCTATAGCTGCGCATCCAGTCTTCCAGAATAGTGAGATGCTCAGGCTTTGTCCGAACCTCAGACACCGGCACCTGATGGGCCCGAAACGTGCCTTCGATGGGAATGCCATCAACCACCTTGGGTCCCGTCCAGCCTTTTGGCGTGCGTAGGACGATCATTGGCCAACGCGGCCTGCTGGTTGCGCTGCCATTGCGCGCCGATAATTGTATGGCGCGGATTTCAGAGACAGCGCGCTCGGCCACACCAGCGAAAAGCTGATGGACGACCTCTGGCACGTCGCCCTCGACAAAATAGGGCTCGTAGCCCTGGCCCTCGAAAAACTTCCGCAAGTCTTCATCGCTATGACGCGCAAGGACTGTTGGACCAGCGATTTTGTAGCCGTTGAGGTGCAGGATCGGGAGAACCGCTCCGTCGCGCGCGGCATTGATAAAGTCGATGCTTTTCCAGCTTCCAGCCAGTGGGCCGGTTTCCGCCTCGCCATCACCCACCACGGCAACGACAAGAAGGTCAGGATTATCCATGACCGCCCCGAATGCGTGGACCAGAACATAACCAAGTTCCCCGCCCTCATGGATCGAGCCCGGTGTGGGAACGCTGACATGGCTGGGTATGCCGCCGGGTGTCGAAAATTGCCGGAACAGGCGCAGCAGACCGGCTTCGTCCTGCGTCACATCAGGGTAAAACTCGGTGTAGCTTCCCTCAAGATAGACGTTTGCAATCAGCGCAGGGCCACCATGGCCGGGGCCGGCCATGTAAATAGTGTTGAGGTCGAATTTCTTGATCAGGCGGTTCATGTGCGCATAGATCAAATTCAGGCCGGGAGACGTGCCCCAATGCCCCAGCAGCCTCGGCTTGATGTGCTCGATCTTCAGAGGCTCGCGTAAAAGAGGGTTGGCTGAAAGGTAAATCTGCCCCACATTGAGATAGTTAGCGGCCCTCCACCACGCATCGATCTTGTGAAGTTCCTCACCACCGAGTGGCTGCGCCGTCTGATTGAGATGATCCATAGTTGCTCCTGTGGCATCTGGTATTGCGGCTTGAAAACGGAAACCAAGAGGTTTGTCGTGCGCGTGAAAACGTGGCTGCTTGGCGTCCAGCCTATTGGCCTGGCTCAGTTCGTTTGCAGTGCTTGCAGCAAGCGGAAGGTATCGTCTGCAATCACCTGCTCTTCATCGGTTGCGATAACAAAGACCTTGATCCCGCTGTCTGTGCTGCTGATGATCTGGGCGTTTGCCGCATTCGCCTCGACGTTGATGTGGAGACCGAGCCAGCTGAGATGAGACGATATGGCGGCCCTGATCGAGGGTTGATTTTCGCCTATTCCAGCGGTGAACACGAAGGCGTCTATTCCGCCCAGAGTGTTGACGATCCGTGCGGTCTCCCCAGCGGTGCGAAACGCGAAGAGATCAATGGCTTCCGCTGCCTCAGGGCGATCACTTTCAAGAAGGGCGCGGCTGTCCGAGCTGATGCCTGAAACGCCCAGGAGACCGCTTTCGTGATATAAGAGATGCTCCAGTTCTGCAGGGCTGCGGTTCTTTTCGGTGAGCAGGTAAAGCAGGACGCCGGGATCCAGCGCGCCGCAGCGCGTGGCCATCGGTATGCCGTCCAGCGTCGAAAATCCCATGCTGACATCGCGACTCAGGCCGCCGTCCATCCCGCAAAGGCTGGAGCCGCTGCCAAGATGGGCGACGACGACTTTTCCATGGGCGATCTCCGGTGCCACACGGGTCAACTCCCGGGCAATGAATGAATAGGATAAGCCATGAAAACCGAAACGCTTTATGCCCTGATCATGCAGGGCACGGGGCAGGGCGTATCGCCTCACCAGCGCAGAATTGGTGTTGTGGAAGGATGTATCGAAAGACGCGGTTTGGAACATGTGTGGGTGCAGTCTCAAGACGGCGTCAATCAGTTCAAGACTGTGCTGCTGGTGGAGAGGAGCCTGCAGAAGTAGGCTTTCCACTGATGTCCGCGCTGGCTTGTCCATCGCCACTGCACCGTGGAACAGGTCACCGCCATGTACCATGCGGTGGCCGACGGCTGCGATGTGTGCGATGTCGATATGGGAAGTCAGACTTGTAAAGACGGCTTCAACAATCGCATCGGGATGCGTCTCACCACTATGGGCAAGTGCGATCTCAGATGTCCCAGAACCCTCAATATGGAAGCTTAAAGACTTTCGTTGGAAATCGATTGTGCCTTTGCCGATTCTTTCGGGAGTGCCCGTTGCCAGGCTAAAAAGACCCAGTTTGATGGACGACGAACCAGCATTGAATGTCAGGAGTTTTCCGTCGCCCGGTCGCAGACTTTGATGACGGTGATCCGACAGTTCAAGCATCTGATCATCCTAATCGTTTCTCGCACGGCGGCCCGACAGGGTTTCAATTTCTATGGTAAAGAAGACCGGCAGAGATGCGGGTTTGGGAGGCTCCATCCCAGCTGGTTTATAGGCGCCGGGTTCCCACCAGTCGTTCTTCTTTTGAAGAAGCGACCAGGCATACATATGCTCCCCGTGCCATTTTTCATCATCTGGCAACTCCTGGTAACGTCCTTCGACTAGAACGCTTTGCCATTCCTGTTTTGTCTCGACCTGATCCAGTTGCAGACAGAGATGCGGATCCGCTCGCAGGCTCTCAATCTTTTTTCCCGGCATCGAGAAGGCGTAAAGCATACCGCCGCGATAAATATACTGGAGCGGCACAATATAGGGTTTTCCGGCTGCAATGCAGCCCAAGTGACATATGCTGTTGGCTTCAAGCATGGCCTGGCATTCAGGCGTCGTCATCTCTTGCACGTTCATGTGGCAATCCTGACGAAAGCTGCGAGCAACGTCCGAAGGAGAGCTGCTGAGCGAAATCTGGTATGCGCTCTTTCGTTGTGGATCGCAATCAGAAGTTTTGGTGGCGTGTCACGCGCGTGCGCGCAGAAGCGCTCTATCGGCGCGAAGCGAAATTTGCCACAGACCGATTTCGGCGGCATCAGATTGATGCGGTCAGGAGTTTATTGGGGGATGTTTTGAATATTTGCGGTCGCAACCGCATGAAGCCTTACGGTACGCTTTCCAGCGAGCCAGCCAATACAGCGGAATGGACAGCGCCAAGAGTGTGGGCGCGAAGGCCGACATCTTAACTCATTCGGCTACTTGCGTAAACGGCGCACGGCCATGCTGTACACATGGCTGAAAAGCCCGGTAGCATCAAGAGATTGAATGCGGCCGGACTTTTTCAAAATATCTGGCAGAAATCTGCCGTCTGCTCGTCTTAGAAATTAACGAGCAGGTCTGCTTGCCTTCTTAGGAGCAGCAATACCGCTTTCGCGTTCCAGCTTCTTGCGAGCCATCTTGCGAACGCGGCGAACGCCTTCTGCCTTTTCTCTGGCACGCTTTACCGATGGCTTTTCAAAATGCTCGCGCAGACGCATTTCGCGGAAGAGACCTTCGCGCTGCATTCTCTTCTTGAGCACGCGCAGGGCCTGCTCAACGTTGTTATCACGCACATCTACCTTCAATTTAGTTCCTCATCTCTTTAGTCCCGCACATGGTGCGGATTGGTGCTTGCGGTGAGAAAACACTTCCCACCCTTTGTCTGAACCGCCTTCATAGATTGCTTGGCGCTGAAGGTCGATCTTCTCCTGCATTTTTTTTACAGAAAGATCGCCCTACAAGACCTTTTGACGGGCACATATAGCAAATCTTGCCCGATGTGAAGGAGCAAAGTCAGCATAAATGCCTCTCATATCGCAACTGGCTCTGCTTCTGGTGGATAAATTCCTGTACGGGCTCTCCTTTAGCGCAGAATCATGCGGTTAAATACGGGTTGGGTGCTATAGATGGTGTCCATCTACCCAATTCGCTGATGCAACAAGACATGGTTTTTCCCATGTCGGTGTGTCCGTGACGCTTGTCCATGCAACCAATCAATGCCCCCGCTTGTCGTCGACTGACGACAGGCGCGATGCATAGTGCGGTGATCCCGGGCATCGATCCTGAAAGGATCCTATTATGGTAACTCTTGCTAACACCGCGAACCCTGCAGCTTACGAAGAGACGCAGGAATATTCACCGTTGATGCGCGCAAAGATGTCAGGTGTCGAGGCATGATCGGATATCTGATTCTCGTTCACCGGTTTCCCAAGCAGTTCAAACGTCTTTTCAATGCGATCTATGATCCGCGCAATAGCTATGTGGTCCATGTCGACAAGAACTCCGGCGAGGCGCTCAATGCTGATATCAGCAACTTTCTGAAGCCTTATTCCAATGCCGAAGTGATGGAGGGTCACGCGGCGCTGTGGGGCGGTTACAGCCTCGTTGATGCTGAACTACGCGGGATGGAGCACCTGCTGGCGATGAATTGCGAGTGGAGCCACTTCATCAATCTGAGCGGGCAGGATTTTCCCTTGAAAACGCAAGCGCAGATCATGGCCTATCTGACGGATCATCCGGCTCGGGAATATATCAAGGTTCTCGATCAGGAGAAAATCCGGCCGGACACGATGCGCCGCGTTGGTGAGTTCGTTATCGAAACAGGCGGCCAGATTGAACAGACGCTGACGATGCGGCCGTTCATCGAAGGTGCTACACCTTACATTGGCAACCAGTGGATGATCGTCAGCCGGGCGTTTTGCGATTTCGTATGCCACGATGCCCGTGCCGATCGCTACAAGGCATTTTACCGCAACACCTTCATTGCCGACGAGGGGTTCTTCCAGACCGTTATGATGAACAACCCCGTGCATGGCGAGATCGTGAATGATGATCTGCGCATGATCGACTGGGTGCCGGATGGCGACATAAAATTGCGACCAAGGACCTACGGGCGTGAGGACGCGGCGGCCTTGACGTCAAGCCACAATTTCTTTGCACGCAAATTCGAACAGGACGTCGATGGCGATATTCTGTCGATACTGGAGGGGCATCTGGCACGGCAGACACATTTCACGGCAGCCGAGTTTGAGCTGGCACCTGCGACTGCTGCCTGAGGTTAGCGAGAGTTGAACTGCACGTGGTTTCCCTAACCGGCCTGACTGGACATCGTGAATACGGGTTCAGTCGGGACCGGTGGGGGCAGCGAGTTCTATGGACAAAGATCGCTCGGCGGGCTGGCCGCTCGACGATCTTGTGGTCTCTACATCTGCGCCATATCGTCCAGCAGGTTCTGCGACAAATCACTGATTGCGACTTCCGCTTCCTCGAGGCTCCAGCCAACGCTTTCGGCCTGCCTTGCAAGAGCCATGAGCTGTGGCACGAGCTTACCGCCGGCAGCAGCTGTGATGTCATCGGGCTTCAAACCTTGAGCAATCAGCAGAAATGACTGCTCCACTGCCTCCTGGCAGGCAATATCCCTGTCAGGATAAGGCCCTGAGCTTCGTGGTCTGTTCAAAATGGCCATACGATCTAACCCGCTTTGGTTCTCAATACACTCTTTGCGATGCTCTGTTGCGAGCATGCCGCTTTCCAATAGCATCTGAGTGCAGCCTCAGCGATATGAAATCGGGAGGCGCACTAACTGTTGGAGGGCGGTAAAATGTTTCGCCGTTAGTTGAGCCCGTTGAGATTATGCGCCGCTCTGTTTGAGGAATCGTGATCGCCCTTGTGAAGCGCCAGAATCCGTCTGGCATCGTCCAGTGGGATGCCGTGTCTCTTCGCAAAATCTGAGGGTTCGTAGGAAATGCTTTCCTGCTGCTTGCGAATAAAAGTCGGTTTCAGTTTCATCTCATGTTCCCCAAACGTCACCGACAATTGGGTGATGATGTATCCCCTTAGCACATGTCCCGACCAAAATCTTGAAATCCCATCGAAAAAGCGCGCGAGCGAAGACGGCGATGAAATCCGACGGAGTACGATCGCAGGAATGCCTCGTTGCGTGGAACAACTCGGCCCTGCCGTGGTTTGCCACCGATGCACAAGACAAGGCTGGCCCAGTGAAAAAAGTCAAATATGCGCCGTACACGATGCCCACTGGTGGTTGGGGATCCATCAAATCCGTCGTCAAAAACGCCGTAACGCAAAAGGCTGTCAGGACCGCTCCCGGTCTGATGACCGACCACAATAAGAAGGGTGGTTATGCCTGTACCAGTTGTGCCTGGGCCAAGCCGGGCAAACCGCATCTGGCCGAGTTTTGCGAAAACGGCGCCAAAGCGACGTTCTGGGACCTGACGGCCAAGCGCACCACGCCGGAGTTTTTCTCTAAACACACGGTCACCGAACTGCTCCAATGGTCCGATTTCGATCTGGAAAACGAAGGCCGTTTGACGCACCCGATGCGTTACGATGCGGCGACCGACAGATATCAGCAAGTCACTTGGGCGGACGCATTTGCGGATATCGGCTGTAAACTCAAAGCCTATGATCCAGAGTCTGTCGTCTTCTATGCGTCCGGCCGCGCTTCGCTTGAAACTTCCTACATGTATCAGTTGCTGGCACGCCTCTATGGCAACAATAATCTTCCAGACAGTTCCAACATGTGCCACGAAACGACCTCCGTTGCGCTGCCGCAGAGCATTGGAACTCCAGTCGGAACGGTCCTGCTGGAGGATTACCAGCATACGGACTGCATTCTCTCATTCGGTCAGAACGTCGGCACAAATGCGCCCCGGCTTCTTCACAGCTTGCAGGAGGTGCGGGAACGAGGTGCGCCTGTCGTGGTATTCAATCCTCTGAAAGAACTTGGCTGGCTGGAATTCGTCAATCCACAGCGCCCCGGGCAGATGCTGACCAACAAACCGACCGATATTGCCACACAATATTATCAGGTCAGTGCGGGCGGCGACGTCGCTGCGATGGTCGGTATGGCAAAGTGTCTGTTTGAATGGGATGATGAAGCTATCGTGGCGGGGGAAGCGCGCGTCCTTGATGTCGCATTTATCGAAGAACATACCCACGGTCTTGCAGAATTTGAACGCTACGTCCGCACCACGTCATGGTCTGATATTCTTGCCACGTCCGGCCTTAGCCACTCTTCTATTCAGGCGGCGGCAAGGACATATGCGCAGGCCCGCAACGTCATCGCCATCTATGGAATGGGTCTCACACAGCATCGTTACGGCCTCAGCAATGTTCAGATGTTGATCAACCTCCTGCTGATGCGCGGCAATATTGGCAGACCCGGCACCGGTATCTGTCCCGTGCGTGGCCACTCCAATGTGCAGGGTCAAAGAACGGTCGGCATATCCGAAAAGACAAAGCTGGTTCCGCTCGATGTGCTGGCAGAACAATATGGCTTCGAACCCCCGCGCAAGGATGGCGTCAACACGGTCGAAGCGTGTGAAGGCATCATCGACGGCAGTATCAAGGCCTTCATCGGGCTGGGCGGCAATTTCGTCCGCGCCATTCCCGAGCGGACCTTGATGGAAGAGAAATGGCGCGGGCTGGATCTTTCGGTACAGATCGCAACAAAACTCAACAGAAGTCATCTGATAACGGGTGCAACGACGTATCTCTTGCCAACCTTGGTGCGAACGGAAATCGACGAACAGGCAACCGGCCCGCAGATCGTCACGATAGAGGACTCAACCACCTGCATTCATGCCTCACGCGGCAAATACAAGCCTGCCGCCGAAAGCCTGTTATCAGAACCCCGGATCGTGGCCGAAATTGCAAAACAGACGCTCACGCCCAATCCAAGGGTTCCATGGGATGCATGGGTTGGAGATTACGCGCTTGTGAGAGATGCCATCGAGGCGACTTTCCCCGAGCCTTTCCGGGACTTCAACAAGCGTCTCGATATTCCCGGTGGTTTCCCGCGTCCCGTTGCGGCCAGAAACCGTGTGTGGGAAACGGACACAGGCAAGGCGAATTTCAAGCTGCCGAAGGCACTCTGTTCCGGCTTCTCGACGGGCGAAGATCGCAATGTGCTGAGCCTTATCACCCTGCGGTCCAATGATCAGTTCAATACCACTGTCTATGGATATGACGACCGGCTGCGCGGCATCCACAAATCTCGCATGATCCTGATGATCAATGCGGACGATCGTGTCCGACTGGGAATTGCCAAGAATGGGCTGGCCAGCATCACCACCGCAGTAGATGATGGCATTGTGCGCGTGCTGACCGGCATGCAACTCATCGACTACGATCTGCCGCCCGGCACCTGCGCGGGCTACTTCCCGGAATGCAATTCACTCATTCCACTGTGGCAGCACGATGAGGAGAGCAAGACACCGGCGGCGAAGTCCATTCCCGTCCGGGTAGCCCCGGCATGAGTGCTTTGCGATAAATGCAGAACTGACTGCAACTACGTTTGCCTTTTTCTCAGGATCGCAGCGCGGCCTTGTTCGACTGGCGTCTCGATGGCTGCAAACGGATTCGCATAGTTGCGAGGGGTCGATCTCTAGCGCCGAAGAAATTGATGAGGTAACCTCGGTAAAAGCGCTTGAATGTGACCAATATCGGTTCTCCCGGCTCCACATTGCCCACATAAGACACGTGTCTGGAGGCTAAAAGCTCCGGTCGCCTTTCCCCGGCTTGGAAGAGGGCGCGGTCTGCGATTGCGCTATAGGACGGAAAGTAAAGAAGGGCAGCGGCGTTGAAGTCCGTCGCCGGGCAGGGAAGGATTTTTTCTTCAGTGAATGTGTCCAGCCCGGTTCGATTTTTCTGAAGGATCGAACGGGCCGCCGCCGCGCCTCTGTCAACACTGCGCTGCACCGACAATGGTGCATCTGGCGGAACCGCCATGACTTTCGGGCTGCGCCGAACAATCGTGTGGTTGGTTCCATCGGCAGACCGTCCGACAAATGTAGACGCAAGTATCAGCTCACCGATGATGTCTCCTTCGAACCTAACCCTTAGCCGGGATGCGAGCCGTTGCTGCGATGTGCGGAACAACTCTCCTGATACTTCAAGACGTCCCCCGAGAGAGGGAATGTCGGGATTGCTCAAGCGCAGGCTTGTGGAGCAGAAGGCTGCGTAAAGCGGCTCCCCTTTCGCGCATTTGAACTGCGCCTCCTGCTGGCCCATTGCTTTTGCAATCAGCCGCCAATGCAGATCACCCGCCCTTCTCAGAAGCCATTGCTCGGAAAGGCCGCGATAACCCATTTCGGCCATGCCGAGGACATGGCTCTCTGTTTCGTCCTGTTGCGACTGCGTCGGGCATGGCCTCAGACTCATGCTGCAAACCTTGCCTTTTGGCGCGCGACAATTTCCTTGGCGAGGAACTGACTATCTTCATCGATCCCGAGAAAGCGGCCCGAACCCCATGTGTTAAGCCAACCCAGACCAATGAAGTAAAGGCCCGCCGCGTTGGTCACGCCGCGCTGGAACTTCGGCTTGCCACGTTCATCGAAGCAATCGACCTTGAGCCAGGAATAGTTGGGGCGGAAGCCGATGGCCCAGATGATCGATGATATCCCCGCTGCCGCAATATCGACCTCCTCGATTTCGCGCTCCGGTCTCCACACCTTCTCGAAGGGTGGCTCTTCGGGTGCATCGATGCCTTGGGAACTGATCCACGCGTCGATCTGCTTGCAGATTCCCAGATAGCTCCGGTCTGCGTCATCGAGATTTTTCTCAAGGTCCGGAAGGAAATTCATGATGGACCCCGCGCCGCCCGCGACAGAGCCGTACAACTTGACCCCTTCATTTGCATATTTTCGCAGGTCGATTTCCTTCCCGCCATCTCTGCCCGACATGTAATGGTTGGTTTGCGTCAGCGCTTTTACAGGATCCGGGTGCTTATCAATGGTCACATCATAAATGCCGGCATCATAGAGCCAGTCCGTTGCGTCACGGCCGCGATACTTACGCGGGCTACGCGGAGCAGGACCGACGGCGAGGTGGACCGGGCGACCTTCCAGATGAAAATCGTCCATGATCTGAACACCGGATTGGCCCGTTCCGACGATGAGGGCCGCGCCGTCTGGCAGTTGCGAGGGCCTGCGATACTCGCGCGAGTGAATCTGCACGATTGAAGGATCGATGTCCCTTGCAAAATCAGGCACGATGGGATGATCGTAGCCACCAGTGGCGATGACAACCTGATCGGCCAGCCAATGACCCGCCGTGGTTTCGACACGGTAGCCGCCCTCGGCGCGAGGCTCGACCTTTGTTACATCCACGCCTTCGATCAAAGGCGGGTTGAAGCTTTGCGCAAAGCCGTCGAGATAATCAACGATCTCGTCTTTGCGCATAAAGCCATTCGGATCCTTGCCGTTATAGTTCCAACCCGG
Source organism: Rhizobium sp. WCS2018Hpa-16 (assembly GCF_031843705.1). Taxonomy (NCBI): domain Bacteria; kingdom Pseudomonadati; phylum Pseudomonadota; class Alphaproteobacteria; order Hyphomicrobiales; family Rhizobiaceae; genus Rhizobium; species Rhizobium sp. WCS2018Hpa-16. The sequence continues at coordinate 149,753 of NZ_JAVTIX010000003.1, forward strand.
CAGACGGCATTGCCAGTTCGGCGTCACCAGACAGAAACTGTCCCAGCGATTGTTGCGCCAGCTCTCAAACCGGCTGTGGCGCTCTATCACCACATGTTCAATACCTTCACGGGTCAGGTACCAACTAACGGACAAGCCAGCCTGACCGCCTCCGATGATGATAACCGGAATATTCGACTCTCGCCGTTCAGTCATGTCTTGTTCCTTCAGGAAAATGACAGGCAAGAAACGTGGCCATCGGGGGCCTGGCTTGCAGCTGTCTGTTCAATTCTGGCCAACTGATCCATCGCGGAGGAGCAGGCGAAACCATATTTGGCAGCGACACGATCCGATGCCTCATTGAGACCGGCCCGTACGTGTTGCAGAAACTCGGGAACCGGATAGGTCTGCCCTGTCTGCAGGTGGCTCCTTATGGCAGTCGAGGGAGAGTAACATTGCTCTTCCAACCCATCCGGCCAGCGGATCGTGAAGTGAACTTCAGGCATGGGAAACCTCCTTGGGAAGAGAGAGATAAGGGGCAGCGCCGTAGTCCCAGAACGGGGCGATTGAATCTCCGCGCTTGAAATTGACCTGCTCACTCGCCGTGGCTTGCCCGATGACCTCAGCGCATATGTCACGTGCAGCGAATGTCGCGCAGACGCGCTCGGCATGGGCTGGATCGACAGACAGCAGGAAGCCAAAGCTGGGGAATGTTCGCAACCATCGGCCCAATTCGGCGCCCTCAGGCAGAGAGATCGCGTCCAGGTCAATGTCGAAGCCGCAGCGTGAGCATTCGGCCAGCATCAATGCCGTGCCTGCTATCCCGCCCTGGCTGATATCCTTGCCTGTCGTGACGAGCCCGGCCTCAGCCAATTGCGGCAATAGCTCGTAGTCACCGCGAAGGCGGTCATGAGGTGCATCGAGTGCCGCGCACCAATTATCGAAACGTGGACGATAATGGCCGCGATGATCGATCGCTGCGACGAGGACGTCACCGGGTTTAGCAGTAAAGCTGGAGATCAACTGCGTTGCCCGGCCAAGGACGGAAACCGAAAGGCTGGGCTCTGAGGTCTGCAGGTTCGTATGTCCGCCGACGATGGGCACGCCATAGGCTGCTGCCGCATCCCTGAGGCCCTTGAGAAGAGGGGCGGCGGTCGCAACATCCGGTGCCCAGATCGTGTCCAGAAGTGCTGTTGCGCGACCGCCCATTGCTGCAATATCGGACAGGTTGACCATGACGCCACACCAGCCCGCAAACCACGGATCGTCACTGACGAATTGCGGTATGAAACCTTCGCCCGCAAACAGATCGAAGCCGCCCTCAGGTCGCGCGATAACGGCGGCATCATCGCCGGGAAGGCCAATCGTTGCTGCGTTTAGCCCAAGAGCTTTGGTGGACGACGCAATATCAAGCTTGCTGCGTATCGAGGGATGAGTGGCAATCTCTTTTGCAAGCGCTTCCAGCGTCATCCCACCCTCCGCGGTCTGGTGCACCATCCTGTTTCGGGGCTGAGGATTGCGGGGTAATGGGCCAGCGAAGCGCGCATATGCATGTGAGGGACGCCGTGAAGCTGGACAGTCTCCACGCAATCCCAGTGCAGGCGGCGGAAAAGGGGTACGTTCTGTTCCTGAACATGAGCGTTGAATTCGGTGCATCCCATTCCGTTTGCAGAGCAGACCGCAAGCCGGATCAATTCTGCGCCAAGCTTTCCGACGCGCCGGTAATGTTGATCGACGGCCAGACGCGATCCCCACCAGATGCCTGGCGAAGGCTGATGAATGCGGACGGTTCCCACGATTTCGGCTGGCTCTGCCGCCATTGTCGTTATGGCCGCAAGAGGGATGGCGACTTGGTCGATTTCATCGCGGTCGTGCAGCTTGAATATGCCCTGCTCATCAACGAACACGGCATGGCGAAGCCGCGCAACGCCTTGAAGTTCCCAATTTTCGGTGGCGGCACGAATGATGAATTCCGGGCTGATGAAGGATGAGTGGCTTATTCCGCTCATGCTGGAACCCTCAGCTTTTCATAGGTTGAAAGGGCTGAACATGCACCGCATTTGCCGCAGCCAGCCTTGATGTCCGTTGCTCGCAGCCCACCATCCACGATGATCTGCGACAATGGCTTCAGGATGCTGGCCATGAACTCGGAGCTGGGCGCAGCGTGGCTTTCCAGCGGGGTGCCGGAAATCGGAACGAATGGAACGACGAAGGGATAGACGCCCATTCGCACCAGCCGATCCGAGATGTTAAGGATCGCTTCGCTTGTATCGCCAAGGCCTGCCAGAATATAGGTAGAAACCTGACCGCGTCCGAAAACCTTCACCGCGGCTTCGAAGCTGCTGAAGTATTTCTCGAGCGGCACCGAGGCTTTGCCCGGCATGATCCTGTTGCGAACATCAGGCGTGACAGCCTCCAGATGCATGCCCAGCGCATCGGCGCCGGCATCTTTCATGCGTTGGTGCCACACATCGTCTTCCGGTGGCTCGCACTGGACCTGAATGGGCAGGTTGACGACGGCTTTTACAGCACGCGCACTGTCCGCAAGGATCGACGCGCCGCGATCCTGCCCCGGTGGTGTACCTGTCGTCATGACCATGTGTTTCACGCCATCCAACTCGACCGCAGCTTTTGCAACTTCAGCCAGTTGCTGGGGTGTCTTGTGGGCAATAGTTCTTCCAGCCGCCAGGCTTTGCCCGATGGAACAGAATTGACACGTCTTTTTCCGGCTCTCATAGCGGATGCAGGTTTGCAGCACCGTGGTGGCAAGAACGTCGCGGGAATGAAGCACCGCAATCTTGTTATAGGGAATGCCGTCTTCGGTTGTCAGATCGTAGAATTTCGGCCGGTTCGGGAAGCGGATCTTGGCGACCTCCTCACCGTGTTTGGTGACCCTCGAGCGCCCTTCCAGATCAGGCGCTTCCACGAGATAGGGGCTGTTGAAGGCAGGCGCGGTGTGAACAGGGATCATGACCGTCGTGTCACCGAAGCTCACAGCCTTGTGGTCGGAAGGGCCAGCTCCACCCCGGCGGCTCTCATGTCCGGCGCGCGGATCGACAAGTCGCATGCCCTTTGTCTGCAGGTCGTTGATCAGCTCGGGAATGGCTGTGCCAGCATTATCACGCATCTTCACGCTCCTGCTTTACGGGGGTGTCATTGGCATCGCGCGGGGCAAGCTCGGGTTGGAACATTTCAAGCGGTTGCGCCGGCCGCGCGTCGTGGACGAGGTGCAGAAGCTCCGGTCTCGCATAGTGTCCAACGCTGTCCATCATACGCTTGCGTTTTGTAATCAGCTTCATGTCGAGGTCAGCAATCAGTATGCCTTCCCCATCGACAAGGGGCGGCACGACATGGCGCCCCTCCGGGGTGATGATGCAGGTCATGCAGCCGTCTCGCAGGCCTTTTTGTAGTTTTGGATCAGGATTGATCGAAGCGATCTGATCCTCGCTCAGCCATGCCGTTGCATTCACGACAAAACAACCGGCTTCGAGCGCATGGTGGCGCATCGTGACCTCGATCTGCTCACCGAAAATCGGGCCGACCAGTGAGCCGGGGAAGTGAGCCGCGTGAATTTCCTCATGCTGAGCCATCAGTGCATATCGGGCGAGGGGGTTATAATGTTCCCAGCATGCCAGTGCGCCCACACGGCCAACGGCGGTATCAACAACCTTCAGGCCAGAGCCATCGCCTTGGCCCCAGATCATGCGTTCATGGTAGGTTGGCGTGATCTTGCGGCGCTTGAGTTTCAGGCTTCCGTCTGCATCAAAGATCAGCTGGGTGTTGTAGAGAGAGCCATGATCGCGTTCATTGACGCCGAGGACAACAACAACGCCCTTTTTGCGTGCCGCATCCGCAACCGCCATCGTCTCCATTGACGGAACGGTGACCGCCTCTTCGTACAAACGAAGGTGTTCGGCACCCTGCAACATCGGCGGCATCACGAAACTGAAGTAAGGGTACCAGGGGACGAATGTCTCGGGAAAGACGATGAATTGCGCGCCCTTGTCAGCGGCCTCGCCGATGGCGTTAAGCACTCGCACCATCGTACCTGCACGCGATGTGAGGTCGGGCGATATCTGCACGGCGGCGGCGCGAACGATTCTGGACACGGCTGGCTCCTTTACGATCATCAGGCTGGCGCGCGACGCGAAACAGTCGCGCCGCGCAAGCGTCGATTACACAGTCCAAGTATCAATGATCAGCGCGTTGGCCTTCTTGTGGATCAACACGCAGTCAAGCACGTCCTGCGGGAGGATGGGGATGATCCCGGGGATCAGCGATGGCTCGCCGTGACCGTAGAGCGCCTGAAGGGCAAAGCGACACGCGTAGATCTTGCCGCCTTCCTTCATGAAGCGTTCGAGGTTCTTGTTGAAATTCAGGTGGCCGGGAAATGCTTCGTCGCCAAGCTTGGGAAAGCCACGCTGGATGCCAAGCGTAACGCCCGGGCCGTAAAGTAGAATAGAGGTTTCATAACCCTTACGCTGAAGGCGGATCGCGTTGAGGATATTGACGAGGCCGATAGAGCCTTCGAAAGCGACTGTGTGGAAGGTAACAAGCGCTTTTTCGCCCGGATCTGCCTTCACATCTTCAAAAACCTTGGACTCGTAATCCACGAAGAAATCGCCGTCCTTATGGGCTTCCTGCGTTACCTGAGGCATCTATCTCGCTCCTTGTTTGCGGTTTGGATGCTGAAGCGTACGACGAAAATTGTATGAATCAATAACAAGTGTAATATCCATACAATAAAAGCTGAAATGGCTGATTGATTCTGCGGTAATGCAAAGATTTGATGCTGTTTGCTGAGAAAATAGGCGCAAAATGGCGAAATATTGCGCGATTTTTAAATTTGAAAAGTGGCAAACATCTCGCTTGAAATCGCGTTCACTGATCCATACAATATCAAACAATTCGAAACCGATGTGAGAATCCAAAGCCTATGCCGAGTTGGCCTCCAATATTAAAGCCGGATGGAAAGCCGCGATATCTGCAGATTGTGGATGCCATTGAAGCCGCCATAAAAAGCGGTGAATTTTCGCCGGGCGAGAGGCTTCCACCCCAACGCAAGCTGGCGGAGCGGCTGGGCATCGATTTTACAACCGTCACCCGCGCTTATGCTGAGGCGAATGCGAGACGGTTGGTGGAAAGCCATGTCGGGCGTGGCACATTCGCTTGCGCCCCGGCTCATTCCCGCCATGAGGCCAACCCGCACCGTTCCCGGGATGAAGATCTGTCGATGAACATGCCGCCTGAACCGCAGGATGGTGAACTCATTGCGCGGATGCAGGACGGCCTCCGCACGGTATCGGCCAATCTGATATCGCTGCTTCGATATCAATCAACGATTGGCGGCAATCAGGATAAGGCGGCAGCATCGTCCTGGCTTTCCAAAAGAGGAATGGTCCCAAGCCTTGAACGCATCGCCATTACGCCCGGTGCACATGCGACGATGACGGCCATATTGTCGACGATGACGCGGCAGGGTGACGTCATACTTTGCGAGGCGATCACCTATCCCGGTCTGCGGGCCATTGCGGCGCGCATGGGACTTCAGCTGGTCGGCATACCCATGGACAGTGCGGGAATTCTTCCCGACAAACTGGATGCCGCCATCCATCTCCATGAACCCAAGGCACTCTACCTCAATCCCACCGTCCAGAACCCCACGACAATAACGATACCGCAGGCGCGTCGCATGGAGATCGCCGAAGTGCTGATCCGCCATCGGCTGACCCTGATCGAGGACGATGCTTACGGCTTCATTCCGGCGTCGGCTCCAGCTCCATTCGCCACCATGGCACCCAATCTCACCTGGCACATCGGCGGGCTGGCCAAATGCCTCGGTGCCGGTCTGCGCCTTGCCTATACGGTCGCGCCAAGCGCCAAGGCTGCCTATGCGCTCGCGCAAGCGCTGCGAGCCAGTGCGGTCATGCCCTCTCCGATTTGTATGGCCCTTGCAACACGATGGATTGAGGACGGTACGGCGGACGCCATCCGCCGCTTTGTTCGCACGGAAAGTGCGGTTCGTCAGAAGATCGCCTCCGAGACGTTGAGAGGGTACGAGTTTCTGGGAGAGCCTGAGGCCTTCAACATCTGGCTGAAATTGCCAATGGGTGCCAGTCGAGCCGAGTTGATGGGTCGTATGGCAGGGCGCCATGTGGGATTGATGCCATCGGATGCCTTCACCGTCCTTGGCGCTCCGGATGAACATGTCAGAGTTTGCCTCGGGGGAACGGTGAGCCGCGAGGAACTTCAGGCAGGCCTCTCATTTATGGCTAACACACTCTCGGATATTGGCTGGATGGGTTGAATGGGGTGTCATGCCGAAACGGCATGGCTTGGCATGAGCCGATAGTATTGGACGGGAATATTCGCGCCCGTATGTTTTCTGGATGGCTAACAAGCCGGGAGGAGGCATAGCATGCGATATTTAAAACAGCTTTATGTTCAAGTTATAATCGGGATTCTGGCAGGTATTGCCCTGGGCATCATTGCGCCGCAGACGGGCGTTGCCATGAAGCCCTTGGGAGACGCATTCATCGGCCTTCTGCGCATGATGCTTGCGCCCATCATTTTTTGTACCATCGTGCATGGCTTCACGCACATTGCTGATATGAAGCAGCTTGGTCGTCTTGCGCTTAAGTCAATTATATATTTTGAAGTGCTGACGACCATTGCGATGGGGATAGGCTTCGTTGCCGTCAATGTGTTCGAGCCCGGTGTCGGCCTGCACGCAACCAACCTCGTTGTTGGCGCGGATGTTACCAAGATTGCCGATAATGCATCGCATTTCACCGCTCTTGGTTTTTTCATGAGCATCATTCCATCGACGCTGGTTGACGCCTTTGCCAAGGGTGAAATTCTTCAGGTTCTGTTGATCTCCGTCCTGACGGGCGCGGCACTCAGCATCGGTGGCGCAACAAAAAATTCGGCTCTTATCCGCGGTATCGGTGAGGCGCAGGATGTTCTCTTCCGCATCCTCGGCTTTATCATGAGGCTCGCACCCATCGGCGCGTTCGGTGCCATCGCAGCAGCCGTTGGTGCATTCGGCGCGGCGACGCTCCTTTATCTGGCAAAACTGGTCATCCTGTACTGGGCAACCTCGCTCTTCTTCGTCGTGGTGGTCCTTGGGCTCGTCATGGCCTCGATCAAGCTATCGCTGTTCAAGGCGATCCGCATGATCCGCGATGAACTTCTGCTTGTTCTCGGCACGGCGTCCAGTGAAGTGGTCCTCCCAAGAATCATGCGCAAGCTCGAGCGTGCCGGTTGTGATCGCTCTATCGTCGGCTTTGTCGTGCCGAGCGGCTACAGCTTCAACCTCGATGGAACGTCGATCTATATGGCAATTGCCGTTGCGTTTATCGCGCAGGCCACGGACACGCCGTTCTCGCTTGGACAACAACTGGCAGTTCTTGCCATCCTGCTTCTGACATCCAAGGGCGGCACGACAGTTGCTGGCGGCGCATTCATCAAGCTTGCCGCAACGCTTCAGACCGTGAAGACCCTGCCGGTGAGTGGACTCGGGCTTCTGTTTGGCGTCGATCGATTGATGGCAACCTGCACCGCGCTGACCAATGTCGTTGGCAACACTGTGGCCACCATCTACATCGCGAACTGGGAAAAGTCCTTCGACCAGTCCAAGTGGGATGCGTATGACTTCCAGCAGACTGACGTGGAAGAGGAGCCGGAAACAGTGCATGCGCCTGCGGCGACACACTCGCACGCATAAGAGTTGGCCATGTCATCTGTTCTCGAGAATTTTCGCATTGGCCCACTGTCCAGTCGAGACGAGGTGGGTGACATGCGCGCGGACAAGCCGCTCCAGCTCGGTTGTCAACCAGCGGGTCTTGTTCTCGGACGCCGTTGCGATGGCAACCGTGGAGAAGATGCGCGGTCTGTCGATAATGCGGACGGAGAGTTCTCCCCGTTCGACCTCGGCAGCGACGCCAGCATAGGTCTGGATTGTCGCTCCGGCACCATTTTTCACAAGGGCCTTGATCAAGGGAATGCTGTCGACCTCCAGCTTGACCGTGAGGCGGGTGTTGTTCTGGAGCGCCAATCGCTCCAGAAGCCTCCTGTTGCTGTGCGGAAGGCTGGGAAGGATCAGCGGCAATTGGGCAAGCTGGTTGAAGCCGATCACGCTATCACTGTCGAAGTCGGGGTTCGGCGCCGTTGCAAGAACCATCTGCTCCTGAAGCAGCGGTTTGAGCTGGATGCCGGCCATGGGGACAGGGTTGTGAAGGATGGCCATGTCTATGCGGCGGTCCAGCAACCATTCCTCAAGAGAACTGGTTATGCCTTCGCGGATACCAAGCGTTGCGTCCGGCCATCGCTGCGAAAAGATTTTATATATTTCTGGAACAATCAGCATGCCGGATGTTGGCGGAACGCCGAGCGAAATGTTTCCGGCAAAGCTTCTATCATCCGCCTTCACCAAAGTGATCGTTCTGGCAAAGTGATCGATAAGGTCCTCGGCCTCCGTCAGGAGCTTTGCGCCAGCTTCGGTGACTTCGACACCCTTTCCATGGCGCAGGAGAAGCCCGACGCCAAGTTCGTCCTCAAGCTTCTTGATTTGCCGGCTCAGCGCGGGTTGGGCAATGTTCAACAGCCCTGCAGCAGCGTTGAAGCTGCCTGCCCTCGCCACCTGCACGAAATATCGAAGTGTCCTGATGTCCATCTGTCGGTGACTTTCCAGAGAAATCGAGCATCTCGCCATCCGAGGCCATGGCTCGGATTTGCAGCCAAGGTCCGCTCAATATCGCGTCCGCCGTCCATCGCGCAAGCGTCGATCGCCAAGACATCAAATGGAGGAAACTGAATGAGAATCCGTGATCTATCCCTGGACGACATGAACGAGGCGCAAAAACGTGTCGCGGAAGAGGCCGCATCTGGCAAGCGTGGCCGCATGCCAGCGCCTCTGCGTGCCTGGATCCACAGCCCGGAATTAGGCGAGCGGGCGCAAAAGCTCGGTGAGTTTTTGCGATATGACACAATTTTGGGGCCAATGCTTTCGGAGCTGGCAATCCTGCTGCTCGCCCGGCACTGGACCTCTCATTACGAGTGGTACATCCACAAGCGCGAGGCATTGAAGGCTGGGCTATCACTTGATGTTGTGGACGCCATCGCGGCACGCAGTGCAGCGCCGATTGCCGATGAAAAGGCCGAGGCATTGCGCCTCTACGTGACAGAGCTTCTCGACAAGAAAATCGTTTCCGCTGAAACGCACAGGCTCGCTGTCGATCAGCTGGGCGAACAGGGCGTCGTCGAGTTGGTGGGTCTGCTTGGCTACTACACGCTGGTTTCAATGACGCTGAACGCCTTCGAAATCATGCCGCCGGATGGTGAGCCGCTCGAGCTCGATCACTGACAACCACATCATGTCGTCATGGGCGACCTCAATGCGAAATGGGAGAAGAATTATGGCAGGACGTCTTCAAGACAAGGTAGCGATTATCACAGGTGCAGGCTGTGTCGGTCCCGGATGGGGCAATGGCCGCGCCGCATCGGTAAGGTTCGGTCGTGAAGGAGCAAAGATTTTCGCTGTCGACCTGCGTGCGGAAACGATGGTTGAGACTGTCGAGCGGACAAAGGAGACCGGGGCCAGCATCGAAACACATCTCTGCGATGTTACGAAGGACGACGAAGTGGAGGCCATGGTCCGCCGCTGTATCGAGGTTTTCGGTCGCGTGGATATTCTCATCAACAATGTTGGCGGATCTTCGCCCGGCGGTGCCGTCGCTCTTTCGGAAGAGAATTGGCACAAGCAACTGGATTTCAACCTGAAGAGCGTGTTTCTGACCTGCAAGCATGTCATTCCCGAAATGGAGAAGGTCGGCGGCGGTGCCATTGTGAATACGGCGTCCACATCTGGCATCCGCTATACCGGCGCGCCACAGGTGGCCTACGCTTCCAGCAAAGCCGCCATCATCCAGTTTTCCCGTGTCACAGCGGTGGAATATGCGAAGAAAAACATCCGCGTGAACACAGTCGTTCCCGGCCAGATGCACACGCCCATGGTGGAAGCACGGCTCGCCGGACAGCGTGCAGGCGGTGATGTGGATGCGCTGCTGCAGTCACGCGTCGCCCGTATTCCGCTCGGTTTCATGGGTGATGGCAGAGATACGGCCAATGCTGCGCTGTTTCTGGCATCCGATGAGGCCCGCTTCGTCACAGGCACCGAACTGATCGTAGATGGTGGCATGGTCGCCCGCTGCGATTAAGGAGAAATCTCTTGAACCAGACTATCACCAGCCCCACCCCTGAGCCGCAGGGCTTGCCGCCAGTTTCCGACGCTCGCGAGCCGCGCGTTTCGCTGCCAGCCAACTCCTGCGATTCCCACTGCCATATCTATGGCCCTTTTAGCCGATTTCCGCTGCCGGCAGATCGAACCTTCACGCCGCATGAAGCGCCGGAAGCCAATCTGCGTCGTCTTCATGACCAACTTGGCATCGAGCGCGCCGTCATCGTTCACAGCCAGGGCCACGGCCATGACCATGAACCTATGCTGGCGGCGTTGCGAGAAAATCCCGATCGCTACAAAGGTGTCGCCGTCATCGATCCGGAAACTCACGGCCACAGGCTTGCCGAGTTCGATGAGGCCGGTGTGTGCGGTGTCCGTTTCAGCTTTGTCTCGCATTTGAAGAAGCCGGATATTGCGGGCGTCGTGAAAGTTGCCGATATGGTTCAACCTTACGGTTGGCATGCGGCGGTTCACGTCTCCGGCAAAGGCCTGATGGAGATGGAAAGTGTCATCCGCAATCTTCCTGTCCGGGTAGTGATCGATCACATGGCGCGCCCCGACATCGACAGCGTTGACTTTGCCGAGGTGGAGCGCACGCTGTTCAAGCTGCTGGACACCGGGCGGTTCTGGCTCAAACTGAGTGGGGTGGAGCGTCTTTCCAAAAAAGGAACGCCATTTGACGACGTGCTGGACTATATGCGACGGCTGGTCCAGCACGCGCCGGAACGGCTTCTGTGGGGAACGGATTGGCCGCATGTCAATCTTTCCGGCCCCATGCCCAATGATGGTGATCTTGTCGATACGCTGGCAGATGTTGCGGGCGAGACGGCGCTTGCGCAAATTCTGGTCGAAAACCCCCGGAGTTTCTTCGGTTTCAGCTGATCTCTGTCGCCAGCGGCCATAATCAGATGTTTGGCTTGGCTTATGTAACGGAAGTTGTTGCGCTCGAAGAACTATCCCAAAACCTTCCAGATTGATTGGAAAAAGGTTGGGATAGATGCTCACAGAGGAACAGAACGGGCTTGTCGATGCGATCAAGCGATTTGCGCAGGCCGAACTCGCGCCGGGTGCTCTGGCGCGCGCGCATTCCCGGCAATACCCTTGGGATGTGGCGGAGAAACTGTCTGGCATGGGTCTTCTCGGTATCACTGTTGGTGCGGAAGACGGGGGCGTGGGTGGAACACTCATGGATGCCGTCCTCGCCATTCAAACCGTTGCAAGCGCCTGCCCGAAGAGTGCCGATATTGTACAGGCGGGGAATTTCGGCCCTATCCGCACATTCGTGGAATATGCAACGCCGGAGCAGAAGCAGCGTTGGCTTTCGGACCTCATCGCTGGCCGGATGCTGATATCGCTCGGAATGAGCGAGCCTGATGCAGGTTCCGCAGTGACCGAACTGACGACATCCGCCAGGGAAGACGGTGACGATATCGTCATCAATGGCTCGAAAGTATTTTCCACCCACAGCCCGGATGCGAAGCTTTTCCTGATCTATGTCCGGTTTGGACCGGGTGTCGATGGAATCGGATCCGTGCTGATTGAGCGCGGAACGCCCGGATTTGTTGTTGGAGAGCGCTCTTCATTCATGAGTGGTGAGGAGTGGTGCCCTCTCTATTTCGATAATTGCCGCATACCGAAATCCAACATATTGCTCGGGCGAGGCGGGTTCAAACGCCAGATCGCCGGGTTCAACATCGAGCGCCTTGGCAATGCTTCACGCGCACTGGCACTTGGTCGATATGCATTTGAGACCGCCAAACAGCACGCGCTTGACCGCAAGCAGTTTGACCGCCCGCTCTGCGATTTTCAGGGGATACAGTGGAAGTTTGCAGACATGGCAATGAAGCTGGAATCCGCACAGATGTTTTTGTATCGTGCTGCCAATATCCCGGATGGTGAGCTTCCGAGCGCGCAGGATACCGCGATGGCAAAGCTTGCCTGCAATCTGGCCGGTTGGGAAGTTTCCAATGAAGCGATGCAGGTCATGGGCGGCTACGGTTATTCGACCGAGAGCCTCGTTGAATATTGCGTCAAGCGAACGCGAGGCTGGATGATAGCTGGCGGCTCCATCGAGATGATGAAGAACAGAATAGCCGAACATGTCTTCGAAAGACGTTTCGACCAGCGCAAATAATGGCCGCGTAAGCTGCACAGCGTCCATCTTTCAAAAAAGGATTGCCTGATGATCAAGGTTCGTCTCGAACGTGAGGGAGACATTGGTATTGTCGTCATAGACAACCCGCCGGTCAACGCAGGTTCTGCGGCGGTCCGGCAGGGATTGCTGGACTGTATCGCAAGCGTCGATGCTGACCCTTCCCTCATAGCAGGCGTTCTCATCGGCTCTGGGAACACCTTTATTTCAGGTTCTGACCTCAAGGAATTCGATCTTCCGCTGGACCCGCCGCAATTGCCCAACGTCATAGAAGCCATCGAGCACAGCGCCAAGCAGTGGATAGCGGCCCTGCACGGAGCAGCCTTGGGCGGTGGCTTTGAGCTGGCACTAGGCTGCGATATGCGCGTCGCGCACACCGGTACGATGGTCGGGCTGCCCGAATGCGGGCTCGGCATGATCCCCGGTGCTGGGGGCATTCAGCGGTTGACGCGGCTGATCGGGCGAATTCGCGCTATCGAACTGATAACCTCATCGCGCCGGATCGAAGCGTCTGAGGCCGCAGCACTGGGGATGATCGATGAGATCGTGAAAGGCGATCTGCGGCTCGCCGCGATCACGGCAGCAAAAGCCCTCAATAACAAACGCCGGCTGGTTGAAAAGCCTGTGCCACCGGAACATGAGGCGGACATCTTTGCCGCCGAGGAACGTGCTGTGGCTACCGGGCGTCGACGGCCTCACATTCTGTCCGCCATTCGCCATATCGAAGCTGTCGGCAATCTTCCCTTTGACGAAGGTCTTATGGCCGAAAGAGAGGATTTCCAGAAGTTTCGAACGTCTCTCGATGCGAGAGCATATCGCCATGTCTTTTTCGCGGAGAGAGCTGCCGGGCGAGTGCCTACGGAATTCAAAGCCAGAATGCCGTCGAGGCTTGCGATGATGGGTGCTTGCGAGGCGGCCTGTGCTATCGCGCTGGCAGGTCTCCTTGCCGGACGGCATGTGACGATTTTCGATACGGATCGAGAGTCTCTCAAAGCATCCATCGACGTCGGGCTTCGTGAAAAAGTCAACGAAGGTTCTCTGTCTGTCGCAAATGCTCAAGCTGCCAGGGGCCGCCTATCAGTGGAGAGCGATATCGGCGGTCTGTCCAAGTGCGAAAGCGTGATTACGGCGATAGACGAAAGCACCGCCGCCGGAACATCAGTGCTTTCACGCACCGGATCGCGGTTATTTTCCCTCACCCTTGCTCCCGAAAGCTCTGTTGACCTTCATTTCATCAATCCATGGGACCGCGATGGTGCTGTTGAAGTCATCAGGACGGAGACAAGCTCGGCGTCTTCGCTGGCGCAGGGCGTCGCTTTTGCACGGGCGTGCGGCTACAAGGCAGTTATCGCCGGGAATGCCCCCGGCTTCATCGGTCAGCGCATTCATGCAGCTTACCGCAATGCCTGCGATACAATGGCGGCTGAAGGCGTATCCGCGCTAAAAATCAATGAAGCGCTCATAGCTTTCGGCTTTGCCGGTGGACCATTGGCTGTGAATGGTGAGCGCTTTGCTGAGGTGGATTTGGAAATTTCTGAAGCCAAGCTCACCGAGGGCGACATACAGCGCGAGGCGCTCACGGCTATGGTGCGTGAAACTGAACGCGTTCTGGAGGAAGGCATTGCAGAAACACCAGGCGATGTAGATGTCGTCATGGTCAATGGCTTCGGATTTCCCCGCTGGCTGGGTGGCCCACTCTATTGGGCCACCAGCGATGAAGGGCAAGATATCCTTCGGCCATGCGTTCTTTAAACGTGCCTAGCCTGTTGAAATTCTGAAGGTTTCAGCTCTCTGGTCGAGAGGAGATCCGCCATACGCCATGCGCGTGCATGATGGGAGTTTCGCCATGGAAAAGGGTTCCGTCAACGAAGGATGTGCGGCCACTTGCTCTGGATATTCGAGGGGTCACAGTGGCGAACTGGCCGATCTCCATCGGTGTCATGAACTGGTGGCTGAGGCTGATCGTTGCAGCCCGAATGGCACCTGATGTGAGGCGTGACGTCATTCCGAAGGCGCGGTCCATGAAGGTCATCAACATGCCGCCATGAACAACGCCGTTGCGGTTGGCATGGCGTTCTTCCGCGATAAACCCGAACTCCTTTTTACCATTTGTATCCCGGATCCACACGCCTCCCAGATAAGCAATAAATCCCTCGGATGGATCGTGAATCCATCCTGCATCCATCAGGTCTTTGATCAAAACAGCAGCCTCCTATCCACTCACTCTTCCAGAAGATCACGCGGGACGAAAAAGTTAGACTGACATTTGGTTATGCAGACATGCCCTTTTTGCAAGTTGAATGTCGGCGGCGCATTCCTCATCAATGCAAGACCGTGGAGGGTTACGTAGCGAAGAGGAGGAGCGTCACGTGATGAATATGGATAGGCGAGAATTCGCCGGAGGACTATTCTTGCTGGCGCTTGGGGTGGCGTTTGCTGCCTATGCTGCATTGCATTATTCGACAGGGACGGTGACCAGAATGGGGCCGGGCATGATACCTGTCGCCCTGGGAGGTCTGCTGGCGGTCTTCGGAGCGGTCATCGCAATCGGTGCTTTTTTCCGCATTGCAGAACCGACTGAAATTCGCTGGATCGTGCCCATTATCGTGCTCGGCAGCGTTCTCGTCTTCGGCGCTTTGATCAAGCCTTTCGGCCTCATTCCTGCTGTCGCTGGCAGCGCAATCGTTGCCACTTTTGCCGAAGAGAAATTTCGCCCGCTATTTAGCCTGACGCTGGCCGTCGTGCTGTGTGTCATGGCCTGGCTGATTTTCATTGTTGGTCTCCAGCTTCCCATTCCTCTGATTGATTGGTCGCTGTGATGGATCTGCTTTCAAATCTTGCACTCGGTCTTGAGACCGCGTTGACGCCTGTCAATTTGCTGTATTGCTTTATCGGCGTGTTCCTGGGAACGCTCGTGGGTGTATTGCCCGGCATCGGTGCCCTTGCAGCGATCTCCATGTTGTTTCCGCTGACATTTCATCTGGAGCCGACGACCGCGCTGATCATGCTTGCGGGCATTTATTATGGCACGGCCTATGGCGGCAGCACGGCATCCATTCTGTTGAACATTCCGGGCGGCACGTCCAGTGCCGTGACCTGCCTCGATGGCTACCCGATGGCCAAGCAGGGAAGAGCCGGTGTTGCGCTGGCGATGACGGCAATCGGCTCGTTCTATGGTGGGATTTACGGGATCATCGTGCTCAGCGTCTTCTCGCCCCTTATTGCCGGATGGGCTCTTTCGTTCGGCTCGGCAGAATATTTCGCGATGATGGTTCTTGGTCTTGTCTCGGCATCGGCCATTTCAGACGGCTCGGTTGTCAAAGGGCTTGCCATGGTCGTGCTGGGCATCCTGCTTGCGACTGTGGGCATGGATCCGCAGAGCGGCTCGGAACGCTTTACGTTCGGCTCTCTTGATGTGCTGGATGGTCTCAGCATCAGTGCGCTCGCCATGGGGTTGTTCGGCATTACGGAAATCATGATTTCCGTTCGCAAAACGGATACGTCGAGCCTCAATCCAAAAGCCTTCAACATGCGCTCGATGATGCCGACGCGTGACGATATCCGGCAGTCTTGGGGTCCAATGTTCCGCAGTTCGACAATCGGATCGTTCTTCGGGGCTTTGCCTGGCACCGGCCCGTCCGTTGCGTCCTTCGTGGCTTATGCCGTGGAAAAGCGCATCTCGAAAACGCCGGAGCGTTTTGGTAAGGGTGCAATCGAGGGTGTTATCGCTCCCGAAACCGCAAATAATGCCGCGGACCAGACGGGCTTTATCCCGACCCTTTCGCTTGGCATTCCCGGTAGCGCCACCATGGCGCTGATGATCGGCGCGCTGATGGTGCATGGCATCCATCCCGGCCCGAAGCTCATCAGCGAGCAGCCAAGCCTCTTCTGGGGTCTCGTTATGAGCTTCTGGATCGGCAATGTGCTCCTCGTGATCCTCAATCTGCCCTTGATCGGTCTTTGGGTTCGACTGCTTTCTGTGCCCTACAAGATGCTGTACCCGGCAATTGTGATGTTCGTCTGCATCGGCGCTTACAGCGTTCAATATAGTGCCTTTGATGTGATGGTCGTTTGCGGCTTTGGTTTCCTTGGATATGTCATGCGCATATTCGGTTTCCCCGCCGCGCCGCTTTTGCTTGGCTTCGTTCTTGGTCCTTTGATCGAGCAGCACTTCCGCCGCGCCATGGTTCTGGCAAGAGGTGACATCACGCACCTCGTCGAGCGCCCTATTACAGGCATCATCCTCGCAATCACCGCAGCCATTCTGATCTGGAACGTGATTGCGGCGCTTCGTCAACGAAAGAGGGAAAAGCTTCGTTTCGAAACTCTCGCCACGGAGGGGCGGGAGTGAAAAATCGGCAGGGCGGTTCAATCGGCCCTGCCATCATCAAATGAAAAGGGAGGAAAAACGAATGAAATTTAAATTTATAAAGCTCGCATTGCTGGGTCTCGTCGCTGCTGCTGGTACAGCCGTGGCTGAGGACTTTCCAAACAAGACCGTTACGATCATCATCCCCTATGGCGGAGGCGGCTCGACCGATCTCATCGCCCGCCAGTTGGCACACGAGTTGAACCAGATTTGGGGTCAGCCCGTGATCGTTGAAAACCGCCCGGGTGCCGGATCGATGATCGGCACGGCCTTTCTTTCGAAATCAAAGCCGGACGGATACACATTGCTTGTGAACACGGCTGCACATGCCGCTGCTCCGGCTGTCCAGAAATCCTTGCCGTTCAACCCCAGAACCGACATCACGCCAATCGGCATGGTCGCGACCAGCCCCTATATGGCCGTGGCAGGCGCAAATGTGAAGTCCAACAACTTTGCCGACTTCCTGAAGGAAGCGAAAGAGCGCCCCATGTTCTTCTCCACAGCGGGTGTGGGAAGTTCGAGCCACTTTGCTGCTGAACTGTTGATGCAGCAGGGCAATATTCCGGGTGATGTGGTTCATTTTGCTGGCGGCGGTGAAGCGCAGGTCAACCTGATGGGCGGTCATGCCGATGTCTATATCAGCAACACCGCAAGCGTGATGCCATATGTAAACAACGGGCAGGTGAAGCCACTCGTTATCCTTGGGCCAGACCGCTACGACGCATTGCCAGATGTGCAGTCCAGCGGCGAAAACGGCGTCACGGGCATTGAGATCGACGGCTGGAATGGTCTGTTTGGCCCCGGCAACATGGATCCCAAACTCGTTGAGAAGATCAACGCCGATATGCACAAGGCACTGGAGAAGGACAGTTTCAAACAAGTCCTAGCAGACAATTTCGTTCAGCCCGGCTCCGGGTCGGCAACGGAATTCAAAGCGCAGATCGAAAAGGAAATGGACCTCTGGGTGAAGTTGGCGCAGGAGCGCAGCATCGTCGCGCAGTGACGTAAAATAAGCCGTAAGCGCCTGGCGTTCCGGGCGTTTACGGGCATTTAGCGCCTGTCCTTTGGCGCAGAGCCTAGGTGACAGACGTGCCGTCGAGCCAGTTTTCCAGATGCTCGACAGTTTCCTTGTAGAAGCTTTCGAATGTCTCACGGACCGAATAGCCGAGATGTGGCGTCAGCAAGACATTGTCGATTTCCCGTAACGCATGAATGGCAGGCAGGGGTTCATGATCGAAAACATCGATACCAGCTGCCCGCAGACGCCGCTCTTTCAACGCGGCGATCAGCGCTTGTTGATCGATGAGCGGTCCGCGCGCCGTGTTGATGAGGATCGCTTCCGGTTTCATTTTCGAGATGGCGTCCGCATCGATAATGCCGCGTGTGCTTTCGCCAAGCACGAGATGAAGACTGACCACGTCAGACTGCTGCAAAAGATCGTCGCGGGAGGAAAAGACAGCGTCTCCGGCCTCGGCGCGCTCGGCAGTCAGGTTGGGGCTCCAGGCCAGAGCAGTCATGCCGAATGCCTTTGCGACATGGGCCATGCGGCTTCCCAGCCGTCCAAGCCCGATGATACCGATCGTCTTGCCGTAGAGGCTGCTGCCAAGCCTGCTCTGCCACTCTCCGCACTTCATCGCCGCAGATTCCTGCGGAATATGGCGCATGAGAGAAATGATGAGGCCCCATGCCAGCTCGACGGTCGCGTATTGCCCGTTGCCGCTGCCCGTCGTGGACATCACGCTGATGCCGAGCTTTTCAGCAGCGTCGTAGGCCAGGGTACGGTTGTGTCGGCCGGTTGCGATGATTGCACGAAGATTGGGCAAAGAATGAAGCAAATCGGATGGGATTGCGGTTCGTTCTCGCAAGAGACAAATCGCGTCATACTCGGCAAGCTCCGTGGCCGGGTCCGTCAATGGTCGCGTCAGGAACCTGATGTCCGCCCTTTGTTGCAGCGTCCTCCAATCCGCGAGTTGGTGGGCGACACCCATATAGTCGTCCAGAATGGCGATCTTGGCCGGCCGATCCACTGGAACCCGGCGAAGCTGTGTCATCGGAGAGTTTCCTTCCGCATGAGAGAATTGAGACGCATGACGCCTTGGTTGAGGCAACGGACCTTCCAAAACAAGCCTGCCGTCCGCCTGTTGCTCACAAATGACAGGGTGCCGTGCAAAGTTCCACTGCCCAATCGTTGCTCTAGGGAAACCTGACATTATGCATTTGAGGCGACTTAACTTACCGCTCAACCCGCTGCGCGCTTTCGCAGTCGCTTGCCGACACAAGACATTTACCGCCGCGGCACGAGAGCTTGGCGTCAGTCAGGTCGCAGTCAGCCGGCAGATTTCGATATTGGAGAATTATCTGAACGTCAGCCTGTTTGAACGGGGAACGCGATCTGCCAAGCTGACCGAAGTGGGACGTGCCTTTGGTCAGGAAATATCGGGTCTTTTCGATGAAATCGAAATGGCCACCCAGCGCATCATCAATCAGGAAACGGACAGCACCATAAATCTGCGAATTTACCCGACATTCGCAAACTACTGGCTGATGTCCCGGCTGGTGGATTTCACGGCGAAATTCCCAGACATTCGCATCCGCTTCGATACGCGTGTGGAGCCGCTCGATTTCCGCGGCACCCATCTCGACGTTGCTGTCCAGCTCGGCTCCGGAAACTGGCGTGATTCACGATGCCGTAAGCTGTTCGATGAGGAAATCGATGTCGTCTGCAGCGAGCGCTATCTTGAGACCGTCGGCCCGCTCGCGCAGCCCGACGACATCGCCCATTGCAACCTGATCCACTCACGTTATCGCCGAAGGGCCTGGGATCAATGGGCCGAAGCGCTCAATGTCGATTTGGCACATCATCAACGCATGGAGTTCGATAGTTCTCTCCTGACGTTTTCGGCAGCGGAAAAGGGGTTCGGGATGGCGCTGGGGCAGATCGGCATCATCGATGAGGCGATTGCGGAAAAGCGTCTGGTTCGTCCGCTGAACAGGCCTGTTCCCACCGGATCCGCGTTTTACGTTGTCTGGCCCACAAGTGTCTCCGTTAACGTGAAGACCAAGCGCTTTATCGACTGGCTGTTGGAACAGGTCGGCGAGGTGCCAGAGTTTTTCTCGGCGCGTAACATGGATGACCATGCGGGCCGGCCGCGATTGCAAAGGTAACGCTGCACCGGCCTGACTAAACATCAGGCAAACACATGGGTGCCCCCTGATACCCTTCCCTTGAGGAAGACTAGCATGGAGGAGGAAGTTTTGGGCGGGAGATTGAGCGGTAAGATTGCGGTGATTGTCGGGGCGGGGCAGCAGCCCGGTTCCAGCATGGGGAATGGGCGGGCAACTGCGATCCGATTTTCGCAGGAAGGCGCGACATGTCTGCTTGTCGATCGAAACGCTGAGTGGGCTGAAGAGACACGGCAATCGCTTACCATGGATGACCGCTCCACCGTTTTCGAAGCCGATGTCACCGACGAGGAGGCGTGTAAGCGGCTGATCGAGGTCGCAGTCGAGCGCTATGGTCGCATTGACATTCTGCATAACAATATTGGAACATCGACCGGGGATCGCGCGACACCGGATCTTGCCGTTGAAGACTGGGACCGGATCATGACGGTCAATCTCAAGAGCATGTTCATGACCTGCAAACATGCGCTTCCCATCATGCGCGCGCAAAAGGCCGGGTCGATCATTAATATTTCATCGACATCTTCGCTTTCGAAGCGCCCGACGGTTGCCTATAAGACCTCCAAGGGCGCCATCAATACGTTCACCCAGCATCTCGCTGCAGAGAATGCAGGTTTTGGCGTGCGGGCAAATGTCATCGTTCCGGGACTGATCGATACGCCCATGGCCATCGAGCGGCGGGTGAGAGAGACCGGACGAACGCATGATGAGATCAGGGCAGAGAGAGACGGTCTTGTCCCTATCGGCTACATGGGGAGCGCATGGGACGTAGCGCATGCTGCCGTTTATCTCGCCTCCGATGAAGCGAATTATGTCACAGGTGTTCTTCTGCCCGTCGACGGTGGTCTTCTTCTCAAAAGAGGCTAGGCAGGAAGCAGGGTGTGGAGACAAGATAATGACGATCAACCCCTTGATAGTCTTGGCAGAGGCTGCGGCTGCATGGAATGAAAAGCCGCTTGATGGTGATGTTGAACACCACGCAAGACGTGCTGTGCTTGACTGGTTCGCAGCACTTATTCCTGGCTGCCGTGAAGGTCCCGCACCGCTGTTGGCCAAAGCTCTCGTTTCCCAACGGGGTCAAGGCAATGCGATATGTTATGTTGACGGGCTTGCAGGTTCGGCACGACATGCCGCCCTTCTCAATGGCACGGCAAGCCACACGGTTGAATTCGATGATATCTACCGTGATGGCGGTTATCATCCCGGCAGCCCGACCATTTCAGCGGCGCTGGCCGTCGCGCAGGACGTCGGCGCTACCTATGAGCAGTTCCTGAGAGCGGTTATTGGCGGCTTCGAAGTCGGGTGCCGCATCGCGCTGGCACTGCAACCGAGCCATTATCGCAACTGGCATATCACGGGTACAGTCGGCACAATCGGTGCTGCCGTGGCCACGGCTATGTTGAAAGGTGGGTCAGCAGAAACCATCGCGCACGCTATCGCGATCTCCACCAGCTTTGCTGGCGGGCATCAGGAAAACCTGCAGGGTGAAGGGCTGACCAAGCCATTGCATAGCGGTCACGCTGCGGATGCCGGTGTTCTCGCGGGCCTTTCTTCCGCCGCTGGAATCACAGGGTCACTCAACAGCCTGCATGCTCCTCACGGCTATGCCGCTGCCACCAGTGATGACATAGGCAATTGGGAAGCCGCGCTTGAAGGGCTTGGAGAGTGGACGCCAATCACGAGGATGACCTTCAAGAACCACGGCTGCTGCGGCCATATCTTTCCAACACTCGACGGATTGTCGATCCTGAAGGAGACGTATGGATTCTCCCTTGATGATATCAAGCACATCCATGTCTTGGGTTACGCAGCGACGAAATCGATCTGTGATCGAATGCAGGTGGAAAGCGCGCGCGATGCTCGGTTCAGCTTGCAATATTGCGTCTCTGCACTCCTCGTCACCGGCAATGTACGATTGGCTGCCTTCACGGAAAAAACGCTTGGCGATCCGGCTATCAGGCAGTTCATGAACCGCATTACGGTGACCACTGACGATGAGATTGCAGCACGTTACCCACGTCTGCGCCAGGCAAAAATCCGGGTGGAACTGCAAGATGGTCGGTTACTAGAGCACTATCAGGAAACCCGTAAGGGAGATCCGGAGAATCCGCTGTCCGATGGTGAACTCTCCGATAAATTCATGGAGTTGACTGCGTCTCTTGGCGACGAGGCGCAGACAGCGTTGAAAGAAAACATATTGCACGGTGACAAGTTGTTGACAGATATTGCTTTTCTGAAAGCTTAGCCGCCTAGCTGCGGGCAGACCGAAACTCTATCGGCAACAGATATCTGCAACTCGTTTTTATCTCTGGAGGCCATGATATGCGACTGAATCCACCTCGCCCAGATGAGTATAGCGAAGAGCAACAGACCGTCCACGACGAGATTTTGCAGGGGCCGCGCGGCAGGGTAAGAGGCCCGCTGGCGCTGTGGCTGCACAGGCCACAACTGGCCCGGCATGCGCAAGCGCTGGGCGAATATTGCCGTTATGGCTCGTCCCTTCCGCCGATGCTTTCTGAAATCGCCGTTTTGGCACTGGCCAGCATCTGGCGGGCAGAGCTTCCCTGGTATTCCCATCAGAAAGATGCGGTTGACCATGGCGTCGACGTCTCCGTGATTGAGGCACTGAGGCGTGATGAGGAGCCGGACTTCAAGGACGAAGCAGCCCTGGCAGTTTACCGGGTCGTGACCGAACTGGTGAAAGATCGCGTCTTGTCTGAGCAAACCTATCATTCAGCCCTCGGCCTTATCGGTAAGGATGGGATGGTCGATCTCATCGGCATCATTGGCTACTACACTATGATTGCCATGACCGTGACCGCTTTCGATCTTCCATTGCCAGACGGCGTGAGCAAGCAATTTGCTTAGGTTCTGCACGAAAACACCTACCTCCATTGAAGGATTATGCTGATGTCATCTCAAGCCTCGAAAACATTCGTTCTGGTCGCTGGTGCGGGTCATGGAGGGTGGGTTTGGCGCGAGCTGCGTGAAGGTCTGCTTGCCGCCGGTCACAGGGTCTTTACGCCCACTTTGACAGGCGTCGGAGAACGGTCTCACCTTATGAGTTCGGACATAACGCTTTCCACGCACATTGATGACGTCGCTAATCTCTTTTTGTGGGAGGAGCTTCAAGACGTTATCCTGGTTGGTCATTCCTACGCCGGATGGGTTATCAGCGGCGCTGTTGAGAAACTGGAAGGTCGCGTCAACGCCATCGTCTATCTCGATGCCTTTCTGCCGGAAGATCAAAATCGGGGTCTCGATTTCCTCAACGAAAAACAGAAAGAGGCGTTTTCGCAGGCGCTTGAACGAAATGAAGCCTCCAGAGCCGGCCCCACATCCGCTGCCCTGCGCATACAGGATCCGGTCAAAGCAGCATGGGTCGATTCCAAGATCACCCCGCAACCCATCGGCGTTTCGCTCGAACGCCTCCAGCTGACGGGTGCGCGAGAGCGTGTTCCATCGAAACTCTATGTGCGCACGCCGTTGTTTCCTCAGCCCTATTTTGATGAAGCGCTGGCGCGTTGCGAGGCAGATCCCTCTTGGCGAACGGCGATATTGCCAGACTGCGGCCATGATCCCATGGTGGATCGCCCCGACCTCGTTATGGATCTTCTTCTTTCGATGTCGTGACTGTCGTCCTATATCCGTAGTCCCTCGGGCTCGGTATCTCCGTTTACGCCAAGATCGTCTTGCCCAACTAAAGGTTGGGCATGCAGCCCATGAAAGTTTATTGCGGCTTCATGGCGGAAAGTTCACCCTCACAGCATAGGGATTGCGCGCGATGAGTTGGGAGGCTCTGGTCGTGATAACCAAATCAAGCAGTCGAATGATTGCGGTTGTCCATCGACCCTTCCGCGTATCTAGCCAATCCTGAGCCATCTAAGCTGACGTTCAACGGTACGATGAGCTCCAACGCATGCATGGGAGGATTTATGTCGTCTACCGAAAAAATCACAAAAAAAGTGTCCCTGGCTCCTGTCCAGACGCAGGCCGAGGTCGTCATCTCGTTTAAAGATGTCGGCAAGACATTTAAGGCCGGTGCTGCGGAGATACAGGCGACCAGAGACATCAATGTCGATATCCGTGAAGGGGAAATCGTCACGATTGTTGGTCCTTCCGGCTGCGGAAAGTCTACTATGCTGAACCTCACGGCTGGTCTGCTTGCACCGACCGTTGGAACTGTAACCTATCGCAATGTGCCCATTACTGATGTGAATGGTCGCACCGGTTATATGACACAGAGCGACCACCTTCTTCCCTGGCGCACTGTTGCGGGCAACATCGCTGTGCCGCTCGAAATCCGTGGAATGTCGAAAGCCGACCGGAACGCGCGCGTTGAAGAGCTGGCCGAGCTTGTCGGGTTGACGCAGTTTTTGAACTCTTACCCCACGCAGCTTTCCGGCGGCATGCGCAAGCGCGCAGCCTTGGCACGACTGTTGGCATACGACCCTGAAACGCTGCTGCTTGATGAGCCCTTTGCCGCTCTCGATGCGCAGCTCCGGATCAAGATGCAGACAGAATTGTTTCAGTTGTCACGTCGCCTGAAGAAAACAGTGCTTTTCGTCACCCATGATATCGACGAGGCCGTGGCGCTGGGAGACCGATGCCTGGTGTTTTCGGGCCGACCTGGCACCATCGTTCAGAATATCGAGGTTCAGCTTCCAAGAGAGCGCTCAATCCTCGCGCTGCGCAAGGATCCAACCTACCAGCAACTGTGCTCCGATCTCTGGGACATTCTTGCACCTTCAATGAATGCTGCGCACTGACCTCGGGAAGTGCAGGTGCGATAACTGATTCCGGGAGGAAATAATGAAAATATTCTTTGGACGTGTAGCGCTGATATTGGGGCTTCTTGGCTTTTGGCAGTTCGCCTCCGGCAGATTTGCCGATCCATTCTTCGTCAGCAATCCAGTTGAAGTTGGAGAACGTTTCTGGATTCTCTTGAAGACAGGCCGACTGTTCGACCACGGTTGGATCACTTTGGTGGAAACGCTCGGCGGATTTGCGCTCGGCGCGGCAGCAGGCATCACGGTCGGCTTGATCCTCGGGCGAAATGAGACACTCGCAAAGCTGTTGGATCCTATTCTGGTCTCGCTTTACAGCCTGCCGAAAGTCGCTCTAGCCCCGCTCTTTATCATGTGGTTCGGGATCGGCATCGAAATGAAGATCATGCTGACAGCCGCCATCGTCTTCTTTCTTGTGTTTCTCAATACCTATAGCGGTGTCAGAAGCGTCAGTGGCGAACTGATCGAAATTCTTCGCCTGATGGGTGCGAAAGAACGCCATCTGGTTGCGAAGGTCATCATGCCATCAGCAATCCAATGGGTCTTCACCGGCCTCAAGCTTTCGGTTCCCTATGCTTTGATCGGCGCGATTGTCGGTGAGATCATGGCGTCCAACCGTGGCCTTGGTTACCTGTTGCAGGATGCCGCAGGCCAGCTCGATACCGGTGGCGTATTCGCAGCTCTGATCGCGATCGTCTTCCTTGCCTTGTGCCTGCAAACCGCTGTGAAGTTCGCGGAGAAGAAACTGATGCCTTGGAAAACCGTGGCGAATGATCGTGAACTGACGATCTGAGTTCAGTCATCATAGACGGCAAATAATCTTATAAAATCTGGGAGGAAATTATGAAAACTCGTTCACTTATCGCTGCCATCACGATGGCAGTTGGCCTCATCGGCGGCCATGCACACGCAGCTGAGACACTCAAGGTCGGTTTGGGCACCGATGGCTTCGTCCACCTTCCCCTGTTCGTCGCCTATGATGGAGGCCTGTTCAAGGAGGAGGGCCTTGATGTTGAACTGGTCAAGTTCAAGGGCGGCGGCGCAGCCATGTCTGGTCTCGTTGGCGGCAGCGTCGAGATTTGCTCCTGCTCCGTGCAGAACGCCATCAACGCGACTGAAAAAGGCGCGCCGGTCAAACTGATCGGCGCGATGATCGACCAATACGCATCCAACATCGTGGTCACGGAAGAGACCGCAAAGCGCATTGGCCTCACACCGGATATGCCGATGGAAAAGCGTCTTGCAGCCTTGAAGGGCCTGAAAATCGCCGCAGCCGGTGCCGGCGGCAGTGCAGACTTTCTGGTGCGCCACCTGGCAGGAGCCGCCAAGCTTTCTCCTGAAAGCGATATGAGCCTTCTTTACATGAACGACAGCGGCGCCATGCTGGCGTCCTTTGATCGTGACCGTATCGACGGGTTTGCTCTGTCTTCGCCCACATCGGATATCGCGGTGCTGGATCACAAGGGAAAGATGCTGATCGATATGTCATCGGGGCAGTATGAACCGCTTTCCGGATATCCTTCGATTGCAATCTCTGCCCAGGATAGCTGGCTTGCCGATAATCGCGCGACAGCCGTCAAGTTCCTTCGCGCCATCGCCAAGGCTGATGCTCTCATTCAGGATAATCCCGAAAAAGCCAAGGCAGCTATTCGCAAGCGCTTTGAATCGACCTCCGATCCAGTGTTCGAAGCCGCATGGAAATCGAATGCCGGTACCTATCCTGAAACGCCTGTCATCACTGCCGAAACCGTCAGTCGTGTCATGACATTCCTGGGTGACCTGCAGGGAACAAAGATCGCAGGAGCGCCCGAGACCTACTTCGATGCCAGCTATGTGCAGCAGGCTGTTGCCGAACTGAAGAAATGATCCCGTGAACTGAAACAGACAATTGTGAGTGGCGGGAAGCGAAGTCTCGGCACTCACGACCGCATTTTTTATTCCTCTCGGCCGCTGGAACGCAGTGGGAGAGGCCGATACCAGGAGGCTGACATTGGCGTTGGTAGATTTCAAAATTGAAGATCGTATTGCGGTTGTCACGATTGATAACCCGCCGGTGAACGCCCTGAACCAGCAGCTTCGTCAGGAACTTCTTGCCGCAGTAGAGGCAATCGAAGCAGACGAGACTGTCGACGCGGTGGTGCTTTCGTGTGCAGGCAGAACCTTCGTCGCCGGTGCAGACATTCATGAACTTGGAAATCCGCAAAAGCCGTATTTGCCGGACGTGCTTCAGAAGATTGATCAATCCGCCAAGACATGGGTTGCGGCCTTGCATGGTACCGCGCTTGGCGGCGGACTGGAGCTTGCCATGGCATGCCATGGACGCGTTGCGGCGAAGGGAACGAAACTGGGCCTGCCTGAAGTCACTCTCGGAGTTATTCCGGGTTCGGGTGGCACTGTCAGGCTTCCCCGGTTGATCCCATTGGAAAAGGCGATCAATCTTGTCACCACTGGCAAACCGATCTCAGCGCAGGAGGGTCTGGCCTCGGGTCTGATTGACCGGATTGCAGATGTCGATCTCTTGGCGGACGCAAAGCGCTTCGCGCGCAAACTCTTGGAAAACCCTGTGCCGCCTTTACTTGAGCGCGACGTCAAAGATGCAGGCAATATGGATTGGGACGCTGCCCGGCGGTCAGTCACGTCCAAGGCGCGGGGCGCTCTAGCTGCGCTCGAAGCATTTGGTGCCCTCAAAGATGCGGCAATGTTTGATCCCGAACAGGCGCTCGTCAAGGAGAGACAACGTTTCCTGCGGTTGTCACTGTCGGACGAATCCAGAGCTTTGAAGCATATCTTCTTTGCGGAACGGAGTGCTGGGCAGAGCCTCAAGAACCTGAATGCCGCCTCTGTCAATCTATCGCATGTCGGTGTCATCGGTGGCGGAACCATGGGGGCAGGGATTGCCACTGCATTGCTGCTCTCCGGCTCAACCGTCACTCTTGTTGAGCAGACGGCAGAAGCCGCGGACAAAGCGCGAGACCGGGTCCAGACGACGCTTTCCCAAAGTGCAGAGCGAAAGGTGATTTCCGCCGAGAAAGCCGAGGAGGCCATGCAGCGCTTTTTCGCAGTCGTGGAGTATGAGGCTCTGAAAGGCTGCCCACTCGTTATCGAGGCGGTGTTTGAAGATATGGCCGTCAAAAAGGCAGTCTTTTCGAAACTCGATGCCATCATGCCGAATACGGCTGTGCTGGCCACCAACACCTCCTATCTGGACGTGAACCTGCTGGCGGCATCTACGGACCATCCGGAGAGGATATTGGGTCTGCATTTCTTCTCGCCTGCCCACATCATGAAGCTGTTGGAAATCGTGCGGGGAGCGCAAACCGGCTCCGTTGCGCTGGCAACGGCTTATGAGTTGGCAAAGCGATTGCGGAAAATCCCGATCGTTTCCGGCGTGTGCGATGGCTTTATCGGCAACCGGATCATGGCAGCCTATCGCCGTGACTGCGAATTCATGCTGGAGGAGGGCGCCCTGCCGAACGAGATCGATGCTGCCATGCGCAATTTCGGTTTCGCAATGGGTATCTTCGAGGTGCAGGACATGAGCGGTCTCGACATTGCCTGGGCGCAGCGCAAGGCCAAGGCGTTATCAAGACCAAGCGGTGCGCGCGTTGCCCATATCGCCGACAGGCTTTGTGAAGCAGGCAGATTGGGCCGAAAGACTGGCAAGGGTTGGTATGATTACAGCTCCAGCAAGCCTGTTCTTGATGATGAAACAAGGGATATCATTCTGGATGAAAGCAAGCGCGCCGGCATCACCCGCCGCTCTTTTACCGAAGCAGACATTATGAGCCGCATCCTTCTTACTATCCAGAAAGAGGGGATGGCCGTGCTGACTGAAGGCATTGCCGAGAACGCAGATGATATCGATGTCGTGATGGTCAACGGTTACGGTTTTCCGCGCCACAAGGGCGGACCGATGCACATGGCACATGCTGACGGCATCAATGCGCGGACGGTTGCGTAAGCGCTAACTCGGTCGGCCACATCGCCATGCTTTCGCGTCAGCCATGGACATCCTCGAAGGCGCGAGTGCGATAGTTCCTCAATCTTTTGAGAGATGTTTCATGGAAAATCCTTTGTTGGTGCTCGCAGGCGCAGCGGATCGCTGGCGGTCCGCTCAGCTGTCACCGGAACTGGAGGCTGCTGCACGACGTGCAATTCTCGACTGGTTTGCAACGACGCTTCCGGGAAGCCGGGAGGAGGCCTCGCTTGCGCTTCTGCGTGCTGTTCAGTTGGAGGATACGCCCGGCCGATCGATTTGCTATGCAGATGATGCGATGCGCTCTCCCCGAGCGGCGGCGCTGTTGAATGCGACGGCAAGCCATATTGTCGAGTTCGATGATATTTTCCGCGATGGCGGTTACCATCCCGGCAGCTCAACGATTGCCGCAGCGCTTGCTCTTGCACAACATCTGAACCGGCCTTTGGCCGATCTTCATCGCGCAATCATTGGTGGATATGAAGTCGGTTGCCGAATTTCGTTGGCGGTCCAGCCAAGCCATTATGCGTTCTGGCACACTACCGCCACCATCGGCACCATGGGCGCTGCCACAGCCTGCGCCATGCTGCTGGGATGTAATGCGGACAAGATTGCGCATGCCATTTCCATTGCCAGCAGCTTTGCCGGTGGCCACCAGCAGAACCTGAAAAATGGGGGCATGGCGAAAGCTTTGCATGCGGGCCATGCAGCCGATGCCGGTATGCTGGCCGCCTTTGCCGCCTCCAGCGGCATGACAGGCTCTCCAGACGCATTGCATGGCAAGACCGGTTATGCCGCCGCGACAAGCGCGTCGACCGGAGATTGGGTCTCCGCCTTGCAGGGGCTGGGTGAGTGGACCCCGATTGAGCACATGACAATCAAGAACCATGGATGTTGCGGTCATATCTTCCCCGCACTTGATGGCCTGCGGCTTCTGCGCCAGCAACATGGATTTACATGGCGCGATATCAGTTCCATCCGGCTTGACGGCTATGATGCCACGAAAAGCATGTGTGATCGCCCCAACCCTCAAAATGCATCGGATGCTCGGTTCAGCGCGCAATATTGCATTTGCGCCGACATGGTGCTGGGGGCGGTACGGTTGAACGCCTTCGAAGATGTGGCCCTCAGTCATCCCGATATTCGTGCCTTGATGCCAAAGGTTATGGTGGGCGTGGATCCAGCCCTTGCCAGCCTTTACCCCAAACAGCGCATGGCGAAGCTAGCTGTGCACCTCACCGATGGGCGCAGTTTCGACCATCTTCAGGAGACGAGAAAAGGCGATCCCGAAGATCCCTTGAGCATGAACGAGCTTGTTCAGAAGTTC
The DNA here is from genome assembly GCF_031843705.1 of Rhizobium sp. WCS2018Hpa-16. NCBI lineage: Bacteria > Pseudomonadati > Pseudomonadota > Alphaproteobacteria > Hyphomicrobiales > Rhizobiaceae > Rhizobium > Rhizobium sp. WCS2018Hpa-16. The sequence continues at coordinate 179,763 of NZ_JAVTIX010000003.1, forward strand.
GATGAACTGGCAGCGGAGGTCCTGCCCGAACCGCAGATTGCGGCCTTGCGAACCCGGATTTTGGCAGGCTCTGAGCTGCCGCAACAGGCGGGCTTTTTTGCCCAACCTAATGTTGGCCAAGGCTGACGCGATCCTCGGTTGCGGCATTACTGCCTCTCTCTCTAATCATGAACAATGCCAAAACGGCGCGGAGGAGTGCGGCCGTTCGCATCATCACATTCGAGGAAGCACACGATGAACATTGCCACAAGCCAAGCCGAGTTCGTGCTGGTAAGCGAAAAGAACGGTATCGCCACGATCACGCTCAACCGGCCGGACGTCCGCAACGCGATCAACGACAAGATGCGTGCCGAATTGATTGCAGCGTTTGAAGCGGCAGGTGCCGACAAGCAGGTGCGCGGCATCATCCTGACCGGCGCTGGCAAGGGCTTCTGCTCTGGTGGCGATGTCGGCGGTATGCGCGCCAGACTCGATGCACCGGCAGGCGAAGTGGCGTTCAACGGATGGAAACGACAACAAAGCACCCACCGCGGCGTCGCAGCCATTCACGGCATTTCCAAGCCCGTTATCGCCGCTGTCAACGGTGCTGCCTTCGGTCTGGGTCTGGACATGGCTCTGGCCTGCGATTTCATCATTGCAACGGAAGGCGCAAAGCTGTCGATGAGCTTCATCAAGCGCGGCCTCGTTTCCGATGGCGGCGGCATGTATTTCCTCCCACGCCGTGTCGGCCTTTCCAAGGCCAAGGAACTCATTCTGACGGGACGTGTGCTTGAAGCCGAAGAGGCGCTTCGCATCGGCATGGTAGACCGCGTGGCGTCTGCCGATACGTTGATCAATGATGCACAAGCCTGGGCAGAAGAGCTGTGCATTGGTTCGCCAGCCGCCATCGCGCTGACTAAGTCGATCCTCGACAAGACATTTGAAAGCACGGACGAGCAGGTCTTTGCCTTGGGCCGTGAAGCTCAGGCTATCTGCTACACGACGGCTGAGCACCGCCAATCCGTTGAGGACTTCCTCAACAAGACTTCGAAGTGAGGGGATGATATGAGCATTGTCAATTCGATCCTCAATCCGCGCAGCGTTGTGGTCGTTGGTGCATCCAATGATCCAGCCAAGCTGACAGGTCGCCCGATTGCATATCTGCAACGGCATGGTTTTGCAGGCGATATCTATCCGATCAATCCGCGCTATGACACCATCGCCGGGCTGAAATCCTATGCGGATCCGCGCGATCTTCCGAGCACGCCGGATCTTGGCCTCGTCCTCGTGGGTGCCGACCGCGTTATCGAATCCGTCCGGCAACTGGCGGAAGCTGGCACAAAAGCCGCTGTCGTTCTCGCATCTGGATTCGGTGAAAGCGGCGAAGAAGGCAGGGCGCGCCAGCAGCAGCTTCTGGAAGCCGCTGGCGAGATGCGTATTCTCGGACCCAACACCATCGGTCTTGTCAACTTGACCGACAAGATCATGCTGACGGCCTCTGGCGCCATGGAGATGGCTGACTTCCCGACGGGTTCCATCGCGCTTCTGTCTCAAAGCGGCGGCATCATGGGGTCGCTTCTGTCGCGTGCTGCCGGACGCGGTATCGGCTTCTCCAAGCTTGTAGCAACAGGCAATGAATGCGATCTGGAAGTATCGGATTTTCTGGACGGTTTCGCAGAGGACGATGCCACCACGGTGGTGGCACTTTATCTCGAAACCATTCGCAACGCTGCCAAGTTCAGGGCTGCGGCAAAGCGGGTGATCGATGCTGGAAAGAGCATCGTTGTCTATAAGGTTGGAAAGTCTGAATCCGGTGCCAATTCCGCCGTGTCGCATACGGGTGCGTTGGCCGGTGCCGATGAAGTTTACGATGCGCTGTTTAACCAGCTTGGCATCATCAGGGCGCAGACTTTCGCCGATCTTCTCGATATTCCGGCGATTCTAGCGTCTGGACGCAGACTGGCTGGCAACAGGGTCGCAATCGTAACATCTACCGGCGGTGCGGCCACTATCGTTGCCGATAATGTCGGCTGCCTTGGTCTTGCAATGCCTAGCCCTGACAAGGAAACGGCGGAAAAGCTGCTTGCGCTTGAGCTGAAAGAGGCGGTTCTGGATCGCAATCCCATCGATGTGACGCTTGCAGGTTTGCGCCCCGATCTCTTCCGGTCCATCATCAAGATATTGGCAGAAAGCCCAAGTTTCGATGCGATTGTCGTCGTCTTGGGATCGTCTTCCATTGCTCAGCCGGATGTCGTGGCACGGCCCCTGCTGGATTCGATGGCAATGACGGATAAGCCTCTTATTGCTTATGTCAGCCCGGAAGCTCCAAGCATCGTGCGCCATCTCAACACCAGCGGTATTCCGGCATTTGCAGCGCCGGAGAGTTGCGCATCCGCGCTTGCCGCCTTGTTGAAGGTCGGAAAATCGGAAAGCGTAGACGCCCGCGAGCAACAGAACATCGATTGCTCGGACATTGTCGCCGGGTCAATGAACGAGGCCGATGCCAAGTCGCTTTACGCACGCTTCGGCGTTCCCGTCACCAAGGAGGTTGCTGTTGCAACGGCTGTGGAGGCTGCAGAAGCGGCAAAGAGCTTCGGCGGCCATGTTGTCATCAAGATATTGTCCGATGAGATCCTCCATAAGTCTGAAGTCGGCGGCGTTGCTGTCGGTGTCGCGCAAGATCAGGTGCTGACGGTTTGCAACGACATGCTGGAGCGTGTCCGGTCTGCCACTGATGCCCGGATCGATGGCTTTTTGGTGCAGGAATATATAACCGGCGGGGTGGAGCTTATTCTTGGTTTCAACCGGGATCCACAGCTCGGCCCCTATATTCTGTTGGGCGCGGGTGGCGTCACGACGGAGCTCTATCAGGATGTCACATTGAGGTTGCTGCCTATCGACAGGAAGCAGGCAGTCTCCATGATCGATAATCTGAAATGCGCACCGCTTCTCAAGGGCTTTCGCGGCAAGCCGCTAGCCGATACGGATGGCCTGATTTCCACGATCCTGTCCTTCGCGGACATGGCGCATTCGCTTGATGGCCGCCTCGTTGAGGCCGAAATCAATCCTGTTTTCGTCTTGCCGGAAGGCCAGGGCGTGAGGGCCGGAGACGCGCTTGTTGTCATCGGCGAATAGCCGAGGACATGTTTTAAAATCAAAAGCGCCGACCGGACCGTGTCGGCGCTTTTGGCTTCAGCATCGTTGTTTAAGCTATGATGCGCTCAAACGTGCGGTGTCTTCTTCCATCTGCTTGCGAACCCAGTTCAGAAACTGCATGAGCGTTTGCGATGGTCGCTTGTCTTTCGGCCATGTCAGATAATAGCCGTCACCTGTTCGGCATGTTTGCTCGAATGGCGCGACCAGAACGCCTGTCCGCAGATGGCGCTCAACGAAAACGCGCACGGCAATGGCAACGCCGACATCAACAGAGGCAGCCTCGTAAGCCAGGGCCGAGTTCTCGAACTTCACGCCATGATGTGACACCAACTTGCATTTAACGCTTGCAGCCCACGCATTCCAATCATGCGGTCTCGCCATCGAATATAGAAGGCGGACATTTGAAAGGTCGGACGGTTCCTTCAAGGGGAATTCTTCCAGAAACGATGGCGAGCAAACCGGTATCAACTCCACATCGACCAGACGCTCAGCATGCAATTCCGGCCACTCTCCATTGCCGGACCGAATGGCTGCATCGAGGTTTTGCGTATCGAAATTGGCCGCAGTCGCGGAAGAGGAGAGGCGGACTTCAATACGAGGATGCGCCGTGTGGAAGGCCGCCAGCCTCGGGATCAGCCATCTCTGCGCAAACGTCGTATAGGCCTGTACGGCGAGTATATCGCGGCGACCTCTGCGGGAGACGCGTCTTGCCGCGTTTCCAATCTGCTGGAAGGCTTCGGAAATCCCGCTATAGAGTTCTTCCCCTTCCCGCGTCAGCACAAGGCCGCGGTGCAAGCGATTGAACAGCGCCACACCCAGATAATCCTCCAGTGCTTTGACCTGTCGGCTGACCGCGACTTGAGAAACGTTCAACTCGTCCGCTGCCAAGGTGAAACTGTTGAGCCTGGCAGCGATCTCAAAGGTTCTTAACGGGTTAAGCGGTGGCATCATGCTGGACATAGGAACTGGCTTACCTAGGTTGTGATCAAGGCCTGAAACTGTCTCTATTATTGTCTTTCACGGTGACGTGCAGGGTCGAGATAGACTGACGAGGCGTCTCAGATTTTTCACTGTAATCGCTCGGATCGGACTAGGCTAGCAGTGACTTGGGGTTGTGGCGACCTCAGCATACTTTTGTGATGATGAGTGCTGTGACCATATGTGGATGGCACGCAGTTGCAAGTCAGAGTGGAGCGAGCGCATGCGTCACCCCAAAGCCTGTGAGGCAAGCGTTGCAAGGCTTCGCCCGGGAGGTTCTGACAGTGATTCAGGTCTTGTAAGGCCTGTGTCTCGTCTTCATATGCGCATGCCGGTCGTCTCATCGAAGAGATGAAGGGAGGCAGGATTGATGGCGAAACCAAGCTGCTCACCGGCTTTGACGGTGCTTCTGCCCTGAATGACCATTGAAACTTCGGGCTCGGTGGCGGTTGTTATGAAGGTCGCGGATCCGGTTGTTTCTACAGCTGCCACAGGCAGGCTGAATTGCGCATCCGACGTACCCGTCAGCTCGATATGTTCGGGGCGGATGCCGACCGTCACGCGCGAACCCGCCGTGCGTGGATGAATGAGCGGAATGTTTCCTGCGGCCAAGCCGCCCGCAAATTGCAATGACACATGACCGCCGTCATCGCCAACCAAAGCGGGTACGAAATTCATGGCGGGGGAGCCGATGAACCCGGCAACGAAGCGGTTGACCGGGTGGTCGTAGAGTTCGATGGGCGAGCCTTGCTGCTCGATCACGCCATCTTTCATCACCACAACATGGTCAGCCATGGTCATGGCCTCGATCTGGTCATGCGTGACATAGACGGAGGTCGCGTGCAGACGGTCATGTAGCGATCTGATCTCCTTGCGCATATGCACGCGCAACGCAGCATCGAGGTTGGAAAGAGGTTCATCGAACAGAAATGCTTGCGGGTCACGGATGATGGCGCGGCTCATGGCAACGCGCTGGCGCTGGCCGCCAGAAAGCTCGCGAGGATAGCGCTTCATCAGTTGCGAAAGGCCAGTGGTGGCGGCAACCTCTTCGGCAGCCTTACGGGCATCAGCCTTCTTCACGCCGCGAATGCGCAGCGAATAGGTGAGGTTTTCCTCAACGGTCATATGCGGGTAAAGCGCATAGGATTGAAACACCATTGCCACATCCCGTTTGCGCGGCGGCACACCATTCATCAGCTTGCCCGCAATGCGCATGTCGCCGCCCGAAATGCTTTCCAGCCCGGCAAGAGAGCGCAGCAGGGTGGATTTGCCACAGCCAGATGGGCCGACGAGTGCGACGAAGGTGCCTTTCTCAATGGAGAGGTCGATGTTTTTCAGCGCGTGGAAAGCGCCATAATATTTGTTCACACCGGAAAGTTCGATCTGAAGGGTCATTTGAGTGCTCCCGATGTCAGGCCGGAAACGATGCGGCGCTGCAAGAGAATGAAAATGGCGAGAATGGGCGTCACATACATCGTGGCGTAGGCCATGATGTTGTTCCATTCGCTGGTGTTTGGCCCCATGAAGGAATTCAATCCAACACTTGCGGGCTGCAATTCCACGGCCTGAATGATGGATTTCGAATAGACGAATTCACCGAAGGCCTGCATGAAGATGAGGATGGCGGAAACCACAATACCGTTGCGGGCAAGCGGCAGAACGATGTTGAAGAAAGCCCCGATACGGGAATTGCCATCCACAAGCGCTGCCTCCTCCAGTTCTTGCGGCACGGCCATGAAGGTTGCGCGCACCAGAATGACGAAGAACGGCATGCTCTTGGCAGCAATGGCCAGAATGACCGCAAAACGTGGATAATCCAGAAGGCCGAATTGCGAGAAACCGACGAAGATGGGCGTGATCATCAAGGATGCAGGCAAAACCTGAAGCATCAGGATCAGGAACAGCCCGGCATCAACCCAGCGGTTTCGATAGCGTGCCAGCACATAGGCACATCCTACACCCAGAACGGTGATGAGACTGACGGCGCCGGTTGCAATCAAAATGGAATTCCACAGATAGCGGCCCATATTGCGGCTTTCCCACACATAGGCATAGGTTTCCCATTGCGGTGCAGCCGGCCAGAAGCTCGGCGGATTGGCAAACATCTCCGAGCCGCCCTTGAGCGATGTCACATACATCCAGTAGAGCGGGAACAGATAGATCGCGGCCATGACAAGGGCGATGGCCAACATGAAGCGGTTTCGTGTCGCAAGGCTCATCCGCGCACCTCATGGCGTGTGGAGCGAACGTAGACGACCGACGCCAGCATGACGAAGACGATCATGATGACCGAAATGGTCGCACCCTTGCCGAAATCATATTGCCGGAAAGACAGGTCCCACGCCCAATATTGCGCGACGTTGGACGTGTTGTTCGGCCCGCCATCGGTAATGGCCGCAAAGAGGTCGAACTGCTGGAGGGTGAAGATCAGCCCCAGCGACACGATGGCACCGATTGTCGAGCGCATCATGGGAAGTGTGATGGTATAGAACCTTTGCCATGCGTTCGCGCCATCGAGTTCCGCGGCTTCGTAGAGATCAGCGGGAATGGCAGCAAGGCCAACGGACAGCAGGATCATGTTGAACGAAGTGCCCAGCCAGATATTGGCAAGAACCACAGCCCAGAGCGAGAAATTCGGGTCCGAGCGCCAGAATATATTCGCATCTACAATGCCGCTTTCACGCAAAATGAAATTCAGCACGCCGAAATCGCCAGACAATATCCAGTTCCAGATGGCGCCGACGACAAGCCCGGGCATGACCCAGGAGACCAGAAACAGGCCTCGCAACCAGGACGCACCCGGGAAGTTCGTCCAGAAGAACAGCGCCAGCCCGAAGCCGAAGAAAAACTGACCGGCAATGGAGGCGACGACGAAGATCACCGTATTGGTGAGAATGGGAATGGTTTCGGGCTGATTGAACAGATCGATATAGTTCTTGAAGCCAACAAACGGGCGAACGAAGCTGCCAAGGCTGAACATGTCAACTTCCTGAAAGCTCATGAGGATGTTGTAGATCAGCGGCAGGCCGGCCATGACGAACAGGAATGCGAGCGGCAAAGCCACAAGCACAATATCAAAGCCGCGACCATCGCTCACGCTGGAAAATAGCTTCTTCATGAGATGCCCTTGTTTCCGACAGATGGATGTTCCGGATAGGGTTGCCAGCCGCCATGAGCGACAGACAACCCGCCGGGAGGAACAGGTAAGGTGACATGCCGCAACCTGATCATGGCAGCAGCACAGCCACGATCATTTTTCAACGACCTTGATTTTTTTGGCAGCCTGATCGAGAGCTTCCTTGGGCGACATCTGGCCGGTCAATGCAGCCTGGATGGCATCCTGAATGGCCTTGGAAATCTTTGGCCATTCGGGAGAAGGGCCACGCGGCTGGGCATATTTCAGCTGCTCCACAAACACCTTGAGGGCGTCATCCTTCAGCGCATTTCCGGTTGGTGGAATGGCAATGTCAGAGCGAGCGGGCAACTGCCCGAACCTCTTGAACATGTCTTTGTCCTGCGAGGCGAAATACTCGATCACCTTGAACGCTTCGTCGGGATGTTTGGTTTTGGAGAAAATCGCCCAATTATAGTCACCCATGGCCGAGGAGCGCGGCGCATCCGGTGTTGGAACAGGAAGCAGCGCCACGCCCCAATCGAACTTGGCATCCTTTAGCATGCGGTCGATTTCCCATGGTCCGGAAATCACCATCCCGGCGTTACCGGCGTTGAATGTTGCGGTCGCGTCCCACTGGCTTCGGGTGAGCGTATCCGGCGAGGCCAGTTTCTCGCTCATGATCTGCTTCCACACTTCCAGCGCCTTTACCGCGCCATCGGTGTTGATGTTTTTATAGGTTGCACCGGCCATCTGCGCCCATGGCAGGAACTGGAAGGTGCCCTCTTCATTCGCCTTGGCGCTGAAGGCGATGCCATAGACGTTCTTTGCGGGGTCCGTCAGTTTCTTGGCGGCAGTAACAAGTTCGTCCCATGTTACTGGTGGCTTTGCGGGATCGAGCCCTGCGGCCTTGAACAGGTCCTTGTTATAGTAAAGCGCGATAGTGTTGGTCGCTTTCGGCACACCGAAATATTTCTCGTCCCATGTCGCGGATTTGAGCGGACCGGGGAAATAGTTTTGAGGCTTGATAACATCCGATTTAGCGATCTTATCGGTGACATCCAGAAACGCACCACGCGCTGCAAACATTGCGTGGTTGGGATTGTCGATGGCGATGATATCCGGCGCGTTGCCTGTAGAATAGGCGCGCATGGCCTCGCTCACCACATCATCGAACTGAATCTGGCGATATTCGATCTGAATACCGTTTTTAAGTGCGTTGAAATCCTTGATAAGATTGGGCGCTGGCTGGATATCCCGGTCCAGAGACCATACCGTTATCTTGACGTCCTCAGCCTTTGCCGACATCGCGACAAATGAAACGCCTGCTAGCGCCAGTGCGCCCAACATCATGCCCTTAGCGATACCCATGATCTCCTCCTCTGTGGTTATCGTTATTGCAGTTCAGGCGCGGCCCACCTCCTGAGCCGCGCAGTCGTCTCATACCGGATCGACGATGAAATCACCGCCGCGGCATGCTTTCAGATAATTCAGGCCATGAACCTGGCCGGTCATTTCCAGCGCGTCGCGATAAACCGGATCGTGCCAGCCCTCGATATCGATGGAGCCGGACCAGCCGGCCAAACGCAGCTCCGAGATGACATCTGTCCAGTTGCTATCACCAAAGCCCGGCGTGCGCATGAAAACGAATTTTTCCTTGCCGAAAATGCCGTGCTCTTTGATGACATCCCAGCGAATGGTCGCGTCCTTGCCGTGGACGTGGAAAATCTTCGGGGCCCATTTGCGGATCTGCGGCAGCGGATCGATGAGATAGACCATCTGGTGGCAGGGTTCCCATTCGATGCCGATATTATCGTCGGGCGTCTCGTTGAACATCAGTTCCCAGGCATCCGGGTTGTGGGCAATGTTCCAATCACCACTTGCCCAATTGCCGTCCATCGCGCAGTTTTCAAACGCGATCTTGATGCCCTTCTCCGCTGCACGCTTGGCCAATTCGCTCCATATTGCCTTGTACCGTGGCAGGCTTTCCGGCAGCGGCTTGCCGCGCAGACGACCCGTGAAACCGGCAACGCATGTCGCGCCAAAGTGGTGGGCGTTATCGATGCAGTCTTTCCAGCCTTGGAGAGTCGCGAGGTCCATTTCGGTTTCTTCCAGCGGATTGCCGAACATGCCAAGCGTGGAGATGGTTATGTCGCGATCGCCAATGGCATCGAGGCAGCGTTTGCCCAGTTCCGCGATATCTTGCCCGCTGGTGGTCTGCCAGAAGAATGGTTCGAAACTCTCAAACCCCATATCGGCGATCTGGGAGATGCGTTCTGCCGCATTCCCATTTGTTGCGCTGACCATGGTGCCGATGCGAATGGATTTTGCCGGATTGCTCACTGTTGTATCCTTACGCTGCAATGGAAACCCGCTGGCGAAGACGCGCGCTTTCAATCGCGGCAATCACCATGGCAAGGCTGTTGATGTTGTCGAAAGAAGCCGTCTCCGGCACGCCACCATCGCGGATGGCGGAAATGAAGGACGAGATCACGCTGGCATGGCCGTGCGTTTCCTCGATATTGGGCACGTCAGAAACGTTTACGGATTTTGAACCTCGCAGAAGTCCGGTCTCACTTCCGGCAAGCGTTGCGACGAAGTTCTCTTCGCCGTCCCATGTCATCATGCCCTTGGAGCCGACCAGCCGCCATTGGCTTTCCCAACTGGTCCGCTCACCTTCGGCGCACCACGAGCCGCGATAGGTAAAGACGACATCGTTGGAAAACTCAAAGACCGCATTGGCCGCTGCACCATGCGAATACCACGACCCGGAAGGGTTGGTTTCTAGGCAATAGACGCCAAGCGGCTTTTCATCAGCAACGAACCGTGCGGCATCGAAGGTATGAATGGCCATATCCAGCAACAGCACGTTCTTCATTTCTTCACGGAAGCCGCCGAAATGCGGTGCGATGAAGAAATCGCAATGAATGCCCGAGAGAGTGCCGATCAAGCCTTCCGAGACTGCGCGCCGAAGACGACGAATCCCGGAGATAAAGCGGCGGTTTTGAACGACGGCATGGACCTTGCCAGCGTTCTCGGCCAGCGCGACCAGCTCCCGTGCCTCTTCAAGCGAAGAGGCCATCGGCTTTTCGCTCAGTACGTGGCATCCAGCGGCAAGGCCGATGGATACGACATTGAAACGCGCAACGGGAATGACGACGTCGAACAGCAGGTCGGCCTTTGTTGTCTCAAGCACCTGTTTGAGATCGGTGCCGATGACGGCCTCTGACAGAGAGAACTCTCGCGCCAGAGCTTCCGCTGTGTCGCGGTTCAAATCCACAAGGCCCACAATCTTGATGGAAGCAGCAAGCTCCGGTGTCGAGGCAATTGCTCGCAACCAGCCTTTAGCCATAGCTCCGCATCCGCATAAAACGGCATTGAATATCACGATTTCCTCCCGGTTTTCGCATCAAACTCCTCAAGATGCGATGTTCCGTAAACGTTTACGACGCTATGATGAAAATGCTATTTGTGTCAAGAGGCGTATAAGACGTGAGGAATAGACGAGATGGGGAATGGGTAGAGACATGAAGGGAATACGCCAGCTGGCCGAGCATCTCGACATCTCCATAGGCACTGTTTCCCGGGCATTGAACGGCAAGCCCGATGTGAGCGAAGAAACCCGCGCCCGTGTGCTGGAGGCCGCCGAAGCGCTTGGTTACGTCGCAAATCAATCCGGCCGCAGTCTGCGCCAAGGCACCACAAACGTTATCGGTTTGATGATGGGGAGCAATCCGGAGACCGTGGAAAACTCCGACAACTTCTTCATGGGCGTAACAGACGGGCTACAAAGCGTTTTTGCGCCTCACAAGCTTGATCTCGTCATACTCCCTTGCTCTGACGACGAAGACCGGGAAGAATATCTCAAACGCATGGTGGCGCGGCGTCTGGTGGATGCGATGATCATTTCCTCCACCCGCAGAATCGACAGGCGGATCGACTTTCTGGTCAAGGCAGGCGTGCCTTTCGTTGCACTCGGCCGCTCCCAATCCGGTGGCAATTACCCTTGGGTTGATCTGGATTTTGACGGCGTGGCACGCGCTTCGGTGAACCGCCTTGCTGCAAATGGTCACAAGCGCATTGCAGTCGCCATTCCCGATAACGACATCAATCTTGGTTATATTTTTCTGGAAGGCTACAAGAAGGGGCTGGAAGAAAACGGGCTTTCTTTCGATCCATCGCTCGTCATCAAGGCAAAATCCAGCGAACAGGGTGGCTACCATGCGGGTAGCGAATTGCTGCATATGCGGCGGCGCCCAACGGCTGTGGTACTGATCTATGAACTGATGGCACTTGGACTTTATCGCAGGCTTGCCGAGGTGGGCTTGAAAGTCGGTCACGATCTGGCCGTCATCGGTTTTCGCGAAGAGCCGCGCGGTCGGTTTCTCCAGCCGCCACTCACGAGCTTTCGCCTGTCTTTGAGAGATCTGGGTGTTTCGGTCGGCAAGACGCTGCTGTCCAGAATGCCCGCTTACGCATCACTTTACCCTGATGAGAAGCAGCAAATTATCTGGCCGCTGGAACTGGTGGCGGGAGAGAGTGACGCCGGACCAGCCAGTGGATAACCCTGCCTGCACTCCGTAATGTTACTTCTGAATCGATCTCTCGCATTGAAGCGGGCAGGCGCTTTGTCCTACACGGGACCATCTGGTTCGTTGCGAGTTCAGACCACAGGTCCATCAAGCGACCGTTTGGAGCGGTTGGCGAAAGTCAGCGTCCGCATTTAAGGAGTATTCATTTGCCGGAATTCGAACAGACATTGTCTGCGGGTACCTTGATTTCCATAGCAGTGGGCGCGGTGGCCCTTCTGTTGTTGCTCATCATCCAATTTCGTGTTCACGCCTTTGTGGCACTCATTCTCGTCAGTTTCTTGACCGCGCTTGTCACGGGCATTCCAACTGCAAACATCATGAACACGCTCACCACAGCTTTTGGCTCCACGCTCGGTGGCGTGGCGCTTCTTGTTGGGCTTGGTGCTATGCTGGGCAGGCTATTGGAAGTTTCCGGTGGCGCGCAGGCGCTGGCCGACGATCTCATCGCCCGTTTTGGCGAGGAACGTGCGCCCATGGCGTTGGGCATAGCATCGCTGTTCTTCGGCTTTCCGATCTTTTTTGACGCAGGCCTCGTCGTTATGCTTCCCGTGATGTTTACGGTGGCTCGCCGTCTTGGTGGCAGCCTACTTCTTTACGGCATACCGGTTGCGACCGCGTTTTCCTGCATGCACATTTTCGTGCCACCGCATCCTGGACCGGTAGCCGCGTCTGAGTTGCTTGGCGCTGATGTCGGCTTGCTGATTATCGTTGGTCTGCTGGTTGCTGTGCCCATCTGGATCATTGCCGGCCATTTCTACGGTAAGTGGATTGGAAAACGTGTTTTCTTGCCGGTACCTGATTTTTCGGAAGAAAAGTCGGTTGAGGATAATGTGTCCTTGCCAAGCTCCAGGCTGGTCATTGCGCTTCTGCTTCTGCCACTGCTGTTGATCTTCATGAATACGGGTCTGGATTTCGCGCGCGCTCAGCAATGGGTGAGCAAGGATGCCGGTTGGTTCCAGCTTCTGCGCGCTATAGGTTCGACGCCGATTGCACTTCTGATATCGGTTTTGGTGGCTGCATTTGTGCTCGGGCCGATGCGCGGTCGAGACCCTCTCAAGGTAGAGCGTATTGTCGATTCCGCTTTGGGCCCGGTTTGCTCGGTCATCTTGATCACCGGCGCCGGTGGCATGTTTGGTGGCGTTCTACGCGCCTCGGGCATTGGCAACGCGCTGTCAAGCGCGCTGGCCGACATCGGCATGCCCGTGCTTGTCGCAGGCTTTCTGATTTCGACAGCGTTGCGCGTTGCGCAGGGGTCTGCAACGGTTGCCCTCATCGCCGCTGCCGGACTGATTCAGCCTGCTGTTCAGGCGGCCGGTTACCAGGGTGTGGAGCTGGCGGCCATCGTCATCGCAGTCGCATCGGGTTCGGTCATGCTATCCCATGTCAACGATTCCGGCTTCTGGCTTGTCGGCCGATTCTTTAACATGGACATCAAAACGACGTTCAAGACATGGACCGTCATGCAGACGATGGTTGGTCTCCTCGGTTTTGCAATATCGGGACTGATCTTCTCCCTGGCTTAAGCCGGACTTTAAAATGACGACCATTGATCTGCTGGCATCCGTCAGATTGGTGGTCGTCTCACACTCAGATCAGTTCGATTTGAGTGAGCAGCGCTTGACGTTGACCTGATGGTGGCGGACCTTTATCCGTTAAGAATGATGCCAGATGTAAAAGCCAAAAGCCCGTTGCCAGGGCGGATCGAGCAGCTGCAGAGCAAGCTGCGCCGTATTGAACGCGGACGTGACACATGGGCTTTACGCTGGCAGGCGGTGCTCGCCGTGATCGACGTCAGCATCATTGCGTTCTTTATCTTCGGCCCATTCCTGCGCAGTGGGCCGTCATATCTGATCATCGATTATCTCATCGCGATCTGGATTCTCGCTGAAATTCTCGCAAGAGCTTTCGCGGCCGGCTCTGTCGTGGCATCTCTCAAGCGACCGATGACATGGATCGACCTTGTCATACTGGCAACGCTTCTGTTTCCCAATGCGCTGTTCAATTTCGCATTTCTGCGGGCAATGCGACTATGGGCAGTCGGAGAGAGCCCGCTCTTTGCCTTCATTCTCAAGCGGCTAGGCTGCCATCAGTACAGGGACGTCGCTCGCGCATCGCTGAACTTTTTCGTTTTCCTGTTCATGGTAACGGGCTTCGTCTACACCACGTTTTTCTATCACCAGAGCGGTCTCATTGGCTTTGTTGACGCGCTTTATTTCACGGTCGCAACGATGACAACGACAGGGTTCGGCGACATCACCTTGCCTGGACCCTTGGGGAAACTAACATCCGTCGTCACGATGATCGTTGGCATCTCGCTGTTCGTCAGGCTCGCGCAATCCATTGTTCGGCCCTACAAGGTCATGTATCCTTGCGAGAAATGCGGCCTCCAGCGGCACGAAGTTGACGCTGTTCACTGCAAGGCTTGCGGCCATTTGCTGAACATTCCAAACGACAATGATTGAGCATGGCATTGCGTTTTCTGCGCATCGTTGATGTTTGCGACTATTTGTTCACACCGATTGCGCCTGCCAGCAGCTGCTCACGCTGTTTCGGGTGAGGTAGGCCGACTTTCTAAGCCATTCGCTCGCTCTGACAGAAGTTGACCTGTTTGAGCATGCCTTCGCGTCTTTTAGGCGGTAAGTCAGTGGATCAAGACCATGCGGAGTGATGCATGCCTTGACACCGCAGAACCTGCAACTAGACGTCACATTCAATTGTGGGTTTGGAGTAAGAACATGAAATCACTGACAACAATCTCGGCTTTCGTGGGCAAAACATTTGCCGGTTGGGTCATTCTTTTCGCGGTTCTTGGCTTCTTCTTCCCGGATACGTTCAAGCAGATTGGACCCTGGATTGTCACGCTTTTGTCCATCATCATGTTCGGCATGGGGCTGACCCTGTCGGTTGATGATTTCCGCGAAGTCGTGAAGCGTCCCTTCGATGTCACCATAGGCGTGCTGGGTCAGTTTATTATCATGCCGTTGCTGGCGGTTTTGCTGACCCGGCTCATTCCGATGCCGCCGGAAGTTGCCGCTGGCGTCATTCTTGTGGGTTGCTGCCCGGGCGGCACCTCATCCAATGTGATGACCTATCTCTCGAAAGGCGACGTCGCGCTTTCTGTTGCCTGCACCTCTGTCACAACGCTTGCAGCGCCGCTGGTAACGCCATTCCTCGTTTGGATGTTTGCCAGCCAGTTTCTCCCTGTTGATGGCTGGGCGATGTTCATGAGCATCGTGAAGGTCGTTCTGGTGCCATTGGCTCTCGGTGCCGCCTTGCAGAAGCTGCTGCCCGGTGTCGTCAAGGCTGCCGTTCCAGCATTGCCGCTTGTGAGTGTGATCGGCATCGTCCTGATCGTTTCTGCCGTGGTCGGTGCTTCGAAAGGTGCCATCGTTCAGTCTGGGCTGATGATCTTTGCGGTCGTGGTGTTGCACAATGGTCTTGGCTACCTGCTGGGATATTTCGCAGCAAAAGCCACTGGCCTGTCGCTTGCAAAGCGCAAGGCAATCGCCATCGAGGTCGGAATGCAAAATTCTGGTTTGGGCGCTGCGCTCGCGACCGCATATTTTTCACCTCTTGCTGCTGTTCCAAGCGCCATTTTCAGCGTTTGGCACAACATCTCGGGCGCTTTGCTGGCAAACTGGTTCTCTGGCCGTAGCGATGAGAGCAATAAAGATACGCTCAATCGTACCTGAGCTGCACGTCCTGTGTCAGCCTCAGTTCATTATGGATAAGATCGGTTGCGGCATAGCCCTGCCAAACCAGGACAGGGCGCTATTCCGCAGGCGGCCCTGATCAGCCTTGTAGGCGTTACGAATATTTTCAAGGGCCTAGATCGCTGGCTGAATCTGCGCGGCAAAAAACGCCATCTGTTGTCGGCGATAGCTGCCGGGTCGTTCGCACGAAAAGCTGGACACCAAGGTCTTTCTCGACTGCTGCAATTGCCCGTCACGGCGGCAGCCGTCGAATTGCGCTTTGCGGCAGCCAGCAGAAAAGTCTCCAGAACCTAGTCATCAGTCATCTCGGTTATTTCAAAAAGGGCAACTGATCCTATCAGGAGTGTTGCGCTTTCGGCGTGGGATCAACCCGGCGAGATGTCGGCCAACATCGGCAGGAAGACTGCAAGGATGTCGCTGCATTCACCTTACGTCAGTGTGAAAATCCTAATTTTCGCACCTACAACTATGCATAGTAAATAGGCAAGGCTCATTATTTAAGCGTGAAAATAACCAATTCTCAATGGTCGGTACTTATAGGGTTGAGGCAATCCCTCCCTAAACGCACAGGCATTTCAATCGCTTGATGCATCACCCCCATCAGAGGCCAAAAAGTGAGCATATTCGGCAATCTTAAAATCAGTACGCGCATTATTCTCGTTGCCGCGATTCCAACCATAGCGCTTGTGGCTGCCGCGTTGCAGGACAACATCCAGCGCATGACCGTTGCTGCGGAAGCAAGGTCCGTCGCCGATATCGCGTCCATGGCGCCAGTGCTGGGCGCCACAATTCACGAAGTCCAAAAGGAGCGCGGAGCCTCTGCGGGTTTCGTTGGAGCAAAAGGCCAGGGTGAGTTCGGTCCCCTTCTTGAAAAGCAAAGAGAAGCAGCGGACGTTGCAATCCAGCGCTTCAAGACTCTGGGCCTGACCGACCAGAATAATGACATGGCTCCCGCCTTGAAAGAACTGGCCGCCGCCGCGCAAGCCAAGCTGGATAGGCTGAAAGCCATGCGGCAGGATGTGACGTCGCTTAAGGCCGGTGTGCCCGAGATTGCCTCCTACTTTGCCGACACCATCGGCAGCCTCATCCAAATCATTGAATCGATGAGTTCCCTGACGACCGACAGCACCATATCCAACAGAATTGTTGCATATTCTGCACTGCTGCAAGGCAAGGAGCGGGCAGGGCAAGAGCGTACGATTGGCACTGCAGCCTTCACATCTGGCAGCTTCAGCCCGGAAAGCTATCAGCTTTTCGTCAAGTTCGGTGCGATGCAAAATGTCTTTTTCTCGGACTTCAACAGCTATGCGGGCGCAGACGAGCGCGCAGCATTGAGGGAAGCCTTGAGTAGCGATGCTGGCAAACTTGTCGAAAGCCAGCGTGGTATAGCGATGGCCAGTGCGTTTGGAGGCAAATTGAACAGCGTGAGTGGCGAAGACTGGTACAAGGCTTCGACCAACCGGATCAACGCGCTCAAGGCTGTCGAAGACAAAACCGGCCTCGAACTGCGCGATTTCGCCGCTGCCTCTGCTACCAAACAGTACAATGCCCTCCTTATCTCCCTTTCCATCTCCATTGGCGTTCTTGCCCTTGTTGCAGTGCTTGCCACAATCGTAACCCGCTCCATTACAAGCCCGGTTACCCGCCTCGTGAAGACGATGCGCGAACTGGCGGATGGCAATGCAGACGCTGAACTGAGCGTCGTTGCCGATCGCAGCGAAATCGGTGAGATGGTGAAGTCCGTGGAAGTGTTCAAAACCAATGCACAGGAACGGTCGCAACTGGAAGCGGAAGCGCAGGCCAACCGCGCGCTTTCAGAGCGTGAACGGCTCCAGCAGCAGGAAAAAGAAGCCGCCGAAAATGCAGAAGTGCAGTTCGCGGTCGATACTCTTGCGGCAGGTCTGGGCGCGATGGCCAATGGCACGTTGAACTACCGCATCAACCAGACCTTCGCGACCCGTCTTGATAAAATCCGTGTGGACTTCAACGGTGCAATCGAGCGTCTTGAGGATGCCATCGTTGATGTTAGCGGCAATGCGCAAGCCATCTCCGCTGGTTCAAACCAGATCCGCGCCTCGGCGGATGATCTCGCCAAGCGCACCGAGCAGCAGGCTGCATCCGTTGAAGAGACCGCCGCTGCTTTGGAGCAGATTACGACAACGGTTGCCGATACCAGCCGCCGGGCTGAAGAAGCCGGTCGTCTCGTGATTGAGACGCGCGAGAATGCCGAGCATTCCGGGCAGGTGGTAACGAGAGCCATCAATGCGATGAATGCGATTGAGACTTCGTCTAGCGAAATCTCCAACATCATCGGCGTCATCGATGAGATTGCATTCCAGACCAATCTGCTTGCGCTGAATGCGGGCGTAGAGGCAGCCAGAGCGGGCGAGGCTGGCAAGGGCTTTGCCGTGGTTGCCCAGGAAGTGCGAGAGCTGGCCCAGCGTTCTGCAAGTGCTGCAAAAGACATCAAGGCCTTGATTGCGAAATCAGGGGAGCACGTCAAAAGCGGCGTTGGCCTTGTCGCGCAGACAGGCGAATCTCTCAGCAAGATTGTCGAGCAGGTCAAGGAAATCAGCGTTAACGTTCTGTCTATCGTCGAAGCATCGCGTGAGCAGACAACTGGCATCAAGGAAATCAATCAGGCCGTGTCCCAGATGGATCAGGGCACCCAGCAAAATGCTGCAATGGTGGAGGAATCAACCGCGGCAAGCCACGCACTTGCACGGGAAGCCGAAGCCTTGTTTGTTCTCGTCGGCAAATTCGAGACAGATGCAAAAGCAAGATCTGCCGTTTCGAGCGCGACAGAGCGTCAGTCAGCGCAAACACGATCGCCTGCCCGGCAATTGCTGAATCGGGTGAGCTCGTCATTCTCAGGTAATGCAGCCCTCAAAACCAAGAGCTGGGAAGAGTTTTAAACCAACCCAGCTTTCACAGACTTTGTCAGGACACCTCCCTTGCAGACAAGGGAGGTGTCTTTTTGCATGAGTGAGCGACGGTCAACGTCCTTGTCCGGCAATGTCGAGCAGAATTTGGTTCCGAGCGCACCTGTGTCGTCCCAAGGCGCAGTCTTGCGCGGGGTAATGCATATCGAGATCGTTAGATTAGAATTTTGACAGCATGAAAGGCCAGATCTTAGCGCAGGAGTAACTTTCTCTCACAAAGGGGCGTTAGGCTCCTATTATGTATAAGTTATATAAATATTAGGAATAATATTGTCATCTGGCTCTTTAGTGGCACCATGCTTCACCGCAATGCATCTCATTGTGAAATCTCATGCGTGTCAAAACTGCACTTATCCTTTGAGGTCACCCGAGAATGAAAGCTGCTCCTCGTAAATCGTCCGTGGCAATGAAGTTGCTGGCAGTGAGTGCTGTGGCGATATCTCTATTTCTTGCTTTGACCTTTGCAGTTGTTGTGTACCAGGTACGGCACAGCGCGACTTTGATCACGATCGAGCAGGCCAAAGCGGACGCCAAAGCGATCAGCGAAGCTTTCAACGCCAAGATCTCTCTCCTTTCCGGAGGGGTCGCTTCGATTGCTGGGACCTTTGAGCAAGCCATTCAGGACAAGACGATTACGCGTGCGGATATCACCGCCACATTGCCGGCTTTGGTCAAAAAGTTCGACCTCGTGTTTGGGTCTTGGTTTCTCGAAGCTGATTTTGGATTTGACGGAGCGCGCGGACCTCTTGCGGATGCGGCATCTGGAACCAATAGCTCTGGACAGTTTACTCCTTATTGGACCCGAGCTGGTAATGCACTTGAACTCGTGTTGCCGGATCAGATCGACTACAGTCAGCCTTATTTTCGGCTCGCGGCCAGCTCCGGCAAGCCCGCGGTCACTGAGCCTTATGTGGAGGATACGGCCGGTGGCTTGCTGATGATGAGCATTGCCTATCCTGTGGCGGTCGAAGGGGTTGTGCGTGGCGTTGCGGGCGTCGATATCGGCCTCGGTGCGATTGCGGATTCCTTGAAAGCCTACAGGCCATTCGGAACAGGCCGGGTCTATCTGCTTTCCGCAAGCGGTGCATGGCTGACCGCGCCTGATGCCGCCATGGTGATGAAGCCGTACGGTGCAAAGGGTCTCGATATCGTCCAGTCCGTTGTCAAAGGTGCGGGGCCTGCTGTTATCGAAAATGTTCAGGGCGAAGAAGGCGAGAGTGTTTACCGCGTCGTTTACCCCTTCGAACTGCCCGGCTTGAACAGCCGCTGGTTCATCGTCGAAGATGTTCCAGCCGCAGCCATCTCGGCCATTGTGAATGAACAGACGAAGATTCTCGTTGCTGGCGGACTGTTTATTCTGCTGGCCGTGGTCGTCTCGCTTTTCCTCGCCATTCGCATCTTCATTCAAAAACCCATTGGCATGCTGTTGAGAGAAGTCGCCCGTCTTTCCAATGGGAACTACGAGCATGTCGTTGAAGGCTGTGAGCGCGCAGACGAAATCGGCGCCCTGTCGAAGGCGCTCGAAGCCTTCCGGCACAAGCTGGAAAATGGCAGGACGCTGGAGATTGTGGCTGAGCGGGAGCGGCGGGAAGCAGAGCTGGAGCGCGGGCAGACCGAGGCTGAACGTGCGGAAACGGTGCGAACCCAGAAGCTTGTCGTCGAGAGCCTGGAAAAAGGGCTTCTGGCGCTTTCCAATGGCAATCTTACCTACCGCATCTCTGAGACATTTCCGGGTCGTTATGCGGAATTGCGTACAAACTTCAACTCCGCGCTTGAGAGCATGCACGACACAATCGCAAGCTTGAACAACACCGTGACCGCTTTGACCGCTGGCACGAATGAGATCAGCCGCAGTTCCGACCAGTTGTCGCGCCGAACCGAGCAGCAAGCTGCAAGTCTGGAGGAGACGGCGGCAGCACTGAATGAGATCGGCCACAAATTGACGGAGAGCGCGGCCGTTGCCGGTCTTGCAGCAGAGAAAGTCAACGGCGCAAGCAAAGATGCGGAAGTCTCAGGCACCATCGTTGCCAATGCAATCGGGGCGATGGAGACTATCGAGGAATCTGCAAACAAGATGTCGCAGATCATAAGCGTGATCGATCAAATCGCTTTCCAGACCAATCTGCTGGCCTTGAATGCCGGTGTGGAAGCCGCACGTGCTGGCGAGGCTGGCAAGGGATTTGCTGTTGTTGCAATGGAAGTCAGAGAGCTGGCCCAGCGCTCGGCGAATGCGGCCAAAGAGATCAAGGAACTGATTTCCACATCGAGCGAACAGGTCAGGCAAGGCGTTGACCTTGTGAACGATACAGGAGATGCACTCACGCGTATTGTTGATCAGGTGCGGTCCATAAACGGTCTCATCCAAACCATTTCTGCAGCCAGCCGCGAACAGGCTGCGGGGCTGAGCGAAATCAATACGGCTGTGAACCACATGGACCAGATGACACAGCAAAATGCTGCAATGGTAGAAGAGACCAACGCCGCGTCTGCCGTGCTGGACGATGAGGCCCAAAACTTGCGCATGATGGTTGATCGCTTTGAAATTGCTGAAGGGTCAAAGTCCAAACAGGCGCGGGCAGCCTAGCCGCCGAGTGGGAACCGCCGAGGTTGCAGACGGCACCCAACTCGACCGGCCAGATGCGGCCATCGTTAGCTCTGAACCGATATCATCACTCTGCCGATATGCGTCCCTGCTGCATAATAGGCAAAGGCTTCCTTCGCCTTGTCGAACGGGAAGGTACAGTCGGTCAATGGTTCAATGCCGAGGCGATCCATCGAGGCCAGAAGATCCGAGAACATGCTTCGATTGCCGTTGGCGATGCCACGTATGGTGATGTTGCGCAGAATGAGCGCAGTGTAGTCGGGAATTGGTGAGGTGGTTCCAGGCGTTACGCCGATAATGATGATACGTCCGTTGGCGGCGGTCGCCGCAATGGATTGTCCGAGAGTATCCTGACCACCGGTTTCGATGATGATGTCGGCACCGGCTCCGCCGGTTTGCGTCATCAGTTCGACGCCCCATTCGGGATGGGTACGGTAGTTGATAAGAATGTCGGCGCCCATATCTCGTGCGATTGCCAGTTTGGCGTCGCTGGAAGATGTGATCGCAACACGCGCGCCCAGCGCTTTCGCCAGTTTCAAGGCAAAGAGCGATACGCTGCCGGTGCCGAGGCACAAGACAAGCTCGCCTGGCTTTACCTTCGCAACTTCAATGAGCGCATTCCATGCGGTAAGGCCGACGGACGCAAGCCCCGCAACGCGATGATCGGCAAGCTGGTCGGGGACGCGGATGACGGCTTCGGCCGGCAGTACAACTTGCCGCGCCAGCCAGCCATCATGCGTCACGCCGACATCATGGGCGAAGACGTCCGTTGTGAAAGGACCATCGAGCCATCCGGCGAAGTGTCCACATACGACGCGGTCACCTGGTGCAACGCTTTTTACACCTTCCCCAACGGAGACAACGATACCGACACCCTCCGACATAGCGATGCGATCTGACGCCTGACGTGGTCCATAGACCCCACGCAGGATTTGTATATCGCGGCTGATAAGACTGATCAGCTGCGGCGCAACGATGACCTGTCCTGGCCCTGCGACAGGGTCTGGACGGGTTGTCGCAGTCAAATATTCGAGACCATTTTGGTCACCGATCTGGTAGGCCTTCATGAACTTTACTCCTCAGGATTTGTGGTGGGTACGAGGACCCGGTAAAAATGCGTGAGCCCGTGCGGTGGTCGCGATGATCAAGGCCCCTGACCCCAGCAGGAGAGCGGCCCATGCGAGGGACCCAGCGCCGTGGCTATCGAGCAGAATGCCGCCTATGAGGCCGCCTGCGGCGATGGCGCCGTTCCACACGGTCGTCAGCATGGCATTGGCGAGATCCACACCCTCGCCAGCCGCATCGGCAAGCGCTGTCTGTAGCTGCGTAGCCGCCCCACCGAAGGAAAAGCCCCAGACGACCATGGCCGAAATCATGACTGGCGTGGTGGCTGCAAACAAGGCAAGCGAAAGAGCCGTTGCACAGAAAGCGCAGAGGCTGCCGAGAATAAGCGCCCGCAACAACCGGTCGACAAATGCTCCGGTGAACCAGATACCCGCAATGGCCGCCAGTCCGAAAGCAAGAAGCAGGAGGTCAATCTCGTCATTCAGGCCCGAAAGAGCCGCGAAAGGCGTGATGTAGGTATAGACAATATTGTGCCCGGTCACCCACAGAAACAACACGGTGAGGACCGTCCTGACACCCATTGTCCGCATGACGCCGGTGAGAGACAGGCGCCGCGCAGGAGGTTGGCCCGGAAAATCCGGCATTTTCCAGATGACCCACAGCAACAGAGCCAAGGTCGTTGCAGACATGAACAGAAAAGCTGCTCGCCAGCCGACCGTTGCACCAAAGAAGGCGCCAGCGGGCACGCCAAGCGCGAGTGCCAGCGGTGTGCCTGCCATGGCGATTGCCAGTGCCTTTCCCTGCAGGCGCTCGATCACAAGTCGCCTTGCATAACCAGACACGATACCCCAGCCAAGCCCGGCTGCCATGCCGGCCAGAAAACGAGCGACAAGTGTGATGGCATATGACGTGGACAGGGCCGTTATCGTATTGAAAATCAGGAACCCGGCAATGGCGAGGAGCAAGGCAGGCTTGCGACGCCAGCCTTGCGTCCACAAGGTCAGCGGGATGGCAGCGACGAGAGAGCCAACCGCATAAACAGTCACAGTCTGACCCGCGAGCGACTGCGAAACGCCCAGACCATTTGCCATTTGCGGCAGCAGGCCAGCAGGGAGAGTTTCCGTGAGGATTGCGGTAAATCCCGTCATGGCAAGAACGAGCAGAGCCGCCACTGGCAGGCGCTCTTGTGGCGTAGCAAATGTTCTTCCGCCCGGGATTGCCACTGTCTCTGCCATGCGGTTCCTTAATTTTGGGTCGTTCATTCCGGAAGTCGCATTTTAGAGTTTGCTTTGTCAAGCAAATCTGGAATGATTACTCCAGAAGAGGAAGGTAGACGGCGATGGCAAGAACAGGCAGGCCAAGGAATTTTGATCGTGATGAGGCAGTCACGAATGCGATGCATCTCTTCTGGCAGCATGGCTACGAGGGTGCATCAACCGATCAATTGCGGCTCGCCATGGGGGGCATTTCGTCTGCGAGTTTCTACGCGGCCTTCGGTTCGAAGGAAATGCTGTTTCGTGAAAGCCTGCAGCTTTATCTGGACCAGCATGGCGGTGTCGTGAACGCTCTTCGCGACACCAGCCTTCCGGCGCGTGAAAGGCTAGAGCAGGCGCTCCTTGCTTCGGTGGATGTGCAGACCGAGGCGTCTCATCCATCTGGTTGCATGATCACGCTTTCGGCGACGATCCTCTCGAAGGACGGTGTGACGCTGCAGGCTTTGACCGCAGGTCACCGCGAAGAAACCCGAAGAGCGATCGCAGACTGCATCACCGATGGAGTTTCAACAGGCGCATTGAAAACGGCAACTGACATTTCCGCTTTGGTCTCGCTCTATGATGCAATTTTGCTCGGCGTCTCCATCCAAGCCCGCGATGGCGTCTCGATTCCATCGATCCGCGGTGCCGTCAGGGCAGCGATGGCAAGCTGGGATGCCGTGGCCAGTGATTCGGATCGCCTCTGCGCAACGGCCACTCGGAAATAGAACAAGCAGGGCTGCGGCCCTAGCCAAAAGCGCAGCATTTTGCCTCACAGAAACGGCGCTTCAAGCATGCGAGTATCCAAGCAAAACTTGGCTGCTCGGGGTCTTATGATGCTCGAAATGTTGGTTACGAGGCAGAAAGCGAGAAAGGTGTATCTGTTTGTTCTAAAAGAAGGATTGCACCTCGAAGGTGTTTGGTGGAGCTAAGCGGGGCCTCCACTAATGCTGAATAAGGTATTGAAACGACTGATATACAATGATATTTTATCAGAAAAATTGGTCGGAAATATTGGTCGGAATGACAACAAAACGCAGGAGCCGTGCAAAGAGGCATCTAGTCCTCAAAGGACGGAAATATTGGTTTACTAGGGATATCCCCGAAGCGATCCGCTCGCACTTTGGAGGAAGAACCGCTTATCTGGTCAACCTTGAAACAGGTGACGTCAATGCTGCTATGGCGCGGCGGGATGAGATAGTAGCAGAGACCAGTAAGCTATTTCGTGCTGCGCGGGAGGGTCGCCCCTTCAAAGGTTCTGAGGACGCTATCTCGGACCTTGCTAATGCCTGGGTGAAGGAACTGGAGGTCAGCCGAGCGGACCCATTGACGTGGACAGCGGCTATTTCCAATCGACATGTTGCGCACGTGTCCGAGGAAGAGTTGCTGACGGCTGACGACTTCACAGAAGACCACGCTGAGGATATCGGGCGGCGGCATGGCTCGAAGGCAAAAAGCCGCTTTATGGACATTGTCCACGGTAGAGTTGATGTTGACCATTACGTCGAGGATTTCCTCAAAGAGGCTAGACTCGCGCCAAAGACAACAGACGAGCGACGTAGTCTCATAAGACGGTTTAGCAACTGGGCAAAGCTCAAGGGCTTCTCGCTCACTGACGTAGATCGCGCAAAGGCTGGCCGGTATTTCTCCGAGGCGATCGCACCACTTAATGAACGCACTGCTCGTAAACACCACGGAAGCGTCAAGCTGTATTGGGACTACCTTATCGCGCGGGGGCACGTGGGTGGAGCCAATCCGTGGGAAGGCCAGCGAATGCCTGATAGGGGCCGAAGAGTCGAGCGTGGGGGCAAGGCAGAGGAGCGTCCGTTTACAGAGGAGGAAATCCAAACACTGCTGTATTCAGCATACCCTCGGGGTATGCGCGAGGCGTTTGAAGCGCAAATACATGACGCTATCCGCATCGCGGCTCTTTCAGGCCTCCGCTTAGCAGAACTTGTCACTCTCTGGGTCGAGGAATGCCCGATTGATGAAGCGGGCATGGGCTTCTTTGATATTAGACAGGGCAAAACTGCTGCAGCCGCAAGACGTGTGCCGATGCACCCGGATGTCGTTGAGATTGTGAAGCGCAGGAAGAAGGGAAAAAAACCTCAAGATTGGCTTTTTCACGAACTCGCTGATGAACGAAACGCAGGTGATGTTTTTGGAAAACGGTTTGCCAATTATCGGGAGAAGCTTGGAGTAGATGATAAGCGACCTGGGCAGCGCCGCAGCTTGGTCAATTTCCATTCTTTTCGTCGTTGGTTCGTCACCGAGGCAGAACGAGCGGGTATCCCTGAAAGCACCATATCGTCTGTCGTGGGACACGAGGAGGGTCGCAGGTCGGTGACGCTCGGCGTGTACTCTGGCGGACCTGCTTGGCAGCAGCTGGAAGCTTGTGTTAACGCGATAAGTCTGCCTCATCGTTAAAGCATACAGCCGTAACAAAGTAATCTGGTCGCAGAGTTGGCTAAAGAGCTCAGAGACGAGCGTCCATGCTGAAACACCGATTTGATGACTGTCTCGACATAGTTTGGGCGCGCGCCACCGTTGTAAAATTGGTAACGTGGCACGTGTTAGTATGCACTAACAGAAGGTGTCAAGCCATCATGTAATAGTGTTGATCAAGCAGTAGGTGAATGTATGCAGTGGTGGCAGTCAGTAGAAAAGGCGCTTCAAAATCTCGGTGGTACCGCCCCGCTCAGAGACATATACCGGGAGGTCAGGGCAGTACGCGTCGCTGATGGTGATACGACTCCAGCCCGGCTTGAGGAAGTCATACGTAAGGAGCTTGAGTATAACTCTTCCGACAGCAGCAACTGGCGCAAAATCCGCAATATATTTTTTAGCGTGCACGGAATCGGCAAGGGGATTTGGGGGCTACGATCCCTGATCGCTGCTGAGCCTCCTGCGTCAGATATCGCTCCACCTGCTTCTGACGAGCCAGCTCCGACGGTTATGATCACGACCAATCGTATAATCCGCGACACGGTTATGGCTAGGAAGGTGAAAGCCCTGCATCGGTCTAAGTGCCAGATATGTGGAGACTCGATTCAGCTCAACAATGGTCAAGCCTATGCGGAGGCACATCACATAATACCTCTAGGCGCTCCACATAGAGGACCAGACGTGCCATCAAACATCATCGTGGTATGCCCCAATCATCACGCGATGCTCGATTTTGGGGCTATTGTGCTGAACTCCGCCGATATTGAAGCCGTTGATGGCCACACCATTTCTGACAAGAGTTTAGAATACCACAATTTAATAATCCGACAGGGGCTCGGATAGACGGTCCGAGCAGACAACAAGCCCGATCTAGCAGGGCTGCGCTAGTAAATCTTACGTTTCGTCGCAACGGTTGCTGACGACGTCTACAGAAACTCCCAGTGCGGACCATCGT
Source organism: Rhizobium sp. WCS2018Hpa-16 (assembly GCF_031843705.1). Lineage (NCBI taxonomy): Bacteria > Pseudomonadati > Pseudomonadota > Alphaproteobacteria > Hyphomicrobiales > Rhizobiaceae > Rhizobium > Rhizobium sp. WCS2018Hpa-16. The sequence continues at coordinate 206,555 of NZ_JAVTIX010000003.1, forward strand.
TGCCGTTAACGGTGGGCTCGTCCCAGTGCGCGGCTAGCCACCCTGGGAGAGCTCGAACGGAAATTGGTCGGAAGTGGGTCGCGGAGTCGGAGGAATAGTAATCTGCAAGCTTTCGACATTCATCTCCAGACGGTTCCGCGCCCTTAGGATGCGCTTTCACAATACACACCGTGCCGTGCCGCGCGAACATATTTTTGGTCTCCCTTATCAACCGTAGCCCAAGTCGCCTCCCACGAAAGTTCTCGTCAACAGCTAGTTCCTCCAAATGAAGAACGCTGCCCGCGGATTTGAAGTCAATATCTGGTAGGGAGCGTTTTATCATGGGGCGTTTGCCCGTGAGGATGTGGAACGCTTCTTCTGCGTGACCACTCCGCATATCAAAGAGATCGAGAACATCATAATCGCTGCTTGTCGGGAAATATCCCAGATCCAGAACCCAGCCCCGAAGTGACGCAATTTTCGAGGATACGATTGGGTCGTCATTATTGTCAGTCGGACAGCAAGCGACCTCGAACTCCATCACATCCCTGGAATCAGCATTCTTCCAACACAACGTGATTATCTTGAAGCTGACGTTTTCCAATTTCATCTCGTGCCCTTTGACTAGTTGTTCTTTCAAATCAGTGCCGCCCGCATTGCCTGAGTAGCGAGCCGGTCCGCTTCCTCATTGTGAGGATCGCCGTTGTGACCCCGGATCCACTCCCACTGGAGGTTCTTCCCTTCCGCGAGTTCATCTAAGCGCATCCAAAGATCTTGGTTCTCGACGGGTCTTTTGTCGGACTTCCGCCAAGAGTTGCGTTTCCAGCTCGCCAGCCAAGTCGTCATTCCCTTAATAAGCAGCTGACTATCGCTCCGGATGACGATTAGCCGACCGTGAGCGTTATTTTTGATTGCCCCGAGCGCGGCAATCGCGGCGTTCATCTCCATCCTGTTATTAGTGGTTTGATGATCCGATCCGCTTATCTGCTTCACCTTTCGTTCGACGCCTTTCTCGTATCTTCTCAACACCGCTGCCCACCCGCCTGGGCCCGGGTTTCCTGAACAAGCACCGTCGGTGTGTACGAGGATGAAAATGTCATGTTTGTTCGCAAGTGATTTTGGCACAGGTGTTCCTTGTATATGAGCGTTGGAAGCGAGGGGTGTCAGCGGTTGGCTTAAAACCTGGGCATATCCGCGATTACCCAATAGAAGCAGTATGTTGGAGGCGCAGTTGCGCCCCCGGTGACGCGAAATTTCGCGGTTTTCCTCTAAGCGTATGATGCTGCTGAGATTTTTCAGAAATCGTCAGGCTCAATCGTAGGGGCTGTGTCTTTGCCGATTGTGATCAAGGAAACATCGCGAGCGGCGTGCGTGATGCTGTTGAGCAATGCAGCCCTATGGATGTCTGAGCGAATTGCTCGGAATGCTGCAGTAAATTGCGCGAGAGAGTAGTTGGCCAATTCTATATGGCGCTCATCGGGATGGCTCTTGCCGAAATCCGCACCTGGATTTTCCTCTAGTCCACCCCTCTGCATAGCTTCGTAGACTTTGGGGAAATCCTGCCTCATCCAATCGGGGATCCGACGGTCACTGACAATTCCCTGAAGATCCCGCGCCATCTCGCGAGCTGGCTTGACCCGTTGTCCTCGATCTTTATGTCGATGTTCTCCTGCCTGAACGTACGCCCTGAAGACGGACCTACGATCCTTTCGGTTGAGCCGAAGACCATGGCTGCGATTAGCCGTAGCTGCTAACCACCGCATTCGCTTAGGGTCACTCTCGTCGACAATAGTGGCGCTAAACCGTTCTATACCGAGCCTTTGTGCGGCTAGGACACGGTGCCATCCGTCAATAAGCCTAAACCCTTTGAGCTGATCCGTAGGGTCGATGGCAGCAACGGTGATTGGAGGGAACTCTACACCCGTCCTCATAGCGTCGCGATACTCCGCCACCGTCGACGGTGCGGTCGTGCTCCGGATTTGAAGAGCCGGGTCCATCACGAGGGCATCTAGGCGGATAATGCCGGTTTTCATTCAGCAGTTTCGCAAGTGGTGACCGCTTGAGTTCCAAGGATCTCGCGCAAATCTGCTATATGGTCTTTCTGTCTCATTCGTCTTTCTTTCTCCAGTTGTCTTTGAATGTGGATCCCGTAGCCATGAAAGCCGGTATCGGCGATGTACTGCCACAAGGCTCTTGTGGTTCCTTGGGGGCAGCGCTTTGCCGAACTGCGGATCATCTGGCCCGTTCTCGTCCATGAATAGTCAGCCTGATGTTTGGCGAGCTTACGGAACATCCGAACGGCTTGGAATTGGAAGCCCTGATCAGATGCCCAACGGCGGGGCTGGTCGTTGTAGAAATAGCCAAGCGCCATTAGCGTCACGGCAATCTCTGTGGGCTGTTGCTCTCCATCCACATCAACAACGACTAGCGCCGCGTTGCGCAAATGGAGATTGTGGGGCTCTCCCCGTTTAGCCCTCTCTAAGTACGCCCTGCTGCTCGACAGTACGCGCGCCCAGTCTTTGGCAATGATTGCTTCTGTGCGAGGGCCAGATCGCTTGTGGAGGTAGTCGCGTATGACCTTGAGGTATGGCTTGAGGTCTGCCTTGGTGATGCCTCTCTGAAGAGGGTCACCGTGAACGCGAGCGACATTGCGGTGCCGTTCGCACAGTTGACTAAACTTCGTTGCAGTTTTTAAACAGCCGTCAACACGGCACATGGATGCTCCTGTTATCTAAATTGTTTTGAACTTCAGGCCAATGATACCGGGGCTTGGTTCGGGGCTACTCGACCCACCCGACCCCGGACTTTCACGGAGTTAGTCATCTTGCCTGGGGTGGTCCCCGCTGCTGCTGTTGCCCCGGTTGGTCACCGGCCTGACCGTCAGTGCGCACTTCTCTGTTCCCGGAGGCGCTTGCCTTCCGGGTGATTGATCTGTGTTCTCTGCGGTGGTTGTAAGATGGCGTCATAAGGCGCTTCAGTCAATGACGAGAAGTGATAAAAATCAATGAAATCAGTTATTTGGTAGACACGCTAGATGTATAGTCTCCCGGCGATGCAGTCCTACCAGGGCGTTGCGATCACCGTTGTGACAAAAAATGCCACATCTTGAGACAAACTTTTTTTCGAAACTGGCCCCGTGATGCGGCCGGGCGAGGTAAATTGACCCTATCCCGAGGGACACGGACGCGCTCTTGAATGGGCTCGAGCGGGTTTGCCTCTCCTTACCGTGTCTCCTCGATCACCTTCTGAATAGCTGATTTACTGAACCCGACCTGAGCCGCAATCTGTCGAACGCTGGCACCCTCTTTCTTCAGATTCACGATCTGGCCTTTTATCTCAGGGGTAATGAGCGCTGGCCGACCTCCAGTCTTTCCCTCGGCTTTCGCCTTCGCAATCCCATCCAGTTGACGTTCACGTCGCAAAGCGGTTTCGAACTCGGCAAACGAGGCAAGGATCCCGAAGAGTAATTTGCCCGAGCGGGTCGTGGTATCTATGCCGCTGTCATCCAGCACCTTGAAGCCGACGCCCTTAGCTGTCAGACCATCGATTATCTGATGCAGGTGAGAGGCGCTACGTGCCAACCTGTCCAGCTTAGTGATGATCAGCACATCACCTTCTCTGACGAACTCTAGCGCCTTCTGAAGTTCAGGCCTGTCGCGATCAAGGCCGCTCAACTTCTCGCTGAATACCTTCTCGCAGCCAGATTCCTTCAATCGATCAACCTGGGTCTTGTGGTCTTGGCCGGTAGAGCTAACTCTTGCGTAGCCAACAATCATGATGTGTCCTCACTCTAAGAGAAATGTGGACATATAGTTAGTGGACGCAAAATGGACAGTCAAGTGGGGAGTGTCCAAAATGTAAACTTAGTGGACAGTTGGCAGCGGCCTCCCTTTCAATCCACCGACATCGCCGCTATCGTGAAATCAGCTTTTGGGTAGAGGAGACGGCGGCATGAGCGATGATGACACGAGGCAGCGGCAACTTGCCATCACCATCTCCCGCAGCGCCAGCGATAGCGAAGCAGATGCTCTCAGGCTTTGGGTGCAGGAGCTTCTCCGTATCCGAGAAAGCGATCTGTCTTCGTACGCGAAGGCGAAGCAAGCAGTTGGCCTGACGGCTTCCAGCAAAGTCGTACTGCCGGTGCTGAAGATCGTTGCGAGGCAGTCCAAGCTACACGGCTGGGACAACCGATCTGCGGCACAGCGTATTGGAATGGGAGCGGCAGCCACCGGCGTTGCATTGTTCGGTGGGGCGAATGCCGGGATTGCGGCATTGGGAACAGCGATAGGCGTTCCCCTGTGGATAGTTCTAGGGGGCGGGGCGATGTTCGCAAAGTACCTGTTTGACGAGCTGGCGCAGAAGAACTCCACAACGGGGACGGGTGCATCCTATAGCGTGATCGACGCGGAGAAAGATGGGTAGGCGGTCAGGTGAACGGCAAGGGGTACCGGGGGAGTTCCCCGCGAGCCACTTGTCAGATCAGGTGCTCACATTTTTCTACCAAACATTTTATCATCGCGCTTTCTATGTCCGCGTGACACTGACGTCTTTTGTTCGTTTTGAGTCGGTCGCTTTTTAGCGGTTTTATTTAGCTGGACCGTTAGTCTTTCAGGCATAGCGAAGGCGGGTTTCTTGGAGACACACCCAAAGTTCACCCTGCGCATCGACCATAGAGGGAGGCTGCTCCGCGCGCATTGCGTGATTTTGTTGTCATTTTTTTCAGAGATTTCTGAAATCAAGACAACTTAGGATTGGGACTCATCGATACTCTGGGAAAAAATATGCCATTTCAAGGACAGCCGGGACAGATATTCACGCGGACCACATTGCAGGAAGCGCTGCAGGTACCAGACAACCTTCGTGGTGGCGATTGGGATACAGGCTATACCCAATATCAAAACGAGTTCTTCATCTTCTGCAACATCGGGGTAGCGGGACGAACTGGACATGACTACGACAATTATTGGGACGGCGAGACGCTGGTTTGGCGCGCCAAGAGCGGAACAAATGTTAACCAACCGCAAATTGAAAGACTGGAGGCAGGACGATACTCGGTCCACATCTTCTACCGATATGAGGACAGAGCTCCTTTCGTTTACGCTGGGCAGGGCCAAGCAATACAAGTGCTGGATACGCAACCCGTAACAATTCATTGGTCATTCCCTGACAGAAACGCGAACCCCGAGCTACCCGCCGCTTTGGGAAGAGCTGGCTTTACGCTCGACCCTCCAGGTGTTCACACCCAGCGCGCCACACGGGGAAACTTAACTATTTACGCAAAGCGCCTCACCAGGTCCTTTCCCCTTGTTATTGGGCCGGAGTGGGAAGAGCGGATGACGGACCTGAGGTCTGCAGGTGGGCTTCGGCCAGACGACCGCTTCTATTACCACAACTCGACCATGAGGAGCTTCCCTCAACGGCTCAATGGCGGAAGAGAGGAAATACCTTACGGCTTAGATTTCGGCTTTGACGGAACGACTGCTCTTTCCGACTTCCTCGGTGTTCTGACAAGCGCGCAGCCTCCCGCCGTGCAAATTTCGGAACCGGGTGGGGCTGAAGTTGATCCTGTCACGGAAACCGAGGTCACACGAGCGGCGCGCTTAGGGCAGCAAAAATTTCGAAGAGCGCTTCTGGAACGGTATAAGGGTAGATGCGCATTGACCTCTATCGAAATGCCGGAGGTTTTGCGCGCTTCCCATATCAAGCCTTGGAGCAAATCAAGCGGAGCCGAGCGACTCGACCCAGACAATGGTCTCCTTTTGGTGGTCCATCTCGATAGCCTCTTCGATATTGGACTAATCTCCTTCGATGAGGAAGGCGTAATTCTGATTTCGACACGGATTAGCGCCGGAGCGCAAAAGGCCTTTGGTTTACATCTAGGTATTCGATTAACTGAGCTCACTGACGGAAATATAAATTATCTGAAGCACCATCGAACAACTGTCTTTATTGGCTAGCTTCAAGAAAACGCCGGGGCGGGAGTGCGCGGCGTACTTTCGGATCTAAGGAAGAGGTCGCAAGATTACGAACGCTGTACTAGCTTACTAGGCCTTAGCCAAGCTTGTAGGCCAGTGCTCGCAATTCTTTCTGAATGGAATATCCTCACTCTTCCACACTCTTGCTAAAGGCTTTGTAGATCAAGCCATTGAGGTCGCTTTGCAGCGTCGTCTTGCCACTAATGCATTTTGGACCCTCGCAGCCTAAACATTAGGAGCATTTGGCGTGCGCAGCTTGCGGCACGTTTTAAACAGCCTGGACTTGAGGCAGCCAGTATGACGACACTTAGATTACATTACAGTTTGATATTTAGGTCCCAACAATGTTCTTCATCCGCATTTGTAGCGCTGCAGTTAACGCTGTTCGACCTTCCCCATTATCCAAATATCGAACATATCTCAGGTGGCGGAGATCAAAGGGGATGTCTTGTTCACTTTGGGTTATTAGTATGACTTCCCGACCCAACGTGTGAGCGATACCTGCTTCATAAAAGACATTAGGATTTCGCGCTGTGCAATCACAGACAACTATGCGAGAGCGATCGATAAGCGACACAACATCTTGAATGACAGCAGGATTTTCCCAGATATCATCCGCCCGTCTGCAGCGTAACCCAACACCGGCAGCGGCGGCCTGTATGCTCTCGTAGACGGAATTGAAAGCTGGACTGAACGGCATCATTACAGATACGAGAATCTCTTCAATGTTCTCGTGCTCGGGAATCTCAAAAACGTTCGGACGCTGGCGACGCGGCCTCACCGATCGGAGCAAAAAGCGATATAGATCAACTTCCTTCAGTGCCCAATGATTGCGATGAAACTCGAAGTCATTTGTAATGTCCAAAAGCGTGCGCTGTGCGAAAATTGCACTATTTGGTAGCGCGGGGACGTCAGCGTCCAATGTGAACTGAAACGAGACCTCATGATTGTTTATACGGGCTCGATATATCCGGCCAACGTACGCTAGCTGATCATCGGTTCCTTCGTGCATAAACAGGCAAGGAAAATTCTCTAGCTTAGCAAGAAGCGGATCTCCATCCTGCCTATGTGCTTGCTCAAGAGTTTTGTCTGTGTATTCGAACATCCTTTCTAAGGGCATCGTTCCGACGCCAGAGTGCCAATCCATGCTTCTAACTATGAGATTAAACATTAGTCCTTAGTAACCTATTGTGCGATCTGACGTTATACGTCCTTCCGGGCGACCCACTGAGTGTGTTCACGGGAAAACGCATTCTCTGCGTCTCCGACAAAAACAGAGAACGCGTCTTCGGTATCAGGTAAAAGTGATTTTTCCCTTATCAGGCTAATTTCGTGCGATGCCAATGAATACGATGCCGCAAGTTCCGAAAACCGCTTTGCTTGCATCCAACTAAGGACGCTAGCTGCAGCAGCCACCAGAACGTCAGTTGGCCAAAATGGTCCGCCTAAATTGGCCATTCTCAATACCGCAGCGATCACCGCCGCCCCGTTTATCGCAATTAGGAACCAAAAAAAGCCGCTAGACATTCGGCGGTTGAAGGAGGCCTTCTTTGCGTACCATCTTAGTTGATCTGAGATCCGCTTCTCGGCATAAATCGCCCGTCGCGCCTCAAGAGGCTTGCTCCGGCCTTCGATCATTGCCTCCGTAATTTGCGCTCCGGTATTTTCGTCAGTGAGCGCCTGAAATACTTCGCGATTTTGATCGATTATAGCCTTGAGAGTATTTCTGAAATCGCTAGCCGCCGACACCTCATTTTGAAAGGGCTCGGCCCGGCAAATATAGCGCCATGTGATCGTCTTTATAGACTCCGCTGCAGCCCTACCTGCGTACCATAAACGATCGGGCCTCACGCTGAAGAGGTAAATTGAGCAGCCCAAGGCCAACAATAGTGCCAGCAGTTGGAGAGCAGCAACTGACCAGTGAGATATAGTTATCAGCGACGCGACGGCAGCAAGAACAAGAACCACGAGATGTAAACGCAGCGCCCGAAAGAAGTGCTTTTGTGATGTGGCGGACAACTCGTCTGCAGTCTTGTAGAGCGCCGGAAAATCCGCTTCACGCATTAGCAATTCTCACTTATAGCCAAGGCTCTGATATACTGATGAATTATAGTGCCAGTCGTCCTTTGTGGCACGTTGCCAGTTAGCTAGCGCGTGGGCGACTATTTTCGGAGAGAATGGCACGAATACTGCACCAATGTTGCGTATGATTGGCGGGCACGTCGAATCCATTATTGCTCTCGCTCCATCGATATTAATACCGATAATTCGGCACCCCTTCTCGATAGCTACCTCAATCTCCCAACGCACGTACTTGTGCTTAATTCGCGTGTCTTTGCCAATTAGTACTGCAAAGGTTCCGGCCATGTCGATTCGCTCGCGACATTTTCGCTTTATGTACGCTTCGTTTTCTGAGTTTATCTCCGTCGACAATTGACAGTTGGTGAAATTGAATTCGATATGCTCGTGCTCTTTCCAAGCAAGCATTAGCCTGTAGTAATGAATATCTGTACTGCTGAAACCTACGAAAGTCCGAGGAAGCCCCACGCCGATTCTCCCAGTCCAAACACGTCTCTGACTACATGGAAATATCGAATTATACAACTTGAGAGTACTACAGCCCAAACTTGCCATCGGGCAATTTAGTAAGCGCTTGGATCTTAAATCTTCGACTACCTTTCCTGTGACTGTCTTTACGATTTTGACGGGCTAGATGGTTATATTTTTTTGCAATATCTAAATGGCTTGGGCGATATGAAACTGGATTTAAATTTACTTTCCACTAGCGGAATGAACGAATTCAATGCAGTTCTAAACGCGCACGGATTGTATAACACAGAGCAATTTGTTCTCAGACTTAGTCCCCGCAATCACGAATTGATCGATCAAATCGGCACGGGCGGGCACGCTCTTTCAGAGGTGTCGATCGAGACACTGCAAGCATACTCAACGTATCTACACGAAACCATCCATTGGTGGCAACATGTCGGAAGCACAACTGGCCTCCTGTTGAGTACCTGCTTTCCTAATCAAACTCACATGAATTTCAATGATATCGCTGAGTGGTGCAAGGTTAGTCGCCCTTCCAAATCGATAAAAGCTTGGTCCTACAAGGGCGAGCTCGGCGGCAATACACACTTGGACAGCGCTCAGGCGTTAGCGAACACAATTACTAACAATTTTATGGACATACAGTTCTTCAAGATATGGCTCTTGAGGCCTGAGCTATCCACTAATCTTTTTGACGACCCCTATTTCGAATCTCAAGGTCACTGCTTCCAAATGGCCTACCATGGCCTTATCTCAAATATTCAGCCCATAATTGATCCGTCGTCGAGCTTCCTTCCGGACCAAAACACGTGGGTACTCAATTTTCGTGAACTGGCCGAAGCGAACCGAACCGGCTATTATTATGGATCGCCTATTGTGCGCCGCCATACATCCTTAGCAGAATTGTGGGAGGCTCAGGCGTCTTTCAGCCAAATGCAATTTCTCACTCATGTAAGCCCGTCTATGACATTGGACGATTTTCGCAAAGCCGGTATTTTGTATGGCGTATACGAGGCTGCTTTCCTTAAATTCTTCGAAATGACAGGAATTGAAATACCAACAAGCGCAGTTGATTCGCGCATTGGGCTCTTCTTGCTAGTAATCGACCTGGCGATGAATCCCGTTGAGGGGTTCCCTTGTGATATCGTAGACTACGGAAATTTTGTTTTGTCCGCCGATCCCAACATTCGGTTCGAAGTCATATGTCATGCGATCGCAAGCGAACCGCATTCCTTCGCACATGCGATACAGCAGTATTCGAAAACGGAGTATCTGGATGTTTCACAGCGCCTCTCGGAGATGTGTGGCTTACGACATCTATCAGAAGGCTGGCAAGAAATAGCTAGATGGAAGAGCTTGTCACCACAGGTTCAGCAACTGCTGAGGGAGCGTGAGACGTTTGAATTCGCTCCCACCAACCTGGTGCTTCGCGTTCTCCTCTCTCATTTCATCGAATTCACTGCTGACAAATCTGCGCATCCCGAGTTCTTCTGTTGGCCAGGATATTGGAAGGCCAATCCCAGCAGCGAAACAACGCAACTTTGGCTAAAGCACCTTTCGCTGTTTTCGGATAAAGCTAACGACGGGGGCATCTTCATCAGAGAGTTTCCAGGGAGAAGCAACGAGGCACTTCTGAGCACCCTGAATGTGTTCTTTGGTAACTGCGTACTATTTGATCTCACCCGTCAATGGATACTCGAAGATGGTCCATTCAAATTCGATTTCAGGTGGCTTTCAGAAAAACACCAGTCATCGGAGTGGCAAAGCTGGGCAGAGGTCAATTTTGAGAAACTTTACGGCGTCCGCATTTCTGAAATTGCGACGTGAGTACCATTGACATGCAATCACACGATCAGGACACAAACGAATAACCGTTGCAATTCAGTCGATAGTTTCAATGGATGTAGTCAAAGATTGCAAACTTGGCTCTCTGATTACGGCATTGATGGTCGCTTCGCAGTCAAACTTCCTTCCTCTGAAAAGTTGCAGCTAGATTTGATTCGTTGCCCGTCTCTAATTAAGAAACGCCATGACCGCGCGGTTGGCTCCCACCTATTGCTAACGCGTGTAATCCGCGTCAGCTTTTTCGACTGCTAGATGCCTCCACCGTGAATTCGTGCGTTGTCGATTCTCACGTCTTCAGTGCTGAAGTTTACCCAAAGACCGCCTTTTCTAAAACTTGGTCGGAAATGTCGGTCGGAATTGGTCGGAGCGTGAAGGTAAAGCTTCATCTAGTCGCTTGATATTATTATTAAATATCTAACGTTGGGGAATTTGGTGGAGCTAAGCGGGATCGAACCGCTGACCTCTTGCATGCCATGCAAGCGCTCTCCCAGCTGAGCTATAGCCCCATAAGGGTTCCGGTATGTTTATCCGGTTCCGGGAACCGAAGCATTTGTTTGCGTCGGTGGCGGCTTGATACTTGTGCTTCTGCACAATGGCAAGCCGAAAAATTCGCCCGACGACATTTTTTTGACGCCGGGCGATAATTCCTGTGGAAATCAGGTCTCGTCGTCGTCACCGTTTACGCCGATGATGCCGGAGACGTCGTCATCGTCTTCGTCTTCGTCCGCTTCCAGGAACGTGTCGTCGTCATCATCCAGCTCGACGTCATCGTCGCCTTCGATATCGGGAATGTCGTCGCCAGCGGCGTCAGCATCCGCATCTTCCAGAGGCACGAGTTCGACTTCCGTGTTTTCGGTATCGACTTCGGCTACCTCTTCCTCTTCAGCCTGCTGTTCCATCTTCTTGGCTGCAGTCGTTTCCTCGAAGAAGGAAAGCGGCCAGGATTTGCCGGAATAAGGAGACACGATCGGATCACGGTTCAGGTCGTAAAACTTCTTGCCTGTATCAGGATCTGTACGCTTGGTTCCAAGGTCCACTTTTGCCAATGTCTAAGCCTCAAATTGTGAGATGAGTTCGGTGTTTACGCCGTATTTCCGGCAGTAGACGGTAAAATTCTAGCCGGTCCCATTAATCGCTGATGCGTTTCCTGTCAAAGATAAACTTTATAAGCCACGTATACTGCATGACACAGCTCCATCGCTTGATGATCCGGTTCGGCCTCTGTAATAAACCGCAGGCGGCAATGTTTTGCCGTTGGGCAGCAGGACGGGAGAATTATGACATTTGTAATTGCCATTGATGGACCGGCCGCCGCAGGCAAGGGTACGCTGTCACGACACATTGCCAACGCCTATGGATTTCATCACCTGGATACAGGCCTGACGTATCGTGCGACCGCAAAGGCGCTGCTGGATGCCGGCTTGCCGCTGGACGACGAAGCTGTTGCAGAGAAAGTGGCGCTTGGTCTGGATTTTGCTGCCATGGACCGGACTGTGCTTGCCCGGCACGAGGTTGGCGAAGCGGCATCACGGATCGCCGTCATGCCTTCGGTGCGCCGCGCATTGGTGGAGGCGCAACGCGCATTCTCAATGCGGCAGCCCGGCACTGTCCTCGACGGGCGCGACATTGGAACCGTTGTCTGCCCTGATGCGCCGGTGAAACTCTACGTGACTGCAGCCCCCGATGTGCGTGCGCGTCGCCGGTTTGACGAAATCATTGCCGGGGGCGGCGTTGCCGATTACGAGGCGATTTTTGCGGATGTGAAGAAACGCGACGAGCGCGATATGGGGCGCAGCGACAGCCCTTTGAAACCAGCTGAAGACGCGCACTTGCTTGATACGTCTAAAATGGGTATAGAGGCGGCGTTTCAAGCAGCCAAGTCGATTGTCGATGCTGCCTTGAAGAGATAATATGTGCGTGGAACCGGCGAGTCCGGCCCTCGTTTAGACTGGAATATCCTGAAAGCATGTCCTGCACCGGAAAACCTCGAAGAAAGAGGCGGGCATTGTTTTTAGGAATGATCAACGCGAACCCCCGGTGCTTTGTGTCCCATAGTGGATGCTCTCAGGAGATTTAATGTCAGTAGCTACCCCCACGCGCGACGATTTCGCAGCCCTGCTGGAAGAGTCCTTTGCGTCGAATGACCTTGCTGAAGGCTATGTAGCCAAAGGTATCGTCACGGCGATTGAAAAGGACGTTGCGATCGTCGACGTCGGCCTCAAGGTTGAAGGCCGCATCGCGCTCAAGGAATTCGGCGCACGTTCGAAAGACGGCGGCCTGAAGGTCGGCGACGAAGTCGAAGTTTACGTTGAGCGCATTGAAAACGCTCTGGGCGAAGCCGTTCTGTCGCGCGAGAAGGCTCGCCGCGAAGAGAGCTGGGTCAAGCTCGAAGCCAAGTTCGAAGCTGGTGAACGCGTCGAAGGCGTTATCTTCAACCAGGTCAAGGGTGGCTTCACCGTCGATCTGGATGGCGCTGTTGCGTTCCTTCCACGTTCGCAGGTGGACATTCGTCCAATCCGCGACGTAACTCCGCTGATGCACAACCCGCAGCCGTTTGAAATCCTCAAGATGGACAAGCGTCGCGGTAACATCGTTGTTTCGCGCCGTACGGTTCTCGAAGAGTCCCGCGCCGAGCAGCGTTCTGAAATCGTTCAGAACCTCGAAGAAGGCCAGGTTGTTGACGGCGTCGTCAAGAACATCACCGATTACGGTGCGTTCGTTGACCTCGGCGGCATCGATGGCCTGCTGCACGTGACCGACATGGCATGGCGCCGCGTGAACCATCCTTCTGAGATCCTCAACATTGGCCAGTCGGTCAAGGTTCAGATCATCCGCATCAACCAGGAAACCCACCGTATCTCGCTCGGCATGAAGCAGCTCGAGTCTGATCCTTGGGATGGCATCTCTGCCAAGTACCCAGTTGGTAAGAAGATCTCCGGTACCGTCACCAACATCACCGACTACGGTGCATTCGTTGAGCTGGAGCCAGGCATCGAAGGCCTCATCCACATCTCCGAAATGTCCTGGACGAAGAAGAACGTACATCCCGGCAAGATCCTGTCCACAACGCAGGACGTCGACGTTGTTGTTCTCGAAGTCGATCCCTCCAAGCGTCGTATTTCGCTTGGCCTCAAGCAGACGCTGGAAAACCCATGGCAGGCATTTGCCTTCAGCCATCCGGCCGGCACTGAAGTTGAAGGCGAAGTCAAGAACAAGACCGAATTCGGCCTGTTCATTGGTCTCGAAGGCGACGTTGACGGCATGGTTCACTTGTCCGACCTCGACTGGAACCGTCCAGGCGAACAGGTCATCGAGGAATACAACAAGGGTGACACCGTAAAGGCTGTTGTTCTTGACGTAGACGTCGAGAAGGAACGCATCTCGCTCGGCATCAAACAGCTTGGCAAGGATGCAGTCGGTGACGCTGCTACGACTGGCGAACTTCGCAAGAACGCTGTTGTTTCCGCTGAAGTTATCGGCGTGAACGAAGGCGGCATCGAAGTGAAGCTCGTTGCACACGAAGACCTCACATCCTTCATCCGTCGTAACGATCTCGCACGTGATCGTGACGATCAGCGCCCAGAGCGTTTCTCGGTTGGCCAGGTTCTCGACGCACGCGTTGTCAACTTCTCCAAGAAGGATCGCAAGGTTATGCTTTCGATCAAGGCTCTGGAAATCGCAGAAGAGAAGGAAGCAGTTGCACAGTTCGGTTCGTCCGACAGCGGCGCTTCGCTCGGCGACATCCTTGGCGCGGCTCTCAAGAACCGTACCGAGTAATCGTTCAATAGCCTGAAATGAGAAACCCGCCGGAGCGATCCGGCGGGTTTTTTATTGGGCTGAACTATGTGGGTTTCAGGAATAGCCGCTCATCCGAAGATAATAGGATTCTGCGTTATCAGTTGCACCGTCTTTGTTCTCACCCTGCGAAAGCGATTGGTCAGTCAACACGTCATTGGCGGCAATCCGCTCCTCCTGAGGAGGGTCGTTTTCGTCCTTCTCGCTGCCGTCGTTCGCGTCTTCCGAATCGCCCTGAGACGAATGCATGCTGCCGCGCGGCGGCGCATCCGATTCCTCTTCGTCCTTGGCGGCTGGATAGGGAACATAAGGCAGAGGGATGGCTTCTTTCCCGACGATGGCGGCAAGAGCGGAATGAAGCGTCGGCTGTTCTAGCAGTGCCGCCTTGATATCCTCGGCAACCGCATTTCGCTGTGCTGCGAGCGTCTCCTGCCGTTGGGCTGCCAGGACGGTGTCTTCGGCTGTCTGGTCCACGCTCCCAGTATGAAGGTCGGACTTAGCCGCCAGCAATGATTTTGAGATGTGCTGCGGGTCTTGCTCGGTTAGCAGGCTGGCGACGATCTGCGGTGTTATGGTTTCGGCCTGCTCGGGCAGCTTTCCGAGGACGACAGCGAGAAGGAGCTTTTCCATCTCCTTGGGTGTGGCCTTGGAAAAAGCGCCGCCTGTGGGCAAATTGGGTTGGCGTTCGGCAATATTGGCGACCGGTATCGGCGTTGGGCGCTCGTTTTCTGCCGTCACTTCTACAGTCAAAGGCGCTTGCTGCGCGATCAAAGCTGTCCGCTGCTGCTCCGTCATCTGTGGCCGCGTCGCCAGAGCAGGCTCGGTAAGCCCAATTGGAGCAGGTATAACGTTCGGTTGCTGTGCAGGTGGTGTCGATGGCCCGTCGAGAGGGCGTTGCCCTTTAACAGCGGCAGCGTTGATTGGGGTGATTGGGGTCGGCAGCGTGCCGGTTGGCGCTGTCGGCACCTTTGAGGGTGCGACTATGGCGCCAGATTTGCCCGGCTGCGCCGTTGTGGACGACGGCGTCACGGATGGGTCTGGACCAATCTCTCCAAGCAGATAGGTGGCAAGGGCGACCTGTGGAGCTGGCATCTTGTTTGCAACGGTGGCAGGTGAGCTGGCCAGTGTTCTTATTTGCGGAATAACCGGGCTGTCCGGTAGGATATCCTGAAGGTAGGCCGGGATGGAAGGTTTTGCCGTTCGGCTGGTGCCGCTGGAGCGCGAAAGCTCGAACATGACGGCCAGTCGTGCCGCTTCCGGCCCTGCAGAGCTTTTCAAAGCAGTGGATAACATATCAAGGGTGATGCCACGTAACACGCTGCCGAGGGCTTTTTCCAACGCGCCTTTCTGATCCATGGGGAGCGTCTTGATGATCTCAACCAGCCGATTGACATATGCCTCGGCGCCCTCACCATCCATACGCTGGATGTTGAGCAATTTGCCAAGTGTCTCGGCAAGCACGCTGACATTGCTCGATAATTGTAACTCGCCTGACACGGCACGAATACCGGTGCCAGAGGCGAGTTTGGCGCTCTCTGATGTCGTGCCTTGAGCCAAGGGAAGCGGCGCTGGCAGTGTCGAGGCTGTATCCTGCGGTGGCTTCGCCATGGAGAACGAAACATCGGTGGCAGACACGGGGCTGACCGGCGGTAGCATGATACGCTCCCTTCTTGGTGACAGGTGTCAGCTATGGCTGCCAGAACATGTCAGCTTGAACAGGCCCGGTTTCAACAGGGCTTTGGCGGCGACGCAGATGTTATTATCGTCCGCTCATGCGGCGCATTGCCGAGATCCGGTATGCATCTGTACGGTCGAATGGAGCAAAATTACGCGAATCATCTGAGTGAAGCATGATCCTGAAAGATTAACGATTTGCTAAGTGCCATCGTTTCTTCAATCCGGTTTTGGTACAACAGGCAAAGCGCGACACTCAGCTATGAGCAAAGATATCCGTGTCTTCCCAGCCCAGCAGGTCGAGCTTGGAGCGTGTCGGCAGGAAGGCAAAGCACGCTTCAGCATGTTCGTAGCGGCCATCGCGAATGAGGCGCGTCGTCAATTTGTCTCGAAGAGCATGAAGATGCAGCACATCAGATGCCGCATATTCCAGTTGCGCAGGCGACAGTTTTTCGGCGGCCCAGTCAGACGATTGCTGCGCCTTGGAGATATCGACCTCCAGTAATTCCTTGAGATTATCCTTCAATCCATGGCGATCCGTATAGGTGCGGCAAAGGCGCGAGGCGATTTTGGTGCAGAAGACCGGTGCCGATGTCACGCCAAAAGTGTGGAAAAGAACGGCAATATCGAAGCGGCCATAGTGAAAGATCTTCTGGCGGGCCGGATCTGCGAGCAAGGTGACGAGGTTTGGGGCCTCTTTCTGGCCGGCTGCGATGCGGATAACATCTGCGGTGCCATCGCCGGGTGAAAGCTGAACGACGCATAGGCGGTCGCGCCTTGGAACAAGGCCAAGCGTTTCCGTATCGATAGCGACAGCGCCGGTATAACGGCCTGCGTCTTCTTTTGAGATATCGCCTTCGTGATAACGGATCTTCGCTGCCATTTCTGTCTCCACTGCTGGATTGTCGATGGCCCTATAGCCGAAAGTGGTTGGTCGCGATACCATGTCATGATCCTTTTCGAGCGATCCTGTACCTTGTGCACTGCCAGACGAAAGGATTAGTCTGGCACAGTCGTTCAATTTCGAAAGAAGTGCCGCATCTCATGCCAGTCAAAGTCTACCTCGCCGGGCCGGAAGTTTTCCTGCCCAATGCCCGTGAAATGCTCGATGCCAAGGCGGAGCTTGCCCGCCAAGCCGGATTTGAGCCTCTGTCACCCGGCGATCTCCAGATACCGCCCGCAGAAACGAAAGTCGGCCATGGCTGCAATATCAATGCGGTAGACGAGCAGATGATGCTGGAGGCAGATGCCATCATTGCAAACCTGACGCCGTTTCGGGGCATCGCCGCGGATACTGGCACGAGTTACGAGCTTGGCTTCATGTGCGCCCTTGGCAAGCCAGTCTTTGCCTATACGAATGTTGCAGCAAACCACTTCACACGCATCGTTGATCACTATGGAAAGTCGCCAACGCAGGATGAGACCGGGCGTTATCGTGGGCCGGACGGACTTTCCATCGAGAATTTCGACATGGCGGACAATCTTATGCTGCATGGTGGCATCATCAGGCGCGGCGGCGTTGTCGTGGTCGGCGATGCGCCTGCAGATGCGATTTACACCGATCTCAGCGCGTTCAAGCAGTGCCTGCAGCATGCCGTTGACGCATTGCTGAAGCATAGAGATTAAAAAATACGGAGTTACACATGAGCGGAACCATCCTCATCACAGGCGCGACCTCGGGTTTTGGCGAGGCGACAGCCAGATTATTTGCCAAAGACGGATGGAAAGTCATCGGCACGGGTCGCCGGGCAGATCGCCTTGCCAAGCTGGGTGAAGAACTCGGAACCGCATTTCACGGCATGGTCTTTGACATCACGGATGAAGCGGCGATGGCAGCGGCCTTCGAAGCGCTTCCTTCCGAATTTCAGGGTATCGATATCCTCGTCAACAATGCAGGTCTTGCACTCGGAACAGGCACCGCGCCCAATGTGCCGTTGAAAGACTGGCACACAATGGTCAACACCAACATTACCGGGTTGCTGAACATCACGCATCACATCCTGCCGGGCCTGATTGAGCGCCGTGGCATCGTCATTAACTTGTCGTCGGTTGCGGCCCACTGGCCTTATGCTGGCGGCAATGTCTATGCCGGCACCAAAGCCTTTCTGCGTCAGTTCTCGCTAGGTTTGCGGTCAGACATGCATGGCAAGGGCGTTCGCGTCACGTCGATTGAGCCGGGCATGTGCGAAACCGAGTTCACCGTTGTGCGCACCGGCGGCAACAAGGATGCATCAGACACGCTCTACAAGGGTGTGAACCCCATCCTGCCAGACGATATTGCCAATACGATCCACTGGGTGGCTTCGCAGCCCAAGCACATCAACATCAACAGCATAGAGCTTATGCCGGTCAATCAGTCGTTCGCCGGTTTCCAGGTCCACCGCGAGGTGTAAGCGTGGAGATGGCGACAGGTTGATGAAAAAGGCGGCAGGGATCGTCCAGCTATGCAAAACTGCATGCCTGCATTGCGAGAGATGCTCTGTTAATTTTTGTGAGCTAAGCTATATTTAAGCCATCGAAGCGACGCACTCCTCCTCCCCGCGTCGCGAGATGTGGATCGACAGCACTCCTCCTCCCAGTTGTCGATCAAGTTTAAAGCCTGCCGCACCTCCTCCCGCGGCAGGCTTTTCCCTTTTTGGGCCCTTCAAATCTTGATATCACGAGATTTCAGCATCGCTTGGATGCTGACGGCTGATCCTGTTTCTATCGAAGCATTGGCCGCAATTCCCGTGAGAATCGACCATGCACCGGAGACATGGTCCGAGGCGCGGTTGAAGCGATCCGGCTCCAGTGTGTCAGGCGCGAAGATATAGCCAAGCATGACTGGGTCTGCGCCCCCGTGGTTTCCTGCAGCCTTGGGCACTGCGATCATCCTGGGCTTTTCACCTGCCAAATGCAGCTCAGTGGTGATTGCCTCTTCGTCGGCATGGTCGCGGACGCCACCGAACACGCCGTGGACTTCAACATGTTTGTGCGTGATTTCGCCCTTCGTGCCCTGAAAGCGAATTTCCAGCCCTTCCCATGGCGAATATGCGGTGAGGGTATAATTGGCGGTAACGCCGGATGCGTAGCGAATGTGAGCCTGCATCGTGTCTTCTATGCCGATATCCGCATCGAACACGCACCTGTCGCGGAAATAGCCATCATCATCTTCAGCGTCGAGATAGAGGGCTTTCAATTGGTCGTCGGCAGAGAGATCGAGACGGAAAGCGCACTTATCCGCCACCGGACAGTCGGCACAACGCGGGCCGTGGTCTTCCAACCCAAGCTCCACGGCTGTCTCTGGCCGGTAAAATGCGCGTTGGCCAGATGCGAAGACCTCTGTTGGTGCAGACGCCAGCCACCAGTTGAGAAGATCAAAATGATGCGTCGACTTGTGGACGAGCAGCCCGCCGGAATTTTCCTTCTGCCGGTGCCAACGTCGGAAATAATCTGCGCCATGCACGCGGTCGAGATGCCAGCGAAAGTCGACAGCCGTAATCGTGCCGACAACGCCTGATGACAGGATTTCCTTGATCTGCGTGCGGGCAGGGGAGTAACGATAATTGAACGTGACCATGACCTTGCGGCCTGTACGGGCCTGCGCATCGACAATCTGTTTCAACCGCGATAGGTCGATCGTCAGTGGCTTCTCACAAATGACATCGCAACCCGCTTCAAAGGCGCGGACGATATAGTCGGAATGCAGAAAGTCCGGCGTTGCGACCACGATTGTATCCGGCTTTTGCTCCGCGATCAGCTGATCGAAATTTTCGGCGAGATATGTGGGGACACCGTTTGTGCCCGGTTTGAGAAGCGCCTTTGCGGCTTCGGCCAGGCGATGGCCATTGCTATCGCACAGAGCCACGATTTCATGCTTGTCCGAGTAGTCTTCCGTTACGGAATCGCGAAACATTTTGTGACGTGACCCGCATCCTACAATGGCGATTTTCACTAGAATTCCCTTTTGGGTGCATACATCGCCACGAAGGCGATTGGCGAGATGTCTTGGGAGGGGATGGCGGTGAAGTATCTGAACCCGTTGCAGAAATGCTCAAGCCCTGAGCGCACTCCCACCGCCCAGATAGATACTATCTAAGCATTAAAGTCGTATTATGATTTTTAGGCAAGCATATTTTGAGATGCTATAACGCGATCATCTGCCGAGTGGCGATCGACACCGGCTTTCGGCGTATCCATCGGCGCGACGTCGTGCCGCCGCAGCCACTGTTCTGATGTGTTTGGGACAGCTGATATGAACCGGGGCGATGGGGTGGACGGTGCCGCCTACGCTGGCACCGTCCACGCATTTCACCAGAAATGTTTAGAGCTTGTATTCGTTTGCGAGGGTGACGTGGTGGTGAATACGGCCTTCGAAGAATTCGGCCAGAACGGCTTCAGTTGCTGCGCGCGCCTCGCTGCGAACGGGGCTGGCGAGTGCTTCTTCGACAGCTTCCAGGCTTGGATAGTTGATGGCAAGGATCATCGGCAGTTCCGGTGCGCCATCGTCACGGGCTTCTGCAAATGAGATGCGCACATCTGTCGCATGCGGGAACTGCTGCCACTTTGGCAGGATTCGCTCCAGCACGGCTTTGCGAAAAGCTTCGGTATGGCCGTCTTTGACTTTTCCTTCAAAAAGAGCGTAGCGCGTAATCATTCTAATGTTTCCTTGTTGGGTCCCTTGAAAAATTCCATCAGCGCAGCCTGATCCTCAGCCCCGAAGCCGGAGGCTGTCATCATGCGGTGAATTTCGGCGCAGATTGCGGTCAGCGGCATGCTGGTGTTGGTCCGGCGGGCAAGATCCTGCGCGCCGTTGAGGTCCTTGACCATGTTGTCGATACGCCCGGTGCGTCGGTAGTCCTTCGCAACATAACGCGGCATGTATTCCTGCAGGATTGCGCTGTCTGCCCGTCCGCCTTTCAGCGCCTGCGGAATCTTGGCCGCATCCACACCAGCGTCGAGCGCGAGCTGCGTCGCCTCAGCAACCGCCAGAAATCCAAGGCCGCACAGCACCTGATTGATGAGCTTGGTTGTTTGCCCCGCACCGACTGGTCCCATGTGGGTGTAGTTGCTCGCCACATGCTTCAGCACGGTGTGAGCATCCTCGACGTCCGCATCGGAGCCACCTGCCATCAGCGTCAATTGGCCGATCAAGGCTTTGGGTGCGCCGCCGGATAGCGGGCTATCTACCCAGCGTAAGCCTTTTTCCGCCGTATCAGCCGCAAGCTTTTTCGTAGCGTCGGGATCGATCGAGGACATGTCGATGATCAATGTCCCGGCTTTTGCGCCATCGGCCACACCTGCATCGCCAAAAATGGCGCGGCGTATGACCTCGGGCGAATTGAGGCTGAGGATCACGTAGTCACTCGCCCGGGCAGCATCCGCTGCCGTAGCGGCAGCGACGGCCCCCTTATCGACGAGCGCTTGGACCTTTTCGCGGTCGAGATCAAAGACCGACAGATGATTGCCGGTTTCGACCAACCGGCTGCCGATTGCGCCACCCATGGCGCCTGCACCAATCAGTGCGACCCTGTTCGTCATAGTGGCCTCCTCCCAGAGTTTTCGAAAATATGAGTGCCCCATTCTTCAGGGGCACCCTCTTCAATCGGTTACAGCGATGCTGTGATGCCGCCATCCACATAAAGGACGTGTCCATTGACGAAGGACGAGGCGTTTGACGATAGGAACAGGCACGCGCCGACAAGCTCTTCGACCTTTCCCCAACGACCGGCCGGTGTGCGCTTTTCAAGCCATGTCGTGAAAGCTGGATCGGCAACAAGCGCTGCGTTGAGGGGGGTGTCGAAATAGCCGGGCGCTATGGCATTGCATTGAATGCCGTATTTAGCCCAATCGGTGGCCATGCCCTTCGTCAGATTGCCCACCGCGCCTTTTGTGGCGGTGTAGGGCGCGATGCCGGGGCGGGCAAGAGCCGTCTGCACGCTGGCGATATTGATGATCTTTCCCGCACCGCGCTTGATCATGTGCCGTGCAACGGCCTGGCCAACATTAAACACCGTGGAAATATTGGTTCGCAGCAGTCTTTCGAAGGCGTCCGCCGGAAAGTCTTCAAGCGGGGAACGGTGCTGCATGCCGGCATTGTTGACGAGAATGTCGATTGAGCCTGTGTCTTGTTCGAAGGCATCAACTGCCGTGCGAACAGCCTCATGATCTGTCGCGTCAAAGCACAGCATGTGCTTTGTGCCAAGCGCCTCTGCGGCAGCTTTCAGCTTCGCCTCGTCGCGGCCGTTCAAGATAACGTCTGCCCCCGCAGCCTTGAGGCCTTGCGCCAACGCATAGCCAATGCCTTGTGACGAACCCGTAACGAGCGCGCGCTTGCCGGTCAGATCGAAAAGTTGAATGCTCATAGTGTCTCCCAGACGTAGATCAGCTGAAGTCTATTTGTGTCTTCATCGATTGCCCCTTATCCGAAGCGATTTCGAACGCTTTCAAGGCTTCCGAGATCGGTAAGGTGTGGGTAATCAGATGTTTGACGTCGATCAGGCCACCCTGCATCAACTTCACGGCGGTAGCAAACTCCTCATGGAAGCGGAAGGAGCCGCGAAGATCGAGCTCTTTTGCGGTGATCGCCATCATCGGCAGGGACATATCGCCGCCCAGACCGAGCTGCACGATCACGCCACGGGGTCTCAGCGCCTGAATACCGGCGACCAGCGCCGGTTGGGCGCCGGAGCACTCGTAAAGCACATCGAAATAGCCTTTGTTCAGGCTGAAATCTGCCAGGCCATCGCGCTCCTCGGACAGGTTGATTGTCCGATCAGCACCTGCAGCCTTTGCAAAGCTCAAGGCACGCGCTGACAAATCAGCAGCCACGATTTCCACCGCACCCGCGCGGCGCGCAGCCAGAATCGACAATGTTCCGATCGGTCCGCAGCCCGTCACAAGCACGCGCTTGCCCAGCAACTCGCCAGCGCGCCGCGTTGCGTGCAAGGCTACCGAAAGCGGCTCTGCCATGGCAGCTTCGCCAGGGGTAAGGCCATCGGCCTTGACGCACTGGCTGGCATTGGCAATTAGCCGTTCGCGAAATGCGCCCTGTATGTGCGGGAATGGCATTGCGGAACCATAGAAACGCATGTTGAAGCAATGGTTCGGCAGGCCCTTGTGGCAATATTCGCAAGAGCCGCAAGGCCTCGATGGCGAAACTGCCACGAGGTCTCCAACGGCCAGATGAGATACGCCTTCACCAAGGGCTGCAACGTAGCCCGAAACCTCATGACCGAGGATCATCGGCTCTTTCAAACGGACGGTCCCGAAACCGCCATGGGCGTAATAGTGCAGGTCCGATCCGCATATTCCACCGGCCGCAAGGCGGATGTCGACCTCGCCGGGGCCGGGCGCCTCGACAGTTCGCTTCTCGATACGCAAATCCTTGGGCGCGTGGATGACAATGGCTTTCATTTTTAATACCTCAAAGAACAGGGGTCGGGAGGGTACGACCATCAAAATGTGCCGAAAGGTTGTCAAACACCAAAGCGCCCATGGCTTTGCGGGTTTCGAACGTACCTGACGCCATATGTGGCTGCAGCAGCACGTTATCGAGCTTCAGGAAGCGAGGGTTGAGGTGTGGCTCCCCGGCAAACACATCCAGTGCGGCGGAACCCAATGTTCGGGTTTCCAGCGCATCGAGTAAAGCCTCTTCATCAATATTGGCGGCGCGGGAAACATTGATCAACATGCCCTCAGGCCCAAGCGCCTCGATAACCTTGCGGTCAACAATATGGCGTGTCTCAGCAGATGCTGCGAGCGTGACGAACAGAAAATCAGACCGGGCCGCAAGTTCGACTGGGTCTGCAATGAATGTCCAGTCACCCGCATGGTCTTTCGGGGCCTTGCTCGAGTAGGCGATGTCCATATCAAAGCCCGCGAGGCGTCTTGCAACCTCAAAGCCAATACGGCCAAGGCCGAGCACGCCGACACGCTTGCCATGGGCTTGGGATTTGAGCGGATATGCGCCTCTGGTCCAGTCACCGGTTCTGACCCAGGCATCGCCGCCGATCATGCCGCGTGCCTGAACCAGCATCATTCCCACTGCGAGATCTGCGACATCCTTGGTCAGCACATCGGGTGTGTTCGTCACGCGGATGTTGCGCTCTCGTGCAGCGGCCAGATCAACGGCGTCGTAGCCGACACCATAGATGCTGATGATTTCGAGATTAGGCAGCGCCTCGATAAGCTCACGGCTTGCACCAAGTTCGCCGCGCGTGGCTATAGCCCTGATATTGCTGCCATGATCTGACAGAAATTGTCCCTTGTCGCTGGCTTCGAAATAGCGATGCACTGTGAAATTGGCGTTCAGACGCTCTTCGTCCCATGCGGGATATGCGCCAGCCTGAAGAATATGAACCTTGCCCAAAAGCATTCCTCCAATGTTTTGTTATCGATAACATAAGTTCGGGAAATCGCTTTGTCCAGCCTAAATTGGGTGCAGAGTGTCCTCTGATCCGATGAAAGAGTTCGGTCCACAAATGTCGCTTGACTCCTATGTTATCGTTATCATAGCGTTAACTCTCAAGCTTTGGGAGGAGCGAATGGGAGCTGATCAATTTCTGGAATTTCGTTCCGTTTCGAAGGAGTTCGGCGGCACGAAAGCTCTGACCGATGTTTCGCTTGAGGTGCGGCAGGGTGAGATTATGGCCTTGCTGGGTGAGAACGGCGCTGGCAAATCCACGCTTATCAAGACGCTGGCGGGTATCTACAAGCCGGACGCGGGTGAAATACTTTTCCGTGGCGAGCCCTATCATTACAGGCCGCCAAAGCCAAACGAGCGTCAGCCCGTCGCGTTCATCCATCAGGACCTCGGCCTCATCGAATGGATGACCGTGGCGGAAAATGTGGGCCTTGCCCAAGGCTTCTCGCTCAAGCGGAAGCTCATTGACTGGAATGAGACCGCACGGCGGACCGCCGAGGCGTTGAAACTGGTCGGCTGCGATTTTGACCCGACCACCCGCATTCAAAGCCTGACGCGCACCGAAAAGTCGCTGGTCGCGATTGCCCGTGCACTAGCCGTTGAAGCCGATGTTCTTGTGCTGGATGAGCCAACGGCCAGCCTGCCCGCCGATGAGGTCGACCGCCTTTTCAATGCGATCAGGCCGTTAAAGGAGAGGGGAGTGGCGATGATCTATGTCTCCCATCGCCTCGATGAAATCTTTCGAATCGCAGACCGTGTTGCTGTCCTGCGTGATGGCCGCCTGGTTGGTGAAAGCGCCGTCAGCGATACAAACCCCGATCAACTCATTCGCATGATTGTTGGTCGAAAAGCGGATCAACTGTTTGCCAAGGCACACACGGAGCCGGGCGAAACGCTTGTCACCGTCAACAGTCTTGCATGCCGGGGCGCGGGGCCTGTGTCCTTCAATCTGCGGCAGGGTGAGTTGCTAGGGCTGGTCGGTCTGCGTGGTGCCGGACAGGAGTTGATAGGGCGCGCTTTGTTCGGCGTTGAGGAAGCCACAGGCGAGGTAACGATCCGTGGCAAGAAGCCGGATCTGCGGTCAGCGGAGACCGCAATCGCATCCGGGATTGGTCTCATTGCGCGCGACCGCACGGAAGAGTCCGTCGCCATGTCGTTGTCACTGCGTGAAAACACTTTCATCAATCCCGGTGCCTCGGGTCGTAAACTCGGCGCGTTTCTGTCCCCAGCCAGAGAAGCCGCACAAGCCTGGTCGATTGGTGAAAAGGTTGGGCTGCGGCCCAACGACCAGTCACTGGCCATCGAAGCTCTATCGGGAGGCAATCAACAGAAGGTTGTCGTCGGACGGTGGCTGGCCACCGGGCGCAAATTGCTGATTGCCGAAGACCCGACCGCCGGTGTCGATGTCGGTGCCAAGGCGGATATTTATCGCCTGATCGCGGCGGCGGTCGAAGAGGGTATGGCTGTTCTGGTCATTTCCACGGATTTTGAAGAAATCGCTCACATTTGCCACAGGGCACTCGTCTTTTCTCGCGGTCGTATCGTGCGCGAGCTGAGTGGAGACGACTTGACCACATCCGCCGTCATTGCTGCGGCATCGGCTTCTGAAGCGGCCTGATTTACTGGAGAACGAAGATGCAATCCATCCAGTCCAACGCACTTGAACCGACTCGTTCGGAATTGCAGGGCCTTTCCACCGCTGAGAGGCTGCGGCGCCTGCTGCCGGTCTATGGTCTGGTGATCCTGACGGCCCTGCTCATTCTCTTCTTCTCGGTGATGCTGCCGGATACATTCCCGACAGCGCTGAACCTGCGCTCGATCATTGCCAACAAGACGATCATTGCGATTCTGTCTCTTGCGGCTATGATCCCCATGGCATGCGGGCGCATCGATCTGACGATCGGCTATGGCATTGTGCTCTGGCACATTCTGGCGATCAGTCTGCAAACCATGTACGGATTTCCGTGGCCGATCGCTGTTTTGACCGTTCTGATACTGGGCGGTCTTACGGGGTTGCTCAATGGCGTGCTCGTTGAAGTCGCCAAGATCGACAGCTTTATTGCAACGCTTGGAACCGGCACCGTCATCTACGCCCTGGCACTCTGGCACACGGGCGGCCGACAGGTGGTGGGCGTTCTGCCGGATGGCTTTCTGGCCTTGAATGGAACCCAGCTGTTTGGTTTGCCGATCACCGGTTTCTACGTGCTGGCGCTGGCTTTGGTGATGTGGATCGTTTTGGAGTATCTGCCTATCGGGCGCTACACCTATGCCATTGGAGCCAACCCCAAGGCGGCTGCCTTGAACGGTATTCCTGTTCGCCGTTTCGTCGTCGGTGCCTTTATCGTCTCGGGCCTGCTCTCGGCTGTTGCCGGTGTGTTGCTCGCATCGCGGCTGCGCATCGGTCAGGCAAGCGTCGGTCTTGAATATTTGCTGCCTGCGCTCGTTGGAGCGTTTCTGGGTTCCACCACGATCAAGCCCGGACGCGTCAATGTCTGGGGCACAATGACCGGTGTCATCATTCTTGCGGTTGGCATTGCAGGCATTCAACAGTTCGGCGGCTCGTTCTTTGTAGAACCCCTCTTCAATGGCGTCACTCTGCTCGTGGCCATCGGTATCGCTGGTTACGCCCAGCGCCGACGCGGCATTGCCGGCGCATTGAAGCCAAAGGGTGCGCCTCCGAAGGTCGTCGAAGACCCATCTTAAGGCATACAAACACTGAAATAAAACGTTCAACGGGAGGATGAACCATGAAACGCAGACAGTTACTCACCACCGCCGCTTTCGCCATTCTGATGGCAGGCCCGGTATTTGCAGACGCCATCACTGACGCAAAGGCCGTGGTCGATAAATATGCCAGCAAGGTCGAAAAGTGGGACGGCCCAACAACCGGACCGAAGGCCGCTGCCGACAAGGCGGTGGTCATTGTTGCCGCCGACATGAAGAATGGCGGCATCCTGGGCGTCGTCAATGGCATCGAAGAGGCCGCCAAGGCCATGGGCTGGAAGGTCAATGTGCTTGATAGTGCCGGATCGGTGGAGGGTCGTACGGCATCATTTGGACAGGCGCTGACGTTGAAGCCGAATGGTATTATCATCGCAGGCTTTGATGCGGTCGAGCAGAAGCCTGCCATGGCTGAAGCCAAGAAGGCGAAAATACCGATGGTGGCCTGGCACGCAGCGCCTGCCGTCGGTCCGGTCGATGAAGTGGGCGTGTTTGCAAACGTCACCACCGATGCGATGGAAGTGTCCAAGGCCGCGGCCGATTACGCTTTTGTCGATGCAGGCGGCAAGCCCGGCGTCATCATTTTCACGGACTCGACCTATGCTATCGCGATTGCCAAGGCCGATAAGATGAAGGCCGAAATCCAAGCGCTTGGCGGCACCGTGCTGGAGTACGTCGATACGCCAATCGCCGAGACATCACAGCGCATGCCACAGCTCACGACCACACTGCTGCAGAAGTACGGTGCGAAGTGGACACATTCGCTGGCAATCAACGACATCTATTTCGACTTCATGGGCCCGGCGCTTTCCGCTGCCGGTATTCCAGGAGATGGCGCACCGAAAAGCGTTGCAGCAGGCGATGGATCCGAAAGCGCCTATCAGCGTATCCGTGCCAAGCAGTATCAGTCCGTGACAGTGGCAGAGCCACTCAACCTGCAGGGCTGGCAGCTTGTGGATGAGTTGAACCGCGCTTTCTCGGGTGAGAAATGGTCCGGCTATGTTTCACCTTTGCACGTCGTCACCGTCGATAACGTCGAATTCGATGGCGGTCCGAAGAACTCGTTTGATCCCGACAATGGTTATCGCGATCAGTACAAGAAGATCTGGGGCAAGTAAAACTCATGGATTGGCGGGTGGCGGTCTTGCCGCCCGCCACCTCATGGCTATCGTGCGATGAATTTGAGATGACATGGAGTGTGGAGAATTGTCTTTTTTCGAAGCTGAGGACCCGGTTTTTTCCACCTTCGTCCTGGGCAACGCGCCGCTGAAAAAGCTGGCCGGTGGCTTTGACTGGGTGGAGGGTCCCGTCTGGTTCGGTGACCACGATTGCCTTCTGTTTTCCGATATTCCCAACAACCGCATCATGCGCTGGAGCCCTTCAACCGGAACCAGTATCTTTCGCGAGCCATCGAATTTCTCGAATGGCCATACGCGCGATGGTCGGGGACGGCTGATCAGTTGCGAGCACGGGACGCGGCGCGTTTCACGCACGGAGCATGATGGGTCAATCACCGTCATCGCGGACAGCTTCGACGGAAAAAGGTTGAATTCACCCAACGACGTCATCGTCGCGTCTGATGGTGCGATCTGGTTTACCGATCCGCACTACGGAATTTCCACGGATTATGAAGGGTTTCGCTCGACGCAGGAGCTGCCATGCAATGTTTATCGCGTTGATCCCGTGTCTCGGGACATTCAGGCGGTGCTGACAGATTTTCGATGCCCCAACGGTCTGGCCTTCAGCCCGGATGAAAAACGTCTCTATGTTGCCGATACGGGACGGATTTTCGCTGGCGATCCCTGCCATATCCGTGTGTTCACCGTTGGCCCCGGATGGGAGTTGACGGGCGGAGACGTTTTTCACGTCATTGAACCCGGTTGTGCAGACGGGTTCAGAGTCGATGAAAATGGCAACCTCTGGTGTTCTGCCGGTGATGGCGTGCATTGCATCGCTCCCGATGGCCGACGTCTCGGTAAGATCCTCGTTCCAGAAACTGTGTCCAACGTTTGTTTTGGCGGTCGCAACGGGCACAGGCTTTTCATCACGGCAACAACATCTGTCTATTCGGTCTCGCTTGCGATACGTGGCCATATTAGAGTGGATTCATAGACGTCGCTTTCGCGGCGGTATTGGAGTGAGGTAGCCTGAATGCGCAGAGAAAGAACGCCGACGATGGCAGACATCGCGCGTGCCACGGGCGTTTCACCAATGACCGTCTCGCGGGCGTTCAAGTCCGGTGGGCTTGTGACAAAGGAGACGCGTGACGCGATTTTAAAAGCTGCGGAAGACCTTGGATATGTGTTCGACTCGACGGCATCCAATCTGCGCTCCAAAAAGACCGATTTCATCGCGGTCACGATCCCGTCGATCAACAATGCCAATTTTGCAGACACTGTCGGCGGGCTGTCAGATGTTCTGAGTGCGCACGGATTTCAGATCCTGTTGGGGTACACGAATTATGATATGCAGGAAGAGGAGAGGCTTATTGAGCATCTCCTGCGCCGCAAACCGCAGGCAATAGCCGTAACAGGCGGCATGCACACGCGCCGTGCGCGCCGATTGCTGGAAAACGCGAATATCCCGGTCATTGAAACATGGGACGTGCCAGCGGACCCAATTGGTCATTTCGTCGGCTTTTCAAATGCGGATGCCGTGCGCAGCATGGTCGATCATTTCGTAAAGGTCGGCTATCGACGCATCGCCTTTATCGGTGGCGATGCCAGCCGTGATACGCGCGGCACCAATCGCCGGCTTGGGTTTGTCAACGCGCTGCACGACCTTGGCCTGGATGCTTCACGGCTGATTGATGCGGGTACACCACCGATCTCCATGCGCGAGGGCGCGAATGCCATGGCTCGCCTTTTGAGAGAATATCCTGATACCGATGCGGTAATTTGTGTTTCAGACCTTTCGGCATTCGGCGCGCTTACCGAATGTCAGCGGCGGGGCATTGCCGTGCCCGAGACGATCGCCATTGGTGGTTTTGGTGACTACGAGATCGGTGCAATCTCTGTTCCTGCGCTCACGACCATCAACGCCCATGCCCGAAAGATAGGTGAACGAACTGGCGCTTTGATGCTGGATCTTTTGACTGGCGCGAACGAGATGCCGCATATCACCATCGAGCCGCAGCTCATCGTGCGCGAAAGCAGCCGATAGAAACAGGGCCAGTTGCGTATAGCTTGTGGGGAAAGCGCCATTACAAGCACATTTTCGTGTTCTGGGAGACGCTAAGTTAACGATCAGCCCTTACTGTCGATGTTCAAAAGTAAGGAGCGTGGCGATGACGACTTGTGTGGGGTGCCGGGATGGTGCCGAAGGATTTCCGCTGCCGTTTTCGATGGCATTTCAGCCTATCGTCGATATCTCAAAGGGCAGTGTTTTCGCACACGAAGCATTGGTACGTGGCGTTAACGGAGAAGGCGCAGGCTTTGTCCTGGAAAATGTGGGTCCTGACAACCGCTATGCGTTCGACCAGCAATGTCGGGTCAAGGCCATCGAGCTTGCATCCAAACTGTTCGACAAGTCGCTGGACACGATGCTTTCGATCAATTTCATGCCCAATGCCGTGTATGAGCCCCGTGCCTGCATTCGCGTGACGCTTGCAACCGCGATGAAGACCGGCTTCCCAACGGACCGGATCATTTTCGAGTTCACCGAAAACGAGCAGCTCGATACGAACCACCTCCTGAATATTCTCAGAACGTACCGCACCTTGGGTTTCAAGACCGCCATCGATGATTTCGGCGCAGGTCACGCGGGCTTAGGTCTTTTGACCCAATTCCAACCGGATATTGTCAAGCTGGATATGGACTTGATCCGGGGCATCGATCGCGACCGCGTTCGTCGCACCGTCATCAAGCATACTCTGGCAATGCTCACCGAACTGGGAATTACGCCTGTTTGCGAGGGTGTAGAAACGCTTGGAGAACTTCAAGTCCTGCGTGACCTCGGCGTTGATCTGATTCAGGGTTATGTTCTGGCAAGGCCTACGTTTGAGGCGCTCGCAAACCCTTTCTCCACCACCGACAATGCTGGCATGTCTCTAGCCATGTGAAGCGAAATTGCGAAGTCCTGATCATGTTTTACGGCCAGAGGTAGTGGGATGAACCAATTGGCGAATCCTGCCATCTCTGGCCCATTCCATATTTACGTAGACGGCTCCTATGACCCCGCATTGAAGCGCGGCGGATGGGCTTTCGTCGTTGTTGCCGGTAATACGGTCATTGAGACACGATCCGGTCGATGCGAGGTCACATCCAACAATACGATTGAGCTTTTGGCAGCGCTTCAGGCCTCCGAATGGGCCGTTGCCGAGGCGGCAGCTCAGCAGGTCATCATCTGGACGGACTCCCGTCACGTCTTTGAAGGTTGTGACCGCTGGCGACATATCTGGAAGAATAATGGTTGGAAGCGGTATTCCCCTAACCCGAGATCGCGCAATCGCGCGCTTGTCGATGCTCCCCTTTGGCAACGGCTCTCCGACTGTCTTGAAACCCATCAAAGTCTTCGGGTCGAATGGTGCAAAGGCCACGATGGCAACGAAGGAAACGACCGCGCGGATGCGCTTGCGAATGCGGCGAGGGACGCCGGAACATAGGCGCCCACGTTAGGCTAGAAGTAGTCGTTGTAATCGATAGGAACAATCGACACTCATTCTTGTTAGGCTGCAATGCAATGGAGCGTCAAAATGTCTGATACCTATCCACACGCCTCAAATACAGCGCCGACCGAAAACAACACGCCAAACGATGCTCTGTCTGGACCAGTCGACGCACCGCTGGTCGACATGGCCCTACAGCAGGTAGCCGAGCACGATAGAAGCATTGGCACAGCGGTTGGCGAAGACGTTGCGGTTTTGCGTGCCGAAGTCGAAAGCGTTTCGCAGAGAGCAGGGGAGATGCAGGATCGCATGATCCAATCGGCAAAGGCTGGTGCCGAAACAACCGCCCGCTCTGCAAGGGATACGGTGCGCCAGTTCCCGCTCGTTTCTCTCGGTCTGGCAGTGGCACTGGGCTTTCTCGCTGGCGTGCGAGCCAGTGGATAGCTACCGGAATATTGCGGCATGACCGCTTGCAGTCATGCCGCAGCGCGCAACGCATTATCCGCGGAAATCGCCTTCGTTCGTTTCCCGTTCATCGTAGTTCACATCCCATTCTTTTTTCGCAGGCTTCGTGCCCGGCGGGTATTTATGGGCGGTCGCGTCGTCTGAGCCGGTGATAACCCTTGGCTTGGCGCTATCGACGCCGTTATTGTCACTCCGCTTCAGCCCGCGGGCAAATTGGCCCTTAGCATCATCATGAATGTCTTCGAGCGAACCCTTGTTGTCTTTGGACGTGGTCATTGAGCAGTCCTTTCTGTTTCACGGGTGCAAATTACCCTGCCTCGGCTAACCGACATAAACGTCTATTGTTCCGAATGTGCTGCTGCAGGGCGGAACCTTCGGGCATGGAGAGACTTGAAGTGAGGTTGTGGCATCACCACTCCTTAGGACGTGTGATTTCTCTTTGTGGGCGGAGTACCCGATGGCTGCTAAAACCTGGACTGCACGTGGAACTGGGCAGAGCACATCTGAAGATTTTCTGGATGGCGCAGAGCGCGTTCGCCGGTTGCGTCGATTGGCCGGAATTGCCCGCTTAATGGATACGGCCGTGGGGATACCGGGCACACGTTTCCGCTTCGGCGCCGACTCCGTTCTGGGGCTTGTTCCAGTGCTGGGAGATGGCGCTGGTGCGCTCGTTGGCCTCTACATCGTCAATGAAGCGCGGCGCATGGGCGTGCCAAGGGAGAAGCTTGTACGGATGATCGGCAATATCGGCCTCGACGCAGTGGTCGGTAGCGTACCGCTCGTGGGCGATCTGTTTGATGTCTACTTCAAGTCTCACCGTCGCAACGTGGACATGATCGTCGAGCATTTCGGCGTTAAGAACGACGATTTGCGGCGGAAATCATAAGTCCAAAGGCTGCGGTATCAGGCGGCGGATGAGTAGCGCGTGGCAGATTGTGCAGGCAGAAGCCGGATGACTTCGTCGGCAAACGCGCTTGCATTGTGCAAGGCCTTGTCGAGATTGCTGACCTGTGACTGGTTCATCATATGCAGATAGCCACCGAATTCGAACATGTCGCGGAAAGCGGCGCGCTCGATGATGGGCGTATCCAGCACATGCACATTGCGCTTGGCCAGAAGTGCCTTGGCGGCCAGCAGGGCGCGCGTCGTCACCATCGAATTAACGCGTGAGAGAACGACAGAATGGGGAATCTTGATGGATGCCCGGTCGTCGAGATAACGCAGCAGTTCCAGCACCTGCGCGCCGCCCTGTGCATCCATGGTGCTACCCTGCACGGGTATCAGGACGTGGTTTGAAAGGCCGACCGCCGTGGCCAGCAGAGGCGATTGCGCGCCGGGCAGATCAATGATCACGTGATCGAACTTGCGGCGGTTGTCGAGAACATGCTGCTGAAGGCTCGAGGCTGAAACATAGGTGATGACAGATAGGTCAACGCGTGGATCAGCTGCCTCACGCCATTTGGAGAGCCAGCGCTGCGGATCGGTATCGATAACGCAAACCCTCAAACCGCGCCTCGAAAGCTCCGAGGCCAGCAGCAGCACGGCCGTTGTCTTGCCTGCGCCGCCCTTGGTGTTTGCAAATGTAATGACCGCCATGATGCATCCGATAAAAGCCTGAGACGATCATCGTCCAATCGATACACCGAAATCATGGCGTGTCACGATCATTAAGCAATATGGTTAATGCTTACTTAAGCAACAGTCCAATTTCTCTCAGCGCCTGTGGTCTTCCGCTAGGATTTCGCGTGCGATCTGGTCCAGCGGCACGATCTTGTCCACACCTCCATGGGCAATTGCTTCTTTTGGCATGCCGAAAACAACTGAGGTCGCCTCATCCTGGGCTATCGTGAATGCTCCGGCCTGCTTCATTTCCAGCATTCCGCGCGCGCCATCATCGCCCATTCCGGTCATGATCACACCCATGGCATTACCGCCAGCCGAGCGTGCAGCCGAACGGAACAGCACGTCGACAGAGGGGCGGTGGCGAGAGACGAGGGGGCCAGTGCGCACGGAAACGTAGTAACGTGCACCCTGACGCTCCAGCAGCATGTGCTTGTCGCCGGGTGCAATCAACACATGCCCGCGCAGGACCGTGTCGCCATCTTCAGCTTCCTTGATTTCAACGGCGCAGAGCGTATTCAAACGCCGTGCAAAGGCTGCCGTAAATTTCTCAGGCATGTGCTGAACGATAATCATGCCAGGAGCATTCGCGGGCAGCTTTTCAAGCATTTCCCGCAAAGCCTCAGTGCCGCCGGTCGATGCTCCAACGCACACAACCATTTCGGTCGTTCGTGCCATGGGCTTGCCGGAGGGAGGCGGTAGAACGGCATCTGCTGTCAGCTTTGCCTGTGGAGTCATCGAAGGGAGGGCGTGGCGAGATGGCGTTCTCAGACCTTTCACACGCGCATAAGCGGCGGCTTTGACCACTTCACAAATCCGCTGTGCAGATTCAGCGAGGTGGTCGGCAACGCCAATCTTTGGCTTCAGGATGATGTCGACTGCGCCTGCCTCCAATGCCTGAAGCAATGTTGTTGAACCGGCTTCAGTCAGCGACGAGCACATGACGACGGGAATGGGGTGCTGCGCCATGATCCTGCGCAGGAAAGTGATGCCATCCATACGCGGCATTTCAACATCCAGCGTTATGACGTCAGGCAGGTCTTCCTGAATCTTTTTCGCAGCCATGAAGGGATCAGACGCTGCGCCTATGACCTCAATAGCGGGGTCAGACTGAAGGACTGCCGTCAGCGTTTGTCTAACGCTGGCGGAATCATCGACGATAAGAACCCTGATCTTCTTGACTGTATTTGGCATCACTGTTTCACAAATATTGTGTTGGCAACCTGCTTTACTGGTAGATTAGTTCCGGTCAGAGTTTCAGAATGCCCGATAAAGAGATAGCCGCCCGGCGCAATGCATTTGCACAATTGCGTCAGCACGTGAATCTGTGTCTTTTTATCGAAATATATCAAAACGTTGCGGCAAAACAGAATATGCACAGGCTCCCCGATGTCATATGTCGGGTTCATCAAGTTCATGCGGGCAAAGCCGACCTTGGATCGTAGCTTGGGCGTAATGCGAACATCGTTGCGCTGCCGCTCCTTTGCCTGCATTACGTATTTCCGGCGCAGATCAGGTGGCACTGGATCAACCAGGTCTTGAGCATAGATACCGCTGCGCGCCTTCTGAAGAACTTCCGTGGAAAGGTCTGTTGCCAGAATGGAGTAATCGGGAATCGTGCCTTTTTCCACGGCTTCCGCCAGGATCATTGCCATGGTGTAAGGTTCGGCACCCGTCGAGCAAGCTGAGCTCCAGGCGCGAATACGACCGACACCTTTTCGTCCCAAGGTTGGGAGGACCGTCTGTTCCATGTAGTCGAAATGGTTTGGTTCGCGGAAGAAGTCGGTTTTGTTGGTTGTCACGACGTCGATCAGAAAGACAGATTCCGCTTCCATTCCGCCATGTCGAAACAAATAGTCGCAATATTCGCTGAAAGTTGGATAGCCTGTGGCGCGCAGACGTTTGCGCAGCCTTCCTTCCAGCATGGAGCGCTTGGTTTCCGGCATCTTGATGCCACAATACTCATAAATGAAATTCGAAACCTCGCGAAAATCGCGCGCACTCAGAGTGTCATCAAAATTTACGCTTGCAGCATTACTCAACGCTTGTATTCCTTTCACGCAGCCCGCATCGGCCCGGCGTTGATCTGGGCAAGATCCTTCGCTTCGCTAGAAAACAACTGGGCAAGATCGATGATGACGACGAAATCGCCTTCACGACGAACGACGCCTGCGATGTAGCTGGAGTTCCAGTGAATGCCGATATCAGGGGCTGTTTCGACCTGGTCGATGTTAAAAGGCGTGACCTCGAAGACCTTGTCTGCAACCAGTCCCAAAGCCAGAAGCTTTTCGCCAAAGGGAATATCGAGAACCAGTATGCGCGTATGAGGCGTTTTGACCGTCTTCGACATGCCCAGACGCAGACGAAGGTCTATCACCGGAACGCCTTGACCACGCACATCCCGCAGACCGAGCAGATAGTCCGGTCCGTTGGGAATTTTAAACGCTTCTTCGTGATCGAGAATTTCGCGCACGACATCCACGGGTACAGCAAAGACTTCTTCGCCAAGACTAAAAGTCACGTATTGAGTTTGAGTGGACGGGCTCGCCATTTACGTTTTCTCCAAAGTCCCTGGTCATTCAGTCAGATTCGATGTGCCTCTTGCGAGGCTCGCAATCCGGCGCAAGAAGCCCGCGCCGGATTGCCTATGGCGTCATGCGGATTGACGAAAATCCTGATCGGCTGCATCCGGGCCACCCATGGAGAGATCCAACGCGAAACCCTTTGCGCGCGCCTGCTGCCCGCCAATCGAGTTATCGCTCTGCCGGCGCACATTTGGATTGGAAGCATGGGCTGGGGCAGAGGTGCGCTGCGGGGCATGTTTCTGGGGTGCCGCACGGCTGGACGATGCACGCTCAACCTTGAAGAAGGCAATGCTCGCTTGCAGTTCTTCAGCCTGGGCTGCCAGCTCTTCGGATGTCGCAGACATTTCCTCGGATGCGCTCGTGTTCTGCTGAGTCACGCGGTCGAGTTGCTGGATAGCCTCATTGATCTGGTTGGCGCCAATATCCTGTTCGCGGCATGCAGCAGAAATCTCGGCAACAAGTTCAGCCGTTTTGCGAATATCTGGCACGAGACGGTTCAGCATCTCGCCTGCTTCTGCCGCAGCGGTCACCGTTTCGCTTGACATGGCGCTGATTTCGGCTGCGGCAGACTGGCTGCGTTCAGCGAGCTTGCGCACTTCCGATGCAACGACGGCGAAACCCTTGCCATGCTCACCGGCGCGTGCTGCCTCAACGGCCGCATTGAGGGCGAGAAGGTCGGTCTGGCGTGCAATTTCCTGAACGATGGAAATCTTTTCGGCAATCGTGCGCATGGCGACGACGGCTTTGCCAACTGCAGCACCGCTTGCTTCGGCATCCGTCGAAGACTGACGGGCAATCTTCTCGGTCTGTGCAGCATTTTCAGCGTTCTGGCGAATATTGGCGGCCATCTGCTCCATCGATGCGGAGGCTTCTTCGGTCGAGGATGCCTGTTCGGTTGCGCCTTGCGAGACCTGCTCCGAGCTTGCAGAAAGCTCCTGGCTACCAGATGACACATTGTCCGCAGCAGAAAGAGAGTCGGATACCACACCACGAAGGCGTTCGATCATGAGGTTGACATGTTCAAGAACGCGGCTGATTTCATCTCGTGTGGTGATTTCGCTGAGCGTCGTGAGGTCGCCATCGGCGACTTTACGAACCGCAGCGGTTGCCTTGTTGAGGCCTTTGGCGATGCCAATCGAAATGACCAGTCCTGCGATTATCGCAATCAGAACGACGGCGACTGATACGCTGGTTACCATCAACCACGCGTTGGCGAAGAGATCGTTCGCATCTGACTCAGCCTTATGCATCATGGCTTTGTTGGAATCGACGCGCTGGTCGATAGCTTCCGCTATCTTGTCAGTGATTTCGCGAACTTGAGTTTTGACCAGTTTGAGAGCGCCATCCATGTCTCCCGCTCTCGCCAGCTGACGTACCGTGTCATCCATGCGAAACAAATCCTGGGCCATATCGGCGACTTCAACCCATTGAGCGCGGCCCTGTTCGGTTGCGGCGTTTTTCTGAAGCCATTCAGTCTTCTCTTTGAATTCCTTGCGATAGTTATCGCTGTTCTGGATCGATCGTTCCATTGCTGCGGCATTGTCAGCTGTAGCAATGTTCATCTGGCTTCGTACGAAACGAAGCTGGACGCGGCCCAGTTCCAGGGCTGTCTCAAGGCGGGCCGCAGGCCCTCTGACGATGTCGCTAGCCGCAGAATTCAGAATGTTGAGGCTATTCAATGAGTAGACCGATGTGCCCACTATCATCAGAATGATAATGCCAAAAGCCATTGCCAGTTTTAATTTTATGGTCAGATGCATGGAAAACGTTCCCTCTGGAAATCAAGGCAGGACGTACCTGTCCTCTTCCGTCAATTGGCTGGAAATACTGCACTTTTTACAATTTTGACTTCCCAGATTCGATGGATTTGTCGAAGCTGGGAAGATTTTAATTCAAGCACTTTCGCGGAAATCCGCATCATTTGAGTCAGGTCCGCCCATCGACATATCAAGAGCGAAACCCTTTGCTCGCGCCTGTTGTGCCTGGATAGACTTATCCTGGATCGGGCGACGGGTCGGAGTTGCCGGTTTCGCCGATGGCCGAGAGTTAGGCCCGGCAGCGCGTGAAGCTGTCTGGGACTTTTGTCCGTTGCCTTCCGCACGTTCCACCCGGAAGAAGGCGATGCTGGCCTGTAGTTCTTCGGCCTGTGCTGCCAGCTCTTCTGAGGTCGCAGACATTTGTTCGGACGCACCGGAGTTCTGCTGTGTCACGACGTCCAATTGCTGGATCGCTTCATTGATCTGGCTTGCGCCAATGTCCTGTTCACGACAGGCCGCAGAAATTTCCGAAACCAGTTCCGCTGTCTTGCGGATATCGGGCACCAGACGGTTCAACATCTCACCAGCTTCTGTTGCGACTTGGACTGTTTCACCTGATAGCGATGAGATTTCGGCAGCAGCAGCCTGGCTGCGTTCTGCCAGCTTACGGACTTCGGACGCAACCACCGCAAAGCCCTTACCATGCTCACCGGCACGTGCAGCCTCGACAGCGGCGTTCAAAGCGAGAAGGTCTGTCTGGCGCGCAATTTCCTGAACGATGGAAATCTTGTCGGCAATGGTTCGCATGGCGGAAACCGCGCGACCAACGGCTGCACCACTTGCTTCCGCATCCTTGGAGGACTGGCGGGCAATCTTCTCCGTCTGAGCGGCATTGTCAGCGTTCTGTTTGATGTTGGCAGCCATCTGCTCCATGGAGGCAGATGCTTCTTCCGCGGAAGAGGCCTGCTCCGTTGCACCCTGAGACAGCTGCTCGGAGCTTGCGGACAGTTCCTGGCTTCCCGAGGAAACGTTATCAGCGGCCGTCAGCGCATCGGATACAACGCCACGGAGCCGTTCGACCATGCGCTGAAGGGACAGGCCCAATATGTCCTTGTTGGAAAGAGGGGTTGGCGTGACGAAAAGATTGCCGTCCGCGATCTCGTTGGCGACACTTGCAGTATTGCGCAGATTTCCAGTCATGACATTGATGCGGGTGACCAGATCCTTGATCTCGTCATTTGTATTGATTTCAACGTTCTGGTCGAGATCGCCGACTGAAACAGCCTCAGCCACGACCATGATTTTGCGCAGGCCGCTGCTGATGCCAAGGGCAATCCATAGTGCAGTGGCGATGGCGACGATAACGGCGATGATCGATGCGGCGATCAGCAACAAGCGTGTTTGTTCATATTCGGCTGTTGCCGCGTTTTTGGCGTCATTCAGTCTTGCGCGGTTCATCTCCACGCCTTCGTGTAGCTTATTGGTAAGCGCATTGGCGGCCGCACGACCTTCGCCCGATGAATATGCAATAGCGGCGGGGATACTTCCCTCCTGGATCAGTTTACGTACCTGATCGTCGCTATCATCGAATGCCTTGTTGATCGTCACAAGATCGGCCCAATAGGCGCGTGTCTGCGCGCTTGCGGTCGAACTCATTTCCTCCAGTATATCATTCAGTTCCTTGCGGGCTTCGTTGCCGGCCTTTATCAGCGGTTCACGGTCCGCCGGTGTGGGTGCCAGAAGCAGATTTTTCTGCGCGCGGACAACAACGAGAGAAACGGTATTCATCTGATGGACCTTGTCCAAACGAACGACCGTACCTTCAACCACTTCGTCCATGGCGTCTTTTGCAACGCCAAGGCTGTAGATGCCGTAACCAGCGGTGCCCGCTAGCATGAAGATCAGGAAGCCGAACGCGATCGCGAGCTTCAGTTTAATCGTGAACCGCATGTCAAAATTCCTTCGTGAGTTCGATAACATTGCTTCGAGATTGGCTTCTGAAGCCTGAAGTCTCACGTGGAGCCGTGAAAATCGCATTCAGGTTCGGCATGATGACGAACTGCGCTCCTCGCTTGATGAGGCAGTGAATGTAATCCGGCCGCCAACGCATGCCGACACTGGGCGGCGGCTCGCTGGCTGATCGAGAAAAGCTGGTGACCTCGTAGACCTTGTCCGTGCGAAGGCCGACGAGTGTCAGTTCACCTTCCAGCGCGAGTTCGATCACGATGATGCGGCTGTCGATGGTCTTTTCCGCAGCGCCCATGCCGAATGCCAAGCGGATATCGGCCAGCGGAATGACCTTGCCACGGAAGTTGATGACACTGGCCACAAAGGGCATGCTGCCGGGAACTGCGGTTTCCGGTAGCAGGTCGAGAATTTCCTGCACCAGGACGGCTTCGATTGCGAATGTCTCTCCCTCGATGCTGAATGTCAGCACCTCCAGGTCTTCACGATCTGCCCACAAAGCATCGGACGGATGAAAATGAGGCTGGTTCATCATCGGGCGATACGCATCTGCGCCTCCTGCTGCTGTCCGGATATGACGAGGTGCGACACATCGAGAATAAGGGCTACACTGCCATCGCCCAGAATTGTCGCGCCGGAGAAAGTTGCGACATCATGGTGCAGCCTCGACATGGCCTTGATGACGGTCTGATGGTCGCCAATGATTTGATCAACGACAAGGCCGACTCGCTCAGAGCCTGTCGAGATGACGACGACCTTCTGGAACTGATCGGGCTTGGTCCCTGTCTGGAACAGTTCTCGCAGACGGATGAACGGCACAAGGCTTTCGCGCAGCGAGATGAACGAACGCCCACGGGACTGCACGTCATGTTCCTGTGATAGTTCGAGGCACTCCTCAACCGCCGAAAGCGGGATGACATAGCAGCCCGTACCAACGCGCACCAAGAGACCATCGATAATGGCGAGGGTGAGCGGAATTGCGAGCGTGATTTCCGAACCCATGCCCGGATTACTCGTAACATTGATGGTGCCGCGCAGCGCTTCAATGGTCTTCTTGACCACATCCATGCCAACGCCACGCCCCGAAAGATTGGTGACTTGAGCGGCCGTAGAGAAGCCCGGCTCAAAAATCAGCTGCAACAGTTCCTGGTCGGTAAGCGTCGCACCGGGTGCGATGAGCCCGGAAGACTCCGCCTTTGCACGAACGCGCTGACGGTCGATTCCGCGACCATCGTCACGAATGGTGATCGTGACATCGCCGCCGGTCTGACGTGCGACGAGGGTTACCTGTCCGGCAGGATTCTTGCCTGCCGCAATACGCTCTTCCGGTGTTTCCAACCCGTGGTCGCAGGAGTTGCGAACAAGATGAACCAGAGGATCAGCCAGGCGCTCGATCACGACCTTGTCGACTTCGGTTGTTTCACCTTCGGTCACGAGTTCAATCTGTTTGCCGGTTTCTCGTGCCAGGTCATGCGTCAAACGACGGAAGCGGCTGAAGAGCTGAGCGATGGGCACCATGCGAAGCACCATCATCGTGTCGCGCAACTCACCAGAAAGTCGCTCCACATCTTCCGAAACGGAGCGAAGCTGAATATCGACGCTGGAGTTGGCCAGCTGCGAAAGTCGGGATTGGGCAATCACCAATTCGCCGACGCGGTCCATCAGTTCATCAAGGCGTTCAGCCGGAACGCGGACGTTTTCTGCGCCCTTGTTTTGTTTGCTGTCTGTCTGTGCCTGAACTGCTGCAGGATTTGCCTTGGCAGCCTCTTCGACCGGCGCAAGAGGCGGCACAATTTCGGCAGACTCTGATTGTTCGGCAGAAAGTTTTTTGACCTCAATCGCCATGTCGTCCATGACGAAAATGAACACGTCATCAATGGCCGAGCGCGGTTGATCGGTGGTCAGTGTCACCGACCATGAGACGTAAAGACTGGTGGGATCTATATGGTCAAGCGCTGGGATTGCGCTTGTGTTGGCCGCGATGACGCAATCCCCAAGGTCGGCCAATTCGTTCAGAAGACCCAGAGGGTTCGTGCCGTTGGCCATGGAATTTGCAGGCAAGCTGAAGTCGATCTGCCATGTGGTAACAGATGGCGCTTCGGCCTTCGGCGCAGCCGCGACGGGAAGATGGTGGACGTTTGCGGTTTCATTCGTTCCGACGGCGGCCTGCAGTTTTGCAAGCAGACGATCGCCAGTTTCGGGAAGTGCTCTCGCAGGGTTGTCGACGAGGCAACGCATGTGATCCTGCGCCTCGAGGACTGCTGCGATCAGCTCGCTGCTCGCAGGAACTTCACCCTTGCGGACGCGGTCGAAGGCGGTCTCGCAATGGTGGGTAAAGGCAGCCAGTGCCTCAAAGCCAAACATGGCACCGGACCCCTTGAGGGTATGCAGGCCGCGAAACACGGCATCGATCTGTCCCTGGTTGGACAGATCATGCAGCAGGTCGAGCAAGCCGTTTTCGATCTGCTCAAAAAGTTCTGCTGCCTCTGTTCTGAAAACCTGAATGGGGTCCAGTATTGTCATCTACCAAGAACCTTTTTTACGATTTTAACGAGGTTTTCAGGGTCGAACGGCTTCGTGACCCAACCGGTGGCGCCCGCGGATTTCGCGCGGGATTTCATGTCAGCGTCTGACTCAGTGGTCAGAAAGATGATGGGAATGCCCGTATGCGCTGGCGACTGACGTAGCGCCTCGATCATTTCCAGGCCATTCATGTTTGGCATGTTCAAATCCGTGACGATAAGATCGAATGAGCCGCTTTTGGCCCTGCTGAGGCCATCCGCGCCGTCAACAGCTTCCGTCACCTGATAACCTGCGTTGGACAGGGCGATTTTCGTTGTCATCCTGATGCTCGCAGAGTCATCGACGGTGAGAATGTTGGCGCTCATTGGATTTCCTTTCCGTGCAGCCAGAAGAGGCGGGAAGCCTCGTCCATAGTCGTGAGGAAACCGCCGCGCCGTAATGTTTCGACTATCTCTGGCGAGGCCGGTTTCGTGAGTGTGATGTATTTGCCCTCAGTTCGGGCATAGAGCCGCGATGCTTCGATAAGCTGGATGAAGCTCAGATCGGCTTGCGCATCCTCGGGTATGTCGACGGTAATGGCACTGTTCATCTGCAGTGCTTCAAGCAGGGTTTCATGCACAGCCAATGCGTTGCGCACGGAAAGCTGGGAGGGCAAATTGATTAGTTCTGGTGTCATCAGTAGACCTTAACTTCCCCGGTTGGCTTCAATTCATGCCCGCGACATCAGTGATTTCGTACCATGCTGTGTTAGAGTTGCCGGTTTGACGACAGCTTTCGTGTCAGTTGGTCGTCCGTGCCTGTTTGTCCGGACGTCCGGGCGCGCAGAGCGGCGACAAGCGCGCCTTCGCGGAGCCAGACACAGTTTTGCCGTCTGCCAGAACGCCATTTTCACGCATTCGGTTGGCAGTGAGATACAGCTATGGGTTCGCAATCACCCGGAGGCGATACAACGTTCCAATCTCTACATTGTGTGAAAGTCGAGTTGACATCATGCAACCCGCTACGATTGGTACAACCTCGACGATATCGTCGTTATCGATTGTTTTCGCTAATCATATTAGCTTAGTGATATCCTCGAAACGGTTAAGGGCGCGTTAAGACCGGTTGCGATTAGTCGGGGGGTTTTAAGAACTGAGGCATATTGACATGATTGATAGAAGACAAGGTTGAATATAAGCCGTTCACTACCTGAAATATATATTGATCTTTTTATTCAAAACACAGTTAGAACCTAGGGGGAGTAACGAAAGCATTCTTCTTCCTGTTACTATAAACATACCTTGTCAGCTCGCTTTCATTCCGATCTGGTGTCCCTGCCGACCCTTCCCTTGCTCACGCTCATGTTCAGCCCTGTTTTCTGCTCCAGCGTGTTTTTTTCCGTAAGCTTTTTGAGTATCCGCACCGGCGATATAGGGCTAACATACTGATAGAAAACATTAAAAATCAAAATTAATTTTTTATTGCAGTCGCTGTTGCGGAACAGGAATGTTTCGCATAGGTTTTTACGGCAACGTTTCAGTGAGGGAGGAGACTCATGCGTACGACTGCCATTTTGGCCACTCTGTTGGCCGGTTTCACGGTGCCTGCAACCATCGCAGGGGCTACAGATCTAGAGGTAACGCACTGGTGGACGTCAGGCGGTGAAGCCGCGGCAGTGGGGGAGCTTGCCAAAGCATTCGATGCAACCGGGAATAAATGGGTGGATGGCGCGATTGCCGGCTCTGGCGGTACCGCTCGTCCAATCATGATCAGCCGGATCACCGGTGGTGATCCGATGGGTGCAACCCAATTCAACCACGGACGCCAGGCCGAAGAGCTTGCGCAATCCGGTTTGATGCGCGATCTCACGGATGTTGCTGAAAAGGGCAAGTGGAAAGACGTCATCAAGCCAGCAAGCCTGCTGGAAAGCTGCACAATTGATGGCAAGATTTATTGCGCACCGGTCAATATCCACTCCTGGCAGTGGCTATGGCTTTCCAACGCCGCTTTCAAAAAGGCAGGTGTAGAGGTTCCTAAAAACTGGACTGAATTCGTTGCAGCGGCGCCAGCCCTGCAAAAGGCGGGTATTCAGCCTCTCGCCCTCGGCGGTCAGGCATGGCAGGCCAATGGCTTGTTCGACACGCTGCTGATTTCACTTGCTGGCAAGGACCTCTATGAAAAGATCTACAAGGACAAAGATGCCGAGGTTGCTGCCGGACCGGAAATGAAGAAGATCTTCGTGGCTGCGGACGAAGCCCGCAAGCTTGCGAAAGGCTCAAATGTTCAGGACTGGAACCAGGCAACGAACATGGTCATCACCGGCAAAGCTGGCGGTCAGGTCATGGGTGACTGGGCGCAGGGTGAGTTTCAGCTTGCCAACCAGAAGGCCGGAACTGATTACACCTGCCTTCCCGGCCTTGGCCTGAACGAGTTGCTGACAGCCAATGGCGATGCTTTCTACTTCCCTCTTCTGAAAGATGAGGCGAAATCGAAGGCGCAGGAGGTTCTGGCAGAAGTGATCGTTGATCCCAAGACCCA
Source organism: Rhizobium sp. WCS2018Hpa-16 (assembly GCF_031843705.1). Taxonomy (NCBI): domain Bacteria; kingdom Pseudomonadati; phylum Pseudomonadota; class Alphaproteobacteria; order Hyphomicrobiales; family Rhizobiaceae; genus Rhizobium; species Rhizobium sp. WCS2018Hpa-16. Next base: position 251,536 of record NZ_JAVTIX010000003.1, read on the forward strand.
GGTTGCGTTCAACCTGAAGAAGGGTTCGCTTCCCATCAGAGGCGACGTCGATCTTGGTACAGCCAATGACTGCATGAAGAAGGGCCTTGCCATCCTTGCAAAGGGTGAGGTTCTCCAGAGCACCGACCAGCTTATCTCCGCAGATACGCAAAAGCAGAAGGAGGACTTGATGTCCGAATTCTTTGCGAACCCATCCCTGACCGCGGATGCAGCGCAGAAGCGCTTCGCCGAGATCATCGGTTCTGCCGACTGATACAAGGCTCGCCTTTAGCCGGTTGGATGGACCAGCCGGCTAAATGTGCTGCTGGAAACAGTGGTTTCATGGCGCTCCGAGGACATGTGTTGCGGACGTGAGTCCTTCGCGGTTCGCTGCACGATCAACCATTATGATTGATAAGGAGTGGGACATGGCGGTCAAAAGCCATTCTGGTCGTCCAAACCAGCTATTCCGCAATCTGAATTCAAAGATTGCATCGATACCCATGATCCTGACCGCGATGGTCATCTTCATGGGTGGAACGATCTGGACAGTCGTTTATTCCTTCACCAATTCCAAACTGTTGCCGCGCGCCTCGTTCATTGGCATTGAGCAATATGAGCGTCTTTGGGCAGCGCCTCGCTGGATCATTTCGATCCAGAACCTTGCTATCTACGGCATACTGTCGCTGATCTTCAGTCTCGTTATCGGCTTCGTTCTGGCCGCGCTGATGGATCAGAAAATACGGTTTGAGAATACATTCCGAACCATCTTTCTTTATCCTTTTGCTCTTTCTTTCATCGTCACCGGCCTTGTCTGGCAGTGGCTGCTGAACCCTGAATTCGGGATCCAGTCGGTCGTGCGCTCAATGGGCTGGGAAGACTTCACGTTCGATCCGCTTTATGATCCGAACCTCGTCATTTACGGCATCCTTATTGCAGCACTTTGGCAGGGCACCGGCCTCGTGATGTGCCTCATGCTTGCTGGCTTGCGTGGTATCGATGAGGATATCTGGAAAGCATCGCGCGTTGACGGAATTCCGATGTGGAAGACCTATATTCTCATCGTCATTCCCATGATGCGGCCCGTCTTCATCACGACGCTTGTCATCATCGCCAGCGGCATCGTCAAGGTCTACGATCTCGTGGTGGCTCAAACGAGCGGTGGCCCGGGTATAGCGTCGGAAGTGCCGGCAAAATATGTCTATGACTACATGTTTCAGGCGCAAAACCTGGGGCAGGGCTTTGCCGCCTCCACCATGATGCTGCTGACAGTGGCCATCATCATTGTCCCATGGGCTTACCTCGAATTCGGAGGGCGCAAGCGTGGCTAATATCTCAACATTCAACACGGTCGCTGTCGCAACTGATGCTGTGTCCTCTCGACTTGAAGGGCCGCGTGGCCGCAAACCACGCAAACGGATTTCCCGCCGCAACATCATTCTCTATGGCAGCCTATTCGTAGCGGCGATCTATTACCTGTTGCCGCTCTATGTGATGATCGTCACATCCTTGAAGGGCATGCCGGAAATTCGCATGGGCAATATCTTTGCCCCGCCGGTCGAAATCACATTCGAGCCATGGGTTAAAGCATGGTCGAACGCCTGCACGGGTCTGAATTGCGACGGACTTTCGCGTGGTTTCTGGAATTCCGTGCGTATCATGGTGCCATCGACATTCGTGTCGATCCTGATTGCATCCGTCAGCGGCTACGCCTTGGCGAACTGGAAATTCAAGGGCTCGGAGTTCTTCTTCTCCATCCTCATCATCGGAGCGTTCATTCCCTATCAGGTCATGATCTATCCAATCGTGATCGTGCTGCGTGAAATGGGTGTCTACGGTACGCTGACCGGTCTGATTATCGTCCACACGATTTTTGGAATGCCGATCCTGACGCTTCTGTTTCGCAACTACTTTGCGGGCCTGCCGGAAGAATTGTTCAAGGCGGCGCGCATCGATGGCGCGAATTTCTGGCAGATCTATTTTCGCATCATGGCGCCGATGTCGCTGCCGATCTTTGTGGTCGCGATGATCCTGCAAGTCACAGGCATCTGGAATGACTTCCTGTTCGGCGTCGTGTTCACCAGGCCGGAATATTATCCGATGACGGTTCAGCTCAACAATATCGTCAACTCTGTTCAGGGTGTGAAGGAATACAACGTCAATATGGCGGCGACCCTTCTGACCGGTGCTGTTCCGCTGTTCGTCTACTTCGTTTCAGGCAGACTTTTTGTCCGCGGCATCGCCGCTGGCGCAGTCAAAGGTTAAGCTTCATGAATAAAAGCGTCTCCATTCGCGAACTGTCCCTGTCCTTTGGCGCTGTCAATGTGCTGTCGGATCTCAATCTCGATATTTATGAAGGGGAGTTTCTTGTTCTGCTTGGCTCTTCGGGCTGCGGAAAGTCGACATTGCTCAACTGCATTGCTGGCCTTCTAGAACCGACGGAAGGGCAGATTTTCATCAAGGATCGCAATGTCACCTGGGAAGAGCCAAAGGATCGCGGCATCGGCATGGTGTTCCAGTCCTATGCGCTTTATCCGCAGATGACGGTGGAAAAGAACCTGTCTTTTGGTTTGCAGGTTGCCAAAATGCCGAAGGAAGAGATCGACAAGCGCGTGAAGCGCGCCGCCGGTATTCTCCAGATCGAACCGCTTTTGAAGCGCAAACCGGCGGAGCTTTCCGGCGGTCAGCGTCAGCGTGTTGCCATCGGGCGCGCGCTCGTTCGCGACGTTGATGTGTTCCTGTTCGATGAGCCTTTGTCGAACCTCGATGCCAAGCTGCGCTCGGAACTGCGCGTGGAAATCAAGCGCCTCCATCAGGCGCTGAAAAATACGATGATCTATGTGACCCACGACCAGATCGAGGCACTGACGCTGGCAGATCGTATCGCGATCATGAAGAGTGGCGTTATCCAGCAGCTGGACGATCCTGTCTCCATCTACAACAAGCCTAAAAATCTGTTCGTTGCAGGGTTCATCGGCTCACCATCGATGAATTTCCTCCATGGAGAACTTGCTGAGCAAGAAGGCAAGGTCGTCTTCAAGACCCATGGCGTCAGCTTCACCCTCGATGGTTATGACGCCTCGACCGCGCTCACACCCGGAACAGGCGCTGTTCTCGGCGTTCGCCCGGAGCACGTGCGGGTGGACGGAGATATCACCGGCGGTGAGATTCATGATGCCGTGGTTGATATTGAGGAGCCAATGGGGGCCGATAACCTCATATGGCTCAAGCTTGCCGGTCACACGCTTTCAGTGCGGGTTGGCGGGCACAGACGTTACGCGCCCGGATCCAAGGTCAAGCTTGCCTTTGATATGTCCATGGCGTCCCTTTTCGATGCGAAGACCGAAGACCGCATCTGAATTCACCCACCCTTCCACCAGACACAGTCCCAATGTCAGGAGAGACAGATGACGAAACTTGGTTTCCAGCTCTATAGTGCCCGTAATTTTCCGCCGCTTTCAGACGTCCTGAAAAAACTGTCAGCGGCGGGATATGCCCACGTTGAAGGCTTCGGCGGTATCTATGGTTCGCTTGACGATGCCGGCTTGAAAGCTCTGCGTGCCGATCTCGACGCCAATAATCTCACCATGCCGACAGGCCATTTTGGTATCGATATGCTGGAGAGCGAGCCTGAAAAGGCGCTCAACATTGCCAGCACGCTCGGCATCAAGGCCATCTATTGCCCTCATCTTATGCCGGACCAACGCCCAAGCGATGCTGCGGGTTGGCTTGCATTCGGCAAGCGCCTTCAGGAGGCTGCCAAACCATTCCGTGACGCCGGACTGGCCTTCGGTTGGCACAATCACGATTTCGAGTTCGTGAAGCTTGAAGATGGCTCCACGCCACAGGAACAGATTTTCGCTGGTGGACCCGAGCTGGAATGGGAGGCAGACATTGCCTGGATTATCAGAGGTAAAGCCGATCCGCTTGAGTGGATCGAACGCTACGCCAGCCGTATTACCGCCGTGCATGTCAAGGACATCGCTTCGCCGGGCGAAAATACCGATGAAGACGGTTGGGCCGATGTCGGCCACGGCACAGTGGACTGGAAGGGCTTGGTCGATGTGCTCAAGAAAACGGCCGTCAAATATTATGTCGTCGAGCATGACAATCCCAAGGACGTCGACCGTCTGATCACACGGTCCATCACATCTTTCAACGCCTATTAATTCACCAATCTGGAGTTCAAGACATGGCCAAGGAACTTGGCGTCGGCATCATTGGATGCGGCAATATCTCAACGACCTATTTTTCCCTCTCGCCGCTGTTTCGTGGTTTGAAAGTTCTGGCCTGCGCCGACCTCAACCGCAGTGCGGCGGAACTGCGGGCTGAAGAATATGGGGTCAAGGCGCAGTCCATCGAGGAACTGCTTGCCAACGACGAAATCGATGTGGTGGTCAACCTCACCATTCCGGCGGCGCATTTTGCCGTCTCGAAATCCATCCTCGAAGCGGGTAAGCACGTCTATTCGGAAAAGCCTCTGGTGCTGACACTGGAGGAGGGCGAGGAGTTGCGCCGTCTCGCAAAGGAAAAGAACCTTGCTGTCGGTTGCGCGCCCGACACATTTCTGGGCGGTGCGCATCAGTTGGCGCGTCAATACATCGATCAAGGCGGCATCGGTCGCATCACATCAGGCACATGCCATGTCATGAGCCCGGGCATGGAAATGTGGCATCCCAATCCCGGCTTCTTCTTCCTTGAAGGCGGCGGCCCGATTCTTGATCTTGGCCCTTACTATGTTGCCAATCTCATCAACCTCATCGGCCCGGTCAAGCGCGTGGGCGCCTTGACCTCCATGGCAAACCCGACACGCACGGTGACCAGCCAGCCCTTGAACGGGCAGGTCATTCCGGTTGAAACGCCTACGAACATCCACGCCTTGCTGGAGTTCGTGAACGGCGCCACAATCACCCTGTCGGCAAGCTGGGATGTGTGGTCGCATCGCCATGCCAATATGGAGCTTTACGGCACTGAGGGCTCCCTCTATGTGCCGGATCCCAACTTCTTTGGTGGGGTTGTCGAGGCGAGTGGTCGTGACAAGGACATCAAGCCGTTGGAAAACTGGGATCATCCCTTTGGCATTGCCAATCAGGAAAGCCCACAGGGCGCGCGCGCGAACTATCGCACGGCGGGTCTTGCCGACATGGTGCTCGCGCTGATCGAAGGACGCGATGCGCGTTGCTCGCTGGATCGCTCGCTCCACGGGATTGATGTCATGACATCGATTCTGAAGTCCGGCGAAGAGGGGCGCTTCATAGAGTTGACGACCACCTGCACCCAGCCTGCAGCGCTGGGCATCGAAGAAGCGCAGGCTCTGCTGCGATAAATGGCAGTCGGCGGGTGCAGCAAATGCATCCGCCGACTTATCCAGCCTGTTGTCCCAAAAGAATGTCGGTTCTGACCGTCGCCTTCAAAGGCAAGTGATCCGAGGCTATGCGCGACAAAGCGCTGTTATGCGCGGTCACATTATCAACCAGCCCTGCGCGGTTGGAGATGATCCTGTCTAAGGCCAGCACGGGCATGCCGGCGGGAAAACTCGGAACCGCGGGCGGCAAGCTGCCGAAAGCATCGCGGAATGTGTTGAGAGATGAACCATTGCCCAATCGCCATTCATTGAGATCACCGAGCAAGATAGTCGGGTGCTCGTCTCGTGTGTTTAGCAGTTCAACCAATGCTTTTGCCTGTCGGGCGCGCGAATGTCGCAACAAGCCGAAATGGGCCGCGATAATGCGCAGCGTTCCTCCCTGTTGAAGGTCGAGCTCCACGACCAGCGCACCGCGTGGCTCAAGGCCCGGTAGTTTCAGCGGATGGACGTCGCGAACGGCACCTTCCTTGAACAGAACAACATTTCCGTGCCAGCCATGTGCTTTTGTGCCTGCCGAGATCGGAACGGGCGAAAGGCCGCACTCCCGCTCCAGCCTTCCCAGGTCCAGCAGACCAGTGCGCTCTCCAAACCGGCTATCAGCCTCCTGGAGCGCCATGATATCAGCGCCTATTTCCTGAATGACATGGCAGATACGGTCCGGGTCGAACTTGCGGTCTCGTCCAACGCATTTGTGGACGTTGTAAGAGGCGATAACGGGATGGCCTTCCGCCTTCGAGGCTTCACTGGGGGGCGGCAATGTCTTGCGGTTGCGGAAAGATGTCATCAGAACAGATGAAAGGCTCTCGGATTTTGTACGCGCTAGCTTTTTGTCTTGCATTCACGATTACCCAGTTCCGACTTTGTAAGCGACCATTGCATCAAATTTTGCGCGCTTTACGACCGCGTGTCGCGTTTCTCATAGGTATGGCGAGGCAAGCCACAAGATCTTCTCGAAAAGCCTCAACAAAAACGGCCTTGCCCGTAATTCTTCGAGCTTGACCTGCCTGGCGTTTTCCAATGCTTCGTTGATGCGTTCTGAAACCGCGCCAGCAAAGCCCTCATCGATAACTTCGATATCCACCTCAAAGTTCAATCTTAATGACCGCGGATCAAGATTTGACGAGCCAACATATGACCAACGATCATCAATGACGAGGAGTTTCGAGTGATTGAACGGGCCCGTGGCGCGCCATATGCGGCAATTGCTTTTCAGGATCTGATCGAATTGCGCCGTCATGGCGTGGTCTACGAGTGTGAGATTATTGTTCGCAGGAACGATGATATCCACCTGAACACCGCGCCTTGCCGCCGTCGTTAATGCCGAAATCAGTTCTCTGTCCGGCAAGAAATAGGGCGACATGATGCGGATGGACGACCGGGCTATGGAGAAGGCGCCCATCAGCATCTTGTGGCTGGTTTCTATGCTGTTATCCGGGCCGGAGGCGACAACCCGTGCCAGAACCGGGGAGCCGGGCTTGCCTTCGGGAAGGGTCACGTCCCACACGGGCCCATCCAGTCTTTCGCGTGTCGTGAAAAGCCAGTCTTCGGCGGCGACTGTGAAAAGATCCGCAACCAACGGCCCGGTCACCTTGAAATGCGTGTCACGCGAATGGCGGTCCCCGGCAAATTCAGCCGTGAAGCCTTCCCGAATATTCATGCCGCCGGTAAAGGCCACCCGACCATCGACGACAAGAATTTTTCGGTGCGTGCGCAGATTCGCATAGGGCAAGCGCAAGCCGATGATGACATTGCCGTTGAAGACAGCGGCCTTTAGGCCGGCTTTTGTCAAACCGCGCATGATGCTGGGAACAGAGTAACGAGCGCCGACCGCATCCACCAAAATCCTAACTTCGACACCACGATGCTGAGCATCTGCTAAGGCCTGAACGAAGCGCTCTCCCGTTCGGTCCTGATCGAAGATATAGGTTTCCAGAATGATGGAGCGTCTCGCATTTGCCAGGGCGTCCAGCATGGCCGCATAAGTTTCGTCGCCCGATAGCAGCGGCTCGATGGTGTTGCCGGTCGTCAGAGCGTTGCGTGTAACGCGGTCGCCGACATTCTTCATGGCGGCGAAGCGGCGTCCGAACCGTGCGATGACCAGATCATCCGCGGCATCGAAAAGCGCAACACGCTCCATGATCGTGCCATGCATCAAAGACCGTTGCTGCCCAAGGTTACTGCGGCGGATGCGGTTTATGCCTGCAATGCCGTAGATCGCGGCGCCAATGAAGGGAGACAGCACGATAACGCCAACCCAGCCCAGAGCTGTGCGCACCTCCTGCTTTGTCATCGTTGCATGAATGGCCGCAACCGCCCCTACGAGGATAGACGCTGTTGCTAGTATATGGGGCCAATAAGCGTTAAGAAGATCAATCATATAGCGAATATAGTCGACTTGGATCATGCCGCAAGCGGCATCGCCACAGTGGCATCGGCTAGTGATCTGTTAAGAGTTTGTAAGCTATGTATGATGACAGTCTTGAGGATAAGCCGACGGATTTGATGCGCAGGGGTGTGGGCGCGCCAGGCTAAAAACCATCTGGGGGCAGGTCCGCAGACTTGTATTCAAATCTGAAATATTTTACCAACGTGCAACCTTCTGTAAAATCGGTGAAAACGCCATGCGTTTGAGACATATCGCGCTTCTTACTTGCACCGCATTCATGCTGGTCGGCTGTAGTGAAACGCTTGAAACGGTCGAGCGTGATGTTTCCCATGTCAAGAACAAGGTAGATTACCCGCTTTCTTCGTCCATTCTTGCTGAAATGGACAAGAAGAACATGGATCGCAATGCGCCGATCATGATCCGTATTGTCAAGGAAGAGAGCAAGCTCGAGATCTGGAAAGCTCGCCGCGATAATCGTTTTGAGGTCATTGCCTCCTACGATATTTGCGCGTGGTCTGGAAAGCTGGGCCCCAAGGTCAAGGAAGGCGACCGTCAGGCGCCTGAAGGCTTTTATAATCTGACGCCGGGGCATCTCAACCCGAACTCCAATTATTACCTGGCGATCAACACCGGTTTTCCGAACCGTTACGATCAGGCCAATGGCCGCAACGGCACCAACCTGATGATTCATGGCGCCTGCTCTTCGTCAGGCTGCTATTCCATGACGGACGCGCAGGTGCTCGAGATCTACGGCTTTGCACGGGACGCCTTCAAGGGCGGCCAGAAAACGGTGCAGTTGCAGGCTCTGCCATTCCGTATGACGGCGGAAAATATGGCGCGTCATCGCAAGAGCGAGCATTACGAATTCTGGAAAATGCTCAAAGTTGGATATGACAACTTCGAAGTCACCAAACGCCCGCCTGAGGTGAATGTGTGCGAAAAGAAGTATGTCTTCAACCAGCAGGTCGAGGGCGGTCAGTTCAACGCTGCTGCGTCCTGCCCGAAAATGAGCACGCCACCGGCACTCGCCAGCGCGCTTCAAAGCTATGCCAAGACCTATGAACTGGCCTATACCAAGGCAACGAACAAGCTCGATGGTATGGTGTGGTATGACCCGAGCGAAGCCGAGCGAAAGGCAGTCGTTGCAGCCAAGCGCAAGGGCCGCGAGCCTGCCTATGCCCCAACCGGATCGGCTTTGAAAGCCGGCAGGCTGATGAAGGAAACCGAATTCGCTGCGCTGATGGAGAAAAAGGCGACCAACGGAATTTCCGGCCAGGCCGCGACAGCCATGGCATCTGCTTCAAACCCAGGCGCAACCACGGCAGCGACAGTTGGAACTGCGCGCCCTGCAGCACCTACTGCACGTGTGGCTCCAACGGTCATGGTCGCGTCAGCGCCTGTCCAAGCCCCTGCGGTGGCAAACCAGACTGCTGCGGCTCCACAGAGCGTGCCTGTTCCAGCCCTCAATCCGCTCGCATTTTCGGCACCGGCTCAGCCAGATGATGCGCAGAAGAAACCGTTCTGGAAATTCTGGTCAAAGCAGTGACGCCTACGGTTGCCGACGTCTATGATCTGAGGGGGCTCAAATGCCCCCTTCCTGTTTTGAAGAGCCGTAAGAAGCTAGCGACTATCGCTGCAGGGGAGGAGCTCTGGGTGGAAACCACCGATCAGCTCGCTGTCATCGATATCCCGCATATGTGCAGGGAAGACGGCCATGTGCTCATCGCGGTTGTGCCGACAGGCCTTGGCCACCGTTTTCATATCCGCAAGGTGTGATGCCTTTCAGACGCCCCGCCGGTTGCCCCACAGCAGTACATGCAGTTGCGGTAGCACCCGAACGTCAAACCAGCGGTCGTTGCTCACCTTCTCAATTAGCCATAACATCCGGTCCATGATGCCGTTGATATCCACCAGAGCGTCATCATCTTCCGGTGGCGGCGGCGTATGGTTGCCGGGCTGGAGATAGACGTTCAAACGGGGATAAAGCGCCGATACATCTTTTGCATAGACGTAATCTGCATCATCGAAAATCACGAATTTTAACGATATCTGCGGACCGGTGCCTGCAGCCGCAAGACAATCTTCGAGCTTGCCAAAGTCCGTCTGCATGGTGCTGGACGGCGGTTTGGGACTCAGCACAAGATAATCCAGATCGGCGAACCATTCCTTAGCGATGCTGCCTTGGGTTTCCAGTGCAAAACGATAGCCTTCGCTATGCCCTTTGGCGATCAGGTCAGTCAATGGCTGAATGGCAGGATTGCCGCCTGAAAGAGATACGGTCAGAGGCTTGCCGCCGGAAAGCGTGGTGACCTCGTGCCAGATCGCGTCGACGGAAAGAGGCTTCCAGTCATCGCGATACTGACTATCAACAGCATGCAGCGTGTCGCACCACGAACAGCGATAGTCGCAGCCGCCGGTGCGCACAAAGACCGTCGGAAGCCCAATAAGCGGCCCTTCACCCTGTATGGTCGGACCGAAGATTTCGCTGATGCGGATGGTTGTGTCTTTCGCCGCACTCATGGACGGCCCGATGGACGATATTCGGCCCAGGTTTTTGCCGTTTCGCTCACACGCACCGCGCTCGTTTCAGGCAGACGCTCCTTGCACCAGTCATAGAAATGCTTGGCCAGGCGCTCGGCTGTCACCATGTCATTCTGCAAAACGTCATTGAGGTGACGATGGTCGAAGTGGTCGTCAATGTAGCGCTTCAGTGGCGACAGTTCGTGATAATCACGGATGAAGCCGTGCTGGTTCAAATCCTCACCGGCAAGTTCCACCTCTACAATGTAGTTGTGGCCGTGCAGACGCGCGCACTGGTGGTCTGCGGGCAAATCCTTGAGCTGATGCGAAGCCGAAAAATGGAATTCCTTGGTGATACGAAACATCAGCGCACCTCCTGCGCCGCATAGGCGCTGGTCGCGGCCTTCCAGAATTCCGGGTCTTCGTAATCGGTCGGATCGGAAATATCAGCGAGATGAAAAGCCTCGCGCCGCTCCACGCAGGTGCCGCAACGTCCGCAATGGCGCAGGCCGCCCTTGTAGCAGGACCATGTTTCACCAAAGGGGGTGTCATGCTTTGCACCGTCGGTGACGATATCGGCTTTGGAGCCTTCCACATAAGGTGCGTACAGCTTGACGTTTGCGTAGCCATCCAAAGCGTGGCGCTGCATGTCGTTGAAACTGTCGATGAAGCCGGGGCGACAATCGGGGTAGATGAAGTGGTCGCCGCCATGGACGGCAATGGCCACGGCATCGGCCAGCTGTGCTGCCGCCAGTCCAAAGGCAATCGTCAGCATGATGGCATTGCGGTTGGGCACGACCGTGGAACGCATTGTTTCCTCGGCGTAATGGCCATCTGGTACCTCGACATCGTCAGTCAGGGCCGAGCCTGTCAGATGCGCGCCGATAGCTGTAATATCGATAATATGGTGCGGCACCGACAGCCGTTGTGCGCAGAGCGCTGCAAACTCCAGTTCCTTTTTATGGCGCTGGCCATAATCGAACGAGACGAGTGCAATCAGTTGATGTTCCGCCGCGATTCTATGCGCAAGCGAAACAGAGTCCAATCCGCCGGAGCAGATGACGATGGTTTTCATAGGTTGGATCCCTTGTTTTGACCGGGTGGGCTGCGACCGGATTACGGTTGCGGCTTCTAACGCAAGTCGGTAGCCTTGGGAAGAGGCGGAGGTGCATTCATGTAAAATGCAACAGCTGTGATTGCCGCATACGATGACGGCTGATGGGAAGCATCATCGGGCGGCCCGAGGTGGGGTCGGTGATGATTTCGCTTTCGAGGCCGAAAACGTCACGGACATTGTCCTGTGTCAGAACCTCTTCCGGCGTTCCCATGACGTGCAGACGGCCAGATGCCATTGCTAGCAGATGGTCTGCGTAACGCGCAGCCAGATTGAGATCGTGCAGCACCATGACGATGGTGGTGCCGCGCTCCTGGTTGAGGTCGATCAACAAGTCCAGAACCTCGACCTGATGGCTGATGTCAAGAAATGTCGTGGGTTCGTCCAAAAGCAAAATTTCGGTTTGTTGGGCCAGTGCCATGGCAATCCAGACGCGCTGCCGTTGGCCGCCAGAAAGCTCATCGACGGGACGTTCCGCCAGATCGAATGTTCTGGTTGCTTCCAGCGCCGCTGCAACGGCTTCATCATCACGCACATTCCAGCGCGATAACAGGCTCTGGTGCGGATGGCGGCCTCTGCTGACAAGGTCTGCGACGGTGATGCCTTCTGGCGCGATGGGGGATTGGGGGAGGAGGCCGAGTGTTCTGGCCAGTTTTTTGGGCGCTATGCTGTGAATGGATTTCCCATCCAGCAAAACATGGCCTCGCCGGGGCGCAATGAGCCGCGACATGGTGCGCAGAAGCGTCGATTTTCCGCAGGCATTGGCACCAACGATAACGGTGATCTTGCCATCGGGTATCACAAGATCAAGGCCATCAAGGATAACGGTTTCGCCATAACCGGCCGCGAGTCGTTCGACTGTCAGGGTGTGAGATGTCAAAGCGAGCCTCCGGTCCGGTTGACGCGGATAATCAGGAATATCAGGTAAGGTGCGCCCAGCGCGCCGGTGATGACGCCGACTGGATAGCGGCTTGGCAGCAAAAACTGCCCCGCATAATCACCGGCAAGGACCAGCAACGCGCCGATGAGTGCGGCCGGTAGCAGCAATGAACCGCTATTGCCGACGATACGGGCCGCGATCGGACCGGACAGAAAGGCCACGAAGGCAATCGGCCCGGTAATGGCGGTTGCAATGGCAATCATTCCAACAGCAGCAATGATGACGAGAATGCGGGTCAACCCGATGCGCACACCAAGCGCGGCTGCGGTATCGTCGCCCAGTCTCATGGCTTCCAGGTCCCGCTGCCGGTTGAACAGCAGGCTTCCGAAAACAACGAGCCCCAGCAGAAGCGGGATGACCTGCGAGAGTTGAGCGCCGTTGACGCTGCCAGTCAGCCACCGCATCGCCTCCTGCAGGCTCCATGCCGGAGCGCCTGATAGAATGTAGGCGATGACGCTTTCCAGCATCGCGGAAACTCCGATGCCCACAAGAATGAGCCGCGTGCCCGCCACGCCATTGCGCGACGAAAGTGCATAGACCGATAGTGCGACGCCGAGCCCCGCCACGACAGCGAAAACCGAAACGATCGGGCCTTTCAGAGACAAGACGACAATGGCAAAAACGGCGGCAGCACTTGCGCCGGAACTGATGCCGATAATATCCGGACTTGCGAGTGGATTGCGCAGCATGATCTGAAACGCGACGCCGCCCAGACCAAAGCTGAAGCCAGCGAGAATGCACATAAGCGCTCTTGGCAAACGCAACTGCCCAACGCTGAAACTCGCGCCCGGCACATCATGGCCAGCTAAGACCCTGATGACATCGAGCGGTGGCGTGAAGGACTGGCCCAGCACCAGCGTCAGTGCAAATATCGCGATAATGAGCACGATCAGAAATGTCAGCACACGCAATCGCTTTTGCGAATGTTGGGCTCGATGCCCGATCAGGGCGCTGACCATACGAGACTGAAGCATTATAATTCCCTCAACCGCTGGCGCCTGACGATCCAGATGAAAAAGGGTCCACCGATCAGGGCGGTTACAATTCCCACATCAAGCTCTGCCGGACGGGAGACGATGCGACCGACAATATCGGCGGCAAGAAGAAGACTTGCGCCGCAAAGGGCCGAAAAGGGAAGCAGCCAGCGATGATCGACCCCGACCAGCAGACGGCAGATATGGGGCACCACAAGCCCGAGAAAACCGATAGGCCCGCAGACGGCGGTTGTCGCGCCGCACAGCAGGATAGCGCCGAGCGCTGACATCGCCCGTGCAAAGGCAACGCGTTCGCCAAGGCCCGCAGCTAGCTCATCCCCCAAGGCCAGCGAGTTGAGCTTGCGGGCTGACAAGAGGCTGATGACGAAGCCAACGGCAAGAAATGGCAGGACATTCCAGATCCGGTCGAATGTTGCCCCGCCAACGCCGCCGATCTGCCATGAGCGAATACCGCCTGCAATATCGTTGCGCGGCAGCACGACTGCGATAACCAGCGATGAAAAAGCCACTGAGGTCGCGGCCCCGGCCAGCGCCAGTTTGAGCGGTGTCGCGCCACCGCGGCCAAGCGAGCCAATGGTGTAAACAAAGACGGCAGAACACCCCGCGCCTAGAATAGCTGCCCATATGAAAGCCTGAGCCGAGGCGATGTTGAACCATGCAACGCCGACAACCACCGCCAGCGATGCACCCATATTGACACCAAGAATGCCGGGGTCGGCCAGCGGATTGCGTGTCACGCCCTGCATGATGGCACCGGCAAGACCCAGTGCTGCGCCAGCAATAATGGCAAGCAGCGTTCGCGGTATTCTCACTGAAACGGCGGCTTGGCCGATGGTTTCAACCTGTCCGCCCAGCGCTGATACGATCTCGGCCCAGGCCACATCGCGGGTGCCTATGGCGACGGAGAGCATGGCCAGCCCTGCCAGACCAACAAGCATGCCCAAAAATCCGAGTGCTCTGAGCCGGTTTGATCGCGCGAAACCTGCACGCGGCGCGCACTGCCTGGCATATCTAAACGCCATTATGGCTTTCCGGCAGACTTGTCTGCAGCAGCGGTTAGCAAGGCCACATAGTCTTTCAGCACCCAGGAGATGGATAGGGGGGTAGGGTTTGCTGCTGTTCCAACGGGATTACGGCCCAGCATGACGATGGCGTTGTGTTGAACGGCGGGCATTCTGGACAGAAGTGGATCTTTTTTAATGGCATCCAGCAGTGGCTGCCCGCCATAGGTGACGATGATGTCGACATCATCGAAAGCATCGACACGTTCAGCGCTGATACTCGAGGCAAACTGCCCCGGCTTTGTTGCCTCCCGAACGCTCTTGGGAGATGAGAGGCCAAGATCGTTGAAGAACCTGACGCGGGTATCATTGGCGGTGTAAAAATTGACCGTGCTAAGATTGGTGGTGTCCAGATGCGTGACAAACATCGCCGTCTTGGTTTTCAACTGTGGGGCATTTGCGACGACATTGGCAATCTCGCCCTCAATGCTTTTGATCAAAGCCTCACCCTCTTTGGCCATGCCGAGGGCCTTGCTGTTGAAGGAAATCATCTCCCGCCAGTCGGTTGCCCATGGTGCTTCCGGATAGGCGATGACCGGGGCTATCTGGCTCAATGTGTCATAGTCGGATTGGCTGAGGCCCGAATAGGCCGCAAGGATCACATCCGGCTTGGTCGCGGCAACGGCTTCAAAATCGATGCCATCGCCCTCATCAAAAAGTACCGGCTTTTCAGCGCCAAGAGCTTTGAGCTTTTCCGCCACCCAGGGAAGAAGACCATCGCCATCATCGTCGCCGAAATTGGCTGCGGCAAAACCGACCGGGACGATACCCAGCGCCAGCGGCACCTCATGGTTGGCCCATGCCACAGTGGCGATCCGCTGCGGTTTTTTCTCAATCGTCGTTGTGCCCAAGGCGTGTTTGACGACAATGGGATATGAGGCTTCATCCTGCGCCGACGCACTGCTGAAAACGAAGACAGACAGAAATGTTACAATGGGCGCAAAAGTGCGAACGAAGCGCAGCATTGGCGAGACCTCTTGTTGTTTAAAGTTGACCTGAAGTCTCAGCTTCACTCTGGTACGTCAAGACTGATGTGATGACTGGCCGCGAAGTGCGACGAAGTTTCCGTGGTTTTCTACAAAACCGTGGAATTTTACAATACCAGACTAATGCCCTCAAGTTATCAGCACAACAGGGGGCACCGGGGCTTTGCCGGGTTGCCAGACATTGCAACACGACTTCTGGAATTTGATCATGAAGAATGACACGACAAGCGCAGGCGACGAACGCTCTCAACGCCGGTATCGGAAAGCGATTTTGCTGGGATGCACGGCGCTTGTTGCATTAGCACCTGCGCGCCTGATCGCTCAGGAGGCGCAAGCTCAGGGCGGAAGCACCGTGCTCGAAGCCATTGTCATCAAAGGCGCTGGTACCGATGACAATGAGAAGTCGATTGTTGCAAGGCAGACGACGGGCGCTGGCAAAATGCCCAGCGAGGTCCTGACAACACCCGCCTCCGTTTCCGTCATCACCGCGAAAGAGATCAAGGAGCGCGGCGCAACCAGTGTTGAGCAAGTTGTGCAATATACATCTGGTGTCGTTACGGATTTCTACGGCTCGGATGATCGCTACGACTATTTCGATATTCGCGGCTTTACCCCCTACACCTATCGTGATGGCCTGGCGATCGGCCGGACCTTTGCTGGCATTCGGGAAGAGCCCTACGCATTTGAGCGTATTGAAGTGCAGAAGGGCACCAGCTCTTCCGGCTTTGGCGCGTCTGAGCCCGGTGGTTCTGTCAATTACGTTACGAAGCTGCCCAAGAGCGAACGTTTTGGCGAAGCCTATGTCACCGGGGGATCGTTCAGTCACAAAGAGCTTGGCCTGGATTTTGGTGACAACATCACCGAAGACGATACGCTGTCCTATCGCCTAACTGGAAAATTCCAGGACGCGGATGCCGAATATGATTATTCGAAGGATAATGAGAAGTTCGTCATGGGTGGCCTGACGTGGCGTCCTACTGACGTAACAAGCCTTTCCTTCGTCTTCGATCATCTCAACAAAGACGGCGTGCCCGGCAGCGGCGGCCATCCGCTTGGATCGGATTTCGACAGAAGCAAATTCTTCGGTGAGCCGGATTACTATTTCCGCACCGTCAACCGCAACACCTATAGCCTGATGCTGGATCATGACTTTGGCGACGGTCTGAGTTTTGCGTCGCATGCCCGCTACAATAAATCCAACGACGCGTTTGGTAGTGCATATCTTGACGCGACAACACTTGCAGGCGGAAATCCTGCTAACCGCTATTTCTTCGGCAGCGACAAGACGACTGAACAGTTCGTGATAGATGCGAACCTGCTCTATGAAACCAGCTTCGACAATGTTGAAAGCCGCACACTCGCGGGCCTGGAATACAGCGATTTCAAATCGAAGAACTACGGGCTTTATACGAGCGCTCCAACGATCAACTGGCAGAACCCGGTCTTTTCTGGCGCTCCAGTGTCGACTGCGCCGAACTATGGCACGAAGAATGATCAGAAAACAAAGGCGATTTATCTTCAGGAAGACCTGACGTTTTTCGACAAGTTGACGGTAAGCTTCGGTCTGCGCAATGACTGGCTCGACCTCAGTGAGACCGACCTGTTCGGCGCTGGTACGAAAGCAGCCAGCCATAGCGAATTTACCAAGCGCGTTGGTGTGAGCTACAAAGTTACAGAGGAGCTGGCCGCCTATGCCAGCTACGCCGAATCCGCTGCGCCACCCGCTGTTGGCAGTGACCCGACGACTGGAAAGCAGTACGAGGTCGGCGTCAAGTATCGACCAGAGGCTTTCCCAGCCCTGTTCACAGCGTCTGTCTACGACCTCACAAAGGGCAATATCACTGTCTTCGATCAGGTGACATATATCCCCCAATCGGTCGAAAAAGTGCGTCATCGCGGTCTTGAACTTGAAGCGAAGGCAGAGCTGACGGACAATATCGATATGATCGCGGCTTACAGCTATATCGACTCCAACATCGATGAACCGGGTGGCGCAAATGATGGCAATCGTCTTATGCGCGTTCCTAAGAACATGGTCTCGCTGTGGGGTACTTATACGCTGCCCGGCGAAGGTCCGCGCGGAGACATGACGTTCGGTCTCGGTGCCCGCTATTCCGACAGCTATTTCACCAACATCCAGAATACGATTGCTTCGGAAAGTGCTGTCGTGTTCGACGCTGCATTCACATACAAGATCAAAGAGAACACAACGCTACAGCTGAATGCGAGCAATCTGTTTGATGAGAAGCACATTGCCAGCCAGGACGCCGGTGGACAGTATTACAACCCCGGTCGCGCGGTTTACGCCACTTTGCGCCAGACCTGGTAAGGCTCGGCATTACCCAATCCGCCGCATGCGACGCCATGCGGCGGGTGTTTCACCGGCCACCTGCCGAAACGTTTTCGTCAGGTGTGCCTGGTCGGAAAACCCAAGCTGGGCAGCAATGGCTGCTACGCTGAGGTCGCTTTCGGCCAGCATGTTCTGGGCAAGGCCGACGCGCCTGCTCAGTTGCCATTGCAGTGGTGTTTTGCCGGTGGTCTGTTTGAAGACGTTTGCGAACCAGCTTTCCGAAAGTCCGACGGTTTCTGCCATTTCGCTGACTGTCATGCGGTAATCCGCCCGTGTATTGACCACGGATATCAGCTTGTTCAACTGCGCCTGCGTCAGCCGCGCATTGGCCTGATCGTCCGTTTCGCCCTCTTGCAAATCCAGCAGGTTGGCGATGATGCTGCCAACAAGGCTTTCAGCATAGGCTGCATGTTTTGTGGGCGTCGAAAGTTCATCAACCAAAAGACTTGCGAGTATCTCGACCGCCTTCGCATCCTGAATTTCAACAGGCCTGCGCAATGCGCTGAGCGCAACCGATGTTCCGACGGATGGTGCCAGATATTTCAGCATCCGGTCTTTGTGCAGGTGTATGTCGACATGCGAAAAACGGTGAAAAGACGTGAAACTGGTCCACAGCGGCACGCCAGCCGGCACATAGATCGCTCTCTTCATCGGGCGGTAATGTTCGGCGGCGCCTTCCTGGCGGTTGCTCATCAGGATGTGCGAGGAGACATCATTGAAGAAAATGACGATGCGCGGGTCGGGGGATAGGTAGTAACCCGTTGCGCCTGCATGTCCCTCGGCATCCCAGAACACGCTGATCAGCCCGTCGAGGCCGCGCCATTTGGCTGGCCCCAGAGCGCGGATGCCATCCGTGAAACATGTCATGGAGTGAAGGTAAGTCACAAATAAAACCAGTCTCATCCGGTGCGACGATTGCACGTCCGAAAATGCAAAAGCTGAGCCCGGTTTCACGCATTGGCATGACATCAGGCTCTTCAGCGATTTATGCGATAGATGACTAGAAATATCATGTTTCTATAATATGGCAAGTTTGCAGGCTGGTTTACGTCTTGATGTATTCGGGGAACCGTTGCCGGATCATGTCCGTGATCGACAGGGTCCCAGAAAGATGCCTGCGCAGCGCCGCTGTTGCTTCTTCAGGATTTGCCGACTGGATGGCGTCAACGATTGCCCGGTGATCGGCAAGAACCGTTTGCATCTTGCCGGGCATCGGCAGGTGAAGCCGCCTCAGCCGGTCCAGATGAACGCTCTGTCGCCGCACGTTTGTCCAGAGATCGAGAATATCTGCGCGTTCGTAGAGTTTGCGGTGAAATTCCTGGTCGCAGGCGTCAAAACTGTCATAGGATTCCGGTGATGCAAAGGTTTCCTGCCTTGTGACGATTGCCGAAAGCTCTGCCGCTGTCTGCGCAGGGTTTTCGCTTGATAGTGTTCGGATGGCTTCCAATTCCAGCGAAAGACGCAGAAACTGGGCCTGCTGCGCGTGCCGAATGTCTATCCGGGCGACAACTGTCGCATATTGGGGATAGACATCGACAACGCCGTCTTCCTGCAACCGGATCAACGCATCACGAACAGGGGTCTGGCTTACACCAAATTCCATCTGCAAGGCCGCACGCGACAGCACCGTGCCGGGCACCAGTTCCACATTGAGAATGCGCTTGTGCAGTATCTCATAGATCTGAAGCGCCACCTGGCGTGACCTGTCCAGCATTGTGCCTCTCACCATATCTCATCACCCTTCCGCCCGCTGGCCACGGTTGCACTACAGCATAATTTATCCATTGATGCACTGATGTTTTAGTGCTTCAATGAACTGTCTTGAGGAGGACGGGGTGTTGCTGAAGGTGGCGCACTCGTGGCGGGAGTTGCAGAAAGCATCATGAGCAAGAAGAAATCCGCAGACATGCTGCGCAGCGCACGCTGGTTTGCGCCTGATGACCTGAGAAGCTCGGGCCATCGCTCCCGCACCATGCAGATGGGCTACGCGCTAGAGGAATGGATGGGCAAGCCGATCATTGCCATCCTCAACACTTGGTCGGATGCAAATCCATGCCATGCCCACTTCAAGCACCGCGTGGAAGATGTGAAGCGCGGCATCTTGCAGGCGGGGGGATTTCCGTTGGAACTGCCCGCTCTTTCGCTGTCGGAAAGCTACGTCAAACCCACGACCATGCTCTACCGCAACATGCTGGCTATGGAAGCAGAAGAGCTTTTGCGCTCACACCCTGTTGACGGTGCCGTTTTGATGGGCGGGTGCGACAAGACAACGCCCGGTCTCGTCATGGGCGCGATTAGCATGGGCCTGCCGATGATTTATCTTCCAGCGGGTCCGATGCTGCGCGGTAATTATCAGGGCAAGCCTCTTGGCTCGGGTTCAGATGCCTGGAAGTTCTGGGATGAGCGTCGCGCTGGCAATTTGTCGGAAAATGAATGGGTCGAGGTAGAGGCAGGCATTGCGCGCTCCTATGGACATTGCATGACCATGGGCACCGCCAGCACCATGACAGCCATTGCTGAAGCGCTTGGGCTGACGCTGCCCGGCGCGAGTTCCATTCCAGCACCCGACGCCAATCACATACGCATGTCATCTGCCTGTGGTCGCCGCATCGTGGAGATGGTGTGGGAAGACCTGACGCCTGATCAGATACTCACCCAGGCATCCGTCAACAATGCTGCGGCTGTCGCGATGGCAACGGGCTGTTCCACCAACGCCGTGGTGCATCTGCTGGCAATGGCGCGACGGGCAGGGGTGATGCTGACGCTGGACGATCTTGATCGCGCTGGCCGCACGACACCGGTCCTTGCCAACATCCGGCCAACTGGCAAAACCTATTTGATGGAAGATTTCTACTATGCCGGTGGCCTACGTGCGCTCATGGCAAAGATGGGAGATCTTCTCGATCTATCCGCAATGACCGTATCCGGCCTGCCACTGGGCGAAACGTTGAAGGGCGCGGAGTGCTTCAACGATGATGTCATCCGCTCTTTGGACAATCCGGTTTATCATGAAGGTTCACTTGCTGTCCTCAAAGGCAATTTGGCACCGACCGGTGCCGTCATCAAACCGGCTGCCTGTGACCCGAGATTTCACAAGCACCAGGGGCCAGCGCTCGTTTTCGACACTTACCCGGACATGAAGGCGGCAGTGGATGATGAGAACCTCGATATCACGCCCGATCACGTCATGGTCTTGCGCGGCGCAGGCCCGCAAGGCGGGCCGGGTATGCCTGAGTGGGGTATGCTGCCCATTCCAAAGGCTCTGCTGAAACAGGGCCACCGTGACATGTTGCGGTTATCCGATGCGCGAATGAGCGGCACGAGCTATGGCGCCTGCATTTTGCATGTCTCACCGGAATCGCATATTGGCGGCCCGCTGGCGCTTTTGCGCAACGGCGATATCATCAAACTCGATCTTGAGGCTCGCACCATCGATATGCTGGTCGATGAAGACGAACTCGCGCGTCGCCGCGCATCTTGGGTTCAGCCAGCAGATAAAATCAGGCGGGGTTATGGCTGGATGTTCGCGCGCCACGTGGCCCAGGCCGATACCGGTGCCGACTTTGATTTTCTGGAGGCCGGCTTCGGTCCCAACGCTCCCGAACCTGATATCTATTGATCAAAGGACAAGAGATGACAGACTTTGTTTTAAGCGATGAAACGCGCCAGAAATTCATGGGCGTTGCAACACCGACCATCGCCACAGCGCTCTATAAACGTGGCTTGCGCAACCAGTTCATTCAGGATGTGCAACCCTTGTCGGCTAAGAAGAAAAACATGGTGGGACAGGCGTTTACCTTGCGCTATATTCCAGCGCGGGAAGACCTGAACCCGCTCACCGTGTTCCAGAACCCCGAGCATCCTCAACGGGCCGCAGTGGAGCGATGCCCACCAGGTTGCGTGCTGGTGATGGACAGCCGCAAGGATGCTCGCGCGGCGTCCGCAGGGTCTATTCTTGTTTCACGCCTGATGGTGCGCGGCGTTGTGGGCGTCGTGACGGATGGCGGTTTTCGGGATAGCCCGGAGATTGCTGATCTGGAAATTCGCGCCTACCACAAGCGGCCATCGGCACCCACCAACCTCACCCTCAACCAGGCCATCGATATCAATGTTCCGATCGGCTGCGGCGACGTGGCGATCTGGCCCGGCGATGTGATCGTTGGTGATGACGAGGGCGTTATCGTCATTCCGGCCAACATTGCCGACGAGATTGCCGATGAAACAGTAGAAATGACGGCCTACGAAGATTTCGTGACCGAGAAGGTTCTCGCTGGTGCAACGATTATTGGCCTCTATCCGGCCACAAGCGATGCGCCACGGCAGGAATTTGCTGAGTGGCGCAAGGCCCGCGGTCGATAGTAGCGTCTGGCGCGCCCGCGTGGTAAAAAAACGCCAATTACAGTGTAGTCGTGCGTGCTGATAAAACAATTGGAACCAAACTCCGGTCGCTTGTGTTGTTGGGCTACAAAAGCTCAGCAAATTCAGGAGATTGTCGATGGAACGGGTTGCCGTTATTGCCGTTGTAGGCGCTATGTTTTGTTTTGCCACGGCTGCGGTAGCGCAGGATATCGAGGTTAGCAGTCTGGACGTGAAGCGCGTGAACAAGGACGTTGAACGCGGAGTGGTGTCTGAAACGAGACCGGGTCACATTATCGATGTCAAAGGTCGTCAGGTTCGTCTCGTCGGCCAACGCTTCTTTCCGGACAACTCCAAAGAAGTTGCCTTGTTCGGTCGTGCGGATGCCCTGAAGCGCGAAGAGGCCCGTTCACAATACGCATCCAAATAAGAACCGTTTGATCGCTGCCGGAGACCACACCATCCATGGGAAATGACATCAAGCCATCTGGCGCAAGCGCCAGTAAGTTGCGGCTGGTTCGCCAAGACGAGGCTGTCGCTGGAAAGCCGACATTTCCCGAATTGTTCTTCGATCTGGTTTTCGTCTTCGCGCTCATCCAGCTATCCCACACGCTTGCCGAGGATTTTGGTTCTACCGCGTTGCTTGAAGCAGGAATCATTATCCTAGCACTGTGGTGGCTGTGGGTTCAGATCACCTGGCTTACAAATCTGTTGAACACCGAAGCTGGCCTCGTTCGGCTGTTTCTATTTTCAATGATGTTTCTAGGGGTCCTTTTGGCAATCGCATTGCCAAAGGCTTTCGACCACCAAAGCTTCACGTTCGCCTTGATCTATAGTGGCATGCAGGTGCTGCGCTCCCTTTTTGCTCTTTATGTTTTCAAGGGGATCGACCATGAAAACTCAAAGACTTTCGGGCGGATGGCAGTATGGCTCGCTGCCTCGAGTATCTTTTGGATCATGGGAGGCGTTTCTGAAAGCCTGGGATGGCAGATTGGGTTCTGGCTGGTTGCAATCGGCATAGAATATCTCGGCCCCGCCGTGAAATATTTCGTTCCCGGCTTTCAGGCTGGGGACGATGAGAAGCTTCACCTTTCAGGTGAGCATCTGGCGGAACGCTGCGCATTGTTTGTCATCATTTGTCTGGGTGAGACGATATTGACCACGGGGCGCACAGCCGCCGATCATATGAACACAAGCCTGAGCTTTATTGTGTTCTGTTCGGCGTTCACCAGCACGATCCTGATGTGGTGGATTTACTTCCACCATGCGCAGGAAAAAGCCTCCGAAAAAATCGAGAACTCCGAAGAGCCGGAAAAAATAGCCCATGGGCTTTTCAACTACGGCCATCTGCCCATCGTTGCGGGGATTATTCTGACGGCTGTCGGTGAAGATTTCAGCCTTTCGCACAGCCATGAAAGTTCTTCGTGGCGCGAAGCCATCGCTATCATTGGTGGGCCAATCCTTTTCTTGGCAGGAAATATCGGCGTCAAGATTGCCGCGTCCCACATGCGACCCGTCTCCCATTTCGTCGGAATTTTCGCGTTGTTGCTTCTGTTCCTTTTGGGCGCAACGCCGCTCTATGTTCTACAGATCGCGGCTGTTGCGGTGCTTTTGATCGTCGCAACCTGGGAATATGTCGCTTTGAGAAAACATACTCCCAAGGTTGGTTGAGGTTCGGTTCAATCCATCAGAAGGGGTAGTGCTGGTCGGCATCCTCAATGGTGATCCAGCGCAGGTCCGTGAACTCGGCAATGGCTGCCTTTCCACCGAAGCGTCCGTAACCGGATGCTTTGACGCCCCCGAATGGCATTTGCGGCTCGTCGGACACGGTCGGACCGTTGATGTGGCAAATGCCGGACTGGATTTGACCGGCAACGCGCATGGCCCTGCCAACATCGCGGCTGAAAACCGCAGAAGACAGTCCATATTCCGTGTCGTTGGCCACGCGCACTGCCTCAGCCTCACCGTTCACGCGGATCACCGGCTTGACCGGGCCAAATGACTCTTCCTCATAGATTTTCATGCCGGGCGCTGCGTGATCGATCAGTGTTGCACTGACAACCGTGTTGTCACGGGTGCCGCCAGCCACGATCTTGCCGCCCTTCGAGACTGCGTCGGCGATGATCGCATCCATCTTCTCTGCCGCTTCAGGCGTAACGAGAGCGCCGAGAACGACTTTTTCACGCGGATTTCCGGCTGGTAGTGCGCTAGCGCGAGCCGAGAGCTTTTCAACGAATTCGTCCGCGATGGATTGATCAACGATGACCCGCTCAGTCGACATGCAGATCTGCCCCTGGTTCATGAAGGCACCGAAGATGGCGGCGTTGACGGCCCCATCGATATCGGCGTCATCAAGCACCACGAGGGGTGCCTTGCCACCGAGTTCAAGCAGCGCAGGCTTGAGATTCTCGCCTGCCAATCGTCCGATAATGCGTCCAACTTTGGATGATCCGGTAAAGTTGACGTGGCGAACCCGTGCATCCGCGATCAGGGCTTCAACCACGCTTGCCGCGTCAGCAGGGCTGTTGCTGACAACGTTCAAAACGCCTGCTGGAAAACCTGCCTCTGTAAAGCAATCGCCAATCAGCCGGTGCGTTGCCGGGCAAAGTTCGGATGATTTGAGAACGACGGTGTTGCCACAGGCAATCGCCATCGCAACGGCACGTGTTCCCAGAATCACCGGAGCATTCCATGGCGCGATGCCGAGGCAAACGCCCTTGGGTTTCAGCATTCCCATTGCCAATGTGTTTGGCTTGTCAGATGGAATGATTTCTCCACCAAGCTGGGTCACCATAGACGCCGCTTCGCGGATGATGCTGGCCGCAAACTTCACGTTGAAGCCAGCCCACATGCCGGTGGCTCCCGTCTCTGAAATCATGGCTTCAATGAAGGCACCGACCTTGCTCTCCATAACCTCGGCAGCCTTCATCAACAGAGCGCGGCGCTGGTTGGGGCCAGTTTTGGACCAGGCTTCGAACGCCTGCGATGCGGAATCCACAGCCATGCGTGCATCTGTGACGTTGGCCGCTGCCGCTGTCGTCGCAACGGTTCCTGTTACGGGGTCCAACCGATCAAATGTCCGGTTCTCCTGCGCTGCCTGATTCTTTCCCGCAATCAGCAATTCGACCATCATAATAATTCCTCCCATTATGAAATTCTGTACGGCGCAGATATCAGCACATCATTGGGGACTGACACAAGTTCCCCACGGCTGACATTTCCGACAACAGGGATCGAGCAGGCAACAATGCAGGAATGAGAAGCAGAAGGGCGGCAAGTTGGCCTTGCGGCTCTTACGTTCAGACCGATCAAGCCGGGTTTGAAAGCCACTCGGTAAGGCGCATTTCGGTCTGCGCGCGCGTCGGCGTGCCGGCGCGGCCCCCGAAGACCTCGCATTTCATCGCAGCCGCAACGGAAGAGAGCTGAATAGCCGCACGACTTTCGAGACCTTGTGCCACGGCAAGGGCGAAGGTGCCATGGAATACGTCTCCCGCAGCCAGCGTGTCCACGGCCTTGATCGCCAATGTCGGCTGGTGGTGAACCTGGGGATTATGGGGCTCGGTCCAGTAACAGCCAGCCGGGCCTGCCGTGACCGCAATGAAGGTTTCAGGGTAACGTGCATGGAGAATCGGCAACATGGCCGCGACATCTCCCGTTTCGGTCAGACGCTGAGCCGCTGGCTCGGAAAAGATGATGTGCGTTGCTGCGGGCGCCAGCATTTCCAGCGTTTCCACCGGCGCAACATCGCCATCGAGAATGGCAGGCTTGCCAAGGCTGGCGGCAAGAGTCAGCACATCAAGCGCGAGTTCCGGCCAACGCACATCGACCAGAACTGCATCGAAAGGTGACAGATCCTCTGCCGTGCAGGAGCGTTTATTCTCATGAAGCTTATGATCGTAAAATGGAACGATCAGCCTTTCGCCGTGGTCATCAATGATGATGGTGGACAATGCGGAGCGTGCACCCTTGGCGATCGTCATGCCTGACATGTCGATGCCGCATTCTGCCAGTTCGCGCAGAATGCGGCTTCCGGTTTCGTCATCGCCGACAGCGCCCCAGAGACTGGCACGACCACCCATGCGATGGACCGTGTAGCCCGCACTGGATGCCATGCCTTCGGCAATCTGCAGCATGTCATAGGGCAGGACTTTGCCTTGACCGGTCGGCATGTCATGCACGCGGAACAATGTGTCGAGCACGGCAGCGCCGACGCAGAGGACACGCTTGGAGGGGATGATATCGTCACGCATGGGTTTTCAGATACGCTTGCCCGTCTCCCGGTCGAACAGATGCACGGTTGCCGGATCAACGGCGATCTTCACGTGGTCACCGAACCGGATGTCCAGACGCTCGCGAAACAGGCAGGCAATCTCTTCACCGGCGCAATTCAACTTCGCGTAGATTTCCGAACCGGTGCCTTCGACCAGTTCGACGCGACCTTCAATACCGTCTGCACTAACTCTGATATGTTCAGGGCGAATACCATAGACAAGGTCCCGTCCGCCTAATACGGCTGGATTTGCTGAGGGTGGAAGGGGCAGCGTCAAGCCCTTTGCGGTACGGAACACACCTTCCTCAATGCGTCCGCGAATGAAGTTCATGGCGGGTGAACCAATGAACCCGGCGACGAACAGGTTGGCAGGCCGGTCGTAAAGCTCCAGCGGTGCGCCGATCTGCTCAATGACGCCATCATGCAGCACCACGATTTTGTCGGCCATGGTCATGGCCTCGACCTGGTCATGCGTCACATAAATGGTGGTGGTGCCGATGCGCTGGTGCAGCGCCTTGATTTCCCCGCGCATCTGCACGCGCAGCTTGGCGTCGAGGTTGGAAAGCGGCTCGTCAAACAGGAACACTTGCGGATCACGCACCAGTGCCCGGCCCATGGCAACACGCTGGCGCTGCCCGCCTGAAAGTTGGCGGGGATAGCGATCGAGCAGCTTGTCTAGTCCTAGAATGTCGGCGGCCCGGTTCACTTTCTGAGCCGTTTCATCTGCGCTGGCTTTCTTGAGCTTCAGGGCAAAGCCCATATTCTCCCGGACTGTCATATGCGGATAGAGGGCGTAGTTCTGGAACACCATGGCGATATCGCGATCACGAGCGCGTAGATTGCTCACCTCCCGCGCCCCGATATGGATCTCTCCGCCGCTGACCTCTTCAAGACCGGCAATCATGCGCAACAGGGTTGATTTTCCGCATCCCGAGGGACCCACGAGAACGACGAACTCTCCGTCGCGTATATCGATATCGATGCCTTGGATGACGTTGACGGCGCCGAAGCGCTTCTGCACATTCTGAATATTGACCGGTGCCATGATGTTGATCCCGTAATGATAAGTGGTTGAGGTGGCGCGGTGTCCAGTCCGGAAATCCTTTGGACTTCCGGGGCAGGGCGCTAGCCTCCCTTGACTGCGCCGGCGGTCAGGCCAGCAACGATCTGTTTTTGCGCAAACATGGTCAGCAGCAGCACCGGCAGGGTGACGATGAGCGCGGCTGCAGCCAGCGGACCCCAACTGACCTGTTCGAAGGACAGCATGTTGTAAACCGCAACAGGCAGGGTTCGGGTTTCACGGCTGGCCAGCACAATGCCGAACACGAAGTTGTTCCATGAGAAGATGACGGCCAGAATGAAGGAAACGACGATGCCGGGCTTGGCGATTGGCAGCGCCACGAGGCGGAAGACCTGCCAGGACGTTGCGCCATCGATGCTCGCGGCCTCTTCCAGCTCCTTCGGCGTTGTCTCAAAATAGCCGATCATGATCCAGACCACGATGGGGACTGTGACAACTAGATGGATGATGATCTGAGGCCAGAGCGTGCCCAGCAGGTTCAACCATTGGAACAGGAGAAACAACGGAATGAGGAAGGACAGGCCGGGGGTCATTCGGGCAATCATGATGACGATGGCCGCTTTTTCGGCCTTCAGCCGTGCAATGCCATAGCCTGCGGGTACGCCGATGATGAGGGCCAGGAATGTTGCCGCGCCGGTGACGAGCACGGAATTCCAGAAGTAGAGGAAGAAGTTGTTTTCCTCAAACACCTTCACATAATTCGACCATGCGAAGCGTTCTGGAATGAGGATCGGTGGATAGGCCCCATTGTCGATCTCATATTTCAGCGAAAGCGAAATCATCCAGAGAAAGAACAGGATGACAGGTGAAATCATGACGAGTGCGACGAAGAACAGGCCGATCTGGTCGAGTGTCTTGCGTTTCATCAGCGGTCCTCCATCTCGTTCCATTGACTGCGGGCGCGCACCATCAGCAGCACGAAGGACAGCGCGACAATGACGATGAAGAAGACGACTGCCATGGCTGAGCCATAACCGATGTCGTAGTAGGCGAAGGCGGTGTTGTAGAGATAGATGTTGATCGTCTCGGATGCCGTGCCGGGTCCGCCTTGGGTCATGGCGTAGATAATGTCGAAACTCTTGACGGCGTCGATCGAGCGGATGATGACGGCAATCATCAGAAACGGGGCGATCATCGGCAAAGTCAGAAAACGGAACTTCTGCCAGGCGTTTGCGCCGTCTATCTCGGCACTTTCATAAGGTTCGCGCGGAACGGCTGCGAGACCACCGAGCACGATGAGCATGACCAGCGGGGTCCATTGCCATGTTTCCACCAGCACCAGTGATGGGATGACCGTGGACTGGTTATAGATCCACTCCAATGGGCCGATGCCGACGAATGAGAGAAGATAGTTCAGCACGCCGAGCTGCGGGTGGAACATCATCGTCCATACAAGCGCGATGGCAACCGGGGTTGCCATCATGGGCATGACGAAGACGCCGCGTAGGAAGCCACGAAGCGGAAACTGCGCATCGAAAAGCAACGCCGCCAAGGTGCCCAGGAATAGCGGAGCCACGACGGACAGGGTCGTATAGACAAGCGTATTCCATAGGGATTCCCAGAATCGGGCATCACTGGCCAGACGGATATAGTTGTCGAAGCCGATAAAGCTCTGCTCTTGCCCCAGTGTCCAACGCTGCGCGCTCATCCATAGGGTAAAGACCCACGGAAAAACGATAACGGCTGCGATGACCACGAGTGCGGGAATGACGAAAGGCCAGTAGTTGGGAGCAAGCCGCGTGGGCTTGCTCCTTCTGATCACCTTCGTCGTTTTGACGGTGTTTGCTATGCTGACGGACACTTTTATCCCTCGCTGCGCGCCAGAACAGGTGCGAACTGTTCGGTCGCCTTCTTGAGTTCGGCTGCCGGATCTGCGCCACCAATCATGTTGGTGAGGCCTACGCCATAGATGTCGCGGAACTCCGTCACCGGAATGATGACCGGAAGCGCGAGCTTGGAAACCTTGCCGGAGCCGACCACGGCATCCAGCCACTCCGCAGGCATTTTTACGCCTTCGCGAACCTTGGCATCTTCGAGAATGGACTGCCGGAACGGCACGCCGGCACCAGCCTGCAGAAGACGGGCACCCATGTCATGGGAAATTGCCCATTGGCAGAACAGATAAGCTGCCTCTTTCTTCTGGCTGGCTTCGACAACGCCAAGGCCATCTCCGAATGTGCCTGCGGCCTGCGCAGCCGGGCCCTTTGGCATGACGCCGTAGCCAGCCTTGCCGACAACACGGGATTTTTCCGGATTTTCGATTGGCGGTGCAAAGCCCACGCCATCCAGCCACATGCCGATCTTGCCTTGAAGGAAGGCGGACTGCGCTTCAGCCCAGTTGAAACCGGAAACACCGGGAGGTGCGGCTTTTGTCATCAGGCGTTGATAGAGCGCTGCCGCTTCCACCGCCTCTTTCGACTGTGCATCGATCTTGCCGTCAACAATCGGAGCGGCACCATAGCCCAGCATCAGCGATGTCCAGACAGGCGTATTGGCGTTCTTCAGCCCGCGTGCCACGAAACCATAGGTGTTGGTGGAAGGATCTGTCAGCGTTTCTGCCGCCGTGACGAGCTCCTCGAAGGTCTCCGGATATTTCAGCCCCTTTGCCGCGAACAATTCTTTGTTCCAGTAGAGAATCCAGTAGTCCACGGAGAATGGGAGCGAACGCAGGACGCCGTCGCTGTCCTTGGCAAACTGCATCCCGGCCTCGGCAAAATCGCTCTCGGTGAGGGACGGATCTGTCAGGGACGGATCTTTCAGGAAGCCGCTGATATCGGCCAGCCATTTGCCTTTTTCGAACTGGCGCTTCTGCACATGATAGCTCAGGTGAACAACGTCGAAGCTTGGCTTGCCGGAGGACAGTTCGATGACGACCTTCTGGCGCTGCTGCTGCTCAGGCGTGGCCTCGGCATTGACCTTGATGCCGGTCAGTTCTTCGAATTCCTTGATGTATTTCAAAAGCGTTTCGCTGCGCGGGCTCTTGACGAGATTGACCTCCAGCGTCGTGCCGGCATGTTTCTTCCAATCGACAGCAGCCGAAGCGGGGCGAATGCCGAACGCAGCAGTTACGGCAATGGCTGCCGTTCCCGCCATGAATGCCCGCCGTGTCGGCTTGAGCAATGAATGTGTCATATCTTCCTCCTCCTGTTTGGCCGAAAATCTCCTCACCTCCGGCCGATTGCTTATGCATGTTCCTATCGGATCAACCGATCGTCTAAACTGCCAGCGCCCTGTCTCGCGCATTCTTTATGTGCGCGACCAGCCTTTCGGCGGCTTCTTCCGGCGCACGACGCTCGATGGCTTCGAGGATCGTCAGATGCTCGGCCATGACGGATTTGACATGGCCCGCGATGCGAAAACGCTCCTGATTGATGAGGCGCATCTTGATGGAGTTGACCCGGTAGGCGTTGGATAAGATGGAATTTCCCAGTGAATCGATGAAAGCGTCGTGCATGCCCCAGTCGACCGCCTGCGCGCGGGCATCCAGCTCAGGCGAGCCTTTTCCCAATTCGGCTGCCTCTGCGATATCCCGGTGATCGCTCAACATCTTGCCGATCGCCTCATCGGAAGCTGTTCGGGTAAAAATCGCAACGGCTTCCTTTTCGAGGAAAATACGAAACTGGAATGCTTCACGGATGAGGTTGATGTCGATATGTGCGACCTGTAGCCCGCGTTGGGGCACAGTGATGATCAACCCATCCGCCTCAAGTCTCGGAATGGCCTCACGGATTGCGCCAAGCGGCAATCCTGTTAGCTCTACCAACCGTCTTTGTGAGATGAACTGGCCGGGCCGAACATCGCGCGCGAGAAGATGATGCGTAAAGCTCTCATACGCTTTCTCCCGCAACGTCGTCTGTTCGCCAGTCTCATCCATGAACTATCCTTTTCACGCGGCTTTGCTGTTGAAAAGCTGCTCGAATGCAGCAGATAGCTTTGTACGGTTTTCTGCGGAAATGGAAACCAGTGGCGCGCGAACCGAGTGCCAGATTGGCTCGCCGGTGACGTGAGAGACCAGAACCTTGACTGCCGGTGTGACCGGATACTTCAGCAATTCAACAACCAGGTCTTCAATGCGCTTGTCGTCTACGCCATCAACAGCCATGGAGCGAACCTCTTTTGGCAGGAAGTTCGCCACACCGGAGATTGCGCCTTGCCCACCAAGACGCACGCCTTGCGCCAGATGGCGTTCATCGCCAATCAGAATAATGAGATCGCGATGCTCTGCAAGAAGACGCTGCGTGTATGGCCAGTCGCCAGAGGAATCCTTGACCCCTGTGACGACGCCCGGAAATGCGTGACGCAGGCGACCGATTAGCTCGACCGACAAGGCAACCATTGTAACGGATGGGATATTATAAACCAGAATGTCGCGGGCGCTGCTGCCAAGCTGGCAGAAGACCGTTGAGAACCATTCGAAAAGGCCGTCATCGCTGACATTCTTGAAATATGAGGGCGGTGCCAGAAGAATGTTCCGCACGCCAATATCAAGGGCTTCGCGAGACTGATCCGCGGCGTCTTGCGCCGAATCGACCAGAACGCCGGTGACAATGTTGCCCGGATCGATACCCGCGCTGACGGCGGCGGCTAGCACATCAGTACGTTCGCGAGCGCCGATCGAGCTGCCTTCGCCAGTGGTGCCAAAAAGGGTAACGCTGTTACAGCCAGCGGCTAGCGAGCGCTTGGCTTGGCTCACCAAGCCTGCGGTGTCGATGCTGCCATCCGGCGCAAAGGGTGTCGTAAGTGCTGCCGAAAGGCCAAATTTACCAGTCAAATGCCTGCTCCTCCAAAACTGACATCAGCTTGATACGCCATTAACATGTTAGTTGTAAAGATAAGAACAGTTACTTTGTCCTAAAGTTTTCCTAGCCCTGCATGAAGGCTGCTGTAGAGGCATAAATTCGCCCGGAAAACCGCAAAAATGCTGCCTTTGAGGCCGCAAATCGCTGGTTTTTACGGTCTTGGATGCCGTTGCTCGCCAGACACACCCTTACATTAGGCCTGGAAAAATCACCGGGAAGGGGGCTTTGGCAACATGTGATTAACCTTTATTTTCTATTGAATTGGGTGTGCCAAATGTCCGTTTATGATGAGTGTACAGGCTGTGATGCGTATTCCCCGTTCAAATTTAAATCATTCCATCAATACGATAGAAGAGAGGGGACCGAGACCAGCCGTTGCGGAGCCGGGCGACGCCCGTGATATGGTGCCATTGACCGCTGATCAGAAGGCGGTGATGGGACATAATGCCGATCAATTCGCCGCAAATGCGGTAGAGGGACGTGATGACATGCCTCTCTGGCAGAAGGCATTTACGCTGGGCCCGAATGTGCGCTTTACCCGCACGCCACAGAATCTTGTCGCTGGAAAGCAGGTCGCCGGTGGTGCGCCAGGCAAGGCCGATGATGAAGCTGTGGCTTCTGTCGCTGTCGAGGTGCCTGCTATTGGCGAGGAAATGCCAGTTGTTCAGCCAGAGCCCGTCGAGCGCCGCATTGCCAAACCGGCCGTGCTGCCGCAGCCACCGGGTGCCATCGGTGCGCTTGCACTCACATATCGGCTGCGCCGCGAGCTTGCCTTGAAGGAACGTGAACAGGCAGCCGTTGCCCCCGAGGTAGAAGAGGCCGTTGTCGACACAGTTGCCGAGCAGATCGATGTTGCCTGTTTCCCAGCAGAGCGCAATGCGCCCATCGATGTGCCAGCCTTTGCGGACGTGCTTTCGGACGAAATGTTCTGGGAGATGATGAACCTCGATGTCGGCACCGCAATTCTGCCGCCCACACAGCCACTGCGGTTGGCCGAACTGGTGCGGGTGAAGGCCCAGCGCGTGGCCACTGTCGCCACGCCTGTTGCCGCAACATTTCCTGCCATTACCGTTAAGGCTCCAATGCCTGCTGTGCAGGTGGTGGCCCAGCCTCTTCCAGTCGTTGAGAAGCCAGCATTCGC
This sequence comes from Rhizobium sp. WCS2018Hpa-16, assembly GCF_031843705.1. Taxonomy (NCBI): domain Bacteria; kingdom Pseudomonadati; phylum Pseudomonadota; class Alphaproteobacteria; order Hyphomicrobiales; family Rhizobiaceae; genus Rhizobium; species Rhizobium sp. WCS2018Hpa-16. The sequence continues at coordinate 284,879 of NZ_JAVTIX010000003.1, forward strand.
ACGGCTGGAGGGATCGGCGGTCTCGCTGTATCGGCAGGTCGACGTCAAACCTGCGCGCGCCGTGGAAAACACCTCTGTCGAGCCCATGCCCATCGTCGAGCCAATCGAGGAGGTAATCCCGGTCGCGGCAGTTGCCGAGCCGCAGATGGCTGAGCCCGTGCTGGTGGCAGCGCCGCGCCGCGAAATGCGAACGGCAGCCCGTAACGCCAATCAGCCGATGTTTCTGGATGCGCCGGTGTTCGGTGAAGGCGAGTATGAGTTCCCGCCCATCGATCTGCTGCAAAAGCCGCAGGTTCTCCAGACAACGACAATGACACCTGAAGCGCTGGAGCAGAGTGCCGGGCTTCTCGAAAGCGTTCTGGAAGATTTTGGTATCAAGGGCGAGATTATCGATGTCCGGCCTGGCCCGGTCGTGACCCTTTACGAGTTCGAGCCTGCGCCAGGTGTGAAGTCTTCTCGGGTTATCGGCCTGTCGGATGATATCGCCCGCTCCATGTCGGCGCTCTCTGCGCGCGTGGCTGTGGTGCCCGGCCGTAACGTGATCGGCATCGAATTGCCGAACCCGGTGCGTGAGACGGTTTATTTCCGTGAGTTGATCGAATCTCCCGACTACTCCGAAACGCGGATGAAGCTGGCACTTTGCCTTGGCAAGACCATTGGTGGCGAACCAGTTGTGGCGGAGCTTGCCAAGATGCCGCACCTGCTGGTGGCCGGTACAACCGGTTCGGGAAAGTCGGTCGCGATCAACACAATGATCCTGTCGCTGCTCTACCGGTTGAAGCCGGAGGAATGCCGCCTGATCATGGTCGATCCGAAGATGCTGGAGCTCTCCGTTTATGACGGTATTCCTCACCTTCTCACGCCCGTTGTGACCGACCCGAAGAAGGCTGTCATGGCGTTGAAATGGGCCGTGCGCGAGATGGAAGACCGCTATCGCAAGATGTCGCGTCTGGGTGTTCGCAACATCGACGGCTATAATGCTCGTGCGGCTTCGGCCCGCGCCAAGGGCGAAACCGTGATGTGCAACGTGCAGACCGGCTTTGATCGCGCCACCGGCGAAGCGGTTTACGAGCAGGAGGAGATGGACCTCACGGCCATGCCTTACATCGTCGTCATCGTCGACGAGATGGCCGACCTGATGATGGTTGCGGGCAAGGAAATCGAAGGTGCAATCCAGCGGCTCGCGCAGATGGCACGTGCGGCGGGTATCCACCTCATCATGGCAACCCAGCGCCCCTCGGTCGATGTCATCACCGGTACGATCAAGGCGAACTTCCCAACCCGTATCTCGTTCCAGGTCACGTCCAAGATCGATAGCCGGACGATCCTGGGAGAGCAGGGCGCAGAGCATCTGCTCGGGCAAGGCGATATGCTGCATATGGTCGGTGGCGGGCGCATCTCACGCGTTCACGGCCCCTTCGTATCGGACGAGGAAGTCGAAAAGGTTGTTGCGCATCTGAAGACGCAGGGGCGCCCGGAATATCTGGGCACTGTGACCGAGGATGCCGATGAAGCCGACGAGGGTGCCGAAGAAGACAGCGCCGTCTTCGACAAGTCAGCCATGGCCGAGGACGATACCGCAGACCTTTACGAAAAGGCCGTCAAGGTGGTGCTCCGCGACAAGAAGTGCTCCACGTCCTATATCCAGCGTCGCCTGTCCATCGGCTACAATCGCGCAGCCTCATTGGTTGAGCGTATGGAGCAGGAAGGCATCGTTGGGCCAGCCAATCATGTGGGCAAGCGCTCCATCATAAGCGGTGATCGTGAACTGTGCGAAGTGCCGGGCGCTGTGGATTGACGAAGGCATCAGAAGGCTTCCGCAGGCGCTGACTGCGGGAGCCTTCACTTCAGGTTGCCCGCATCAGCTTGGACAAGGGCATCCGATACGACTTCGGTGCGTGCAGATTTTCGATGGGTCCCGGGCGGCCCACGTAATAGCCTTGAACCTGATCGATCCTGAGTTCTCGCAGCAATGCCAGTTGTTCAGGCGTCTCAACCCCTTCGACAAGGATTTTGTGGCCGCGATTGCGAATGAGGCTGATAATGTCCTTGAGCATCGCCTTTCCGCGAGGTGTATGGCTATCATGGAGGAAGGACTTATCGATTTTGACGGTGTCGAAATCAATCAGTCGCAACCAGGAAAGACCAGCAAATCCGGTGCCGAAATCATCGAGCCAGATGCGGATGCCCAAGGTCTTGAGATCACTGATGCAGCGCAGGACATCGGAGTTCATATCCATCTCCAGCCCCTCGGTAATCTCGAATGCAAGCCTGCTGCCCGCGACACCTACCTCACCGAGAATGCCGGCGACCGATGTCGCAAAACCCGGGCTCTTCAGCTGCATAGGTGATACGTTGACGCTGACGACAGACATGGAATCGCAACGCAGAACCTGCTGGCATACGGCACGGATGGCCCACAGGCCAAGATCCATGATGATACCGTTGCGCTCGGCAATCGGGATGAAGATGCTGGGCGGTACCGACGTTCCATCGAGCAGATGTAGCCGCATGAGGGCTTCTACGCCGCTCAACTCACCCGATGAAAGGTTTTTGATCGGCTGATAGACCAGCGACACGAGTTTCTTCTCGATCGCGATGTTCAGCAACGCGGCGACATTTTCTGTATCGTCGCTGTTGAGGGGATCCGTCGGGTCGAAAAGTTTGACTGTGTTGCGACCGTTTGCCTTCGCGAGATAAAGAGCCCTGTCTGCCTCGTTGATCAAACGCTCCAGTTTTGGGTCTGGCTGCTTTCGCGTGTAGGAGGTGCCAACGCTGACAGTGATGACCGATGTGCCATCCCGCCGTCTTTCATGGACAAGTGCCATGTTTTCGACAGTATGGCGAAGCGTCTCTGCGATATGTTCGATGTCTTTCAGCGTCTTGAAATGGGCGAGCGCTATGAATTCCTCGCCACCATATCGACCGATCACGGCATCGAAACGGCTCAGACTGGTCTCAAGGGTTTGAGCGACCTGAACAAGGCATCGGTCGCCTTCCTGATGGCCGTAATAATCATTATACTTCTTGAAGAAATCGACATCGATCAGAAACACAGCAAAGTTTCGCTCGCTGCTCGCCCATTCATCCCAAAGATGACGCAGCCTGCTGTCAATGGACCTGCGGTTCTCCAGTCCTGTGAGGGGATCGGTGTTGGATAGGCGCAGCAGCGCTTCGCCACGCTGTTCCGCTTGCCGCTGCTGGAGATTGGCTTCAACCGCATTGAGGAACACCTGATAGCGTTCCCGGTTGAGGCGCAGGTTCACATAGGACGTGAAGACGAAGCAGGTGAGGTAGAACGTGCCGAACGTAATCTGGTAATAGATGTCTTTGTGAATATGGCTCAGCGCGACAAAATAGATCACCAGGATGACAGCTGACGCGACGAGTGACAGTGAAAAACTGAAGGTGAAGAACAGGTTCGCGCCCATCATGAAAATCGCACCGAACACCATGTAATAGGACATGTTGACGGTGTAGCTGGTCATCATTGCTGGCACGACCCAGCCGATATATCCGCAGATTAGTGCAATGGCGCAGGCGATATCCAAATGGTTGGTTTTCGCATTGGCGCGGATCTGCGTCTCCAGTGTTAACAAAGCTGCGATGCCGACCACGAAGCGCGCAAACATTGTGTGTGCTGAAACATCGGGAATGAGAAGAACATCGGTGATTGAAAAGAGGAGATAGAGCGGCACGGCTGTCCACAGCCCGTGCCTTATGGCCGTGCGCCTTTTGGCATCCGCTTCTTTGAGAAAGACTTTACGCAAATTACTCTCAGACCGTTTTTGCGTATCGTCTCCGTTCAAGTCAAGCTCAACCACATCTACCAAAGTGTGCGTCATGCACTTACCTATAGGTTGTAATAAATCTGAATGTCTGCTGTCGTGAATATTTGAAAATTTATCTATTCACTTGTCGTTTTGCATGGCTCTACGAGGCCGATCTCCTAGGCTATCGCAGTGAAACACCCGCAAAGCATGAATTCTATCCTTTTAATTTTCTTTAAGGAGCGGCAAATGCACAATCCAAATTGCATTTACCTTAATAAGAAGTTTCGCGAATATTAGCACTTTATAGGCGAATCCTTGATTGACACGAAGACTGATTACGTCTGAATTCACGTTTAGTTAACAAGACGTTAATCAGGAGAGTGCGAGTGTCCCAGCTTTTGAATAGAAATTTTGATGGTGAAAGTCTTATTACTCCAGAGGCCATGGCCAAGGAGATATTTTCTTCTGATAATGGCAATTTCCAAGAAAATTTCGAGCTTGGAAAAGCAGAGGTCGCTCTTATCCTCAATCTCGCAAGCCAGCAGATTTCGAGTGGGCAGGCGCCGCGCAAAATAATACATGAAGTAGCCGGAAGACTACATCAGCTGCGGAATAAATACGACTCCGGCGTGTGGTTAACCCTCGTCCCTATTATCCAGAGCCACTCTGTTTCCGAATATTTTCTCCAGGATCCTTTCACATATTGGTCGCATGAGAAGCCGCGGGGATATTCTGGCGATGCGCAATTGCTGGACTTCATTTACGGCCACCCCAGTGTCCAAAGCCGCATCGACGCAGCGTCTCCCATCGGCGCCGAACTCTATGCCTACACCCGCGATGCCTCGTCTTCGGTCGCCGTTAGGGAGCGGCGGGACATTCTCACAAAATATGTCGATGAACTGGCCGAAAGACACGGACCAGAGACAGAAATTTTGACCATCGCTGCCGGGCATCTGCGGGAAGCCAACCAGTCCAAGGCGCTGGCAGACGGTAAGATCAAGCGCTGGGTGGCGCTGGATCAGGACCCTCTGAGCATTGGTGCCATAACCCGGGATTTTGGTCATACATGCATTACGGCCGTCGATGGTTCCGTTCGCGGTATACTCTCTGGCCGCCAGCAGTTCGGTACGTTTGATTTCGTCTATGCCGCTGGCCTCTATGACTACCTCGTGGACAAGGTCTCCATCAAGCTGACGCGCCGTTGCCTCGATATGCTGAAGCCCGGTGGCACCTTCCTCTTTGCCAATTTTTCGCAGGATATTGGCGTTGATGGTTACATGGAAAGTTTCATGAACTGGGCATTGCTGCTGCGCACCGAGCAGGACATGTGGAACATCATCAACGCCAGCGCCGATCCATCGACCATCGAAGCGGAGGTGTTTTTCGGCGAGAACCGGAACATCGTCTATGGCGTGATCCGTAAAAAGCATTGATCATCGACAGACGGCATAGCGCGCCGCCTGCACGAGGCGGCGCTGAAATCCTGATGCAAGCGATTCCATTTGCTGCCGAAACGCTTTAAGCATTTTACGACGTAGCATGCTTTGGAGTGCATCATGGAAAACAGGCGATATTATTCAGACTTTGGCGGGCTTCCCGGCCAGACCGAACTGCTGTCAAGCAAGGCGACATTCACGACGGCCTATGCGGTCATTCCAAAGCGTGTGATGTCCGATATTGTGACGAGCGTGCTGCCCCATTGGCGTGACACACGGGCGTGGATCATTGCGCGCCCCATGACCGGCTTTTCCGAGACATTCGCTCAATATGTGATGGAAGTCATGCCCGGTGGTGGCAGCGACAGGCCGGAGCCTGATGCGCGTGCACAAGCAGCTATCTTCGTTGTCGATGGGGAATTGAGTATCGAGTATGACGGCCAGCGACATGCGCTGAGAGCGGGATCTTTTGCCTATATTCCTGCGGGGAGCGAATGGAAGATTCGAGCAGAGGGATCAGTTCCGGCCAAGTTTCATTGGGTCAGAAAGGTTTTCGATGCGGTTGAAGGCCTTGAGTTGCCTCCTGCCATTTTCACGCATGAGGATGAGCATGAGCTTTCCGCAATGCCGGAAACCGATGGGAAATGGGCGACCACGCGGTTTATCGATCCGAGCGATGGCCGCTACGACATGCACCTCAATATCGTGACATTTGAGCCGGGCGCCACCATTCCTTTCATGGAAACCCACGTGATGGAGCATGGCCTTTTCGTGCTCGAGGGCAAGGCCGTCTACAGGCTGAACAATGACTGGGTTGAGGTCGAAGCGGGTGACTTCATGTGGTTGAGGGCCTTCTGCCCACAAGCCTGCTACGCCGGTGGCCCTGGCCGGTTCCGCTACCTGCTCTACAAGGATGTGAACCGCCACGTTAAGCTTTGGTAGGTTCAGATATGCTTTGAATAAGAGACAGCGCCCCGACTATGCAGGGCGCTGTTTCGGATCAGACTAACAAGTGGTCTGTGGTCGAAGCCTGAGCGACTGTTGTCGCGGGATCATCCAGCGAATAGGCATGGATGTAATCGATTTTCATTGCCGAGCCGTTTGGCAATCCGTTCGCAGGTGTTCCGGCAATGCCGCCAACGGCAAGATTGACCAGCATATACATGGGGTCATGCATATCGGCAGGCGTATCGATTTGCGCGACAGCCACATCGTCGAAATACCAGGTTATGTGCTCTGCATCCCACAGCATTCCATATTTATGAAAACCTTCCGTGCTGGCGACGGTGACGTTGTTGATGCTGGAGGACTGTTGGCCCGAAGCGTTGGAGTGGGCAGACAGGATAAGCGAATTCGGGTTCTGCCCCCGCATCTCGATCACATCGAGCTCCGGTGGCCAGCTGCCATCTTGCGGCAACAGCCAGAAGGCGGGCCAAACGCCCTGTTCATTGGGCATGTCTGCGCGGATTTCGAAATAGCCGTAAGTCTGCGAGAACGATGGGTGGGTCGTCAGCATGCCAGACGTATAATCATATCCGGCAACAGCATCGGAAATCAGGTCTGGCGTCGGCGCGGCCTTGATGGTCAAGACGCCGTTTTGAACGGAAAATGGATTGACCGATGAGGTGGGCTGATAAGCTGGGTTGATGTACCACTGTTTTTCCGAGTTGGTGTGGAGGCTGCCACCTTCCTCGCCCGCCCACCAGAATTTCGGTTCCCACACGCCACTCTGGCCATCACTCAGCGAGAGCGCGTTAAACTCATCCGTGAATGTTGCGGTGAGCTGCGACCGGTCGAGTGTCAGCCTGAACTGGTTAGCACTCAGGTCGTCAGCCGTGGTGTTGGCAAGGACGACGCTTTCGCCATTGTCAAAATTCAGCCAGAGGTTTTCACCGTTTTGCGTGGATGCGCTGATGAGGTGATCAAAGGAGGTCACGCCATAACCATCCAGCCGGATCGTGTCATCGGCACCAAAATCTGTAATCAGGTCCGTACCGTTGCCCTTGGCGAAGACAAAAGTATCGGCACCGCCGCCGCCGGTCAGAACGTCATTGCCCGCACGGCCGTCAATCGTCTGTTTGCCGGAGCCACCCCGGATGATGTTATCCAGTGAATTTCCGAAAGCGTCGCGCCCATCACCTGTAACGATCAGGTTTTCGATATTGGTGGGAAGCGTATAGCTCATCCAGGTGTTGATCGTATCTACACCCGCATTCGCTGCTTCCGAGGCGCGATTGATGGTCGAGTAGAGATAATAGATATCGTCACCGGTGCCGCCATGCATGGTGACATTGACGCCGCTATCGCCCCACATGGAATCGTTTTTGGTGGTGCCATATAGGTTCGGGCCGGAGCCGGTTGCCGAGAAAAAGCCGGTAGAGGTGTCGCTATAATAAAGCGGCTTCCCAACAGCATTCATGATTGAGCTCGCCATCGACTGGCCTCCTGTTACACCGTGCACCGACAATGCTAATGTAACAGGGATGCGATTTTCGTTTGCGGCGAAAATGAGAATAATGGCCCGTTGAACCCTGTGAAAAGTCATGGGTGTTCAGGCCGATTAAAAAATCGTCAGAGGCATCCAGATGGCGCGATAGGGCGTCTGCGCCTCAATGCTGGAGAGACAGGTTGAGAGCCGCGATTTCGCCCCAGCTGGCCTTGATTGTGGTCTGCCCAGACAGGCGGATGAGGCCGCACAGGCTGCCTGTTGTCACCACCTGACCCTGCGTTAAACCACCGAGATGATCGATTGGACTGTTCGCATAGGCCAGGAGCGGAGCAACGGCGTCGCCCTGCGGATGTTTGGCTGGCGCATCTAGGAGAACCGCACCATCGGCTTCCAGGCGAAGAGAGGGCAGTGTTTGATCTTCGTGGAGTACACGCTCGATGAGGGATCTGTCGATTTCCGGCCCTAGGACGAAAGAGTGGTTGCCCAGCCGGTCCGCCAGAAAGAGCGGAAAGGGTGCGTTGTTTTCTTCAATCAGGCGATAGCTGACAAGTTCTGCCCCCAAATGCACAGATGCGATTTGCGCGAGAATATCGTCGCGCTCATATGCCCGTCCTTCAACAGGGGCAGGAATATCGCTTGACAGAACAAAGCAGATTTCGATCTCCACTCCCACTGCACCCTTTTTGGGAACGGTCCCAGTTCTGGAGTCGTGGACATCGATCAGAGGTGCTGCGACAGCCCGCCCGCCGCTGAAAGAGACTTTCCAGCCGCCAACTTCCTTGCCGATGGCAGCTGCCGAAATCGCCTGAGCTGCCATACCTGTTTCGATTGTCTCGGGAACGAGGCCGTTTGCTTCCAGTTTTGCAGCGCTGAGAAATGACTGCTGCTTTTCAGCCTCGGCGAGAATAGCGCCAAGTCTTATGTTCGCACCTGTCATTATTGTCATGCCACACCCTCCCGCAAAGCAACGTCAAGGTGATTTCATTGCAGTCATTCGTGATGCTTGCAAGTGGAGCGCGGACAGCGACAATCGAATTGCATTTTCTTCAACACTTATTCGATATGAATCTATAATCCCTCATCATTTTGAGGTGGCGGACCACTATAGCGCGAGCGCGGCCGTATCAATTTTTCCTCCTGAAACTGCTCCATTGCATGAGCCAACCAACCCACTGTGCGGCCTATGGCAAAGAGAGATAGGGCCGAGCCCGGGGGAAGCCCTAGCTCTCTGCGAATGGCAACCAGCGCCACATCAATGGTGGGCAGTTTGCCTGTGGTGTCGATAACGGCATCGATCAAGGATTGCCGCTTTTCGTTGTGTGGCAGCAGACACAGCAGCGCCGCTGCGCGCGGGTCTCCATCCGGATAGAGGGGGTGATCGAAGCCGGGCAACCCGTCGCCGCGCCGCAACCGTTTTTCCACCACTGCTTCGGCATCTGATGCTTGGTCAATGTCATCGAACAAAAGTTCGACAAGGCTTGTCATCCCGCCATGCAAAGGTCCGCTGAGTGCCGAGAGACCGGTGTTCAGGCACGCTCCCAGCGATGCGCCGGTTGAGGCGACGATGCGCACGGCAAAGGTGGACGAATTGAGTTCATGGTCTGCCAGAAGAACCAGCGCCTGACGGATGATATCTGCGCCAGCCGCATCCAGACCCCAGCCGTTCGCCAGGTGCGCGTGGGTTGGCTCAAGGCTCGGATGGGTGCCCGTTGCTGCGGCGCTGATGGCATGCACCAAGGCCACAGCGCTGGGCCATATTTTGCCCCGCTCCCGTTGCCAGGATGTCATGCGGCCCGCATCCACGAAGGATAGCAGCGCCTGACACCGTTCCGTCAGAGGCAAATGCTGTGTGCGCTCGACCAGCGACCTGTCCCACCCGTGGTTTTTCGATACCAAAAATGGATCGTGCTCGCCGCATCCCCATAGAAGCCGTGCCACGTCCTCGAGAGTTTTGTCCTTCGCCCATGCCACCGCATCCTGCCCGCGATAGAATAAACGGCCATCCTGTATCAGCGTGATGCCGGACGTCAGCACCGGTAAACCCCAGTCGAGCGTAGTTGCCGCGACATCGCGTGGCTTGCGGCCAACAGACTTGCTCTTCTTCAGTTTGCCGATGTCATGAACGCTGTAAAGCCGGCGACGTGGATCGTCAGGTGCCTGCGTGGTGCGAACAAGGCCACGGCTGACATAGGCGTATAAGGTTGCTCGACTGATGCCGAGGGTTTGCGATGCGGCTTGGGCATCGATGAACTGATCCTGTGCGTTCAAAATTTTCTCGACATTGATTAATTGAATCAAGATTGATCATATTGATTCAATCATCATTCTTGCAGAAGTCAATCTGTGAGGATCATCATGCAAAACCTATCGAAACCTGTATTGCCAAGCTTCGCTTCAGACCTCGTCAGTCCTGGCCTTGAAAATGTCGTCGCGGCCGAGACGGTTCTCAGCCACGTCGATGGCGTTGCGGGGCGTCTCATCATCCGCGGCCATGATCTCGACGCTCTCTCCGATCAGAGTTTTGAGGCGGTTCTTGGCTTGCTTTGGAAGGGTTTCAGCAGCGGCCCGTCCGATGAGCGCGAAATTCAAGAAGCGCTCGGGCGCGCACGTTGCCGGGTTTTTCAGCGGCTCGAAAAGCTTTTGCCCAGTACGCAGGAACTCAGTCAGGTCGAAGCGCTCAGACTGCTTCTGTCGTCATTGGCAGATACGGAGACGGACGATCATCGTGTTCTGGCGGTGGCATGTGTTCCTGTGTTTGCTGCGGCCATCATTCGTGATCGTGCTGGTCTGAAGCCCGTCGCCCCTCGTGCCGCCTTAGGCCATGCAGCAGATTTTCTGTACATGTTGCACGGTCAGGAAGGGGCGCCTGAGAAGGTCAAAGCTCTCAATGCCTATCTGGTGACGGTTGCAGATCATGGGCTGAATGCCTCCACTTTCACCGCCCGCGTGATTGCTTCGACGAAGGCTGGAATGTTTTCTTCCGTTATCGGCGCACTCTGTGCGCTCAAAGGCCCGTTGCATGGCGGCGCACCAGGACCCGTGCTTGATATGCTCGATGCAATTGACGATGAAGCCAACAGTCAGACTTGGCTTGCCAATGCGCTGGCGAATGGACAAAGGTTGATGGGCTTTGGGCACCGGATCTATCGCGTCCGAGATCCGCGTGCAGATGTATTGAAGAAGGCCGTTTCTGCGTTGCGGAAAGATGGTGGGCGCATCGCATTTGCCGAGGCCGTGGAGAAAACGGCGCTTGAGTTGCTGGCGCAGAAAAAGCCGGATCGGCCTTTGCAAACCAATGTCGAATTCTATACCGCCCTCGTGCTGGAAGCCGTTGGCTTGCCTCGGGAAAGCTTCACAAACGTCTTTGCCGCCGGACGCATGGCGGGGTGGACAGCCCACGTGCTGGAGCAAGAGACCGTGGGAAAACTGATCCGCCCACAGTCGCGCTATATCGGCCCCATGCCTGTTGCGATGTAATGTCTTGTCCGATGCAGCAGTATTGCTGCATCGGACACCAAAGTCTTAAAGCTTGAACAGCTTACGCGCATTGTCCTTGAGAATGAGTGGCCTGACCTCGTCGCGGATCTCGATTTTCTCGAAATCAGCAAGCCACCGGTCTGGTGTTATCGCTGGCCAGTCTGAGCCGAACAGCATTTTGTGCTTCAATATAGTGTTGGCATACTGCACGAGGATCGGCGGGAAATATTTTGGCGACCAGCCAGACATGTCGATATAGACATTCGGCTTGTGGGTTGCCACGGCCAGCGCTTCTTCCTGCCAGGGAAAGGAAGGGTGGGCCATGATGATCGGCATATCCGGAAAGTCCACGGCCACATCATCGAGATGAATGGGGTTTGAATATTTCAGGCGCATGCTCATCCCGCCGCGCAGGCCAGCTCCAACGCCCGTCTGACCGGTGTGGAAGAGGGCAATCGCACCTTCTTCCTGAATGGCTTCGTAAAGCGGATAGGCCATGCGATCGTTGGGATAAAAGCCTTGCATTGTCGGGTGAAATTTGAAGCCCTTGACACCGAATTCGCGGACCAGACGCCGCGCCTCACGCGCCCCGGTCTTGCCCTTCGCTGGATCGATAGAGGCGAATGGGATCATGATGTCGCTGTTTTCAGCCGCGATTTTAGCGACCTCTTCATTGTCGTAACGGCGAAAGCCCGTTTCGCGCTCTGCATCCACGGGAAAGATCACGCAGCCGATTTTGCGCTCACGGTAATAGGTCGCCGTTTCCTGAACCGTGGGCAGCATGCCCTGTGCGCCAGCCGGATTTCTGAAGTAGCGCGCCATTCCAGCTTGAAACTCGTGGTAACCGTCGTCCCGTTGGCAACCGCATGGCTCCTCGGCGTGCGTGTGCACGTCGATGGCGATCAGCTCGTCAATGTTCATCATGTCCTCCCACAGAACGAATTTAAATGCCGATAAATTTCCGCAGCAGGACAAGCAGCTGGTCCCGCTCGGCTTGCGTGAGTGCACCTGCGATACCTTCCTCGTAGGCAAAAAACCATTCGGAGGCGATATCGGCTTCCTCTTGTCCCTTCGCAGTGAGCGTCAGCTCTACTGCTCGCCGGTCCTCATCGGGAATGTTGCGGTAAAGCAGGCCCTGATCTTCCAGCGCGCGGATGAGTTTGGTCATATGGGCGCGCTTTATCATTAGGCTCTGGCCGAGAATGCTCTGCCTGATGCCCGGATTGTTGCGAATGACCCATAAAACCGAAAACTCGCCCGGTTTGAGACCATGTTCTCCCACCTCGGAAAAGAACTGCTCGTAAACTCTGAGCTGCGCCAGTCGTAACAGGAAGCCGGGGGCGGTGTTCAAGCGGCCGAAATTGACGGTTTCAGGTGTCCGGACCAGCGTTTCCATGTCTTTATCCTTGCGTGTTCTCAGCGAATTCTAGTCCTCGCCCGGCGCTTTTACCTTGGCAACGCGCTTTTCGAGGAATGCCCTTAGCCGCTCTTCTGCTTCAGGGCTTGTCGCTGTAAACGAAGAAATGAAGGATTCGACGAAAAGGCCATCTTCCTTTGCCATATCCTGAATGCGTGGCAATGCGTTAATCACGGCGTAATTGGATATTTCAGCATTGCTCGCTGCTTTCTCGGCAAGAGCAATGGCTTTTTCGACAGCTGTTCCTGCCTCAACCACATATTGAACGATGTTCCAACGTTCGCCTTCATCGGCGGAGACCACGCGGCCCGTCAGCATCATGTCGGTCATGCGGGCAACGCCGGTCAAACGTGCAACGCGCACAGAGCCGCCGCCGCCAACGAAAATACCGCGCTGTCCTTCCGGAAGCGCAAAAAAGGCGGCCTTATCAGCCACGCGCACATGGGTTGATGCTGCAAGCTCCAGCCCGCCGCCAATCACAGCGCCATGCAATGCCGAGAACCAGGGAATGGTGCCATGCTCGATGCCAGCGAAAACGGCATGCCAACGACGCGAACCGCGCACGCCTTCGATCGGCGTCTTCTTTACATGCTCGGCCAGATCCAGACCGGCACAGAAATGGTCGCCGTGGCCAAAGAGAACCGCTGCCTTCGCCTCGTTTTGCGCGCGCGCCACGGCCTGGGCAATCGATTCAACGAAGGCGTCGCTGATGGCGTTGCGTTTTTCTGGCCGGTTGAGACCCACAAGTGCGATGTTGCCGCGCAGTTCGTAAGTTACAAAATCCCGATGCTGATCATTGCTCATCTGTGAAAGCCTCCCACACAAATCTGCATTCCGTTGATTTGATTGTTTACAGATAGATTGTTTCCTTGTAAACAAATTTGACGAGTTGACAGAGCGCAACTCTATTAGACACGCGATTGACGTCTGGGAGGAGTCATGAACGAGAACGCTAGTGGACGCGTTAAATTCTGGTCACCGAAGCTCGGCTGGAGCCAGCGCGATGACGGCTCAATCAAGGTGTGGCGGCAAGACCCGCTTGGCGCTTATCCCGATAAGATGAACGCAAGGCTCGTGCATTGGGCACGCGTTGCGCCAGACCGAATCTGGATGGCGGAACGGGATGGTGATGCCTGGCGGCGTGTGACCTATCATGATGCGCTGCAAAGTGTCCGGCGGATTGGTCAGGCCCTGCTCGATATGGGACTGAGCGTCGAGCGACCACTGGTCATTCTGGCAGAAAACTCCCTTGCGCATGCGCTTTTGGCGCTGGGTGCGCAACATGTTGGCATTCCCTCAGCCGCCGTTTCGCCAAGCTATGCATCATTCTCAGGTGAGTTTGAAAAGCTGCGCGACATTGCCAATCAAGTCACGCCCGGCCTTGTCTTTGTTGAAGACGGCAGCCGCTTTATGGATGCGGTCGATTATTCTTTCGGGGCAAATAGTCCCGTCGTCGTGCTGCGCAATCCTCCAGCTGGTCGCGGCAACACGCATCTGTTTTCAGACTTGCTGCAAACATCTGCTACCGTCTCTGTCGATGAGGCCTTTGGCCGGACGGGGCCCGATACGATTGCAAAATTCCTGTTCACGTCAGGCACGACAGGGTCTCCAAAGGCTGTCATCCAGACCCAGCGCATGCTCTGTGCCAATCAGGAAATGATTGCGGATTGCTACGCATTTCTGCGCGATGAGCCGCCCGTTATCGTGAACTGGAGCCCTTGGAACCACACGGCTGGCGGCAACAAGCTTTTCAACAATGCCATTTACAATGGTGGCACCTATCATGTTGACCACGGTAAGCCGTCTCCTCAGATGATCGGCAAAACCATTGCCAACCTTCGTGAGGTCTCGCCGACCTGGTATTTCAACGTGCCTGCGGGTTATGAGATGCTCGTGCAGGCCATGCGTGATGACGCGATCTTGCGCCAGAGCTTCTTCAAGGATTTGAAGCTGATGATGTATGCGGGTGCTGGAATGGCACAGCATACGTGGGATGCCCTGAATGTGATGGCCGAGCAGACCATCGGCTCTCGCGTTCCACTAGGCACCGGGCTCGGGGCAACAGAAACGGGTCCATTTGCGCTATATTGCACTGATCCCCAGGACGAGCCGGGCAATATCGGCATTCCCGCCCAGGGCATGGAAATGAAGCTCGTACCTTACGAGGATAAATATGAGTTGCGCCTCAAAGGGCCGAACATCACGCCCGGCTATTGGCGCAGCCGTGAATTAACGGCGAAGGCCTTTGATGAGGAGGGCTTCTACCAGATCGGTGATGCCGTTCGCTTTGCCGATCCCGCAGATCCGACGAAAGGCTTCATCTTTGATGGCCGCACTGCGGAGAATTTCAAGCTTCAGACAGGCACGTGGGTTTCCGTCGGCAAGTTGCGGGCGAAACTGGTGGACGATTTCGGCGGATTGATACGCGATGCCGTCATCACCGGCGAAAACCGCGCGGAGTTGGGCGCGCTGGTCGTTGCCTCATTACCTTCAATGCGTGAGATCATCGGGGCAGAGGCCAGCACCATGACGGATGAGGAAATTTTTGCGCATCCTGATGTCAGGCACGCGCTCGCGACACGTTTGAAGAGCCATCAAATGCGCGCCACCGGCTCTGCCACACGGGTCGCGCGTCTGCTCATCATCCGGGAAGCGCCTCGTATCGACAAGGGTGAGATCACGGACAAGGGTTCGCTGAACCAGCGCGCCATGCTGTCTCACCGCAAGGATCTGGTGGAAACCCTTTATCTCGGATCGTCCGACGTCATTCTGGCCGAAAAGGAAATCACGGCATGAAAATCGAAGGCTCAAGTGCTGTCGTCACGGGTGGCGGGTCTGGTCTTGGTGAAGCCGTTGCGCGCCTTCTGGCCTCCAAAGGCGCAATCGTGCATGTGTTCGACCGCAACGCTGACGCTGCCGTCAAGGTGGCAAGTGAGATTGGCGGCTCAGCGGTTGCTGGCGATGTGACGCGTGAGGAAGACGCAGAAAAGGTCCTGGCGCAGGCGGCTCAGGCCGGCGACGGCTTGCGAATTCTGGTGAACTGCGCGGGCATCGGGCCTGCCGCACGCATTCTGGGGCGTGAGGGGCCAATGCCGCTTGAGGCATTCCAAAGCGTCATCAGCGTCAACCTTGTCGGCACGTTCAATATGATGCGCCTCGCTTCGGCCCATATGGCGAAAGCTGAGGAGCGGGAGGACAAGGCGCGTGGTGTCATCGTCAACACAGCCTCGGTCGCCGCTTTTGAAGGTCAGATAGGGCAGGTGGCCTATGCCGCCTCGAAAGGCGGAATTGTATCGATGGCCCTTCCCGCCGCCCGCGAACTCGCCCGTTTTGGCATTCGCGTCAACACGGTGGCTCCCGGGCTTTTCCTCACGCCCTTGCTTCACGGCTTGCCGCAGGAAGCACAGGATAGTCTGGCCGCTGCCATACCCTATCCGGCACGGTTGGGGGATCCAGCCGAATTTGCCGACACGGTGCGTTACCTGATCGAAAACCAATATGTGAATGGCGAGGTCATCCGTCTGGATGGTGCCATTCGCATGCAGCCGAGGTAGCGGCGCCATGACGGGTTTTGAACAGCAAGTCGAAAAAACGCTTGATCTGCTGGCCAAAACACCCAGCTGGCAAGATGTAGGCGCACGCTTTCCCGAACTGGATGACAGCACGGTGCGCGCTGTTGTCTCTGAGGCAGCGGCTTTTGCCGAGACGGTGCTGGCACCCCTCAACAGCATAGGCGATCGCGAAGGATGCCGGTTGCTAGATGGCAGGGTGAAAACCCCGCCGGGCTTTGCCGATGCGTATCGCCGTTTCTGTGAAGCCGGATGGCTTGGCATGGATTTGCCTGAAGATGTTGGCGGTCAAGGTCTGCCGCAAACATTGCAGGCGGCCTGTGCGCCGCTGTTCGAGCGCGCCTGTGTTTCCCTGATGATGCTGGCAGGCTCATCGCGTGGCGCAGCATTTCTGCTTGCGCGAGCGGCAGATGAACACACGAAAGCCGAGTGGATCGGCAAATTGCTGTCCGGCGAGTGGTCGGCAACCATCTGCATTTCGGAGCCGGATGCTGGTTCCGATGTCGGACGGGTGCGCACACGCGGCACGCTCAGCCACGGCCAGTGGCAGGTGATAGGCACCAAGTGCTGGATATCCTTCGGTGATCACGACATCACATCAAGGATCGGCCATTGTCTTCTGGCACGAACCAACGACCAGCCGGGAACAAAAGGTCTGAGCCTTTTTCTGGTGCCGGATCGTTTCGATAGTGCGCGCAATAAAATTACGGTTGAGCGGATAGAAGAAAAGATGGGGCTTCACGGCTCCCCCACCTGCACCCTGCGTTTCGATTCAGCCAACGCCATTCTGCTGGGTCAGGAAGGCAATGGGCTGCCGCAGCTTTTTACCATGATAGAGCGGATGCGGCTGACGACAGGGTGCCAAGGCTTAGGTATTGCATCTGCCTCATCTGACATAGCCCATGCCTATGCGCTGGAACGGCGCCAAGGCGGTGCGCCCAATGAGAAGCCTGTTGCGATTGCCACCCATCCCGATGTGAAGCGGCAACTCTTTATTATCAACCGCCAGACCGAGACATTGCGCGCCGCCGTTCTTGAACTGGCAGCGGCGATGGATCTGGCAGAACATTCCGACAGTGCGGAACGGCGTGCCTTCTTTGCCGATTTCGCCGCATGGTTTCTGCCTCTGGTCAAAAACTTTGGAGCAGAGATCGGGTTCGATTGTGCCAGCCGGTCCATTCAGGTCCTGGGTGGGGCGGGCTACACGCGAGAGTGGCCGGTAGAACAATATCTGCGCGATAGCCGGATCATGTCCATTTATGAGGGCACAACCGGCATGCAGGCGTTGGATTTCCTGACGCGCAGGCTATGGCGCGATGAAGGGCGTGGTTTCGCAGCGTTCAAAACACTGGTCGAGCGGGACGTTGCCAATACGCCGCGGCACGATGCAATCCCTGCGGCAACCAATGCGCTGGCACGACTTCTGGCCATGACAGAAAACATGGAGCGCCTGTCTGGCGAGCCGGAAGCTGCATTCTACCATGCAGATCAATATATGCGCACGGCGTGGGATGCCGTAGCTGCATGGCTTTCCCTGCGCTTGCCGCTTGAGGAAAACCACCACGAAATCAGCCGATATGAGAGCGCGATCGGCGTCTCTCCATCATTCACATCGCATGTTAACGGGAGAACGACATGAGACATTCTATGACTGGCCGTGCATTGATCAGGTTGGGAGCCCTGGCAAGCGTCGCACTGACGCTATCGTCGCTACCAGCGCTCGCTGACATCACCATCGGCGTGACCATTCCAACAACAGGCCCGGGTGCTGCGCTTGGAATTCCGCTTAAGAATTCTGTCGAGCTTTGGCCTTCTGAAATCGGTGGCGAAAAGCTGAAGGTGATCATGCTCGATGATGCGGGTGACCCATCGCTTGCCACCACGAATGCGCGACGTTTCGCCAATGACGATAAGGCTGATGTCATCATCGGTTCCGCACTGGTGCCGGGGGCTATTGCCGTTGCGGGCGTTGCCAAGGAAGCTGGCGTGCCGCACCTGGCTCCTTCGCCATTGCCGCCGCCGGTAGCGCAAGGCTACAGCTTCGTGTTGCCACAAAGTGCTGAACTCGTGTCCCGCCATCTGTTTGCGAAAATGAAGGCTGACGGTGTGAAGACGCTCGGCTACATCGGCTTCTCGGATTCCTACGGCAACCAGTGGGTTGATCAATTCAAGAAGCTTGGCGGCGAATACGGGCTCACCATGGTTTCGGATGAACGCTATGCCCGACCGGATACGTCTGTGGCGGGCCAGGTTCTGAAGGTGGTCGCGTCACGTCCGGATGCCGTTCTGATTGGCGCCTCGGGCACCGGTGCAGCACTTCCACAGCTTGGGTTGCGTGAGCGCGGCTTTACGGGACCGATCTATCAGACGATCGGTGCTGTCACCTTCGACTTCCTGCGCATTGCGGGCAAAAGCGTTGAAAACACGGTGTTTGCGTCCGGCCCCGTCATGGTTGCGGAAGATCAGCCTGCCACCTCTGAAACGAAAGCCGAAGGTTTGGCCTATGTAACGGCCTATGAAACCAAATATGGTGCCGGTACGCGCACGCAGTTTGGTTCTCATATGCAGGATGCTCTGATCATTCTGAAAAAGGCTGTGCCTGTGGCGCTTGCCAAGGCCAAGCCGGGCACCAAGGAATTTCGCGATGCCTTGCGTGCTGCCATTGAGGCCGGTGGGCCGTTTCCAGCAACGCATGGTGTTTTCCAGTTCTCAGCAACGGATCACTATGGGCTTGATGACCGTGGCATCGTGTTGCTGACCGCAAAGGACGGTAAATTCAACCTCCTCAAATAGCGCGCTCAACCGGTGGAGCTGCGTCGTAAAAACGCTGCGCAGCTTCATGACGCTTTGCAGTCAAAAAAATCATAATCAAGACATTGGGGAACTGACGTGGACGCAACAATTGCGACGTTTCTGATCCAGGACGGCGTGACCAATGGTGCAATTTACGCACTTTTAGGGTTGGCGCTGGTTCTTGTGTTTGCGGTAACCCGCATCATCTTCATACCGCAGGGCGAATTTGTTGCCTATGGCGCGCTGTCGCTTGCCCTGCTTGATAGTGGAAAGATACCTGGAACGGCACCGATGCTGATCGCATTCGGCGCTGGGGCGATGGTGCTGGATCTCTGGGACATGCGACGGGGTTTTGCCCTTCCGTCTCTCCTGCGTGCGCTGCTGATCAACATTGTCCTGCCGATGGCCATCTACGCCTTGGTTGCGCTTGTTGCACCGCTTCAGCTTCCTGCGCTTTTGCGCGCAGCAATGGCGATCATCATCATCGCTCCGATGGGATACTACATCTATCGCATCGTCTACCGTCCGCTGGTGGATGCGTCGGTGCTGATGCTGCTGATTGCCTCCATCGGCGTCCATTTGTTCATGATGGGGCTGGGGTTGATCTTTTTCGGTCCTGAAGGCTTGCGCGCAAAGCCACTGGCGGATGGCAGTTTTCTGGTCGGCCCGGTGGTTGTTACAACGCAAAGCCTCTGGATCTACGGCACCACGATCCTCATTATGGTCGGGCTGTACCTGTTCTTTGAAAAGACGCTTTTGGGCAAAGCGTTGCGCGCAACGGCCATCAATCGGCTGGGTGCAAGGCTTGTTGGTGTCCGCACACAGTTGACGGGCGTAACGGCGCTCATTCTCGCTGCCATTATCGGCGCGATTTCTGGCGTTCTGATCGCACCCGTTACAACAATCTACTACGATACGGGCTTCCTGATAGGCCTCAAAGGGTTCGTCGCCGCCATTCTGGGTGGTCTCGGTAATTTTCCGTTGACGGCCATTGCGGCCATCGGCGTCGGCCTTGTGGAAGCCTTTTCTTCGTTTTTTGCCAGCGCGTACAAGGAAGTCATCGTCTTCGGGCTCATCATACCCGTGCTGGTATGGCTGTCCTTCGGTGCCGGCCACCATGAGGAGGATTGATGATGATGCGTAGCGCGAAAACACACATTCTTCCTCTCTCGGGCCTGCTTGTGCTTGCCATCTTTCCGCTGTTGCCAGTTCCGCCGTTCTGGCTGACGCTGATGAACAATATCGGACTTGCCTCTCTGGTCGCCATCGGTCTCGTGCTGCTGACGGGCGTTGGCGGACTGACATCGTTCGGCCAGGCTGCCTTCTGCGGCTTCGGAGCCTATACCACGGCTGTTCTGACCACAGCCTATGGCGTTTCTCCATGGCTGACATTGCCGCTCTCTCTGCTAATAGGCGCCCTGACGGCATTTTTACTGGGCTTCATCACGGTGCGGCTGTCAGGCCATTTTCTGCCGCTCGGAACCATCGCCTGGGGTCTGGCGCTCTATTATCTCTTCGGAAAAATCGAATTCCTGGGGAGTTATGACGGGATTACCTCCATCCCACCGCTATCTGTGGCTGGCTATTCCTTCATCAGCAGCCAATCGATCTTCTACATCATCTGGAGCTTCGTCATCCTCGTGTCGATCGGGGCGGTCAATCTGCTGGACTCCCGCATCGGCCGCGCCATTCGCGCCCTGCGCGGCGGTGCGCAGGCGGCAGAAGCATTTGGTGTTAACATCGTGCGCGCCAAGCTCACGGTCTTCGTCCTGGCGGGTGTTCTCGCGGCACTGTCCGGCTGGCTCTATGCGCATATGCAGCGGTCGGTCAATCCAACGCCGTTTGGCCTGAACATGGGTATCGAATATCTGCTGATGGCCGTGGTTGGCGGTGCCGGGCATGTTTGGGGTGCAGTGTTCGGCTCAGCCGTCATTCTTGTGCTGAAAGAGGTTCTCCAGCGGTTCCTGCCGGGGCTTGTCGGAACGGCGACGAACGTTGAAATGGTGGTGTTCGGCTTGCTGCTCGTGGCAATCCTGCAAGCTGCGCGCGACGGGCTCTGGCCACTGGCCACAAAGTGGGCCGGTTTGCGCAAGCCGGAGCGCAAGCTTGCGAAAAATCATGGTGATCTTGACCGTCGCCCAATGCCAGAACGCGGTGCGCCGCTTTTGACGGTCGAAAATGCGCGCAAGCAGTTTGGTGGACTGGTTGCCGTCAATGACGTCAGCTTCAGGATCAATGCCGGGGAAATCGTCGGATTGATCGGTCCAAACGGTGCTGGAAAAAGCACGACGTTCAACCTGATAACCGGGATCCTTGGTTTGACAGCGGGCAAGGTAACTTATCGGGGGCAGCCGATTTCAGGCCTTAATCCGCGTAAGATCGCCCGGTACGGCATCGCCCGCACCTTTCAGCATGCCAAAGTTCTACCAGACATGTCCGTGCTGGAAAATGTGGCGTTGGGCGCACATCTGCGAGGCTCGGCGGGTGTCTTGCGCAGTTTCATCAGGGCGGAGCGGGGAGAAGAAGCGACCTTGTTGGCGGAGGCTGCAAGGCAGGTGGAGCGCGTTGGTCTTGCAGCATTGATGCACAGGCCAGCGGGAGATCTTGCGCTTGGGCAGATACGCATTCTGGAAATTGCACGCGCTCTTGCGGCTGACCCGTCACTCTTGTTGCTGGATGAACCAGCTGCGGGGCTGCGGCATGCGGAAAAGCAGGAGCTTGCCGCTCTTTTGAAGAAACTGCGCGAGGAGGGCGTCAGCGTGTTGCTTGTCGAGCATGATATGGGCTTCGTCATGGGACTGGTGGACCAGCTTGTGGTCCTGGATTTTGGCACGTTGATTGCTGATGGAAAGCCGCAAGAGGTGCGCAACCATTCGGCCGTCATCGCCGCCTATCTGGGAGGTGCCGTATGACACATCTTCTCGAGATAAAGGACCTCAATGTGTCCTATGGTCACGCTCAAGTGGTGCATGGCCTGTCACTGACCATGAAGGCAGGCAGTATTGTCACCGTCATCGGTGCCAATGGTGCGGGCAAGACGACGCTTCTCAATGCTGCGATGGGGATCATTCCCAGCAGCGGGACTGTTCACTATGACGGGAAACCTGTGCCAGCATCCGTTGAGGCAAGGGTAGCCGCCGGGTTCTGTCTCGTTCCAGAGCGACGTGAGTTGTTTTCCACCATGACAGTGGAAGACAATATCGAACTTGGTGGATTTCTTCGATCCCGCCAGGAGCGTGCCGAAACCAGCGCGCAACTCTATGAGCGGTTTCCGAGACTTGGAGAGCGCCGAAAGCAGTTGGCGGGAACGCTATCGGGAGGTGAAAGGCAAATGCTGGCGCTGGCGCGGGCATTGATGAGCAGGCCGCGATTGCTGCTGCTGGATGAGCCAAGCCTGGGTCTTGCACCGCGCATCGTCGCCGATATTTTGCGCATCGTGTCTGAATTGCGTGATACCGGGGTTTCCGTTTTGCTCGTGGAGCAAAATGCTCGCGCTGCTCTGGAAATCGCGGATTTCGGATATCTTATGGAACTGGGCGAGGTGAAGCTCTCAGGACCAGCTGCAGAACTTTCCAGCAATCCGGCGTTGATGGAAAGCTATTTGGGCACAGCACCAGCCTGATTATCGGATGGACTAGGAATGCAGTCAGGCGCTGGCTGCATTCCTTTGGTCACTGATGTTCCGGGCCATCCAGTCCGCACCGGCGGCGATGCCACCGAGCGGAAAGACATGCAATTGCTCGATCAGCGTATTCGGATTTCGCATTTTATAGTCAGTGAGCGCGGACACAAATTCCGTTGGCTCATAAGGCACGAACAGGCGGCTGATATCCATTGCCCGCTTTTGTAGGACCTTAAGCGAAGGACCTACCCCGCAGGATATCGCAAATTTGATCAAGGTTTGAAGCTTGGTGGGTCCGGCTATTCCCACATGGATGGGAAGGGTGATGCCAGACTTCTGGATACGCTCAGCCCAATCCGTCACGATCTTAGGATCGAAGCCGAACTGGGTGACGATTGCCATCCGGGCGTCGGTCTGGCGAGAAAAGTCATTCTTCCATGATAATGCGGCATCGACCTCTGTTGTTGAGCCATCCCTGTCAATCTGCTTGCTGCCCTCAGGGTGACCAGCAACATGCAGGCGCTTAAAGCCATATTGGTCGAACAGTCCAGTTGCCAGAAGGTCCATTGAACTGCTCAACGTACCTGCAGGCCGCGCATCGCCGCCACCCAGAAGCAGCGCTTCTGTCACACCCGCCTCAAGGGAATAGCGCTTCAGCCACAGTTCGAGCGTCTTTGCGTCGGGAATGGAACGCGCCGGGAAATGCGGCATGGCTGTAAAGTCTTCCGCCGTGATACGGGCTGCGGTTTTCACCATGTCGTCTATCGATGTGCCAGCGATGTGCGCAATGTAGACGCGCGTGCCTGCCGGAAGAATGGTCTTGAAATTGTCGATCTTGGCCGCGGTTCGAGGCATCACCTCAATCGACCGCGCAAGCAAATGGTCAGCGGCGTCGGGCAGGCCTTGATGCAATTCATTCTCTGGATTTTTTTCAACGTTCAGCAAGGCGTTCATCTCCCCGGCGGCACCTAAATGTATACATCAACGGTCAGTCTCACAAGAGAGGATTGAGTGCGTTTGTTTCAGGCAAATTACACTTTCAATAGGTCTTCATGAATACAATCTGGCGTGTATAGTCCTGCATCAGGAAGTCGGCGGAGCCTATCAAAAATGAAAGCAAATGACACTGCAACGCACGGGCGACGGGCAGTTGTTGAGCTACGGGAGAAAATCTTCAGTGGCGAGTTGCATGGCGGCATGCGGCTGTTTGAGGTTTCCCTGGCGTCACAGCTCGACATTTCGCGCACGCCGGTCAGAGAAGCGCTGTCGCGTCTATGCGAAGAAGGCTTGCTGGATCGCCTCCCGAATGGCGGTTTCGTGGTCCGCCGCTTTGTTTATGCTGACGTTATCGATTCCATCGAGTTGCGCGGCGTGATGGAGGGCACCGCTGCGCGTCTTGCCGCAGAACGAGGCGTCGAGGTTAAGGCTCTCGATGAAATCCGCGCGACACTGGCAAGGCTGGATAGCTGTTTTGGTGCGGCGCAGGACGATGTGGATTTCGATGCTTATTCAGAACTCAATGCGCTCTTCCATCAGCAATTGGCGGGCCTTGCCGGAAGCGATGTGATCAGGCGCGAAGTTGAGCGCGCCTGCGCCCTTCCATTCGCATCGCCTTCCGCATTCGTTCCCAATCGGCTGCAAATCTCGGCATTCTGGCGTTCGCTGCGCTTCGCTCAGGCGCAGCATCATGAGCTCGTTAAGGCAATCGCTGCCCGTGAAGGTGCGCGCGCCGAAGCAATGGCACGGGAGCATGCGCGCACCGCCCGCTACAATCTTGATTACATTTTCGACGAGGAGCCCGCCTTGCTCGACAAAATCCCAGGCCTCGCCCTGATCCATCGCTAATGTGATAAGGCGGCAAAATACGGGCTTGCATTAAGCCCGAGTCTCGGCCTTAATGTATACATTATGCTGAATATCTTGGGAGGATAATGCATTGGCCAATACGAGTCTGGATGACATTCTGAATGAGAATCCCGATATTGTCGGGCGTTTGAGAAACTCACAAAGCGGAATGTATGTATACCCTGTCGTGACGCCCGAGTTCAGTAATTGGCGAACGGAGCAGGCGGCATGGCGCCACTCCGCCGTATTGTTTGACCAGTCCCACCATATGGACGAGTTGACGGTTGAAGGGCCGGACGCCGAGAAATTCCTGAGCTATCACGGCATCAACTCATTTTCGAACTTTGATCTCAATCGCGCAAAGCATTTCGTTCCCGTCACGCCGGCGGGCCATGTCATTGGCGACCATATCATCTTTAGGGAGCGGCAAGACAAGTTCATCCTGGTCGGGCGCGCACCGACCTCCAACTGGCTGATGTTTTGCGCGGCCTATGGGAAATGGAATGTGCGTCTCAAGCATGATCCGCGCTCCACATCCCGCCCCGAAGGCGAGCGAGTGCTTCGCACGCATTATCGCTATCAGATACAGGGGCCAGAAGCGCCGAAGATTTTCGAGAAACTCAACCGCGGCCCCGTGCCTGACATCAAATTCTTCCATGTGGATTGGATCAATGTCGGCTCGAAAAAGGTAAAGGCCCTTCGGCATGGCATGTCCGGTGCGCCGGGGCTTGAAATCTGGGGCCCCTATGAAGACAAGAGCTATGTTCTCGCCTGCATACTTGAAGCGGCCAAGGAGGCCGAGGTCGAACTGGTGCGGTGTGGCAGCCGCGCTTACTCCACAAACACGCTTGAATCGGGATGGATCCCATCTCCACTGCCTGGGATTTATACGGGCGATGGCATGTTGAAAGCCTATCGCGAGTGGTTGGGCGTGGATTCCTACGAAGCCAACGGCGCGATTGGCGGCAGCTTTGTCTCCGAAAATATCGAGGATTACTATCTTAATCCGTTCGAGCTTGGCTATGATTTCTACATTGGCTGGAAAAAGGACGACTTCATCGGCAAGTCGGCGCTTGAGCAGCAGAAGGGTCAAGCGCACCGCAAGAAGGTGACGTTCGAGTGGAACGCGGAGGACGTGGTGGAGGTCATCGCATCGGCGTTCCGTCCGGGTGAAGACCATTACAAGTGGATCGACTTCCCCGTGGCCAACTATGCTTCCACCAGCGCCGATCTCATACTCGACGACGCCGGAAACAGGGTCGGCATGTCCATGTTCAATGGGTATTCCTACAATGAACGGTGCATGCTTTCGCTGGGCGTGGTGAACGCCGATGTCAAGATTGGCGACATTCTCACTCTGGTGTGGGGAGAGCCAGATGGTGGGTCTCGCAAGACGTCGATCGAAACACCGCACAAGCAGGCAAAGATCCGCGTTCGCGTCTCGCAAACGCCTTACGCACGCGAGGCGCGTGAAAACTATGCTGAAAGTTGGCGCTCCAGGCGCGCCTGATTAACGCAAGCTAGACAGCCCGCCGGAGTTACGTCCGGCGGGTTTTCTGTTTGAGAGACAATGCGTCGTTCCACTTTGACGCCAATATGAAATATCCGCCACCGTCTTTAGGTTCTGTTTGCCATGTCTTGCATTGGTTGTGCCGAGTAGCACATCACATACCCTCTTAAACCATGGGTTAAGGCACGCGCTTCTATGGTCGCAGCCTTCGGGGGAAGAGGGCTCAGGCCGACATGGTACAAGACAGAAACAAGGCTGAAGCGGAGATTGGCGATCTCCAGTCGGGTCAAACGCGCCTTGTTTGGTATCATTCGCTCTTCTGGAAAATTAACGTCTTTCTCGTCTCCAGCGTTGTGCTTGCCTATATTACGGGCGCAACAATCGGCTGGGTCATGGTTGAGCATGGCTCGCTGGAACAGTGGCGCAGGCAGGCCGAGTTAAATGCTCAGGTCACGAGTTCTGCCATCCGCTCCATATATACCTTCATTGCGATTGACAGTGCCGATGACGGTCAGATCACCAGGATCATCAGTGAGCGCCCGTTGGGCGACGATGCGTCGATACTGGATACGGGATTTAACCCCGCAGATGTGCTGGCCGTGGCCGCAGCGCAGACCAAAAACAATATCTGGCTGTTTCAGAAATCGTCCGGACAGCAGAGCTTCGTAAGCTCGGCCGAAGCATTTGGATCAACGACCGGTATCGGCTTGACGCTACCCCCGGAGACCAATCCGGACGAGTTTTTTGTTGGTCTGGCTGATGTGGGCGGGATCAGCCATTTCATTGCCTATGTACCCATCCTCACATCAAAGAGCGAATTGCAGGGTGCTGTCGTTACGTCCATTGGTGAAGCGGTGCTGTTGCACGAAAGTCAGAACAGGCTGTTCCGCAACTCTGCCCTCCTGCTTGTGACGATCCTGATTTTCACAGGCGCGGCCGTTACCTTGATCATGCGCAAGGTTTTCAAGCCCGTTCCCGACCTTGTCGGTGCGCTCAGCCGCATCGCCCGCGATGATACACGCATGGTGACCCCGTTTCAGGGCAGGCATGATGAGATCGGCCGTCTGGCGGTGGCAATCGAAACGCTGAGAGAAGCGGTCGTGGAGCGAGAGCATTTGCGGCAGGTGCGGGATGTTGCCAAGCATATGGAGCACCTTGCCCATCACGACCCACTGACCGGATTGCCCAATCGTGCATTCTTTGGCAAGAAGCTTGAGGAATTGCTGACCCCGACCGGAGACAATGGCCGCCGTTTCAACATCATGCTGTTGGACCTCGATCGTTTCAAATCCATCAATGACGGTCTTGGACATGCCAGTGGAGATGCACTGTTGACGTCCTTTGCCGAGCGTCTGCTTCTGCTGATGCGACCGGGTGATATCGCCGCACGTCTTGGCGGCGATGAATTTGCGGTGCTGCAAGTGGTGCGCAAAGACGCTCTTGTGGAAGCCAGCAAGCTCGCCTCAAACGTCATCCGCGCTGTTGCCCGGCCTTTCATGCTGCTTGGCAAGCAAGTCTCGGTCGGCACCAGCATCGGGATCTGCCTCGATACGGCAGAGGGCACTGAAATTTCAGAGCTACTGAACAAGGCGGATATCGCGCTTTATGCCGCCAAGTCCGAGGGGCGGGGAACATTTCGCTTCTTCAAGCCGGGCATGGAGATGTCCGGTGAGCGAGGTCATGTCCTCCAGCACGATCTGGACGCAGCGTTGCGCAACAATGAATTCGAACTGTTTTATCAACCGATTTTCTCTGTCGCACAGCCGCAGCCGGTTGGTTTTGAGGCCTTGCTGAGATGGAAGCATCCAAGGCTTGGCTGGGTTTCTCCCGCAGATTTCATTCCCGTTGCAGAAAAGACCGGACAGATCATCGCGATTGGTGATTGGGTCATGAAGATGGCCTGCGCAGATATTGCAAATCTGCCCGCAAACACATTTGTGGCCGTCAACGTTTCGTCCGTTCAGCTCAAGCAGAGGAATTTTGCCGACAAGGTCAAAGCCGCATTGTCGACCTATCGCGTTCCGGCACACAGGCTGGAACTGGAATTGACGGAGAGCGCGCAGATTTCCTCGCTTGAATGCAAGGAAATGCTTGAGGAACTCCGCGACCTCGGCATCGGCATTGCGCTGGATGATTTTGGTACGGGCTATTCCGGCCTCAGCTACCTTCTCAACCTGCCAATCACCAAAATCAAGATTGATCGCAGCTTCGTCATGCACGTTGAAGATCGCGCAGATAGCCGTGCCGTGGTGACCAATCTTCTGCAATTGGCAAAAAGCCTTGGGCTTCAGACAACTGCAGAAGGCATCGAGACTGAATATCAGCTCGAATTCATGCGGTTGCTAGGCTGCACGCTAGGGCAGGGCTACCACCTCGCTCGGCCTGCAAACATTCAAGACATTCAAAATATCTATCAAAGCCTATACCCCCGGAAGGTCTCATCGCTAGGAGCGTGAAGAAATGCGATATCCTGTTGTTCTGCCAGCGAGTGAGAAGCTGCTAAAAATCGTCGCGAGAGCTGGTCTTTATGGCTTCGCTCTCTTCCAGATTGCCAGCGTTGCCGCCTCCCCGGTGCAGGCGCATGATATTGGCACGCTGGATAAGATTGCCCAAACCAAGACAATCTCCATTGGTTATCGCGAAGACGAGGTTCCCTTTGCCTTTAGGGGGCCAGATGGTGGGGCGATTGGCTACACGATAGAACTCTGCCAACACATTGCTGATCGTGTGCGCAGCCACCTGAAGCTTGATAAAATCAATATCAATTACGTGCTAGCAACCCCGGCTACCCGCTTTGTTCTGGTCAAAAGTGGCAAGATCGATCTCGAGTGCAGTGCCACGACCAACAATGCAGAACGACGCGAACTGGTGTCATTCTCGTATCCCCACTTCATCACGGCCACTCGCTTCGTTGCAAAGAAAGCAAGTGGGGTAAAAACCATCAAGGATCTGGCCGGACGCACGGTGGCGGCCACGACTGGCACCGTCAATATCGAGCAGTTGCAGACCATCAATCGCGCAGACAAACTGAATATTTCAGTGATGCTCGCGAAGCAAAATTCGGATGGCTTCGCCTTTGTGGAGAATAACAAGGCCAGTGCCTTCGTTATGGATGGGGTTTTGCTGGCTGCGCAGGTCGCTTTCTCAAAGAGGCCCGATGATTATTTGGTGTCTTCTGAAACGTTCGGGCCGCCAGAACCCTATGGAATATTGATGCGCAAGGGTGATGAGCCGTTTCAAAAACTCGTCAATGACACGTTGCGCCAGCTTTTCGTCAGCGGTGAAATCAATCACATCTACGACAAGTGGTTCATGGCACCTCTGCCACCGGAAGGGCGCAATTTCAATCTTCCGATATCTGCGGAGCTCCAGGCGACCTTTGATGATCCGCAGGAGTATCTGAAATGAGGCGTTCGCTTAAGACACTTTTCATGTTGCCCGCTGCCTTGCTCATCTCACTTTCCTGCGCTGCTGCGGCAGACTTTACCCAGTCCACGCTGGAGCGCATCAAGGAAACCGGAAAAATCCGCATTGGTTATGGCGCGACGCCTCCGTTTTCCTTTGCCGCAAGCAATGGTCAGATCATGGGTTACTCGATCGATTTGTGCAATCGCGTCGCGGAAAAGCTGAAACTCCGGCTCGGTTTGCCCGCTCTCGAGATTGCCTACCTGCCACGCACCCCCAGCAACCGGGTGCAACTTCTCAATAGCGGCGAAATCGACATAGAATGCAACGCCAGCACCAATACTGTAGAGCGGCGAAAAAGTGCGATTTTCGCCATAAGCCATTTTTACGGCGCTACCCGTTTTGTGTCGCTGACCAAAAGTAATCTGGTGACGCTGGCAGACTTGAAGGGTCGTTCTGTCAGTGTCGCCCGCGGCACTGTCAACGTCAGCGACATCAATGAAGCCAACCGAACGAACAAATTGAATGTATCGGTGGTGCCGACCGAAACGCTCCAGTCGGCATTTGACATGGTGACGGATGGCCGAGTGTCGGCCTTTGTCATGGACGAGGTTTTGCTCCGCACCATGATCGCCCGAACGAAAAATCCCAGTGATTATCGCGTTTCCCTGGAAAAAGTCACCGATGCTCAGCCGTTCGGATTCATGATGCGCCTGGATGACAAAGAGTTTGCGACTGCTGTCAACGAGGCCCTTGCCGAGATCTACAAAAGCGCAGACATGCCCGAGATCTACAGGCGGTGGTTTGAGAGCACTGCGCCGGGAATAGGCGTCAACATCAATCTTCCAATGGGCAAAAGACTGCGTGCCGCCTTGGCTAACCCCAATATGGAGCTATAGCGCCTCAACACGACAGGGTCGGCGCGCGACCCTGTCGTGTTGAGCTTTGTTTAAACGCGCTCAAGCGCAATCGCGATGCCCTGGCCAACGCCAATGCACATCGTGGCCAGTGCCTTGCTTTTGCCGGTGAAGGAAAGCTCAAGGGCAGCCGTGCCTGCAATGCGGGCACCACTCATGCCGAGCGGATGGCCGAGCGCGATGGCTCCGCCATTGGCGTTGACGCGTGCATCATCATCGGCAACGCCCAACTGGCGCAGTGTCGCAAGCCCCTGCGACGCAAAGGCTTCGTTCAACTCGATGACATCAAGGGCTTCCTGGCTCCAGCCCAGACGTGCCAGAAGCTTCTGTGAAGCCGGTGCCGGACCGATGCCCATGACACGCGGTGGAACACCTGCCGTGGCACCCCCGACAATGCGGGCGATGGGCGTCAGTCCATACTTCTCGACCGCCGCCTTTGACGCGATAATAAGAGCCGCTGCACCATCATTGACGCCAGAAGCGTTTCCGGCCGTCACCGTTGCGCCTTCTATACGGTTGACCGGCTTCAACTTGGCCAGAGCCTCAATGCTTGTTTCGCGCGGATGCTCATCCTTGCTGACAATGATTGGGTCGCCTTTGCGCTGTGCAATGCTGACGGGCGTTATTTCCTTGGCCAGTCGGCCATTTGCCTGCGCTTTCGCCGCCTTTTGCTGGCTGTGCACGGCAAAAGCGTCCTGAGCGTCTCGGGAGATGTTGTAGTCAATGGCGACGTTGTCACCGGTTTCAGGCATGGAGTCGACGCCATAAAGCGATTTCATCGCCGGGTTCACAAAGCGCCAGCCGATGGTCGTGTCGTAGATTTCGGCATTGCGGGAAAATGCGGCGTCTGCCTTTGGCATGACAAATGGCGCGCGGCTCATGCTTTCGACGCCGCCCGCAATCATCAGTTCCGCTTCCCCGGACTTGATGGCCCGAGCCGCAGCAATGACGGCATCCATGCCGGAGCCGCAAAGACGGTTCATGGTGGTTCCGGTGACAGATACCGGCAAGCATGCCAGAAGGAGTGACATGCGCGCCACGTTCCGGTTGTCTTCGCCGGCCTGGTTTGCACAGCCGAAAATCACATCGTCGACCGCTTCCCAATCCACTCCGGGGTTGCGGCTGACCAGCGCCTTCAGTGGAACAGCGCCGAGATCATCAGCCCGGACGGATGACAATGCCCCGCCGAAACGGCCAATGGGGGTTCGAATATAATCGCATATGAATACATCAGTCATTTTTCATACCTTACAGTTCGGGTGCGACGAGATCGGCAACAGTGCCATCAATATGCAACTTCGCACCGGTCATGGCTTGAAGGTCGTCAAAGCTCATACCGGCCAGTTTCTCGCGAAGGACGAAATGGCCGTCCTTGACGTCAACCACCGCATGGCTGGTGTAAATGCGCGTGATGCAGCCAACGCCGGTCAGGGGAAATGCGCATGTCTCGACGAGCTTTGGCTCGCCTTTCTTGGTGACATGTTCAGTGATGACGAAGACCTGCTTTGCCCCGTGCACAAGATCCATCGCGCCACCGACGGCGGGAACGCCTTTGGAACCCACACGCCAGTTGGCGAGGTCTCCGTTCTGCGCGACCTGATAGGCTCCCAGAATGGCGACATCCAGATGGCCGCCGCGCACCATCGCAAAACTATCCGCATGGTGGAAAAACGCGGCACCGGGTTTCAGAGTGACGGCCTTCTTGCCGGCATTGATCAGATCCCAGTCTTCCTCGCCCTCTGCAGGCGCTTCACCGAAATTCAGAATGCCGTTTTCGGTATGAAAAATCGCCTCTCTTCCGGGCGGTTGGTAGCCCGCCACCATTTCAGGAAAGCCAATGCCCAGATTGACATAGGCGCCATCGGCAATGTCTTGCGCGGCACGCCATGCGATCTGTGCGTTGGAAAGCTTGATGTCTTCGAATGTGTTGAGGGGTTGAGTTTCGGTCATGCGTAGGACGCTCCTGCACGGATCAGAATTTCTTCCTGTTGAGGGTTCTCAATCTGTACGACGCCATCGACAAATATTCCGGGCGTTACCACATGCTCGGGGTCAATGCCTCCGGCAGTCACCAGTTTTGATACCTGTGCGATCGTCGTCTTTGCCGCCATGCACATCAATGGATTGAAGTTGCGGCCAGCCTTGGAGTAGGTGAGGTTGCCGTGGGTATCGCCGATGTGAGCCTTTACGATGGCAAAATCTGCTTTCAACCAGCGTTCCTGCACATAATGGCGTCCATCGAACTCGGCTATAGGCTTGCCATTCGCCAGTTCGGTGCCGTAGCCAGTGGGGGTGTAGAATGCCGGAATGCCAGCCCCTGCGGCACGAATGCGTTCGGCAAGTGTGCCTTGCGGCACGAGTTCAAGCTCGATTTCTCCAGCCAGATATCTGTCTGTGAATGCCCGCGGATCAGAGGAGCGGGGAAAAGAGCAGATCATCTTGCGGACCATGCCCGCATCGATCATCGCTGCAATGCCGATCCGTCCATTTCCGGCGTTGTTGTTAATGACAGTCAGGTTTTTGGGTCCCTTGTCGATCAGAGCGTGGATCAACTCGATGGGTGCACCAGACCCGCCAAATCCGCCGATCATCACCGTCGCGCCGTCGCCAATACCAGACACCGCATCGGCTGCGCTCCTGATGGTCTTGTCCATAAAAATCCTCCCGAACAGCTTTGAAACCAGTTTTGGCTTTTGAGCAGGTAAGACCGAAATGTCCTCGACCGCAAATGGTTTGTGCGTTATATGATTTTTGTTCGTATATCGCACAAATGGATCGTCGCCATGGCCAATGAAAGAGACCTGATGAGTGGGCTTGCAAAGGGCCTTCGTGTTCTTGAGGCCTTCAGGGTTGAGCAGCCGCGCCTGTCGATTTCCCAGGCGGCCGATGCTGCGGATCTGGACCGTGCCACGACCCGACGCTGCCTGCTGACATTGGCTGAGCTGGGTTATGCTGCTTATGACGGCAAATATTTCACGGTCACACCCAAGGTCTTGCGGCTTGGTACCGGCTGTCTTGCAACCATGCCCCTGCCACGCATCGTTCAGCCGGTTCTGGACAAATTGTCCGAAGCCATCGGCCAAAGCACCTCTGTTTCCATTTTGGATGAGACAGAAATTGTCTATGTCGCCCGGGCAGCGCAGCGCAGCGTCATGTCCATTTCGCTCATGCCCGGTTCACGATTGCCAGCTTACTGCACGTCCATGGGGCGCGTCTTGCTGGCGGCACTGGATCGTGAGGAACAAAGAGCCGTCCTGGAGAAATCGGACCGGCGAGCCAGAACGGCGCTGACACTGATCGAAATCGAAGCCTTGATGGATGAACTGGTGGCGACCCGTCAACGCGGTTATGCGCTGATCGACCAGGAGGTGGAACTGGGCTTGCGCTCGATTGCGGTCCCGGTCAACAATGTCAGGGGGCAGACGGTGGCGGCGCTGAATGTGGGGCTGCCGGCATCGGCGGCGTCGATGGAAGACCTTGTGGAGCGTTATCTGCCTGCGCTGCTGAGCGTTCAGTCCGAATTGGCCAGAATGCTGGCCTGATCCACCGATCCTGCGCCATTCGAAAGGGAATACTGTTCTGCAAGTCTCCAGGCTCGTGGCGTCATGCCGGTTTCCCGCAGGAAAAAACGAGAGAAATAGGCGGGGTCGCTGAAGCCAAGGCCAATGGCGACCATCTGCACCGTCGAGACCGTGAACAGCAATTCCTGCTTGGCAATATCCAATTGCCGTTGGGCGATCAGTCTCTGAAGGCTCACTCCGAATTGCTGTCGCAAAAGGCGGTTCAGATGGGTCTGGGATAGGCCAAGTTTCTCGGCATAAAACTGGGCGTCCTTATGTTCGCGAACGTGACGGGCGATCAGGCTGAGCAAAAGATCCAGGCGACTACTATTCTTGTCCGTTTCCCCGCCTTGAAAACTCAATTGTACCCCGCGTGACAGGTGGACGATCAGCGTCGTGATCAGCCCCTCCATCATTGCATGCCGTGCTGGGTGGCCGCTGGAAAATTCCCCCCAGATCAAATCGCAGCAGTCTATGATCCTCTGCTGTTGCGAGTTGCCGGTGAGCGACAGCAGAGAGGGCCGCGCCAGATACTGCCGTGCCGCCGCCTGCGCTGACGGTGAAAGCGCCGTTGGAATAAGCGTGATAATGATGCCCGCAATATCACGCGAAAAACGAAAGCCGTGTTCGAAGCCTGGCGGGACGATGACGATGGAGGGTGGCTTGATGGCGACAACGTCGCCATTCAACGTGGCGTCGCCCTCTCCCCCGGAAACGCAAAGAATCTGCAAGAAACTCTCATGCCGGTGCAGGTCGATTTCGAACCGATGCAGGCTGCTGCGCGAAAAAAGCGTTTCGCAATGGAAGCGAAACGGCGCCTGTTGCGCGGTCGCTTCACCATAAAGCTGGTCGTGTATCTGTCGTGTCATCGAAACAGGCCCGTAGTCCGTAATGGTCGAATAGTGCAATGCTTGATCTGAAATGTCCATTGATCGAGAGGCTTTGAAGCCGCAGTTTCGGGGTAGGCAATCAAGTGGGAGGAAGCAATGCGCACACAGGTCGTCATTATAGGTTCCGGTCCAGCCGGACTGCTACTCGGGCAAATACTGTCTGGTGCGGGCATCGCCAACGTCATTCTGGACCGTGCCGGCAAGGATTACATTCTGAGCCGCGTCCGTGCGGGCGTGCTTGAAGAAGGCACGGTTCATCTGTTGGAAAAGGTCGGGGTAGCGACGCGGCTTCATGCCGAGGGCCTGCCGCATGATGGTTTTTCGCTGGCGTTTGATGGTCGCGATCATCGCATCGATCTGCACGACCTGACGGGCGGCAAGCGGGTCATGGTCTATGGCCAGACGGAAGTCACGCATGATCTGATGGATGCGCGGGAGAAATCCGGCGCGCAAACGATCTATGAGGCTGCCAATGTGGAGCCACATGACTTCGACAGCGCAAAATCCTATGTCACCTATGAAAAGGATGGGGTAACCCACCGTATTGACTGTGATTTCATTGCTGGATGCGACGGCTTCCACGGGGTAAGCCGCAAGGCTGTTCCGAAAGGTGCCATACAGGAATTCGAGCGGATCTATCCTTTCGGATGGCTTGGCATTCTCGTGGACGCGCCGCCCGTCAATCACGAATTGATCTATGCAAACCATCCGCGCGGATTTGCGCTGTGCTCCATGCGGTCTCCAACCCGCAGCCGCCATTATATCCAGTGCTCTCTGGACGATAAGGTCGAAAACTGGAGCGACGATCGTTTCTGGGCTGAGTTGAAAAACCGGTTGCCCACGCAACATGCAGAGGCCCTGATAACCGCTGCGTCGTTCGAAAAATCGATCGCGCCGCTGCGTTCCTTCGTGGCCGAACCCATGCGCTTCGGGCGCATGTTTCTGGCCGGGGACGCCGCCCACATTGTGCCGCCGACGGGCGCCAAGGGTCTCAACCTCGCAGCAAGCGATGTGCATTATCTGAGCGAGGCTCTGATCGAATATTACAATGAACGCTCCGAAGCGGGAATTGATGGCTATTCGGCGCGTGCCTTGTCGAGAGTATGGAAGGCAGTTCGTTTCTCCTGGTGGATGACGAGCATCATGCACCGCTTCCCTGATTCTGGCGATTTCGGTCAGAAGATTCAGGAAGCCGAATTGGATTATCTCGTCCAGTCGCGTGCAGCGTCCACCTCGCTCGCCGAAAACTACGTTGGCCTGCCCTATTAAGAGCGTGCCGATATCAAAGCCGCCGCCGCTTCACGGATAGTCTGCATCAAGAGAGCGAGTGGCAGGGACGGTTGCGTGTCGGCGCGGATGGTCAATCCAACCGGGCCGCTCGTGTCAGCCGTATCCAGTGGCAGCGCAGCAATGGTGCCGTCGGCAATGTCGGCGGCCACCACACCTTCCGAGATAATCCAGATGGCGTCTGTCGCGCGAAGGAAGGCGCGGCCGAACGCGTCGGAAACCGTTTCAATTCTGGTTGGTAAAGCCGCAACGCCGTGGGCCAGCAAGAACTGGTCAACGATGGGGCCGATCACCGAATTTCGGGTGGGGGTTAGTATCGGAAACTCATGGAGCTTTTCGAAAATGTTTGCATTGTCCACCAATAGGGGATGACCTGATCGTACCGCAAAGCGCACTTTTTCCGAATAAAGATGCTCGAATGAAAATCCGGTCATCTTCTCAGGTGCGGCAAGACGCCCGACGACGAGATCAAGATCGCCAAGGCGGAGTTGCTCCAGCAGGACAGCGTTTTCGCCGGTCACAATTTTAACGGTGCTGCCGGTGCTTTCTTTCAAAAAGCTGACCATCGCCTCAGGCATGATGCTGACGGATACGGTTGGCAGCGCTCCGATCCTCAATGGTGTGCCGATCTTTGCGGCCTCGGGTGAAACGGAATCGACCGCCTGCCGCAGCGCGGTCACCGTTGCGCCAGCATGTTTGAGAAAAATTTCGCCAGATCGGCTGAGCTTGATGCCCCGGCCATCGCGCTCGAAAAGGGAGACGCCAAGAACCTCTTCCAGTTCACGAACAGTTTTTGTGATCGCTGGCTGGCTGACGCTGAGAATGGCCGCAGCCCGCCCGACGCTTTTCTGGCGTGCTATCTCCACAAACGTTCGGATATGCCGAAACTTCAAGCGTGCATCGATCATGAATTATAATCTGTCGGTTATGATTGCTGCCAATAAACTCATTTTACTTAACCGTTCGGATCTTGCAATGTCCGATCAGGAGGAACCTAGCCATGCAGTTTTTGTTGTCGGAAAGCGGTGCGATTCATTATCGCGCTCAGGGATTGGGCCAGAGCCGGCCGGTAATCGTCTTCATTAACTCGCTTGGTACGGATTTTCGGATCTGGCACGATGTTATGGACAAACTTGGCGATCAATATGCTTATATCCGCCATGACAAACGCGGCCACGGCCTGTCCGATCTTGGCTCCACGCCCTATTCCATCGATGATCACGTCGATGATGTCATCGCACTGCTGGATCATCTCTCTGTCGATAGGGCCATCATCTGGGGTCTTTCTGTCGGTGGCCTGATTGCGCAGGGTCTTTATGCGCGGCGTCCCGATCTCGTCCGCGCCCTTGTGCTCAGCAACACGGCCCACAAGATTGGCAGTGCCGACATGTGGAACGACCGCATCGCGCACATCCATCGCGATGGTATTGCACCGCTTGCTGATGGCGTAATGGAACGTTGGTTCACGCCCGCATTTCGGCGGGAAGACAATGCCGAGTTTCTCGGCGCGCGCACCATGCTCGTGCGGCAGGACCGGCATGGCTATGCCGCCACATGTGCCGCCATCAGAGATTGTGACTTCACCGATGTGGCAAAAACCATCGCGGTTCCCACGCTTTGCGTGGCGGGGGACGGGGATGCCTCCACACCGCCGGAGCTCGTTCGTGCGCTTTCCGCGCTGGTGCCCGGCAGTCAGGTCACCATCATTGAAAACTGCGGGCATATACCGTGCATCGAGCAGCCGCAGGCCTATTCCAGCGCTGTCGATGCTTTCTTTAAATCCTTGCCGGAGGTTTGACCATGGCAGACGCGGATAAGACAAACAGGTTCGACGATGGAATGAAGACGCGCCGCAGCGTGTTGGGTGATGCCCATGTCGACCGAGCGCAGAAGGCCGCGACGCCGTTTGATGAGCCTTTTCAGCGGCTGATAACGGAATCTGCCTGGGGCAATGTCTGGTCCGGTACCCATTGGACGAAACGTGAGCGTTCCATGGTGACCATCGCCTTGCTGGCAGCGCTTGGGCATGATGAA
Source organism: Rhizobium sp. WCS2018Hpa-16 (assembly GCF_031843705.1). Classification (NCBI taxonomy): domain Bacteria; kingdom Pseudomonadati; phylum Pseudomonadota; class Alphaproteobacteria; order Hyphomicrobiales; family Rhizobiaceae; genus Rhizobium; species Rhizobium sp. WCS2018Hpa-16. The sequence goes on from NZ_JAVTIX010000003.1 coordinate 322,863, forward strand.
GAGGTCGCCATGCATGTGCGCGCCACTGCCAACACAGGTGCGACGCAGGAGGATATTCGCGAGGCCTTGATGCATGTCGCGATTTACGCAGGCGTGCCCGCAGCCAATCATGCGTTTAAAATTGCCAAGGGCGCCCTTGCCGAAATGCAGGCCGCGTCCGTACGTGAGGAGGAGACGAAATGACCAACAAGCCACCGGAAACCGGCCCCTTTTTCGCCAGAGATCGCAGCATTCATCCGCCCGCATTTGCGCCGGGTTACAAGACATCCGTTCTGCGCTCGCCTCAGCGTGCACTGATTTCACTGGAAGGTACCAAGAGCGAGATCACCGGTCCCGTCTTCGGGCATGGTATGCTCAATCCGCTGGATAATGACCTCATTCTCAACTATGCGCGTCCGGGCGAAATGCCCATCGGGCCGCGCATTCTGGTGCATGGTCGGGTGATCGATGAGCGTGGCAAGGGCGTCGAAGGCGCATTGGTGGAGTTCTGGCAGGCCAATGCCGGCGGTCGGTATCGCCATAAGAAAGAGTCATATCTCGCCGCAGTCGATCCCAATTTCGGCGGTGTTGGTCGTACCATCACCGATGCGGATGGTTATTACTGGTTCAAGACAATTCAGCCTGGAGCCTATCCCTGGCCGAACGGCGTCAATGACTGGCGTCCGGCGCATATTCACTTCTCGGTTTTCGGTCACGGCTTTTCGCAGCGCCTCATCACGCAAATGTATTTCGAAGGCGACCCGATGATCTGGCAATGTCCAATCGTGAAAACGATTCCAGACAAGGCCGCTATCGAAGGCCTTGTTGCGGCACTCGACATGTCATCTGCAATCCCCATGGATATGCGTGCCTACAAGTTCGATATCGTGCTGCGCGGGCGTCGCTCCACCCTGTTTGAAAACCGCATGGAAGGCAATTGAGATGGTTCAGCCGCTTCATTACTTTAAGGAAAGCGCCTCGCAGACCGCCGGGCCTTACGTCCATATCGGTTGCACGCCCAATTTCGTGGGCATCGAGGGGGTTTTCCCAAAAGATCTCGGCTCCGGCGCGCTTTATAACGACCGTGCCAAAGGGGAGCGCATCACCATCCGTGGCACCGTCTATGATGGCGGCGGCAATGCGCTCAAAGATGCCCTGATCGAGATGTGGCAGGCCGATGCCGCGGGGCTTTACAACAGTCCAAGCGAAACACGCGGCACGGCAGACCCGAATTTTACAGGCTGGGGTCGTTCGCCCGGAGATATGGACACGGGTGAGTTTACGTTTGAAACCATCAAGCCTGGCAAGGTGCCTTTTAACGATGGTCGCCCCATGGCACCGCATATCACATTCTGGATCGTTGCACGTGGTATCAATATCGGACTGCACACGCGCATGTACTTCCCTGAAGAGGTGGATGCGAATGCTGCAGATCCTGTTCTTGCCCGCGTTGAACATAAGTCGCGCCTTGCAACATTAATTGCCAGGAAAGAGGAGGGGAACGTATACCGGTTCGACATCCATCTTCAGGGTGAACGCGAAACGGTCTTCTTCGACATCTGAGGTGAAAATGAGCCTGTCCCCCTTCGAACATCCGTTTCTGGGTGGCCTTTTTGGTGATGCTGAAATCTCCGCGCTCTTTGGCGCGGAGGCGGATGTGCAGGCAATGCTTCGGTTTGAAATGGCGTTGGCTGAGGCGGAAGCGGCGGTCGGGTTTATTCCAGAGCCACATGCGGCACGCATTGTTGGCGCCATCGCAACTGTCTCGATTGATTACGGCGCATTGCGGGACGGGGTCTCAAAGGACGGCGTTGTCATTCCTGAACTGGTTCGGCAATTGCGGGCGGCGGTTGGAGCAGACGCAACTGCCAGCGTGCATTTTGGTGCCACCAGCCAGGACGTGATCGATACAAGTCTGATGCTTCGGCTCAAGGTTGCCGCAGAGATCCTTCAGCGCCGGCTCTCTGGCTGCATTGCAGGGCTGGAAAATGTTGGCGCACGCGATGGCTCAAAGGCCCTGATGGGGCACACACGCATGCAGGCGGCCATTCCGATTACTGTTGAGGATCGGCTGGCGAGCTGGCGGCATCCACTCATTCGCCACCATGGACGGCTTGCCAGTTTCGGCCAAACCGGCTTCTGCCTGCAATTTGGCGGCGCTGCGGGTTCGCTGGAAAAATTTGGTGCCAAAGGTGCTGAGGTCCGTGCCGAACTGGCGCGGCGGCTTGAGCTGGCCGATACGCCACAGTGGCATAGTCAACGCGATGGCATTGTGGAATTTGGCAATATACTGTCACTCATAACGGGCTCGCTTGGCAAAATTGGCCAGGATGTCGCGCTTCTTGCCCAGTCGGGACAAGAAATCCGCCTGTCGGGCGGCGGGGGGTCGTCGGCCATGCCGCACAAGCAAAACCCCGTTCTCGCTGAAACACTTGTCACGCTTGCCCGTTTCAACGCTGTCCAGATATCGGCGCTGCATCAATCCATGGTGCATGAGCAGGAACGGTCAGGTAGCGCATGGATGCTGGAATGGCTGTTGCTTCCTCAAATGGTTGTTGCCACCGGCACCGCGTTGCAAATAGCCGATAGGCTTCTGGGTCAGGTTCAGGTTCTCGGCGCTTGAGCGTTCCATATTTTTCCAAATGAAATTTAAGGAACTATTCCTCCAGGGTGACGTTCACTTGGCAGGAGAGACACCGTGTCAAACGGACATGATGGTAGCGAAGAACACCAGGATTTTTCCGTTTTCTTCTGGTGGCCGACGAAATGGCAGACGAGCTTCTATCCCATCCGGTGCTCTCCACACCTGAAACTCCAGCCAGTGGGGACGTTATGGAAAAGACCGAAACGCGAAAGCTTGCGGAAGAATACATGCTCCTCGGCGGAACCCGTCAGGTGATGATAGACGATAATAAAACCTTCGTCCGTCAATATGACGGAGAACCTGAAGAGGCAGAGCGCTTCTGGCAGGAAAAGATCGAAGTGCTCGAAAAGTCGCGCCGCGACGATGTCGAGTTCTTCCTGCCGTCGGTCAATTCCGACGAGGAAAACTGAGGCCTAGCCTCTATCAACACATTTTAAGGAGACAACCATGACAGCTATCAACGCTGCTAAAATTGTGATTCTCGCAACAGACGGTTATGAACGCTCTGAACTTCGCGTTCCCTACGAAGAACTGAAGCGTAAAGGCGCGGACGTAAAGATCGCGTCCATCGAGAACGGCGAAATCAAGAGCTGGGATGAGAAAGACTGGGGTGACGCCATTAAGGTTGATCTTTTGGCGAAAGACGTGCGGGTCGATGACTTTGACGCGCTGGTACTCCCCGGCGGCCAGATCAACCCGGATGTGTTGCGCACGGATGAATCGGCGATGCGTGTTGTGCGTGAATTCGTAAAGTCCGGCAAGGTTGTCGCCGCCATCTGCCACGCACCATGGCTGCTGGTTGAGGCGGACGCCGTCAAAGGTCTTGAACTGACATCCTACGGGTCGATCAAGACGGACGTGAAAAATGCCGGTGGCATCTGGAAAGATGCAGAAGTCGTAACAGACAAGGGCATCATCACCTCGCGGTCGCCTGATGACCTTCCAGCATTTGTTGCGAAGATTGTTGAGGAGGTCGAGGAAGGCCGACACGACCGCCGCGCCGCCTAATCCCTTTTTTCTGCGAGAGCCGTCATGAAAATGACGGCTCTTTTTTTGTCTTGTTCAGAGGGCCGCCATGCGTGTGGTGAGCGGCGCGTCATAAAATACCGGAATCACGCAAAATTCACCCGCTCAATCGATTAAATAAGAATATGAGAACTCGCCGAACATAATTGACAGCTTGGCAAAATGAATTTGCCACAATTTTGCCTTTTTTGGGTCACGATTGCGTCTATTTTTCACGACTTTTGCGAGTTTTTGCAAACGAGATGAATTTTTCTTTACGAATTTTCGAACATTGCATGTCTTTTTGAGTGTGCGTCGCCGCAATTTTATTGCGCTGCACAATAGCACTTTCACCTTGAAAATCGTTGTTTTGGACCAGCTTGCCTCCCGATTTTCGCCGGTTTTGAGCAAGCTATAAGCATAAATCAACTCTATCTATGCAAGTAATACATAAGTCGACTTTGCCGTTGCGGAGATCGTTCAAGCCGATGGCAATCTGTTTGTTGATATCGCGTGTTTTAATATTAAAGACTGATCTTTTGTGAGTATTTGTGGGGAGGCGGCAACCGGGAACTAAGGCGGGGTGCCCCATAAAAAATTCAAAAGCACCAAATTCTGGTCACAGCCTTGCTGGATGATCCAACTTGAAATGACGCGCCCAACGGGTACCGACCAATCGCAAACATAAATGGAGTCCTCTCTATGAAGTCCGCGACTCGATCGGCTGTTTCGCCGCTTAGTGGTTCAGATGAGTTTGATCTGAGCTTTCCGATCGGAGGAATCGCTAAACGCAGCTTTGACGTTTCGTCAGCCCTGCTAGCAATCCTCATCCTCAGCCCGATCTTCCTCATGATCATGGCTATGGTGAAATTTACTGACCGCGGCCCTGCCTTTTATGGCCACCGCCGCGTTGGACATAATGGACGCATGTTCCATTGCCTGAAATTCCGCACCATGGTGACGAACGGCGATGAGGTTCTGCGACAGTACCTCGCCGCCAATCCGGAAGCCGCAGAGGAATGGAAGGCAACGCGTAAGTTGAAGAACGATCCGCGTGTCACCGCAATCGGCAATGTTCTGCGCAAGCTGAGCCTTGATGAGCTTCCGCAGCTCATCAACATCATCAAAGGCGAGATGAGTGTCGTTGGTCCACGTCCTGTGGTCGATGAAGAGCTCAACTATTACGAAGGTGCTGCTTCCTATTATCTCAGCACCCGTCCAGGTTTGACAGGTCTGTGGCAGATCAGTGGTCGCAACGATGTTTCCTACAAAGAGCGCGTCGATTTCGATACGCAATACGTACGCACTTGGTCGATGATGCAGGATGTTTCGATTATCTTTAAAACAATTCCCGCCGTGTGCATGTCACGCGGTAGCTATTGAACCAATTTCGTATTCTTGCGTTTTGCAGCACGATAATATTGCGGCCATCTAACGGTGGCATTTACGACCAGCTTCAACGCTGGTCGTGACCCGGTCGCTCTCAGCGGTCGTTTCAATGGAGTATAGTATGGTTGGCACTGCCGCCGAATTTTGCCTTAATGGTGCGTTGCGCAAGGTTGCCACGCTTCTTGTGGCTGGAACTTTGCTCGCCTCAAGCCCCCTCCACGCCCTCGCACAGGACAATCAGTACCGGCTCGGCACTGCCGATAAGCTGCGCATCCGTGTTGCGGAGTGGCAGCCTGCCGATGGCACCATCCGAAATTGGGATGTCATAAACGGTGATTATTCCGTTGGTGCTTCCGGGTCTCTCTCCCTGCCTTTCATCGGTCGGCTTGATGTAGCAGGAAAGACCATCGATGAGGTTGGTGAGCAGATCGGTGCACAGTTGCAAGCCAAGTTCGCGCTTCGCAATCTGCCTTCCGCATCGGTGGAAATTGCCCAGTTCCGCCCGGTCTTCATGACCGGTGACATTGAGACGCCCGGCGAATATCCATATGCACCCAATTTGACCGTTTTGAAGGCTGTCAGCCTTTCGGGTGGTTTGCGCCGCTCCGAAGCGGGACAGCGTTTCGCTCGCGATTTCATCAACGCTCGCGGTGATGCCGCTGTCTATGATGACCAGCGCGGTCGCCTTCTGGCAAGGCAGGCGCGGCTTCAGGCAGAGGTTCGGGGCGATACGGAAATAGCCAAGACGCCCGCGCTTGAAAAAATCCTGAATATTGACGCTCTGCTTGAGAGTGAAAACGCGCTCATGAAGTCGCGAAGCGAGCGCTACACGCTTCAGCTGAAGGCTTTGACCGATCTCAGGCAGCTTCTGGAAACAGAGGTGGAGTCACTGCAAAAGAAGGCCGAGACCCAGAATCGCCAACTTCAGCTGGCCAATGAAGACCGCGAAAAAGTAAATCGCCTTAACGAGCAGGGGCTTGCCCTTGCTCAGCGGCGGATTTCGGCGGAAGAACGCTCCGCTGACGTGGAGTCGACACTTCTCGATATCGACACATCCACGCTGCGCGCCAAGCAGGATATCAACAAGGCCATGCAGGACGAGATCAACCTGCGCAACGACTGGGTCGCACAACGTTCCAAGGAACTGCAGGATACCGAGGCTGAATTGCAGAAACTCAACCTTCAGCTGGGCACAAGCCGTGAGTTGATGTCCGAGGCATTGGCGCAGTCAGCTGAAGCCATTCGCTTCGACCCATCGGGCAAATCCGCATCCATCACCTACATCATTGTTCGTGAGGAAGACGGTCAGTCCAAGGAAATCAAGGCTGACGAAACGACAACGGTTCAGCCTGGCGATGTGATAAAGGTCTCATCAGACGTTCTGATGCAGTGAGGCCCGCATGCGGATTGCCAAATCGGCCCTGATCGACCCGGATAAAAATGGCCTTTACGGAACGGCGGCTATCGCGCTGTCGTTCTTCGTCTTCGCCTATTCCTCAAAATTCGGAATGGTGTCCGTGCTCGCCTATTACGGCGTATGGCTACCATTGATCGTCGTTGATTATCGCCGTGTGCTGGGCAACTATACCCGCTACTGGTGGATTTTCGGCTTTGGCGTTCTGGCGATTCTTTCCAGTTTCTGGTCGGACGCCATGTCGGTCACGCTGCGTGCATCAATCCAATACATGACGCATATCATCTGCGCACTCATCGCCATGCGCGTGATATCCATAACGACGCTCACACGAGGTGCCTTGATCGGCATCATCGTCGTGCTTCTTTATTCTCTGCTGTTCGGTATCTACCTGTTTGATGCTCTGGATGGCACGTTCAGCTTTGTGGGGGCTTTCTCCTCCAAGAACCAGTTGGGCTTTTACGCATCGCTGGGTGTCATCTTTGCCGCATGCTCTGTGCTTGTGTTGCGGCAGCGCGACATTCTCTGGCTTGGCATTGCCGGTTTCGCAGGACTGATATCAGCCTACTGTTTGCTTGCGTCGCAATCGGCAACGTCTGTTATCACCACCGCCGCTGTGGTTGCCCTGGTCATTGGTTTCCTGCCGATGGGAATGCTGTCACCAGCCAACCGAAAGATGATTTTCCTTGCGCTTGTGGGTGTGGGAGGCCTGTTTGTCGTGGCAGCCCTTCAATTCGGTCTGCTCGATGCAATCCTTGGAATTTTCGGCAAGGATTCGACGCTGACAGGGCGGACTTACCTCTGGCAGCAAGGCATAGAAGCGGCCAAGGCGTCACCCATACTGGGTGTGGGCTATCAAGGTTTCTGGGTCATGGGCTTTTTTGATGCCGAGCGCCTATGGAACGACTTCTTCATCACCACGCGAAGTGGCTTCCATTTTCACAATACCTATATCGAAACGACCGTGGAAAATGGTTTTGTAGGCCTGTTGCTGCTTGTCATCGTCCTCTACGGCACCCTGATCGGGCATCTACGTTCCATTCTGATAAAAAGACAAGACCAACAAGGGCTGATCCTGTTTGCGCTTTGCGCGCTTTTCGTCGTGCGCTCCTTCGTGGAAATCGACATCATCTTCGCCTACCAGATCGGTTCATTCCTGCTTTACTATGCCGCAGGCAAGCTGACATTGCCGAAGCGCTTAGACATTAGCAGCACGGTCTTGTCCCGTGTGGTCATGCGGCCGATTTCGTGATGCGGCAGGCCTGAAGCGGTAGCTCCCAATACATTCTTCATCTTGTCCACAAGCCATATGAGACTCTTCTTGACTCTTTTTTGGAAAAGGAACAAAAAGTGAACAAGTAATCTTTTAGCGTGAAATGCTTTTGAAGAGTTCTCAGTCATGCATAAACGCGCCGAACAACTTGTTGTGGAAGAATTGCGGGAAAGGCTTGAGCGGATCACGCAAGGCCCGACGCGCCAGCATGATAATCTGCCATTCGGAATTCCTTCCATAGACAACCATCTGCCCGGTGGAGGCTTGAAAATGGGAAGTCTGCACGAGGTGAGCGGAGGCGGCAATGGTGCTGTTGATGGGGCGGCATCCGCTTTGTTTTCGGCAGGAATTGCGGCGCGTGTGACGGGTAAAATTCTCTGGTGCGTAACCCGGCCTGATCTTTTCATGCCCGCATTGACGCAGGCCGGTCTCTCGCAAAACCGTCTGATCATAGTGGAGTGCCGTGATGAAAAAGGTGTGCTGGATTGTTTTGAGGAAGGTCTGCGCTGCAACGGTTTTGGTGCTGTTATCGGTGAGGTATCGAGACTGCCGATGAATATGTCCCGTCGGCTGCAACTGGTGGCAGAAAGTTCCGGTGTCGTCGGTCTTGCCATTCGCCGTTGGCGTCATTTGTCCGGTGCTGCCGAATTCGGTCAGCCGACGGCCGCCGTGACGCGATGGAGAATTTCCGTGCGTCCTTCTACGCCGCTGCCTGTGCAGGGGGTTGGGCGGGCGCGCTGGTTTCTGGAGCTTTTGCGGTGCCGTGGCGGCGAATGTGCAACATTTGAAGTGGAAGCCTGTGATGCAAAGGGTCGTCTCGCTCTACCTGCCAACATGGTCGACGGATCGCTATCGCAAGGCGCTTGGCAACAAAGCGCCACCGGTTGACCAACCGGTCGTCATGATTGCACGCCAAGGCAGCCGCCGTGTCATCGCAGCGCAGGATGCTGCCGCAATGGCTGTGGGCCTGCGGCTCGGCATGCCCGTCAGCAAGGCTCAAGCCATTTTGCCCGGGCTGATCGTTGAAGATCTACAAGCGGGCGATGATCTTAGGGCGCTTCGCGATCTCGCATTCTGGTTTCTGCGCGTTTATGCGCCCATCGTAGCACCCGACCCGCCAGACGGGCTGGTGCTGGATACAACGGGTGCCGATCATCTGCATGGCAATGAACTGATGATGATAACGGGCATGATCAACCGTCTGCACGGGCTTGGCTTCAAGGCGCGTGCGGCTATTGCCGATAGCTGGGGGGTGGCACATGCACTTGCCCGTTTCGGAAAAGACGAGGCCACCATCGTTGCGCAAGCGGGTGCCTCAGCCGCGCTGGAAAACTTGCCATTGGCAGCCCTTCGGCTTGAGCCAAGAACCGTGGCAGATCTGAAAGTTCTCGGCTTTCGACGTATCGGAGAGTTGATGGCAACGGCGCGAGCGCCGGTGACACTGCGTTTCGGGCCACAGGTTGGTCGCAGGCTGGATCAGGCCTATGGGCTTTTGTCCGAGCCGATCGAGCCGATCCGCGTGCCGGAGCTTGTGGAGACGCAGCGTTTCTTTGCCGAACCCATCGGCGCTGCCGAAACCATTGCACGCTACGCCGATAAGCTTGTCCGGCAGCTCTGTCTTGAACTCGAAAAGCGTGGCCTTGGTGCACGGCGTGTTGATCTCGTCTTTCACCGTGTTGATAGTGGCGTGCAGGCTATCCGGGCCGGCACATCCAGACCCGTGCGCGATATCAAGCAACTGTCTCGCCTGTTGACGGACAGGATCGATACGATCAATCCGGGCTTCGGCATCGAGAAAATGATCCTGACTGCGACCCATGCGGAGCCTCTGGTCGTCGGGCAAACGCGCTCCACGCTTCTGGAGGATGTCAGAGGCGATATTGGTGAAACCGTTGATGTCATCATCAACCGTGGCCACAAGGTCTACCGCTATGCAGCTGTCGCCAGCGATGTGCCGGAGCGCTCCGTTCAGATGGTTGCTGCGCAATCGGCTGACGATATGCTCGGCTGGCCCGATCAATGGCCGCGCCCTGTGCGCCTCCTCGGTCGTCCCGAGCCCATCCAGACGATGGCTCTGCTGCCGGATCATCCGCCCAAAAGCTTCACATGGCGCGGCGTTCGGCGTCTGGTAAAGCGCGCCGATGGGCCGGAGCGCGTCTTTGGCGAATGGTGGAAACGCGAGCGTGAGCAGGCGGCCGTTCGTGACTATTTCATTGTGGAGGATGAGAACGGGGAGCGGTTCTGGATTTTCCGCTCTGGCGATGGTGAACATGCCAATACGGGGTCGCAAGGCTGGTTTCTGCACGGGATGTTCGGATGAGTATCGAGCCCCGCTATGCCGAGCTTCAGGTCACGACCCATTTTTCTTTCCTGCGTGGGGTCAGTTCCTGCGAGGATTTGTTTGCGCAGGCCAAGGCGCTCGGCATTGAAGCGCTTGGTATTGTGGATCGCAACACACTGACGGGCATACCGCGTGCATTCCAGGCGGCTGAAAAGACCGGCATCCGGCTTGTTATCGGGTGTAGGCTTGATCTTGCCGATGATGTTTCCGTGCTCGTCTATCCAACAGACCGTGCCGCCTATGGTCGGTTGTGTCGTCTGCTGACCCACGGAAAACGACATGCACCCAAGGGAAAATGTGATCTGCAATGGAGTGATCTGGTGGCCTTTGGTGATGGGTTGCTGGTGATCCTGTTGCCCGATGGCGTGGATGAAGCCTTGTCCATAAGGCTGAGGCGTCTCAAGGCGGATTTCGCAGATCGTGCCTATGTGGCGATGAGCCTGCGCCGCAGACCGAACGATCATGTGCGGCTGCATGATCTCTCGCGGATGGCGGAACAGGTTGGTGTTGCGACTGTGGTGACCAATGATGTGCTGTTTCATGAGCCGGAGCGGCGCATGTTGCAGGATGTCGTCACCTGCATTCGCCACAATTGCACCATTGATGATGCCGGTTTCAGGCGGGAACGGCATGCCGACCGCTATCTGAAGCCGCCACAGGAAATGCACCGCTTATTTTCTGCCTATCCGGGAGCCTTGAAACGTACGCTGGATATCATGCGCCGCTGCCGATTTTCGCTCAAGGAATTGCAATATCAATATCCCGAAGAGAGCAATGAGCCGGGATTGAGTGCCCAGCAAGCCCTTGAGAAAGCGGTTTGGGGCGCAGTTCCAAACCGCTATCCAGACGGCTTGCCTGCGAAGGTGGAAAAGACGCTCAGGCACGAATTGGCCGTCATCGCCAAGAAAAAATACGCGCCTTATTTTCTCACCGTCAATTCCATTGTCCGTCAGGCGCGGAAGATGAAGATCCTTTGTCAGGGGCGTGGTTCCGCTGCCAATTCGGCCGTTTGTTTTGTTCTCGGTATCACGGCCATCGATCCCAAGGAAAGCGACCTTCTGTTCGAGCGGTTCGTTTCTGAAGATCGCGATGAACCGCCTGATATTGATGTGGATTTCGAGCATCAAAGGCGCGAGGAGATTATCCAGTGGATCTACAGTCATTACGGGCATGACAAGGCGGCGTTGTGTTCCGTTATCAGTCGTTACCGCGGCAAGGGCGCCATCCGCGATGTTGGCAAGGTTTTAGGCCTGCCTGAAGATCTGACCAAGCTCATGTCCTCGCAAATCTGGTGGTGGACAGAAGGGGTGGGCGAAGGAGAAGCCAAGGATCTCAACATCAACCTCAATGATCGCCGCGTAAAGCTTGCCTTCGATCTGGCAAGGCAATTGATCGGCACGCCGCGCCATCACAGCCAGCATCCGGGTGGCTTTGTGCTGACGCATGACCGGCTGGACGAACTCGTGCCCATATTTCCCGCAGCCATGGCTGATCGCCGCATCATCGAATGGGACAAGGACGACATCGAAGTCGTCGATTTCATGAAAATGGATTGTCTTGCGCTGGGCATGCTGTCCTGCATGCGACGGGCTTTCGATATGCTGGAGGAGCGGAAGGGTCAGCGGTATGAGCTCGTCACTGTCCCGCAGAATGATCCTGATACCTATGCCATGATCTGCAAGGCTGATACGATCGGTACGTTCCAGATTGAAAGCCGGGCGCAGATGTCCATGCTGCCGCGTTTGCGACCGCAGGTGCTTTACGATCTCGTCATTCAGGTTGCCATTGTCCGGCCCGGTCCCATTCAGGGCAATATGGTGCATCCCTATCTGAAGCGGCGGCAGGAGAAAGCGCAGGGCAAGGAGATTGTGTACGAGCACCCCAAGCTCAAGCAGGTCTTGCACAAGACGCTGGGTGTTCCGCTCTTTCAGGAGCACGCGATGCGTCTCGCCATTGATTGCGCCGGTTTCACACCCAATCAGGCCGACCAGTTGCGCAGGGCAATGGCGACATTCAAGAATGTCGGCACAATTTCCAACTTCGAAAAGCAGTTGGTCGAGGGCCTCATCGGCAATGGCTTCCCGGAAGAGTTCGCCAAGCGGCTTTTCGAGCAGATCAAGGGCTTCGGCAGCTACGGCTTCCCGGAAAGCCACGCAGCCTCTTTCGCGCTGATTGCCTACGCATCCGCCTGGGTGAAATGCCATCACCCGGATATTTTCTGCGTAGCTCTTTTAAACTCCCAGCCCATGGGCTTCTACGCGCCTGCCCAACTGGTTCGCGATGCCCGCAATCATGGTGTTGTCGTGCGCCCGGTCTGCATCAACACCAGCCGCTGGGATTGTGCGCTGGAAGAGCCGGTCGCGCGGGAGCGCAATGCCGTTCGGCTGGGAATGTGCCTCGTCAAAGGCCTGTCCAACAAGCATGCAAGCCGCATCATTGCTTGCCGAGAGGATCGGCCTTTCGTCTCGATTGATGATCTATGGCGAAGGGCTGGTGTTTCGGTTGATGCGCTTGTCTGTCTTGCGGAGGCGGATGCCTTCCTCCCATCACTGGGGCTTTCTCGCCGGGAAGCATTATGGGCCATCAAGGCGTTGCGGGATGAGCCGCTGCCTTTGTTCGTTGCCGCTGCCGCGAGCCAGAAAAGCGTCATTGCAGAACAGAGCGAACCGGAGGTGCACTTGCTGCCCATGACAACAGGTGCCGAAGTGGTTCAGGATTACGGTCATATAGGTCTCACTCTTCGCCAACACCCCATGGCTTTTCTGCGCGAAGATCTGGCCCGAAGGCGTATTTCCACCTGTGCTGAAGCGGGCGCAACGAAGGATGGGCGATGGGTGGAAATCGCAGGGCTCGTGCTGATCCGCCAAAGACCGGGCTCCGCCAAGGGCGTCATATTCATGACCCTGGAAGATGAAACCGGCATTGCCAACGCAGTTGTCTGGGTCAAGATTTTCGAGAAATTTCGTCCCGTTATCCTGTCAGCCGGAATGGTGGGTATCTACGGTAAAATCCAGCGTGAAGGCGAGGTAGTTCATCTCGTCGCCCACCGCATTACCGATCTTTCAAACGAACTGAGAAGTGTTGGCGAAAGGGAAGGGCCGTTTCCGCTGCCGCATGGCAGAGGCGATGAGTTTCACCACGGCATTCCGTCAACAGACCGCCGGGGCCTGCCAAAGCGATCCGACATGGCGGAAGAGAGCGAAGCGCATATCACAGTCAAGGGCCGTAACTTTCACTGATGGTGAAAGAGTGGTCACTCGCAGATGGCGTTCTTTATCCGATCCTTGCCGACTTCGATCACGTGTCTCATGGCCTTAATGGCGGACGTTTCATCGCGTGCAGCAATGGCGTGGACGATGCGCAAATGGTTTGCGGCGATTTCTGAGATCGTCTCTGGCGCCGAGGCGGGTGATGACAATTGGAACGATATGGCCAGCGCCGCTTCGATCAAGCCACTGGCAGACCGCATGAAAGGGTTGCCGGAAATGCGGGCGACGGCAAGGTGAAATTCTAGATCGACCTTCGCAATGGTTTCCGGGCTGTGGGCCGGGTTATCGAACCGTGCCGCAATGGCATAGAGCGAAACGATGTCTTCGCTGGAGGCATGGCGGGCGGCGGCGGCGGCGGCTGCAGGTTCCAGCGCCAGCCGGATATCGGCCAGATGATTGATGAATTCCGGGTCCAACCCCGCATCGCACCGCCAGCCCAGAACATCAGGATCGAAAAAATTCCAGCTAGATTTTTCCAGAACGCGCGTGCCGACCTTGGCCTTCGGCTCCACCAGTCTCTTGGCTGCCAGCGTTTTCATCGTCTCGCGCAGCACCGTGCGGGAAACACCAAAGCGTAAAGAAAGCTCTGCATCATTTGGCAGCAACGAGTTTTCAGGAATGCGACCGGAAACGATGGCGCTGCCAAGCTCAGCCACGACATGCGCGTGGCTGCTGCGTCGCTTTCGTCCGGTGATTGTCGTTTCCAGCAGGCCCAAAAAAATCTCCGATTCCCTTATGCCGGATGTCCCCCGGATAATCTTCTGTTTGAATACCAGATGATAGCGCGTTGCAACACGATGAAGATGAACAACAGTATGCCGATCACGATTTTCGTCCACCAGGACGAAAGTGTACCTTCAAAAACAATATAGGTCTGGATCAATCCCTGGATCAAAAGGCCGACAAACGTTCCCGCCACTAGTCCGGTGCCGCCGGTGAGCAATGTGCCACCGATAACCACGGCTGCAATGGCGTCCAGCTCCATGCCGACGGTTGCCAAAGAATAGCCCGAGGATGTGTAGAGCGTGTAGATAATGCCAGCCAGACCGGAGAGGAAGCCTGAGAGCGCGTAAATGCTGATGATCGTCTTGCCGATGGGCACGCCCATCAGCTCCGCAGATTGCTGATTGCCGCCTAACGCGTAGATATTGGCACCAAGCCGGGTGCGGCTTGCAACGATGCCGCCAACGATAAAAACAATGAGCATGATAATGGCGAGTGCCGTCAATCGACCACCGCCCGGCACCCGGAAATAGAAGCCCTGTATGGCATCGATCACAGGATGTGAAATCGGCACGGATTGTGTCGAGATGAGATAGGCGGCCCCACGCGCCAGAAACATTCCAGCCAGCGTCACAACAAAGGGCGGTATCGACAGAAACCGGATCATCGCGCCCATCAGGCAACCGAAGATCGTGGAGATGACCAGTACGGCGGCGAAGGCGACCAGCGGGTGCACATTATATGTGCCGACCAGCACCGCCACGAACACGCTGGCAAAAGCAATGACTGAGCCAATCGACAGATCAATGCCGCCCGAGAGTATGACGAAGGTCATGCCAACAGCTGCGATACCCAGAAAGGCATTGTCAGTCAGCAGGTTGCCGACAACTCGCGTGGAGAACATCGCCGGATACTGGATCACGCATAGAACATAGGCGACGATGAAAACCGCGAGCGTTGTCAGGAGCGGAAGGTTGCGGGTGTGGATCATCGCGCCGTTCCTTCATTGTTGACTGTGGTTGAGGGCGTGCCGGGATTTGCCGTCTTGCGTGATCTTGCAAAGCCGATCAGCGTGCCGATGGCCGGTGACTGGAGTGTCAGAACGACGATGATGATGCCGGCCTTGATGATGAGGTTGAATTCTGGCGGGAAGCCCGAGACGAGAATGCCGGTGTTGATGGTCTGGATGATCAGCGCGCCGATCAGCGATGCGGTGATGGAGAAGCGTCCACCATTGAGCGACGTTCCGCCAATCACGACGGCTAGAATGGCATCGAGCTCCAACCACAGGCCAGCATTGTTTGCATCCGCACCTCTGATGTCGGCCGTGACGATCAGGCCAGCGACGGCGGCGCAGAGGCCAGATATGGCATAGACGAAGAACAGCAGGAAACGGGCGCGCACGCCGGCAAGGGCTGCGGCGCGACGATTGATGCCGGTCGCTTCTATGAGGAAGCCAAGCGCCGTTTTTCGCACGAGAATGCCGACCAGCAGTGCTGTCACCACCCAGATAATGATCGGCATGGGAATCCCCGCGAAAGCGCCGATGCCGATGGAAGAGAAGCTGTCGTCGTTGAACGTCAGGATCACACCTTCGGTAATCAGCTGCGCAATGCCGCGCCCGGCCACCATTAGAATCAGCGTGGCGATGATCGGCTGTATGTCCAGCATGGCAACCAGAATGCCGTTCCAGATGCCGCAAGCGATGCCAACAGCCAATGACACGGCGATGACGACCGGAATGGACTGGCCGCTGCTGATCAGCGTTGCCGCGACTGCGCCACAGATGGCAATGACGGCGCCGATGGAGAGGTCGATGCCCTTGGTTGCGATGACCAACGTCATCCCAATGGTCAGAAGCGCGACGGGTGCAGCTCGAACCATAATGTCGATGACACTGCCGTAAAGCCGCCCGTTCTGAAACGACACGTTCAGAAAACCTGGCGAAATCACCGTTATGGCAGCGAGAATGATGAAAAGGGCAACGATCTGCGGTGCAAGTCGCTTCAGGCGTGCTGCGATGCTTCTCATTATGCGGCCTCCGTCCTAGCCGCACTGGCAATGGCCTGCATGATGTTGTCGGCGGTCACGTCACCTCCCTTGAGTTCAGCGACATGTTTGCGGTCAGACAGCACGATCACCCGGTGTGCGACAGCCGTCAGCTCTTCCAGTTCAGACGAAATGACGATGAGGGACATGCCCTGCAGACAGAGCCGCTCGATCATTTTCAGAATTTCCGCATGCGCGCCGATATCGATGCCGCGTGTCGGCTCATCCAGAATGAGGAGCCGAGGTGCGGTCGCAAGCCAGCGTGCCAGAATAGCCTTTTGCTGGTTGCCGCCGGATAGAAACTTGATGGGCCGCTCAGGGTCAGCTGGTCTGATATCGAGCGAGGTGATGAAGCCTTCCGTCAATGCCAGTTTCTGGCGCTTTGATAGCGGCCGCATCCATCCCTGCCGGGCCTGCAAGGCAAGGGCAATATTGTCGGCAACCGAAAAATCTCCGATAATCCCGTCCGTCTTGCGCTCTTCCGGACAAAAGCCGAAGCCATTTTCAATGGCAGCTTCGGGCGAGGTGATCTCAACCGTCTTGCCATCAATGGTGGCCTTACCTCCATCCGGCTTGTCGATGCCGAACAGCAGGAAAGCCGTTTCGGTCCGGCCTGATCCCAAGAGACCGGCAATGCCGACAACTTCGCCAGGACGCACATTGAGATCGAAAGGCTCGACGCTGCCGCGCTTGCCATAATCCTTGAAACATATCGCAGCTTCGCCTTCCGCGGGCGCAGCGTCGTGAGCCTTACGCTCATGGGTCACACTCAGCAGCTCGCGCCCCAGCATCATCGAGATGAGATCGGCGCGCGGCAATTCGGAAATTTCGCGGGTGCCAACCAGTTTGCCGTTGCGCAGCACAGTGACCCGGTCGGCGATGTCGTAAACCTGATTGAGAAAATGGGTGATGATGACAATGCCAAGGCCTTCTGCGCGCAGTTGCCGCAAAACGGTAAAGAGCATCTCGACTTCATGACTGTCGAGGCTGGCTGTCGGCTCATCCAGCACCAGCACCTTGCCGGAAAGATCGACGGCTCGGGCGATGGCGATAATCTGGCGGATCGCAACGGAGTAACTTGACAGGAGCGCATCGACATTGATCGAAAGGCCGTAGCGCGTCAGCAATTTTGCCGCCCTTGCGCTCATCTCGCGCCGGTCGATCATGCCAAAACGACGGGGCTGCCGCCCGAGAAACAGGTTTTCGGCAACGGTCAGATTTTCGAGCAGGTTCACTTCCTGATAGACGGTGCCGATACCGAGGTCTTGCGCCTCTGCAACGGTCTTGGGTGCAATTTCTGCGCCGTCCAGACGGATCGTGCCACGGTCGCGGTGGTAGACGCCGGTCAGAATTTTTATGAGCGTCGATTTTCCGGCGCCATTTTCGCCGAGCAAGGCATGCACTTCGCCACGTCGGAGGGAAATATCGACATTATCGAGAGCCGCAATGCCGAGGAATGATTTTCCTATGGCGCGGGCTTCCAGAAGGGGGGTGGTTTCGGGCATGGTCAGGTCCTGCACGGAATATGGGTGGGAACGGCGCCTGCGCGCCGCTCCCGAAGATGAAACCGGCTTAGTAGCCGAGTCCCTTCTTCTCCTCATAAACCTTCATCGGGTTATCAGATGCCGTATAGAGCTTGGATTCCGTCTGGATCCATTTCGCAGGCTCTTTCTTGTCCTTGAGATAGGCTTCAAGAACGTCAAAAGCCGGGCCAGCCATGTTTGGCGTCAGTTCGACGGTCGCGTTTGCTTCACCGGCAGCCATTGCCTTGAAGATATCAGGAACCGCATCGATGGATACGACCTTGATGTCAGTGCCAGGCTTCAGGCCAGCTTCCTTGATGGCCTGGATTGCGCCAACAGCCATGTCGTCATTATGGGCGTAAACGGCGCAAATGTCCTTGCCGCCGCCTTCAGCCTTGATGAAGCTTTCCATGACTTCCTTACCCTTTGTGCGGGTAAAGTCGCCGGTCTGCGAGCGAACGATCTTGATATTGGCGTGGGACGCGATGCCAGCCTCAAAACCCTTCTTGCGGTTGATGGCAGGTGACGAACCTGTTGTGCCCTGCAACTCGACAACCTTGCAGTTCTTTGAGCCAACGTCCTTGGCAAGCCATTCGCCAGCGACCTTGCCTTCATGAACCTGATCGGATGTTACGGCTGTCAGGTAAAGGCTGTCGGGAGCTTCGATCTGACGGTCGAGCAGGATAACCGGGATTTTCTCTTCCTTGGCTTCCTTCAACACGGCATCCCAGCCGGTTGCGACAACGGGTGCGATGAAGATGGCATCGACGCCCTGTGCGATAAAGCCTCTGATAGCCTTGATCTGATTTTCCTGCTTCTGTTGCGCATCTGCGAATTTCAGCGTCACGCCGCGCTTTTCAGCCTGCTGCTTGGTCACAGTGGTTTCAGCAGCGCGCCAACCGGATTCGGAGCCGATCTGCGAGAAGCCAACGGTGAGGGTTTTTGCGGAAACGCCTGAAGCCAGACATGCGGAAAGAGCGACGGTAACCGCCGCGAGTGCTTTTTTCATCTGTAATCCTCCCAGAGATGAATTCGGCTAAGACAAGCTGATATGAGCATATAGTATTACCTTTGAAAAGTGCTATGCGAGCATTTTCTTGTGCTGAACAATGAGCCAGAGTTGTAAAAACTTAAAATTAGTGAGGGTTTACAATAGAAAAACATCACGTAATATTTTTTTAACGGATGCGAAACCGCACCCGCACTCGCCTTGACAAGCGACCTTTGCGCAAATTAGTAATACGAATATACACTGCTAATCGTGACGATTGACGGCTTGCGTCAATTGTCGCAGATGAGAGCAGACAAAAGAAGAATTCAGGGCGGAAATTTCGTGACGATCGTCATCGACTGTCTTCAAAAGGTCGACCTAAACAGGGGCTTTTCAAAGCCATACCTGCTTTGCGCGTCTTATGGCCGTATTTCTCTCTTTTCCTCATCATAAGGTCGTCGCATCCTGTGTCGTACCCATTTGCCATTTCTGCTGGAGACCAAAGCTATGAAAGACCTGACCAACCCACCCGCAACGCAGGCTAAGGGCGGTAAGCTGCGTTCTCGCGCATGGTTCGACAATCCCGACAATGCTGACATGACAGCGCTTTATCTGGAGCGTTACATGAATTTCGGTCTCAGCCAGGCCGAATTGCAGTCGGATCGCCCCATCATCGGCATCGCGCAAACGGGTTCGGACCTGTCTCCGTGCAACCGGCACCATCTGGAGCTGGCTCACCGTCTGCGCGAAGGTATCCGCGAAGCTGGTGGTATCGCCATCGAATTCCCGGTTCACCCTATCCAGGAAACCGGTAAGCGTCCGACAGCTGGTCTCGACCGTAACCTCGCCTATCTCGGCCTCGTGGAAGTGCTCTACGGCTACCCGCTTGACGGCGTTGTGCTGACAATCGGCTGTGACAAGACCACGCCTGCCTGTCTGATGGCGGCGGCTACCGTCAACATTCCAGCTATCGCGCTGTCTGTCGGCCCCATGCTCAATGGCTGGTTCCGTGGTGAGCGTACAGGTTCCGGCACCATCGTCTGGAAGGCACGTGAACTGCTGGCAAAGGGCGAGATCGACTATGCCGGTTTCGTCAAGCTCGTTGCATCCTCCGCGCCATCCACAGGCTATTGCAACACCATGGGTACGGCCACGACCATGAATTCGCTGGCTGAAGCACTCGGCATGCAGTTGCCAGGTTCTGCCGCCATTCCGGCTCCGTACCGCGACCGTCAGGAAATTTCCTACCTCACGGGCCTGCGTATCGTTGAAATGGTCAGAGAAGACCTGAAGCCTTCCGACATCATGACGAAGGATGCGTTCATCAACGCCATCCGTGTCAACTCGGCCATCGGTGGCTCCACCAATGCGCCAATCCATCTGAACGGTCTGGCGCGTCACCTTGACGTCGAGCTGACGGTGGATGACTGGCAGAAATATGGCGAAGAGGTTCCGTTGCTGGTCAACCTTCAGCCTGCTGGTGAATATCTCGGTGAAGACTATTATCACGCGGGCGGCGTTCCAGCTGTCGTCAACCAGTTGATGGGCCAGGGCCTGATCAAGGAAGACGCGATGACCGTCAATGGCAAGACCATTGGCGAGAACTGCCGTGGCGCGATTATCGAAGACGAAAAGGTCATTCGTCCGTTTGATCAGCCGCTCAAGGAGCGTGCTGGCTTCCGCGTTCTGCGTGGAAACCTGTTCTCTTCCGCTATCATGAAGACCAGCGTTATCTCGCCTGAATTCCGTGAGCGTTATCTCTCCAACCCCAACGATCCTGAAGCTTTCGAAGGCAAGGCTGTGGTGTTCGACGGTCCGGAAGATTACCACCACCGCATCGACGACCCGTCGCTGGGCATTGATGCCAACACGGTTCTATTCATGCGTGGTGCCGGCCCAATCGGTTATCCGGGTGCGGCAGAAGTCGTTAACATGCGCGCGCCTGATTACCTGCTGAAGCAGGGCATCACCTCGCTGCCATGCATCGGCGATGGCCGTCAGTCCGGCACGTCTGGCAGCCCGTCCATTCTGAACGCGTCGCCAGAAGCGGCTGCGGGTGGCGGTCTTGCCATTCTCCAGACGGGCGACAAGGTCCGTATCGATGTGGGCAAGGGCAAGGCCGATATCGTGATTTCTGCCGAGGAGCTGGCTGCCCGTTACGAGGCACTGGCAGCGGCTGGAGGATACAAGTATCCAGACCACCAGACGCCATGGCAGGAAATCCAGCGCGGCATCGTTGGCCAGATGGAATCGGGCGCGGTTCTCGAGCCTGCCATCAAGTACCAGCGTATTGCCCAGACAAAGGGCGTGCCACGCGACAACCACTAAACAACACGTGAAAATACTTATCACCGGCTGAGGTTCAGCCGGTGATTCTGTGTGAAGCGCCCAGTTTTTTCGCTCTGTGGCGCTGGGCTGGATTGCTCTTCCTGCCGCAGTCTCTTACAAAAAACCAGGACGTAGAATTCTTCCATGGGAAGGACAGAATTCTAATTCTTTTGCCTAAATTAGTATCAAAATCACGCGAAGTTAAACTTTTGAACAAAAACTACTGTGAAGGCTCCGCGTGCCCGCTTGAGTATGTGCAAAGTTTCTTATAACCACGACGCATCGGTAGTCGCAGAATAAGCGAGCCGAATACAAAAATTGGGAGCTCATTGATGAGATATAAACTTGGCCTAATCGCTGCAGCCTTGCTTTCGGCGACATGCTTTGCGCCTGCCGCAAGCGCGAAGACATTCGTATATTGCTCGGAAGGTTCGCCAGAAGGTTTCGATCCGGGTCTTTACACCGCAGGCACGACATTTGATGCCTCGGCCCACACAGTTTACAGCCGCCTGCTGGAATTTGAACCAGGCACAACCAAGCCTGTTGCCGGTCTTGCCGAGAGCTGGGAAGTGTCTGAGAACGGCACTGTCTACACGTTCAAGCTCCGCAAGGGCGTTAAGTTCCAGACTACAGAATTCTTCACGCCAACGCGTGATCTCAACGCAGACGACGTCATCCTGTCGATCGATCGTCAGATCAAGACCGACAACCCTTGGCACCAGTATGTACCAGGCACGTCCTGGGAATATGCTGAAGGCATGGGCTTCCCCAAGCTGATCAAGTCTGTCGAAAAAGTTGACGACATGACGGTCAAGTTCACGCTGAACCGCCCTGAAGCACCGTTCCTCGCCAACCTCGCAATGCCATTCGCTTCGATCATCTCGAAGGAATACACGGACAAGCTGGCCGCTGATGGCAAGCAGGCTCAGTTGAACCAGATGCCAGTTGGCACCGGTCCTTTCGCCTTCGTTGCCTACCAGCAGGATGCCGTCATCCGCTTCAAGGCCAACAAGGACTATTGGGGCGGCGCGCCAAAGGTTGACGATCTCGTTTTCGCGATCACGACCGATGCTGCCGTTCGCTACCAGAAGCTCAAGGCTGGCGAATGCCACCTGATGCCTTACCCGAACGCTGCTGACGTTCAGTCCATGAAGGCTGACAAGAGCCTGACGATCCTGGAGCAGGAAGGCCTCAACGTTGCCTACCTCGCTTACAACACGACGCAGGCTCCTTTCGATAAGCCGGAAGTGCGCATTGCGCTGAACAAAGCCATCAACAAGAAGGCTATTGTTGACGCCGTATTCCAGGGCATGGCAACACCTGCCAAGAACCCACTGCCACCAACAATGTGGTCCTACAACGACAAGGTTCAAGACGACACTTACGATCTGGAAGCAGCCAAGAAGATGCTGACAGACGCAGGCGTCAAGGACCTTTCGATGAAGGTTTGGGCGATGCCGGTTTCGCGCCCTTACATGCTGAACGCTCGCCGCGCCGCTGAAGTCATCCAGGATGATTTCGCCAAGATCGGCGTTAAGGTTGAGATCGTTTCCTACGAATGGGCCGAATATCTCGATCGTTCCAAGGCTAAGGACCGCGACGGTGCCGTGTTCCTCGGCTGGACCGGTGACAATGGTGATCCGGACAACTTCCTTGATACGCTGCTGGGTTGCGATGCTGTTGGTGGCAACAACCGTGCGCAGTGGTGCGACAAGGAGTTCGACGCTCTCGTGAAGAAGGCAAAGGTCACGACCGACCAGGCCGAGCGTACCAAGCTTTACGAAGAGGCACAGGTTGTCTTCAAGAAGCAGGCACCTTGGGCCACCATCGACCACTCCCTGTCTGTTGTTCCAATGCGCAAGGAAGTCACTGGTTTCGTGCAGAGCCCATTGGGTGACTTCACATTCGAAAACGTTGATATCGCCGAGTAATATTCAACGCATCTGAAAATGCCGCGTGTCTTGTCTCAAGGCGCGCGGCACTTGCGTTCTGAAGTATCTCTAAACAACAAAGAAGCAGACCGAAAAGGTCGCTACTACCAGCGCATAGGTTCCAGGCGGAACAGATCGAAGGTTTTTCATGATTGGCTTTCTCGTGCGGCGCATAGCCGTGCTCATCCCGACATTCATCGGGGTTTCTATCATCGCATTCATGTTTATCCGGCTCTTGCCGGGCGACCCTGTCGCCCTGCTGTCGGGTGAACGGGTCATGTCTCCAGAGCGACACGCGCAGATCAGTGCCGCTCTTGGCATGGACCGCCCCATGGTCATCCAGTATCTGGATTACCTGAAGGGCATCCTTTCAGGTGATTTCGGAACATCCATCGTTTCCAAGTCACCCATTATCGACCAGTTCTTCGCGCTGTTTCCAGCGACCGTCGAATTGTCGCTCTGTGCTATCCTCCTGGCCATCGCCATTGGTGTTCCTGCCGGTGTTATCGCAGCCATCAAGCGTGGCTCGTTCTTTGACCAGACGATGATGGGCGTTTCGCTTGTCGGCTACTCCATGCCGATATTCTGGTGGGGGCCGCTGCTGATCATCCTGTTTGCGGGCATTCTGCAATGGACGCCAGTGTCCGGGCGCATCTCGCTTATGTTCTACTTCCCGCCCGTTACCGGCTTCATGCTGATCGACTCGCTTCTGTCAGGTCAGAAGGGTGCGTTCTCTTCTGCGGTCAGCCATTTGATCTTGCCATCGATTGTGCTCGCAACGATACCGCTCGCCGTCATCGCGCGTCAGACCCGTTCTGCCATGCTGGAAGTGCTGTCGGATGATTATATCCGCACCGCGCGCGCCAAGGGTCTCTCGCCGTTTCGTGTGGTGGGTCTTCACGCGCTTCGCAATGCGCTGATACCCGTTATCACCACGATTGGTCTGCAGATCGGTGTCATGCTCGCAGGCGCGATCCTGACCGAAACCATCTTTTCGTGGCCGGGAATTGGGAAGTGGATGGTCGACAGTGTCTTCCGCCGCGACTACCCCGTCATTCAGGGTGGATTGCTGCTCATCGCCGGTATCATCATGTTCGTCAATCTGATTGTCGACGTGCTGTATGGCCTGATCAATCCGCGCATCCGCCACTAGAAGGTTGAGTATTCCCATGGCTGAAACCACTCAAAGCCAGCCGGTGAGCAGCGCGGCAATGCGCCGTCAGATGCTTTCCGAATTCTGGCACTATTTCTCCGAAAACCGTGGCGCCGTTATCGGCCTCTATGTTTTCGCAATCATCGTCTTCGTCGCCATCTTCGCTTCGTTGATTGCACCGCATTCGCCCTTCCAGCAGTACCGTGAGGTCATTCTGCTTCCGCCGGCCTGGCTTGAAGGCGGCAATTGGAGCTATCCGCTGGGCACAGATCCGCTGGGCCGCGATATTCTGTCTCGCCTCATCCACGGTGCGCAGTATTCGCTGTTTATCGGTGTTTTCGTCACCACCCTGTCTCTGTCGACAGGCATCATCATCGGCGTCATCGCCGGTTATTATCGCGGCTGGCTTGATACGGTCATCATGCGGTTGATGGATATCATCCTGGCATTTCCGTCCCTGCTTCTGGCACTGGTTCTCGTCGCCATTCTCGGCCCGGGCCTCACCAATGGCATGATTGCGATTGCGCTTGTTCTCCAGCCGCACTTCGTGCGACTGACGCGTGCCGCCGTGATGACGGAAAAGGAACGCGACTACGTTACCGCCGCACGTCTGGCTGGTGCCGGTCCGTTGCGCCTGATGTTCAAGACCATTTTGCCGAACTGCATGGGTCCTCTCATCGTTCAGGCAACGCTGTCCTTCTCCAATGCCATTCTTGATGCTGCCGCTCTCGGCTTCCTTGGCATGGGGGCACAGCCGCCAGCGCCTGAATGGGGCACAATGCTTGCCGAAGCGCGTGAGTTTATTCTGCGCGCATGGTGGGTCGTCACCTTCCCTGGTCTTGCCATCCTGATCACCGTTCTTGCCATCAATCTGGTGGGCGATGGTCTGCGTGATGCTCTTGACCCGAAACTGAAGAGGTCCTGATATGGCACTTCTGCAAGTCGATAATCTCACCGTCGAGTTCGAAACCGCCAGCGGCTGGTTTCGTGCAGTCGACGGTATTTCCGTCTCCGTCGAAAAGGGCGAGGTTCTTGCCATCGTCGGAGAATCCGGTTCAGGCAAATCGGTCTCGATGCTCGCGGTCATGGGCCTCTTGCCCTGGACCGCGAAGATCACCGCTGACCGGATGTTGTTTGAAGGCAAGGATATCCAGAACATCGGTGCGTCTGAACGCCGCAAGTTGATTGGCAAGGATATTGCCATGATCTTCCAGGAGCCAGTTGCCAGCCTCAACCCATGCTTTACGGTTGGCTTCCAGCTTGAGGAAGTCCTGCGCATCCATATGGGCATGGACAAGAAGACGCGTCACGCGCGTGCCATCGAACTGTTCAAGCTCGTCGGCCTGCCGGACCCGGAAGAGTGTCTCAAGCACTTTCCGCACCAGATGTCCGGTGGCCAGTGCCAGCGCGTGATGATTGCTATCGCGATTGCCTGCAATCCGAAACTTCTCATCGCCGACGAGCCGACAACCGCGCTCGACGTGACCATCCAGAAGCAGATCCTCGATCTCTTGATGAAGCTTCAGACCGAAAATGGCATGGGCCTCATCATGATCACCCACGATATGGGTGTTGTGGCCGAAACCGCCGACCGCGTGGTGGTACAGTATAAGGGTAAAAAGATGGAGGAGGCCGACGTGCTTTCGCTGTTTGAAAACCCCAAGAGCAATTACACCAAAGCACTTCTGGCAGCCCTTCCTGAAAATGCGACAGGTGACCGCCTGACAACTGTGTCGCAGTTCTTCGATGGCACGCCCACACCGGCCTCCAGCACAGCAGGAGAAACGGCATGACCACCAACAACACTATGCTCGAAATCCGCAATATGAAGCGTGATTATCGCCTTCCCGGCGGCTTCATGAAACCTGAAAAGATCATTCATGCGGTGAAGGGTGTTTCCTTCGCGCTGGAAACCGGCAAGACCCTCGCCATCGTTGGCGAAAGTGGTTGCGGCAAGTCTACGCTTGCCCGGATGCTGACCTTCATCGACGAGCCCACATCGGGGGACTTGTTGATCGATGGACAGAAGGTTGATACGCGTCCGGGCCACCTGACAGCTGAAATGCGCCAGAAGGTGCAGATCGTGTTTCAGAACCCCTATGGTTCGCTGAACCCACGCCAGAAGATCGGCGATGTGTTGGGTGAGCCTCTGCTGATCAACACGAAACTCTCGGCTGCCGAGCGGCGTGAAAAGGCCAACGACATGCTGGTGCGTGTGGGTCTTGGCCCAGAGCACTACAATCGCTATCCGCACATGTTCTCAGGCGGACAGCGCCAACGCATCGCCATTGCGCGCGCGTTGATGCTGAACCCGAAGCTGCTGGTGCTGGACGAGCCTGTCTCGGCACTCGATCTCTCCGTTCAGGCGCAGGTTCTTAATCTGTTGGCCGATCTGCAGGACGAGTTTGGCCTGACCTATGTTTTCATCTCGCACGATCTGTCGGTCGTGAAATACATCGCGGATGAGGTCATGGTCATGTATTTCGGTGAGGCTGTTGAATACGGCTCCCGCGAACAGGTCTTCAGCAACCCGCAACACGCCTACACACGCTCGCTGTTTGCCGCGACGCCGAAGTCCGACGTGGAATCCATTCGTGCGCGCGTCGCTGCCAAGAAGCTGGCAAAGGCTGGATAAGGTTTGCGTGCTCCCGGGTCTGCCGGGTGGAACGTGCGATCCAAAAACATTCGACGCCGCGAAGGAATTACCCCTCGCGGCGTCGATAACAATAAACTCGGTTTTTAACCGAAATCAGATCACTGGATAAAGCGACCAGAAGAACAGCTCATGTTCCTGATCACGGTCCTTCTGTTCCGATGAGTTTTCTTCTGATTTTCGCTCAGACGTGACACCACGCTCTCGGTTGAGCCGATCTTCCCTGGCCTTGCGACCAAGTCCGAACAGGTCAAAGGATAGCATATCGAAGCCAGCAACCATTTCTGTTCCTCTTCGTCACAGTTGTTAACGAGAGGTTAAGTTTTGCGCATTGCCATGTTTTCGTCAAGATTGCCGCAGGGATTCCTTTCCTGAACATCGGCTCCGTCCAGAGAAAACTATTTCGCCGCTTGCCGGATCGCCAATGCTTTATTCCTGAGCCGTCATTCCCGCACTTAGACGCTCAAAGGCGGTAGGCATCCACAGCGGCGAGCAACGCATATTCAAGATTGGTGGAGTGTCCGCCGGTCTCAAGTGCTTTTGCATATGCGGTCAAATTTGCCAGAACCGCTTCTTCGCAAGCGCGCTGGCCTGTATGGTTCAGTCGAACTAGCAGGTCCGTTCCGGGGCCCACGCCTGAGCTCAGATCTGAACCGGCTATTGTTCGGCGTGATAGAAAATCGGTGCGGTTGATATCAGCAGGCAGGACTGCTGTGGTTATGAGCGCAGAAGCGGCCATGTCCTGTGCCCATAGTTGTGCCCCGAGTGCGCGCAGGCCCGACCGGGTTGCAGCGCTTGCCCGTTGGTGGCGACTGATGACCTGATGGATGCCTTCGGTCTCGATTCGATCGAGTGCCGCTTCAAGGGCAAAGAACTCTAGAGGTGCTGGCGTACCCGGCAAGGCTAGGCGACCGGTGTCCAGCCACTGCTCCTTCTGGTCCATAAGGGAGAGGATGGAGTTCCTCGGTGCCTTGTCATGTGCGAGCGTCGTCCATGCCCGCTGGCTGACGGACACGGCAGATACTCCAGCAGGCCCGGCGAGGGATTTTTGCGGGCCGATCACTGCAATATCAATGCCGAGCCTATCCACGTCGAGGGCATGGCCGCCTATGGATGCCACCGCATCAACAATAGTGAGAATACCGCGCGCGCTGGCAAGCGCAACAATGTCTTCGAGCGGGTTGAGAATGCCGCTGGCCGATTCCGCATGAACGATTGCAAGAGCTGCAATATCTGGATTGGCATCCAGCGCTGCGCGGACTGCCTCAACGGTGATGGGTTGAGCCGGTTTTGCGCAGAGATTGACCACATCGGCACCCCCGCGTTGAAGCCAGTTTCCAAACCACGTGCCATAGGGGCTGGTGACGATATTCAGGGCATGAAGATCTGGTCGAGCAAGGCTTGTCGCAACCGCTTCCAGCGCAACAACAGCTTCGGCCTGCACAAGGATAACATCGTTTCTCGTGCCCATCAGGGCTGCAAGTCGGTAAGCCAGCGATCCGTAGTGATCAACTGGGAAGGAGGGGATGTCTAGCAGGTGATCCCAGTGACGATCAGGCATTATGGTTCTCCTTATCGATTTGAAATGTCGGAACCGCTGCGATGAGCCGTTGCGCCATCTCCGATTGAGGGGCAGAGATCACCTGCTGGGTCACGCCATATTCGACCATACGGCCTGCTTCCATGATGGCAACCCTGTGGCAAACGGCGCGGATAACCGCAATGTCATGCGAAACGAACAGGCAGGAGAGACCTGTCTCTCGCTGTATCGATACCAGCAAGGAAAGGATCTGAGCGCGCACAGACACATCGAGCGCCGAGACGGCTTCATCCATGACGAGCAGGGAGGGACGGGTGGCAAGTGCGCGGGCGATTGCGACGCGCTGCCGTTGCCCGCCGGAAAGGTCGAGTATCGGCCGAGGCGATAAGTCTGCTGGCAAACCGACGCGGTCGAGAAGTCTTTCGACCTCATGCACCAACGCTTTTGCGGCGAAGAGACCGTGAATGCGCAGCGGCTCGGAAATGACGGACGCGACTGTGGATCGCGGGTTGAAGGCGGCATGGGAATCCTGAAACACCATCTGCATGTGCCTTCGCGCCTGTCGAAGTTGGCGGCCATGGCGTGCCAGCCAGTTCTCTCCACGAAAGGAGATGGTGCCCGCGTCTGGTTCTACCAAGCGCATGATGAGACGAGCGAGCGTAGACTTGCCGCAGCCTGATGGCCCTGCAAGGCCTAATGTTTCGCCTTCCGAAAGCGTGAAGGAAATGTCCCGAACGGCGTGTTTTACCTGGCCTTGGGCCCGATAGGTTTTGGCAAGGGTCTCGACTGATAAAAGGGGAGCCATGGCTACAGGCTCCCGATCAGTGGCGGTGTGGAAAGGTCGAGATGGGCTTCAACAAGCTGTCTGGTATAGGGTGTCTGCGGGTTGTTCATAATGGACGCCGCTGGTCCGGCCTCCTGTAGCCGCCCGGATTTCAGCACGGCGATATCATCCGCGAGCGAGGAAGCTAACGCAATATCGTGGGTGATGAAGATCAGGGTCATTCCATTTTGCTGCACCAACCGGTCCAGCAACCGCACGATTGCGGCCTGCGTGATGGTGTCGAGGGCGCTTGTCGCTTCGTCCGCAATCAGGATTTTTGGACCGGCACACATCGCCGCCGCAATGGCAACACGCTGGCGCTGCCCTCCGGAGAGTTGGTGTGGGTAGACGTTCAGAAGCGTGGCAGAGGCTGGAAGCTCGACCTGGTCGAGCATGATGCGCGCATGCGCAAAGCCCTTCGCCCACGACATGCCGAGATGATGAACTGCGCTTTCGGCAACCTGTTCCCCGATGGTCAGGACCGGATTGAGGCTGGCACCCGGGTCTTGAAAAACATAGGCAATATCGAGGCCCGGTTTGGGCGGCGAGGCGTCGGATCTTCCCTCTGGGTGCATATTCCAGATGAGATCGCCCATGGCTTTTGCGCCTTTGGGCAAAAGCCTGGCGAGCGTCTTTGCAAGTGTGCTCTTGCCAGAGCCGCTTTCGCCGATAATGGCCAGACGCCTGTTGGCACGGATTGTCAGCGAGATATTTTCCAATGCGGGCTGCTCCATCCTCGCATAGGTAACGATGAGGTTTTCCACGGTGCAGATGGGCCGTGATCTCATGGCGTCTTTCCCAGTCTGGCCAAAGCCTGGTTGACGCCTTCTGCCAAGAGATAAACACCCAGCACCGTGGCCAGAAGTCCGACGCCGGGGATGACAGACAGATAGGCAGCCGAGCGAAGAAGATTGCGGCCCTCTGCAATCATGGAGCCCCATGTGACAACATTGGGGTCCCCAAGGCCTAGAAATGAAAGTGCGGCTTCGGTTAAAATGGCAGCAGCGACAATAACGGCCGCCAGCGCCAAAACCGGTGGCAGTGCGTTTGGCAGGATTTGTCGAAATGCGATTTCCAGCGGGTGCATGCCAATGGCGCGGGCGGAGGCGACATAGTCCCGTTCGCGAATGGAAAGTACCTGCGCCCGCGTCAGACGGGCGGGATCCGCCCAGGCGCTGAGCGCAATCGCCACGACAACAATGGGCGTGGAAGGGCCGATAGTGCTGACGAAGGCAAGCGCGAGCAGGAAGCCGGGTATGATTTGAAAGGCGTCCGTCACGCGCATCAAGGCCTCATCGATCATCCCGCCTGCAAAGCCCGCCAGTGTGCCAACGACCATGCCGATGAAGAGTGCAGCCGCAGCAGCGATCAGGCCAACCGTTAGCGAAACACGTGCGCCATGCACTAGGCCGGCCAGCATATCCCGGCCCAAACTATCTGTTCCCAGCGGAAAATTGGCATCGGTAAAGGGCCTGATGAGCGGTGATGCGACTATCGACAACGGATCTTGCGGGAAGAGGAGGGGTGCGGCGAGAGCTACGCCAGCGATAACACCGAGAATGGCGATACCCAGCTTGCCTTCCACACTCCTCGTGGCCGATTGAAGCAGCTTCATGTGCTGCCGCCCTGCGCGCCGATACGCGGATCAAGCACAGCATACAGCAAATCAACAACCAGATTGATGAGAATGACGAAGACAGCGCTCGATAAAATGATGCCCATCAGTAATGGCGTGTCTCTGCCGCTGACGGCTTCATGGGCCAGTCTGCCGAAACCCGGAATGGCAAACACGCTTTCAACCACCACGCTTCCACCCAGCATGGCCGCCGATTGCAGGCCAAGGACTGTGATGAGCGACAGGGCGGCGTTGCGTGCCACATGGCGCAGAACGATGCGTCTGTGTGCGAGACCTTTCGACTGTGCGAATGCCACGAACTCCAAAGGCCAGATATCTGCCATTGCATTGCGCATGACACGCAGAAACAATGCCAGATAGATAAGCCCAAGGCTGACCACAGGCAGGATGAGGTGGCGGCCTATGTCCAGCGCCCTATCTATGCCCTGTTTGCCAGAGGCAATTGTCTCAAGGCCCGATGTCGGCAACCAACGCAAACTAACGGAAAAGACGATGACGAGCACAAGCCCGAGCCAAAAGCCGGGCATCGCACAAAGTGCGAGTGATATGGTCGACAATGCCCTATCTCGCAGGCTCCCGGGTTTTGCGCCCGCGATGATGCCGAGCGCAGAGCCCATCACGAATGATAGTGCCGTGGCGGTTGTCATCAACAATAGTGTGTTGGGAAGCCGTTCGAGGATAAGCGTCAAGACCGGTCGGTCAAATGCGACAGACCAGCCAAGATCAAGCCGTGCCACGGACGAAAGATAGAGCCACAGCCGTGCCAGCATGGATTGATCGAGGCCATATTGACTGCGCAACGTGTCACGCAGGGCAGCATCGCCGCCGCCAATCGAGACAAGATAGGCGTCCACCGCATCACCAGATGCATTTTCGAGCAGAAGAAATGTCGCCAGCAGAACGATGACCAGCACAGGTATCGCGCTGAGCAACCTCCGCTGGATTATGCCTGCTGCACCGCTCACTGGTCCGCCCACAATGCAGTATCCGCCCAGTTTGAAACGGCCCAGCGCGGATTGCTGGCGACATTCGCTACGCTGTCGCGCGCAACTGTGATGAAGCCCCATTCCGCAACATTGATAAGCGGCAGATCGCGCGTGACCTCTTTCTGAAACTCTTTGTAAAGCTCCGTGCGCTTGGTTTCGTCAATCGTTTCCGCTGCATTATCGATCAGCGCATCCAGCGCCTTTTTTTCGTAACCTCCCTGGTTGGAAAAGCCGACACCGGCGGGCGTGCCGGATCTGACAAGGATGGTTGTGGAGATGGCTGGGTCTCCACGGAAGACCGGTGGGGCAATGGCGAGATCGAAAGCATGGTCGGTATAGACCGCCTTCTGATGAGCGGCGGCATCGTTGTTGATAAGTTCAGCCTTTATGCCAATGGCCGCCAGCGCCTGGCGCAGATATGCCCCGAACTGGCGTGTTTCGTTGAAATAGGGCGCGGGCAACAGCTTCAGAGAAAAACGGTTGCCGGTGCTGTCACGCGTGTAGCCAGCCTCATCGAGCATCGCATTCGCCTTGGCCACGTTGAAATCGTAGCGATCAACATCTGCCGTATAAAATTGCGGTGCGTTTATTGGCACTGGCCCGGTGGATGCTGTTGCGTAACCTAAAAAGACAGTGTCGATCACCAGCTTTTTGTCGATAGCGTGGGCAATGGCCTGCCGAACCTTCAGATCGGCCAACTCCTTGCGGCGATGGTTGATCTCGACAACAAGCTGATAGGTCAATGCCTCATAGCCATCGGCAATGACTTTGATGCCGGGCTCTTTGGCAATACGAGCAAGATCGGACAGCGGGACGGCTGAAAAGGCAGCCAGCTGGATTTCTTCTGCCTCAAGTGCCGCTGCCGCGCCAGCACGATCTGGCAGGATGCGATAAATGATTTCATCAAGTTTAGGCGCGTCTTTTTGCCAGTAGGACGTGTTGCGGGTTAGGCGGTAATATTCGCCCGGCTTGTATTCGGCAAAGACAAAGGGGCCTGTCCCGATTGGCTTCGTGTTTGCGGGGTTCGTGGCAATATCCGTGCCTTCATAAATGTGTTTTGGGATGACACTGGTCACCACGGGCAGGGCGTTGCGCAGGAGTTGGAACGGGGTTGGCTTTGAAAACCGGAAGATTGCCGTGTGTTGGTCAGGCGTATCGACTGACTGAAGATTGGCGAACACCAGCCGGCCGAGATTTTGCAGTGGCTTCCACACGGACATCGCAGAAAAGGCCACATCTGCCGAGGTAAAAGGCTTTCCATCATGCCATGTCACGCCTTCGCGCAGCTTGAATGTAGCGCTGAGACCATCGTCGGAGCCTTCCCAAGAGGTTGCAAGTCGCGGCTCCAGTCCGTCTTTTCCCTTGTACGAAGCCTCGGCCAGCGGCTCGATCACTTTACTGGAAATGTAGAAAACGCCGTTGGACGCAACGATCGCGGGGTTGAGGTTTTTCGGCTCTGAATCAGCTGCAACCACAAGACGCCCGGTGCCATGCGCTGCCCAGGCGGACTGAGGACGCGAGAGTGCCGTTGAAGCGACCAGCAGGGATATCGTTTGCAGAAGAGTGCGACGTGAAAACTGCGTTGTGGGCATCGATAACTCCGAAGTGGAAAGGGCAGTGTCAGCGCCGCAGAGATACAGGCGCAGTTTAGGACCGAGTGACGCCAAGTGTCCACGAGATTCGACGCGTGTGACAGCAACGGATTTTCTACATTTAGACAGGAGAAAAATGATTGTTGCAGACAGGCCAGTGCCGGGAGAATTCTCATCCGGGGGAGGGGGAGCTCGTCTATCGCGGATCTTGGTCCACTCTGTGCCATTCAGAAGCATATGGGGAAATGCTGGCAATCAAATATTAGGCATCACTTAAATATAAGACTTCTAAAATAAAGCTATTGCTTATATATTAGTCCCTCCAGTGGGTTAGAGGACTGTCGATGTTTAACGCACCCACGTGAGGAGGAGAGACCATGAGAAAAGTAGCATGTTCTTTATTCGTGTCCGCCTGCATTACACTGCCATTTCAGGCGTTTGCGCTGGATGTTAGCGTCGGCGGCGTCAGTGCAAGTGTGGGTGGAAATGACAGAGGCGGTCTAAGCGCCAATGCTTCGGTTGGAGGAAGTGGTGGCATCAATGCCGGCGCTGATGTGGGCGGAAGAAGCGGCGGCGGTTTGGGTGCCGACGTCAACGCCTCGGTGGGAGGCCGTGGTGGCATTAACGCCAATACCAGCGCCAGCGTCGGGGGACGCAACGGCCTGAACGCGGATGTTAATGCATCGGTCGGTGGCAGCCGGGGCCTCAATACAAACGCAAATGTCGGTGTTGGAGGGAAGGCCGGCGTAGACGTGAATGTTGGCGTAGGTATTGGCACCCCCGGAACGCCTACTGGGCCTATCAGCCCGGGAACAATGCCACCCGGCGCCGTGCGGGATGCCATTGTATCCTACAACAACATGTCACGCTCGCAGCAGGTGAGGCTGGTCAAGCGTTGTGCGGATATTCTGAACGGGGGCTATGATGCGGCGTTGACGCAACTTTGTCGCATGATTCAGACAGCGTCACGCTGACATGAATTTCCATAAAAAGGGGTGCATTGTCGCCCCTTTTTACCGGAAATTTAGGCAGCACTGCCGGATTTACGGCCAATTGACATGATGCGTTCACGCAGTGCTTTGGCAAGGTTGCGGGTATTACGGTACATGTGCACCTGCGCTGCCACTTGTCGCACGTCGCGGTCGCTGTTTTGTGCGAGGCCGATGATCAGCGTGCCCATCTCAGCCTTTTCAGACCAGAAGTTGGACAGCGCTCCGGTTTCATCCGCACCACAACTGTCTGTCTTAAGGATGTTGGCATCATCCAGGTGCCATTCGGTCAGTCGCTCCATCAAGAGCTGATCAATGGCGTGGTGCCGATAATCCTCATTCACCGCCAGTTTCCAGACATAGGCTTCACCCATTGTCATGAAGACAACTGCCGATGCGATGGCAACACCGTCAAGGTTCAGCGTGTGAATACGGACAGCGTCAATTTCCGCCAGGTTCGTAATGGCTTCGCGGGCAAAGGCCGCGCGGTATCTGTCGCTGGCAAGCGCGGAGCGCCTGCGACCCTTCGAGCCACTGGCTTCCAAGGCCAGAAATTCTTCCGTCCGCAGGCGAATATCCTGCGATTGGCGGGCGATGTCGTGCGTGAGAACGCCACCTGCGCCCAGCTTGTGCCAATGGTTGCGCAAGGTTTCAATGTGTGAAGCCGGAAGGTTGTTTTGCAGATAGAGGCCCGCATCGATCTTGCTCTCAAGCATCATCCGTTGGTGCGGCTCCGCGGTCGCCAGCGGCAAGTTGCGGCTGAGAGCGATGGCCTTGATCATTCGCACGAATGCACCATCTAACCGAAGCTGAGGCAGAACGAGGATATCGGGCAACCGAAGCTCAGGCTGCGCTAAAGCATCGAGAAGATTGTCGATGGTTTCCGCCGCGCCTTCTGCATCAACAAGCGGGGTACCGAGCGGTCCGAAAGGGTTGGCCCAGCCACGCAAAATCGATGGTCCGACAGAAAAGCCGGGCTTTTCGACGGTAAAAGGCATCAGAAACCGCATGCGACTGCGTGCACCATTTTCATCGCGCATCAAAGCGAAGCGGACTGACTTCTCATCAACGCGTGGCATCGCCGGCGCCAGAAGTTTGCCTGTGAAGAAAATATTGGGTTCCATGACCCTGTTAGACAGGAAATCCAGTTCTTCCTGGAGATCATAGCCAAGCTGCGCCGGATAAATGCAAAATTCTCGCCCGGTGCGGCCAACACGGATACTGCTATCTGCAACGGGACGCTCCGGCAGCGGTGTCGATAGCAGCATGGCGAAACGGCTGTCTCGCAAATCTGTATCATTCGGATCGCTTGCCATGCCTGCCTATACCATCCCTGTCACACATTCCGTGACATTTTAGTTGCTGAAAGCCGCGTGTTAATTAGGCACGTTGTCGCAATCTGGCAACCGATGAATACCAATTTTTAGAATTCAGTCTTTCAATTATACATGGAAACGTTGGAAATGTTGAGTGCGTATTGGTAGTAAAACAGCTATTTCAGAAAAGCGTCATGTTTAGTTCATTCAAGGCAAGATCACCGCATCTCTGCGTTTTGGATAAAGTCCGAGAACCAGTGCGCATCCTGAAAGGATGATGACGGTCCCGAAAAGTTGCATGACTGATATCGGTTCATCCAGGACAGACGCACCGATGATGACGGCAATCACCGTCACAACAAACTCGACGCTAATGGCTTTCGTTGCTCCGATCTGCGATACCAACCGAAAATAGGTGACATAGGTTAAAGAGCTCATAAAGACCGCCAATCCAGCAAGATAGGCGACATCAAAGAAGCTTGGTTGGCCCGGCACTGGAACAATAAGCAGTAATGGCAGTGTCAAAATGCCACCAGCAAGAAACGAGCCGATCGTGATCTCCCATGCACCTGAACCTTTAAGGTGGCGATTGGCATAGTTACTTCCGAAAGCAGCGCAGATACATCCCAGAATGACGGCAAGGCAGCCAACCAAAAAAGCGGATGTGATCGGAACGGCAGGAAAACCCACGAGGACGACGATGCCGCTGAAGCCGAGAATCATGCCTAGCAGGCTCTGAAGCGAGATTTTTTCAAGACCCCATAACTGGCCGATTAGCATGGAAAACAGCGGGATGCTGGCGACCAGAATGGCAGCCATCGCTGTGCCGATGATGGGCGTGCCATAGGACAGGCCGATGAGTTGACCGGCTACTGTCGTAGCTCCCACAGCCGTGAATGCCCGCCAGCCTGCGCTGAAATCAAGTTTCCGTTTCGAAATCCGGGCCATGACAAGCAAAGCTGCGCTCGCAATGAAGCAACGCAATGTGACCGCACCCACCCAGCCAAATGCTTCCACGACATGCAAGATGAGCAGAAAAGAGAACCCCCACGCTACAGCGAGAAAAAGATAGGCAGCGAGTTGTGCGGGTTTCATATGTTTATGTCCGGCGACGGATGATGCGAAGCGCACGGTTACGAAAGAGCAATGATGACGTCAAACGAATTGTGTAGTTCAGTGTGTATGTAAGCGGCAGGCTTGCGGCAAAGTCGAAGAATGCGGGAAAAAACTTGGCAACAGTTTCATTGACAGAGGATAGGTCGACCATGATCGGGTCGGCCTATCGCCAATATATGATGTTCTTAGCGGGAAAATGCCAATCGGGCCCGCTTGACAATTTTCTCGAAAAGGACGTCCAGCTTTTTCAGCTCACGCTTCATGCGGCGCTTCGTATTCGAGACCAGTGGCTTGTTCTTCCACGGTGTGTTTTGACGCTGCGCCAGATAGAGGTCACGAGCAGGGTGTTCGCAATGGGCAAGATTGGGTTTGCGCCATGTATAATGAAGGACAGCCGCCTGAAGATAATGCTCTTTAGGAAACTCAGTTGAAACGAGTTCGGTGAAATTCCACTTTCTTTCGATCTCAACCCAAGAGTCGCCAAGTGCGACATTCAGAGCATCCTGATCAGGATAGCCCGTTGAGGTATGGTCGAGAAAGGAAAGGCATTTCTCACCCAAGTTATCGGTTCGCCATTTTTCAAGATCGATCAGCAATGTCCCTGAATTCAGATATCGGGCATTCTCATCGCGCTTGAGACGCAGATTACGACGTTTTATGTTGTCTGGGCGGCCTGCATCCGGTACCGCACCAACGGCAGAGCCATTCATAGGCATTTCGAAAAGCGGCCGCAGGCTTTGCAACACCACCATGTCGCTGTCCAGATAAACCATACGGCCTGTGTCGCTGATCAGGTCAGGAAGAAGGAGTCGGCAGTACATGGCACGTGACCATGATACGGTCCGCCGATAGGAGGAAAGCTTGGCTTTTACTTCGTCTTCAATTTTGATGAAAGCGACTTCTCTGCCCATCGCACAGGCTCGGATGTTTTCCCTGTCTTTTTCGCGCAAGTCGAAGTCGCAGATGATGATTTTCGCGTCAGGAACGTCGCCGTTCATGACAATGGAATTAACCAACACTCCTGCGAGTTCAGAGTAGTTTCTATCTGTCGCGCAGGCAATAATCATCTGTGGCTCTATGGTTAAGATAATTTAAGGATTTTCGTATATTTTCGAACAGGCCTAAGCCTGGTCGAAAATCCCGTGGCAATGCTTGTACTTCTTACCGGAACCGCAAGGGCAGGCCTCATTTCGGCTGATTTTGCCCCAAGTGGACGGGTCATCCGGGTTGCGCTGCTCTGGTGGAACGAACGCTACGGGTGCTGGCTGGTTGTTGCCGAACTCGTCCTCACCGGTGAGTGGGTCTATATGGTGAGGTGTCATTTCCGGCAGCTCTGGCTCTGGCTGGTCACGGACGAGTTCCACACGCATCAACTGTGCCGTCACCGCTTCACGCAGGTTGGCAAGCAGCGCCTGGAATAGTTCGAAAGCTTCTGCCTTGTATTCCTGCAATGGGTCACGCTGGGCGTAACCACGGAAACCGACGACGGAGCGAAGGTGATCGAGGTTGACAATATGCTCGCGCCACAAATGGTCGATCGTCTGCAAGATCACGGAGCGCTCAACATAGGTCATGACTTCGGGGCCGAACCGCTCAGCCTTTTCTGCCATCACCTTGTCTGCTGCTTCGGTAATGCGCTGCAAAATATCGTCTTCGGCAATGCCTTCCTCTTTCGCCCATTCATCGACTGGGAGATCAAGGTTGAGAGACTGCTCGAGGCCAGCTTTCAGGCCAACGATATTCCATTGCTCCGCATAGGCGTTCTCAGGGACATGCTTGGTTACAAGCCCCTCGATGACTTCGTTGCGCATATCCGTCGCGGTCTCGCCGATATTATCGGCTTCCATCAACTCCAGGCGCTGCTCGAAGATCACCTTGCGCTGATCGTTGAGGACGTCATCGTATTTCAGAAGGTTCTTGCGGGTTTCAAAGTTGCGCGCTTCCACCTTCTTCTGGGCGCGCTCGAGCGCCTTGTTGATCCAGGGATGGACAATGGCTTCGCCGTCCTTAAGGCCCAGCTTTTGCAGCATGCTGTCCATACGATCGGAGCCGAAGATCCGCATCAGGTCATCCTGAAGCGACAGGTAGAATTTGGAGCGACCTGGGTCACCCTGGCGACCGGAACGACCGCGCAGCTGGTTGTCGATACGGCGGCTTTCGTGGCGCTCTGTGGCGATGACGAAAAGACCACCGGCGGCAAGCGCCTTGTCTTTGAGGACTTTTATCTCTTCGCGGATGCGTTTTTCGGTCGCATCGCGCTCTTCGCCGGGCTCCATGCCTTCAAGCTCGCGGTCGAGACGCATCTCGACGTTGCCGCCCAGCTGAATATCCGTACCGCGGCCAGCCATGTTGGTAGCGATGGTCACGGCGCCGGGAACGCCAGCCTGCGAAACGATGTAAGCTTCCTGCTCATGGTAACGAGCGTTTAGCACCTGGAAATTTTCAAAGCCCGTCTGGCGCAGCATAGTTGCTAGAAGCTCGGACTTTTCAATCGATGTGGTACCAACAAGAACCGGCTGGTCGCGCTCATGTGCGGCCTTGATCTGCTCGATGATGGCCTTGAACTTTTCTTCACCCGTTCTGTAAACTTCGTCGTCTTCATCGATACGCTGGATTGGCAGGTTCGTCGGAACCTCGATCACATCGAGACTATAGATGTTGTTGAACTCTTCCGCTTCCGTTGATGCTGTACCGGTCATGCCGGCGAGCTTCTTGTACATGCGGAAATAGTTCTGGAAGGTAACAGAAGACAGCGTCTGGTTTTCAGGCTGAATCTGCACCTGTTCCTTGGCTTCAAGAGCCTGGTGCTGACCTTCCGAATAACGACGGCCCGGCATCATGCGGCCGGTAAACTCGTCAATGATGACGATTTCGTCGTTACGGACGATGTAATCCTTGTCGCGCTGGAACAGCTTATGGGCCTTCAACGCATTGTTGATGTGGTGGACGATCGACACGTTTTCGATGTCGTAGAGTGATTCGCCCTTGAGAAGACCTGCTTCACGCAACAGGTTTTCAAGCTTTTCGGTGCCGTCTTCGGAGAAGTTGGCAGAACGCTGCTTCTCGTCGATTTCGTAATCTTCGGGCGAAAGCATCGGAATGAAGGCGTTGATCGTGTTGTAGAGATCAGACCTATCATCCAATGGACCAGAGATGATCAGAGGCGTGCGTGCCTCATCGACAAGAATCGAGTCGACTTCATCGACGATGGCATAATGGTGGCCACGCTGCACCATTTGCTGCTTGTCGTATTTCATGTTGTCGCGCAGATAATCGAAGCCGAGTTCGTTATTCGTCGCGTAAGTGATATCGCAGGCATAGGCTTCGCGGCGCTGGTCATCGTCAAGTCCATGAACGATCACGCCGGTGGTGAGGCCTAGGAAATTGTAAAGCCGCGCCATGGTGGCGGCGTCACGCTGGGCAAGATAGTCGTTGACGGTCACGACGTGGACGCCCTTGCCCTCAAGGGCGTTGAGGTACACGGCAAGGGTCGCAACGAGCGTTTTACCTTCACCTGTTTTCATTTCGGCGATGTCGCCGGAATGAAGAATCATGCCGCCGGTCAGCTGAACATCGAAGGGGCGCATGCCGAGTACACGGCGCGATGCTTCGCGTGCCACGGCGAAAGCCGGAACGAGGATGTCGTCAATGGTTTTGCCATTGGCCAGCTGCTGACGGAATTCAACCGTCTTTGCTGCCAGTGCCTCATCGGAGAGCGCTTTCATCTCCGCCTCGAGTGCACCTATTGCCGTGATGTTGCTACGATAGGAGCGGACACGGCGCTCATTTGCCGAACCGAACAACTTGCGGGCTATTCCGCCGAGACTGACCATCTTAGTGGCCCTTTCTGAAATTCCGTTTACCGAGGCATCGCAATCTGGTTTCGCATTTCCGTGCAAATGACAGACTTGACCCTCAAACGTATCTGGACGCGAGGTTGAGCGACAGATAAGAGGGGGGGCAAATGATGTCAACGGTTCTGCCCGTTACAGAATGGCCACATTCCGGTGTTTGGAAGTTTTTTCAGCCGGAAAACCACGTCTGGAGCCGGCATTGTCTCCGAAAGGTTTAATATGTTGCGCTATAATAGAATTGCAGCGGCTGTCATCGTGGCGACGCTCGGTCTTCAGTTTCCTGCCTTCGCGCAGGAAGATGCCGTTGTTGCCAAGGTTGGCGATCTTGAGATTCGCCAGTCTGAACTGGATCTTGCCATGAGCAATCTTGATCCGCAGCTCGCACAGCTTCCTGATGAGCAGAAAAAGGTTGCGGCCCTTTCCGGCGCGATTGACGTGAAGCTGCTGGTGAAGGACGCCACAGCCGAAGGTCTAGAGAAGACCGACGATTTCAAGAAGCGCCTTGCATTCATCACGGATCGCGAACTCCACAACGCATATTTCCGCAAGCATGTTGTTGACGCTGTGACCAATGAAGAGGTCAAGGCTCGCTACGACAAGGAAGTCGCCGCGCTGCCGCAGGAAGAAGAAATCAAGGCTGCCCACATTCTCGTTGCGACCGAAGAGGAAGCCAAGGATGTGATCAAGCAGTTGGACGCTGGCAAGGATTTCGCAGCGCTGGCCAAGGAAAAGTCCACCGATTCCAACAAGGATGACGGCGGTGATCTCGGCTGGTTCGGCAAGGGCCGTATGGTTCCTGAATTCGAAGAGGCTGCCTTCACGCTTGAAAAGGGCGCCTACACGAAAACTCCGGTCAAGTCGCAGTTCGGCTTTCACGTGATCAAGCTCGAAGACAAGCGCGTTGCACCGCCACCGGCCTATGAGCAGGTTGAAGCGCAGGTTCGTCAGCTTGTCATGCGCGACAAATATGTTGCCCTGATTGAAAAGGCCAAGGCCGAGCAGAAGATCGACATTCCTGACGCGGCGATGCGCAAGGCCTATGACGATGCCAGCAAGCAGCAGGCAGCCGAGCCACCTGCCCAGCAGTAATGTCCTCAATTGACGGGGCGGCTTTAGAGCCGCCCTGTTTCATTTCAACTTTTGCAAATATGCAGGTTCTTGCCCATGTCCGCTGCCGTCTCTCCACTCGCCCCGAAATCCTATCCAGATATGCCCGCTTTGCGCGGTGTGCGAATGGCAACGGCGGCTGCAGGTATCAAGTATAAGGGCCGTACCGACGTTCTGATGATGGTGTTTGACGAGCCAGCGGCTGTCGCGGGTGTTTTCACAAAATCACGTTGCCCGTCGGCTCCAGTCGATTTTTGCCGCGCTAATCTGCCAGCAGGCGTTGCGCGCGCAGTGGTGGTGAATTCCGGAAACGCCAATGCCTTCACAGGCGTAAAGGGCAGAGCGGCGACAGAGTTGACGGCGAAATCTGCAGCTGAAGCTGTTGGTTGCTCGGAAAGCGAAGTGTTTCTGGCGTCGACAGGCGTGATCGGTGAGCCGCTTGACGCCACCAAGTTTGCTGGCGTTCTTGGCCAGATGAATAATGATGCCGCGGGCGATTTCTGGACAGAAGCTGCCAAGGCCATCATGACAACCGATACCTATCCGAAGGTTTCGACTCGCACCGCCGAAATTGACGGTGTCACAGTCACCATCAACGGCATAGCGAAGGGTGCGGGGATGATTGCGCCCGACATGGCGACCATGTTGTCCTTCGTGGTGACGGATGCCGATATTTCGGCTTCTGCTTTGCAGGATCTCTTGTCTGCGGGCGTTGGTCCGACGTTCAATTCGGTCACAGTCGACAGTGACACCTCAACATCCGATACGCTGATGCTGTTTGCCACGGGCGCTGCCCGCGCTGACGGACAGACGCATATCGACAATGCCAATGATCCTAAGCTTTCCGCCTTCCGCGATGCTCTGAATGACCTGCTGAAAGATTTGGCGCTGCAAGTCGTCCGTGATGGCGAAGGTGCGCGCAAGATGGTGGAAATCACTGTGACCGGTGCCGAGAGCGATGTGGCTGCCAAGCGCATCGCGCTTTCCATTGCCAACTCGCCGCTGGTCAAAACAGCCGTTGCTGGCGAAGACGCCAATTGGGGTCGTGTCGTGATGGCTGTCGGCAAATCCGGCGAGCTGGCGGATCGCGATCGCCTCGCAATCTGGTTTGGACATGTGCGCGTGGCCGTTAATGGAGAACGCGACCCTGACTACTCTGAGGCAGAAGCCACCGCCGTGATGAAGAACCAGGATATTCCAGTGAAGGTTGATATCGGTCTTGGGAACGGCACCGCCACCGTTTGGACCTGCGACCTGACTAAGGAATATGTCGAAATCAATGGCGACTATCGGAGCTGATGTTGGAGACGTCCGGTATGCAAAGTGTCGCCACCAACCTACCTCTGGTCCGTCGTCTGGAAGCAGTCAGTTTTCGGGCATGGCCTGCATCGTCAGTTG
This sequence comes from Rhizobium sp. WCS2018Hpa-16, assembly GCF_031843705.1. Classification (NCBI taxonomy): domain Bacteria; kingdom Pseudomonadati; phylum Pseudomonadota; class Alphaproteobacteria; order Hyphomicrobiales; family Rhizobiaceae; genus Rhizobium; species Rhizobium sp. WCS2018Hpa-16. The sequence continues at coordinate 365,885 of NZ_JAVTIX010000003.1, forward strand.
TCTATGATGGCAGCTGGCAGATAAGGCTGACGGGATCGCATCCGTCCAAACGTATCAACTGCGTGGTGCCGCTCGATCCTTCCGACTACGGCAATTGCGACCTTCGTCTTGAAAAAGCGCGCAAGCGCTTTGAGGATTTCGGACGCCAGCTCATCATCAGGGAAACGGTGCTGATGCCTCCGCAGTTGCGCCAGCACCTGACGGATAATGGCTGGAGCGTATTTGAAAATGTCGACGTGATGACCGCCGACATTGCCAATGCGGAATTGCCGGAAACCGTCTCACACATTCCAAGCCATGATATTGGGCGCTTTGTGGAAGCAAGTCTCAAGGTCAGCGGTGTAGACCCGTCCTTGCGCTCACCGATCGCAGAGATTGTTAGTTCCATCAAGCCGACGCTCGGGCTGTTCACGATGGAAGAGATTGAAGGCGAGCCGCAGGCCACGTTGATCTGCGTTCAGGATAATGATCTGGCTGGAATTCTTTCGCTGGATGTGGCGGCACCATTGCGGCGGCAGGGAACCGGCACACAAATCCTGACCTCCGCACTCCGTTGGGCCCGTATCAGCGGGGCATCGACCGCGTGGCTTCAGGTCGTCTCCACCAATCGCCCTGCCATCGCGCTGTATGAAAAATTCGGTTTTAAAACGGCCTACACCTATCGCTACTGGCGCAAAGAGGCTGAGTGATGGAGGGGGCAGGCCGGAAGATACTGCTCGTTGCCGCTTGCGCGCTGATCGATCAGGATGGACGTATTCTTCTGGCGCAAAGACCAGAGGGTAAATCGCTTGCTGGCCTTTGGGAATTTCCGGGCGGCAAGGTTGAAAACGGCGAGACGCCGGAAGAAACACTGGTTCGCGAACTGGAAGAAGAACTCGCTATCAAGACCAAGATAGCGTGTCTGGCGCCGCTGACATTCGCCAGCCACTCCTATGAGACATTCCATCTCTTGATGCCGCTATATGTTTGCCGCCGCTTTGAAGGCATTCCACGTGGGGCCGAGGGCCAGGCCATAAAATGGGTTAAGCCTCAGGCCTTGCGGGATTATCCCATGCCGCCGGCCGATGAGCCGCTCATCCCCTATCTTCAGGACCTGCTGTAAACAATATAGTGAATAAAGGCTTTCAGGCGCCTGCGATGCCTCAAAACGGGCCGCCATTAACCTTTCGTTTATCACCCTCTGGCACATTAAAAGGCTGAAGAATTGGTAAATGGCGCGTAGCGAGGCCTAATATGAACGAGGATTTTTGGAAAACAGTGGAGGGCCGTCGGTCCTATTCTGAAAAATCGCGCAAAATCGGTGTATTAAACGTCGCTCTGTTGTTTGGTATGGTTGCCATCGCCCTTTCTCTGATCGTAACGCCGATGTTGGCTGGCAAGATGCCGCCCGCGCGTTTCGCTCAGATGCCTGACAATCTCGACATGATCTCCACGGGTTCTATAAACCGTGTCGAACAGCCGAAGAAATCCTACAGCATCCGCCGCAGCGTCACACAGCCCATGCCCGGCTCGGTGTGCATTGTCGACGGTTATGCAAATGGCCGGGATTGCTGATAGGAGCCATTCTGGCTTCCACTGACTGAATATGAAAACGCCGCAGATTTTGGTCTGCGGCGTCTTTGTTTTTACGGTTCTAAAGTCTTTGCGTCTTCCGGGGTAACTTTCTCCTCCGGTCTTTTCGTTCGCATCAGCTTCAGAACGAAGACGAAGAAGGCGGGAACGAAGAAGACTGCAAGGATCGTGGCTGAGATCATTCCCCCCAGAACGCCGGTACCGATGGCATTCTGACTTGCCGCACTTGGGCCGGTCGCAATCGCAAGCGGCACGACACCGAGTGTGAATGCAAGCGAGGTCATTATGATCGGCCGGAAGCGGATGCGCGCCGCCTGTACGGCTGAATCGAGCAGCGTCTTGCCTTCCGCATAATAGTCCTTGGCAAATTCCACGATCAGGATCGCGTTCTTTGCAGAGAGGCCGATGATCGCGATGAGGCCAACCTTGAAGTAGATATCATTGGGCATATCCCGAAGAAGAACAGCCAGCACGGAACCAATGATGCCCAAGGGAACGACCAACATAACGGCAAGCGGGATGGACCAGCTCTCATAGAGGCCTGCCAGCAGCAGGAACACGAAGAGAATGCTGAGGCTGAAGAGGAATGGTGCCTGGGATCCGGATTTGATTTCTTCCAGAGCCTGACCTGTCCATTCATAGCCGATGCCCGCAGGCAGTTCAGATGCAAGACGCTCCATTTCCGTGATGGCGACGCCTGTGGAGTTGCCGGGCGCAGGTTCGCCCGAGATACGGATGGTCGGATAGCCATTGTAGCCGACAATCTGTGGAGAGCCCTTTTGCCATTGCGCGATTGCAAAGGAGCTGAGAGGCACCATGCCACCGCTGGCATTGCGGACGTTCAGTTTCAGCAGATCCTCGACCTGAAGACGGTCGCGGTCCTGCGCCTGCACGACAACGCGCTGCATGCGTCCGGCGTTCGGAAAGTCGTTGATATAGGACGATCCGAGATTGGCCGTGATCGTGTTGTTGATATCGGCAAAGGTGATGCCGAAGGTGTTGGCTTTTTCGCGGTCTATTACCAGCATAATCTGGGCCGCGTCAGGCAGGCCTTCGATGCGCATGCCCGCAAGAATAGGGCTCTTGCTGGCCTTCTGCATAAGCTCCCCTGCCGCAGCTGACAGGGCTGCCTGGCCGATGCCGTTGCGATCCTGCAGGCGGAAAGAGAATCCACCTGTTGTTCCGAAGCCTTCGATAGGCGGTGGCGACAACGCGAATGTCTGCGCATCTTTCAGGCCGAACAACTGCATGTTGGCGCGGTCGGCGATTTCCTGAGCCGAGCTGCCGGCACCTCGTTCACTCCAGTCCTTCAGGGTAATGAAGGCCAGTGCTGCATTGGCGCCGTTGCCGGAGAAGCTGAAGCCCTGAATGGCGATGATATCCTTCACCGCTGGATCAGCCTGGAAGATCTTCTCGATCTGCTGGATCGATGCGTTGGTGCGGTTTACGCTGGCCTCAGGCGGTCCTTGAATATCAACGATCAGGAAGCCCTGGTCTTCGGCGGGCACGAAGCCGCTTGGAAGGTTGATGAAGAGGTAACCCAGCCCGGCAACCAGTGCCAGATAGATAACCATCATGCGGCCCGCGCGGCGCGCGCCACCTGTTGCCACCTTCGTATAGCCATTCGTCAGGCCATCGAACTTGCGGTTGAACCACCCACCAAGACCACCTTTTGCATGGTGACCCTTCTTGATGGGTTTCAGGAACGTTGCGCAAAGTGCTGGGGTGAGCGACAGCGCCAGGAAAGCTGAAAACAGAATGGAAACAACCATCGTCAAGCTGAACTGACGGTAGATGATGCCGGTGGAGCCGGGGAAGAAGGCCATGGGAATGAACACGCAGGCGAGCACCAGCGTGATGCCAAGAATGGCGCCGGTGATCTGGCTCATGGCTTTCTGGGTGGCTTCCTTTGGTGGAAGCCCTTCCTCCGCCATGATGCGCTCAACGTTTTCAACCACAACGATGGCATCATCGACCAGAATACCGATCGCCAGCACCATGGCAAACATCGTTAGAACATTGATGGAGAACCCCGTCACATACATCACCGCACAGGTGCCGAGCAGTGCGACCGGCACGATCAACGTCGGAATGACGGTGTATCTGAAGTTCTGCAGGAAGACGAACATGACAACGAAAACGAGGATGATCGCTTCGATGAGTGTGTGCAGGACCTTCTCAATCGATGCTGAGACGAAGGGGCTTGTGTCGTAAGGGATGGAATAGGCAACGCCTTCGGGGAAGAACCGGGACAGTTCTTCCAGCTTTGCCGCCACAGCCGTGGACGTTGCAACAGCATTGCCCGTTGAGGAAAGCTGAATACCGACAGCAGCGCTCGCCTGCCCATTCAGACGGCTGGATTGGTTGTAGGCTTCCGCGCCCAGTTCAAGACGGGCAACGTCCTTCAACCGAACTGTGCTGCCATCCGGATTTGCACGCAGAACGATGTTGCCGAATTGCTCGGTGTCGGTCAGCTGACCCTTGACGAGAACGGTGGCTGTCAGATCCTGACTGATCGGGTTTGGAGCCGCGCCGATCTGGCCAGCGGCAACCTGCGCATTCTGTGCTGTGATGGCAGCGTTAATGTCTGCCGTCGTGAGTTTGAGGCCAACGAGCTTGTCGGCATCGATCCACACGCGCATGGCGCGCTGCGCCGAAAACAGCTGGGCACGACCGACACCATCGATCCGTCGGAGTTCTCCCAGCACATTGCGGTTCATGTAGTCGCCAAGCGCGACTTCATCCATGGTGCCGTCTGTCGAGGTTAGCGAGATGAACAGCAGGAAGCCTGAAGACGCTTCTTCCACCGTAACACCCTGTGCAGTCACGGCGGAGGGCAGTCGGGACTCGACGCGCCTGATCGCGTTCTGCACATCAACCGATGCCTGGTTGATGTTGGTGCCGGCTTCGAAGGTTGCGTTGATCGAGACCTGGCCTGATGTATCCGAGGTGGACTCGAAATACATCAATCCATCCACGCCATTCAACTCATCCTCGATGAGCCTCGTGACGCCCTGATAGATGTCCTGAGGCGAGGCGCCTGGATAGTTCGTCGAGATCGTCAGCTGTGGTGGCGCAACCTTTGGATATTGCGCAATGGGGAGGAAGGGGAGCGCAATGACGCCCGCGATGGAGATGAACAGCGCAAAGACCCAGGCAAGGATCGGCCGTCTGATAAAGAGCTGTGCCATGAGTGGACCTTACTGCTTCGGTGCTTGCGCGGGTGCGTCAGCTGGTTTTTCAGCCTGCCAGGGCTCTGGCTTGATCTTGCCGCCGGGTTGAACCTTCTGTGCGCCGTCCACGACAATTTTGTCGCCAGCGTTCAGACCTTTTTCAACCACCCATTCCGTTTCCAGTGCCTGCCCGAGTTCGACGGGCCTTGCCTCTGCGGTATCATCGGCCTTGACCACATAGACGAGAGGCTTGCCATCGGCAGCGCGAACGATGGACCGTTGCGGCACGACGACAGCATTTTCCCGAACCGCCTGCTCGATTCTGACCCGAACATACATTCCGGGCAAAAGGTCACGGCGGGCATTGGGAAACTCCGCGCGCTGCGTCACCTGGCCTGTGGTGGAATCCACGCTGGCGCTGGAAAACAGAAGTCGGCCAGGATCGGCATAGACAGAGCCATCATCAAAGACCAGCCGTACGCTGGCCTGATCCGGCGCGGTGCCCGCCAGCTTGCCAGCCTCGACAGCGCGTCTCAGCGCCATCATGTCCTGTGCGGACTGGGTGAAATCGGCGTAGCTTGGGTCGATCTGCTGGATCAAGGCTAGGTTCTGCGTCCCGTCTGCCGTCACCAGCGCGCCTTCGGTCACCAGAGCCGCTCCGATAATGCCGGAGATGGGTGCACGAACCTCGGTATATTCGAGGTTGATACGGGCTTCATCGAGAGCCGCCTGTTGAAGTGCGACATCGGCATCGGCCTGAGCCAGATTAACCGCTGCCGTATCGAAATCGATGCCGGTCGAAACGTTGCGTTCGCGCAGGCTCTTTTGACGCTCAAGTTGCTGGCGCGCATTGCTTTTTGTCGCCACTGCGCGTTGCAAGGAGGCTTCAGCGCTGGCTACCCGGACTTTGAAGAGCCGTGGGTCAATGCGGTAGAGCACGTCATCCTTTTGAACCATCGCTCCCTGTTCAAATACGCGTTCCAGCAAGATCCCGGAAACCCTTGCGCGCACTTCTGCAACCCGTGTCGCAGCAACGCGACCGGGAAGCTCGTTGATGACGGGAACGGATTTTGCAGTCAGTTCGAGAACGCCCACGGCAGGTGGCGGCATTTGCATCCCCTCCTGAGCGAAGAGAGTGGTCGGCGCCATTGCCAGGACAGCGGCGGTCATCATGTGTAGAAATCGCGGCAGAGTTATTCTGCTTTGCATGGTCGTGTCCTCATTGCATCACCTAAGGTGATTGTTATTTTTCTTCGGGAAAATTGGTGTATATCGCGCGGATGCCATCAAGTATCGCCAGTCTTTCCTCCGGCTCCCATTGATGAAAATTGAAATATTCCGTGCAGTAGAAGCCTGAAAGCGCCAGATAGGCGATCAGAGCCGCTTTCGGTTTCTTGCTGGTTTCCATGGCGGCGAGATCTTTTCTGGTCCACTCGCTCATCCTGTCATGAATATTCTTGTCGCTTGACATGGCAGCACTGATGGCAATGCAGACAGCCTTGTCGATATCCTCAGGCACTTTTTCGGCCACCGAGATGCGAGCGAAGAGTTCCGGGTGCGGGAGATGGCTGCTCTCATCCACGGCGGCGCGCACGTGCTCCTCCTCAGAGGCCAGGCGTCGTTCGATCAGGGCTTCGAGCAGGGCTGACTTGGATTTGTGATCGTAAACGACCCGCGATTTGCTGACACCGGCTTCCTGTGCGACGGCATCGATCGACAGGCCGCTAGCGCCTTCGCGCAAGACAACCCTCTCGGCGGCGTCCAAAATATCATTCTCGCTAATCTTACGGGTTCTTGCCATATCAATACGTCCTAAATTGAGGTTCAAATACGAACGTTCGTTTTTTTAATCAAGTAAAACACAATCACAAAAAATTGTGTATGTAAATCAGGTTGTTAATTGGGGTTCGCGGAATGCTCGATATTCCAGTTCGCTCTAACCTGTTCAGCGGAGCCGCGGACAACGCCCGATATTTCGTGGATTTGTTTGCTGAGCGGCGTCGAGTTTCGCCAGATCATGCCGATAGTGCGTGAAGGAGCGGGGGCTTCAAAACGGGAAATGGAAACGTGCGCGGAGCGTGTTTCCATGGAAACCGCCATTTCCGGTATTAGCGTGATGCCAATTCCGGCGCTCACCATCTGAACGAGTGTCGAAAGTGAGCTACCTTCCATGACCTCTCTTGGCTGCGATGAGCCGACATGGCAAAAGGAAAGGGCCTGATCGCGGAAGCAGTGTCCCTCTTCTAGAAGCAGCAGCCGCATCTTGGGCAGTGCCGTCCTCTCCGGCACCGGCTTGCCTTCATCTTCATGCCGACGGACGAGTACGAACTCCTCATCGAAAAGTTTCAGTTCTGTCAGTGAGGGTTCTGAAACGGGCAGGGCGACAATGGCAAGATCGAGGTCTCCCTGCTTCAATTCATCCAGTAACTTCGTCGTTTGCGTTTCTCGGATCTGGATTTCGATGCCCTGAAAGGCCCTGTTCAAATCGTTGATGATGGTCGGCAGTAGATAGGGGGCAACGGTGGGGATAACTCCAATGCGAAGGCGGGACAGAAAAGAGTTTTTTGAGGCGCGCGCGAGTTCTGCCAGCTCGTCCACGGCACGAAGGATTTCGCGCACCCGCACGGCAAAGGTTTCCCCAAACGCTGTGAGCTTTATCTCTTTCGCGGACCGCTCAAAAAGATCGTGACCGACATCCTCCTCCATCTCCTTGATCTGCATGGAAAGGGCAGGTTGAGAGATGGCGCAGGCATCTGCTGCGACACGAAAACGCTTGTGTCGCGCCAAAGCCTCAAAATAGCGCATCTGTTTGAGGGTCAAATTCTTCATAATCATAGCTTATCGTATCAATCAGAAAATCCAACTTTTATTTATGGAACTAAGTCGTTAAAAGGCCTTGAGGCGAGGTTACGGTCTTCAGGTCGCGTGATGCGACCAGGTCAACTGAAATCCTGCAATTTTGACAGCAAGAGCCTTTTTTAACGCCCACGCAAAAGTGACATGGAGATAATTATGGACCAGACACCCGAGACAGCCGGTAAATGTCCCGTCGCCCACGGCCAGACGCCGACTCAGGCGCCAAAGGCCGTTCGTGGAAACCGGGATTGGTGGCCAAACCAGCTCAATATCCAGATATTGCACAATGGCTCGGCGCTTGCTGACCCAATGGGCAAGGATTTTGACTACGCTGAAGAATTCAAGAAGCTGGACCTTGATGCGCTGAAAAGCGATCTCCATGCTTTGATGACGGATTCGCAGGATTGGTGGCCAGCCGACTTTGGTCACTACGGTGGTCTTTTCATCCGCATGGCCTGGCACAGCGCAGGCACGTACCGCATTACCGATGGTCGCGGTGGTGCCGGAGCAGGTCAGCAGCGTTTCGCTCCCCTCAACAGCTGGCCTGATAATGCCAACCTCGACAAGGCGCGTCGCCTGTTGTGGCCTATCAAGCAGAAATACGGCAACAGCATTTCCTGGGCAGATCTGATGATCCTGACCGGTAATGTCGCGCTGGAATCCATGGGCTTCAAGACATTCGGCTTTGCCGGTGGTCGTGCTGACGTGTGGGAGCCAGAAGAACTGTTCTGGGGTCCCGAAGGCACATGGCTTGGCGATGAGCGTTACAGCGGCGAACGCGAACTGGCGGAGCCGCTCGGTGCCGTGCAGATGGGCCTTATTTACGTCAACCCGGAAGGTCCAAACGGCAACCCTGATCCATTGGCATCTGCGCGTGATATCCGCTCGACATTTGCCCGCATGGCCATGGATGACGAAGAGACCGTCGCGCTGATCGCAGGTGGTCACACCTTCGGTAAAACCCACGGTGCAGGCGATCCATCCCTGATCGGTGCAGAGCCGGAAGGCGGCGAGCTTGAAGCTCAAGGACTTGGCTGGAAAAGCACCCATGGAACTGGCTTCGGCAAAGACACCATCACCGGTGGTCCCGAAGTGACATGGACACAGACGCCGACGCAGTGGAGCAACTTCTTCTTTGAGAACCTCTTTGCATTCGAATGGGAACTGACGACAAGCCCTGCCGGCGCAAAGCAGTGGGTTGCCAAGAATGCAGAGCCATCCATCCCCGACGCCTTCGACCCCTCCACGAAGCACCTGCCAACCATGCTGACGTCTGATCTGGCGCTGCGTGTTGACCCGGCCTACGAGAAGATTTCGCGTCGTTTCCTTGAAAATCCCGACCAGTTCGCAGATGCTTTTGCGCGCGCTTGGTTCAAGCTGACCCATCGCGATATGGGACCAAAGGCCCGTTATCTTGGACCTGAAGTGCCTGCCGAAGACCTGCTCTGGCAGGACGTCGTTCCTGCGGTTGACCATGCCTTGGTCGATGACGCGGATATTGCCAATCTGAAGGCCAAGGTTCTGGCGACAGGTCTTTCTGTTCAGGAACTGGTTTCTACAGCCTGGGCTTCCGCTTCGTCATTCCGTGGTTCCGACAAGCGTGGCGGCGCAAATGGCGCTCGCATCCGTCTTGAGCCACAGAAAAACTGGGAAGCCAACCAGCCGCAGCAGCTCGCAAAGGTTCTTAGCGTTCTTGAGGGCGTTCAACGCGACTTCAACTTTGCTCAGACCGGTGGAAAGAAGATTTCACTGGCCGACCTGATCGTGCTGGCAGGCGCGGCTGGCGTCGAGAAGGCGGCAAAGGCTGGTGGAAACGACATCACCGTTCCGTTCACGCCTGGCCGCACCGACGCTTCGCAGGAGCAGACGGATGCTGCATCCTTCGCCGCGCTTGAGCCACGCGCAGATGGTTTCCGCAACTATGTGAACAAGACACGCCATCAGTTCATGAAGCAGGAGGAAGCGCTGGTCGATCGTGCGCAGCTTCTGACGCTTAGTGGTCCGCAGATGACTGTTCTTGTGGGTGGATTGCGTGTACTCAACGTCGGTCAGCCAGAGCATGGCGTGTTCACATCTCAGCCTGAAGCGCTGACAAACGATTTCTTCGTCAACCTGCTGGACATGGACCTCGAATGGTCGCCAGTGGCTGGCAAGGAAGGCGTTTACGAAGCGCGCAGCCGCAAGACACGCGAAGTGAAATGGACGGGAACCCGCGTCGATCTCATCTTCGGCTCGCACTCGCAGCTGAGAGCTTTTGCAGAGGTTTATGCGTCAGCAGATGCCAAGCAGAAATTCCTGAAGGACTTTGTTTCCGCTTGGAACAGGGTCATGGACGCGGATCGTTTCGACCTAATCTAAATGCTGCGCTTTTCACCACTGTACTGTGGCTGAACAGTTCCATGCGTAAGATTTAACTCTGGATAGCACCGGGCGCGGCATATGCCACGTCCGGTGTTTCTGTATTTTACTTTCCTAAACCATTTCGAATGGATTTTACGATTTTGCTAACGAGATACTGAAACATTCGGTAACCGTTATTATGGTTTAACCCGGCCGGATAATGAGTCGTTGCAATATTTGGCGTATGGCACAGCCGATATTTCTATTGGCAATTTTTGATGCAGCTATCTTTTAAAACACTGATATAAGATGTTGGTAGAATCTGAGGTCGCTCAAACAAATCCATCGAAGGACAAGACGATGCGTTTCATGCGGTTGGTTCTTAGCGCTATTTTGACGATCTCTTGGTTATCCTCGGCACGGGCGGAGACTTTTCAACAGCCTGTCGGCAAGCCGATTCTCACGATTTCGGGTAACATCTCCAAAACAAATGCGGATGGTGTCGCTCGATTTGACAGGGATATGCTTGAAGGCCTGGGTCTCGTGACTGTGAAAACGCATTCGCCATGGTATGACGGAATCACCACGTTTGAAGGCGTTTCGCTGAGCAAACTGATGAAATTTGTCGGCGCCAAGGGCACAACAGTCACGGCTGTGGCGCTCAATGACTATGTCAGCACCATACCGATGGCAGATTTTGATAAGTTCAATGTTATACTGGCTATGAAGAGAGATGGGAATTATATGGAGGTTCGTGAAAAAGGCCCCTTGTTCGTAATATACCCCTACGATACTGTTCCAGAACTTCAAACTCAAACATATTATACCCGCTCCGCCTGGCAGGTTGCAAAGCTTATCATTAATTAAAGGTGCCGATTGCGAAAGGTCTTGGCGGTTATCATATGCTGCTTCGTTTTGGCTACAGGCTACATTGCCTACGTCATTGCGCAGCGACAGACCGCACTTCAAAAGTTTGCCAGATATAACGATTCCTGGGCGGTCAGTCAGACCGTGTCTGAGTATCTGCGTCTTCAGAACAATCTGTATGGATTTCTGGCCAACCCTCAACGCGTGACCCGCGATGATCTGCGGCTGCGCATGGATCTCATGCTGGGCAGGCTTGAGCTCCTCAAACAGGGAAATCTGGGAGCCTTTATCGGTGACAGGCCGGAGTCGCATGAGTTGGTCAAGCGGCTGACCACGGTTCTTTCCGATCTCGATAGCCGGATTGACACCCTTGAGCCGTCAGATGTCGAGCCCATTCTCGAGACTATGAGCGTGCTTGATGGTCCATTGACCACGCTCGCCTCGTCGTCCGTCGCCTATGACGTGGAGGTGGTAGACAACGCGCATTCCGAAGTGCGTGAACTCCACACAATATTCACTGCCCTTGCTGCAGGTCTCATCCTGTGTGGCGTGGCCCTCATCCTGTTGTTGAACCGCCACAACAATCTATTGCACCGCGCCCACAAGGAAACACGCGGTTTGACGGATGAGCTCCGGTCCGCGACCCTTGAGCTTCAGGCCAATAATGCTCGTCTGGAGCACGATGCTTATCATGACGCTCTGACAGAGTTGCCCAATCGCTCACTGTTCCGCAAGGAGTTGAACGAGCGGCTGACATCGGTCGACGCCGGAACATCTATCATTCTGCTGCTCGATCTCGACGGCTTCAAGGATATCAACGATACGCTCGGCCACGATGTCGGGGATGCACTTTTGCAGGCGGTTGCAACGCGTCTGTCTTCCATGCGTGAAGATGCAGATATCGTGTGCCGCTTGGGCGGCGATGAGTTTGCTTTCATCACTAGTGCGCGGGATGAAGAGGACGCGCTCTCTTTTGCGGAAAAGGTTATTTTGCAGATCAGCAAACCCTATAATCTCGGCGAGTTGGAGATCAAGATCGGGACCTGCGTGGGTATTGCCGTTTCCAGCGATGTGACGACAGCCGATGAATTGTTCAAGCGTGCCGACCTGGCTCTTTACGAATCCAAACGCCTTGGGCCTGGCCGCATCAGTGTATTCCAGCCCCATATGCAGCAGCAATTGGCCGAGAAAAGATCGTTCGAGGCCGATCTCCAGACCGCGCTGCAGAACAATGAGATGGAAGTCTACTACCAGCCGCAGATGTTCACCAAAACCCGTGAAATCTGCGGATTTGAGGCGCTGTTGCGTTGGACACACCCAGTGCGCGGCAAGGTTCCGCCGTCGGAATTCATTCCAGTAGCAGAACGAACCGGGTTGATCCATTCGCTTGGCAAATGGGCTATGGATGTCGCGTGCCAGGAGGCCAAGACATGGAAAGGCAATCTAAAAATTGCCATCAACCTGTCACCCATCCAGTTTCATAGCACCAGCCTCGTTCAGAACGTGGTCGATGCGCTCGATAAGAGCGGCCTCGATGCGAGCAGGCTGGAACTTGAGATCACGGAGTCGGTTCTACTCAACAAGAGCGATGACACGATCGAAACGCTCGAGAAGCTGAAGAATGTGGGTATCAAGATAGCGATGGACGATTTCGGAACCGGCTACTCTTCGCTTGGAAACCTCCGCGGCGTGCCGTTCGACAAGATCAAGATCGATCAGGCATTCCTTCGCGATGTCGCAACGGATACAGATGCGCTGGCGATTGTGGAATTCGTGGTGGGCATGGCCAAGAGCTTGCGCATGACGACGATTGCCGAAGGTATTGAAACGGAAGAACAGTTCGAATGCATGACGCGGCTTGGTTGCGACCAGATGCAGGGCTATCTGATTGGTCGTCCGGCGCCCGCCGAAAAACTCAGCGCATTTCGACGTTGATGGATCATTCGGTGTTTCTTGTTGTTAGTACAGGCTGTGGCCTGCTGAGGATTGTGTGAATGGAACGGCTGAACGTGCATGGGATCAAACTTGATCTCGCCAAAGGTGAAGTTTCCCCTATTATCTGGAACGCGTTGGAGGATGGCAGTTACGAAGCCAAGGAAGCGCGCAGCATCCTCAAGGCCATCAAGCCGGGAGACCGGGTTTTGGAACTGGGTTCGGGCATCGGCATCATCACATCCATCATTGCAGGGATAAAAGATGTGTCGGTCTGGGCTTTTGAGGCGAACCCCGGAACCGCTGCATTGGCAGAACGCGTGATCAAAGCCAATTGCCCTGCTGATAACGTGGTGTTTTCCCAAGGGTTGCTGACGGCGCATGCGCCCCACGTCCATGCGTTTTACGTTCGCAAAGATCTCTGGATGTCATCCATGGATGAGAACCAGGGCCCCTATGAGAAGCGCATCGAAATCCCATCTGAGAACATTGATGCTTTCATTGATCGCCATGGTATCAATGCGCTGGTGATGGACATCGAAGGTGCGGAGCATGACCTGCTGCAGAACGCCCGGCTGGATGGCGTGGAACGTATATTCGTGGAACTTCACGATCACCTCTATCATCTGGCGGGTATTCGCGACATTACTCAGGCGCTAGCCTTGAAAGGCTACTCCTACGATCCTCGCGGCTCGCGCGGACCATGCGTACTTTTCTCGAAAGACGACAGCCCGAGAGAATATGATCCAGATGTGGACTGAGGCTTTTACCTCAGGTCCTCACGCCCTCATACTCAAGTGATGCGCCAATCAGCTCGCGGGCGTAGGGGTGCGTCGCACCGTTCTGTGCGATAGCGGAACGGGGCAGGATTTCGGTCACCTCACCGCGCAGCATGACTGCAAATCGGTCGCACATATGGTCGACAACGGCCAGATCGTGCGTGACCATGATATAGGTAAATCCCCGCTCTTTTCGCAGGCGCTGGAGGAGATTGAGAATTTCGGCCTGCACCGAGACATCCAGTGCTGATGTCGGCTCATCCAGCAACAGCAGTGATGGTTCCAGAATGAGCGCTCGCGCGATGGCTACGCGCTGGCGCTGTCCGCCAGAGAGCTGGTGCGGAAAGCGATCCAGAAACGAGATCGGAAGGCCAACATCGGTAATAACCTGACGCATCCGATCCTCCTTGTTGCCAAGCTTGTGGATGGTCAAAGGCTCGTTAAGTACGGTCCTGACAGATTGGCGTGGGTGCAGCGATCCATACGGGTCCTGAAACACCATTTGCAATGTATGGCAACGGTCGATCAGCGCCATGTCGCGCACGGATCTTCCATCGATCAACACGTCGCCCTTCCAGAAATCGGTCAGCATCGAAACGCATCGCAGGACGGTGGATTTCCCAGAACCTGACTCGCCAACGAGGCCGAAACATTCCCCCGGCTCGACGGAAAACGACACGGATGGCAGCACTTTCACAGCCGATGGGCCTTCGCCAAAGCTGATGGAAAGGTCGCGAATTTCAACAGAAACTGACATCAGGCATGGTCCTCCAGCCATTCGGGGCGCCGGTCCAGCACAGCAAGCGGTGCGCGGCTGCCGCCGATGCGCGGCTGCGCTGCGATAAGGCCGCGTGTATAGGGATGCTGAGCGGCCTCAAGATTGCCCGCAGCGAGCGTCTCGACAACCCGTCCCGCATACATAATGAGGACGCGGTCACAGAAATTACGCACCAGATTAAGGTCGTGGCTGATCATGATCAGGCCAATACCGCGGTCTCGAACAAGTCCATCGAGAATGTTGAGAACTTGCAATCGCACCGTAACATCAAGCGCCGACGTCGGCTCATCTGCTATTACCAGATCGGGATCTGCCAGAAGCATCATCGCAATCATCACGCGCTGCCCCATGCCGCCGGAAATTTCGTGCGGATATTGCGCATAGACCCGTTCGGCATCGCGGATCTTCACCGCTTCCAGCATGGTCAGTGCCCGCATCTTGGCGTCGGATTTGGAACATTTGAAGTGGCGCAGAAAGGTTTCAGCCACCTGATCACCAACCCGACGAATGGGGTTAAGTGAGAATTTCGGGTCTTGCAGGATCATCGACATGCGTTTGCCGCGAACCTTCAGCATCTCCTTTTCAGACAGGCTGAGAAGATCAAGTTCGTTGAAGCGCAATGTGTCGGCGGTGATTGTAGCTCCAGGCAGGAGGCGTAACAGGGCGCGCCCCACTGTTGATTTGCCGGAGCCGCTTTCGCCAACAATGCCAAGCCGTTCTCGGCCAAGGGTGAAGGATACGCCCCGCACCGCTTCCGCCTCAGACCCGCCATAGCGAATGCGGAGATTTTTGACGTCGAGAATGGTCTGTTCCATGAACTATCTCCGGTTCATCTGCTTGGGATCGAGCGCGTCCCGCAAGCCATCGCCCAGAAGATTGAATGCCAGGCTGACGGTGAGGATGGAGATCCCCGGAAATGTCACCAGCCACCAATTGTCCAGCATGTAGCGCCGTCCTGTGGCAATCATCGCACCCCATTCCGGCAGTGGTGGTTGTGCCCCTAGACCCAGAAAACCAAGGCCCGCAGCGGTGAGGATGACGGTCGCCATGTTTAGCGTGAGGCGAATGAGGACGGATGGCAGGCACATGGGCATGATCGACTTCACGATGATGCGCACCGGTGAAGCACCCTGAAGCCTGGCGGCTGCGATATAGTCAGCATTGCGAAACGTCATGGCTTCGGCCCGTGCGAGACGCGCAATGGGCGGCCAGGAGGTGAGCGCAATGGCAATGATCGCATTGTTGAGACTCGGGCCGAGCGCTGCAACAAATGCCAGCGACAGGATGAGGCTTGGAAAGGAGAGGAATATATCGGTAATCCGCATCATGACGGTATCGAACTTGCCGCCAAGATAGCCCGAAGCCGTGCCGATGATGAGACCGATTGGACCAACGACGATGGAAACCAAAAAGATGATGGTGAGCGTGATGCGCGCCCCGAACACAAGACGGCTGAAGATATCGCGGCCTAGTTCGTCGGTCCCGAATAGGTGCCCGTCCCCCGGTGCCTTCAGCACATTTGTCAGGTCCTGAACATAGGGATCATGTGTGGCAAGCAGCGGCGCGAAAATTGCCGCCAGAATAAGAATGGCAAGAACGATCAGCCCGAAGGTGGAGGTGGGACTGCGAAGAAGGAAGAGCACGATATTCTTCATCGCGTTGACGGAGGCTGGCAGTCTGATTTTCTCGGCATGCGCGGTCATCAGCGTGTCCTTGGATCGAAGAAGCGGTAAAGAATATCAGACAGAAGATTGAGCCCGATAAAGATGACGCCCACGATGAGAACGCAGGTCATCACGGCATTCATGTCGCCAGTGATCAGATTGCTGGTCAGATACTGACCAAAGCCCGGCCATGCGAACACGGTTTCGATGAGCACAGCGCCCTCAAGCAACGAGCCATAAGCAAGCGCCACGATGGTGACGAGCTGGACGCGGATATTGGCGAAGGCATGCCGCCAGATCGTCTGCCGGCTGGACAGTCCCTTGACGCGGGCCGTCGTCACATATTCTTGTCCCAACTGGTCGAGCATAAAGCTGCGCGTCATTCGCGTGATATAGGCGGATGAAGAGTATCCCAATAGTGAAGCGGGCAGGATGAGGTGGTTGACGGCTGACCAGAAGACATCCATGTCGCCAGCCATAAGGCTATCGATCAGCAGAAAACCGGTTCGCTCATCGACGAGCCCGATGTAAAACTGGTCCATGCGTCCGCTGCCGCCGACAAGATCGAGTTTGGCATAGAACACGATCAGCGCGATCATGCCGGTCCAGAAGATGGGCATGGAGTGGCCGAAAAGGCTGACCACACGCACGAGATGGTCTGGCCAGCGGTCTTTGTTCACAGCCGCAAAAACACCCATCGGAACGCCAAGCCCAGCGCCAATCATGATGGCAAATGTTGCAAGCTCTATGGTGGCGGGCATGACATGCAGAATATCCTGAATGACAGGCTGACCCGTTCTGATGGAAGTGCCGAAATTACCGGTGAAGACATCACCAAGATAATAGAAGAATTGTTGCCAGACGGGCTTGTCCAGACCGAGCGACCGGAAAACCTGTTCATAGGTTTCGCGGGTCGCATCCTCGCCGACGATGGCGCGCACCGGGTCGGCTGGCATCATTCGCCCTATAAAGAAGGTGAGCAAAAGCAAGCCGAGCAGCGTTATCGCAATGGTGCCGATTTGCCCGGCAACGCCGGAAAGGCGCGGGCTTCGAATGATCATCTATCCTCCCTCTGCCAGTTCGCTTGAGGTGTGGACCTCATGTCTGACAAGTTTCACAAAACCTGTCACATGTCATCTTATCTGTCAAGCAAGCCATTGCGGTGATGAAGCACATCTTTGGAAGGTGATGGAGACGGGGCGTGCGCTACAAGACGACGCGCATCTATCACGCCAGCGTCTCTCAATGGCGGTGCTTCCGCTAAAGTTGTTTCCGGCAAAGCTCGTTAAGCTTTGTCTTCAGCATGCGCCGTTTTTGAGCGCAAAAGCGCTTTGTATCGCTCTAGGCTTCCGCGCAAATGGATGCGCATCTGCTCACGTGCGCCGTCCGCATCGCCTTCGATGATCGCGTCCACGATACGGGCGTGTTCTTCCTGCAAATGCAGATTATAATCCTTCGGACGCGATCCCGGTTCTGCGCCTTGCAATTCCCCTCGGGGGATAATGCCTGATCTGATGAGGCGCAGAAATTCGGGAAAACGCTGATTTTGCGTGGCTTCTGCGATCTTAAAATGAAGGTCGAAATCCGCGTCACGGGTTGATTTACCCTCAGCAAGGCAGGCAGCAATCGTGTTGTGAGCATCAAGAATGGCTTCGATCTGGGTTGCTGAGCGGCGCGATGCTGCAAGCCCGGCAGACTCGACTTCAAACACTGTGCGCAGTTCCAGAAGCTCTATGACAGAGGAGATTCTCTCGGTCGTCAGGTCCTTGAAGGGCTCGTCCTTGGATTGTTGCACCTGAAGCGCGAAGACGCCTGCACCTTTGCGAGCCTCCACAAGGCCATCAGCGCGCAGGATCGCTATGGCCTCGCGCACGACTGTTCTGCTCACGGAATATTCACGGGTCAGTTCGCTTTCGCTGGGCAGCCTGTCGCCAGGGCGAAAAACGCCGCCAACCAGATCGCGCCGCAGTGCGGTGCTGATCTTGGCCGCGAGTGATGTTCCGCGCTCAATCGTGGTTGCAGCGTCCATATTTGCCTCACCTGCCTATAACCTGTCTGGCATGTTAGCGACTCATCGCCGCAATGCAAGTTCTCTTGTCTACCTCAATTTCTACTCGCACGGTATGAGGGTTTACAGCGAGTGGAGCGCGCGCATACCCTAATATACGGCGATGACCCTAGCGCCTCGGCGCCGTTGGGTTGGGCGCTCTCTCAAGGAGGCCTGCCCGTTTGGGGCTTGTGGCTGTCCTATCAGTGGATGATACCGGAGCGGTCTGGATTGCGGTATCGTCGAACCCATCGCTTGAACCCGTGGACACGAATGTGGTTGAAACTTCTCGGGAGCATAGGCCACCGGATGATGCGCGTGCGGATGCAGCGCTTCTGAAATGGGTTTTAGGCGCGACAGCCCTCATCAGCGGTATTGTCAACGTTCTCTCGCTGACCTCCCCTTTGTTCATGTTGCAGGTCTATGACCGGGTTTTGGCCAGCGGCAGCGTTCCCACGCTGGTCGGCCTTGCCGTTCTCGCCGCCGCCACGTTTACCGTTCAGTGCGCGCTTGAAATCATTCGCGCACGTGTTCTGCTGCGGGTTGGCGAACTCTTCGATAACAGAATGTCGGGTCGGGTGCATAATGCTGTCGTGCGGTCGCCATTGTTGTCGCGGCTGCCGGGAGATGGATTGCAGCCCTTGCGGGATATGGACAATATCAGGGGATTTCTGTCGGGGCAGGGGCCAACCGCATTTTTCGATCTGCCATGGATGCCGCTATATCTGTTCATCTGCTTTCTCTTTCATTTCTGGATCGGAATGACCGCCCTGATCGGCGCACTCGTTCTTGTTGCCGTCACGCTCATGACAAATGGTCTTTCGCGAAAGTCGGTGCGCGAGACGGTGGGGCACAACATGCGCCGCAATGCGCTCCTGGATGGAGCACGACGCAATGCGGAAGTGGTGCAGGCCATGGGCATGGGCTCGCGCGTTGCAGAGCGCTGGCGTGTTGCAAATAGCAACTACCTTACCGCCAACCGTGTGGCGGGCGATATTTCCAACGGGTTCGGCAGCGCATCTCGAACGCTGCGTGTCATGTTGCAATCCGCAATCCTGGGCGTGGGCGCCTATCTTGTCATTGGTCAGGAGGCCACCGGCGGTGTGATGATCGCCAGTTCCATCATGATGGGGCGGGCGCTGGCCCCGGTCGATCTGATCATCGCAAACTGGAAGCCGTTTCTCATGGCAAGGCAGAGCTGGAGCCGTTTGCGAGAATTGCTTGCGCGTGTGCCGCAGTCCTCGCAGCATACGGTCCTGCCAACACCTTCAAGAGAGCTAAGAACAGAGAATGTCACCATCGTGCCGCCGGGCCAAAAGATACCGACTGTCGCGGGTTTGAATTTTGTGGTGGAGGCTGGAAGTGCCCTAGGAATCATCGGCGCTTCCGGCTCTGGAAAATCGACGCTCGTCCGTGCGCTGGTCAATGCCTGGCCACCCAGTTTCGGCAAGGTTCGGATTGATGGCGCAAGCCTTGATCAGTGGGATCCAGAACTGCTTGGCCGCCATATCGGTTATCTGCCCCAGGGCGTGGAGCTATTCGATGGCACCATTGGCGAAAACATAGCCCGTTTTGAGAATGATCCCAATTCCAGTGCTGTCGTGGAGGCCGCCACGGCTGCTGGCGCGCATGCCCTCATTCTCCGTTTTGAAAAGGGCTACGAAACCCCGATTGGAGAGGGTGGTTCATCCCTGTCCGCAGGCCAGAGGCAGCGCATTGGTCTTGCGCGCGCGCTTTATCGACAACCGTTTCTGGTGGTTTTGGATGAGCCCAATGCCAATCTGGATGCGGAGGGAGAAGCTGCTGTCGTCAATGCCATTGCCGCAGTGCGTGCACGCGGCGGCATCGCAGTCGTCGTCGCGCACAGGCCAAGCGCCATCGGCGCGGTTGATCATGTGCTGGTCATGGACGGTGGTCGCCAGCAAATGTTCGGCCTGCGCGATGATGTTCTTTCGAAAGTGTTGAAAGACAGCGTCCCGGCGCGTGTTGCGCCCAAGGGTTTTCCTGTGGTGGCTTACGGCGCCAAACCACTGCGCGCCGCCGTGCATCAGCCCACAGCTGAAGGAGACGCTGGATCGAAGCCTGTCGACGTGAAGGAGCGCGATGATGCGTAACGCTGAACCTTTCAATGTCTCCCGTTCCATCTGGCGCCATATCATTGGTGGGGGTGTCGCGGGTGTTGTGCTGGTCGGAGGTGCCGGGGCCTGGGCTGCCGCCACCTCGCTCTCGGCAGCCGTGGTTGCTCAGGGCCATTTCGTCGTCGGCTCCCATGTAAAAACCGTGCAGCATCCGACCGGCGGAGTTGTTGGCGAAATCCTCGTTCAAGATGGCGACCATGTCAAAGCCGGTACGCTTCTCATGCGGCTCGATGCAACGCAGACCCGCGCCAATCTCGCAATTGTCACGAAACGTTTGGATGAGATGAGAGCACGAATGGCCCGGCTTCAGGCGGAACAGGATGACCGGGCTCAGCTTGTCTTTCCGGCGGACCTTCTGGCGCGCGGGGACAATCCGGATGTTGCTGCTGTCATCAGCAACGAAACACAGCTTTTCGAAGCGCGCAGGCAGTCGCGAAGTGTCAAGCGGGCACAGCTTCTGGAGCGGATCACGCAATTCGAGCACGAGATTGACGGGCTGAAGGCGCAAGAGTTGGCTTATGAAGAGGGACTGCGGGTCCTCACCACCGAAATCACAGCCCTGAGTTCACTCAAACAAAAGGGCATCGTTTCGGATCAGCGGCTCAACGGCCTGAAAACGCAGGCCGCGACATTTGGCGGGGAGCGGGGCGAAAAAATCGCGTTTCAGGCACAGGCGGCCGGACGCATTCTGGAGACAAGACTTCAGATCCTTCAGATCGATCAGGACCTGAAATCCGAAGTTGGACGGGAGCGCAGTGAGATACAGGCGCAGATGGGGGAGTATGTCGAACGCCGCATCTCGGCTGAAGACAGCCTCAAGCGGATTGATATTATCGCTCCGCAGTCGGGCATCGTCCACCAACTTGCCGTTCACACGGTGGGCGGTGTCATAAGCCCTGCACAGGCGATCATGTCGATTGTGCCGGATGATGATCTTCTTTCGCTCGAGGTGCAGATCGCTCCCAAAGATATCGACCAGGTCCGTCTTGGGCAGCAGGCCATGCTTCGCATGTCTGCTTTCAGCCAGAGAACCACTCCGCAACTTCAGGCACATGTAACGCGCATTGCCGCCGATCTTGATGCAGACGAGCGAACCGGAGCGCGTTACTATTTAGTGCATCTTTCGGTTGATGAAGCCGAAGCGCAAAAATTCACGGATTTGAGGATCGTTCCAGGCATGCCAGCTGAGGCAATGGTGAAAACACAGGACCGGACCGCGCTTTCCTACCTGGTGAAGCCGTTCGAAGATCAAATCATGATGGCGTTCAGAGAGGAGTAATGCCCGTGGATTTACAGGGGTTATGTGCAAAAATTGGCTAAAATTGTGAGAATTTAGCGGTAAAAAATCATACTTTTAAGTATAGCCAAATAAATTAAATTTAGTAAAATCTAAAATGACGCTATGTATTCATTAGGTTATTTAGCATTTCCGGTTTCTGTTAACTTCGTTGAAACAATAATAGTAATATAACCTGTCATCACTGACGCTTCATGACGAAGTAAGTCCTGTTCCGGAAGCACGATGTAACTCGCCTGCTTGTCAAAGAGCCGGGCAGATGTGTTGGCCGGTTTGCTCAAAGTAAATTCCGGGGTGTCATGTCTTTTCTCAAAAAAGCGAAAATCAGCACTAAGATTCTTTCATTTGTTATCATTGTTGCACTCACAGGTTTAATTGGCGTCGGTGTCGTCTCAATGAACTATAAGAGTGCCGATACGAACTATTCTGATTTCATCGCGAGAAACGTGATGGGCTCAATGGAACTGGTGCGTGCCAATACAGCGATTGTTTCTGTTGGTTATTCAGCGACACTCGGGCTTGTGTTGCTTGAGCAATCCGGTGATACGGAGAAACTGGAAAAAAGCTTTAAGTCTGATCTGGACCTCATCGTTACGCGCCTTGAAGAGGCAACGAAGCGGTTGCCGGAATTGGCGAGCGACATGGGCTCGCTCATTACCCGGGTCAAAACGATTGGCGAAACGGGCAACAAGGTATGGAGCAGCGCCAAGGCTGGTGATTTTAAAACTGCGCGCAAGCACCTGACGGAAGTTGGTCCGATGATCGCGCAATGGCGTGCGGATCTTCGTGCCGTCACCGACAGCAATCTAAAGCTCGTGGATGAGAAGAAAGTCGAGCTGGCAGCCCAGACGAATTCCACCATTCTCACATCTATTGTGACGCTGGGTGTCTTCTTTTTGATGGCGATTTTCGGCGCACTCTTTGTGTCTGCACGCGGCATCACAAAGCCAATCGAGCAGTTGCGTGAGCGCATGGTTTCGCTGGCCGCAGGTGAGACTAAGGAGGAAGTGGCAGGGCTCGATCGTGGTGACGAAATTGGCCACATGGCGCGCGCCGTCGCTGTCTTCCGCACGAGCGCCGTGGAGCGTCAGCGCCTGGAAGATGAAACCGAGGCCAACCGTAGCCGCTCTGAAAAAGAACGGATTGCTCACGAACAGCAAAAGGCAAAGGAAGCCGCAGACACCAGCTTCGCAGTCGAAAATCTGGCAGCGGCTCTTGCGCGTCTTTCGGATGGTGATGTTGCCTATCGCATCAATCAGCCCTTTGCCGAGCATCTTGATGTGGTGCGCTCCAATTTCAACGCATCCGCTGTAAAACTCCAGTCCGCTTTGACACGCGTGGCAGACAACGCTCGTGCTATCGATGCCGGTGCCAATGAGATCCGCGCAGCCGCTGACGATCTGGCGAAACGCACCGAGCAACAGGCTGCATCCGTAGAAGAAACTGCGGCTGCACTCGAACAGATCACCACGACCGTCCATGACTCGACCAAACGTGCGCAGGAGGCCGGCCATCTGGTTGCCAACGCCCGCAGCGGTGCAGAGCAATCTGGCGTCGTCGTGCGCAAGGCTGTAGTTGCCATGGAGCAGATCGAGAAGTCTTCCTCGGAAATCTCCAATATTATCAGCGTGATCGATGAAATTGCCTTCCAGACCAACCTTCTTGCCCTCAACGCCGGTGTTGAAGCTGCGCGTGCTGGTGAAGCGGGCAAGGGCTTTGCGGTTGTTGCGCAGGAAGTTCGCGAACTTGCTCAGCGTTCCGCAAATGCCGCGAAGGACATCAAGGCGCTGATCAACACATCGAACACTCAGGTTCAGCAGGGTGTGCAACTGGTTGGTGAAACTGGCCGGGCGTTGGAAAACATCGTCTCTGAAGTGCAGGAAATCAACCGTCACGTGGTGGCGATTGTCGATGCCGCTCAGGAACAGTCATCTGGACTGGCGCAAATCAATGGCGCGGTAAACCAGATGGACCAGGATACGCAGAAAAATGCGGCAATGGTAGAAGAGCAGACAGCTGCCAGCCACGGCCTGGCCCGTGAAGCTGCTTCGCTGAATGATCTGCTTGGCCAGTTCAAACTGCAAGGTGGCAGCACGGAAGCTCCGGTGCGCATGGTGACGCAGACTGAACGTCCGGTTCAGTCTCCAGCCCGCGCTCTGAGCCGCAAGGTTGCGACTGCCTTCAACGGCAATGCTGCCGTCAAGTCCGAGTGGGAAGAGTTCTAAGCAACTCTTACCCCTTATCGAGACATAAAATCCGCCCGCGCTTGTGACGGGCGGGTTTCGTTTGGATTGCGGTCACAGCACGCCCCATGCGCGGAAGCGCCCACGGCCGGTCATTTCTCGTAATTCCAGCTGGTTGGCGAGGCCAACGGCACCCTGTGGTGTCGTTCCAAGCGCCTTGACGATCATTGACGTGGAGACAACGGGACGTGAGAGCACTAGAGCGATCAGCTCCGGCAGACGCGAATTGGAGCGCCGCCCCACGAGCTTACGCTCAATGCGGTTCTTGGCCTGCAACAGTCGATCATGTTCCTTCAGCCCCAGCGTCGCGGCTTCATAAATGGCATCCAGAAAGGCGATCAAGCGGTCCGGCGCGGTCCTTGCGTTTCGACGCTCTCTGGATATCGCACGCAGACCAACACTCGTCGTGACGAGATGCGCTTGTGTCAGCGCCTCTTCCCGCAGCAGGGCGGATGCGAGCTGCCGTCCAAGCCATGGGCTGCGCTGCAAGACTTCTAGCCTCTGCCATGCGTCCAGCGCTATGGCCGCTCGCAGAGTGGCTGGCAAGCCGATGCTACCCTGGAGCACGGTGCGCCATTCATTCAGTCTGTCCGTCTCGTTCCAGTCAGGATCGCGGGTGAGCGAAGAGGCCAGGGCTTGAGGTGGTGTCTTCTTGTCTTTCGTTATGGTGTCGAGGGTTGCCGAGCTTCGTGCGATCAGCCGGTCGATGGTAGACATTTCATCGTTGAGGGCACTGTCGTCTGGATCGTCATTTTCAACGTCCAAGATATCCGCTGGCACGACATCCCGCGCGATTGTCGCGTTGTGTTCAAGCTCTTCACCGCGCAGCCGGGAAAGGCCGGTGGGACTCAGCGCCCAGATGGGTTCATGACTAAACATTCGTCTGCGCGCGCGCAAAATACGGCTGGCGATGACGACCTCATGGGTTGGCGCACGGATATCCATATGGGCGTCATGGAGAACAAGGTCTTCGATGTGAACGAGCTCGCCGTCGACCCAGAGAGATGACACGGTCTCATGGAAATCCTGTCTTTCCAGAAAACCTTCCCGGAAAGGCGACTGGGAAACGCGTTCATCCAGCCGCGCCACCGCCTCCGTTGCGCGGGCCACAGGTAACATCAGCAGGGAAAGTGGCAGTCGGTCCACATCGTAAAGCATGAATTTTGATAGGTGACGCGAGAAATGAAAGCAATTTGTCCTTTGGCTTTCATATGGTTTTACCCGGTTTTCAGTTCCCCGGCAGAACAATCTTTGCTTCAAAACCGTCACTGCGCCCGGTTGCGGGAGACAGGAGGTGGAGCGATCCATTCATTTGCTGCACCAGATGGTGGACGATGGCCAGCCCAAGGCCAGACCCGCTGGCCTGCGTTGCACCGCGTGTGAACCGCGTCGTCAGCTTCGGCAACAGCGCCTTGTCTATGGTGGCACAATGGTTGACAACGCTGAGTGAATTATCGTTGCCGATGGAGATGTCCACCGGGGTGCCTGCCGGGCTGTGAACCAGCGCGTTTTCGACTAGATTGCGAACCACGATGCCAAAGGCGTCTGGATTGATCATGCCGTGAAGTTGTCCATCGCTCTTTAGGTGAAACTGAAGGCGTTTGGCCCCTGTCTCCGAGCGCGCCATGTCCTCAAGAACCAGTTCGACGATCTGTGCAAGATCGGTCTCTGTGCCCGATGTGCCGATGCCTGCTTCAGCCCGTGACATTTGCAGCAACTTTTCCGCCAGTTGGGCCAGATGCGAGAGCGAACGTTCGATCTGGTCGACACGCGGTTTAAATTCACCCGGAATATCGGCCTGCAATCGTTGTGCCTGTGCAAGTGCGCCAGCAATGGGAGTTCGAAGTTCGTGGGCGCTGTTGGACGCGAAAGCGCGCTCAGATTCCAGCGCGGCCCGCAACCGCTCCAGCAACAGATTGACCGAGCGTGCGATGGGATGCAGTTCGGCAGGCAAATGCGCATCACCGACAGGCACCATGTTGCCGCTATCCTTGCTGCTGATCTCATCCCGCAAGGTTTGGACAGGAGACAGCGTTCGCCGGACAACGAGAATGACAGCAATCATGCTTGCGGGAATAAGGAGAAGCATAGGCAGGATGAGAGCAGTCCCGGCCTCCATGATGGCTTCGCGGCGATTGGCGAATGCATCTGCCATTTGCAGATAGAGCCCGCCATCAGAAGTCACGACCGTATAGATGCGTTGCGTTGCCGTGTCCGCAAAGCCGGGAGAGAGAGGCACGTCGAAAGGCTCGGCCGGACTGTCGTGGGAGTGAAGAAGAACCTCGCCCTCGCGGTCGCGTACCTGATAGGTGAGATATTCCTCACCCCCGGCCGGTTGAACCAACCGGCGTTCCGCCTCCGGACTGCGTTCATTGAGATCGTCGGCGATCAGCGGCAGAAGTCTGTCTGCTGTTTCCTGCACGCCACTATCGAAAATTTCGGCAAACTCGTCCTGCATCACCATGATGCCGAGCGACGATGCGATGAGCCAGGACAAGACGACCACGCTCGTCAGCGCCGTCACCAGGCGGCGTGTCATGCTGTCGCTGCGTTTCATACGTTTATCTGATTGTGTAACCGAGGCCACGCACCGTCTCCACCCTGTCGGCACCTATTTTCTTGCGCAATCTGCTGACATAAACTTCAACCGTATTGCTCTCTATTTCCGCCCCGAATTCATAAAGCGTCTCATGCAGTTGCGCCTTGGAAACAACGGCTCCGGGGTGCTCGACCAGTTTTTCCAGCACGGCCCATTCCCGCGCGCTCAGCGTCATCGCGGTGCCGTTGACGGCGATGTTGCGCGCGACCTGATTGATTTCGATGCCGGGCAGTTTGACCACAGGCGCTGAACGGCCTTCATAGCGGCGCGATACGGCGAGCATGCGCGCGGTCAACTCCCCGAGATTGAAGGGTTTGACGAGATAGTCATCGGCCCCGGCATTCAAGCCTTCAATACGGTCGGACACCTGATCATGGGCAGTGAGAATGATCACTGGTGTGGGATCGTTGCGTTTGCGCAATGCTCGTAGAATTGAAAGACCTTCTCCATCCGGCAATCGCAGGTCAAGAAGGATGAGGCCATAGTCGACTGTCTCCGTTGCCGCACTGGAATCTCCAACGGTCTTGAACCAGTCCACCGCATGGCCTGCAGCTGCTACGTGGTCGCGGAGCGCTTCACCCAGAACATGGTCATCTTCGACAAGCAGAACACGCAAGCATACCTCGCTTTCAGGTCTGAATATTTCAGGCCGTGAATATTGGGTATGCCGCGCATTTTGTTCCGTCAAGCGCGCTATCGTCACGCGCTGGGCCGGTGCCTGCATCCACTGAACACATCCAGTGACGGATCGTAAACCGTGGTGGATATGTTCATCATGCCAAGAATGCTGTGAAAGAAGTCGTCATGAGAGCGCCCGCCCGCTTGCGCTTCTTTCATCATGCAGCTGGCATCCAGCCCCATGGACTTTGCAAAATCATCATCGAACCACACGATGAACGGGACGTGGGTCTGTTCCGATGGCGCTAGCAAGTAGGGCGCGCCATGGAGGTAGATGCCGTTCTCGCCGAGCGATTCTCCATGATCGGAGGCGTAGATCATGCCTGTTGCAAGCTTGTCCGACCGCGCCTTGAGCTTGTCGATAACACTTGCCAGAAAATGGTCTGTGTAGAGGATTGTGTTGTCGTAAGCGTTGACGATCTCGGTGTCCTTGCAGTCCGGCAATTCGGCGGTCTGGCAATCGGGTGTGAACTTTTTAAACTCGTCGGTGTAGCGCAGGTGATAGGTCGGGCCATGGCTTCCCAACTGGTGGAGTACGATGACACTGTCTTTGGTCACACCATCGAGCCAGCTGTCCAGGCGATCAAGAAAGATGTCGTCGCGGCATTCGCCCGTTGTGCAGAACTTTGGATCGAGTGCGGCGGTAAGATCGAAATAGGGCACCCGGTCCGCCACGTTCTTGCTTCCGGTATTGTTGTCCCACCAGCGCGCATCAACACCGGCATGGACCAGAACATCGAGCACATTCTCGTTTGAAAGTGCCTTGCTATGGCTGTATTCGGAGCGCGTAAAGCGAGAGAACATGCAGGGTATCGAGATTGCGGTCGCCGTGCCGCAGCTTACGGTGTTCGGGAAGTAGACAACGTTGCGCTTCTTGAGTTCGGGGTTCGTCTCCCGGGCATATCCGTTAAGCGAAAAGTTGACTGCACGGGCGGTTTCACCCGCGACAATAACTGTGATGCGAGGCTTGGTCACGCCGCCCAGTGC
This sequence comes from Rhizobium sp. WCS2018Hpa-16, assembly GCF_031843705.1. NCBI lineage: Bacteria > Pseudomonadati > Pseudomonadota > Alphaproteobacteria > Hyphomicrobiales > Rhizobiaceae > Rhizobium > Rhizobium sp. WCS2018Hpa-16. The sequence continues at coordinate 393,835 of NZ_JAVTIX010000003.1, forward strand.
TGGCATGACCTTGGCGTCCAGTCCCGTCGGAGAAACGGTGAGTTTCGCTTCCTGATCGGCTTGTGAGAGATAACGCACTGTCGAAGAGATGGGCGTCACTGGATTAAGGCTTTTAAGGATATCCTTGTGCTGGCGAACTGCCGTCGTGAATGTCTTGGAATTTGCCGCAGCAACCGAAAAGACGACCGCAAGACAGCCGATGATGCTGATCGTATTCCACAGCACCTTACCGAAAAAAGGCCGGTGGTCGATCTTCACAAACGCTAGAAGAGCGATGGGGATGCCCGCAAAAATCGCGATGTGGAGCGCAAAGGCAGGCGTTAGCAGGTTGCCAGCTTCCGCCTGGGTGGTCTCGAAAGCATTGCGCACCATGTCGGTGTCGATGACGGCACCGAACCGGTCCATAAACCACGAAGACACGACGGCAATGGCGATCAACGCCGCGAAGATAGGTTTGGTCAGATATTTGACCGACATGAAGATAAAGATCGCCGAAAACGCGGCGCTCATCGCGATGTAAAGACCAAAGATAGCAATGGGATAGGCTGAGAGGTACGTATTCACCTTGGCCCAGAACGTATGGTTGGCCACAAACAGCAGATAAAGCGAAGTCGCAATACTCAGCGTTACGCTGCCGATGACTGGCCGCCGGATGCTACGTCCGCTTTTGAGTGTCTGGTATGATAGTGCCATAGGTTTGACTTTCCGCTGCTTGTGCATTCACTGCTGCGGATGTGTCATGTACCTGACATGAAGCTGAACGTTGCCAGAGGGAGCCTTTATGGAAGGCAAATGCTCATCTGATGAGCGTTTTAACGATTGTTAAAATCTACCCTTTAAAACGTGCCGTATTTCTTTGTTTTCATATCTGTACATTCAAACTTACGTGATCTCCCCGGACGCGCCGTTCTGCTGTCGCCGGATGGTGCCCGTTCTCGCGCTAGGAATGGAATTCAGATGGCTTCGCTGCTCTTTTCGAAAACGCTGATTTCGATGTCGCTCCTGTTTCCTCTTGTCGCCTATGCAAGCGAGGACCTGCCGAGCCGAGACCAGATTGCGTTGATGGCGCAGATCAAGAAAAGCGATATGGCCGGGGTGGCCCGAAAGACCAGGGATGTGGATGCTCGTCCTGCGTCTCCGGGGGAAATCGTGATCACCTATATCAAGGGGCAGGGGGTGGAAACGCGCTCCCGGCCTGCCGAAAAGGGCGACTGGGTGGTGCGCAATCGCTGCGAGGAAACCGGCAACGAGGAAATTCTGGTGAAGGCGCGCAATTTCTCGGACCGTTATGGTGAGCCGCTTTCGGAAGCCGACGCCTTAGGATATCGCGCTTTCAGGCCCAAGGGCAAAAATATGAGCTACTTCATCGTGAGTGATGAGATCGGGCCGTTCAATTTCAGAGCGCCTTGGAACGAGGTCATGATCGCCTTACCTGGCGACGCCATCGTGCAGGTCGAGGCTGATGAAAGCGATACATATCGCGTGGCGGCAGAAGCCTTTCGCTGCACCTACGAAATCGTCAATCCGCCCAGAATGATCATTGATGCGGCGATGCGGTGATCAGGCCAGAAACTCTATAAGTCGTCTCTCATCGGCTTTCAGCCCGGCGATGGGTTTCAGTTCGCTACCCAATATCTTCTCAAGGCGCTTCACGGATTTTTCCTCCGTTGCAAGATCCAGCACGTCAGGGTGAACGTAGCTTTTGCGGCAAACGGCGGGCGTGTTGGAAAGTTCTTCGGATGCAGCCACGCACATTCCCTTGATTGTGGGTCGTTCCGCGCTGTTCAGCGCGCGCGTTGCGTGCCCGAAGGCCGCAAGCGTGCCGCCCCAGGTTCTGAAAGTCTTGGCGGATATTCCTTCACCCGCGCTTTGGGAGATATAGGCATTCAGCGCGCTGGAATCGACAGGGTGAACAAGGCCGCTCTCATCCTGCCAGACAAAGAGTTGCCTGCCGGGAAGGTCTGCGATGTTCTCGAGAATCCGCTGGAGCCGAGGGTGTTTAAGCTTGCGCTGGACGCGCTGACCACCCTTTGCGGCAAATCGCAGCTCAATCGTTTCACCGAACGAAACATGCTTCTTCAAAAGGGTCGTCGCGCCGTAGGTCCCGTTGGTTTCGAGATAGGTCTTGTTGCCAACACGTAAATGCGCGGCATCGAGCAGCAGCACAAGCGCGGCAAGTGTTGCCTCGGGCCCGTAGCCATTTGTCGAAAGATCAGCAGTCGCGCGTCTGCGGATGGCAGGCAGAGCTTCTCCGAATGTCTTGAGCTGATAGAACTTATTCTCGCCCCGCAACGCGTGCCAGTCTGGATGATAGCGGTACTGTTTGCGGCCTCTCACATCAAAGCCAGTCGCCTGAAGATGCCCTGATGGGTCTATGCAGATCCAGACGCGCTCATAGGCGGGCGGCACGCCGAGCGATTTCAACCGTGTCAGTTCAATTCTGTCAGACAAAAGGCCGCCATCTGGGAGCCTGTAGGAGAAGCCTTTGCCGCGACGCTCGCGGGTGATACCGGGCTGCTGATCGGTGACATAGGTCAGCCCAACTTTTTTCAGAATGCGAATTGGAAGCTGGTTCATGTGTTTTTATTGCTCCTCACCTTTGAGAGCAATAATGCGCCCGATTGGCATCCGTTCCCGCTAAGGGGAAGCAAGATGAGAGCGGTTTGGGTCCGCTCTCATGTTTTATTCGCTAAGGTCAGGCGCCCGGTGCGAGTTTCAGAATTTGCGACTTCCCGCCGCCGCGCTGCTCGGTCACAGCATAGACAGCGCCATCGTCACCAATCTTCACGTCACGGATCCGCGCTTCCAGCGGAAACCGGCCTTCCGAGACGACCTTGTCATTGTCCATCTTCAGGACAACAAGTCCCTGGCTGACAAGCCCACCGATGATGAGCGCGCCCTTCCATTCAGGAATAGCGTCGGAGTTGTAGGCGGCCATGCCGGAAGGGCCTATCACTGGGTCCCAATAATAGGTCGGCTGTTCCATGCCTTCGTTAGCCGTCAGGCCTTCGCCAACTGCACCGCCGCTATACTCCATGCCGTAGGTTATGACAGGCCAGCCATAGTTGAGACCAGCTTTTGGCAAGTTCAGCTCATCGCCACCCTTGGGACCATGTTCCACGGTCCATAGACGCCCCTGCCCATCAACCACTGCGGACTGGACGTTGCGGTGACCGTAGCTCCAGATCTCAGGCAGCGCATCTTTCTGATTTGCAAACGGGTTGCCGTCGAAAGCCTTGCCGTCCTTGTCGATGCGAAAAACCTTGCCCAACCCACTGCCAAGATCCTGAGCCTGTACGCGAGGCTCCTTGTCGGAGCGCTCTCCAACCGTGACGTAAAGCTCACCCTTTGGCCCGAAGGCGAGGCGGGATCCGAAATGCTTGTCGCCATCATAGGTCGGCGTCTGGCGGAAAATGACCTTCGTGTCTTCAAGAACGGCGTTGCCGCCGCTTTCTATAAGTTTTGTAGAGGCTACTGACGTGCCGTTGCCGCCATCCCGGGGCTCGGAAAAGGAGAAGTAGATCATTTTGGAGGTGTCGAAATCAGGAGAAAGCGCGATATCCAGCAGGCCACCCTGACCGTCTGAAGCCACTTCCGGAAGACCTTCAAGCGCTTTTCCAGCCTTGCCGTCGGCCACGATGTGCATCGCTCCATCTTTGGCAGCAACGAGCATGCGACCATCCGGCAGTATTTCCATCGACCACAAATGCGGGAGATTATCAGCAACCACCGTTTTGACGAGCGACGGCATTTTTTCAGGCTGCGCTGCGCGCGTCTGGCCCTCGAATGCGGGTTTCTGGTCAGGCGCGTTTGCCGGTTTCGTTTCCGCTGGGGCAGGCGTTTGAGCATGGGCGGTCTGTGCCAGGGGTGCTGCGAGGCACATTGAAAGAATGGTTGATGTCAGCAGGTGTTGAGCGCGCGTCATTGGTCTCCCTTCCGTTAGCTTTGCTTGAACCAAACATGTGGGGAGATTTTTCGTTCAACCCATGGGTTTCAATAAAACTTGATTCCAATGTGTAAATAATAGGGTGCTTATATATGGCGGGTGAAAAGTAGTAAGGAACATCAAGCCTTTCAGCGAGTTAAGCCGTGTCGCAAATCTTGGGAGGCCCGCATGCAAGTTCTTGATAACAGGGAAATCGAATCTACGGAGATCAAGCCGATCCTGAGCGTCGAGGATTTTTGCCGCCGCTACCGGCTGGATGAAAGTGAAGAATCACGCTTGCGCACACTATTCGGCGACTTTGCGTCCCGTCACGAACTGCTGATGAATGCTCAACGCAAGCCAAACTTTCGATGATACGCGTCAGGCGGGATCACCGCCCAAAATCATAAAGACGTCATAACGTGTCGTTTTACCGAGAAGCTGATGCGAAGGTTTTCTGATGCCTGGCATCGGCTCTGCGCGTGCTGGCCATTTGAGAACGACGCGTCTCTTCGCGTGGGCTAGCGCAATTTCCATCAGTTCTGTTTGATCAGGGTCGGCCCCGACCAATTCCCGCAGAACACGCATTTCCTTTTTGACCAAGGCCGTATTCTGCCGGGGAGGGTGCATGGGATCAATCACGATCACCTCCGGTGAGAGCGTAGGGATCACCACGCGTGAATCGCCGTGAAGCAGCGTCATTCTCGAGACGATCTCCCGATAAATGCCTCCTTCTGCATCGGCGCGAGCGATCGCATCCTTGAGCAATGCGTGCATATCGGGCGACCGCTCAATCAAGGTCACTTCTGCCCCTAAAGATGCCAGCAAGAACGCATCTCGGCCGAGACCCGCCGTTGCATCCACGATTGCGGGCGTTTTGCCGTTCTTCAAACCGGCGGCCTTTGCCAGCGCCTGCCCACGGCCTTCACCAGACCGCAAGCGGTGGCCGACGGCGCCGCCCACGAAATCGATGATGAAACTGTCTTCGCGATCTTTGTTTGTCATTGGCATCTCAAAACGGGCAAGGCACGGTAAAGCTTACATCACGTCCATCGGGGTGGCAGAAACTGATGCTTTGCGCATGCAGCAGCAATCGATCAGACGCCGCAAGCGCATCTGCCTGTGCGTAAAATTCATCACCCAGAATGGGGTGGCCAATGGCTTTCAGGTGGACACGCAATTGATGCGTTCTGCCCGTCAACGGGTGAAGCTGCAGCCGCGTTGCCGGTAAAGAAAGACGCTCAAGCAACTTCCAATCCGTCTGGGCCTGCTTGCCGCTCTCATGATCAACGCGGTGCTTTGGCTTGTTGTCGGGGTCAATGGCGAGCGGCAGATCGATATGCCCCGTTTCGCCATCAACATGCCCCCACACGATAGCAATATAGGTCTTTGTCGTTGCCCGATTTTCGAACTGCGAGGCCACGCTCGCATGGGCACGGCGGTTGAGGGACATCAGGACAATGCCGGAGGTGTCTTTGTCCAACCGGTTTATCATCAATGCCTTCGGAAACTGCTTTTGAACCCTTGTCGCGAGGCTATCGGAAAGCGCGGGATCGCGGCCAGGAACCGACAGCAGCCCGCTGGGCTTGTCCAGAACGAGCAGGTCGTCATCCTGATGAAGGATGGAAACATACGGCTCCATCGGGGGATTGTAGATCGGGTTCGCAAGCTCAGATATCATGCTGCCTCATAGCATGGATTTGACCATTGGCCAGCGGTGGCTACCGCTCACGGAAGCGGAATGGTAACACGCCCGCTGGTGAGGTCCATCACCATTCTCGCAACATCCTCTGCACTGGAAACCGGTATGGATAGGCTTAATTTCGCGCCATGATCGGTAAAGGTTTCCGCCGTAATCGTCAGGTGAGAAACGGCTGTGAGCCTCGATTTGACCAGAGCAAGATCAGAGAAAATGCAGTCAATTTCTGTCGATAGCGTCGGGATGACCGGCGTCTTCTCGCCGTTTCGCAGACATGTCGCAGCCGTGCCGCCATAGGCCCGCATCAACCCGCCGCTGCCCAAAAGAATGCCGCCGAACCATCGGGTGACCACTACCGCGATGCAATCGAGTGATTGCCCGTCTATTGCCTGCAAAATGGGTTTGCCGGCTGTCCCGGAGGGTTCGCCATCATCGCTGAAGCGGTAGACCTGCCCAACCCGCCATGCCCAGCAATTGTGGGTCGCTGAGGCATCGGAGTTCTGCTCGATAAAATGTCTAGCAGCATCTTCATCCGCAATCGGGCTTGCGAAAGCGATGAAGCGACTTTTCTTGATCTCTTGCGAGAAGGTTTCAGGGCGATTGAGCGTGAACATATCAGGTCAATAGCGCATGTACCGGCACTGGCAAATCGGTATAAGGCGTATGGAATTCAAATGCGTTGGAAATTGTATGATGCACGGCAAGCAAGTGACAATCGTCGGAGGTGGGCCTGCCGGCCTTATGGCGGCGGAGGTATTATCTGCAGCCGGAGTTGGCGTGACTGTTTATGAAGCCATGCCGACCGTCGCCCGCAAGTTTCTTATGGCTGGTAAATCTGGTTTGAACATTACCCATGCCGAGGCATATGACGCTTTCACCACCCGGTTTGGGAGTGCGCAGGGCAGGCTTCAAGCAGCATTGGATGATTTTACGCCCGAGATGCTGCGCGCATGGGCGCTTTCTCTTGGACAGGAAACCTTCATCGGCACATCCGGGCACGTGTTTCCTGTCTCCATGAAAGCCTCGCCGCTTTTGCGAGCCTGGCTGCAGCGGCTGGAAGCGCAGGGCGTGGAAATCAAGACGCGGCATCGTTGGACGGGTTTTGAAGGCGACGCGCTGGCATTTGAAACGCCGACAGGCCCCATCACGGTCAAAAGCGGCGCGGTCCTGCTTGCTCTTGGCGGGGCCAGCTGGCCGAAGCTGGGGTCTAACGCCGCATGGGTGCCGTGGCTTCGGGAAAAGGGCGTTGTCATCAACGATTTTCAACCTGCTAATTGCGGTTTCGATACGCTCTGGAGCGATCATTTCCGGGAACGTTTCGCAGGCTTGCCCGTAAAGTCGGTGGCCGTCACGTCGCAAGCCGGGCGGATCGAGGGTGAATTTGTAGTAACGCGGCATGGCGTCGAAGGCAGTCTGATCTACGCTCACGCGGCGGCGGTGCGCGATGGTTTCCAAGGTGGTGAAAAGCCAGTTTTGCTGGTTGATCTGACACCGGGACGAACCGAGCAGCGTCTTGCGAAAGACCTTGAACGGCACCCCCGCAAGGACAGCCTTTCCAACAGACTGCGAAAGGCTGTTGGGCTTTCTCCGGTCAAAATCGCATTGCTGCGGGAGCAAAGATCTAATCTCGGCATAATCTCTGCGCAAGAGCTGGCGGGCTTGATCAAGGCCCTGCCGATCACACTCGAATCACCACGCCCGATCGCCGAGGCAATTTCGAGCGCGGGTGGAATCGACTGGGGTGAAATCGACCCATGTTCGATGCTGACGAAAGTACCTGGAATATTTGCAGCCGGGGAGATGCTGGACTGGGAAGCGCCAACTGGCGGATATCTCCTAACTGCTTGTTTTGCTTCGGGCAAATTTGCCGCCAAGGGAGTTTTGGACGCGCTTGTGCGGGCAGGATAACCATATAGTGTGATCTGTATTGCGTACTTTAGAAAAAAACGCTTGATAAGTGACTTCGGATCAAGTGGTAAGATCAGTCAATGTGCTTCTTTGACTGAAGCTGCGATGTACGGAAGTTTGCGCTCCCATTGGTGACATGAATGACTGATTTTTCTGGACTGGGCCAATGGCCTATCGGCGGCGGCGAGGCTGGCGCGCTTGTGCGCGCATTTGATTGGTCCAAGACGTCGCTTGGCCCGATATCGTCATGGCCCGCCAACCTCCGCCACAAGGTGAATTCCGTCGTCAATTCACCGATCCCACAAGTGCTAATGTGGGGCAAAGACCACGTCATGATTTACAATGACGGCTATATCGAGATCGCCGGGAGCTATCATCCCAGAGCGCTCGGCGGTACTGTGCCGGATATATGGCCCGAAATTTGGGACTGGAATAGCGCTATTCTCGAAGCCGGCTTTCGCGGTGCCGTTCAGTCATTCCGCGACCAGACGCTGGTTTTGAAGCGCAACGGACTGCCAGAAGATGTCGTCTTCGACCTGTTCTACACGCCTATCCACAATGATGCTGGTACGGTTGATGGCGTTCTGTGCACAGTGCTTGAAAACACCGACAAGGTGAAAGCCATTTCTGATCTTGCCGCCAGTCGGGAAGAGCTCAGCAGGCTTACCGATGCCCTCCCTATTCTTGTCGGCTTCATTGACAGGGATCATGTCTACAGGTTCGCCAATCAGGGTTATCTGAACTGGTTCAATTGGCGCCCGGAGGACGTTCTGGGCCAAAAGGCTGTTGACGTCGTTGGAGAGGCTTTTTATCAGGCCCGCCTGCCGTTCATCAATCGTGCAATGGCAGGAGAGACCGTCATCCATGATGCCGATATTCGGCGTCCGGACGGCACACTGTGTGCGGTCGAGATACGCCATGTTCCCCGCTACACGGCAAAAGGCGATGTTGATGGTTGTTATGTGCTGATCATCGACATCGACGCTCGTAAACGCGTCGAGACCGAGCTTCAGATCAGCAACAACAGGTTCAGGGCGGCAGTCAATGCGGTCCACGGTGTCTTGTGGACGAACAGCCCTGACGGCAAGATGCTTGGCGTCCAGAGCGGCTGGGCTGGACTGACAGGCCAGACACTTGACGAGTATCAGGACTATGGCTGGGCAAATGCCGTGCACCCTGACGATCAGGAAGGCTCGATCCGCAGTTGGAACGAAGCTGTTGCGGCTAAATCCACCTATCTCTGGGAACACCGGGTCCGCCGACATGACGGCGTTTATCGCACTTTCACCATCAGGGCCGTGCCCATTCTGGATGACAATGCTACGCTCATCGAATGGGTCGGCGTGCATACAGACATTACGGATCAGCGCGCGGCAGAGTTGGCGCTGCAGGAGCATTCTGCCAATCTCGAGCGGGAGATCCGTCACCGCCAGCGTGCGGAAGACCAGCTTCGCCAATTGAATGAAAGCCTTGAAGCCCGCGTCGCAACCGAGATTGCCGAGCGCCAGCATGCGGAACGTGCGCTTCAACAGGCGCAAAAGATGGAGTCCATCGGTCAGTTGACGGGTGGCGTCGCCCATGACTTCAACAATCTGTTGCAGGTTGTCGCGGGCAATCTCCAGCTTCTCGCAAAGGATGTTGCGGGCAATGAGCGTGCAGAGCGGCGCGTGGGCAACGCGCTGGCGGGTGTTAGCCGTGGCGCGAAGCTTGCCAGCCAATTGCTTGCCTTTGGACGCCGTCAGGCGCTGGAGCCGAGAGTCATCAATATTGGGCGGTTTGTCGCCGGTATGGATGATCTTTTGCGCCGTTCCATTGGTGAAGCTGTTGAAGTCGAGGTGATTACGGCTGGCGGTTTGTGGAACACTTTCGCCGATCCTGCGCAGGTCGAGAATGCGTTGCTGAATCTCGCCATCAATGCCCGCGATGCCATGGAGGGATCGGGAAAGCTCACCATCGAGGTCGGCAATGCGTCCCTCGATCTGGACTATGCACGAACCCATGCCGAGGTTGAGCCTGGGCAATATGTCATGCTGGCGGTCACCGATACGGGCTCTGGCATGGCGCCAGAGATTGTCGACAAGGTGTTCGAGCCGTTTTTCTCGACCAAGCCCGAGGGCAAAGGCACCGGCCTTGGCCTTTCGATGGTCTACGGATTCGTCAAGCAGTCCGGTGGCCATGTCAAGATTTACAGCGAGATAGGGCAGGGAACGACCGTAAAGGTCTATCTTCCGCGCTCTCTTGCAGATGAAGATCGCGAAGTCATTGTGCAGGACGGGCCTGTGGTTGGCGGCAGCGAGACAGTTCTGGTAGTCGAGGACGATGACGAGGTCAGGAGCATCGTTGTCGAAACGCTGACGGATCTCGGCTATCGGGTGTTGACGGCCAGGGATGCGCAGGCGGGTCTGACGGTTGCCGAAAGTGGCGTACCGATCGACGTCATCTTCACCGATGTGGTGATGCCGGGGCCGTTGAAGAGCAGCGAAATGGCACGGCGTGCCAAAGAGCGCTTGCCGCACCTCGCGATCCTCTTCACCTCGGGTTATACCGAGAACTCGATCGTTCACGGCGGCAAGCTGGATGCGGGCGTGGAGCTTTTGTCCAAGCCTTATACGCGAGACGCCCTTGCCAGACGTCTGCGGCACGTTATTGCCAATCAGAAGCAGAGAATTGAAGCCGGTAAGGATAGGACCATCGTGCCTGATGTCAGAGTAACGGAGCCTAAGACGCCAGCGATGCGTATCCTCCTTGTAGAGGATGATGAACTCATCCGCATGAACACCAGTGATATCCTGATGGAAAGCGGCCATACCGTCATCGAGGCGGCGAACGCGACACAGGCCATCGATCTTACCGAGCGAGAAGAGTTTGATGTGCTTATGACCGATGTCGGCCTGCCGGATATGAGCGGCGGCGATCTATGTGTTGCCATCAAGCAGCGCCGCCCGTCTGTCGGAGTTGTGTTTGCTACAGGCGACAACTTCTTGCCTGATAATGCCCCTGCAGGCTCAGTTCTGCTCTGCAAGCCTTATAATGAGAGCGACGTGCGGGATGCCATCATCAAGGCGATGGGTGGATAAGGTCTTTGCTGCGTCAGTAACCGCGGGTCATATCCACGGTTGCTGGCAACTGGCCTGTTTCCCGCCACCGACGGATATTGGTCGCCACGATTTTCGCCGCAGTCTTGCGATTTGTGGGCGCAGAAATATGGGGCAGAACAGTCACGTTCGGGTGGTTCCAGAAGGCTGAAGTCTGGTCCAGAGGTTCGGTTTCGAAAACATCCAGAACCGCGTGCGATAGGTGTCCGTCGTCCAGCGCCTTGATGAGATCATCGCCAATGATGACGGCTCCGCGTGCGAAATTGATGATGGATGCGCCGTGTTTCATCTGTCTGATGCGGCGTTCATTCAGCAGCCCGCGTGTTTCGACCGTCAAGGGAACAAGGCAGACGAGAATATCGCTGCGCTCCAGAAGTTCTGACAAACCGTCTTCGCCAGAAAGGGCTTCCACGCCGTCCAACGTCTTGGCCGAACGGCTCCAGCCGATGGTTTCAAACCCTGCGTCACGCAGGCGTTCGCTGGCAGCGACGCCGAGAGCGCCGAGGCCCAGAATGCCGACAGTCACATCGCTTGGATGACGATATTCGATCTCCTGCCAAAGCGCGCGTTTTTGGTTGTCCCGGTAGGCAGGCATGTCGCGGTGTACGTAATAGGTCCAGGCCAGGACAGCTTCCGCCATGACGCGTGACAATTCCGGGTCAGTCAGGCGCACAATGGGTGGCGCAAGAGTGCCAAGCTCCGATACCAGACGCTCGACGCCGGCCCACAGGCTATTAATCCATTTGAGCCCGGTCAGCTTCGCAATATCGGCAGGGTCCGGGTTGGCTACGATGGCGATTTGCGCCTGCGCCCGTTGCTCATCATTCATGGATTGAAATGGTAGGATGACCTCGGCAGGAAGAGCTTGCGAAAGCATGGCAACCCACCCTTCTGCATCGGCGTCGGTCGAGCGGGAGACGAAAGCAATGGGAGACGCCATGGGTAAGATGATCCTGCGCTGATATGATGCGAACACATCAATGCGGAAAAGAACGGTTCAAATCCAGCGAATATTGCGCTCTGAGGTCCAAAAAAATGCCCGCACAAGGCGGGCATTTCAGCTTGGGGATCAGACCGGCTCGGCAACCGGCTTTTTGGCGTCGCCATAATAGGCCGAGAACTGATCGTGATAGTGCTCCGAGCCGCCGGGCCCTGCATAGCGTTGCAGCTCCGTCATGTCGGTCTTGTTCAGCACAATCCCGAGCGTTTTGCTGGCAATTTCCGGCTCGTGGTTCATCAGGTTCTGAACCATCTGTATAGGTGTCTTGCCCCATTCGGTGACAAATACGAAGCCATCGACCTGCGAAGCAAATGCCTTGGCATCGATGACCGGCACCACGGGGGCAAGGTCAACGATGATGTAGTCGCAGGCTTCGCGAGCCGACTCCATAAATTTGCGCATGCCTGACGATGCAAGAAGTTCGCTGGAATGGGCGAACTGATTGCTGGTCGAGACCGGCAGAATTCCCATTTTCGTGCGGCTGTCCATCTTCACGGCCTTGGTCCACGGTACCTCATCCAGCACCACTTCCACCAGACCGGCAGATTGGCGCGTCGTCAGCATGCGGCTGAGGCCGGGGTTGCGAATATCGGCATCCACGACCAGCGTGCGCTTGCCGGTCGTTGCAATCAGGCCTGCGAGGTTGAGTGCCACAACGGATTTGCCTTCGTTGGGCAGGCAGGAAATCACGCCAATCACCCGGCACTGCTTTTCCTGAATGACCACGTCGGCGGTCAGTTTCACGTTGCGCAGCGTCTCGGTAAAGCTGGAGCGCGGACTATCGACCGCGAGCCGCAACATTTTCTGGAACGAGACCTGCCCGTTATCCTCGATGTCGGTGTCGGGGATTTCCGGCATGGCAGCCCCCGTTTCGGATTTTGTCGTTTCCACCCCTTTTTCACCGATGAAGGGCAGGTACCCCAGAAACCGCATGCGCAGATTGTCGCGCACATCATTGCCCGTATGGAAATACCGATCCCGGAACTCGAGAATTGCAGCGACGCCCCCACCCAGCATCAGACCAAGCACGATGGAAAGTGCCATGGTCATGGTCTTCTTCGGGCTGGAAGGCGCAGTCGGCAGGCCAGCTTCTGAGATCACACGCGCCTTGGCAATCGGGAAGGACTGCTTCTGCGATGCCTCTTCGAAGCGGCCGAGATAGGATTCGTAGAGCGTCTTGAGGGCGGCCGCCTGTTGTTCAAGTTCACGAAGCTTGACCAAAGTCATGTTGGCTTCGGAGTTGCGACCTGCAACGCGGTCTATGTTTTCGCGCAACGACTGGACACGAGACTCGGTTACGTCGAACTCATTCTTGAACCCGCCGGTCAGCTGCAACAGTTCCTGATAGATCTGGCGTGCGAGGTCGCCTTTCTCGCTTTCCAACGCGATGGCCTGAGGGTGATCCTTGCCGAACTGCTGGACAACGCCACGTTCCCGGTCGGAAATTGCAATGTAGCGCTTGCGAAGGTCCTGAATTACGGTGTTGTCAGTGTCCCGCGCGGAAACAATGGCATTGTTGACGGCATTGTCAGGGCCTTGATCCGTGATTGATTTATACTGCGTATAACGCGCAGAGGCGGTTGCCGCATCGGCCTGCGCTGCGATGAGTTGTCCGTTCAAGTCTGAAAGCTGACTCTCGGACATCAACTCGCCGCGTGAGGACACGATATTGTTCGCAGCCTTATATTTCTCAACAGCCAGCGACGCGGCCTGAGAGCGCTGGTTGAGGTCTGTCAGCCGCTCCTGAAGCCAGACGGAAGCGCGTTCGGTGGCGTCAAAATTCGCATTCAGCTGTTCAGTCAGATAGGAGTTGGCATAGGTCTTGGCGATCTGCGTGGCAAGTTGCCGGTCAATGGAGCGAATGGAGATCGCGATGACCGAGCTTCTCCCGACGCGCTCGACTGTCAGCGCCTGCTGAATCACCGCTGCAGCCTTTTCGCGGCGACCATTGCGCATGGCTTCTTCGGAAGCGGGCGGTGAGTTCGGGGTCAGGAGATCGACCACGACCTTGATCGACGATTTTACCAGGTCCACCGGTGACTTTGGTGGATTGACGATGGTGTCATTGGCATCAAGGGCGGCTTTATCCACCACCGTCAGGGCCATTTCCTTGGACTTCAGAATTTCGACGGCACTGGCAATGCGATTGTCGACGATCTGGGCCGCAGGCACGGGGCTCTCATCTTCGGCATAGCGGGAGAGGCTATCGTCCAGCAGAACCTGGGTCATCGCGGTATAGACCGGCGTGGCGAAGAGGAGATAGGCTCCCGCCAGGATCATCATCGCGATAACGCAAGCTGCGATGATCTTGGCTCTGCGCATCACCGCAGCCCACAGCCGATCGAGATCGATGAACGTATCGGCGTCCTTGGACGCGTCGGAAAAGTTTAAATTCGATTTAAAGGTCTTATGGTGCATGGACCCACCTTGTACTTAAATACGGCGAACGGGAAGGCCGTTCTCCTGCCTCCCCGCCTCCCATTAATGTTTGCGTCAGGCTGCTTTTACGCGGCACTCGTGATGAGAAACTGGCACGATGATCATGCCCGCTACGCTGCACGCTTTTGGGGGAGCCTTGTGTGTTTTCACGGTTGTTTCCTTGATTAAATGTGTTGTGCGCGTACTCAAGAAGGCTGCCTTTTGCCGGCCCTGTGAGCGCGTGATGAGAAGATCGAGTCGCGAAGTTTTTTCAACCGCACCTCTACAGGCATGCGCAGATGGCGCAGCGTCGCAGGATTGCGTGCAGCAATCTTCAGAACATCACCGATTGACCGGCGTTTGATGCCGGAAACCAGCAGCAGAAAATTCCGTGCCTCCACTAGGCTTCGCGTGCGCAGGGTCTGCGCCTTTGTCGCTTCGGGTGAGAGCGTGTAGCGTTCCAGAAAGTCCGCATCTGCCGACATCATGGCATCTACGTGGTGGAGCTCGAGGACGCGCGAAATGGAACCCTCGCGGATGTTATACACATAACCCGCCGTAGGCTCGATGGCGCATGAACCGCCAGCAGCGAGCGCGGATGCAAGCAGCAGATAGTCCTCACCAATGCGAAGATCAGTCCGAAAGCGCAGGCCCTCCGCGTTCAGAAATTCGCGCAGAAACATCGGTTTCATGTAGCCGAAATTGAACGTCGAGCGAAACAGGATGTTGGACGCAATGAAATCTTCAAGCGTCAGCGTCCCGCGTTGCTGTAAAAACGCCTCTTCGAACATCGTCTCGGTTGGCCGACCATCCGTGTAAACAACATTGAGGTTATCGACCGCAATTGTTGCTCCCGTCTGCTCGGCCCGCGCGATCATTCTGGAAGTGCGTGCGGGAAGGATCACGTCATCGGAATCCAGCACCGCAATCCATCTGCCTGTTGCCGCCTCTATCCCGGCGTTGCGCGCACCGCCGGGGCCGACATTCTCGTCCAGCGCAATCAGGCGCACGCGTGGATCGTTCATCGTGAATGCGTTGACGATTTCGCGGGTTGCGTCGCTGGACTTGTCGTCCACCACGATAACTTCCAGAGTAACCAGCGCCTGATCCAGCGCGCTCTGAACAGCCGGGACAATTGTCGCGGCCGAATTATAGGCTGCGATTACGAATGTAACATCGGGTTGTATCGAGGCTTCCGTCATGTCGCCTCCACTGTGCCGTACTGGCGAATTTCCTTGACACCAACTGCTCCGCTGACCGAGCCGAGATGCAGCGCCACACGCAGCAGTTGCCGGTTACGGCGAACCGGATCAAAAATGGCAAGCAGCGCCAGGCCAGCGCATGCCACAGCCTTGGCTCCTGCCGTGGTGGCTTGTGGAACGCGTCGAAGCCCCGGCTTACTTTCGGCCAGCAGGCGCCCATGGGTCTGGCCAGAGCGGAAGCGCCTTTTGGCAAGCCATTTGAAGCTTGCGCGGGTATCCGGCACAGGTTCGGAAAGAACCGCCTTTTCAGCGTAAGCAATGCGACCGCCATCGGCGTGCATGTGCGAGAAGAAATGCGTGTCTTCGCCGCCGCTCTGCCCCAGGGAGAGGGCGAAGCGTCGACCTGATACAGAAGGTGCACTCATTTTCAGCAGCGTGTTGCATGTATAGCCGGTGATGATGTCACCCTTGACCCAGACCGGAAAGGTGGAATGAAAATCACCCTTGCGCATCCAGCCCGGAACCGTTGTCTTGTAGATCGCGGTCACCGGACCAAGCACAGCCTCAGCGCTCGTTTCCCGCGCGGTTTTCAGCAGCTCTGAGATCCACTCCCTTGGAGCGGTCTCGTCGTCATCGATGAAGGCAAGGTAATCCGCTTCGCAAGCGGAAAGGCAAGCATTTCGGGCAATTGAGATGTTCGATTTCGGGCAGTGAACATAGATGATATCTAAGGGCGAGACCGCCCGCAGATTGTCGATTGTGGCTTTGGCACTGGGCTCTGCGTCGTTGTCGGCCACGATCAGCCGCACGGTAACGCCCGCGGGAACATCGAGCTCAAACAAGGATGTCAACGTCGCGACGACAGCGGGCCTGCGGTAGGTACAGATGCCGATATCGATTTTAAGAGGTGTAGGCACGGGCAGGGTATCTGTCATGATACGGCCTTTCCCGCCACGGGCGCAGGTGTGGTGACAGAGCCAGCAAGCTCAATCCAGAAGCCGGTTGACCATGCGAAATGCATGACCATGGCTGCAAACGCCACAAGCGGACCGTATGGATTTTTCTGTGCAATTGCCATCCACAACCCGTAGCCAGCGCATGCGGCAATCCAAAGGCAGAGTGGGATGATCGCGGCCCAGTGGAACACACCAAGCAATGCAAAGACTGCTACGGGCATCACGGCAAGCGGAATCATCTGACGGATTTTCGGCGAGGACTTGTGTTTCAGCAGGTTTTTAGCTCGTCCGCGACCATAGGCCATATATTGTTTGAACAACGGCCTGACATTGGACCGAGGATAATAGGTCATGCGCGTCTTGTCTGTCATCCAGATCCTGAAGCCAGCCTTTCTCAAGCGGTAATCCAGCTCCGCATCCTCATTGTGGCTGAACGTTTCGTCATATCCACCCACTGCGGTGAAAGCAGATATGCGTATCAACGCGTGATGTCCGTGATCGATCCAATGACCTTTCGCACCGTCACGATGTTTGGAACCGCCATTGCCTAGTTTGGAGTTCTGCGCCATGGCCGTGGCTTTCTGGAACGTGCCATGGCCGACTGTTTCCATGCCGACGACAACCGAATCTGCCCCGGTTTTGACAGCATCCTCGATCAGTCGCTGGCAATAATCATCCGGGTAGTCGCCGTGGGCGTCGATGCGAATGAGATAGTCGTAACCTTCCCCGAACATCTCGACGGCGAGGTTAATGCCAGCACTCTGGATCCGCTTCGGATTGGCCAGCAAGATGACGCGAGGGTCTTGCCGTGAAAAAGCTGCCACGATATCGCGGGTTCCGTCCGTGCTTCCACCATCGGCCACGATGACGCGGTCGCCAGCGTGGTTGAGAGTGCTGGCGAACTTCAGCAGCAGATCATCGATCGTCTTGGCCTCATTGAGGCACGGGATGACGACGAGAGTTTTGATGTCTGGAACAGGTTGCGACTTCATGACTTTGACCCCCGTCAAACTGTTGAAAGCTTGGCTTCCAAGGCGCGGCCATTGTGCGGCGCAGCCAGGGAGGCGAGTTTGTGAACGAGCTGGATACAATCCTGATGATCGGTCACCCAGTATTTAGGGTCGATCGCGGCAAGATCTCGGAATTTTTCGAGATAAGCTTGCTCTCCCAGGCTCTCGAAAAACGCTTGTAGTGTCGTTGCATCGGCAATATCCAGCACATGGCCGATGTTTTTTGTCTTCAGAAAATTGGCCGTTTCAGTGCCGTCAACGGCAATAGGCAGCGTGCCATAGAGGCAGCCTTCATAGAGCCTGTTGGGCAGCAACCAGCTTGAGTTCTGCCCTTCCTCGAAGAAGTCGATGGCCCAGGTGAACTGCACCTCACTATAGATCGCGGCCAGATCCTCCGGGTTTTTGTAAGCACCCTGAAAGCTGAGATGCGGCGCTTTCGCGACAAAGCCATCGAAATCATCGAACTCTGAATAAGCCGGACGGCCGCGCAAAATGATTTCGACCTTGCCATCCATGCGCTTGGCAAAATCCGCGAGGATTTCCAGCGATTTGCGGCAGCGAAGAGCGCCGAACCAGCCGATTTTCCATGGCTCCCCAGCTTTAGGCGCACGCGGTTCTGGCTGCGTCTGCATTCCGGCATCCAGCATCAGAACCTTGTTTTCCTGCAGCAGCACCGGCAGATGAAGGCCGGATCGAGGCGCGAAATACTGGCTGACGAAGGCTGGTGAACTGGTGATCAGCAATTTCGCGTTACCGGCGAAGTAACGCTGGGCGGCGTTCACCAACTTGCCCACCGGTCCTTCGTTCAGCAGCAGGCGGTGAATGTCGAGGCACTCATAGACGACAGGTACATCTGACCCAAAAATGGCCGAGGCCCGCCGGGCCAGCGCCAGCATTTCGAGATTGCGGGCGATGATTACATCGGGTTTCGGTACAGCGTTCAGTGCACCGCGCAATGATGCGCTTGATTTGATGATCGAAGCGATCCGCTGCGCAAACCGCCCATCTGCCGTCTCGCCCAGAACTATCGGTCTTACTCCATCCACAGTCGCAAGCCTGTTTTCGCCGCGCGTAAAGCCTGCAAGGCTGACACGAGCCCCACCCGCCTGCAACGTCATGACGCGCCGGCGTATGGCCGGGTCGGCAAGGTCGTGGGCGAGGTAAAGAATTTGCGTCATGAAAAGGTCCTGGGACAATATGTTGGCATCAACGATCAAACGGCATTCTTGTTTCGTCAGTTTGACAGGCAGGCGACCGATTCCGGGAACTGGCACTTATCGCCAAGCGCCGTAAACGCCATACGATCCACCGACATGATCGTTGGGCCGCTATAGGCAAACTTGCCCATCCAGCTTTTCAGCGTATCGGTGCCCCACAGGCTGAAGAAAATTTTCTGCGGGTTCTGTGGAATTTTTGAAGGATCGGTCACCTCGTGAATGAGCTTTCCGTTCAAGAAATAGCGTAGCCGTGTCGGCTCCCAGACGAAGGCGTAATCATTGAACGCCTTGTCCGCACCGCCAGCCACATCCATCAGCTTCTCGTTGCCGCCCTTGGCAGAGATGTATTGGTTAAGCTGGACCTGAGATGTGTTCTTGCCCAACACTTCCATGTCGATTTCATCATGCGGCTTCTTATCGGTCGGGCCGATATAGGTGAAGAAGGCGGAGTTCAGGCCCGAACCCGTCGCGGTCTGGATGCGGGCTTCGTAGGTTCCGTAGCGATAGCGACCTTTGGTCTGGATTTCACCGCATGAAAACTCACGATCGCCAGCCTTGCCTTCCTGAAAGCCAAGCTGGAGCTTGCCCTCTTCGAACTTCACTAGTTTTTTAGACCAAGTGCAGTTCTGATGCGGGCCGTTGTTCCAGCCATCGGATACGTACCAGAAGGAGCGGTCCATGCTGTCGAAATTCTCGACGAAGGACTTGCCATTGCTCTCCTGTGCTGTGGCAACGGATACGCCGAGGCCAGACAGGAGAAGAGCTGATATGATCAAGCGCGAGTGAACGCTGCTAAGACGTGCGGACATGGGTTCACCTTTGTCTTTGTGGAACGGGTGTCGTGACGGCCGACCCGCGAGGATCGGCTTTCACGTTTGCGGAATTGTTTGTTGGTGGCTTCGGCTTCTTGCCGCGGCTTCCCGTCAACACCCCGTAGAGTGAGGGCAGCCTCGAGCGAACCTGCGCATTGGTGATGATCAGGATCACGAAGGAAAGTAGGACAGCCCCAAAATAGAATGCGGGATAAAAATCAGGTCCGCTTCTATTCCAAACCATCCACATGATGACGAGGAGCGGGTAGTGGGCGCAGAAAATCCAGAAGCTCAGACTTCCGGTATTGGCAAGGCGTTGCCCGATACGGCTCTGGATCAGGAGCGAGGACGACGCCCACAAACCAACCGCACCAAATACCGCTAGCAGATTGCGCAGCAGGTTCAGTTCGAACGTGAATTCAGGTCCGGTAAAATAGAGCCCTGTCGCAAGAAGAGCAGTAGCCAGGAAAAGCCCTGCGGTGATGATGACCGCGTAAGGATCGAGTGTTTTTAGATCAACCTTGTACAAGGCAAGCGCGATGCCGAGGGAAAAGCTGAAAAGAATGGACTTTTTCTGCACGATATAGAGCGTGAGATCTGGCCAGGCAGTCACAACAAGAAGCACGCCGAGCGTCGCTATCGGAAAGCGCCGCACGAAAAATGCCAGGACCGGTGCCAGCAGAATGCAAACGAACAGGTCGCGGAGAAAATAGAGCGGCACATTGACCGGAAGTTCTTCAACCGCGGCCCCATGGCTGAGAATTTCGCGGGTCGAGGCATTCCACAAGTCAGGGAAGTAGCCGTTACCCATGCCAATGCGCTGCATCAAAAGCACGGCCAGAAACAGCGCGCCGTTCCATAGCAGGAATGGCAGCAGAACGGTTTTAGCCTTTGATTTTACAGTCGCTGAGTAGTCGAACGCACTCATGCCTCGACGGAACAGAAGATAACCAGAGATGGCACTCAAACATGGCACACCGACGCGAAATAGCGCATCGCCCAGGAAAACCCGCAACCAGTCAAAAAAACCATACAGCCCGAGGAAGGGGCTGGTTTCAGGATTATGAGGCACATGTACGAAAACAATGCCTGAAATTAAAACTATGCGCATCAGATTGATGCGGGAAGACAGGTTCTGATCAAAAGTCACATCAGTTCCCCTTTATTGGGCGGTGTCTCCCATCACCGCATGACAACCAAGAGCGAACGTAAGCCCACCAATAGAGTCTCGGTTTTACATGAGGGTAAAATGTGGCAATGCGAGAAAAATGCATCTCGAAATATGAGGGGTGAATCTCTGGAAGGCGAGGCTCCTAGTTATCGAAAGCGATCTCAAGTTACTGTTTTTGAATTGAAAAAAAGACTTGCGCAGATCTTTTCCATGAAATCACGGGTGGAAACAGCTACCCCAAAATATGCTGCATTGCACAAATTGAAGCGCAAAAAATGGTCACGTGATCGCATCTACCGACGAAACGACTGACGGATTGTGGCGAAAAAGGGCACCGCTACGGTGTGGCGGGTTGAGATTTGCGGTTTTTCACCATGCCTAGAATCTTCTTCAACAGCTCCCGTTCGGTCAACAGAATCAGCGCGGCATAGACAACGCCACCGACCACTGCACCGACGATAACCTGCATGTAAGCATGGGGCAGGCTCGCTTCGAACAAATGCAGGCTGTACCGCACCGCAAGCGCCATGACGAAGGATGCCACCATCGGCCGGCTGCTGATGTAAAGGCCTTTGAGAAGCGGCATTTCGCTCGCCTTGAACACAGCCCATGAGTAGGCGAATAGCGTGATGCCGTTGACGATGCACAGCGCCACCATGGTGTCATTCAACGTTCCGTACGTCGCGGCAAGCCAGACCACAAGTGTGGTGACGACGGCACGGATGGTTGCCGACCAGAACAGAACGCGGCCATAGCCTGCGCCCTTGAGGTAGGGGATAAACGTGCTGCAAGGCGTGAGTATTGCCTTGGACAAGGCAAGAAGACCGAGGACTGGCCAGGCATAGGCCCATTGTGGACCGAAAATGACCAGCATGGCGGGTTCAGCAATCGCCCACAGACCGAACATCATGGGAGCCAAGAGAACGGTCAGTACCTGAGTCGAAAACATCAGCGCATCGCGACGGCGCTGTTTGTCATCCATCATGCGGCTGAAGGCTGGGAAAAGCACGCCCATAACGGCAGAGAGCACCACCTGATTGGGAATGCTGGCGAAGCGATTGGACGCCGAGTAGGCGCCCGCATCGGCAAGGCCCAGATGTCGGGCGATCACGACCATCGGCGACTGAAAGGTGACGAAGTTGGCGATTTCCGAACCCATCAGGCCCGAACTGAACCCCAACAGCGGAACGAGGCGCTTCGGCTTCATGACGAAGCGTGGACGATAGTGCGATACGGCATAGAGACCGACCAGCCGGATGAAGGCCGCCGCGAACAACTGGATGATGAGCGCCCAGACCCCGTAACCGGCCAAGGCGAGGATGACAGCGACAACAGCTGCGATGCTCTCAGACAACATACTCCAGAGGGCGTCTTTGCTGAAATTCATGCGCCTTGCCAGCAGCGAGTAGGCCACATCGCCCGCCAGTTGGATGGGGATAAGAAACGCCATGATTCGCAGAAGATACGCGCTTTCGACAGCCCCTAGCAGCTCTCCGAAGAATTCCGCGCCAAAGTAGAGGATTGCGGCCATGGTGCAGGAAATCGCGAGATTTGCCCAGAAGACGGTGTGGATCGTATCCATGTCTTCTTCTTTTTCCACAATCAGCGCGGAGGTCAGTCCAGCGCCCGCAATCATGGTCAGAAACTGCACAACAGTCAGGCCCACGGCCACAACGCCGAATTCTTCCGGTGTCAGCAATCGGGCGAGAATTGGTACCGTGACAAACTTAAGCCCGAATGTGCCTGTTTTTGACAGTACGCTCCAACCGACATTCGTGGTAATCGTCTTGACGCTCGGAGCTGGGGGCATACGTGCATCCTATTCGTTTGGAGGCCAGCGGGGTGGACGCTGGCGGGGGACTAGCCACTCATCGGGGCCGCTTATTATCGGGCCCGACACTTCTTGATCAACACAAGGGGCGAAACAATGGCGAAATTTACAGTCGTTATTCCTTATTATCAAAAGCAGCATGGCGTTCTTGGTCGTGCATTGGCATCAGTTTTTGCGCAGACTGTTCAGGATTTCGATCTCGTCATCGTTGACGACGAATCGCCCTATCCGATTGAAAATGAAATTGCCGCTCTGAGCCAAGAGCAGCAAGATCGCATCAAGGTTGTCAAGCAGGCCAATGGGGGACCCGGCGGTGCACGCAATACGGGGTTGGATCATGTTCCGGCTGAGACGTCCTATGTCGCGTTTCTTGATTCGGACGATATCTGGATACCTGACCACCTGAAAAATGCCGCCTACAGCCTCGAAACCTTCAGTGGCGAGTGCTACTGGGCATCGATGCAGGCGAGCGACGAGTTTTATTACCACTTCGCGATTTCCGAGCTGGAGAAAAACGAGGACGCGACCCGGCTTTCCGAATCGCCCAAGGTGATCGAACTGCCGGATCTGGCCAGCGTCATGCTGCGTAACTGGAGCTTCCTGCATCTCTCCTGCATGGTCATCGGCCGGCCATTGTTCGAGAAGATCCGTTTCGATCCGATCTTGCGGTTGGCGGCGGAAGACGTTCTGTTTTTCTGCGATTGCATCATGGCGTCCAAGCGCACGCTTCTGTGCGATGATGCGGGCGCGATGCGCGGTATGGGCGTGAACATTTTCCACAGCATCGACAATACCTCGCCGGAGTTCCTGCGCCAGCAGTTCAACACCTGGGTGGCGCTGGACACGTTACAGGGCCGTTTTGCAAAGCGTCCTGCCGATGTTGCATCCATTGCATCCTATAAAAACACGGCGCGCAAGCAGGCGCTCTGGAGCCAGGCAGGCAAATTGAAGCAGCGCAAAGCACCCGAGCTCGGCCTGTTGTTTAAATGGATGATGCGAGACCCGGCTATTTTGCGGGCAGCGCTCGAACTGGGAACTGGCAAATTTGCCCGCCCTAAATGAGCTGTCCTGCCAACCATATTTTCATTCAGGAGTAGTCCATGAAACCATATCACTGGGAATCGCATCACGGCAATTTTGGCGATGACCTTAACCTCTGGCTTTGGGATTTCCTTCTGCCGGGCCTGCGTGATGTCCACCCGGATGTGTTGCTGGTCGGCGTCGGTACCGTTCTGAACGATGTTCTTTTCCCACCCGCTCAGCGTAAACTTATCATCGGCAGCGGTTATGGTTACGGTGCCGTGCCGGATATTTCCAACAAGGAATTGTGGGATATTCGTTGTGTGCGCGGTGAAATGACCGCCGCAAAGCTAGGATTGCCAGCTGAAATGGGGATTGTAGACCCGGCGGTGATGGTAACCGAGATGCCGGACTTCAAAAATCTGCCCAAGCTGCACAAGAAGACGTTTATTCCCCATTGGGAATCGGCTGAATTCGGCATGTGGGAAACAGTCTGCGAACCTGCGGGGCTCACCTATCTTGATCCGCGTGGCGAGGCCAAGGCGGTTATCAAGCACATTGCACAGTCGGAATTCATCGTTGCCGAGTCCATGCACGGAGCAATTCTGGCAGATGCGTTTCGCGTGCCATGGGTTGCGGTCAGCACATCAACCTCGATCAACAGCTTCAAGTGGAGCGATTGGGCTGGCAGCGTGGGCACCAAATACGAGCCGCGCTACGTGCCTGTTTCGACCCGTGCCGAAGCAGCCAAGAAGGGTTCGAAATTCTGGGGCATGAGCTTCCCGCCGCCACCACCGCCAGAGGTCGTAGAGCAATCGTCCCAACACCATGACGGCGACGTGCTGGTGCGTCCGCAGACAGAACAGTTCTCGGTGAAAAAGCTGGCAAAGCAAGTTCTTGCCGCGCCTTCAACTCTGGCCTTGTGGCAAGCAAGCCGTGCCGAGCCCCGACTTAGCCCTGATGGACGGCTGGAAGAGCGCAAAGAGCGCTTTCAGGCTGTGCTGGAAACGATCAAGCGGGACTATTTCTAAACGCGAAAGACGCCGCTCGCCTCAATGGTTGAGCGGCGTTGCCCTCAGCAGATACCGGATATCTGCCACTTCAACGGGCTTTTTGCGGAGACGCGCAGTTTTGTCACGCCATAGACCCTGCGCAATCGCCGGCGCTGCCGATACCCGGTTCAGAGTGTGCGACAAGGCTCCGCCCAGACCATTTCTCGCCTTGGCATCCAGAAAGTCACGAAGCTCGAATTTCTCGCGAATATGCCGCTCGTGCTGCTCAAGAGCGCGTTTTTCATCAGGGGCCAATGGGTACTCAGCGAGTATTTTTCGATCCGCCTCGTAAAGTTGGCGCAAATCTTCGGTCCGGTGACGTCCGCTCAGCGAATCTCCACGCACGATGGCGCCATAGCCACAATTGCGGATCACCTTGTATCGTGCTCCGCAGGCGAGCGCCCTGACATATAACTCGTAATCTTCGCCAAGGCGAAGAGCTTCATCATACCGCAAGCCATGTGTTTCGAGAAACGAGCGGCGGATGACGGGCTTGAGAAATCCGGTCTCACCGCGCTCAACGCCGCGCTTGGAAATATTGCCCTCGATGAATTCGGCTAGCTTCAGGAAATGGGTTTCGGGCGCGAATGTCTCTGGAACCATGGAGGCAGCGCCTGCGACCGATTGCTTGATGAAGGCGATGTTATCCGCCACCAGATCCCAGTCATCATGCTCCAGCATTGCCGCAAAGCGACCGGCGAAAAAGAAATCGTCAGCATCAAGAATGCTGATTAGAGGGGCTGTTGAGACTTGGATGGCATGATTGCGTGCAGCGGAGGGGCCGCGATTGACCTCGAAGCGTTCTACTTTCAGCCGGCCTGTTCCATCATCGCAGGACTGGGCAATGGCAGATGTTGCGTCGGTCGAACCGTCGTCGATGACGACGACCTCAGCGACTTCAGGCTCTCTAAGGGCAGATTTGATCGCGGTCGTGATTGTGTCTGATGCGTTCTTCGCAGCGATAATCACACAGATCGATTGCAAGTCCCCGGCCATAAAAACTCCTGCGTCTTTGCGTTACCAATGTATTTAACGCAAAAAATGTCAGGCGTATGGAGGTCCAAGCGTTATTTCGCACCTGCAAAAATTTCCAGGGTATGGGCGAAAGATGGAAGCTCAGAGATCACTCAGCTTCGGGCTGTGGGTCGGCACAACCGTAATGCTTTCAGCAACGGACTTATCCAACGCTGGCGGAACATCTTTCTTGAAGCCGAAGCTTGCGTTCATTCGGCGTTTTTCTTTCGCGACAAGAACGACAACGCCGATGAAGTATCCGACCTGAATGATGACAAGACAGATCAATGTCTGGATAAGGGTAGTGAAGAATGAGCCATGAATAACGTACGTCGCAACAGCGAAAACCAGCAAGGCGCACATCATGCTGATGAAAACGCGCGGGGCGTACATATTATTCTCCTCCGCTAAGCATTGCCTCCCTGTAGAGAAATGCATTTTTCTAGCCTTCTTTTCACCTGATATTATTACGAAATGCGTGCCATTTCAACAAAGTTATACTTCCCTTAATGCGTGCAGCATGAAACTTTGGTAATCTTTGTTGGTAAAATTTTCCCGAATTTGTTCTCTTTCGCCATTCTTCAGCGTTTGACGCCTGCGTTTCGGGTCTCAGGGTTGAGAAAGCATTAAATTGCACTGGTCCCCATCGCCTTCATCCATGTGCTGTGTGGTCGCGGACGTTCTTCGCTGCAGAAGTGCGTCTGTAGACTTCGTTAACTATGTCACGGGTAAAGATAGGGGAGTGATTCCCGAAGATGTAAGGTGTGCGTGTGACAAAGCGTTCAGAAGTAATTGCGTTTCCTGCCAAAAACCGCGTCGCAGACATCAAGCGATGTGTTCAGGCCCTTCAGGTTACCCACGGCGAAGAGGCAAACCGTTTCTGGCGGGATGAGTGCCGGGCGCTTGCCGCACGTCTCACCAATCTTGGTTATGACGAGCTTGCCATGCGCCATGAAGTTATGGAATTTCAGGCAGCGGTTCAGTCCCAGCTGCTATGGGCTGCCTGCCAGCAGGCCGAGCCAGCGCGCCGCGACGCGAACTAAAACCGAAGCCGCGCTTCCAGGTTTGTTATTTCTGGGCCCATCGTCTGGCGGGCGCAGCAACAGAATTGCGAACAATGAGGTCCGGCGTCAGCAGTATCTCAGGCTGATCTGCTTTTTGCCCGCCAAGCAGGTCTAGCAACAGTGCCATGGCGTGTTTGCCAATGGATGTTCTCGGCTGGCGGATGGTTGTCAGGGCAGGGTTCATGAAGACCGCTTGGGGAATGTCGTCGAAGCCGGTGACGGAAAAGTCATTGGGAATATCATAGCCACGCGCTGTGAGGCCGATCATGACACCGATTGCGGTCTGATCATTCACGCACATGAAAGCCGTCGGTAGCGTATCGCGCATGAAAAGTTGCTCGATAGCCAACCGTCCGCTTTCCAGCGTGCCATCGCCTTCGACAATCATGGCCGGGTTCGGCGTCAGGCCAGCGGCATTCAAACCCTCATCATATCCCTTTCGGCGTCTGGCATAGGCGAGACGGACGCGGGAATCGCCGATGAAGGCAATTTGCTTATGCCCCTCGGCAATCAGCATATCTATCACCTTGCGCGCACCGGCCGTGTCATCCACGCCCACATAGGGAATGCCGCCATTATAGATCGGTTCGAACACCCCGACGCTTGGCGGTAGCCTTGCTGTCATGGCCTGATGTCCAAAGGGCAGAATGCCGGTGAACAGGATTAAACCGGCCGCTTGGTTCGAGTTGAGAAACTTCAGATATTCCAACCCGCGTTGAGCATCGTTCTGCGTGTGGCCGATCAGGACGCCGTAACCGTGCGACCGCGCTTCATTCTCAAGCCCGACGAGAATGTTGGAAAAATTCGGATCGCCAATATCGGGTGCGACAACAAGGATCATGTTGGAGCGACCCAGCCGCAGGCTGCGCGCCATGGCATTTGTCGTGTAGCCGGTCACGGCGATGGCCTGATTGACCTTCAATCGCGTTGAAGTCGCGACTTTTTCAGGATTGTGGATCGCGCGCGAAACGGTCGCGATGGAAACCTCCGCAATTCTGGCAACGTCTTCGATTGTGGCGGGTGAGGAAGTGGACAAGGAAGGCCTCGGATATGTGCGTGCCGGGACACTACACAGACAGGGCGATGCGTCAAAGCAGATTACGCCAATTCTGTGGAATGACGCCAATGTAAACCTTTACATCATCTGTGTAAAGGTTTACATCAGCCTCTAGACGAGGGAGACGTCTGGAGGAAATCATGGGTGAGGACATGTCCGAAGGCGGCGCTATAGTGCTGTCTGCGCGTCGGATTTCAAAATCATTTAACGGTGTACAGGTGCTTTTCAGTGTCAATTTTGACTTGAAGGCCGGCGAAATCCACGCCCTGATGGGTGAAAACGGTGCCGGGAAATCGACGCTCGTAAAGGTTCTCTCAGGTTTTGAGCAGCCAAGCAGCGGTGAAATCTTGCTGGATGGCGCCCCCATAAAGCTTCCAGCCAATGGGCTTGCCGAAGCTCTCGGCATCGTCATCATTCACCAGGAATTCAATCTGGCCGAACACCTGACGGTAAGCGAAAGCCTGTTTCTCGGGCGGGAGCTGACGCGGTTCGGCGTGCTGGATCGCAAGGCCATGCGTTTTTCAACCCGCAGAGTTCTCGATCAGCTCGGGTGCCATGTTGATGAGAACGCGCTTATTGGCACGCTGTCAGTCGCCGAAAAGCAAATGGTTGAGATTGCCAAGGCCATTAGCCGAGATGCACGCATCGTCTTCATGGATGAACCGACGGCGGTCTTGTCTCGGGATGAAACCAATTACCTCTTTCAGCAGGTCCGCAAATTGCGCGACAAGGGCACAAGCTTCGTGTTCGTGTCCCATAAGCTGGATGAGGTGATGGAGTTGACAGACCGTGTCACGGTTCTGCGCGATGGCCACTGGGTCAAGACAGCACCCACATCCATGCTGGATGGTGAAGCGATTGCCCAGTTGATGGTGGGTCGTGAACTCGCCAGCCTCTATCCGGCCAAGCGCGAGCCTGACGTTGATGAAAAGTTGGTCCTCAGCGTCACCGGATTATCCACGCGCTACGTGCAGGATGCGAGTTTTGAGCTTCGACGCGGCGAAATCATCGGTTTTTCAGGGCTCATCGGATCTGGTCGGACCGAACTCGCCGAAGCCATCGTTGGCCTGCGGGGTCGTTCGTCGGGCGAGGTCATCGTCAACGACAAGGTCCTGCCGCCGCATGATTTGCACGCGTCCATTGATGCCGGACTTGCCTATATGACCAAGGACCGAAAATCCAAGGGGTTGCTACTGAATGCGGGGATGGCGCTGAATCTTACCCTGCAATCTCTGGAGCGGCACGGCAAGTTTGGCTATCTCAGCGCATCCAGTGAAGCGAAATCGCTGGAGCGGGCGCGGCGGCGCTTCGATATTCGCGTGCGCGATGGCAGGGTGGTCGTCGGGCGCATGTCGGGCGGCAACCAGCAGAAGCTGTTGCTTGCCAAGGTGATGGAGACTGAGCCGAAAATCATCATTATCGATGAGCCGACGCGTGGCATCGACGTGGGCACGAAACAGCAAATCTACCATTTCATTTCTGCTTTGGCGCGGGATGGCCATTCGGTCGTTGTCGTATCGTCGGAAATGCAGGAGGTCATAGGCTTGTGCACCCGTGTTGCGGTCATGCGCGAAGGCCGCATCGTCGGGATGCTGGAAGGCGATGAAATCAACGAGCGCGAAATCATGCGTTATGCTGCGGGTCTGAAATCTAAGGCAGCAGCGTAGCGGCGGTATTACAGGGCGGGAGGTCTGTTTTGGGTATGAGTGAGAGTGAAGACGGCAAGGAGAATCTGGCGAAAAGGTCGCTTCGCGATATAGACCTGCGGGCTGTTGCCCCTTTCGTCGCGTTGTTCTTGCTGTTGATTGTCGGTGCCATGGTCAATCCGAATTTCATCAGCATCAACAATCTTGCCAATGTGGCGACGAGAAGCGCATTCATCGCGATCATTGCGGTGGGCGCTACATTCGTGATTTCCGCAGGTGATCTGGACTTGTCGGTCGGCTCGATGGTTGCATTCGTTGCCAGTCTTATGATCCTTTTGATGAACTCCGGCGCAGTCTCTGATCCGGCACTGATGCTGGTGCTGGCGGTTGTGTTTACACTGGTGGCCGGTTCGCTATGCGGGCTTGCGAACGGGTTGATCACAACAGTCGGCAGGATCGAGCCCTTTATCGCTACGCTGGGCACAATGGGTGTCTTTCGTGGTTTGACGACCTGGCTATCGCAGGGTGGGGCGATCACGCTTCGCGATCCACAGGTCCAAGCCATGTACCGACCCGTCTATTTCGGATCATTTCTCGGCATGCCGATTCCCATTCTGGTCATCCTGATTGTGACGGCCATCGCAGCTTTCATTCTTTATCGCACTCGCTATGGACGCCACGTAACGGCGGTTGGCTCTAACCGGGATGTCGCCAAATATTCCGGCGTTTCCGTCAACCGCGTCCGTACGATTGCTTTTGTCATTCAGGGCCTATGCGTGGCGATTGCGGTACTGCTTTACGTGCCACGCCTTGGCTCCACCTCTGCAACTACGGGCATGATGTGGGAATTGCAGGCCATCACCGCCGTTGTGGTTGGCGGCACGGCGTTGAAGGGCGGCGCGGGCCGGGTTTGGGGTACCATCTGCGGTGCGTTCATTCTGGAACTTGTCGGCAACATCATGCTGCTTTCGAACTTCATCAGCGAATATCTGATCGGCGCAATCCAGGGCGCGATCATCATCATCGCGATGCTCGTACAACGATCGCTGATGAGGCGATCATAGAGTTACCGGGTCTACGGGTCGCCCGGGTGATGAAACCAAGACCTTTAATTGTTTGGGAGGAAGACACATGCGAAAAAGACTATTGGGAGTGACTGTTGCGCTCTTGGCGCTTGCAGGCGGCGCGCAGGCGCAGGACAAGAAAGTGACGATCGGTGTTTCCATTCCAGCCGCCGACCATGGCTGGACGTCTGGCGTGGTCTACCATGCCGAGCGCGTTGCGAAACTTTTGATGGCGGAGCATCCCGGCCTGAATGTCATCGTCAAGACATCGCCTGATGCTGCAACCCAGGCAAATGCGGTGCAGGATCTGGAGACGCAGGGCATCGATGCCTTGGTCATCCTGCCATCCGATCCTGATCCACTGGTCAACGCCATCAAGCAGGTGAAGGACAACGGAAAATTCGTGGCACTGGTAGACCGTGCGCCAAGCGTGAATGACGATACGGTTCGTGATCTCTATGTTGCTGGCAACAACCCGGCTTTGGGCGAAGTCGCAGGCAAGTACATCGCAGATACTACACCTGAAGCGCAGGTCGTTGTCATCAGGGGCTTGCCGATTCCGATCGACCAGCAGCGTCAGGATGGATTCGACAAGGGTATTGCCGGTTCGAAGGTGAAAATTCTTGAGCGCCAGTTCGGCAACTGGAACCGCGATGATGCCTTCAAGGTCATGCAGGATTATTTGACCAAGTATCCGAAGATCGATGTTGTCTGGTGCCAGGACGACGATATGGCGGTTGGCGTGTTGCAGGCCATCGAACAGGCAAAGCGCACGGACATTCAGTATGTCGTTGCCGGTGCCGGTTCCAAGGATATGATCAAGAAAGTCATGGATGGCGACAAGATGATCCCCGTCGACGTTCTTTATCCGCCAGCCATGGTGGCGACTGCGATGCAGCTCACCGCCGCCAACTTCTATGATCAGGTTCCTGTTCGCGGAACCTATATCCTGGACGCGACACTCGTGACGAAGGAAAATGCCGAGAGCTTCTACTTCCCGGACTCACCGTTCTGATAATCAAAACCTATGAAAGGCCCGTTCGGAGAGCGGGCCTTTTTGTGTTTGTTCAGGCAAAGCGACTTGCGCGGAATGGGTCGATGGAGATGGATGTTTCCACGCCTGTTGCAAGTTCGGTCACAAGCTTTGCCGTGGCCGCAGACTGCGTTAGCCCCAGATGACCGTGGCCGAAGGCATAGATGACGGAACTGCTAGCACGGGATGTGCCGATAACGGGAAGGCAATCGGGCATGGATGGCCGGAAGCCCATCCACTGTTGACCGCCCTCGGTTTTCAAACCCGGCAGGAATTTCCCGGCCTTTTTCAGCATCGCCTCGGAGCGACGGAAGTTTGCGGGGAGTTCTAGGCCGCCCAACTCCACGGCACCGCCAACGCGGATGCCGGAAGAAAGCGGCGTGACAACGAATGCATGGTCGTTAAAATAGATCTGGCGCGTGAGGTTGAACGAACCCGCTGGAAGCGTGGTGTTGTAGCCACGCTCGGTTTCCAGCGGCACCGGATTTCCTAGGGACGCGGCAAGAGGTTTGGACCATGCGCCGCACGCGATCACGACCTTGTCTGCGGCAAGTTTCTCACCGTTGGAAAGCGTTACAATCGTGCTTTCGCCGATGGTCTCCACGCGAACGGCCTCACCTTTGCGAAGGGCAGCACCACGCGAGATGACCAGATCGGCAATCGACTTCGTAAACTCATAGGGATCGCCAACCTGCAAACCTGCCGGTGTAAACACGGCATGCTGAAATTGCGGCGCGAGACCCGATTGCAGGCGATCAATGTCTGCTCTGCCAATCCGGGAGAAGGAAATCCCGGCGCGTTCTTTCTCGTCCCAATCTTTTTGGGCCGCATCAAAGCTTGCCTTTGTATCGTAGAGATCCAGCGTACCGGTATTGGTGATGTGATGGGCCAGTTCGGGCATCGCGGCCACTGCCTGCATTTCGCTGGCAGCCAGGCGCATCACGTTTTTCTGGACAGCAAGGCCATGCTGGAATTTGCGCGGCGAACTGGCCTGCCAAAAGCGCCAGAGCCAGGGCATGATTTTCAATGCATAAGCAGGCGGTACGCTCAGCGGACCGAGGGGATCGATCAGCCACTTCGGCGCTTTTCTCATGATGCCGGGTGCGGGGATCGGAATAATCTCCGGGAAAGCGAGGATTCCCGCATTGCCTGCGCTTGCGCCTCGCGCAATCTCGCCACGTTCAAGAAACGTGACGCTCTTGCCCGCATTCTGCAGATACAAAGCCGACATGGCACCGATGATGCCCGTGCCGATGACGAGAACATCGCATTTTTCTGAAGAGTTCATCCAAGCATCCCGAGAGTTGATAGGATGGAGATAGCAAGTTAAATGCAAACTGTCGACAGAGCGACAAGCGTAATGCAGTGAGACTTTGCCTATCGCTCGATATCGGAAGGCCGAACCACGGCATATTTGAACCGCATCGTCTTGTCTTTCACTGGGTAATAGAAAGGCAAATCGAGGCTCGAAATCGGCACAACCCTGACCTTGGCCTTCAACTGCTCCTCGATCCATGTCGAGAGTGGCGAAAGTTGGTTGTCGTCGCCCACCCAAACGAGAAGCGCCGGATGCTCATCGGAAATCGTGAATGGCGGATCGTAGTCGTCATAGGTTGTGGTCGCGACAGGCACATCGCTGAAAACAAAGCGCAGATTTCCCCCCGCCGGCCAGTTGGGCGTCACGATGACGGATGGAGAGAGTTTTTCGGTATCGACGATCTGACGCTCGAAAGCTTTCCAGTCGTAGTTTGAATTGGAGGTGCGCCCCAGCGCCGCCATCAGGGGGTGCGCTATGAGCAATGCGACGGGAATAATTGCCATCGCTATGAGGGGAATTCGCAAGAACCTGGCAACGAAACGCTGGGGGTCAGCAAGGTAACGCTCAAGATAAAGTGCCGCCAGAATGGGCGCAGGTATCAGCAACGGTAGCAGCCACCTGTCCCGCAGCTCGGTCATCGTCGTCATCAAGATGACGATCGTCATCAATGCGGCTATGGCAATGAAATAGTGGAGGAAAAAGCGAAGCCAGACACTTTGTGCCTGTTTTGGAAGCTTCTTTTCCGCGCGCGTCCCGAGCCAAAGCAGCAATGCTGGTATGGCGATGATGACCAGCGAGCCTGAGATGAAGCGGGCAAGGCCGCGAGCGATCTGCAAAAAGCGGCTTTCGGGCGCGTCTTCAGCCATCCGCTTCAGGGTGACTTCTGAGGCAAAAACAAGGTTATCCATCAACCAGAAAAGATGGGGCAGACATACAAGCACACTTGCGAGTACGGTCAGCGCGAAGCGCTTGTCCAGCAGACGTTCACGACCCTGTGGGTGAAACCAAACAGCGGCCAGCAGAGCAGGTAGAGCCAAGGCGAAATTGTATTTCGAGAGCATTCCAAGGCCCGCGATCACCCCAACAAGAACGTAACCGGCAACGGTGGGGCGCTTTATCAGTCTGATGCTGCAATAAATCAGCGACACGAAGGTCAGCATCAGCATTGCAGTGTGCGTCAGATCGCGCTGCGCCTGCCAGAAGACCTGCGGGATGATGAAAAGCGCGAGAGCGGAAACGACCACGAAGCGCTTGTTTTCGAGCACCAGTTCAGCGGTCTTTATGTAAACGGCGAAGGTCAGGAACAGAATGAGGTTTTTCGCAAAGGCAATCGTCCACATCGACATGCCGAACAGCGCGGAGATTCCCTGCTGATACCAGTTGTACAGGGGAGGCTGGGCATCGTAGCCGAGAGCAAGCCATTGCGCAAAAAGCACCTGCTGAGCCTCGTCTACCCGCAATGTGGCAGGGGTAAACTGGCGTATGACGATCTGGAGCAGAAAATATGCACCAAAAAGCGCAATGACTGCGTTTGGATTTTCGGCGAGGGCGTTGAACAGGCGTTTCGGTGTCCCGGCTACTTTCACGGTTGTTCTTGTGCCTGCCTGTTTCTCATATATGTGCATGCCCTGTCCGTCTTGATGCCACGTGGCAATCTAGTGCGCCGGGCTGATTGCGGTGTCAAATCCGAACTATGTGGCGGAACCATGAAGCAGCGCCGCACTCCAGAATAATATTTGGATGGTGCGTGGGCAGAAGATGGCGCCCCGGTTTGAGGGGGCGCCATGTTTATTAGCCAGCATTATAGGCCGCGATGGCAGCCATGTTGACGATATCGCTGTCTTTTGCGCCCATCGCCGTGATCTGCACGGATTTGTCGAGCCCTACGAGAAGGGGGCCGATAACCGTTGCACCACCGAGTTCCTGCAACATTTTGGTCGATATGGAGGCCGAGTGAATGGCAGGCATGACGAGGACGTTAGCCGGGCCCGAAAGGCCGGAGAAGGGGTACTGGCTCTGCATTTTCTGATAATTCAGGGCCACGTCCGCGGCCATTTCGCCATCGACTTCGAAATTGACGTTGCGCTTGTCGAGAATCCGAACAGCTTCGCGGACCTTCTCCGAGCGCTCACCGAGCGGATGTCCGAAGGTGGAATAGGCCAGCATGGCGACACGCGGCTCGTAACCGAAACGGCGGGCAAGGCCAGCGGCCTCTACGGCGATATCGGCCAGATCTTCCGCTGACGGCATGTCGTGAACGGCTGTGTCCGCGACAAAGACGGTGCGATTTCGCGAAACGACCAGCGAAACCCCGATCACGCGGTGGCCGGGCTTGGTATTGATGCAACGGCGCACATCTTCAAGCGCGGTGGAATAGTTGCGCGTCGTGCCGGTGACCATGGCATCGGCGTCGCCCATCGCCACCATGCAGGCCGCGAAATGGTTGCGGTCATTGTGAACGAGGCGCTGGACGTCCCGAAGCAGGTAACCTTGGCGCTGCAAGCGCGCGTAGAGATAATCAATGTACACATCGACCCGCTCGGACAGGCGTGCATTGGTGATCTTGATGGTCGGCCGGTCGAGATCGATGCCCGCGCGTTCGGCATTTGCCCGTATGATATCATCACGGCCAAGAAGGATTGCCGTGCCGAGACCCTGCGCCGTGAAGGAGATGGCCGCACGCATGACCTGCTCTTCTTCGGCCTCGGCAAAAACCACTCGCTTGGGCGAACGGCGGACACGTTCATAGAGCCGCTGGGTTGTCGACGCCATGGGATCGCGGCGAGCGGAAAGCTCACGAGCGTAGGCGTCAAGATCGGCTATTCCCTTGCGGGCGACGCCCGTTTCCATGGCGGCACGCGCCACGGCAACAGGAATTGCCGAGATCAGGCGCGGGTCGAATGGAACAGGAATGATGTATTGGGCCCCGAAGCGCGGGCGCACACCCTGATACGCTGCCGCCACATCATCTGGCACATCTTCGCGGGCAAGGTCTGCCAGCGCCTTTGCGGCTGCGATCTTCATGGCATCGTTGATCTGGCTGGCGCGCACATCCAGCGCGCCGCGGAAGATATAGGGGAAGCCCAGAACATTGTTGACCTGATTGGGGTAATCTGAGCGCCCCGTCGCCATGATGGCGTCATCGCGGATCCGCGCAACCTCTTCCGGTGTGATTTCAGGGTCAGGGTTGGCCATGGCGAAAATAATCGGCCTTGGCGCCATGGACCGGATCATGTCTTCGCTGAAGGCGCCCTTCTGGGAAAGACCGAATACGACATCCGCGCCTTTCATGGCCTCAGCCAGCGTGCGACTGTCAGTTTTGGCGGCGTGGGCGGATTTCCACTGGTTCATTCCCTCGGTGCGACCCTGATAGATTACGCCCTTCGTATCACAGAGCGTGATATTGGCAGGGTTGAAACCCATGGCCTTGATCAGGTCCATACATGCGATTGCTGCAGCGCCTGCGCCATTGCAGACAAGTTTCGTGGTCTTGAAATCGCGGCCCGTCAGTTCGATTGCGTTGATAAGGCCGGCTGCTGCAATGATGGCCGTGCCATGCTGGTCATCGTGGAAAACGGGAATATCCATGATTTCGCGCAGGCGGCTTTCAATGATGAAACATTCCGGCGCCTTGATATCTTCCAGATTGATGCCGCCGAATGACGGGCCCAGATAGCGCACGCAGTTGATGAATTCGTCGGCGTTTTCCGTATCGACCTCGAGATCGATAGAATCGACATCTGCGAAGCGCTTGAACAGAACCGACTTGCCTTCCATTACAGGCTTTGAGGCTAGCGCGCCCAGATTACCAAGACCCAGGATAGCGGTTCCGTTGGAAATAACGGCGACCATGTTTCCGCGTGTCGTATAATCATAGGCCAGATCGGGGTTTTCAGCGATTGCCTTGACGGGAACCGCGACGCCCGGAGAATAGGCGAGCGAAAGGTCACGTTGGGTCGCCATCGGTTTGGTAGGCGTTATCTCCAGCTTTCCCGGTCTGCCCTGCGAGTGGAAGTCCAGAGCCTCCTGATCTGTCACAGATGTTTTGCCCGTCGCGGAGTTGGTTTTGTCTGGCATGTCCCCACCCTAATTCGTTGATTTTAAAATTCTGGACGTAGTTATGGTAATATCGAAGGGAGTGCCAAGCCTTGAACCGGGATTCAATGTTGTAAAACGACAGATTCATACGGGCGTCGAACACTTCAATCGATTAGCCGTTCCGGATTGATCGGAACCACAGCGGGTTGTCGTCGTTCGTCATCAGACGGCTTGGTGCAAAAGGCAGAAGCGATGCAGGACATGGTTGTGAGAATGCGACCTTGGCAATGGCGCCCACACATGTTTTGCTTATGGCCGTTACGAGATAAAGCATTGGAATTTGAAAGGGCATGACGTGAGCGCACAAAACCGAAGAATTATCCCCGTACTTCTGGCAGGCGGGGCTGGATCGCGTTTGTGGCCGGTTTCGCGGGACCAGTTGCCAAAACAGTTTCAGCCATTGGTTGGCGAATTCTCGACCTACCAACAGACGCTGATGCGCGTCAGCGACGAGACGGTCTACGACGAGCCTTACGTCATCACCAACGAGGATTTTCGCTTCTTTGCGCTCCGCCAGGCAGAGGAGGTGAATATTCCTGCGACCGTCGTGCTGGAACCGGCCCGGCGTGACAGCGCAGCGGCCATGGCAGCAGCCGCAGTGCTTGCGGAAAGACGCGAGCCGGGCTCCCTTGTTCTTGCATTGGCCGCGGACCACGTGGTTCTCGACAATGACAAGTTTACAGATGCCGTGAGGCTCGGCGCGGAGGCGGCGGAACAGGGCAACATAGTCGTCTTCGGCCTCACGCCGACAGAGCCTCGCACCTCCTACGGCTACATTAATCCCGGCCAGTCTATCGATGGGAATGATGATTTGTGCATGGTCGAGGCCTTCGTTGAAAAGCCTGATGAGGAAACAGCCATCTCCTATGTCGAGAAGGGCTATCTCTGGAATTCTGGCAACTTCCTGTTCAGATCAGACGTGATGATTGCGGAGCTTGCTGCCCATGCTCCTGAAATTCTGGAGGCGGTGACACGCTCTGTAGAAACCTTCAAGAGTGACCTTGGTTTCGTCAGGCTCGATAAGGAAAGCTTCGAAGCCTCGCCGAAGAACTCCATTGATTATGCCGTGATTGAAAACACGAAGCGCATGGCCGTCGTGCGCGGGCATTTCCGCTGGTCGGATATTGGCAGCTGGGATGCGATATGGGAAATCGCCGACAAGCAGGAAAACGGCAATGCGGTTGAAGGTCAGGGCATATTCATCGATTCGGAGGGGTGCCTCATTCACTCCAACAGCCTTCTGACAACAGTGGTCGGCGCAAAGGATTTGATGGTCGTGGCCACCAAAGACGCTGTTCTGGTCATGCCGAAGGACAGGGTGCAAAGCGTCAAGGGTCTTGTCGAGACGTTGAAAGAGAGCGACCACGCTCGCAAGACCGAAATACACCGGCGCGCCTATCGTCCATGGGGGCACATCGAGCAGACCGATTCTGGTGCGCGTTACCGCGTCAGTCATCTCAAGGTGGAGCCTGGCCACAAGATTTCATTGCAGCAGCATTATCACCGGTCTGAACACTGGATCATCGTCCGTGGCACGGCGACGGTAACGCTTGGAGACACGACCCAGCTGTTGACCGAAAACCAGTCCATCTACATTCCGATTGGCGCGCAACACCGTTTGGCCAATGATGGGAAAATTCCTCTGGAGATCATTGAGATCCAGACCGGGTCCTATTTTGGAGACGACGATATCATCCGTTTACAGGACGACTACAAGCGGGACTGAGATAGCATCTCATATAACCGTCGAGACTATCTGTGGCACCGTCAGACGCGATTGATGCCTTAAATGGATCGTTTTTGCGGAACAAACGTTATGACGTTGCCATTCATGATCCGAATTGGGTACGCGGGGCTGCTGCGGACATAAGAAGATCAAACAGGAGAAAAAAAGAATGAAAAAGGCTTTAGCCGTAACTTTCGCCGCAATGACACTGGGCCTCGGTGGAACTGCAAGCGCAATCGCTGCCGATATGACCTATTCTGCACCTGTGGTGCAGGATCAGGATGACCGTAACGGCGTCAAAATCGGCTATCTGACCTGCGAAGTGGGCGGCGGCGTTGGCTATGTCATCGGTTCGTCCAAGGAACTTGATTGCACATTCCAGTCTACCATGGGTGCGCGTCGCACAGACCACTATAGCGGTGCCATTCGCAAAATGGGTGTAGACCTAGGCTTCACCACGCAGGGTAAACTTGTATGGGCCGTCTTCGCCCCGACAGCTGGATATCATCGCGGCTCGCTAGGCGGTCTCTACCAGGGTGCTACAGCTGAAGCCACGCTTGGTCTCGGCGTTGGTGCCAACGTTCTGGTTGGCGGCACAGCTGGTTCCATCCAGCTCCAGACCATCAGCGTAACTGGTCAGGTCGGCCTCAATCTTGCGGCGACCGGCACATCGGTCACGCTGACGCCGATCAACGGTTGATCCTTATAAAGTCAATCTGACGCATACAACCTCGCGCCCTTTTCGTCGTATGATGAAAAGGGCGTTTTGGTTTCAAAAGCGGAGTTTTGGTTAGATGGCGACGATACGCGCATGCCTGTCTGGTGTTTTGGTTTTATTGTCCGTCGCCATTGCATATGCGGAAGGTGATCCCGCCAGAGGTGAGCGGTCATTCAGCAAGTGTTCCGCCTGCCACATTATCGACAACCCACGGACACGCATGGGTCCTCATCTAATGGGTGTCGTGGGACGACCGGCCGGTTCAGTGGCGGACTACAACTACTCTGCCGCGATGAAGGATGCCGGGGCGAAAGGAATGGTCTGGACGGAGGATAATCTACGGGCATTTCTCTATAGTCCAAAGAAACTCGTGCCGGGCACGTCCATGCGGTTCTTCGGCCTTTGGAGCGAGGATGAGATCAACGATCTCATCGCCTACATGAAAACAGTGCCCGCTCCGCAGTAAACATTAAAGGGCCTGTTGACCATCGAGGATGGCTTCGGCTTCATCCGCACTCATTCTGTAAACCCGACTTGCAATTTCAAAGCTGTAACCGTTTCGGGCAAATGCCGAGATTTCCTTGTTCATCCTTTTTTGATCGGCTTCCTCACGGCGGAAGGGGCCGAAGCGGCGCTTGCGTGCCATGATGACGGCTGAATAGAGATCGTCGGTGTCAACGAGGGCCTGCTCGGTTATATCAGGCGCAACACCTTTCATCTTGAGTTTCTGGGCTATGGCCCTGCGGGATTTTCCCCCTCGTATGGCTGAGCGTGTCGCGATTTCGGCATAGGCAACGTCATCCAGCGCCTTGATGTCATAGGCGAACTTCACGGCTGCGTGGCCCAGAGCCTCGATCTGTTCGGGGCTGATGTCTTCGAATTTCTGTTTTGCTTTGCGAGTGATGGCATCAAACAACTGCCGCTCGGTCATCATGCGCCGCTCCAGCCGGTAAATGGTGGAGTTGCGCACCCATGTCAGCATTCTTGCAGTGGGAGCAGTGGGTATGTCTGCTTCTTCCGTCACCGGGCCGTTTCCTGTCGATTGCTAACGCGTTCTGCCAGTCGTCTAAAGGAAATGGCGGTCGATGTTAATTCTCAATCACGGCCTCTGCGACGATTTCCGGGTCGGGCAAGGCATAGACGTTGAAGGATGTATCGAGGCCCCGAAGCTTGTGTTCGCCCAATCCTTCAAACGCTCTGATATCACCCGCCAGTTCAATGAAGTCTTCAGACATCAGCACCGGGCGCTTGAGTGTTTTGGTCAGCGTTTCCAGCCGGGATGCAATATTGACCGCCGGGCCGATGACTGTGAAATCAAGTCTGCTCTTTGAGCCGATATTTCCATACATGACATCCCCTACATGCACGCCGATGCCATATCCCAGCGGTTCGCGCCCGCTCTCACGAATGGTCACGTTCAGCGCCTTCAGCTGAACCTGTGCCTTTTCAATTGCGGTAATGATGTTCGCGCAGGCGTCGGCGTCGCTGAGGGGGAAAATGGCAAGCAGCCCATCGCCCATGAATTTCAGAATCTCTCCACCAAATTCCTCAATGGGGTCCGACATGGCATCGAAGAAGGCATTCAGCAATTCGATAACGTCGTCTCGCGGCCACATGTCGGAAATCTGGGTGAAATCGCGCAGGTCACAAATGAGGATTGCAGCACTGACGGTGATGCCACTACCGCGCCGCGTCGCGCCATCGAGAATGGCCTGACCGGCATGTGGTCCTACATAGGTTTCCAGAAGTGTGCGTGCGATGCGATTTTTGAGACGTATTTCCGAAACCAGTGAAAAAGCTGGCACGAGTGTTCGCAAGAGTTCAATCTCCGCGTCCGTAAAGCCACCCGGAGCATCGCTGCAAAACGTCAAGACATGTCGTTTGTTCAGGGTGTGCTTCAGCGGCCAGGCGCAATATTCTGTGAGGCCCTGAGCGCGAAGTTCGGCATAGATTCCGGGTTCTCCCTCAACCGCTGCCGTATCAAGGCGATGGCGTATTTCTTCAATGCCGGACTGGATCGCATAGACGGGACTGTTCAGATACTCGGCGCTTTTCTCCATGCCATAGGCGTAGGTCGTGAACTCGGCGTCTTTAAGCCCTGTTGTCCACAACATGCGTGCGCCGCTCCATTGCGGATGGTCAACGAGAAAATTGATCGTGCCGCGTGCTACCGATATGCCGGCTTCATTCAAACGCTCGCATAGTTGCACCAGAAGATTATCGATGAAACGTTGATCGCTGGTTTCCAGCATCAGCCAGTCGAGGATCGCAGATCGCTTGGACGGCCAGAGGGTTTTGGATGCGCCGAATAGAGACAGGTCAGCTGCGTTTGCGTCTGTCATTTATATCTCACAGTCATGGCTACTCGTATGCGCGCATCATTGATTATGCGCCGGATAATAGCCCTGCATGTGGTAAGGAGAAACCCTATTTGTAATAGGTGTCCGGAAAATCACTGGTTGGATTAACGGTTGTCCCAGCCCGTCCTGCAAAGATTTAAAGCTCATGCGTGACGGGCAGGGCGTTGCCCTGCTATAAAAAAGGGCGGGAAAGCCTTAGACGGCTTGGGCAAGCGGGATTTGCAACGCCGCTGCCACACGCTGAATGTGGGAAGGATTGATATCGGAGCCGTCTTCCAGTGCGACGATTTCTTCAGTCGTCAATCCACACGTAATGGCCAGTTGTTCGACTGTGTAACCACACTCGCCTCTGGCTGCGGAAATCTTGGCTGCGAAGGGCGCATCCGTGCGATCACCGGAATGGGGCTGAGAAACAGATATTGTCATTATAATCTCCCTAGAATGGACATTGAATGGAACCGGGGTCCAGCGGAGTGACCGGCCTATAATGTAGCCGCGTTGCGTAAGGAGAGGCTATGCTGCAACGCAGCACGGAAAATAGCCATCTTTCCGGCTGGAGCAACAGTTAAATTTTCGTAAGAATTGCGTGCGAGTTTTTGCAGCGGGAAAGCGGATTGGCGATCACAACGTGTTGTTGAAACGCATATCGCGACGAAAATCCGATGGCGACATGCCCGCCACTTGTCGAAATGCTTTGTTGAAGGCGCTGACGGATCCGAAACCGCTCTCCATCGCCACCTGCAGGATATTGTCGTTATCCTTGATGAGCATCGCCTGTGCGCGGGACAGACGCAGCAGCGTGAG
Source organism: Rhizobium sp. WCS2018Hpa-16 (assembly GCF_031843705.1). NCBI lineage: Bacteria > Pseudomonadati > Pseudomonadota > Alphaproteobacteria > Hyphomicrobiales > Rhizobiaceae > Rhizobium > Rhizobium sp. WCS2018Hpa-16. The sequence goes on from NZ_JAVTIX010000003.1 coordinate 436,053, forward strand.
ATACTTGATCAAGGTCATGCCTGTGGATTTTCTAAACAGGTTCATGGCGTATTTGGGGTGAAGGCTGGCAGAGCGAGCAATGTCTGTCGCGTCGATATCCTCCAGAAAATTTGCGGCGATGAAGTCGCACATGCGCACGACGCTTGCCGAGCTAGTGCTTTCGGCATCGCCGGATTTCACGTCGCGAGACTGAGGCGATATGACTGTGTAGGGCTCCAGAAACATACGCTCCACCCGCAGCAGCAACTCTTCCACCGCATTTTCAGCCTTCAGCGGATCACCGGATTTCGCATAGCGAAACCACCGTGAAAAGTTTTCCTCGTCTGACGGATCGGTGACAGAGGTTACCATCGTGGCGCCGCCAATGAGCTTCGCCGAGACGGCCACCGGCAGACGCATCCGAAAGAAATGAACCAGTGGCAGATGAGCGCCTGCGTAAAAGGAATCGTCTGATGACCAGTCCATCCTGTGCGCCTGACCACCCCAGAAAAGGCACATCTGCCCGGCGTCCAGCTGCAAGGCATGGTCCCCCATTCGGTAATGGACACTGCCCGAAGTGATGTAGTTCACTTCAATCTGGGCATGCCAGTGCGGCATCAGCATAATGGATGGATGAGCCCGGAAAAACTCCAACCGGTTGGGTGCGCCCTCAATGCTGCTGGCGCCCGGCTGATAAAGCGCTCTCCCTTCGACCTTACTTTCCGCCAAATCGATGTTCCCAATTTACGAGACAGAATTTCAAGTCCGGCTAATCTGCCCGTGTCGTTGGAGGACGGCAATTGAAAAGGGAGGTTTTCAATGAATTTCAAATTTATCGGCGCGTCTGTCTCGCTGGCACTCATGGCTGCAGCACCCGCTGCCGCACAATCCACCACTGTTACCGTGTGGAGCTGGAACGTTGCCGCGTCTGCTTTGAAGTCCACACTTGAGGGCTTCAACAAGAAGTACCCCGATATCAAGGTGGATGTTCAGGATCTGGGCAACAATCAGGTGTATGACAAGGCACTGGCGGCCTGCGCGGCTGGTGGGCAGGGCTTGCCGGATATCGTGACCGTCGAAAACTATGAAGCCGAGGTCTTCTGGAACCGTTTCCCGGACTGCTTCACGGACGCAACCAAGCTTGGTTACACGCCTGAGAAGCAGGCACTGTTCCCCGAGTTCAAGCGCACAGAGCTTGAAGTCGATGGCGTTGCCTATGCCGTTCCATGGGACAGCGGCCCTGTCACCATGTTCTACCGTCGCGATTTTTATGAAAAGGCGGGCGTTGATCCCGCAACGATCAAGACCTGGGATGACTTTATTGCCGCCGGAAAGAAGATCATGGCTGCCAATCCCGGCACGGTCATGACGCAGGCCGATTTCAACGGTGATAGCGAATGGTTCCGCATGATCTCCAATGAGCAGGGATGCGGTTACTTTTCGACCGATGGCCAAAGCATAACCATCAACCAGCCAGCCTGTGTTGCGACGCTTGAGAAGCTCAAGCAGATGAAAGATGCAGGCATCATTACGGCCGCTATCTGGGACGAGAAAATCCAGTCCAACACCGCTGGTAAAGTCGCCACGCAAATGTATGGCGGCTGGTATGAAGGCACCATTCGGTCCGGTTCGCCAGATCTTGCTGGCAAGTGGGGCGTCTACACGATGCCGAGCATCACCGCAGATGGCCCGCATGCAGCCAATCTTGGTGGCTCTTCGCTGGCCATAAGTTCCGCCTCCCAAAACAAGGAAGCGGCATGGAAGTTCGTTGATTATGCGCTTCTGACCAATGAGGGTCAGGTCACCATGCTGAAATCCTTCGGTCTGGTGCCATCGCTGCTGACAGCAGACAAGGACGCCTTCGCCAAGGAAGCGCAGCCCTATTGGGGTGGGCAGGCCATTTGGGCCGACATTTTGGGAACACTTCCGAAAATCGTACCCAGCCGCGGCACAGCCTTTCAGTCTGATGCCGAAGGCATCTACCGCGTAACGCAGACCAAGTATCTGGCAGGCGGCTTCCCTGATGCCAAGACCGCGCTCGATGATGCCGCCAAGCAGATCGAATCGGCAACAGGCGTGCCGATCGCAGAATAGTCTCCCAAGCCGACCGTTGCCGGGCGCCCATCTCACGGGCGTCCGGCTCCCATAACCCTCTGGCTTTGTGAGGTCGAAATGCCTTTGCGCAATAGGGTCGCCTATGCCTTTCTGGCACCGTATCTTCTGATTTTCACGACATTCTGGCTGTGGCCGATCATCAGTTCGTTCCTGATGTCCTTCCAGAATACGCGCATCAATCCCTGGCGTTTCGCGCCTTCCATGAACTGGGGACGATTGATCGGTGACCCCGCATTTTACAACGCGCTTCAAAACACGCTGATCATTCTCATCGTGCAGGTCCCAATCATGATTGCGCTCGCCACCATCATGGCGGTGTTGTTGAATTCGCCGCTTCTGAAAGCGCGCCCGCTCTATCGCTTCGCGTTCTTTGCACCCGTTGTGGTTGGCGAGGTGGCCTATGCCGCTGTTTTCAGGCTTATGTTTTCAGCCGATTTCGGCATCATCAACAAGCTCATCACGTCGGTGGGCCTCGCCCCTATCGCGTGGTTTGATAATTCCACCGCAGCCATGGCACTCATCATCATCGCCGTCACATGGCGCTGGGCGGGGTACAACGCCATCATCATTCTGGCCGGACTTCAGTCCATTCCGGGCGACGTCTATGAGGCGGCGACGCTGGATCATGTCAGCAAGCGCCAGCAATTCCTGCATATCACGCTGCCGTTGCTGAAGCCCATCATCCTGTTCTGCGTTGTTTTGTCCGTCATCGGAACCATGCAGCTGTTTACCGAACCTTTCCTCATTACCAACCGAGGCGGTCCGGGTGGGGCAACCGAAACGCTTGGCATTTTCCTGTATCGCCAAGGCTTCACGTCGCTCAACTTCGGCTACGCATCGGCAATCGCCTATACGATTGCAGCGCTTGCCGTCGTTATCTCCATGTTCAACCTGTGGATCGGGAGGGAAGCGAAATGAGATCGAAGTCCAAGTCCCTGCTGTGGCAGAAAATCGCGCTGCATGCCGCCTTGACGCCGCTTGCCATCATCTGGCTGTTTCCCATCTGGGTCATGTTCATTTTTTCCACCATGCCCGATCAGGGCATTTTCAGCCCCGAGATCGTGCTGTTGCCCTCAACCCATTTTATGGAGAATTTCCGCAATCTTCAAGCGGATACGGATTTTCTGCGCGCTCTGTTCATCTCCATCGGCGTGGCAGTGATCTATACGGTCCTGTCTGTTATGCTGACATCCATGGCGGGCTGGGCTCTGGCGCGATACCGCTTTGCAGGTCGCAGTGTCGTGGTGGCGATCATCCTGGGAACGATTACGCTGCCCTATGCGGTTGTGGTCATCCCGCAGTTCATCATGGTGGCGCGGGAATTCAAGCTTGCCAACACATGGGTCGCGCTCATCGTGCCGCCCCTGTTCAATTCGCTTGGCGTACTCTTCATGCGGCAATCCTTTTCCATGATGCCGAACGAGCTTTTCGATGCAGCGCGCGTCGAAGGTGTCAAGGAATGGCAGATATTCCTGCGCATTGCCTTGCCGCTGGCGCGTCCCACCATGGCGGCATTGTCCATCATTCTCTTCCTTGCCTCCTGGAACAACTACCTTTGGCCGCTGCTGGTCAATTCCCAGCCAGGCATGATGACGGCACCGGTCGCCCTTGGCACCTTGATCGGGCTTACCAAAGTCTCCTGGGGCGGCATCATGGCGGGCGCCATGCTGCTCACCGCGCCCATCCTCGTCATCTTCGTGCTGTTGCAGCGCCATTTCATCGCCGGCATCTCTGCCGGCGCCGTCAAGTAATCCGGGAGAAACCCAATGGCGGAACTTTCGCTCAAAAATGTCGTCAAACGCTATGGCGCTCTGGAGGTCATCCATGGGGCTGATCTGGACATCAAGGATGGCGAGTTTGTCGTCTTCGTCGGGCCATCTGGCTGCGGCAAATCTACATTGCTTCGCATGATAGCCGGGTTGGAAGATATCTCTGGCGGAGAGATCAGCATCGGAGGCAAGGTCGTCAATGATGCCGAGCCGACAGACCGTGGCATTGCCATGGTGTTCCAGTCCTATGCGCTTTATCCGCACATGACGGTGGAGCAAAACCTGTCCTTCGGCCTTCGCATGAACGGCAACCCGAAGGCCGATACGGAACAGCGGGTGCGCCGCGCTGCCCATATTTTACAGATCAACGAACTGATGCACCGCCGGCCAAAGCAGCTTTCCGGCGGTCAGCGCCAGCGCGTGGCCATCGGCCGTGCCATCGTGCGTCAACCCCGTGTCTTCCTGTTTGATGAGCCGCTTTCCAACCTTGATGCGGAGTTGCGCGTGCAGATGCGGGTGGAGATTTCCAGACTGCACAAACAACTCGGCACGACCATGATCTACGTGACCCACGATCAGACGGAAGCGATGACGCTTGCCGACAAGATCGTGGTGCTGCGCGCAGGTCACATCGAGCAGGTCGGCGCACCTCTGGATCTCTATGACGACCCGGCCAACCGCTTCGTTGCCGGTTTCGTCGGTTCACCCAAAATGAATTTCTTGCCAGCTAAGGTCATCGCAAATGGCTCAGGCAGTGTGACCCTGCGTCTTGTGGATGATCCTTCGGTGCAACTGACGGTGCCGCTCACCTCATGGGTCGCTGATGGCAGCGAGGTCGTTTTGGGTGTGAGACCGGAGCGTTTCGGCGAGGCTGGACGCGGCGATGCAGATATCACTGTCGAGATCGATGTTGCGGAGCATCTGGGCAATACCAGCTACATCTATGCCCGCATGGCAGGCGGCACTCCCATCATCATCGAGCGCCCGGATACGCGCCACATTGCTGCGGCGCAGAACCTGACAGTTTCTGTGATCTCTGAGCGGACCTTCCTTTTTGACAGCACGGGCCAGCGCCTGCGCTGAAAACGCAATCTCGAATTAATAGTATGAGGACATGCAATGACTGACGTTCAACCCATCCGTTGGGGCATCATCGGCCCCGGAACAATCGCGCGTACCTTTGCCGATGGTATCGCGCACTCCAAAACGGGCAAGCTCGTGGCAATCGCCAGCCGCAATCCCGGCAAGCCGGGCCTTGCCGATGGTTTCCCCGGTGCGCGCATCATCGACGGTTACGAGGCTCTGCTGGCTGATCCTGACATCGATGCCGTCTATATCGCAACGCCCCACACTGGCCACGCCGAATGGGCGATCAAAGCTGTGCGTGCGGGCAAGCATGTGCTGGTGGAGAAGCCGATTGCGCTGACCGCCTATGATGCCGATGCAGTTTTCCACGAGGCAAGGAAGGCCGGTGTCTTCGCTGGCGAAGCCTATATGTATCGCCTTCACCCGCAGACAGCGAAACTCGTCGAACTCGTCAAACGCGGAACAATTGGTGAGGTCCGCCTGATCAGGACCAGCTTTGGCTTCAACATGGGCGGCTTCAAGCCGGAGCACCGCCTGTTTGCCAATGATGCGGCTGGCGGTGGCATTCTCGATGTCGGCGGCTACCCCGTTTCCATGGCGCGGCTCATTGCTGGTGTCGTTTCGGATAAGCCCTTTCTTGAGCCTGAGAAAGTGTCCGGTGTGGCTCATCTCGGCCAGTCCGGCGTGGATGAATGGGCGTCTGCCGTTTTGAAATTTCCAAATGGCATCGTCGCCGAAGTCTCGTGCTCCATCATGGCTCAGCAGGACAATGTGCTGCGCATCATCGGCTCAGAAGGGCGTATCGAGGTTGAGAATTTCTGGTTTGCCTCAGGCCACAAAGGCGGTGTCGGCAAAATCGAGATCATCAAGGGCGCGGAGCGGCAAATCGTCGAGGTGCGGGAAGACGGCTGGCTCTATTCCTTTGAAGTTGATGCAGCAGGTGAGGCAATCCGCGCCGGTCACACGGAATTTACCTATCCCGGCATGAGCTGGGCAGACAGCCTCGGCAACCTGCGTGCCATGGACCAGTGGCGTCAATCGGTCGGTCTGGAATATGGCGTCGAAACGGCTGCAAAGCGCGTGCGCAACATCAGCGGTGCTGCGGTTGTTGCCGGAAACTCGGTTCCGAAAAGGACTATTCCGGGTGTCGCCAAGCCCGCATCCGTTGTTGCGCTGGGCTTCGAATTCTTCCCGAATTTCGCCTCCGCGTCGCTGACGCTCGACACATTCTACGAGGCAGGCGGCAATCTCTTCGATACGGCCTATGTCTATGGTGGCGGCAAGACCGAGGCCATTTTCGCAGACTGGCACACCAGCCGCAACGTACCGCGTGAAGAGATCGTCGTCATCGGCAAAGGTGCGCACTCGCCGCTTTGCTACCCTGACATGATTGCAAAACAGCTCGATCAATCGCTGGAGCGGCTGAAGACGGATTATGTCGACATCTATTTCATGCACCGCGACAACACCAACGTGCCGGTTGGCGAGTTTGTGGATGCGATGGATGCGGAGGTGAAACGCGGGCGCATCGGCAGCATTTTCGGCGGCTCCAATTGGACACGCGAGCGCATGGATGAGGCGGCAGACTACGCCCGCAAAAACGGCAAGGCAGCACCGGCGGCGCTTTCCAACAACTTCTCGCTTGCGGAAATGCTGGATCCCATTTGGGCGGGATGTGTCGCCGCTTCCGATGATGCCTGGAAGGACTGGCAGCGGGAGCGTCAAATCCCGAACTTCGCGTGGTCAAGCCAAGGTCGAGGCTTCTTTACGGAGAGAGCCGGAAGGGACAAGCGTGACGATGAGGAAATCGTGCGCGTCTGGTATTCGGAACGTAATTTCCAGCGACGCGATAGAGCCATTGAACTGGCGCGTGAACTGGGACGCGATCCTATCCATATCGCTCTTGCCTATGTCATCGCTCAGCCCTTCCCGGTCATTCCGCTTATAGGACCACGCACGATTGCCGAGCTGGAAGACAGTCTTTCCGCACTCGATATCAAGCTGACGCCGGAGCAGGTCCGGTACCTGGAGGCGTAATTACCTCGTTCGCCACCCACGGGCATCACCAAGGGTGGCGAACGAATGCTTTTATCTTGCAAGCAATTTCAGCATGTCCTCTGCTTCATAGATAGCGCAGACAATGTGGTAAAACGTGCTGGCAGGTGCTGGCTCATCCAGCATGGGGGCTCCTTCGGGCCATTTGTCGAACCAGAGGCCAGACACCGGAGTATCGAGAAACGGCTGCAAGGCTCCAATGGCTTTCAGAGCAGAGGCCAGGTAACGGTGCCGTTCTTCGCCATGGCTGACTGAGGCAAGTCGCAAAGCGGACTTTAGCCATTCGGTTTGTGGCCACAAACGAGCGAGTGGATCATGGACCGTGAAATCATCATAGAGGCTCATGATCGCAACCTTCCGGCGCGCACAAATTCCGTATGTCTCGCCAATCTCGAACATACGTTTTGCCTTGGCTATGGCTTCATCGTCGTTCCGCAGGCTTCCCCAGCGTGCCAAAAGCCAGGCCCACTCGAACTGATGGCCGGGCTCCATGATGCGGCCCTTTTCGCCCGGCATCGGGTTCCAGTCATGATCGAAAAACTCTCGCAGACCGCCGGACTTGGCGTCGATGAATTTCTCCATGGCAAGTTTTGCAATCTCATCTGCCAGCTTGTGCCACGGTCCATCAGGGTCCACCTGTTCCCATGCCAGCATCGCTTCGAAAAAGTGCATGTGTGGGTTGGAGCAGAGCGGCTCCACCGGCGGGTTTGCTTCTTCAAAGCCCGCGACTGGATGGGCGTAGTCAGTTTGCAAGACATCGAGCAAGGCCAAGGCGCGGGCGCGCATTGCATCTCGTCGGTCTGGAAACGCCATCGCGGTCTGCGCGGCGGCAAAGAGCGCGAAGGCTTGATTGTAGAAATCAAATGTGGGATCGATCAGCGTGCCGGAAGCATCCGCGAGATTTCCATACAGCCCGTTCTCAAGACGATAAACCTTGTCAAACCAGCTTAGGCCTTGGTCAACGGCGATTTGCCAGCTCCCGGTCCAGCCGTTTTGGCCCGCGGCGGCGTAGCAATAGGCCTGACGCGGCTGCACCCGGGCGCGCCTGTTATCACCCAGCATCGGCGTGCCATCCTGACCGATGCGTTCATGGAAACCGCCGTCGGGTTTGGCCGCGCCGACCTCCCACCAGAGCCGCAAGGCATCTTCATCGAGCCAACGTCGTAACCTTTTGACTTCATTTGAAAGCTGGTTGGTTGCGGTCATTGTTTGATCTGCCATTTCACTTCTTTTCAGTTGGATTCTTAGGCGGGTTTATAAATGCAGTCCAACTCCAACTTATATTTTGCGGGTTGAGTTCCACATTTCTGGGTGCGCGCTGGCGGCGAGAGGCGACCCGTATGGGTAAGATTTAATATTGCTAAATTTCAATGCTCACGTATTCCATGAACATGGTTTGGTCATGGTTGATTCGGTTTATGCGCACCTTCGCCTGCATATGGGGTGCGGCGGGAGCGGCGGTGGGGAAACTCGCCGCCTTTGTCATATTTTCTGGCGTCGCGCTGATGCTTTCGGGATGCAATAACCCCGGCGGCATCCGTTCATCAGGTGCGCCAAAGATGCTGCCACCCGAAGAGGCCCTCATCTTTCCGCCACCCGGTGGTCCTGAAGTCATCAATGTCATCAGCCGTACCTATTCGAATGCGGTTCAGCAGGAGGTTATTCTGCGGTCCGATGCGCGCACGCCGGGCCAGAATTACCTGAAGATCGAACTTTTTGGCCCGCAGCGTGCGGAAGATACGGGCCGGGATGGCCTGTCCAGCGGGGGCTTGCGTGCGTCTTCGATCTCCCGGGAAATCCGCACGGCCTTTCCGGGCGCACAGATCGCGCCTTCGGCTGAATATCTTCAGAACGCCTATGGCGCTTTCTCATACGCCTCCGGTCGAGGTGCCGGAGATGATGCCTGTCTCTATGCGTGGCAGCACATACGCTCGCCTGAAGATATGCGGCAGGGCTTCAAGAACCTCGGACGCATCAATGTTACGCTGCGGTTGTGCCAGTCTGGCGTGACGACACGCGATCTCTTATCGGTCATGTATAATTACACGATCACCGGAAGCTATGATGCTGAAGGTTGGAACCCCTATGGAACAGCGCAGAAGCCGCCCGAGGGACTGGGTCGTTCTGGAAATCCGATCTACCCCGTAACTGCCAGTGAATTTCCGATGCAGCCCGGCATGCAGACGCCGGCACCCCGACAGGTTCAGGCCGCACAGCCGATGGTCCGTCGTGTTTCATTGCCAGCCCAGCCAGCGCCAACGCCAATTCCTGTTGCAGAGGCTGCACCATCGCGCGTCGTGATACCGTCACCCACAGGCGGCGGTGCGGCTGCCACGTGGCCTTCAGACGCCTCATCGACAGTCAATGCCGAAGAGACAAAACGTGTCGTCATTCCATCGCCTGATTGCGTGTCGTCAGGGGAGGGGTCGCAAAGATGCAACTAACATATTTAGCGTTGACTTATTTATAATGCGCTATTGTAAAGCGTCGCCGTCAAACTGCGGGCCAGGTCGAGGCATTTTGCCTCGTACCGGTTTGAAAACAGGGGTTTGCAGATGAGCAAGGTTATTTCCGTCATCATCTGGATGTTCGTGTCCGTTTGCGTACTCGTCATCATCACGCTGCCGGTCAGTTTGCAGGCTCACCTGATTGCAACAGCGATTTCGCTTGTGCTTCTGGCCACAATCAAATCCCTGAACGGCAAAGGCGCATGGCGGCTGATCGGCCTAGGTTTCGGAACCGCCATCGTGCTGCGTTACGTCTATTGGCGAACCACCAGCACGTTGCCGCCCATCAATCAGCCGGAAAACTTCATTCCTGGGTTTCTGCTGTATCTTGCGGAAATGTACAGCGTGCTCATGCTGGCGCTCAGCCTTGTCATCGTTTCGATGCCTCTGCCATCGCGAAAAACCCGTCCCGGATCACCCGGCTATGTGCCGACGGTCGATATCTTCGTGCCGACCTATAATGAAGATGCCGTGCTTCTGGCCAACACATTGGCTGCTGCAAAGAATATCGATTATCCACAAGACAGATTTGTTGTCTGGTTGCTGGACGATGGCGGAAGCGTTCAGAAGCGCAACGCCTCCAATGTTCCTGAAGCGCAAGCCGCAACGCGGCGTCATGAAGAGCTGAAAAAGCTCTGCTCCGATCTGGGTGTCAATTATCTCACCCGTGAGCGCAACGTGCATGCCAAGGCCGGAAATTTGAACAACGGGCTTGATCACTCAACCGGAGAGTTAATCGTCGTTTTCGATGCGGATCACGCTCCTGCGCGAGATTTTCTGCAGGAAACGGTCGGCTATTTCGAAGAAGACGAGCGCCTGTTTCTTGTCCAGACGCCACACTTCTTCCTAAACCCGGATCCGATCGAACGGAACTTGCGCACCTTTGAAACGATGCCGAGCGAGAACGAAATGTTCTACGGCATCATTCAGCGCGGTCTGGATAAATGGAATGGCGCATTCTTCTGCGGTTCAGCCGCCGTGCTGCGCCGTCAGGCACTGAAGGAAACGGACGGCTTCAGCGGCGTCAGCATTACAGAAGATTGCGAAACGGCGCTGGCGCTTCATTCGCGTGGCTGGAACAGCCTCTATGTCGACAAGCCGCTGATTGCCGGTCTTCAGCCTGCAACATTTGCCAGCTTTATCGGCCAACGCAGCCGTTGGGCGCAGGGTATGATGCAGATCCTGATTTTCCGCCAGCCACTGTTTCGCCGTGGGCTCTCGTTTACGCAGCGGCTTTGCTACATGTCGTCAACGCTGTTCTGGCTGTTTCCGTTTCCCCGCACCATCTTCCTGTTCGCACCGCTGTTCTACCTGTTTTTCGACCTGCAGATTTTCGTCGCATCCGGCGGCGAATTTCTCGCCTACACGGCTGCATACATGCTGGTAAACCTCATGATGCAGAATTTCCTCTTTGGCAATTTCCGCTGGCCATGGATTTCAGAGCTTTATGAGTACGTGCAGACGGTTCATCTGTTGCCTGCTGTCGTCTCGGTTATCTTCAACCCTTCCAAGCCTACCTTCAAGGTTACGGCCAAGGACGAGTCGATCAGCGAAGCCAGATTGTCGGAAATCAGCAGGCCGTTTTTCGTGATCTTCGGTGTGCTGGTCATCGCCATGATATTCGCGATTTATCGCGTCTATGCAGAGCCCTACAAGGCGGACGTAACCTTGGTTGTGGGCGGGTGGAACCTGCTCAACATCATATTCGCAGGCTGTGCCTTGGGCGTTGTTTCCGAGCGCGGTGAAAAGTCCGCGTCTCGCCGCGTTACTGTCAAGCGCCGGTGTGAATTGCAGATTGGCGATAACGATGCGTGGATGCCCGCCACCATCGAAAACGTGTCTGTGAACGGCATGCTGATCCATATTTTCGAAGAAGGCTTGTCAGTCGTCGAAAAGGGTTCAAAAGCGGTCATCCGCGTCAAGCCGCATAGTGAAGGCGTGCCGGAGACGATGCCGATTAACATCGTCAGATCGGTTCGCCAGAACGGCTATACATCGGTCGGCAGCACATTTTCACCCCAGCAGGCGGTGGACCATCGCCTGATCGCGGATCTCATTTTTGCCAATTCCGACCAGTGGAGCGAGTTGCAAAGCAGCCGCAGAAAGAACCCCGGCCTCATCAAGGGAACGGCGACCTTCCTCGCCATCGCGGTGTTCCAGACGAATCGTGGCCTTTTCTATCTGTTCCGCTCATTCGTGCCGGAGAAAAAGCCAAAGCCTACGGTGGAAAGGGTGAAGACATGATGAAACCCATCCTTCTCGCCGCATTGCTTGCGTCCATCTCAGGCGTGGCCTTGGCGCAGTCCACGCCCTTCGACATGTCTCCTGAAAAGCCGCAGGCTCCAACGCCTTCGCCGGTGACACCGCCACGGCCAGCGCCTGTGGCGCCTGTCGCGCCGGTGGTGCCTGCGGTGCCAAGACCTGCTGAGGTCACGGCACCAGTGCTGACACCTGCGAAACCTGCCGCTTTGCCCGCGACAGCTGGCACGGACGACCGCCGCCGCTATATCCTGCCATTTCCCGAGCTTGGCCTTTCGGGGGAGATGGATCAGCGCCAGTGGACGCTTTATCTAACGCCGGAGCAAGCAAAAGCGGCTGTCTCGCTCAATATTGGCTATCAGAATGCCATCGTGGTCGCGCCTGAAAGCTCCAACCTCCAGGTTTCCGTCAACAACGTTGCACTCGACCGAAAAAGCGTGTCTTCGCCCGATGGTGAAGGGATTGTTTCGATGCCATTCCCGGCTGGCGCGCTTCAGGCTGGTGCGAACACCATTTCGCTTGGCGTCCAGCAGCGGCATCGCACCGATTGTACGGTGCAATCCACCTATGATCTCTGGACCGATGTCAGCCCGGCTGGAACATACATTGCTTTCAATGGGGATGTGGCCAACCGGTTTGATACGGTTGATGACATTCAAGCGATAGGCGCGGACGCTTCTGGCACGACGACGATCAATATCGTGGCGCCGGGGCTTTCAAACCCTGCCTCTGCTCAACCATTGCTCAAACTGGCTCAGGCCCTTGCCTTGCGCACGCAGATGCCGAACCAGAAATTCACGTTTGATACCAAGGTGCCGCCTGACAGGAAGCCTGGAACGCTGACTGTTTTGGTCGGGACATCGCGCGAGATCGCAATTGCAACGCAGGCCGTTCCGCCAGAAGCGCTTGTCGGCCCTTTCTCCGGTTTTGAGAACGATATCGTCAAAGGCACTTCGGCTTTGGTGGTCAGTGGCCCGACACCGCAGGCGCTGGCGCAGGCAATCGACACGCTGTCGGCAGCTGTAGAGCGCCCGGTGGGTTCGGGGCGCTCTACCCTTTCCACAAGGTCCTGGCACACGCCGGATGCCCCGCTGGTCATGTCGGACCGACGCATTGCCCTGTCCACCCTCGGCGTCAGAAGCAGCGAGTTTTCCGGCAGGCGCTTCAGAACGGACTTTACCATCGGCACGCCTGCCGATTTCTACGCTTCCGCGTATGGCGAGGCAACGCTGCTTCTGGATGCAGCCTATTCAAACGAAATTCTTCCCGGCAGCCACATCGATGTCTACGTAAACGGCAACATCGCCTCAACGGTGCCGATTTCAAATCGAGGTGGCGGCATTTTCCGGCATCTGCCTATCAATGTCACCTTGCGCCACTTCGTGCCCGGCGTGAACACTGTGGCCATCGAGGCCATCCTTGTCACGGACGCGGACGCAGCCTGCCTTCCCGGTGCGCCAGCAGCCCAGACCCCGCGCTTTGCCCTGTTCGATACGACAGAGTTTCACATGCCCAATTTCGCGCTGATTGGCAGGGCGCCTGATCTTGCGGCGACGAATGGCGTGGGCCAGCCTTACCGGGCCAACGCCCAGCCCGTGGCCGTTTGGCTGGAGCGGGTGGACACCGACACCATGTCTGCCGCTGCGACACTTCTCAGCCGACTTGCCATCGCGGGCGGCCATCCCGTCAATGTCGAAATTGTGGCAACCCCTGCCGCAGTTGGTGAAAGAAACGCGCTGTTTTTCGGAACGTTAGGCCAGATGCCGCAAGCGCTGGTCAGCCAGCTTGATCTGGCATCCGCCAGTCAGGTGGCGTGGAAGGAAAATGAAGGAGCGACACTTCCAGCCCAGACCGATCAGCTTTTTGACGACTGGCGGGAGCGGGTGGATGGTGGACTGTGGCAAGGGCAGGTATCCTCATTCGAGGAGTGGATGAAGCGGAATTTCGATATCAGTTCCGATACATTGCGTTTTCTCCCCGGTGCAGAGCAGATATATACACCGCCTGCCAACGTAACTTTCATGCTGGCACAGGGTTTGAGCCCGGGCGGTCAAGGCGTGTGGACAATGGCCACAGCACCGACCGCATCAGATCTGCGCACCGGCATGGCGGCGATGACGGAACAGAAACGCTGGACCACGCTCGCCGGACGCGTCGCCACCTATGATGCAGCGGCTGACAAGGTGGAAACCATCGCTGCCGAACAGCCAAGCTTCATCGTCACACGGTCCTTCAGCTTCTGGAACTGGCGCCTGATTGCGGCTAATTGGCTGTCTTCGAACACCCTGTCTTATTCTCTTGTGTTTATCGGATTTCTAACGCTGCTCGGCTTTGTCACATACCTGATGCTGCGCGGTATGGGGCGTCACAAATGAAACATCGCGTCGCGCCTTGGCTCCAAACTCTTGTACTGTTCGTCATGATGCTCATTCCCGCTCACGCATCCGCCGCCTCGGTTAGCCCAGCCGATTGGAGCGCATACAAGACGGCCTTTCTTGATCCAGCGGGTCGCATCGTCGATACCGGCAACAAAGGCATTAGCCACAGCGAAGGGCAAGGCTACGGCATGTGGCTCGCGGTTCTCGCGGATAGTCCAGCCGATTTTGAGCTGATATGGTCCTTTACCAGAACTGAGCTTCTGGTCCGGGATGACGGCCTTGCCGCATGGAAATGGGACCCGGCGACGGATCCGCATATATCCGACATCAATAACGCCACAGATGGCGATATTCTGATTGCCTATGCTCTGGCGCTCGCCGCCAAGCAGTGGAACAAGCCGGAATACAGCCAAGCGGCACGCGCGATTGCTCAAACCGTTCTTGCCAAGACGGTTGTTCAGCGGGCCGGGCGCACGATCCTGCTGCCGGGCACGGTCGGATTTTCTGAAGTTGACCGCCCGGATGGCCCGGTCGTCAATCCGTCCTATCTCATTTTCGAAGCCTTTCCCGTCTTGAACGAGGTCGCACCATCGCCTCTTTGGGCTGCGTTGAGCAAGGATGGTCTTGCCGAAATCAAAGCCTATGTCTTTGGCCCCAGAAAGCTTCCCGCCGATTGGGTATCCCTGAAAACCAGACCTCGCCCCGCTGACGGATTTCCGCAGGAATTCGGCTATAATGCCGTGAGAATACCGCTCTATCTGGTTCGGTCCGGATTGGGGGATGCCGCGCTCAATCAAAGACTGATCGCTTCGACAACGGTGGAGGGCGGAAGCATGGCCACATTCGACCTGCGCACCGGCAACCCCAAGGACGTGCTGTCAGATGCGGGTTACAAGATCATTCCGGCCCTGTTGGCCTGCGTGGCGACTAATGCCCCCATTCCAGAAGAGCTGAGGTCGTTCAAGCCGACACTCTACTATCCATCGACGTTGCATCTCCTCGCATTGTCTTTTGCAACGCAGACGCGTCAGGAATGCCTATGATCGGAAAACCGGTTTACATAGCGGCGGCTGTTTTGGCCATCGGTGCGGGCAGCGCCTATCATTGGCGCGATCAGCTTATGGGAAGCACCGCAACGGTTCAGACCACCGGGTCGATTGGCAGTGATGCTTTTACCAATCGGCAGCTTGGCGAAAAATCGCTGTTGCCCGATGCAATCCGCGTCGCGCAGAATGACACACAGCCTTCTCCGCCAGTCACCGTGCCCTCGCCCGTTGGGGCTGCGGGCCAGATGCTTTCGCAAGCTACCCGCCCGCCAGCACCGCCCGTTGCTTCGCCTGCTTCCTCGGTCAAAGTGGATGAAAGTGCCCTTCACTATTTTGCAGCGCAGGGGGATAAGGCACGTCTGGAAGCCGAAATCGCGCGTCTGAAAGTGCTTTATCCGGACTGGACGCCACCGGCAGATCCGCTGGCTGTGCCCGAGCAGGGCGATGCGCAACTGGAGACGATGTGGCAGCTCTACGCCAATGGTCGATATGCGGAGGCTCGAAAGGCAATTGCAGACCGTCAGGTCGCGGACCCCACGTGGCAACCGCCTTCGAACCTGAGCGACATGCTGAAGCTTGCCGAAGCACGGCAGCGTCTCGTCAATTCTTCGGACCTCAAACAGTATAATGCCGTGGTGGAGACGGCAGCCACCAATCCGCAATTGCTGACCTGTAGCGAAGTCGATGTCTTATGGCGGCTGGCGGAAGCCTTCGTGCGCACCGACAAACCCGAGCGCGCACGAGATGCCTATAACTATGTGCTGAGCAATTGCGATGGGGCAGCCGAGCGACTTGCCACGGTGCAAAAGGCATCTACTCTGTTGCCTATTGCCATGATGGATGACCTCCTGTCCAAGGAGAGGCCCGGCGCTGATGGACAGCTCGAGTTCGATCCGATCAAGGACGATCTTGCGCGCCAGTTCGTTGCCAATGCCGGTGAAAACAAGGACATCACAGTACCCACTGCGTATCTGCTGAGGATGGAGCGCGTCGCCGAAAGCAGCAAGCTTCCAAGCGATGCTTTGCTCTTGGGCTGGTACAATATCCGGCGTGATAAAGCTGCGGACGCTGAAAAGTGGTTTCGTGGTGCCAGAGCTGCGGAAGATTCCGCTGCCGCGTCGCAGGGCCTTGCGCTTTCGCTCATCGCACGCGGTGATCCGCTGGAAGCGGAAGACGTGATGTATGAATGGCGCACTTCATTCGAAGATGCGCGAAAGACCTATCTCGCCGCAGCTGCAAATCTCCTGGCGCTGGATCCGCCGATCGCGCTTGAGGCGGATGTCCTCAAGCGCATCGCCGAGGAAGCTGTTTCGCAAAAAGATCCGGCCACCGCCCAGGAATTTGGCTGGTATTCGAGGGCCTTCAAACAGCCGCAACTGGCCATGCAATGGTTCAGCACGGCCTTGGGATGGAAGGCAGATGACGAGGCGTCTGCCTATGGTCTGGCCTTGACCTATCAGGATTTGAACAATGCGGCGAAGGTGCGTCGGCTTCAGAGCCAATGGGGTGCGCAATCGCAGCGCATTCTCGAAATCGGACGTACCGCGGCTGATGGCCGCGAAGCCCCCATCAACCAAGAGGTGGCAGGTAGCCGTTCCCCTGTCAGCGCCGCCAGCGCCCAGCCAGCGGAGGTCGTTTACCGCACCGCACCGCCAGCTGTCACAGCACGTCAGGGCCGTGTCGTCCCACGGACGCAGACCACGTCCAAATCAGGTCGTTGCTCAACATTCGTGAACCCGGATGGTCTTGCGCCACAACAGGCTTTGCAGCAGGGCTGGTGCCTGATGGATGCCAACAGACCCGCAGAAGCGTTGAAAGCATTCGGTTCGGCACTCAGAGGCGGGCAGGAAACCGTTCGAAGCGACGCCGCCTATGGCCAAAGCCTTGCCTATTTGCGCATGGGGCTGACGGACAATGCCGCCGTTTCCGCGACCAGATCCGGCATGGACAAGACGAAGGCAACGGAACTCCAAGTTGCTATTCTCACCGACCGTGCCTTGGCTGCATATCAGGGCAAGCAATACGAAAAGGCGCTGATCCTGCTTGATCAACGTGCCCGTTTTGCCACGGAACGCAGCGATCTGATGGTGATCAGAGGATATGCCTACCTTAATCTCCAGCGTTACGCGGAAGCCATTCAGGTTTTCGAGGGCCCTGCATCGACCGGCCACCGCGATGCTGTACGAGGGCTTGCAGCAGCGCGGGATGCCCGGCCGAGCCGAGGCCCAAGTGGCGGGTAATCCGTCTTTCAATTTTCAGAACGCTTCAGCAAAAAGAAAGGCCCGCACCGATGATACCGGGCGGGCCTTTTGTGTGCGGTCTACATGCTTTATTCGGCAGGTTGTGCAATAGCGGCAGGCTCAACTTCGCCTGTTGTGGGAATGTGTTCGCCGCTCAGCACCCGGGCAAGCTGCGCCTCGTCAAGCTCACCTTCCCAGCGGGCAACAACGATCGTTGCCACAGCATTACCGACGAAGTTCGTCAGCGCGCGGCACTCAGACATGAAGCGGTCGATGCCGAGGATCAGCGCCATGCCGGCAACCGGAACCGATGGAACAACCGAGAGGGTCGCTGCCAGCGTGATGAAGCCAGCACCTGTGATGCCCGCCGCACCCTTGGAGCTCAACATGGCTACGAGCAGCAGCAAAATCTGTTGACCCCAAGTCAGTTCAATACCGGTCGCCTGCGCGATGAAGAGAGCAGCCAGCGTCATATAGATGTTGGTGCCATCGAGGTTGAAGGAATAGCCGGTGGGGATGACAAGACCAACGACGGACCGCTTGCAGCCTGCATTTTCCATCTTGCTCATCAGGCCCGGCAGTGCGGCTTCAGAAGATGACGTGCCGAGAACGAGCAGAAGCTCTTCCTTGATGTAGCGGATAAGCGCGAAGATCGAGAAACCGTTGTAGCGGCAAACCGCACCAAGCACGACGATGACGAAGAAGAGCGACGTGAAGTAGAATGTACCGATCAGCATCGCCAGATTGGTAACGGACGAAATGCCGTATTTGCCGATGGTGAACGCCATGGCACCGAATGCACCGATTGGTGCGGCCTTCATCAGGATCGCGACGAGCTTGAAGATCGGGTACATCAGGGCATGCATGAAATCGACGACAGGCTTGCCGCGATCTCCAACGATGCCCAGCGAAATACCGAACAGCACGGAGAAGAACAGGACCTGAAGAATGTCACCTTCCGCGAACGCGCCGACAATGGTTGTCGGAATGATGTTCATGAGGAAGCCGGTGATGGATTGCTCATGCGCCTTGGCGGCATAAGTCGCGACGGCCTTGCCATCCAGCGTGGATGGATCGATGTTCATGCCAGCGCCCGGCTGAACGACATTGGCGACGATGAGGCCAACGATCAGCGCCAATGTCGAAAATGTCAGGAAGTAGATCATTGCCTTGCCGGCAACGCGACCCACCTTCTTCATGTCGTTCATTCCGGCAATGCCGGTGGCAACGGTCAGGAAGATCACAGGGGCGATAATCATCTTCACAAGGCGAATAAAGGCATCGCCCAGTGGCTTCAATTGCTCACCGAGGGTCGGGTTGAAGTGGCCGAGCGCAATGCCCGCAATAATCGCGACGATAACCTGAAAATAGAGGTGGCGATAAAAAGGGAGTTTGACGTGGCTGGATGCCACGGCGGTGCTATCAATCATGTTCTTTCCTCCTCGGTCACAACCCTGCCTGATGGCCTCCCGGGTTTGACGAACTGGCTCGCGGTCAAAGACCGTTTCTAGGTTAGGACAGCAAAGACTGTGCCAAACGCCGCCTTGAGAATTAAGTTGTTGATTTCGAACAATGAAAAATATGATGCTGCGATCGCCGCCATCGTTTGTGCGTTTATCCGCTCATGAACTCTTGCATTTTGTGCGGAAATCCACACAATGAAGCCATCTGACTTGAGGTTTCGATGGCTGGTAATCTAGATACAGTTCGATTTCGTTGGGTCGCCTTCGGCGCCATGTGGCTTGTCATAGCCTTTGGTGTGTTTGTTGCTGCCGATAAGTTGGGGCGGGTTCAGGCCACAAAGACTTTGCTGGCCACGGCCAGTACCGATGGCGAGCTGAAATCGGCACTGCTGAATGTGGCATTGGAGCGCCCGCGAGTTCTTCCTCTCGTGCTCTCGAAGGATCGAGACCTGATCGACGCACTCCAGAACCGTGGTCCTCTTTTGGAGCAACTCAATCGAAAGCTCGAAGGCTTGATCGAAGGAACGCAGGCCTCCGTCATCTATGTGGCAGATATGGATGGCGTCACGATTGCTTCGAGCAACTGGCAAACGCCTGAAAGTTTCGTCGGCTCCAACTATGCGTTTCGGGACTATTTCAAGAGAGCGATGGAGACGGGCCTGGCCGAGCATTACGCGCTGGGAAATGTCAGTCGTAGGCCAGGTCTTTACATTTCACGGCGCGTGGATGGGCCGGATGGAAGCCCTCTCGGGGTCGTTATTGCCAAGGTTGAGTTTAATCGCCTTGAGGCAGACTGGAATATCGGTGGCCGCCCGGTCTACATCGTCGATTCAAACGGCGTTGTCCTGATGACCAGCATTCCCGAATGGCGGTTCAAGACGGTGGCACCTGTTGATGATGCAAGACGCAAGGCAATTTCAGAAAGTCTCCAGTTCGGGGATGAGCAACTCTCCCCCATGCCGGTGAAGACAATCTCCAGACCCGGGCCAGAGGTGGCGATGGTGAGTGTCACCTCTCCTGCGGCCTTGTCCGGTGAATATTTGCGGCTGGAACTGCCGGTACCATCAACGGCATGGTCGTTGCATTATCTCCAGCCGGTGCAGGCCACGATGAACGGTGCCATTCGTGAAAACCGGATTATCGCTGCAGCAGGGCTCATGCCCGTCTTTGCGTTGTCGGCCATATGGTTTCGGCGCAGACAAAAGGCCTCAGAAGCCCGTGCCGCAGCAGAGCGGGACCGCGCCGAACTGGAACGCCGCGTGCAGGAGCGAACGATTGATCTGACGATGGCGCGGGATCGCCTTCAGGCCGAAATCGTGCGCCATGAACAGACGGCTGAAGAGTTGCAGAGCGTTCAGCACGAACTGGTCAAGGCCAACCGCCTTTCCATTCTGGGCCAGGTGGCAGCAGGTGTGGCCCATGAAATCAACCAGCCCGTCGCGACCATCCGTGCCTTTGCCGATAATGCAAGGGTGTTCCTCCAGCGGGATCGCAAGGAGGAAGCGGACGAAAACCTCGAAAGTATCGCATCGCTGACGGAGCGGATCGGTGTGATTACCAGTGATCTCAAGATACTGGCGCGAAAAGGCCGCACGGCGGCAGAGCCGGTCAGTATCCGCCTTGTCATTGAAGGTGCCGTCGTGCTGCTGCGCAGTCGTTTCGCCGGGCGCATGGATGCTCTGGACATTCGGTTACCGGATGAAACTGTGATGGTGTCGGGCAGCCGTATCAGGCTGGAGCAGATCGTCATCAACCTTCTGCAAAATGCACTGGAAGCTGTCGAGGATAAGCCGGATGGCAGCGTGACCGTGCGCACTGAGGATGCGGAGGGTGAGATCGTGTTGAAAATTGCCGATAATGGGCCGGGCATCGCTCCTGACATTCTTGGGCAATTGTTCTCGCCATTCAACACCTCAAAGGAGGGTGGCCTTGGGCTTGGCCTCGTCATTTCGCGGGATATTGCGTCCGATTATGGCGGTCGCATTGCTGTCGTCACCAGCGAGACCGGAACCTGTTTCTCTGTACACCTGAAGCGAGCATGATATGACGATCCATGGCACGGTCTACCTTGTCGACGATGACTCGCAATTACGCAAAGCCATGCGCCAGACGCTGGAACTGCACGGCATGATGGTCTCACCGTTTCCAAAAGCCGAGTTGGCTCTGGAAGCGATATCGCAAGATTTTGACGGCGTCGTCATCACAGATATCCGCATGCCCGGCATGGACGGCCTTCAGTTTTTTGATCGGCTGCGCGAAATCGATGCGGACCTGCCTGTCATTCTCATTACAGGCCATGGAGATGTGCCCATGGCGGTGGCGGCGCTGCAAAACGGCGCTTACGATTTCATTGCAAAGCCGTTTCCGGCCGAGCGGATGGTGGAAAGTGCGCGCCGCGCTCTCGAAAAGCGCCGCCTTGTCATGGAAAACCGCGCGCTGAAGCAAGCCGCGCAGCAGGCAGAGGACGACCTGCCGCTGATTGGTCAGACGCCAGCCATGGAACGCTTGCGTAATACACTTAGGCATATCGCGGATACGGACGTGGATGTGCTGGTTGCGGGTGAAACGGGCAGTGGCAAGGAAGTTGTCGCCACAGCCCTTCACAATTGGAGCACACGCCGCGCCAAGGGCAACTTCGTTGCGCTCAACTGTGGTGCCTTGCCGGAAACGGTCATCGAAAGCGAGCTTTTCGGCCATGAAGCCGGCGCCTTTACTGGCGCGCAAAAGAAACGCGTTGGCCGTATCGAACATTCCAGCGGTGGAACGCTGTTCCTCGATGAAATCGAAAGCATGCCGCCTGCAGTCCAAGTCAGAATGCTGCGCGTGCTTGAGGGGCGGCAGGTCTCGCCGGTTGGCTCCAATGAGGTGCGGTCTGTCGATATTCGCGTGGTTGCCGCTGCCAAGGTGGATCTGGGAAACCCGGAGCAGCGCGGCGATTTTCGTGATGACCTGTATTATCGGCTGAACGTGGTAACGCTTTCCATTCCGCCACTGCGAGAACGCAAAGCCGATATCCCGTTGCTGTTTTCCCACTTCGTCACAAAGGCTTCCAAGCGGTTCGGCATGGCCATGCCCACCATCACATCATCTGTTTCGCGTCACCTCAACGACCATGACTGGCCGGGCAATGTGCGCGAACTCGGCCACTTTGCAGAACGTGTGGTGCTTGGGCTGGAAGATACGGCGGCTCAGACGACGCCTGCTGCGCCTCGGCACACATCAGGCACGCTTTCGGAGCGCATTGACCGGGAAGAGGCCCAGATCATTCGGGAGACGCTTGAAACATTCGAAGGCGATGTGGCGGGCACGATCGGCGCGCTGGGCATCGCGCGCAAGACCTTTTACGACAAGCTGCAGCGGCACAGCATCAACCGCGCCGACTATGTCCGTAAGGGATCATAGCCTGCGCGGCTGCTTTTGTTTAAGTCGAGGCTTCAGCCTGCAACGCAGAAGTGGCTCTGTCCGTCGTAGCCCATATAGGTGCCAGTGCGGGCGTTGAAGCTACCGTAGCGCTGGGAGCAATAGTCAAACCACGCTTCAGACCATGGCTCGATGGTGCGGTAGCGCGGACGTGGCTGGTAAGCCGGGCGCGTGTCGTAAACCGGCTGGGCGCGGTAGACTGGACGCGGCGCTGGCCGCTCATATCTGTAATCAGGTTCGCTATAGGTGTAGCGTGGCTGATAGGTCTGGTAGCTGCGCACGGGTGGCTCGTCATAGACCCGTTCTTCCGAGTACCTTGGCTGTGCCAGCGCAGAACCGACTGCCACACCAGCGGCAAGACCAAGCATGCCACCGATCAGCGCGTCGTCGCGGTGGTGGCGACCCCAATCGTCGGCTGAGGCTGAATTAACAGGGGCGATGACGGCTGCAGAGACTCCGAGAGCCAGAAGAGTTTTAGCTGCAAACGAGGCCATTTTCGTTTTCCATCCAAAGGGCAGAAAATCTGCCAGTTGTTATTCAATGGTTAAGAATTAGCGGCCTGCGGCTGAACCGGCGCTGAACGAATTGTGGCAGTGCAAAGGCAGGTATGGCAGGGCTTTTCCTAGACTTTCAGCGGTTCAACGGGAGAAAAACTTTCAAGCATCCCGAGATAGGGTTTTGCCACGGGTGTGGCATAGGCTCCGTTTTTCGCAGTCCTGAGGCTGAGCGTAACCAGCCCCTCCGCATGTTTGACAGCAGCCGAAACGCCATCGACCACCGGCACACCGAACTCTGCGGAAAGCTGGGCGGCAAGGTCCGCCATGCCAGCGCAGCCCAGCACGATTGCTTCCGCACGGTCATCGCGGATTGCGGCGCTGATCTCGAAACGAAGACGCTCCAATGCATTAGAGGCAGGGTCTTCGAGCGATAGCACGGGAATATCGGCAGCGCGCACCTTGGCACGGCGGCCCATGCCATAGCGTTCGACTAGATGCTCAATTGGCAGCCGCGAACGCTCCATGGTGGTGACCACGGTGAAGCGTTGCGCAATGAAGGATGCGGTCGCAACCGCTGCTTCGCAAATGCCAATGACCGGGATGGAGGCCAGCGCCCTTGCCGCGTCCAGCCCCGTATCGTCAAAACACGCAATGATCGCCGCCTGCGCGCCAGCCTTTTCGCCCTTGGCGATCTCCGCCAGCATGCCCGGCACAGCAAAGGCTTCATCATAGTAGCCTTCGATGGACACCGGTCCCATCAGCGAGGTGACAGCCATGACGTCTGTGCCCGGTGCCGCAACGGCTTTTGCAGCGGCGGCGATGGTCTTGGTCATGGATGCGGTGGTGTTTGGATTGACGATGAGAATGCGCATTTTGTCGATCAGGCTTTCAACTGGCGGCGGTTTAGGTAGACGATGAGACCGAGCGTTGCGGCAATCACCAGGAATGAGAAGAACGTCGTGACAGCACCAAGGGCATAGAGCACCGGCGTCGTAACGTTCGTGGTCATGCCGTAAATCTCAAGTGGCAGAGTGTTGTAGGTGCCAGATGTCATCAAGGTGCGGGCAAATTCGTCATAGGACAGAGTGAAACCGAACAGGCCGATGCCGATCAGGCTCGGCGCAATCATCGGCAACACGACCTCGCGGAAGGTCTGCCAGGAGGTCGCGCCAAGGTCACGCGCTGCCTCTTCATAAGATGGCGAGAAGCGGTTGAAGACGGCCAGCATGATCAGCACCCCGAAGGGGAGCGTCCATGTCATATGGGCGCCAAAGGCGGAGGTGTACCATGATGGTTCCAGACCAAGCTGCTGGAACAGAACACCGATGCCGAGCGATATGATGATGGATGGCACGACAAGGCTGGCGACGGAGAGATAGAACAGCGGCGTCGCACCGACGAATTTCCGGCGAAAGGCGAGGCCCGCCAGAAGCGACACCAGCACCGTGGCGCTCATGACCATGATGCCGAGGACGAGTGAACGGCGGAAGGAGCCGCCGAAATCACCCACCGCCTGTTGCTGAAAGAGGTTGGCGAACCAGTGCAGCGAGACCCCGTTCAGCGGAAAGGTCAGGCCGCCATTGGGGCCCTGAAAGGCGAGAATAAGGATCGCTGAGAGCGGGCCATAGAGGAACAGCACAAAGAGGCCGAAAAAGAAGCAGAGCACGTAAAACTCACGACCGCGTTTTTCCGAATGCATGTCAAAGCTCCTTCCTGATATCGACGACGCGCAATATGCCAGCCACCATCGAGAGGACGAGGGCGAGAAGGATGACGGCATTGGCGGCAGCTGCCGGATATTGCAGCAGCGACATCTGGTTCTTCATCATCAGCGCCACGGATGCGCTCTGTCCGCCGGACATGACCTGGACCGTCGAGAAATCTGCCATGACGAGCGTCACGACAAAGATGGTGCCGATGGCAATGCCGGGCTTGGCCAGGGGAATGATGACATTCCAGAGAATTTGCCAGCTTGAGGCACCCGCATCCCGCGCAGCTTCCACCAGCGACTTGTCGATGCGCATCAGGGTGTTGAAAATCGGCGTGACCATGAACAGCGTGTAGAGATGCACCATGGCAAGGACGACCGCGAAATCCGAATAGAGCAGCCACTCCACCGGCGCTGGCACGATGCCCATATTGACCAGCGCGCTGTTGACCAGCCCGTTTCGGCCCAGCACCGGTATCCAGGAAATCATGCGGATGATGTTTGAGGTGAGAAACGGTACGGTACAGACCAGGAATAGCACCATCTGCATGGTCGTGGTGCGAATGTGAAATGCGAGAAAATAGGCGACCCAGAAGCCGCAAAACAGCGTTATGGCCCAGACCATAGCCGCAAATTTCAGCGTGTTGAGATAGGTCTGCCATGTGACCCAGGAACCGAGCGTTTCACCATAGTTGAAGGTGACAAACCCCGGATACATCTGCGCGAAATCATAATCCCAGAAACTGACGATGGCGATCATCAGAATGGGCAAGGCGAGGAAAAAGCCGAGAATAAGGGCAAGCGGTGCCGCCTGGATATAGGCGACAAGCTTCGGCGCAAGTGCAAAGCTGCGGCGCTTCCTGTCGCTCTTGTCGCTGACGCCGATCAATCTCACTGTTACCACGGCCGGTCTCCTCGCTTCTGGTGGGTGGATACGCGGAATTGAAATCCGCATATCCCATTGTCGTGAAAACCTGATCAGGCGGCGATGAACTCGTTCCAGCGACGAACCATGTAGCGGTCTTCGTCCATCACGGAGTTCCAGCAGGCCACCTTGCCCATGCGCTCCTGGAAGGAACCGCCATCACGCACCGCGCCAGCCTTTTCCATGACCTTGCCGTCAGGAGCGATGATGTCGCCCTGCGCTGCCTTGCCCTCGACCCAGTAACCCCATTCGTCAGCTGTCATGTGTTCTTTGGCCGTGTCCATGGCGGCGGAGTAGTAGCCCTGACGGTTGAGATAGGCGCCGACCCAGCCGGATGTGTACCAGTTGATATATTCGTAAGCCGCATCGAGCTTTGCGCCTGACAGGTGCTTGGCAAGACCAAGACCGCCGCCCCATGAACGGTAGCCTTCCTTCAAAGGCTGGTATTTGCAGGCGATGCCCTTGGAGCGCACGGCTGCGACGGCTGGCGACCACATGGACTGGATGACGACTTCGCCAGATGCCATGAGGTTGACGCTTTCATCAAAGCTTTTCCAGAAGGCGCGGAACTGGCCATCCTTCTTTGCCTTGATGAGGAAGTCGATCGTCTTGTCGATCTCTTCCTTGGTCATGTTGCCCTTGTCGGCATATTTCAGGTTGCCCATGGCTTCCATGATCATCGCAGCATCCATGATACCGATGGATGGAATGTTGAGGATCGATGCCTTGCCCTTGAATGCGGGGTCCATGATATCGGCCCAGCTGTTGATCTCGCGACCGACGAGATCGGGGCGGATGCCGAGCGTGTCAGCATTGTAGATGGTCGGAACCATGGTGAAATAGTCGGTTTCACCCTTGGCAAATTTCTTGTCGCCCGGCTTTTCTACGAAACCGACAGTGTGCGGCGCGGTGCCCTGGGCAATTACGCTGTCCGGCGTCAGCTTGCCGTTTTTGAAGAGCGGAACGATTTTGTCGTAATATTTCAGCTTCTTGATTTCCATCGGCTGGATGACGCCGGATGGATAGACCTTCTTGAGGATCCAGTATTCGATATCGGCAATATCGTAGGAGTTCGGCTGCGTTACGGCGCGCTGGGCGGCGGCGTCCGAATCCGTTGCCGTCATTTCCAGCGTGATGCCGAGGTCCGCCTTGCATTTATCCGCGATGGCGTTGAGGTTCGACACGCCGGTGCCGAACTGGCGCAGCGTAATCGGGTTCTGCGCCCAGATGGTCGGGAAACCCGTGATGAGGCCGGAGCCGATGGCAGCACCTGTGGCGGCGGCACCCGCTTTCAGAAGACCGCGACGGGACAAGCCCTTTTTTGTGTTGGTTGGATTGGTCATGACACATTCTCCTCTGGTTGTTTTTAGGTTTATTTCTTGACCCGGCCGAGCACGATGGCATCTGCCGCATTCCAGGACAGGGGTATGGCTTCCCCCACCTTGATGGGTTTTTCGAAGAAGGCGACGTCGCTCAGAATGACGTTGAAGTCCTCGATTCCAGCACCCGTCACCACAATCTTGACGGTAGCGCCGTGGTATTCGACGTTGGAGACGATGCCGGTAAAGCCGTGCCCCGGTACGTCCTCGCGGCCTATGCGAACGCGGTCGGTTCTGACGGCAATGTCCATTATCCCATCCTCTGGCGGATCACCGGCTGCGCTGAAGGACGCACCACCAACAACATCCATGGTCACGAGATCGCCGCTCTTTTCGCGGACGCGGCCTGAGATGACATTGTGATTGCCCATGAAGCGCGCCACGAAACTGGTTGCCGGGCGCTCGAACACCTCACGCGGGGTGGCCGCCTGCTCGATCCGACCGTCATTCATGATGACGATGACATCGGCCAGCGCCATGGCCTCTTCCTGACTGTGGGTCACGTGAACAAACGTGATGCCCAGTGTTGTCTGAAGCTTCTTGAGTTCGGCCCGCATGCGGATCTTCAGAAAGGGATCGAGGGCAGACAGTGGCTCGTCCAGAAGTAGCGCTTCAGGATCGGTAATCAGCGCACGGGCAAGCGCAACGCGCTGTTGTTGGCCGCCGGAAAGCTGGGCGGGACGGCGATTGGCATAGGCTTCCAGCTGCATCAGTTGCAGCATTTCCATCGCTTTGGCGCGCCGGGCTTCTTTGTCAACGCCTTTCATCTTCAGGCTGAAGGCAACATTGTCGATGAGATCCAGATGCGGGAAAAGCGCATAGGACTGGAACATCATCGCCGTGCCGCGCTTGGCAGGTGGAAAGTCGGTCACAACGGTATTGCCCAGCCGCACATCGCCGCTGGTAATGCTCTCATGGCCCGCAATCATGCGCAGGGTGGATGTTTTGCCGCATCCGGATGGACCCAGCAGGCAGCAATAGCTTCCCGCCGGTATCTTGAGGCTGATCGCGTGGACAGCCGTCGTGGTGCCATATATCTTGGACACGGAAGCAATATCGATCTCGGCGGCTTTGCTCATGTGTTTTCCTCTGCTCGTCGCAGAAGACGTTGCATAAGCCGTGCCAGTTTCGATGCTCGGCGCTTAAGATTATGAAATGACGTCGTATTTTAATTCGATGGATGTCTGTGGCACGTGCAGCTATCCGCAGATGCCCAAAAAACGAGCGATTGTTTTCGATGTTGCATAAGGATTGTATTCAATCATCTGGTCTGAATGAGAACGTTTGCTGTTTCCACTTCCGTCACTTCGGGGTAGAAAGGGCCATGCAGCTTTGGATGCCGACATGACGATTGCTCACATCAGCCCAGAAAACGACCACAGCCAGGAAGACCGGGCGCAGGCCATTCGCGATACGTTGCGGGATGCGATTGTCGACAGGCGTCTGGCTCCCGGAACCAAGCTTTCGGAAGCTGAGGTCGGGACGCTGTTTGATGTCAGCCGCACGGTCGTTCGGGCTGCCCTGCAGATGTTGTCCTTCGAGGGGCTGGTAAAGACGGAGCGAAATCGTGGCGCGTTCGTTTCAAACCCGACGCCGGATGAAGCGCTCCAGGTCTTCGCCTCACGGCGGCTCATTGAACCCGGCATTGTCAATGCCGCCATTGAGCGCCTGACACCTGAGGTCATTGCGGATATGCGGGTGCATCTTGAGGAGGAAACGCGCCACCAGCACGAGCGCGGTCCCAGTGCACGGCGCGCGGAAATCAAGGCATCCGGTGATTTTCACCTGATGCTGGCGGCGGTTGCTGGCAACGCCATTCTTGAAAAGTTTATGGCGGAACTCGTCGCCCGCTCGTCGCTGGTTATTGCGCTTTACGGTCGCTCGGGCATTTCAAGCTGCGGCCACGGCGATCACGCCGCCATTCTCGATGCATTGGAGGCGGGCGATGCGGAGAAAGCCAAACATCTCATGCTTCACCACATCGATCACATCGAGGCCGATCTTGACCTGCGCAACAAGGAGGGGCTGGCCCTCAAAGATGCGCTATCGCTTTGAACTACTTCACGCTGCGTAGCGGGAAATAGCCAGATCCGCGGTTTCAATCTCCGGCTTGTTGCCACTGACGATATCGGCCAGAACGCGGGCTGATCCGCAGGCCATCGTCCAGCCCAGCGTGCCATGCCCGGTGTTGAGGTAAAGGTTGCTGTAGCGGGTGGCCCCGATCACTGGCGTGCCATCCGGTGTCATGGGGCGCAGGCCGCTCCAGAATTTTGCGCGTGACTGGTCGCCCGCACCGCCGAACAGATCTTCGACGGAATGGGTCAAGGTCGCCTGTCGTTTGGCGGGCAGGTCCGTGCTGAAACCGGCAATTTCGGCCATCCCACCCACGCGAATACGGTCGCCAAGGCGCGTGATCGCAATCTTATGCGCCTCGTCCATGACAGTCGAAATGGGCGCGCGCGCCGCGTCGATGATGGGGACTGTGATCGAGTAGCCTTTGACCGGATAGACGGGGAGGTCGATGTTAAGGTGCCTGAGCAGGTGAGGGGTGTAGCTTCCCAAAGCGCCAATGAAGACGTCCGCTTCCACCAGCCCCTTGGTGGTTTCTATGGCCTTGATGCGGTTGCCTTCGGTTACCGGGCGCATGATGCCGGTGCCGTAGACGAATTTCACGCCAGCCTGTTCGGCAAGCTTTGCCAGCTCTGTGGTGAACATGAAGCAATCGCCGGTCTCGTCGCCGGGCAGGCGCAAGCCGCCAACGATCTTGTCGCGGGACAGAGAAAGGCCGGGTTCAACGGCAACGCAGGCGTCACGGTCCAGAACCTCGTAGCGCACACCGCCTGCCTTCAGCACCGCAACATCCTTGCCGATGCCGTCGAATTGCTTCTGGGTGCGGAAAACCTCCAGCGTGCCTTGCGTGCGTTGATCGTATTGAATGCCGGTTTCATCACGCAACGCCATCAGGCAATCACGGCTATATTCCGCCACGCGCACCATGCGGCTCTTGTTGATCGAGTAGCGTTGGAACGTGCAGTTGCGAAGCATCTGGCCAATCCACCGCAAGGCCGCCGGGTCCAGCGTTGGCCGAATGATGAGGGGAGAGTGCTCCATAAACAGCCACTTCATGGCTTTCATGGGAATACCGGGTGCCGCCCAGGGCGATGAGTAGCCCGGCGAAACCTCGCCCGCGTTGGCAAAGCTGGTTTCGAGAGCCGCTCCCGGCTGCCTGTCGATGACGGTAACGGAGTGACCGGCTTTTGCCAGATACCAGGCGGACGTGACGCCGACGACACCGGCTCCAAGAATTGTGATGTTCATGTTGGCTCACTCCCCCTCGTTCATTACGTCAGGCTGCTGCGGCTGGATATAGGCTCGGCGATACCGGTGGCCGAGGCCGGTCAGAATTTCATAGGCAATCGTTCCGGCATCCTCGGCCATGTCTTCCAGCGTCTGGTCCGGGCCGATGAGCTGAACCAGACTTCCATGGGTCAGCGTGCCCTGCGGCAGAGCCGTGATATCAAGGCTGATACTATCCATGGATATGCGGCCCGCAATAGGCAGACGCACGCCGTTGAAATAGGCCGCGCCCCGATTGCTGAGAGAGCGGGGAAGGCCGTCAGCATAGCCCGCAGCTACCGTTGCCAACCGTGTTTCGCTGGCTGTGCGAAGCGTGCCGCCATAACCAACGAGGGTATCGGCAGGCACCGTGCGTGTCTGCACAACCGCAACGTCCAGCCGCACGACAGGCTTCATCGGGTTCGGCCTCAGTGTCGAAGGCGCGCCGCCATAAAGCGCGATGCCCGGGCGCATGAGGGCGTTGTGGAAGTCAGCGCCGAGGAACGCGCCACCGGAGTTTGCAAAACACACCGGCACATCAGGAAACATCTGCGCCGTCTTGCGCATCGCGGCCAGTTGCGCGCCGTTGGCGGCATTCTCAGGCTCGTCTGCGCAGGCCAGATGGCTCATGATGAAGGTGATCGCGATGCCATCCAGCAGTTCGGGAGCATTCTTCAGCGCTTCGACTTCAGACGGCGCCATTCCAAGCCGGGACATGCCGGTATCAAACTGAAGGGTGGCAGGCAGCGTCTTTCCAAGGGACTTCGCATGGGCAGTCCACTGCGCCAGTTGCTCCAGCGAGTTGATGACGGGTGTGAGTGACATGGCCGCGCAGCATGTCTCGTTGCCGGGCTGAAGCCCGTTCAAAACGTAGATATCAGCATCACCCGCAATGCGCCTGCGCAGCGAAATTCCCTCATCGATGTGGGCGACGAAGAAGTGGCGGCAACCCGCATCGTACAGAACGGGGGCAACGACGTCGGCACCCAGACCATAGGCATCGGCCTTGACGACCGCGCTGGTCATCGCATTCGGAGCGAGCCGACATAGGGTTAGATAATTGTCGCGAAGCGCGCCCAGATCTATGGTCAGATAACCGCTGGCACCGCCACTCGCCGTTTGGCGACTGATCGTCATGTCCATCATCGTTCCCTTGTTATTTTACAAGATGGTATTGCAACGATCATCGAATTTCTGCAATTTGATGCGCGGATCGTTCGAAGATATTTGATTTCGCGCAATATTCAGCGACAGAACGGAATGATTTCATGTCAGCTTTGGACGCTACCGATCGCCATATCATCAGAGTGCTGAGGTTGAACGCCCGCATCAGCAATGCCAAGCTTGCCGCAGAGGTTGGGCTATCGGCTTCCGCCTGTCTGCGGCGGGTTGATATTCTGGAGAGGGAAGGGGTTATCAGAGGCTATACGGCACTGACGGGCAGTGCGGCTGGCGGCGAAGCCATCTCGGTGATTGTCCAGATCACGCTTGACCGGCAGACGGAAGATTTTCTCAATCGGTTCGAAAGCGCCGTTCGTAAATACCCCGAGATACGTGAGTGCTATCTGATGACCGGCGGCTCTGATTATTTCCTACGGGTCGAGGTCGAAACAGCCGGTGATTTCGAGAGGGTTCACAAAGACGTACTTTCGAAACTGCCCGGCGTTTCGCGCATTCATTCCAGCTTCGCCATTCGCAACGCACTGGCCAGCCCTAAGCCAAGGGGCTGAATTCAGGCATGCCACCAGCGATAAAAGTGATGCACCGGCCCGTGCCCACCGCCAATTTTCAGCTTCTGTCCTGCAGCCAGCGCACCGTGGAGATATTCTTTTGAGAGCCCAACAGCCTCCGCCAGCGTATTGCCAAGCGCCAGATGTGCGGTAATGGCAGCCGCCAGCGTGCAGCCGGTGCCGTGGTCGTTGCGCGTTTGAATGCGTGGCATGGAGAATTCCTGCACCTCGTTACCATCCACCAGCAGATCGACGCTATCGCAGCCCGTGCCATGGCCACCTTTCACCAGAACAGCGCGAGCGCCGGTCTTCAAGATCGCCTCTGCCTGGCGCACCATGTCTTTGTTGTTTTCCGCCATCGGCTGGCCACTGAGAAGGGCTGCTTCCGGCAGGTTCGGTGTCGCAAGCCATGCCAGCGGCAGCAATCTGCTGCGCAGCGTCTCGATAGCGTCTTCCTGCAACAGTCGATCACCCGATGTCGCAACCATCACCGGGTCGAGCACGATGGGCTTGTCGATGCTGCGGAGACCAGCGGCGATGGTCTCAATCGTCTCAATCCGCGATACCATGCCGATCTTGACCGCACCGATGTTGATGTCGGAGAAAACGGCATCCATTTGCGCGCCGATCATCCTTGTCGAGACGTCTTCAACAGCCGTCACGCCCCGCGTGTTCTGGGCGGTAATGGCGGTGATGACGCTGGCACCGTATACACCCAAGGCAGAAAACGTCTTCAGGTCTGCCTGTATTCCTGCACCGCCACCGCTGTCGGAACCGGCAATTGTCAAGGCAATCGCTGTCATTGGCGCGCCTCCAGAGCCGCATCCACCGCATGGCGGAAAGCTTGTGTGGCACCGGCAATATCAACCGCGCGGAACAGGGCGGAGATGACAGCAACGCCGTCGGCACCAGCCTCGATCACACCCGGCAAAGTCTCCAGCGAGATGCCTGCGATGGCACCCACTGGCATATGGCCCCGGTCGCGTTTCAGCTGCGCGCGCAACTGCCTGAAGCCCTCAAGTCCCACCGGCGCATCGGGATTGACCTTGGAAACGGTCTCGAAAACACCGCCAATACAAGCATAGTCAGCCGGGGAACCGGCGACGCGTTTTGCATCCTCCATGTTCTTGACGGTCATGCCGATGATAGCATTGTCACCCAAAAGGCGCCGAGCCATATGGGCGTCCATGTCATCCGCGCCCAGATGCACACCATCTGCCCCGCATGCCAGCGCCACATCCACACGGTCATTGATCACAAGGGGCACGCCCGTTGCGCCAAGCGCCTCTCGAATGAGCGTCGCCTGTTCGATCATATGCCGCGTCGAGCCATGCTTGTCGCGATACTGAATGATTGTTGCGCCGTGCAGCGCTGCGACCGCCGCCAGTTCCGGCAATGGTGCAATGTCACATAGCGACGCATCGACCAGCGCATTCAGCCGGTAATCAATCTTCATCATGGTCAATCCTCGCATGGGACAAGATATCTTGCTCGGTGACGGCGTTCAGCGCGTCCAGAAATGCGGCCTCGAATGTGCCGGGGCCACGGGCATGCAGGGCAGCGAGTTCTGCCGAGACACCTGTTACGACAAGCGCTGCTGCTGCCGCCAGCATCGCATCAATCTCCACCGCCATGAATGCCGCGATGACACCGCCGGATAGGCATCCGGTGCCTGTCACCTTTGCCATCCACTTGTGGCCGTTCTGAACTTTGATCTTTCTGAGGTCGTCCCGCAGCAGGTCTTCCGGCCCGGTCTGAATGCGCAGCGCCTTGCCGACATCACCGATCACGGCCATTTCAGCCGCATTGCCGCGCACGATGGTGGGCTGAAGTCCAATCAGTTCGTGCGCAAAGTCCAGTCGGGATGGCGAGTAGTCGCAGTGCACTGGATCGATGATCCATGGCTTTCCGTGTTCGTTTGCGATCCCAACCGCAATGCGAATGACGCTGCGGCGCGCCGCATCCAGTGTGCCCAGATTGATCGTCAGAGCATCAACCTTGGAAACAAAGCTTTCGATTTCTTCTTCGGACGATGTCATGGACGGAATGCCGCCAATGGCGGTGATGCCATCTGCGGTGAACTTCTGCACCACGGTGTTCATCAGGCAATGGACACGCGGTCGTCGTTGTCGCACCCGCACCAGAAGCTCTGCGGCTGTTTGTGCCGTTGGATAACTCGCCATGCTCTATCATCTCCAGATGCATCATCACGGAGATCCAGGTCGAGCGGAGAAAAGAAAAGCATTGCCAGTGGCGACTGTTCCGTTCCTACGCCGGCATGACCCGGATCAGGTTCAAGGGTCCGGCTCAGCGCCATCTCAGCATCGTTAAGATGCTCCCCTCGGAATGTCTGGAAACTGTCGTTTTTTGTGTTGGGTGTCAACGACAATTAAAAAACGGAGGCAGATAGCCTCCGTCTTCTTTGCGCGTATTAGACGATCTGGACGAGCACTTTCTCGCGAGCCGATTTCAGTGCGGCATCTGCCAGTTTCAGAGCGATTAATCCATCATGGGCAGAGGGGGAAGGTGCTACATCATTCTCGACCGAATCGATGAAGGCCTTGATTTCTGCCGCATAGGCTTCCGTATAGCGCGTCATGAAGAAATCATGCAGCGCCGGGCGGGTGTAGCCATCTTTCGTGGCCACTTCGATGGAGACGGGGCGCTGGTTTTCAGCGGCGACCGAGCCGAGCGAGCCGTGCACTTCGATCCGCTGATCATAACCGTATGTCGCACGGCGCGAGTTTGAAATGCTGGCCTGGCGTCCGCTTGCCGTTGTCAGGATGATGCTGGCGCTATCGTAATCGCCGAGTTCACCGATTCTCGGGTCCACCAGAACGGAGCCTGTTGCAAACACGCTGACGATTTCTTCGCCAAGCAGGAAGCGGGCAATATCGAAGTCATGGATCGTCATGTCGCGGAAAATGCCGCCGGAGACCTTGATATATTCAGGTGGTGGCGCGCCGGGGTCACGGCTAACAATTGTCACCATCTCCACATCGCCGATCTGGCCGTCATCGATGGCCTTGCGCACGGCGCGGAAATGCGGGTCGAAACGGCGGTTGAAGCCGAGCATGATCTTCGCGCCGGTTTCCTTGACAACCTCGATGCAGGCGGCTGCGCGGGCGACATCCAGATCGATAGGCTTTTCGCAGAAGATTGCCTTGCCAGCGCGGGCGAAACGCTCGATCAGATCGGCGTGGGTGTTGGTGGGCGTGCAGATGATGACGGCATCGATATCGGGGTTGGCGAGAACCGCATCGATGGTGCTGATTTCGCAGCCGCTTTCATTCGCAATCGCCTGCGCGGCCTCGGGGAAAGCATCCACGACAGCTACCAGTTTTGCTCTGGCGTCAGAGGCAATCGCCTTTGCGTGCAC
The DNA here is from genome assembly GCF_031843705.1 of Rhizobium sp. WCS2018Hpa-16. NCBI lineage: Bacteria > Pseudomonadati > Pseudomonadota > Alphaproteobacteria > Hyphomicrobiales > Rhizobiaceae > Rhizobium > Rhizobium sp. WCS2018Hpa-16. The sequence continues at coordinate 471,324 of NZ_JAVTIX010000003.1, forward strand.
TTTTCCGATGCGACCTGCACCCAGCAAAGCCAATCTCGTTACCATCGTATCCTCCCGATCCTGTTGCCTGCTTATGGAACGCACATGCGAACCCTAGCTATTTTGGAATATATGTTCCAACTTGCTAGAGCGGCATTTTGTCGGTGTCAAGGCGTGGGTTATGGCCTCAAGCCTGCGGCATGCCTGGGATACGGTTCACCTCAATCATCTGCTGGATGGTGCGCTCCGCAACACGCTCGGCACGCACCTTCGATTGCGCCGCATCCTCGGGAAATGTGTAGGTCATGTAAGACAGCGATGTTTCGAGATCATTGTTGTTGTGGCCAAGGATGGCGGCGAAATAGCTGTTCTTGGTCACGCTGGGCGGCGCAAAATTACGATAGGCTATTTCGGCATAAAGATGGCGCAGACCGTAAGGCTTCGGCGGCTCTTCCTTGGGCCAAATATCCTCGAATTTGGCGATCACCGCATCGCGCAGTGGCAGGCGCACCTCGGCAGTAAAATCGTCCACATTCAGCCCAAGCCAGGATTTTCCGTCGCTGCTTTCGCGCAGGCGGCTGTAGGCATCAAGAACGATGCGGGATTGTTCCAGCACCGGAATTTCATAGGTCACGCCAAACTTGGTGCCTTCGCCCTGCTTCGTCTTGGCCTGACCGTTGAACAGCACGCTCCATTTCGAAACGCCCTTGCCGTAGGGTGCTGGCGTTAATTCTGCCTGGGTGAAGACCTCATAGGGACGCCGACCTGTGGTGCCCATCAGGCCGATTGCGACCGTCATGATATCTGAGGATTGCAGGTAGCGCCGACAGCGCCGCATCACCTCGGCATAGTTCTCAAACGTGATCAGCGAGCCATGCTTGTTGGCGATCTTCGCCATTTTGATCTTGCGCGCTTCATCATAGAGCTGCGGCGTTCCGGCGGCGATGCGCAGCATGGGGTGCTCTTCGCCAAAGGCTTCGCGCAGCGCATTTCGGTATTTGGTGATGTAGGAAATGACCGTGGCCTGCGCCTTATCGCCCATGGACGCCATCTCGGCATCCCACAGCGCCTGCATCTCCGCCTTTGTCGTCACGCCATTCGTAGCATCAATGAAGTCCGAGACGCGCAACAGAAAACGGGGCTTGCGTCCCACCATGCTGTATTCGGCCCGCTCAAGTTTTTCCCTAATGGAATGTGCCACACCACGCACGGGATATTCAGCGGTCTTGATATAGGTGTCGAGGCGCTCACGAAGCTTTTTCATGTTGCAGATCGCCAGCGGCGTCGTCTTCGGGCCAAAGGCGTCTTTCAGCGCATATCTATATTTTACGATATAGAGTTCGAGCGTCTTCTCTGTTCGGCCATTGTCGAAGTGGAAGCGCACTTCTTCATTCCAGAGCGCGCTGATTTTCTTGGTGTCGAAGGTGCCATCGGCATTTCGTGTGGCCTGGATATTCTCGACAAATTCCGCGATCCGATCCACCAGAACAGGTGTTTTTGTTTTCCTTTTTTCGGCAGCGGACATTGATAGCTCCACAATATGATTCGTGTTTAAAAAGCATATATATTATAGATGCAAGTAACGCACAGTTAATGGTCAATCAGGAAAATGGCTGCGTTGGCGAAGTCGCAGCTCGCGTGAACCATTTCGCGCCTTCGCTGCTCATGTAGATGTGGTCTTCAAGCCGAATGCCGAACCGGTCGGGATAAACCAGCATCGGTTCGTTGGAGAAGCACATTCCCGGGGCAAGCGGCATGGCGTTTCCGCGCACAATATATGGCGCTTCGTGAATTTCCAAGCCAAGCCCGTGGCCGGCGCGATGCGGAAGGCCGGGCAGCTTGTAGTCCGGCCCAAGGCCGTGGCTCGCCATCACGCGGCGTGCGGCATCATCCAGGTCGCTGCATGGCGCGCCAAGCTGTGCGGCATCGAAAACCGCCTGCTGCGCCTCCCGCTCTATTGCCCAGGCCTTTGCAAATTCCGCTGTCGGTTGGTCGAGCATATAGGTGCGGGTAATATCAGAGTGATAGCCATCGATACGGGTTCCCGTATCAACCAGAATGACATCGCCCGCGCTCAAAATCTGGTCGCCCTCTGCACCATGGGGCAGAGAGGTGGCTGAGCCGAAGGATACGATGCAAAAATAGGAGCCGCCTTCGCCACCAAGCTCAACATGCTGTTCATCAATGAACCGGATGACATCCGACGCTCGAATGCCCGGATTCATCATGCCGTGGGCGCGCTTCTGCACCTCAATCGTCAGATCCATTGCATACTGAATGATGGCGATTTCAGCCGCTGATTTTCGGATCCGCAAGCCGCTGATCAACGGGCTGCCGTCTACAAGCCGTTCAGGCCCCAACTCTCGGGCAAGGCTGTGATAAATGAACAGCGGCAGCGCATCATCCAGCGCAACAAGCCCACGCGCACCAACCAGCGAGGCAACGAGCGCCGCAGGGGCTTCCTCTTCCTGCCAGACGTGAATGTCACCCGCGATGTGAGGCAGCGTATCGACGCGGCTTTTTTCAAATCCCGGCACGATGTAATGCAGCCCTGCCTGCGTCACGACCGCTCCCAGCAGCCGCTCGCTCTGGTGCCAAACAAGGCCAGTAAAGTAGCGAAGGCTCTCACTTGAACCCAGAAGCAATGCTGCAATGTCCCGCTCGGCCATCACGACACGCAGGCGCTCCAGCCGTTCCAAGCGCTCTGCGTCGGTGATGATGGCTGGCCGGGTACCGGAAAACATATGCGGATCTTTCGTTGACATGGTGACAACGGGATACAGTTTTCAGGCCTTGTATTCAATATGTCGGCAAGAATATTGAGCCTAGGTCATTGCCCCAGACGCTTTTTCAGCGCGGCGACGATGCGCTTGGTCAGGGCTTCGTAATCCTCGTCAAAATGGTGGCCGCCATCGATCCCGATCACTTCCGCACTCTTGTCCTTGAGCGCCGGGCAGGCGGCGTCCTCGTCATCAGTGCCGTAGACGCATTGAACGATCTTCGGGTCGATTTTTGCAAGATCCGTCACTGGGTCCTGCTCGCCAGATCCAGAAACGCCGAGCCATCCACCCACGGAGATTTCGTAGGATACTTCGTGGGAGAGCGACAAGAGGCTCATCTGTACGATCCGGCTTTTGTCTTTTTCCGGCAAAAGATTGTAGGTCACAGGCAACACGTCCGCGCCGAAGGAATAGCCGATCAGCAAGACATTCTTGACCTTCCATTCCTTGCGGTAGGTATCGATGATCCGCGTCATGTCGCTGGCGATCTCTTCTGGCTTCTTTTCAGACCAGAAATAGCGCAGCGAATCGACGCCGATGGTCGGCACGCCGTCCTGCTGGAGGAAGCTGCCAATATCCTTATCCAGATCGCGCCAGCCGCCATCGCCCGAATAGATGATTGCCATCGTATCCATCGTTGGCTTGGCTTCGAGCACAGTCGGCGGCAGACCGAGCGGGTTATCGGCATTTCCGGCAGCGTCTATCCGGTCTTGCAGGGCCTGTCCCAGCGCTGTCTGCGCATCGCCATCCACATTCTTCACGTCAATATCGGAATGGGATTTGACGAGGTTCTCAACATGCGTCCGGCCCTTAGCGTCTGCCTTGCCGGTGAACACCACGCTCACCGGGGCGGGCAGTGGGCCATCCGTTAGGCCATAGATCGTGCGTCCGTTGTCTGGCTCTTTCGTTGCCGGTGTGCAGAGTATTTTTTCGCCAAGCGGTATGCTCGCCAGCGGATCAACCGCTACGGCTTCACCAATCGTCGCAGCCGGGCTCTGCGCAATCATGGCCAGCGCAAGCGCACCACCTTCACCGGTGCCGGCAATGATGGGAGGGCGGTAGCTTGACACATTGGCCTTGCGCTGGATTTCCTGCGCAAGCTCCTCAATGTCGGAAATCATGTAGATACATTCGTCTTCATTCGCCTTCAGGGCAGCAAGGTATTTCGGCAGATCGATGCCGACGACTGCCGCACCCTTTTCCACCAGCGCGTCCGCCTGCGCCTGTTCGGTTTCACCCCAGCCGGCTTCACCAGATAGAAGGAATATATTCGCTGAAACGTCGCCATCCGGTAGCATGATATGCTCTGGCGGGATCATGCCTGTCTGAAATCCGTTGGCATCCTGCGCCAGTGCGGTCACGGGCATGGAGAGCGTTGCGGCCAGAAGCGCGGCTTTCAGATATGTCAGGCTCGTCATTTACCAATCACTCCTCTGACGCCGCCGCTGATGAGAACGGTCGCGTCCATCAATGCCAGCGCTGCACTCGTGCCGTTGGAAACTGCAACATAGCGCGGCTCCCATTTCGGGTGGAATTTCGATTTGAACGCTCTCAACCCTTTGAAGTTATAAAAACGCTCACCGTGTTCGAATAATGTCCCGCCGATGCGATCCCAAACCGGAGCGGACTCCCGCTTGGACATGCCCGACAGCGGCGCCATGCCGAGATTGAACGAGGCATAACCTTCAGCGCGCATGTGTTCGATAATGCTGACAAACAGGAAATCCATCGCACCACGCGGTGCGTCTGGCGAAAATCGCATGAGATCGACGGTCACTTCCTTTTTCGTTTCCGTCATCAAAAGATTGGCAAAGGCTGTGATCTGACCGTCCTTGCGCAGAACGGCAACCGGTTGGGACAGAATGTAATCTCTTTCAAAAGCACCGAGAGAAAAGGTCTTTTCGCGTGTGTTGTGATGTTCGAGCCAGGAATCAGAGACCCGCTTCAGCTCATCGTAGATTTCAGGAACCTGCGGTGTATCGACTACGGAGAAGGTCAGGCCATCGCGCGCGCCTCGGCTGAGCGATTGGCGAAGATTGGCGAGCTTGCCGCCCTTGAGTTCAAACCGTGTGAGGTCAACCATGGCAAGTTCACCCAGCTTGAAGGCGCGAAGGCCAGCATCTGCACAATGGGTCAGGATGGCAGGTGAGAGCTGGTAAATGACAGCTCTGCCGCCAGATGCGCGGGCAGTTTCCACAAATTGCCAGACGAGATCGGCAAAGTCGTTCTCGTCGCCAACAGGGTCAGCCAGCGCGATCCACGACCGCCCGCGAATGCCATACATGATGAAGGCATTGCCGCTTTCCGACAGCATGACGTGCTTGTCGCCCATGCGCACCAGATTGGCGTCGGCCACATCCTGCTTTTTGACGATCTCGGTCGCCTTCTCAATGTCTTCAGGATGTATCTCTTCAGGGCGGTACATGACCGGCCGCAGAAGGCTGAAAATGGCGATGGTGGATGATGCCAGCACCAGACCCAGCAAAGCTCTCAAACTGCGCGGCGCTTCCTCGGAAAACTCGAACTGCCACCAGAGTGTCTGGCTGTAGTCTGTATCACGGTACACGAAGAAGAGGATTGTCGCCGCACCCGCAACGATGACCGCCATAGCCGCAAGCCATGTGGGCCCCAGCGCCTGACGCAGAAGCGAGGCATGCCGGTTGAAGCTTTTGATGTTGAAGATAAGGGCGACGATGAAGATGCCGAGGAATATGGCCTCGAAAACCGCAATCGCCTTGATGAGCGAAAGGAACAATCCGCCTGCAGCAGCGACGACTGCCACCCACCACGCACCGTCAAGCCTTTGGCTGAGGCCACGCGAGGCGACGACCAGAACAAGGCCTAGAATACTCGAGAGAAAGTGCGCCGCTTCGATGATTGGCAGCGGCACGAAGTTAGACAGGAAATCGAGATTGCTGTCCGGCGTCGGCGTCACGCTCGAGAAAATCAGCATGGTGCCGAGAATGAGCGCGACGGCGGACAGTAGCGAGGGCGCCAACCGACCTGCGAGATAGCCGATATCCGCCATGATGGGCTTTGACGCGAATTGCTTCATTTCCGTCACCAGCATCAGGATGATGGCGACCACAAGTGGCAGCACATGGTAGATCATGCGGTAAAGTACGAGGCCGCCCAGCAATTGATCGAGGCTGATGGCATTACCAAGACCCGCAACCATGACCGTTTCGAAAACGCCCAGACCCGCGGGCACGTGGCTGAGAACGCCGAGGCCAACCGCTGTTGCGTAAATGGCAAAGAAGCTCGGCCAGCCGACGTTGGTTTCCGGCAGAAGAACGTAGAGAACGGACGCGGATGCCGCGATATCAAAAGCGGAAACGAGGAACTGGCGCGAAGATGTGCGACTGTCGGGCAGGCGCAGCTTCAATCGCTTAATCTGAATGGTGCGACCATTGCGGCCCAGAAACATCAGTGCGGTCATGATGAAGATGATGACGAGCGCTCCGCCTCTGAGCCACGTCGCTTCGACGCCGATGATGGATGCTATGCGAGGCGCGACAATCAGCGTAGAAATGGCACTGACAGCCAGCAGACCGAGACCAAATGACAGGGTAACGAATGCGATGATACGCGCAACATCCGATGGGGTCAGGCCCATTCGGGAATAGGCGCGAAAGCGGATCGCGCCGCCGCTCAAGGGGCCGAACCCAGCGGTGTTGCCGACAGCATAGGCGATGAATGCAGTCGCAACGACAGAAACCGGCGGCAATTTCTTGCCGATATATTCAATGGCGTTAAGGTCGTAACAGATCAGCGCCGCAAAGCTTAAGCCGGTGAACAGAACCGCAAGTGCGGCGGCCTTCCAGCTTGTATCCGCAAGAGCCTCAACGATGTCGTCATATCGGACCTCGGAAGTCAGCTTGTAGATCGTAAAGGTCATCATCAAAAAGACGATGGTCACCGCGATGGACGTGATGTGCGATTTGTACCGCTCGAAAAAGCTTTCGAGACCATCTTCGGTCTCTTCAATTTGCTTAACTTCTGTCTTCTCTGTCATCTGCATTTCCACACGATCAGATTGCGTCTGGCAACCACAGCATTGTGACGCTAGTGCGCTGTATTTTTCAGAAATACGGAGATTTGATTTTTATTTCATAAATTCTTTGAAAGGATAGCGGTGCAAAACAGCAAGAAAAGGCCTTGCGAGGGCATTAGAGCCCTCGTTGCGTTGAAAGCAAGAAACCGGCGGCTGTAGGGGCTGAAAATTGCTCCGCAGCCTACGCGCCCAAGGTTTTTTCGAGCACTCTGATCCAGTTGCCATGGCAGATTTTCTCGAGTGACTCTTGGTCGTAACCGGCGTTGCGCAGCGCATCGACCAGCATTTGCAGGTCGCTCGCGTCCTTCATCGCTGCCGGAATGGTCGTACCGTCGAAATCCGATCCGAGGGCAACATGGTCAATGCCCATGCGCTCCACCATGTAATCGACATGGCGAACCAGTTCGCCAAGATCCGTATCCGGGTTCTTGACGCCGTCCTGACGAACGAACAGCACGCCGAAATTGATACCTGCCAGCCCGCCTGTTTCGCGGATGGCATCCAGTTGCTTGTCGGTCAGGTTGCGGCTGTGGTTGCACAGCGCATGGGCATTGGAATGGGAGGCCACCAACGGCGCTTGCGAAATCTTGGCGATATCCCAGAAGCCTTGCTCATTCATGTGTGACAGATCGACCATGATCTTCAGGGCGTTGCAGGTCGTGATCAGCCGCTTGCCCGCATCCGTCAGGCCGGGTCCGATATCGGGCGTGGAGGGAAAGCGGAAGGGAACGCCATAGGCAAAGGCGTTTGGGCGGCTCCAGACTGGGCCGAGCGTGCGAAGCCCTGCCTGATGCAGAACATGCAGCGCATCAAGATCCGTATCGAAGGCTTCCACGCCTTCAATATGCAAGACCGAGGCGAATGCACCCTCAGCCATCGCACCGCGAATATCAGCCGCGCTGCGGCACACCTTCAGTTTTCCGGCAGATGCCGCCTCAATGCGAAACAGCAGGCTCGCCATGCCAAGCGTGGTGGCCAGCGCCTCCGGCTGGGCTGGTGGGATGAAATTGCGGTCGGCGTCAAAACCATTGGGGGACGGTACGAAGATGGCGCAAAGACCACCCGCCAACCCGCCCTTTTTTGCCCGGGGCAGATCGATATGGCCGACCGTATCGCCTTCGATGAACAGCGTTTCCGGCGATGGATGGCCGGACAGTTTCAGACGCAGCAGAACGTCATTATGGCCATCGAATACGGGCACTGCGGTGTGGTCGGTCATATGTTGGTCGCTTTCGGAAGGTCTGACAGGGCATTGCTGTAGCCGTCAGATAGGTGCAAACGCATCGTCTGAACAGGGCTGTTTGCGCTGCCGTGACCATTTGGAGAGAAAAATACATGCTGGACAATCAGGATTGGGGTGCTGCCTCAAACGTCGCGGAAGACTTCGTTTCTCAATGGGGCAATAATGAGCCCGGCGGTTCTGTGATCGGTTTTGACCTGTCTGGCCTGCGTTTTGCCGTTTCCGGCGGCGTTGAAAGCCTCTCGAGTTTTGCGCCATTCTCGCCGAAAACGGTTGTACGCTACGCCTCCGTCACCAAGCATGTTTTCTGCGCCATGGTATTGGAAAACAGCCATCTCATCGGCCTCGATGACCCGCTCGGCAAGCATATTGAAGAATTGCAGCCACCGCTGGCTGATGTAACGGTCGGGCAGGCGCTGGATATGAGCGGCGGCTTGCCGGATGTGCGCGAATGCCTGTCGCTGCTGGGCCTCTCGGTCTACACCGAGACGAAGGCGGCACCGCTTCTGGATTATGTTGCCCGCCTCAAGCGCCTCAATTTCCCGGCGGGAAGCGAGGTTTCTTATTCCAACACCGGCTACCGGTTGGTGGAAGCGGCCCTTGAGCGAAAGGGTCTGCGCTTCGATGATTTCGTGCAGGAAAAGATCGCCACACCCCTCGGTCAGGTTCTGCTAGCGCCTGATGTATGGAACGATTCCGTGGCGGGACTTGCGCCGGGATACTGGAAGTCTGGAGATAGCTGGCAGCTTTCATCCGCTGGCCTGCACATTTCCGCATCCGGTAGCCTGGCGGGCAGCGCCGAGGCGCTGGTGCGCTGGTTGCAGGCGCTGTTGAATGGTGAGCAGGGATTTGCTGGTGTGCTCGAAGCGCTGTCGGCGGAGCGCCCGATAGAGGATGGCCGCATGAGCGAATATGGGCTGGGCCTGCGCTGGACGCATCTCGGTGCCCGTCGCTTCGTCGGCCACGGTGGTTCTCACCCCGGCTACAAGACCTATTTCCTTCTGGACCCTGAAGAGGGGACTGGCTTTGTCGTGGTGTCCAACCGGGAAGATACAAACGGCTTCAAAATCGCGCTGGAAAGCATGGCTGCGCTGACCGGTCTGCCCTTGCCGCAACCGACCAGCGATCTACCCGATGGTCTCTATGTTACGGAAACGGGGCCATGGTGGCTCGAAATCAAGGGAAGCACCTGCACCTTCATCGATGCGGATGATACGCTCTATGATGATGGCGATGGCTTTGCATCGTCCCGCTCGGCCTCATCGCCCATGCGCCTTCGCCTTGAGGGTGATTCGCTGGTGGGAGAGGCGGGCCACGCGCCGCGCCGTTTTCTGCCCGTTGGTGATCATCCTGTGCCAGCCACGCTTTCCGGCCGCTGGACATGCGATGAGGGTGCTGAATTCCTGATCGAAAACGGTACTCTGTCCATGGGCATCGGCCCGACCAGACAATCCATGCCTTTGAAAGCGCTGGGCGCTGGTCGCTTCCTGTTCACGCTTCACGATGGCCCGTGGACGAAGCGCATCTGCCTGCACCTTCTGGAAGATGACCGTCTGGAACTCGTCTCCAGCCGCGCCCGCATGATCGAATATCGGCGCTCACCCCGGTAAGGATGAGCGCCGTGAGTTTTCAGATCGCCGTGCGGCGGGCGTTTTCGAGGTAAAGCTCGCGCAGGCGCTTCACCAGTGGGCCGGGCTTGCCATCACCCACCGGCTTGCCGTCAATCTTGGTGACTGGCATCACGAAGTTGCCCGCACTCGTCAGAACCGCTTCCTGCGCGTCCATCGCTTCCTGAAGTGTGAAGGGGCGTTCCTCGAGCGTTAGGCCCGCTTCTTCCACCAGATCGAGCGCGGCCTGACGGGTGCAGCCGGGCAGCGTCTTGTTGCTGTTGCCGCGTGTCACCAGCTTCCTGTCAGCGGTGATGATGTACGCCGTAGACGATGCACCCTCGGTCACGAAACCGTCTTCGATCATCCATGCCTCGTCGCAGCCTTCGGCTTTGGCAATGCGCTTGGCCATGACTTGCGGCAGAAGGCACACGGATTTGATATCGCGCCGCGCCCAGCGTTGGTCGGGAACGGATTTCACCGAAAGCCCGGTCTCCTCCTGCGGATTGCCGACCAACTTCTTGGCTTGCGTGAACATCACGAGTGTCGGTGCCAGATCGTCCGCGAACAGAAAATTGCGATCTTCCGCCCCGCGCGTTAGCTGCAGGTAGATCAGGCCTTCGGTCAGATTGTTGTCCTTGATCAGGCGCCGCTCGGCTTCAACGACCTGCTCCGTGGTCACGGGCAGAGGAATGTCGATTTCACCAGCGCTGCGCTTCAGCCTCGCCATGTGCAAATCGCTGTCGATGAGCTTGCCCTCCATCACGGATGTCACCTCATAGATGCCATCTCCAAACAGAAAACCGCGGTCGAAGATCGACAACTTGGCTTCGGATTCGGGCAGAAATTCACCGTTGAGATAAACGATGCGGTCAGTTGCGCTGGGCATGATGGGTCCTTTGGTGTCAGGCAAAAAGCAATGCCTGTTTAAAACGATCCGCGAACCTATTCAAACTCCAAAATCACCGCATCGACTGCAAGGCTGTCACCGGCCTGCACAGCAATTTTCTTCACTCGCCCCTGCCGTTCTGCGCGAAGAATGTTTTCCATCTTCATCGCCTCGACTGTCGCCAGTGCCTGTCCCGCCTCGACCTGATCTCCTCCCTGCACCGAAATGGAGGTGACCACACCTGGCATCGGGCAAAGCAGAAATTTTGACGTATCCGGCGGCAGTTTCACTGGCATCAGGCGCGCCAACTCGGCCACCCGTGGGCTGCGCACCCGCGCCGCCAGATCCATGCCCTGCCAACGAAGCCGGATTGTGGAAACGGACAGATCGATTTTGACCGCCATCCTTTGCCCGTCAACGCTGAACAGCTGCAAGGTCTGCCCCGGCGTCCAGTCTGTTTCAACGTTCAGCGTAGCCCCATCTGCAAACAGCACGGATACCGCATGGCCTTCGCTGTGAAGCGATATGCGATGATCCGCCTTGCCCAGCGAAACGACCCAATCATCCCCCACAACCCGGCAATGGTTGCCGATGGTGCCTGAGATTTGCACCGCACGCATCTGGATGCGGTGGTGAATAATGGCCGCAATGGCCGCCAGCTTTCTGGCCCCATCATCCTGCGGCTCAATGGATGCAAAACCGTCCGGAAACTCTTCGGCAATAAACCCGGTCGTCAGGTTTCCCTCCCTGAAGCGCGGGTTCTGCATGACGGTGGAGAGAAACGGTAGATTGTGGCCAATGCCTTCAACCTCGAACCGGTCCAGCGCCTCTCCCATCGCATCGATAGCGGCGAGGCGGCTTGGTGCCCATGTGCACAGCTTGGCGATCATGGGGTCGTAATACATGGAGATTTCACCGCCTTCGAACACGCCGGTGTCGTTGCGGATAACAGTCCCATCCGGCTGCGGCCCTTCCTTGGGTGGCCGGTAGCGGCTCAAACGGCCGATGGATGGCAGGAAGTTGCGATAGGGATCTTCCGCATATAGGCGGCTCTCAATAGCCCAGCCCTTGAGCGTCACATCACTCTGCTCAAAGGAGAGCGGCTCGCCGGAAGCAATGCGGATCATCTGCTCGACAAGATCGATGCCGGTGACAAGTTCGGTTACGGGATGCTCCACCTGAAGGCGGGTGTTCATTTCAAGGAAGTAGAAATTGCGTTCGCCATCCACGATGAATTCCACCGTGCCAGCGGAATGATAGCCCACGGCTTGCGCCAGCGCGACAGCCTGCTCGCCCATGGCCTTGCGGGTCGCCTCATCCAGAAACGGCGAAGGAGCCTCTTCGATGACTTTCTGGTTGCGGCGCTGTATCGAGCATTCCCGCTCTCCGAGGTAGAGCACCGTGCCGTGCTTGTCGCCCAGCACCTGAATCTCGATATGGCGCGGCTGGTTGACGAATTTTTCGATGAAGATGCGGTCATCGCCAAAAGAGGACTTCGCCTCGTTTTTGGAGGACTGGAAGCCCTCACGCGCTTCGGCATCGTTCCAGGCAATGCGCATGCCCTTGCCGCCACCGCCCGCAGAGGCCTTGATCATCACGGGATAACCGATGGACGACGCGATCCTGACAGCCTCGTCGGCATCCTCGATCAGCCCCATATGCCCGGGAACGGTGGAAACGCCCGCCGCCTGCGCCAGCTTCTTCGAGGTGATCTTGTCTCCCATGGCCTCGATGGCCTTGACCGGCGGGCCGATGAAGATCACGCCGGCCTTTTCGAGAGCAGCAGCGAAACCAGCATTCTCCGAAAGAAAACCATAGCCGGGATGCACCGCATCCGCGCCGGTCTGCCTGATGGCATCGAGGATCTTATCGATGACGATATAGGACTGGTTGGAAGGGGCGGGGCCAATATGCACGGATTCGTCGGCTAGCCGCACATGCAGCGCATTGGCATCGGCATCGGAATAGACCGCTACAGTCTTGATGCCCATGGCATTCGCCGTGCGGATAACACGACAGGCAATTTCGCCACGGTTGGCAATGAGGATTTTCTTGATCATCTGGTTTTCCTCACAGCGGAATCGTGTCGTGTTTCTTCCAATGCGTCGTCACCTGCTTGTTGCGCAGAGATGCGAACGCTCGGGCGATGCGGCGGCGGGATGAGTGTGGCATGATGACCTCATCAATGAAGCCGCGCTCTGCGGCAACAAAGGGGTTGGCAAACCGCTCCTCATATTCCTTGCTGCGGGCCGCAATCTTTTCCGGATCGGACAGTTCTGATCGGTAGAGAATTTCCGCCGCACCCTTTGCCCCCATCACGGCAATTTCCGCTGTCGGCCAGGCATAATTCACATCGGCACCGATGTGCTTGGAGGCCATCACATCATAGGCGCCGCCATAGGCTTTGCGGGTAATCAGCGTTACCATCGGCACCGTCGCTTCCGAATAGGCAAACAGCAGCTTTGCGCCATGCTTGATCACGCCGCCATATTCCTGCGCCACACCGGGCAGAAAACCGGGCACATCAACCAGCGTCAGCAGCGGAATGCTGAAAGCATCGCAAAACCGCACGAAACGTGCCGCCTTGCGCGAGCTGTCGATATCAAGGCAACCGGCCAGCACCATCGGCTGGTTGGCCACAACACCCACGGTCTGGCCTTCAAGGCGGATGAAGCCGGTCAGGATGTTCTTAGCAAAGGCTTCCTGAATCTCAAAGAAATCGCCTTCGTCTGCCAGCGCGTGAATAAGCTCCTTCATGTCATAAGGCTTGTTGGAACTATCAGGAATCAACGTATCCAGCCGCTGTTCCAGCCGCGCCGGATCATCATGAAACGGCCTCGTCGGTGCCTTCTCGCGGTTGTTGAGCGGCAGGAAGTCAAACAGCGCACGAACGGCCTCCAGCGCCTCGATGTCATTGTCATAAGCACCATCGGCCACGGATGATTTTTTGGTGTGAGTGGATGCCCCGCCCAGTTCTTCCGCCGTGACGATTTCATTGGTCACGGTCTTCACCACATCCGGCCCGGTCACGAACATGTAGGAGGTGTCGCGAACCATGAAGATGAAGTCGGTCATGGCGGGCGAATAGACCGCACCGCCGGCGCAAGGGCCCATGATGACAGAGATCTGCGGTATCACGCCCGAGCATTCCGCATTGCGCCTGAACACCTCTGCATAGCCCGCAAGCGATGCCACGCCTTCCTGAATGCGCGCGCCGCCGCTGTCGTTGAGGCCGATGATGGGCGCACCGACGCGCACGGCCATATCCATGACTTTGCAAATTTTCTGCGCATGGGTTTCAGACAGTGATCCGCCCAGAACGGTGAAGTCCTGGCTGAACACATAGACCTGCCGGCCGTTGATGGTGCCCCAGCCGGTGACCACGCCGTCGCCCGCAACCTTTTGGCTTTCCATGCCGAAATCCACCGCGCGGTGGGTCACATACATGTCGTATTCTTCGAAGGAGCCTTCGTCGAGCAGCACCTCGATGCGTTCCCGCGCCGTCAGCTTGCCCTTGGCGTGTTGCGCATCGATGCGCTTCTGCCCGCCGCCCAATCTGGCCTGTGCGCGGCGCGCTTCCACTTCTTCAAGAACCGTCGGCATGCAGCCTCCCCATGCGAATGTTTTCAATCCTGACTTAGATATCAAATCCGGAATTGAAAACAGTCTACGATGGTCTCGATTGCCGATTTTTATCGGTTCAAATTGTCTGTGCCGCGTTGATCGATGAAACGAAGCGGCGCGTGCGCTCTTGGCTCGGGGCGCGGAAAATCGCATCGGACGAACCGGTCTCGACCACTTTGCCCGCTTCCAGAAACACGACATTGTTGGCAATGCGGGAGGCGAGGCGCAGATCATGCGTTGCCATGACCATGGTCGTGCCCTCGCGGGCAAGCTGGCCCAGCACATCAACCACTTCCTCGGAAAGTTCGGGATCGAGCGCCGATGTCGGCTCGTCGCAGAGCAGCACCTGCGGAGATGGGCCAAGCGCCCGCGCAATCGCCACGCGCTGCTGTTGGCCGCCGGAAAGATTGGCTGGCCATGCATCGGCCTTGTGCGCCATGCCGACCTTGGTCAAAAGCTCCATGGCGCGCTCGCGTGCCTTTTCGCGAGACCATTTCTGGACGATCAGCAGGCCTTCCATCACGTTTTCAATCGCAGTACGATGCGGAAACAGCTGGAAGTTCTGAAACACCATGCCGGTCTGACGGCGGATTTTCTGGATCGATTGCCATGAAACTCTGCTGCCTGCGGTAAACGTCGTTGCATCGTCGCCAATGCGCACGGTCCCCTCTGTCGGCAGTTCCAGCAGGTTGATGCAGCGCAGCAGCGTGCTCTTGCCGCCACCGGAGGGGCCAACGAGTGCCGTCACGCTGCCATCTGGAAAGCTCAGCGAAATGTCTTTCAGAATAACCGCATCGCCAAAGCGTTTTTCGATATTGGAAAGCTCGATCATCGGCTGTTCTCCATTATGCCGCCATACCGGGCAAACCGCACTTCAAGCCGTGCCTGCAATGTCGAGAGGACAGAGCTCAAGACGAGATAGATGAGGGCAGCCAGAATATAGAGAATGAGCGGTTCATAGGTGGTGGCGACGATTCTCTGGGCCGATTGAAACAGCTCCGGCACAGTGATGGCTGCTGCAAGGGACGTATCTTTTACCAGCGAAATGAAGGTGTTGGAGAGAGGCGGCACTGCCACCCGGCTCGCCTGCGGCAGGATCGTCCGCTGCATGGCCTGACGCCAGTTCATGCCTGTTGAAAACGCTGCTTCCCACTGGCCCTTCGGAACGGATGAAATCGCAGCCCGGATGATTTCGGACGTATAGGCACCAACATTCAGTGTGAAGCCGATCAAGGCTGCCGGAAAGGCATCAAGAAGAATCCCAATGCTGGGTAGACCATAGAAGATCACGAAAAGCTGGACCAGCAAAGGTGTACCCCGGATCACCCAGACATAGAAGCGTGCCAGCAACCGCAGCGGGGCAGGGCCGAACAACCGAGCTACGGCGGTGGCAAGACCAAGGGTCAACCCGAACGCAAACGACAGAAGTGTCAGAGGAATGGTGAATTTCACGCCCGCCCAGAGCAGCGTTGGCAAAGAATCCATCATCAGTTGAAGCCAGTGCGGCACGGCAAACCCCTTCAGAAAACGCGAAATCCGGCGCCATGCGCCGGACCCGTGATGTTGCTGGATAATGGCCTGTTTCACTCACGCAGAACAGGCTTTACGTCAGCTTATTTGGAAACGTCCTGACCGAAATATTTGTCGGAAATGACCTTGTAGGTGCCGTCAGCCTTGATGTCAGCCAGCGCCTTGTTGATCGAAGCAACCAGCTCATCGTCACCCTTGCGCACGATGATGCCCGAATAGTCAGCGCCGGGCTTTTCAGCCACGATCTTCACCGGAGCCTGCGGCTGCTTCTTTTTGAAATCAAGGAAGGAGAGGCTGTCATTGATGGTCGAATCGGCGCGGCCGGTCAGAACCAGCTGGATCGACTGGTCAAAACCGTCAGTACCAACCAGTTCAGCACCAGCTTCCGTGGCAATCTTGCCGAAGTTGCTGCTCAGCGACTGCGCAGACTTCTTGCCTTTCAGATCCGCAAAATCCTTGATGTCGGTGTTTTTCTCACTGACGATCAGCACAGCCTTGGATGCAATGTAGGGCTCGGAGAACGCATATTTCTGCTTGCGCGCTTCGGTAATGCCAACCTGGTTGATGACCGCGTCATAACGCTTGGCATCCAGACCAGCGATCAGGCCGTCCCATTTGCCTTCCACGAATTCGGCTTTCACGCCAAGCTTCTTGGCAACGGCTTCGCCAATTTCCACGTCGAAACCAACCAGCTTGTTGGCTGCATCGTGGAACGTGAAGGGCGCGTACGTGCCTTCGGTGCCGATCTTCAGAACGCCTGCGGACTTGATCTGGTCAAGGTTCTCGCCTGCAAATGTCGGTGCGAACATCGCAGCATTGATAGCGGCCGCGGTGGTGATTGTCTTGAGCCAATTCATAATGTGCCTTTCAGGATTTTCTTGTGATGTCTTCTCACAATTCCTGCCCGTTTAAACGGCAGAAAGACGCAAAAAGATGCAGCTTTTTGGAATATTTTTCTAACGTATAACAGCACCTAACCTAACAGCCGATGGGAGTGCCCATGCGAGTGAGGAAAGCTGTCATCGCTTGCATCAAGCGAAAACAGAATCACATGGAATTTCAGCACTATGCGCGCTTTTTGGCTCCGTTAAATCCGGTGTTGTCAAGGCTGTCTCGGGGTTAATTTCAGTGGTGCGAAACAGGACTTGTTAACCATTTGTTAACCGTATCTACGCTACCTAATATCAATGATTTGTTTACCAAGATGACCAAAGTGCTAACAGACACCTCACGTTCCATCCGTATCAAAGGCCGCTCGTTTCTTGCGGTCGTGCTTTCGCCCGAACAGCCTTTGGATCACTGGCTGGAGCGGCTTGACGATCTGGCAGCACGGTCTGCCGGGTTCTTTCTGTCGCGCCCGGTTGTGCTGGATGTGGCGGAGTTGAAGCTGGACAAGGCGGGGCTGAAAGCCCTGCTGGCAGAGCTTTTCGCACGCAACGTTGCCATTATGGGGATTGAGGGTGCGCGCCCTTCGATGGTCGAACCTGGCATGCCGCCAGCGTTGAAGGGTGGTAAGGCCGCCTCGGATGTCGAGCCGGTCTCGCTCGCCACCGTCGAGATTGCCGATGAACCGGTCCGCCCGGCGGTGACGGAAATCCGTAGCGTGGTGCAGTCGTTGATGATCAGCGAACCGGTCCGCTCCGGCCAGTCCATCGTCTTCCCTGAGGGTGATGTGACGGTGGTTGGGTCGGTGGCCTCTGGTGCAGAGGTCATCGCGGGTGGCTCCATCCACATTTATGGCGCACTGCGTGGCCGCGCCATGGCCGGCTCCCTCGGCAACGCTTCGGCGCGGATTTTCTGCAAGAAGCTGGAGGCAGAGCTGCTGGCCATCGATGGCGTCTACAAGGTTGCTGAAGATATCGATCCGAAATTTCGTGGTCAGGCCGTCCAGCTTTGGCTGGAAGATGACACGATCAAAGCGGACAAACTCAAATAAGCCGCATGCGGCAAAAGCGAACAGGAGAGCAGTATGGGGAAGGTAGTTGTCGTTACGTCCGGCAAGGGAGGCGTGGGCAAAACCACATCGACTGCCGCGCTCGGTGCAGCGCTGGCACAGAATAACGAAAAGGTCGTCGTCGTGGATTTCGATGTCGGCCTGCGCAATCTCGATCTGGTCATGGGTGCGGAACGCCGCGTCGTGTATGACCTGGTCAACGTCATTCAGGGTGACGCAAAGCTCACCCAGGCGCTGATCCGCGACAAGCGCCTCGATACCCTGTTCCTTCTCCCGGCCTCGCAAACACGCGATAAGGACAATCTGACGCCCGAAGGTGTCGAATGGGTCATCGGCGAACTGAAGAAGCATTTCGACTGGGTCATCTGCGATAGCCCTGCCGGCATCGAGCGCGGCGCGACGCTTGCCATGCGCCATGCGGATGTCGCCGTTGTCGTTACCAACCCGGAAGTGTCGTCCGTGCGAGATTCCGATCGCATCATCGGCCTGCTGGACTCCAAGACGCTCAAGGCTGAACGCGGCGAGCGCATGGAAAAGCATCTGCTGCTGACCCGGTACGATTCTGCCCGTGCCGAGCGTGGCGATATGCTGAAGGTCGAAGACGTGCTGGAAATCCTGTCCATTCCGTTGATTGGCATCATTCCAGAAAGCATGGACGTGCTTCGCGCATCCAACGTCGGCGCGCCGGTTACGCTGGCAGACGCCAAGTCGCCGCCTGCGATGGCGTATTTTGATGCGGCCCGCCGTCTGCGTGGGGAAGACATTCCCATGACCATCCCCGGCGAAAAGCGTGGCATCTTCGCCAAGTTCTTCGGGAGGGCCGCATGAGCATTTTCAACCTTTTCCGCAAACAGAAATCGGCACCTCTTGCCCGGGAACGGTTACAGGTTCTGCTTGCCCATGAACGCAACGGTGCTGGCAACGAGCTGGTGGCCCTGCTGCGTGAGGAAATTCTCGCCGTCATCGCCAAGCATGTTCAGATCGATAGTGACAAGGTTCACGTAAAGATGGACAGCGACGAGCATGTCTCGGTGCTGGAGATCGATGTGGAAATTCCACTCGCTGCACATCTGCGCGCAGCCTGATACCAGAGCATAAATAAAAAGCCGCCCTGATTTCCATCCGGGCGGCTTTTCGTGTCTTCACGCTGCGCGTTTGCGGCTTGGCAATTGCGGCAGGAACACCGTCAGCAAGCCCAGAAGCGGCATGTAGGAGCAGATGCGGTAGACGAATTCGATGCCTTCCCGGTCGGCATACACGCCCAGAACCGCCGCACCAATGCCGCCGAAACCGAAAGCAAAGCCAAAGAACATGCCCGCGATAAGCCCAACGCGCCCCGGCACCAGTTCCTGCGCAAACACCACGATGGCCGAGAACGCAGAGGAGAAGATGAAGCCGATCAACACGACGAGAACGATGGTCCAGGCCAGGTTGGCATAGGGCAGCATCAGCGCAAAGGGTATCACGCCGAGGATCGAGAACCAGATCACAACGCGTGAGCCGAACTTGTCACCAATCGGCCCG
Source organism: Rhizobium sp. WCS2018Hpa-16 (assembly GCF_031843705.1). Classification (NCBI taxonomy): domain Bacteria; kingdom Pseudomonadati; phylum Pseudomonadota; class Alphaproteobacteria; order Hyphomicrobiales; family Rhizobiaceae; genus Rhizobium; species Rhizobium sp. WCS2018Hpa-16. The sequence continues at coordinate 490,505 of NZ_JAVTIX010000003.1, forward strand.
CCGAAAAACACACCCGCTGCCGATGCTCCGAGGAACAGGAACAGCAGCAACTGCGCATTTTGAACCGAAAGACCGAATTTCTCGATCGTATAGAAGGTGAAGTAGCTGGAAAGGCTTGCAAGATAGGCGTTCTTGGTGGCAGTCAGAATAATCAGCACCAGCAATGTCAGCATCACCGTGTTGCGCGGCAAAGGCAAGGCGCGGCTCACAGGGGCACGGCCTGCAGTGCTGCGGCGGTGGCGGCTGTACCAAACGCTGACCCATGAAAGTACGGCAAATCCCACCAGCGCAATCAGCGAAAACCAGCTGAGGCTCTGCTGGCCCATCGGCAGAACGATGAAGGCGGCCAGAAGCGGCCCGATGGCCGTGCCGGTATTGCCACCTACTTGAAAGAAGGATTGGGCCAATCCGTGGCGACCGCCGGAGGCCGAGCGCGCCACGCGCGATGCCTCAGGGTGGAAAATGGCCGAGCCGATACCGATCAGGCAGGCGCCGATGATCAGAACCGAGAAGCTGTGGGCATATGCCAGCGTAAACAGCCCCGCGCAGGTGGAAAGCATTGCAACCGGCAGAGAAAATGGCATCGGCCATTTGTCTGTGGCAATGCCCACCGCAGGCTGCAACAGCGAAGCTGTTACTTGAAAGGCAAAGGTCAGCAGGCCGATCTGGACGAAATCCAGCGCATAATTTTCCTTTAGCAGCGGGTAAAGCGATGTCAGCAGAGATTGCATGATATCGTTCAGCATGTGGCAGAAGCTAGCCGCCGCAATAATGGAAAAGGTCGTTTTTTCAGCAGAAAAGCTCGTGCTGCTCACACTCGCCATGGGGTTCTCTCCAGATGTCATGCACGTAAGGCAATTTTAATTGCGGCCCTTGTACGCGCATTGTCTGCGGCCTGCTTTTGTGCTGTGGTCTAGTTTTTACGCGAGTGGGCCAAATGAGTGATGTCGGTGCAGAGCCTCTGATTTCAGTGCGCGGTGATGAGCATGACCTGATGCTCGATTTCATCGATGGCAATAATGAATCCCTGCTGGCCCTTCGCCGCCTTTATGCGGAAGGTTTCAAAAGCCCCGTTCACTCGCATCGCAAGACACAGCTGTGGTTTGCCCGAAGCGGTGTCGTCATCGTCAGCTCGGGCGATGGCCGATGGATGCTGCCGCCGGGCCACGGCCTTATCATTCCCGCAGGCTTGCTGCATTCAAGCGAAGTCATCAGCGAAGTCGAAATGCACTCGGTCTATGTGCATCCTCACGTTATCAATCCGGCCAGACCCCGTGTGGTCGAGGTCACGGTGCTCGCGGCAAATCTCATCGCGGAACTGGTGCATGATGAGGATACCAGACGAAAGGGCGAGCGCAGACGCGCATTGGTGATGGAACTGCTGATGGATGAAATCAGCCAGCTGCCAGAAAAGCCGCTTGGTCTTCCCTTTCCCTCACATCCCAGCATGGCGGCCCTCTGCCGCCACTTTCTCAGCGCCCCCGCCGCAAATGCGAGCATTGATGATTGGGCCCAAACGCTGGGCATGAGCCGCCGCACATTCACACGCATGTTCCGGGCAGAGACCGGCGTCAGTTTCGTTACATGGCGTCAGCAAGCCTGCATTTTTGCCTCTCTGCCGCGCTTGGCAAGCGGCGAAACCGTCACGAATGTCGCGCTGGATGCGGGCTATGAAAACGTCTCTGCCTTCACCACCATGTTTCGCCGTATGCTCGGCAGCTCTCCCAGCGCCTATCTCAAATCCTCAGGTATGCGGCAGGCTAAGGAACCTGCGGTGTCGTAGGTCCGCAGGAACACTACTGCGGCGCCGCCAGCCCATGCAGCCAGTCGGCGAGTTTTAGCGCTGCTCCTTTCCTGTCTTTGCAGCCCACCAGCCAATAGCCACGGTCGGGCGCTTGCAGGGTTGGCCCAACGCCAACCAGTGCACCGCTTGCCACGAGGTCGTCCACAAGTCCTGCCCACCCCAGCGCGATGCCCTGCTTGCCAATGGCTGATTGGATGACAAGCGAATAGGTGTTGCAACTGATGTCACCCCGCCCGTGCTCCGGGGCTCTAGCCACTCCCAGGCTTGCAAGGTAGCTGGACCAGTCGAACCATATCGATGACCATGAACTCTCCAGATGGATGAGCTTCATTCCGGCCAATTGCTCAGGCGTAACCCCGTCAGGGTTCCCGTCAAGAAAGCCCGGCGCACAGACCGGTCTCACCCGTTCTGGCACCAGCAAGGTTCCGTCATCCCCGGCATCGGCGCGGGAACCGAAAACGACAAGCACATCATCGTCGGTCGCAGGGTGGCGAGGCGGGTTCTGGCTTGCCGTGATCTGGATATGGATGTCGGGAAATTGCGCCCTGAATTCCTGCATGCGCGGAATGAGCCAGAGAGACGAGAAAGCATAATCGGTATGCAAACGAACGGTGGGTCTCGAAACGCCCTTGATTTCGCCAGTGAGCGAATCGATCTCCAGCACATGCCGGCTGACGACATCGTAAAATCGCAGGCCCTCCGGCGTGAGTTCCACCCCCCGGTGTTGCCGTTTCAAAAGCCGGATACCCAGCTCATCCTCCAGCCGACGGATTTGATAGCTCACCGCTGGCTGGGTCAGGCCCAACTCCTGCGCGGCGGCCGTCAGGCTTCCACGTCGGCCAATCACCTCCAGCATCCGCATCCATCCAAGGTTGATAGGGCGTTCTGCCATAAGGATTCCTTTTATTAGCTATCAAAAATTATCCGCTTCACGGCAAAGATCAATCCGTTGTTCATTGAAAAATCAGAAATCGGAGAGGTGGCAATGAACAAACGTTCGCGTATTGGGCAGATAAAGTCAGGCATTCTCTTTCTTGCCGCATCCTGTGCCGGTCCTGCACTGGCGGCCGATGCTCCTGAATGCAAGACGATTCGCATGAGCGATCCCGGCTGGACGGATATTACAGCGACCAACGGCGTCGCATCCGTTGTGCTTGAAGCGCTGGGGTACCAGCCGGATATCAAGACCTTGTCGGTGCCCATTGGATACCAGTCCATGAAAAACGGCGACATAGACGTGTTTTTGGGCAACTGGATGCCCGCGCAGAAATCCTTCGTGGATGATCTCAACGCTGCCAAGGCCGTGGAAGTCATCGGCCAGAACCTGGAAGGCGCCAAGTTCACCCTCGCCATTCCGTCCTACATGGCAGAAAAAGGCATCAAGGACTTTGCTGATCTGGCAAAGCATGGCGATGAGTTCGAAAAGAAAATCTATGGCATCGAGCCGGGCGCGCCTGCCAACCAGAACATCCAGAAAATCATCGCGGACGAGAAGTTTGGGCTGAAAGGCTGGGAACTGGTCGAGTCTGGCGAACAGGCGATGCTCTCTCAGGTCGATCGTGCGGGCAAATCCAAGAAGGGAATCGTCTTTCTGGCTTGGGCGCCACACCCGATGAACGAGAAATTCTCCATCGAATATCTCTCCGGCGGCGATGATTATTTCGGGCCTAACTTCGGCGGTGCGCAGGTTTACACGCTGGCCCGCACTGGATGGTCGGCGCAATGCCCGAATGCTACGGCTCTGCTCAAGAACCTGACATTCGATGTCAGCATGGAAAACAAGCTCATGGGCGAAATTTTGGATGGCCAGACCGCGACGGATGCCGCCACAGCGTGGTTGAAAGCCAATCCGCAAGCCATCGATACGTGGCTTTCCGGTATTACCACGCTGGATGGCAAACCCGGTGCGGAAGCCGTAAAGGCTTCAGTGGGCCTTTGATTTCAGGATAAATAGATGGCGCGTCAGAATATACTCATCCTCATGGTCGATCAGTTGAACGGAACGTTCTTTCCTGATGGGCCTGCGGATTTCCTCCACGCGCCGCATTTGAAAGCATTGGCAAAGCGCTCCGTTCGCTTTGCCAATGCCTATACGGCAAGTCCTCTCTGCGCCCCTGCGCGGGCATCCTTCATGTCCGGACAATTGCCAAGCCGCACGCGGGTCTATGACAATGCGGCAGAGTTCGCATCGGATATCCCGACCTATGCCCATCATCTGCGCTCTGCCGGCTATCACACCGGTCTTTCCGGCAAGATGCATTTCGTCGGCCCCGATCAGCTCCATGGCTTCGAAGAGCGGCTGACGACGGATATCTATCCCGCAGATTTCGGCTGGACGCCTGATTACACCAAACCCGGTGAGCGCATCGACTGGTGGTACCACAATCTAGGCTCCGTCACGGGGGCGGGCGTGGCAGAAATCACAAACCAGATGGAATATGACGACGAGGTTGCCTATCACGCAACCCGCAAACTCTATGACTTGTCGCGCAGATTGGACGACCGCCCCTGGTGCCTCACTGTCAGTTTCACCCACCCGCATGATCCCTATGTGGCAAGGCGCAAATATTGGGATCTCTATGAGAACTGCCCGGCTCTCGACCCGCAGGCCGAGGCTCTGCCTTTTGCGGAGCATGATCCGCATTCACAGCGATTGCTTGAAGCCTGCGATCACAGCGCATTCGATATAACGCCTGAACAGGTGCGGCGAGCACGGCAGGGCTATTTCGCCAATATATCCTATGTGGATGACAAGATCGGTGAACTTCTCGATGTGTTGAAACGAACGCGGCAAGATGAAGACACGATCATCGTGTTCCTGTCGGATCACGGCGACATGCTGGGAGAGCGTGGCCTGTGGTTCAAGATGTGCTTCTTCGAGGGATCTGCACGCGTGCCCCTGATGATCGCTGCGCCCGGCTGGAGTGCAAGGCAGGTTGAAACGCCCGTTTCCACGCTGGATGTAACGCCAACCTTATGTTCCCTCGCGGGTCTCGACATCACATCGTTGAAACAATGGATGGATGGTGAAAACCTCTCAGGCTTGGCTCGGCAGACAGAAGGGCGCAGCGCAGTGCCCATGGAATATGCGGCCGAGGGTTCGGTGGCCCCATTGGTGGCGATACGCGACGGGCGCTACAAGCTCACAATCTGCGAGCAAGACCCTCCCATGCTGTTTGATCTCGAAATAGATGCGCATGAGCGCAACAATCTGGCCAATGATCCGCAGTACGAGAGTGTCCTCGCATCCTTGATGGCGCAGATAAACAGCCGCTGGGACCTTAGCATGTTTGATTCGTCCATCCGCGAAAGCCAGGCCCGCCGCAGGGTCGTCTATCAGGCCCTGCGCAATGGCGCCTATTATCCCTGGGACTACCAACCCCTGCAGAAAGCCTCCGAGCGTTACATGCGAAACCACATGGACCTCAATGTTCTGGAAGAAAACCAGCGATATCCTCGAGGCGAATGATGGGAAACGCCAAAATGGCGTTGCCCAACTTTGCCAAATACGTTATCCAACCTGCGAAATGTCCACGTAGCTCAGTAGGATAGAGCACAGGATTCCTAGTTGGAAATTGGGGGCTGCACGACGAAAGTGTGTAGTCGATTTGCTCAAATTCGGGGAACGCTTCGCTGAACTCTCAGCATGCCAATCCCGAGCCAAGCTTCGGAGAAATCCGTTGAAGGTGTAGAGACTGGATGGGCAACACCTAAAGGCCTCGGCCCATGGTGAAGGGACAGTCCAGACCACGAACGCCCTCGGGCGGCGGTTAAAGCCGAAGTGGTATGAATCCTGGGGTCGGAGGTTCGAATCCTCTCGTGGACGCCATCTCTCTCCAAGAGCCAATTCATTGGGCGAGCCAAACTTCATTCTGCTCTCTACCTCACCTAATGGGCGATTGGTGAAGCAAGTCTACGCGATGGATTTATTGCCCCACCGCGTAGAGTTGTGAAGTAAGCTACCGTGCTCAAGCTGCGCGGTCTGACCTGTATTGACCGGCTTGCCTGTTGCCTGCATTGCGGCTTTGGTCGCCCAGATTGAACTGGCCGATCATGCTTTGAAGCTTCGTCGCTTCGCTGGCGAGCGTTGAGGCTGCGGCACTGCTTTCCTCCACCATGGCCGCATTTTGTTGCGTTGTCTGATCCATGCTGTTGACCGCGCCGTTGACCTCCAGCAAACCTGTCGACTGCTCGCGCGCGGCTGTGGAAATCGTCACGACATGGTCGTTGATTTCAACGATCTGCTTGCTGATGGTGCGCAAGGCACCGCCCGTATCAGACACCAGCTTTACGCCGGTCGATACTTCGGAAGCCGAATTCTGAATCAGCTCCTTGATTTCCTTGGCGGCTTTGGCCGAGCGCTGTGCGAGTTCCCGCACTTCCTGGGCGACAACGGCGAAACCTCGGCCGGCTTCCCCGGCGCGTGCCGCCTCTACACCCGCATTCAGGGCCAGCAGGTTGGTCTGGAAGGCAATTTCGTCGATGACGCCAATGATGTTCGAAATCTTTGAGGAGGAATCCTCGATCCGGCTCATCGCATCAACGGCTTGCGCCACCACATCGCCAGACTTCTCTGCATTGTTTTTGGCAGAGCCAGCCACTTCACGTGCTTCCTGGGCTCGCTGCGCAGATGAGCTGACATTGGCGGTAATTTCTTCCAGTGCCGCTGCCGTCTCCTCCAGACTTGCCGCCTGATTTTCCGTCCGTTTGGACAAATCACCGACACCCTGGCCGATTTCTCGCGTGCCCTGGTTGATCACATCAACACTGACGGAGATTTCCTTGAAGGTATCGCAGAGCTGGGAAACTGACCGGTTGAGGTCATGCCGAAGAAACTCGAATTCGGGCGCGAAGGGTTCTGTCAGCGAGAAGCCGAAATCACCGGAACAGAGACGCTTCAGGGCATCGCCAAGCGAACTGACCGTCTGCACCCGGTCTGTGACATCGGTTGCAAACTTTACGACCTTTACGACCTTCCCATTCATGTCGAGGATTGGATTATAGGAGGCCGAGATAGTGACCTCCCGACCAGACTTTGTCCTGCGTTTAAATTCAGCCGCCTGGTAGCGGCCTTCACGCAGCGCGGTCCAGAACTTCCTGTAGTCCTCCGAAGACTGATGGGCCTTGTCAACGAAGATGCTGTGGTTTTTGCCAACGATTTCGCTTTGGGTGTAGCCCATCAACTTTAAAAAGTTTTCGTTGGCTCCAACGATCTGTCCATCCACGGTGAATTCGATGATGGCCTGTGAGCGGCCTATGGCAGCGATCTGGGCTGTGTAATCGAGATTGAGCAGGCGCGCTTTGGCATCCGCCCATTCAACGACGAAGCCAACGGTTTTGGCTCCCTGCTTCAAGGGTGTCACGAGCAAATCGAACACACGGGTTCCGACCGTGATCGTCGCGCTGTGGCGTTGTTTTAGTGCCGCCAACATGTTTCGTTGATGAGATGGATTTTTGTGGAAGACATCGATATTGGCACCGATCAGCGTTGCCACGCTGAATTTCGGCAGTTCCTTCTTCAGGTCGCTTTCCGCCTCTTTGAGGAGCTCGACAACTGCGGGATTCATGTATGTGATGTTCAGCCCCGCATCCGCGATCATTACATTGGCTTGTAATGCCTCCAGTGCGAGCGTCCTGGCGGTTGTCTTTGCATTTACAAAAGAGGCGAGGCTCATGTTCCGTCCCTTAGTTGCTTGCCGGGACGCTGCTTCAATGCGCGTAGACCGGCCGCTTCCCGTGGAAATACAAATATTGATTAATAAGGTTAATTAATTGATTATTGTTTTATTTAATACGTAGAAAAGCCAATAGGAATTGACATATATCAAAATTTGTATTCGATTGTAGATCGATATTTGAAATTTATATTGGAAAATCATTTCTTGAAAAATCAAAATCGAGTTTTGTAATATTCGTAAACAAAGAATATTAAAATTAGCATTTTTGTATATTAATTTATTGATTTTATTTCAATGGTTTATATTAGGATATAGGTCTATACTCGAAGAGTGTGTTTAGTGTGGGGTTTCCTTCGCTGAAATTTAAGAAGAAAGCGGAAATGACGTCGTTTTCTTGGAGTAATTGGCATAATGAAGTAACAACACCTTCGCAGAATTGTGGAGATGTTGCGTCTGTTTACAGACTGGATCCAACCGAGAACAGGTCTTCAGCCCCGGCTTCCAGCACAATCGCGTGGACTGGCTCTTCAATCGCACCGTCTCGCTCTCACAGGCGTCGCGTTTAAGCTCGATTTTCCAATGATAATCGTGCTGCCTCAAAGTGGGCAAGAAGCTTCCTATAAATTCGAGCGTCATTCCCGATGAGGCATGACGGCTAGCCTTTGGGCTGGTTTGCTGGGCCAGCAGATTGGAATGGAGCGCTATGACAATAAGGCGGTTTGACTTCACGATGCGGCTGGTCGCGGCTTTCGCGGTGCTGGCAGTTCTCATCGTGTCCCAGGGGGTTCTCAATCGTCACATCGCCAACCAGGCAGAACAACAGGTCCTCCGTGGTCGATATGCGGGAGACCTGCTGTCCGGCTTGCTGGAGCTTTCCGCCACCAAGCAGAGGTTGCGGGCCTGGTCTTTGAGAACGCTGATTGGCGCGCCGCACATACCGGGCGATGGCGAAATGCTGCGCGCCCATATGGCGGAAATTATCCAGCAGATCAGGCTAATCAGTAAGGATGCGCGGGAGTTTGATCGTTTGGCCGGTGCCTCCACCGATGATGACGATGTCCGTGACGAGGCGCTGCAGCTTATCTCCGACAGCGTTATCGCGCTGAAGCCCGCCATTGAAGACATCAGATCCCATACGGGCGCAGATGATGCGCGCACCGCCTGGGCCTCTATAGAAACTGTTTTCGATCAAGGGGCAGGGCGAGACCTGCGTGAGGTGCTCAATGACACGATTGTCAAAGAAAGGTCGCAGCTCAGTGTAAAGCGTACGAATGCCGATCTCGCGCTCTCACAACTCAATCGCGTCCTCGCGGCCATGACGCTCATCATAGCGGTGATCGGCATGGGGCTGGCCTATGTCGTCGCCAAGGCCATCCGCCGTCCCTTGCAGCAGATGTCGGAAGGGGCGAAAGCTTATGAGGCTGGTCACTTGGAACATCGTATTCCGGTAACGACATCAGACGAGTTCGGCGCCTTTGCGACCAGCATCAATCGCATGGCATCCGAGCTTTTGCTTCGTCGAAACGAAGAAGCCAACCAAAGGGTCGTTCTGGAGCAACAGGTCAAGGAGCGCACTGCCGCTCTGGAAGATGCCCTATCCCGGTTGCGCGCTTCTGAGGGGCGCCGTCGCAGTTTGCTGGGCGATATCAGCCATGAATTACGCACGCCCACCACTGCGATCAGGGGCGAAGCCGAAATCGCCTTGCGCGGCCAAAAGGCGGATGATGATTATCGCGCGTCACTCCGGCGGATCGGGCAGGCCGCCAGCCAGATGGGAAGTCTGATTGACGACCTTCTGATGATGTCGCGTGGCGAAGATGAGACATTACCGCTCAACAGGGAGCCGATCGATATTGCAGGTCCGCTTGAAGAGGCCCTTCTAAGCGCCGCTACACTGGCCAATCAGAGAAGCATCACAATCTCCACGGATATTGAAGATACTGAAATGATCGTGTCGGCAGACCCGTTTCGCATCCGGCAGATCATCGCGATCCTGCTTGATAATGCCATCCGTTACTCACCGCCCAATGGTCAGGTTAATGTTCGGTCTCGTGGCACGGCAGGCGCGTGGGAACTGGTTATTCGGGACCACGGAATTGGCATCGAAGCCGATGCCCTGCCGCATGTTTTCGAACGCAATTTCCGCGGCGTCAATGCAAGGCTTCACCGCCCCGAAGGCACGGGTCTGGGATTGTCCATCGCCAGGCATTTGACGTCCGCCCATGACGGCACAATCTCGCTTGAGAGCAACAGCGAGCAGGGAACAGCAGCCACGCTTCGCTTGCCGTTGACGCACGCCCGAACCGTCCTTGAACCCGTCGTGGAGAAGACGAAGTGAACATATTGGTGATAGAAGACGATCCAAGGGTGGCCGATTTTCTGGAGCGCGGATTGCGCGCCGAAGGCTACAGCGTCACGGTTGCCCGGGATGGCCCTGATGGCATCGAGAAGGCGCATGATTTATGGCACGAATGGCGCAGCACGGGCTCTAACGGCGCCATTCTGCTTGATGTCATGCTGCCGATCATCAACGGCTCTGATGTCTGCCAGACGCTCCGCGCCAGTGGCATATCGGCCCCGATCTTGATGCTGACGGCGCTGGGTTCTGTGAATGATCGCATTTCAGGATTGCGAATGGGCGCTGACGACTATCTCGTCAAACCGTTTTCGTTCGAAGAATTGCTGGCAAGGATAGAGGCGCTGATGCGCCGCCCCGTTGACATGCGTCCGCTGGAAACAAAGATATTGTGCGTTGGGCCGCTGGAACTAGACCGGGAGTCCATGCGCGTTACCGTCGAGGGAAGCGAGATATCGATGACCGCGAAGGAGCTTGCCCTTCTGGAATTGTTCATGTCCACCCCCGGCAGAGTGCTGAGCCGGGAACGGATTTTGGCGAATATCTGGGGCGCAGGCGAAGATCCGCTGACGAATGTCGTGGATGTCTATGTGCGCCGCCTGCGGGCAAAGATCGACCGGCCTTCAGATAGTTCATCCTGCATCACGACGGTGCGCGGCATCGGTTATCGTCTCGAACAGGGCCGGTAGGTGCTACATTACTTGGGTGAATAAGGCAGCGAAGAATGATGCTGAACGATACGGACGGTGCCTTGGTCATCCTTCTTGAATGTCCATGATTTATCCACCGTCGTCACCTTGCCGTCTTTATCGGTAAAGGAGACATTGCCGAGCGTGGTCGCAAACTCACCATCAAGAAGAATGGCAGCGTTCTTAACGTCAACTTCCTTCCAGCCCTTCAAGGCAAACCCCGTATCGGAAGGGTATTTAGGGTTCTGACCGACAAAGTAGGATAGTGCACCCTCGCGGTCGGTCCGGAAGGTCTGTGGCTCCTGCGTAAGCGTCGGCTTGAACAGCACCGGGCCCAACTGGTACCCATAGGCCGCATCGATCACTTTCCCGGCCATTTCCTGCGCTGATTTCACGCCTTTTTCCTCGTATTCGCGTGAAATCGCAACGAGGGCCTCGCCCCAGGCTTCCTGGGTCTTGATGACTTCAGCTTCGGTGATCGTTCCGTTGTGAATCTCGACGGCGTTCACGCCACCGGCCGTCATGAGCAGAGCAGTTCCAGTCACGGCAGTTGCCTTGGCTATCCAGCACATATGTAAGTGTCTCCTGTTTGATTGCTCATTACGAGCGACAACAGGACTATGCGTTTCTTCCCTGAAGCAGGCATGGCTGCTTTATGAATGGATGATGGATAGAAGATTACGATTGCGCTCGCCCATCTCGCCATATCCGAGTTGGGCAAGCGCGTGGGGAGGTTTTCTGCCTAGCGGAAGCGCGCCAGCGGGTTTTCCAGCTCGCCAATATATTGCAGGCTGTCTTCCGGGTTGAGCAAGTCCAGCATTTGCTGGTTGTTGTTCAGCTGCAATCGGTTCAGGCAATTGCGCACGAAGCGCTCTGCGAAGAAATCGTAGCGCTGGTATTTGTCTGCATAGCCAGGATGTTCGGCCTGATAGGTGCGGAAGCATTCTGCAACCAGGCTCCAGAAGCGATCTTCGTGCAACGTGTCCGTTTCATGCAATGTCGCGGAGAGATAGCGGAAGAAGCAATCGAACACATCGGTGAAGATGCAGTTCGGCTTCATTTTTTCGTCCAGTGTGTAGCATATCCGAGATATCTCTTCTGGCACCTCGATTGAGCCATTCAGGATGCCGATCTCTTCTCCAATATCCTTCATGATGGCGCGCACCGGCACATTGTCTTCAAGGACGAGAATGAGATTTTCGCCGTGCGGCATGAAAGCCAGATCGTAGCGATAGAAGCAATGAATGAGGGGCGCCAGATAAGCCTTCAGATAGGCCGCTATCCAGTCTTGCGCATCAAGGCCCGAAGTGGCGATCAGTTCCGCCACAAGCGAGACGCCGTCCTTGTCTCTATGCAGCAATGCTGCCATCGTCATGATGCGCTCGTTGGCGCGCAGGCGCGGCAGAGGGCTTTCTCGCCAGAGTGCCGAAAGCATCTTCTTATAGGGAGAATCCAGCTTCAGTCCCTGATCGTAATAGGGATAGTGATAGCCGATGGCGGCGACTTCGCGCAGAATGCTAAAGCCGTTCTGGCGCAGATAGTCGTCAGCAGAAAGCAGGTCATCAAGCCACTCGTTGATAGCTGGTGTCGCCCGCATGTATTTGGGCGACAGGCCGCGCATGAAGCCCATATTCAGAACGGAAATTCCGGTTTTGACATAGTGCTTGCGATTGTCCGTTGTGTTGAAAAAGGTTCTGATCGACTGCTGAGCATTGTAGCTGTCGCTGCCATAGCCGAGGCAGACAATGTAACGCCGCGCGACATCGGCGGCGAAGGTGATGGCGAGCTTGTTGAACCATTGCCACGGGTGCGCTGGCATCAGCCAATAATCATCAGGGTTGAGACCAAGTCGGGTGAGGCGTGTTTCAAAGCTCTGCAGCGTTGCTTCATCCAGCTCTCCGCCGATCAGGCTGGCATAGTCCAGTTCCGAGACAGAGGTGAAGATCGCCCGCTCCTTGCTCACGGCCAGCCATATGATCTGGACGGGGTGCGCGGCTTCCGGCGCGTAGAGGCGGTAATCAATGGCGTCAAAGCCGATGCGGCCATTGTTGGCAATAAAGGTCGGATGCCCCTCCGTCATTCCAGCTTCGATTGTCTGGTAATCGGCCACGGCAAGATGTCTGGAGGAAATATGGCGCTCCTCGCGTTTGTAGGACGCGCCATAAAGTGTCGTGGACACCTCTTCCAGATAGGTCGGCAGCATGGCTTCCTTGATGCCCAGCGTAGGCGCGAATTCGAGGATCAGGGACAGCGCATCGAGCGGTTCCGGCTCATCCGCAATCGTTTTTTCGATGGTTTCAGGATTGATCGACCAATGGTCCAGCGCCAGTCGTCTGGCCTTGAAACGATAGGCGATAGCACTGTCCTGTTCGGGGCGTACCTCGTAGAGCCCCCAATCTCCCTCACTCGAAATCATCTTCGGCGAAAGAAGAAGCTCGTGGGAAAACTCTGCCAGCGCCTTATGCACAAGATGTCGGTTGACGTCATCCCACACGAGTAGCCCGAGATGTGCCGATGCTTTTTCTGGAGAAAAGGAAGGTGTTGGGAACGCGGAGATATTCATGCGTTTATGTCCTGTTCAAGGGTTTTGTAAAAATCTTGGCGCGTGGCGAAAGACAAAAGGGCTGTCTTTTCTTCAAGCTCGATCGTGCGTGCGCTGATGAAGCCAACTTTGCGATTGAGCTCGTGGACCTTTTCGTTTCGAACATCCGGCTCGACCACAAGCCGCTTGATCAGCGGATTGTCGAAGTGGAAGCTCAACACCGTGCGGATGATGGCAAGTGTGAAGCCGGTAATTTTTCGACGCGGTGGCGCGACCAAAAAATGCATACCCCAATCGCCATCCTTCACGTCATAATGCTTGCCAACCTGATCATGCCGGGGATCGTAGGACTCGACGACAAAGGCAGGCTCGCCTTCAAAGAAACCCATGTAACTTGCGGCATGACCGCTGGCATTGAGCTTCGCATAGAAGGAAGCGACTTCGCTTTGTGAATAATGTCCCATGTTCCAGAAACGGGCATAATCGCGCGTGAACCAATCATGCAGCTTTGCGCTATCGGCTTCCGGCTCAAGTAGGGAGAGCGAAAAATCGCTGACCTGTGGATGGTGTTGCGTGAAGACGACCGGACGTTCTGTCCTGGTTGAGATTTTGGTGTTGAGCATCGTAATTCCCTTATCAGGCGGGTTGCGGGCGCGGGCTGGGTAACCCGATATGTGCCCTTAAGGTCGCTCGGTAGAGAAGCAGCGTGGCCAGCACGACGAGTGCGGCGACCGCAAACGAAAGGCCTTCGCCAAAACGCTGCGTCAGCATTCCGCTGACCAGGGCGGCCAGCATCACGCCACTGTTGCGCGCAATGTTGAGAAGGCTGAAGCCGGATGCGTAGTGAGCCTTTTGGGCGCGTTCGAAAAACAGGGCATCCAGGCCGATGGTCACGCGGTAAAGTCCGATACCGTAAATGATGCGACCGATGATGATGCAGATCTGGTCGGGAACGGCCTGTATCGCAAGACCAGCGCTGGTGAGGACCAGACCGGCTTCGTTGCGCCGCCAGACCTGGGCGGTGCCTGCGCGCCAAAACCCATGCGCCAATATGGCGACAGCGACGATGCCGGGTATCGCGTAGACGAAACCTGTTATGTCAGGTGAGGTGTTTCTTGCCACGGACTGCCACCACACGGTCATGAACGGCATCGACAGGTAAAATCCGAAATAGAAAAAGAACATCACCGCGAGAAGGGAGGCGAAATTTTTCCTCTCTTCAGGCGTCACCGCGATGATGCCTTTGTCATCCTCGCGGCTGGATTTTCGGGCGCGGGCCACGGAGGCTGTTTTGAGCAAGACGGCGCAGATAGCTGCCTGGATGACATCGCCGAGACCCATGATGACATAGGGTATTGCGTATCCATAGGAACCAACGACATGGCCGCCCGAGACCGCACCGATGATCCCCCCAAAATGGACGATGACGGCCAGCGCACCGATTGTCGTGGCATGCTTTTCCACCGGCTGCATGGCAATGACGTAAGGGTACATCAGCAGGTAGCTTGCCTTGAAGCACACCATCACAATCGATGAGACCCAGAAACTGGCAATGTCCGCTGCCACGTAGCAAGCGAGGCTGAAACCAGCCGCCGCCAATTGCGTCCAGATGAGGACAGCAATCGTGTCACGTCGTTTGGCAATGGCAACCCAGACCGGAAACGCCAGCATGACCGCAAGCGAGATCGACGCCAGGTACGCCCCGACCGTGAATGAGGACGAAATACTGAAGCGGGCCGCAAACAGTTGCGGATAATAGGGCAATAACATCGTGTCACTGACAACGGCGATGGCTGTCATCGCCAATAAAGCTGGTCTGAGCATCACGCCACCACGCGTGCTGATTTGACGTCGCTCAGACCACGTACATCAAATGTCTGGAAAGCGGTTTCCTGTTCGATTGGATAGACCTCGTAACCCGCGATTTCACGCAGGATCGTCGCGTTACGCAAGCATGCCATGCCAAGGTCTGGCGCAACGAAGCCGTGAGTGTGAATATCAAGGTTTTGAACAAAGACCTCGCTTGCCCCATGATCCACCGCATAATTCGCGCCGACATCGAGCCTTCCTTTGCTGTCGCGCCGGAGGCGCTCGGAAATCCCGCCCAGAAACTCCGGCTCCTTGTAATCGTATCCGGTGGCCAGAATGACGGCATCCGGCTGGAGCGTGAATGTGATGTCCTGTTCCCGTTGCCGAAACTCCAGAGAAAATTCCTGACGTCCGGGCGCGTGGCGCGCATCGATCAGCTCGCTGTTGGGAATGAGATTGGTCTCGACACGTCCCTTCAGGCTTTTGCGATAGAGAAGGTCGTAAATGTCCTTCAGCAGGCTGGCATTGATGCCTTTGAAAAGTGCCGACTGCTCCTGCAAAACCCGGTCTCGTGTTTGCTCGGGCAGACCATGGAAGTAGCGGGCGTAATCAGGCGATGTCATCTCTAGATTGAGCTTTGTCAGGTCCAGAGGAAAGAACCGTGGCGAACGTGTCACCCAATCGAGGCTGTAGTTGTGGTTGTCGATCTCCGACAGAAGATCGTAATAAATCTCGGCGGCGCTCTGCCCGCTTCCCACGATCACAACGGATTTGCGCGCCTGAAGCTGCTTCTTGTGCGTCATATAGTGTGAGGAATGGGTGATATGCGGAGCCAGCTTTTGGCAGCAGGCGGGTATCGACGGCGATGTTCCCGTTCCCACCACGAGCTTGCGGGTTTCTATATTTTTGATTCCGCCCAAACGGTTGGCAACTGTCAGCCTGTAGGTGCTTGCTGCCTTATCGTATCTGACATCCTTCACCGTATGACCGAATTTCAGATTGTCCAGTTTCGTAGCCGCCCATTGGCAGTAAAGATTGTATTCGTTGCGCAGAAGGAAAAAGTCTTCACGTGTGTAAAACGAGTAAATTTTGCCCTGCTCTTTTATATAATTAAGGAACGTGAATGGGCTGGTGGGATCCGCCAGAGTGACGAGATCGCCCATGAACGGTGTCTGCAAGGTCGCGTTCTCCAGCAGCATGCCTGGATGCCAGTTGAAGCCCCGGCTGCGGTCGAGAAAAACGGACCGTAACCAAGGCACCGGCTTTGCAAGGCAAGCCAGACCAAGATTAAACGGGCCGAGCCCGACGCCAGTAAAATCATAAATTGCATTGTCCATTGTCGCCTCCGACTGAGGTGATTGTTATCTTAAAGGTGACTAAAAGAATCAAGTATAAAATTCGCAGATTTTTGCGGGTAAAATATATATGAATGAGTGAGAGGATGGTCAGCGGCGCATATTTTGGTGACATAATAGAGTAAAATCAGTATTTTTTAGCGCTTTTCGGACTATGAAATTTGCGCGCACAGTTGCGCGGCAATAAAAAAATGATTTTATCGTGTCTGTTCAGTCCCGAGGAAGCCAAGCTTATGAAACGAACCAAAAATAGCGGGCGAATACAGCCTAAGTGGGTGTCATGATGGCGCGGAAAAAGCTGCACTCCGCCTTGAAAGCAGCGCGATTGCGGGAGCGGCGATGGCGGATACCCCGGCAGCGACCAGAAAGGCGGTATGATAGCCAAAACGCTCCGCAATAGCACCGGCGCCTATTCCACCCGCCATGCTGACGATGCCATCCATGCATTGGAACAGAGTAAAATCCACTCCTGCCTGATGCGGGTCAGACCAACCCATGAAACAGGCATAAAGGGCAACGAAACCAATCGACATCACCCCGGATGAACTGGTGATGGCCACAGTCATGACAATCCAATCGGCGATATCGCGATGGAGGCTGAAAGCCGCGAAGGCACAGAGCAAGATGGTCTGTGCTGCAATCGACAGGATAAGCACCCGTGACGAGCCGTAAAGGCGCACCAACAGCCCCCCAAGAAGTGCGCCGCCAAAGCCCACGATCATGCTTCCGATACCATTGAACGTTCCCATCGTTGCGAGATCAAAGCCGTAGTCGATGAGGAAAGGCCCCAGCATGGCAAGGCCCCATTTCTGGGCCGCAACATAGATCGCAGCGATGAGGAGGCCGGTTCTGATATGCGGCTTGGCGATCGCGTGACGGATAGATGGCGTCTGGTCGCGGGTCTCAACCCTTGCCTTGGCGGCAGGACCGAAAACGAAGGGCAATGCCAGGAGAACCACGAGGACCGCCATGACCAGTGTCGCACTTCGCCATCCGTACCAATCCACAAGAACAAGGAAAAGCCCAGCGCCAATGGCAGAACCAAGGTAAGAGCCGCCGACCTGAGCGGCGTTTGCCCAGCCATGATGTTTTGCCGAAAGTGTCTCGACCGCATAGCCATCGCAGGCAATATCGACAGTCGCTGTCACCACAGCGACGACGAAGAGCACGACAATCGCGGTGCTGACCGGTGATGGTCCGGTGAAGGCGAGGATGACGAGACCGCACGCGCAAAGCCCGACGCCTGCGCCGACAATGATCCGCGACCTGTTTTTCCCCACGCGGGGCAGCCGGTAACGTTCTATGAAGGGCGACCAGAGAAACTTCAAAGCCCATGGCAGGACAATCAGGTACAATAGCCCGATCTGATCCAGCGGAAGGCCAGCACTTCTCAAAACCGCCGGAAGCCCAAGAAAGGTTAGTCCTCCAATCACGCTTTGCCCGACATATAGACCGCCCACCGCAGCAAAGACGGAGACCGGTGAGGGCTTTATGTCGGAAGGGGCGGTCGGCATCATCAGAAGCTGTACTTCAGGCTGGCAACCACTTTGCGACCCTCATCGAAGTAGCAGAAGCCCGTGGTGCACACTTGATTGACTTCGTTGAGAAGATTGGATGCATTCACCTGCAATTTCACCCCTTCCATCGCGTCATTCAGTTTGCCGAGATCGTAGCGAACTGCGGCATCCACAAAAGTCCGGGCTCCATTGTTGAAAACCGGGGTATGAAGATCATTGCCGAAGCTGGAGCCTACGTAGCGTACACCTGCACCCAAGCCGAGGCCTTCCAAGGCGCCAGATTGCACCTCGTAATCAACCCAAAGAGAGAACATGTGATAGGGGCTGGAATTGAGCTGTCGACCCACAGTCTCGGGTGTCAGCTTGGTGATTTTGACATCATTATAGGAGTAACCGCCCGTCAGGCTCAGGCCGTTGTCCAGCGAGGCGGTAACTTCGAGTTCGACACCCCGCGAGCGCATATCCAACTGCCGCAGCACATTGAGGCTTGTGGCTGAGTCGTAGGCATAAACAGACGCGTTTTCCTGGTCGATATCGAAGTAGGCTGCAGAAATGAGAACATTCTGGTCCGGTATTTCGTACTTCAAGCCGACTTCATATTGTGTTCCAAGGGTTGGATCCGCCTGGGATGAGCCCCCACCCGATGAAACGATAACGCCCGGATTTGCCACATACGAGGTGCCATAGCTGACATAGGGCATGATATTCCAAGGTGTGACATAGCCAATCGAGGCACGCCATGTCGTCTCGCTGTCGTTGCGAGAGTAGTTCGCACCCCCCGCCGAATACTCACTGTCGTGCCAATCATGACGCAAGCCAAGACCAATTCGCCAGGCATCGATCTCGATCTGATCCTGGACATAGACGCCGATGGCATTCTGCTTTTGGTTCTGGAAGACGGTTATGTCTGGAACATATGTAAAACTGCTTGTGAACGGAGCGCCACCGTAGCCCTGGCGCGATTCATATTCCATGTAGCTGTAATCGATGCCGCCGATCAGCTTGTGCTGTGCAGCGCCGGTTTGAAACTCAGCCTCAAGATAGGTATCTGTCGCCAGACCTTTATTGTCTTCATAGACAACGCCGGGGTATCCTCCAAAAGCGTATTCTTGGCTGGTGGAAAGGTCTGAGTAACGAAGCTTGTGATGCAGTGTGACCGTGTCTGTCAGCTCATGCTCAAGTTCATAGCCGATCCGCCATTGCTTCTGTGTAAAATCATTGAAGCGGGCATCGCCACCATAGACCGGCGTCGCGCCATTTGCGTCATTGATATATCCCCAGGTTCCGCCTGTTGTAGAATCCATATATTCGCCGAGAACGGTGAGTTTGGTGCCTTCGTCCGGTTTCCACGTCATTGCGGGTGCAATCAACATACGATCATCCTTGATCGCTTCGATCTCGTTGCGACCATCGCGCCCGACACCCGTCAGACGGTAGAGCACAGAGCCATCTTCCGTAACGGGACCTGACAGATCAAAGGCACCCTGGACCCGACCGTAGGATCCGTATTGCACCTCTACTTCCCGTAGCGTCTCTTCGGTTGGTCGCTTGGAGATGATATCAACGATGCCGCCGGAGCTGCTGGCGCCATAGATAGAGGCAGCGGGGCCACGCAGAACGGTCAGGGCTTCCACGCCATAAGGCTCGATACGGAACAGGCCGTTTGGACTGCTGATCTGGCGCAAGCCATCGCGGAACACACCTGTATATGTAAGCTCGATGCCACGCAGCTTGAACGCATCGAAGCGGGGTTCTGCTCCATACTGGCCGCCGCGCGCACTTGGTGTATAGCGGATCGCCTCGGTCACATTTTGCGGCTGCCGATCATCCAGCTGTTTCCGGCTAACGACCGATACCGACTGGGCGGTTTCCGCCACCGGCGTATCCGTCTTGGTCGCACTGCGGCCAGATTTTGCGACGTAACCCTGCGTTTCGACAATACCCGGGACGCCGCCTGTGCCTGAGCCTTCGACAACGATTGTTTGAAGCACAGTCGACCCATCATTGGCGACGCCAGACTGCTGCGCGGTGGTGGAGGGATCGAAAATACGCACGGTGTTGGCGCCCGCCATGGTGAAACTCAAGCCGGAACCGGCCAGAAGCTGTGTCACGGCTGCAGAAACGCTAAGCGGGCCTTTGACACCGGCCGTTGTCTTTCCTTTGGTGATCGCGGAGGGGTAGAGCATGCGCAGATTGGCTTGGCGACCAAGGGTCAGGATGGCGCTTTCGAGGGGACCGGCGGGCACCGATAATGTTGCGGTGGCAGGTGCCGCAGTCTGCTCTTGCGCACGCGTCGTTCCTGCCACTGTTGTTATCGAAAGGCCGATCATCGCCGTCGTCGCCAGCCACGGCCTCTTATGTGCCCGCTCTGCAAAAATCATTCTCGTGTCCCTTAACGCCTGATCAACAAACGCACTGCGCAAGCCCGCAGTGCTCTCTGATGACCTAGAGTGAGAAGAGGCCCGACCTCCTGACGTGCTCTGTGAAAAAATTATCGCGAGCGGACAAGCACCACCATGCCAGCGAGCTTCGTGACGCTGACTGGAAGGTTGCTTTCCAGAATGCGTAACGCCTGATCGGTGTCGTGAAGATCGAAAATGCCTGAGACACTCAAGCGCGAAGCTTCATCGTCAAGAACAAGAATTTTGCCATGGCGATATTGGGCGAGGATTTGAAGTACTTGTCGCAACGACTGCCCGGAGAATATGAGCTTTCCTTCACGCCAGGCCATATTGTTGGTCACATCCTGTCGTGAATGGACGATGGCTCCGTCACTATCCATCGTCACCACATCGCCTGCTCCCAGCCTGGCAGTGCCGGACGTGGTCTTGACCTCCACCTCGCCTTCCTCAACCTGCACCTCTTGCGGCAATGATCCATTGCCAGCGCGGACGGAATAGTGGGTGCCAAGCGCCTGTGCCTTCAAGCCATTGTTATCGACAATGAAAGGACGTTGCGGATTTTTCGCAACATCGAAGAACGCTTCACCGCGTAGCAGGACGATGCGTCGTTCATGGTCGGAGTAGCGCGTTTCGATGGCCGTGTCGGAGTTAAGGCTGACTTTGGTGCCGTCCTCCAACGTCAGCACGCGGGTTTCGCCCACCGAGGTGTAATGGTCGGCCTGAAGCCGGTCCATCACGCCTGCTTGTCGAGACACGAGGGCTGTGCCCCCCAAAAGACAGAGGAGACAGAGCGCTGTCAGCACCGCCCGGCGCGACTTTTGTGCCCGATGGGAAGGCGAGGGGAGCTGAACATCCCGCATGTCGCCCCAGAGCGATGCCATGTCATCATAGGCGTCTTTGTGGGACGTATCCAACCTCAACCAATCCTGAAATGCCTGACGATCCGTAGGCGACGCATCTGCCGAATGCATGCGCGCCACCCAAAGCGCCGCTTGTTCTTCTAGTCCCGCTTCAGTTCTGTCGCTTTTCTTGTCACGCATAGAAGATCGCTATTCTCAATCAGGTTTTAGTCAGCATCCTTATATATCGAGTGAAAAACATGCGAGCGCCTGACGTCTAAAGACTGTTTATTTTTGCCCGCGCCCGGCGGCATTGCAGTAACGCTTTGATAATATGCTTTTCCACCATGTTGCGGGAGATACCAAGCCGTTCTGCGATCTCGCCATTGGGCAATCCATGGATTCGGCTGAGGACGAAAACCTCCTGGCAACGTTTGGGAAGAGCACCTATTTCATGAGCCATCACCGCCAGATGCTGGCGACCCGTGACGATCTGCTCCTGATCCGGCCTGTCGCAGGCAACACCGAGCCCATCTTCCAACGGCACCAGCAGCGGCCGTTCACGCGACTGTCTGATAGCAGTCAGCCGGGCAACGGACTTCGCAATCTGAAAAAGGTAGGCCTGCGGGTTTTCGATAGACGCAGTCTTGGAGACCTGCAAAACCCGCAGTGCCGTTTCCTGCATCGCGTCTGCAGCATCTTCACGATCTCTCAGTCGGTGGCGGAAGAACCGCAAAAGGCGGTTGCTCTCCTCCGTTCTTAAAAGATGCAACAACGCTGTACTCATGAGCCGACAACATCCAACAGCTTTTTCGTAGATCACCACAACGCTGGTTGCGATATCCGACGCGAATTTAACATGATCTTTTTAATCATGTTAATTGAGCGGACGCGTTAGAGCCAGACCAAAAAAACACTGGGTGCGGAAAAGGCGGGATATTATTAAAAGCGCTGTGGCCAAATTGCACGGATGCAAACCACTGCTACATGCCAAACGCGCCCTTGCGGCGCATGAGAATGAGCTGAAAAATCAGGATATAACGACAAATGTTCGTGCTGGCTCGCACGACCTACTCATCTATGCAGTTGCCAAGAGCTGATGTTTTTCAAGGTGTGAATGCCAACACCAAAACAGGCACCGTATATGCTATCTCTAGCAAACCGAAGTCGATGGTGAAGGGCCGACTTTTCAGCCCCTCACCGAAAACTGGATCATTATTCCATGTGGCTTGCAGCGACATCGGCAGCGGATGCTGCCGAGATGGCTACGTCAACGCCCTTGATGACCGATGCGCCAACTGCACGTAGATCAACGACGCTCTTCAGATTTCCTGACGTGGGTTCTGGCAGTGGCGTGACAGTTCCAGCATCGAAATCTACAACCCAGAGACCCTGCTTATCTGCTACGCCAAGTACAACAACATTTGCCATTTCAATAACTTCCTTTTTTCCAATAACTAAAAACCGGCTTTCTTTAAACCTTCCCGGTAAATATCCTTTTGCCATTGTTCCTTGAAGGGAACGATGGCCAGCCAGTTATCAATATCGAATTGGGGGTTCGATTCAAGAGCCCGCCGAACGAAGAAACGAGACTTTTTTTCGTCGCCAAGCATGGCCCAACTTGCGGCAGAAAGCCGATCGGCAAGGTCGCCGTCCACCATCTTTTCGATGTAGCCGAGGGCATCATTGAACTTGCCGAGGCTATAGCTGGCTCCTGCTGCGGTCCATAAGTAAGAGTCAGGGCCAAGGGGGTTCAGTTCCATCGCACGTTCAAGCTTTTGCAACGCAAGATCTGGCTGTGAAAAATGGTTCAACGTGTCGGCATGGTCTGCGATAATGTCAGCGTAATGGGGGCTAAGCGTCTCCGCCACTTCCAGGGTCCTTACGCTTTCCTCAAGCTCACCCATGAGAAGCTTTGTAACGCCCAGTTCCCGGTATCCATCTGCAAAGTCACGCCGCGCGTCGATCGCACGCGTCGCGTATTCCGAAGCGGTCTCCAGCAGGTCCATATCTCCACGCGCGGTTAGAAGCCATTCCTTCGAATAGGTGCGTGCAATGGCACTCAAGGCCGGCGCGAAGTTTGAGTCTTCCTGTAGGGCGCCCCTCAACTCCTTTCGCGCACGGCGCAGATTTGGAAGCGTCAGGCGGTTGAGATAGTGGCGGCCGATAAGATATCGATGATAGGCAGCCGCGCTTCGCTCAAAATATGGACGGGTGATCTGATGGCTTTCAATTCGTCCAGATACCGAAAGTGTAATTTGCCGCAACAGGTCGCGACGGCGGTCTATCAGGTTGAGGCTTTCGAGGTTGTAGCGCTCAGCCCAGACGATTTCGGAGCTGTTGACATATGTGAGCTGAACAAACAGCGATAGGCCACCAGTCTCCAGACTGCTCAGCCGGGTGTCCAGCACATAGGTTATGTCATAGCGTTCAAACACGCTCGGCTTGTCTTCTGATGTTTTGCCGATCCGAACTGCGGTATGAGGAGCAATGATCTCAAGGCTATTCAGGGCGCAGAACCCGATTGTGATATCCTCGATCAATGACGATGCGACCACTGCGACCATCGGATCAAGATGGTGGTGCGTGGGAGGTAACAAGGCGAGGCGAGGAACGGCGCTTTTCAGGGCCTCTTCGGGCTTGAAGAGATCGTCGGGCGTGGTTCTGGTCGATGCAGAAAGCGGCTCGGTCCAATCCTTTGGGGCAACGGTCTCTGCAGGATTTGCATCGGAGCTGGCGCCTAGATAACCGAGGCCTCGGGAAAGTGACTGTTTCCGCTGCTCAAGATGCTTCCGAAAATACTCAACTTCCTCCTCTGCATTGAATATCTGCACAAGGAATTTAAGCGTATCTGGATTTTCCGGCTCCGTATGAAAGATGAGAATCGCGGCATTTTTAATGATCTCCTCTTCCTTGGGTGTTCTTGCTGAGTTCGACGTTTCCTTCAACAGCCCCTTAAGAAGGGCGCTGTGGTAAATTTTGCGCTGTATCAGCCAAACATCATACTCGCGACTCTGGCAGTTCACGGCTGCAAGGAACGTCCGGTTGAAAAGCGCAACAAGCCGTCCCAGCCAGGTGAGGGGGTCTTCAGAATCCGTCTTGTGAAGCGAGAGCAGATCGCAGGCGACCGTCGTTTGACCAAGAGAAATTGTGCTACCGGTAAAGGAAAGAAAATCGGCCCCAAGCTCTTCTTGCCGGGATTTGATTCTTGAAATGGTTGAGCGCAAATTGACGAGCGAAACTTCCCTGTTTTCATCGCCCCATAAAAACTGGGCCATCGTCGTGCGATGAGCCGAGCCCTCTGGCGCTGTCAGGAGATAGGCTAGGATCAAAAGACCCTTCTCGGGGAAAGAAACAGCTTCGTCCTGCGAGTCGAAGAGCTGCAGTTGGCCAAATGTTTGCAGATAAAACGTCATGTTTAATGCGCCCAAGCGACACCGATTCACTATCAGTCTTGTGTATAAGGGATTTTTCAACAACTGGAAGCATCTTGTGCATCGAAGCGTAGCACGGAGTTGTCCTGCATCGACTTGCAGCTGGCGATGTTAAGCATTCGACCCTCGGGGTCTTAAACAAGCTGCATGGGCTTCACCGGCGCTGGTCGTGCCGGCCGGACTCGGGTCCAAGAAGTTTCTAAAACACGATCGTGATGACCGACGTTGACCAACTTCGCGTATAAATAGGAGATCAACGGGAGGTCCGTCATATGAAACGAATTCTCATAGCGTCTCTCATCGGACTCTCCTCATCACAGGTGTTCGCAATGGATAGCCTTAAGGATTTCGCCTGGAAGAACCGCGTGGTTCTAGTGTTCGGCAGCGCGGTTGATCAAACGCTGCTTCAGCAGATTGAAATACTCAAGCGCCAGAAGGCCGAGCTTGACGAAAGAGACATGGTCGTCATCAGGGTTTCCGAAGTCGAGGCCCGCGCAGTCTATGGCGACGCGCCCGCCCTGAAATCAGCGGATTTGAGGACGGATGCTGATATCAAAAATGACGGGTTTCAGGTCGTTCTCGTCGGCATGGATGGCGGCATCAAACTTCGTAGCGAGAAGGTCGTCAGTGATGTAGAAATATTCGACCTCATAGATCGTATGCCAATGAGACGCGCTAAGCAAAACTGAAGCCACAGACGAATAGCTTTGATGGATTTGTCGCGCATTTCAACAATTTGAAGTGGCAAGCTCCCCATTCTCCGACGCCTCGATGACATACGAATAACCCCTAGTCATCATATATCTTATACTTAGAGATATGTTGACACGATATCTGAACAACAGTATGAAATTTCCCAGCCGATGGAGGATTGGCTGACTGCTCCAAATAGAAGCTCTTTGCCGGCGATTTCGCCGGTGCTTTTCGGTGGGGAAATCGCAGCACCGGCGAACCTGTTTTCGCCATGGGAGGGGAAATGTCTTATATCACCAAACTGCTCACGGGCGCCGCGCTGGTGTCCACACTTGCACTCAGCTCGGCGTGGGCGCAAACAGTTCTGAAGTCGTCAGACACCCACCCAGACGGTTATCCAACCGTAGAAGGTGTGAAATACTTCAGCCAACTGGTTAAAGAACGCACTAGCGGTCGTTACTCAGTTGAAATCTACCATTCCGCACAATTGGGCGAAGAAAAAGATACAATCGAACAGGTCAGATCGGGCGTTATCGAGCTCAATCGGGTGTCCATGGCACCGTTCAACGGAACTGTGAAAGAATCCATCATTCCGGCTCTGCCCTATATTTTCCGTTCAGAAGACCATATGCACAAGGTTATGGACGGCCCTATCGGTGAACAGATCAAGGCTGCTTTCGAGCCTGCTGGCCTGGTGGCTCTGGCTTTCTACGACTCCGGCTCACGCTCCTTCTACAATTCCAAAAAGGCGATCAAAACGGTTGCAGATATGAAGGGCCTGAAATTCCGGGTCATTCAGTCCGACATTTTTGTCGATATGGCCACTGCGCTCGGCGCTAACGCAACGCCTATGCCCTATGGCGAAGTCTATTCGTCTGTCGAGACAGGCGTGATCGACGGTGCTGAAAACAACTTCCCAAGTTACGATACCGCAAAGCACTATGAAGTTGCGAAGTTCTACTCGCTTGATCAGCACACGATCCTCCCAGAGGTCTTCGTCATGAACAAGGTTGCGTTCGACAAGCTGACGCCAGAAGATCAGGCCATCTTCAAGCAGGCCGCGAAGGACAGCGTAGCCAAGCAGCGTGAGCTGTGGGCCGCAAAGACAGCACAGTCGCGCGCGACCATCGAAAAGGCGGGCGTGGCTGTCAACGAAGTCGAAAAGCAGGGCTTCATCGACGCCATGAAGCCGGTTTACGAAAAGCACGTCAAAGACGACGTGCTGAAAAAGCTTGTCGCCGACGTTCAGGCTACCAAGTAAGCCGAGAGAACACCCTGCCTTTCAGTTCAGCAGGCAGGGTGTTTGTCGAACCTAACTGCCATCATTCCAGACATTTTAGTCGGGCCCTTTCTCAGCATCAGAAGGGTCAGGAGGCATCTTCATGTCTACCCATCTCAAATCGAGCCTCCCAATTCTCACAAGATTGAACACGCTGGTTCTTTACATTGCGGGTATCGGCCTTGTGTTCATGACTGCAATCGTCGCGTGGCAGGTTTTTTGCCGATACGTCCTGAACGACTCCCCAAGTTGGAGCGAGCCGGGTGCCGTCATTCTCATGAGCTGGTTTATCTTTCTCGGTGCCGCCGTCGGTGTGCGTGAGAACAACCATATGGGTTTTGACGTCCTTTTATATGTCCTTCCTAAAGCCGGGAAGAAATGGCTGCGGATGATTTCGGATGTCGTCATATTTGCCTTCGGCATTGGTATGATCTGGTACGGCATCAGCCTGGTTATGTTGACCTGGAACACCATCATGCCAGCGCTCGGTATCTCAGGCGCGTGGGATTATGCACCTCTTGTGGGCGGCGGGGTATTGATCTGCATTTTTGCTCTGGAGCGCATCGTTGCTCGGGCGATGAACCTGCCGGTCGACGAAGCGCTTGATGAGATGGCGCCGACGGAAATCGCAGTCGAACTCGAAAACATCGCAGATGTTCGCAAAGACGCGGCCGATCTTGCCCACAAAAACTCATCCAACGTCGTGAAGGGGAAATAACACGATGGAACTCTGGATCCTGTTTGGCAGCTTCACGCTGCTGATGTTGATCGGCACGCCAATCGCATTTTGTCTTGGCATTTCCAGCCTGGCGACAGTCGCATATATGGGCCTGCCGCCGCTGGTGGTTTTCCAGCGAATGAATTCCGGCATGAGTGTCTTTTCCATGCTGGCCATCCCCTTTTTCATCTACTCGGGCGACCTCATGGTTCGCGGTGGCATTGCCGGGCGCATTGTCGCCTTTGCGGCATCGCTCGTCGGGCACCTTCGCGGGGGGCTCGGCCAGGTCAACATCGTCACATCCACCCTGTTCGGGGGCATTTCGGGATCTGCCGTGGCTGAAGCCGCAGCGGTCGGTGGCTTGATGATTCCGCAGATGAAGGCGCGCGGTTATGGTGCCGATTACGCCGTCAACGTCACCTCGATGGCAGCGTTGATTGCACTGCTGCTACCGCCATCCCACAATATGATCATCTACTCGATTTCTGCGGGCGGCAAGATTTCCATTGCCGACCTGTTTACCGCTGGCGTCATCCCCGGTCTGTTGTTTGCAGGCGTGCTGATGATCACTGCCTATATCGTTGCCAGCAAACGCGGCTATCCAACCGAACCCTTTCCAGGCGTCATGGTCGCGCTCCATCTTCTGGCTGCCGCCATTCCCGGTCTGCTGCTCATCGCCATCATCTTTGGCGGCGTGCGTTCAGGAATATTTACAGCAACGGAAAGCTCCTGCGTCGCTGTTATCTATGCCCTTCTTGTCACCACGCTCATCTATCGTCAGCTTAGCTGGAAGGACTTCGTTCACGCCACCATGGGCGCTGTGCGCACAACTGCCATGGTTCTGCTCATCATCGGCTGCGCTGCGGCATTTTCCTGGCTGATGGCGTTTCTGCGGGTGCCAACCACGCTCGTTATCTGGATGCAGACGCTTTCTGACAACCCTATCGTGATCCTGTTGCTTCTCAATGTCATCATGCTGGTTCTGGGCACCTTCATGGATATGGGCCCGACGATCATCATCACGACGCCGATTTTCCTCCCCATCGCCACAGCCTACGGTGTCGATCCGGTCCATTTCGGCGTGATCATGATTCTGAACTACGGCCTTGGCCTCAATACGCCCCCGGTCGGTGGTGTGCAGTTCGTGGCATGTGCTGTTGGCAAGATTACCGTCTGGGAGGCAATGCGGTCCATCTGGCCTTTCTATGGTGCAGGCATCGTAGTGCTGTTATTGGTGACCTATATTCCCGCCCTATCACTTTGGCTTCCGGCTGCGTTCAAATAGGGCATACGTCACGGATGAAACCATGACGGACTGCAACGTTGGGCAAGCCGCAAACTGCGCTTGTCTGAAAGCAAAGCAAATACACCTGCGGCTGGCACATCATCGTGCCAGCTTCATGCGACTATATTTCCCTCCTCGACCTGACGCCGCTCAGATAACGCCCTTACTAAAAATGAAGCAGC
This sequence comes from Rhizobium sp. WCS2018Hpa-16, assembly GCF_031843705.1. Taxonomy (NCBI): domain Bacteria; kingdom Pseudomonadati; phylum Pseudomonadota; class Alphaproteobacteria; order Hyphomicrobiales; family Rhizobiaceae; genus Rhizobium; species Rhizobium sp. WCS2018Hpa-16. Next base: position 519,087 of record NZ_JAVTIX010000003.1, read on the forward strand.
CATAGGGGCCGGGATCGGATGTTCGCACAATCGCAAAGGATTTCTTGGCCGCCTCGTAAAATGCGAAACGCTCCAGTGCCTCGATGGCGATAGGCCGACTCTCAGCCCGATCAACGACATCCTGCATCACTGCAAAAATTGGAACTTGCCCCTCTGGGTCGCCAACCACCTGCATGCGCTTCACTGGCGCTGCGACAAATGTGTCCAGCGGGAAAAGCTTGAGTATCGCTTCAGCAGCACGTTCCAAACCACAGCCGGAAACATCAATAAGATGACCATAGGTCGTTTGCCGCGCAATGGTCTGCGCGGGGTGGTTGATGTCGCATAAAACCAGTTGATCGCCATGTCCCATCAGCATGAGGGCGTGGATCAGGTCAGCGTTGATAATAGGGTCTATCCCTTTGAGCACTGCGTTCTCCTCCCGGGATTGGCGACTGTCTTCTTCACGACTTAGCGCGAATTTGTAATGCTGACAATGAACTCAAATGAAGAAGGACCTGATCTCACGCCCTGATTGCCTGATTTATCAAGTATTGCTGATATGCGCATCGGTTTGTCCGGTCTGAACTGACACTTTCAGAAATAACTGAGGCTTTGGTAAAGCGACAGTTTACAACGGCATAGATATGTGTGAAGTCTGATGGACGGATGACGTCCTTCCAAGGATATATGTTTGGCAGTGCAGCGAGGAGCTGCACCCGCTGGCGGACGAGGAAGACGCAATGTCGCGAGGAGTGCGCGGCACCGTGGGAGGAGAAACGCTTTTGGCATCGATGAATATCGTCAATGTCGGAAAAGCCTATGGTAGCCTGACCGTTATCCATGGCGTTTCCGTTGAAATACCCGACGGCGAGTTCGTCGTTCTGGTGGGGCCGTCCGGTTGCGGAAAATCGACGCTTCTGCGCATGGTCGCGGGGCTGGAGCCGATTACGTTCGGAGATATCCAGATCGACGGCAAGGTGGTCAACGACCTGCCACCCAAAGACCGAGACATCGCGATGGTGTTTCAAAGCTACGCGCTTTATCCGCACAAGACCGTTGCCGAAAATATGGGTTTCGCACTCAAGATGCGGGGTGAGACCAAGGCTGATATCGATGCTCGTGTCCGCAGAGCGGCCGAGATCCTCGACCTTGTACCCTATCTCGCTCGCTATCCCCGCCAGCTTTCTGGTGGTCAGCGTCAGCGCGTTGCCATGGGTCGTGCAATCGTTCGCGATCCCAAGGTATTCCTGTTCGATGAACCGCTGTCCAACCTCGATGCCAAGCTGCGCGTGCAGATGCGCGCCGAGATCAAGGAGTTGCAGCGGCGCTTAGCCACGACTATGATTTACGTGACGCATGATCAGGTGGAAGCCATGACTATGGCCGACCGCATCGTCGTGCTGCGTGATGGCCGTGTCGAGCAGATCGGTTCACCCCTGACGCTCTATGACAAGCCCGCCAACACCTTCGTTGCCGGGTTCATCGGGTCTCCGTCCATGAACCTCATCAAGGGCCACATCCGTAGCGCCGCAGAACCCTATTTCGAGACCGATGATGGAATTCGCCTGCCGCTCTCACGTGTTCCTGATGGTTCCGACGGAAAATCTGCCTTTTACGGCATCAGGCCTGAGCATTTCACGCTGGGTGGCGCTGTTGAGGCACAGGTTACGGTGGTGGAATCAACCGGCTCGGAAACGCAGATATTTGCCAAAATCGGCCAACAGAAGATCATTGGTGTGTTCCGCGACCGGGTGGATGAGCCCGCAGGCGGCACGATTGCGATGACGCCAAATGTCGCGCTGGTCCATCTCTTCGATGGAGAAAGCGGGTTGAGGCTGGACTAGAATTTCTGGTCGCCACCGTGAGGAGACGGTGACGACGCCACATCAACGGGAGGAGAACCGCATGAAAGTCAGCGATTTCGAGAGAATGATGGCGATCGGCCTGAGCCGCCGCGCCATGTTGAAGACAGGCGCAAGCCTTGGTGCCGTGGCGGCTGCGGGCAGTATGCTCGGCCCGTTCGGTGCGGCTTACGCGCAGGACGCATCCTTGCGCACGCAGATTTTGCAGGTGCCGGGTGTCGGCAAGGGCTCCCCAACCGATGCCGACTGGCAAAAGGTCGGCGAGATGTGCCTTGAAGCCACCAAGAAAACCGTAAAGCAAGGCGAATTCGCCGGTGTCGAGCTTTCCTTCATGGGGCTGAACAACCAGAACCTACACAACGTTCTGTTCCGTGGCTTTCTCAAGCCCTGGGAAGATTACACCGGTGCCAAGATCACATGGATCGATCTGGCGCAGGCCGATTATAACCCACGTCTTCAGCAGGCCATTGCCACCGGCACTGTTGATTTCGACCTTCTTGAGATGGGCGCGCCGTTCGAAGGCGATGTCTGTGGCAGGGGACTGGCTTCGGAAATGCCGGACTGGGTCAAAACCCAGATCGACATGGATGATTACGTCGATTACCTGAAGGCGCCCGTCGGAACCTGGGATGGCAAGACCTACCGCGTTTCTGTCGATGGCGATTGCCACAACTTCAACTATCGCACGGATTATTTCACCGACCCAGATTTGGCCAAGGCCTGGAAAGACGAAGGCCATAAGGGCGAGTGGGGCGTGCCGAAGACATGGCAGAAGGTCCAGGAAGTTACCAAGTTCCTCAAGGGCAAGAAGATTGGCGGCACAGATGCCATTGGCTATCTCGATTCGCCAAAGGCGTGGGGCGGTTTTGGCTTCTACTTCCTCGGCAGCCGCGCAACGGCTTATGCCAAGCATCCGGATGACAAGGCCTGGCTGTTCGACACCGATACGATGAAGCCACGCATCAACAATCCTGCCTGGGTGCGCGCCATTCAGGACGTGATCGAGGCATTGCCATCGGAAGCGGGCGATCAGCTCAACGCCGATCCAGGCACGGCGGCATTCCAGCAGTTTCTGGCTGGCACCGGTTCCATGGTTTCTTGGTGGGGTGACGTGGGTGCGGCTGCACGCACCAGCGATACATCCGTTATCGGCGAGACCATCGGCTTTGATATTCTGCCGGGTTCTGATGATGTCTATAATGCCAAGACCGGCAAATGGGACACGCTTGCCAGCGGCCCCAACTATGCGCCGAACATGGCCTATCTCGGCTGGGGCGTCTATGTCATGGCCCGGGTCGATAGCGACGAGAAAAAGAAAAAGGCGGCCTGGAGTGCCGCAGCTCATCTCGGCGGCAAGGATATCGCGCTGTGGACCGCTGCCTATCCATCCGGCTTCCAGTGCTATCGCAAGAGCCAGTTCAACATCAAGGAATGGGTTGCCGCGGGCTATGACGAGGCGTTCATCTCGAGCTATCTCGCGTCCCAGTCCAACTCCTACAACCACCCCAACGCTGCCATCGAGCCACGCATACCGGGTATTTTCCAGTATTACAGCGTGGCGGAGGATGAACTCGCCAAGGTGTTTGCCGGACAGGCCACGGCACAGGCAGGTGCAGATGCCATTGCCGCTGCTTGGGAAAAGATCACCGACCAGTTGGGCCGAGAAAAGCAGATCGCGCTCTACAAGGCGTCTCTCGGTGTGTGATCCCTGAAACCATTGTCTCAGGCGGCACAATCACGTGCCGCCTGAGCAAAGACCGCTTGAAGACGGCTTTCCAGCCTTGAGGTTTGCCCATGTCGCATACGATAACGCCAGCTTTGCAGCCCGTGGGGCAGGCGCCTGTACAGGCAAGTGCTGCCAAACGCGGCAAGCTCTTGCTAGTGGCCGCTACTATCCTGCTTTTCACCGTGCTCGCTTTGCAGATATCCGACGCTGCGGGCTGGACCGCGCTCGGTTTCGTCAGCTGGCAGCCGCTGCTCTATGCTTACATCATTTGGGCAACGTCGCTTTGCGCCGCTCAGATATTGATCCGCGGTGAGGCGGGCCAGCGGGCCGCCTTCGTGCTTCCGGCGGTTCTGTTCACCGTCGCCATGGTCGTGTTTCCGACTGTCTTCGGCCTTTACATCGCCTTTACGGACTGGAACCTCAGTGCCGCTGCCGGTCGCCGTTTTAATGGTCTCGACAATCTGCGCACCCTGTTTGCAGACCGGTATTTCTGGAATGCCATGCTGAACATGGTCTTCTATGTTCTGTCGGTTCTGGTGCAATATGCCATCGCGTTTGGTTTGGCGCTGCTGCTTAACGCTGAAATCAAGGCGCGCAAATTCTTCCGCGTCGCTTTCCTGCTGCCGCTGATGCTGAGCCCCGTTGCTGTCAGCTGGATGATTGGCAAGTCGTTGATGGAATACCGGTTCGGCCCGGCCGCCACGCTTGCGCGCCATCTGGGCTGGGATAATCCGGCTTTCTTCTCCACGCCGTGGCTCGCGCGTTCTTCGATCATGGCCATGGATGCCTGGGTGTCCATTCCCTTCATGATGATCCTGCTGCTTGCTGGCCTTCAGGCCCTCCCTTCTGAAATCAAGGAAGCCGCGAAGGTGGATGGCGCGTCCGGCTGGCAGAGCTTCAAGGAAATCACCTTTCCGCTCATGCTGCCGGTCAGCATCACCGTTATCATCCTGCGCATCATCTTCCAGCTCAAGCTTGCCGATATCGTCATCAACGTCACCGCTGGCGGGCCAGGTGGGGCGACGGATACCGTGTCGAGCTTTATCTTCCGCGAATATAGAGACCGCTCGAATGTCGGCTATGGCACGATGCTTGCGGAATTCTATCTCGTCATCATCATCATTTTCGTCGCGCTCATCCTCAAAGGGGCGAGCCGGTGGATGCAACGCGACAATTGAGGCTGAATCTCATGGCAACACAGGTTGAACCATCCACGACACGCCCAAGCCTCTGGTCGCGCCGTCCGCAGTTTTTGACCAGCAGTCTGTTGATCTATGCGGCGCTGGTCTTCTGGGCGTTCGTCTCGCTGTTTCCGATCTACTGGACGATCACCACATCCTTCAAGACGGCTGTGAATGTGACGCAGGGGCACCTCATTCCCTTCGTGGATTTTACACCTGACTGGAAAGGCTGGCGCTCCCTAGGTCTTTCACCGGATACGATTTTTGCCCAATCCACTGTTCGGGATGAATTTATCCGCCGTTTCTACAACAGCATCGTCGCATCCGCCGGGGCGTCGTTCCTTGCAGTGGTCATCGGCTCATTGGCAGCCTACGGCCTCAGCCGTTTTTCCTACAAGTTCCTCTGGATGAAGAACAAGGACATCTCATTCTTCTTCCTGTCGCAGCTCATCCTGCCGCCGGTCGTTCTGGCCATGCCGTTTCTGGTCCTTTACAAGCACCTGATGCTCCTCGATACGCTGGTCGGATTGATCCTCGTCTATACGCTGATGGTGCTACCGATCGTCATCTGGATCATGCGCGACCAGTTTGACACGATACCGGTCGAGCTTGAGCAGGCTGCGCTGGTGGATGGCTGCTCCATTTGGGGCGCCTTCATGCGCATCGTCCTGCCCATCGCGCTTCCGGGCATGGTCGCGGCGTTCATTCTGTCCGTTATCCTGTGCTGGAACGAGTATTTCTTCGCTGCACTCCTGACGAGTTCGAATGCCAAAACATTGCCGGTCATGGTTGCGAGCCAGACGGGTTCACAGGGCATTAACTGGTGGTCCATGGCAGCTATTGCCACGGCGGCCATCATGCCGCTAATCCTTGTTGGCGTTTTCCTTGAGCGTTACATTGTGAAGGGCCTCACCGCAGGCGCCGTAAAATGAGGTCTGGTATGAAGTCTGGCGTTTCCATCCTTGGCATTTTTGTTGCTGATACGGCCTATCTCGCGCCGCGTATGCCAGCCATAGGCGAAACCATCACCGGCAGCGGCTTTTCCGTCGGTCCGGGCGGAAAGGGCTCCAATCAAGCGGTGGCCGCAGCACAGGCGGGTGCCGAGGTGACGTTCATCTCGAAGATCGGTGATGATACCTTTGGCGATCTCGCGCTAAAAACCTATGAAAAGGCTGGCGTCCGCACAAAAATCACTGTTCTCGACCATCAGCCCACCGGTGCTGCCTTCATCTACGTCAACGACAAGACGGGTGAAAACGCGATCATAGTTTATCCGGGAGCGGCGGGCCTGATTGATGTCCATGACGTCGAAGAGGCGCGGGACACGATCACGCAGTCGGCAGTCTTCGTCACGCAGTTGGAGCAACCCGCCAGTGCCGCGCAGCTTGCGCTGGAGATTGCCCGTGCCGCTGGCGTCACAACCATTTTCAATCCCGCACCGGCTGAAGCGTTTCCAGACGAGATCTACCGTGTGTGCGATTTTATTGTCCCCAACGAAACGGAAGCTGCAACGCTCGTTGGTTTTCCAATCGATACGCTTGATGATGCCAAACGGGCGGGAGACATTTTCCTGTCCCGAGGTGTCGGCGCGGCCATCATCACGCTCGGTGCGCGTGGCGTGTTGTTTCATTCGGCGGAACAGTCCGTGTATGTCCCAGCCATCTCATGCGGTCCTGCCATCGATACGACCGGAGCTGGAGACGCCTTCGTTGGTGGTTTCGCAGCCGCGCTTTCGCGGGGTACAGACCGGCTAGAGGCCGTCCGGTTTGGATGCGCAACAGCTGGTATTGCCGTAACAAGGCGCGGCACGGCTCCTGCAATGCCGACGCTTTCTGAAATCGAAGCCGCAATGGCGCGCTGACGTCACCGAATTCTGGTGGCGTACTGAATAGAATGCATTTGCCTGATCATGCGTGGCTGCCGCACACCCGGCGGCACGCTTTCGCGCGTCTGAAGATTGCGCGACGCGCTCGAAAAAAAGCATTTTCAAGCCAAATTAATGCGCTGGACAACATATTAAGCTTTACAAAAACATTTTAATTTGTGAAGTTGCATCAACGACGATCGAAGTGAGCAAGACCGTGACCCCATTGAAATTCGCCACCCGACTGAATTCCTTTGCCTCCAAGCCTGCTGCCGAGTGGCCAGATCTTTCCGGAAAGCCGACCATGTTGCAGATGGCAAAACGCGCTGCGAAGGTTGAGGGTCTGACGGATCTCGACCTCAACTATCCTGACCATGTCGCCGATGATCCGGCACTTCTTGCGCGGCAGATTGGTGATCTTGGGCTATCGATCAACGGTTTTGCCATGCGCTATTACACCAATCCCGCTTTCAAGATTGGCGCTTTCACCAATCCAGACGCTGCCGTGCGGCGTGAAGCAATCGATCTGACGAAGAAGGGCATCGACGCCGCCCGCGCCGCTGGCAGCAATCTGATGACGTTGTGGCTGGGGCAAGATGGTTTCGATTATGCCTTCCAGGCCGATTATCACACGCTTTGGCAACACGAGATCGATGGAATTCGTGAAGTTTGCGCGCATGATCCGGATTGCTTGGTCAGCATTGAATACAAGCCCAACGAGCCGCGTTCCTATAGCCTGATGCCCGATTGTGCGACCACGCTTCTGGCCATCAAGGATGTGGACATGCCCAATCTGGGTGTAACGCTGGACTTTGCCCATGTTCTCTATGCCGACGAACAGCCAGCTTTTGCCGCTGCACTGATTGCCCGATACAGCCGCGTTCTCGGTGTGCACCTGAATGATGGTTACGCCAAGCGTGACGATGGCCTGATGGTTGGCGCTGTTCATACCCAGCAGACGATCGAGCTGCTGCGCCAAATCCGCAAGGACGGTTATGATGGCGCGATCTATTTCGACACTTTCCCTGACATGACGGGCCTCGACCCAGTTCACGAATGCGAAGTGAACATACAGACCGTGAAGCGGATGCTGAAAATCGTTGATCGTATCGAGCAGGATAATCGCCTGTCCGGCGCGGTAGAGCGTCAGGACGCCGTCTCAGCACAGGCGGTCATTCAGGAACTCATGCTCGGCTGAACCAATACCGCTGACATTCCCCAAATTTGAACCTTTCACCAAAGGCAGGCCGAAGGCTTGCCGAAAATAACCATCCGGGAGGAAACCGATGAAGACCTTTTTGAAAACGACAATGGCTGCCGGCCTTGCCGCCAGCTTCCTGTTCAGCGCCGCTTTTGCGCAGGAGCTTGCACCGCTCAATTCCGACACGGAAAAGGACCGTATGGACTGGTCGCAGCTCGAAGCCAAGCTTGGCCCATTCCCCAAGCTGCCAGAGGGCACGAAGGCCGGTGCGGTTTCCAAGACGCTGACCAATGAATACTGGCGTTCGCTTGGGCTGGGCTACGAAGCCTTCGGCAAGAAGGTCAACGTTCCCGTTGCCTATCAGGCTGCTCAGAGCGAGGGCGACCAGCTGGGGCAACTGACGATTGCCGAAGGCATGATCACGCAGGGCTATAACGTGCTGCTCGTATCACCGCAGACGGATGCCAACCTGCAGCCGGTTATCGAACAGGCGAAGGCCGCCAAGATTCCGGTGGTCAACGTCAATGACGCCGTCATTCCGCAGGCCGAGCATTATGTCGGTAACGTGCAGCGTGACAATGGTGTGCGCGTCGCCAAGTGGTTCATCCAGAACCGCCCAGAAGGCGGCAAAGTGGCCATCGTTGAAGGCCAGGCTGGCGTTTATGCCGCCGTCCAGCGCACCGATGGTTTCAAGTCGACCATCAGCGAAGGCGGCAAGTTCCAGGTCGTCGCCAGCGTTCCCGGCAACTGGGATCGTCAGACATCGTATGATGCTGCGACCAACATTTTGAACCAGCACCCTGATCTGATTGGCTTCTACGCCAATAATGACGGCATGGCGCTTGGCATCGTCGAAGCCGTCAAGGCAGCCGGACTTGCAGGCAAGGTCGCGGTTTTCGGCACCGATGGTATCTCCGATGCCTATGCGTCGATCAAGGCAGGCGAACTCACCGGCACCGTGGATAGTTTCCCTGTTCTGACAGGCGAAGTCGCACTCGAAACCGCGTTGCGCCTCGTTGCTGGTCAAAAGCTGCCGCGCGTTGTTGCCACACCGCAGGCCCTCATCACCGCAGATAATCTCAGCCGCTATCAGGGCGAGGGCGTCGATGTGCGCGCCGTGCTGATGGAAGATGCCAAGACTGCCAAGTAATGCATGCTCAGGGGAGGCCGGTTTTGCCGTCCTCCCCACCAGCCTGAGAGGTGGAACGATGACGCCACGACTGAGATTCGAGACGATTTCCAAGAGTTTTCCCGGCGTCAACGCGCTGACGGATGTCTCCTTTGACGTTGCCCCCGGCGAGATCCACGGACTTCTCGGCGAGAACGGTGCAGGCAAATCCACGCTTCTGCGCATCCTGTCGGGCGTGTTTCGCCCCACATCCGGCACCGTCTTCGTCGATGGCGAGGCGGTTGCCTTCAAGAAGCCGATGGATGCACGCGCTGCCGGTATCGCGATGATCCATCAGGAGCTTCAGCAGGTGCCGCATTTGAGCGTCGCCCAGAATATGTTTCTCGGCCATTCGCTGACCCATATGGGCGGCATGTTCGTTTCCCGTCGTGAACAGGAAGCCCGCGCAGCCGAGGCCCTCTCGATGATTGACAAAACCATTGACCCTTCCGCGCCGATATCGTCGCTGAAAGTCGCGCAGCGTCAGATCGTGGAAATCGGCCGCGCGCTTCTCGACAAGGCGAAGGTCATCGCCATGGACGAGCCGACATCGAGCCTCACACCGAGCGAGTTTGATCGTCTGGCAGAGGTCATTGCCAGCCTGTCGCAAAGCGGCGTTTCCATCATATATGTTTCACACAAGATGGATGAGGTGTTCCGCATCTGCCAACGCTCCAGCATTATGCGCGATGGAAAGCTGGTGGATATTGTTGATCTTGCCAAGGTCTCGGAAAAGGACGTGATCGCCAAGATGGTCGGTCGTGAATTGATGCAGGAAGAGCATAATTCCTTCGTCACCGGCACCGTCAAGCTTGAAGCCAGAAACCTTTCCTCAGCCACCAGAATTCGCGATGTGTCCTTCAATTTGCACAAGGGCGAAGTCCTCGGCATTGCCGGGCTTGTCGGCTCCGGTCGCACGGAACTGTTACGCCTGCTGGCGGGAGCCGACCGCTTAAGTGCAGGAACGATCAGAATTGACGGCAAGGAGCAAAGCTTCGCCAATCCGCGTGATGCCATTGCCGCCGGCATCGGGCTGGTGCCGGAAGAGCGAAAACGTGAGGGCATCATACCCCTTCGCCCCGTTGCCACCAACATGGCGCTGGCGTCCCTCGGCAGCTTCTCATCGGGTGGAATGATCAGCAATTCCAGGCTGCGTGCCACGGCAAAGGATCTGCTGAAGCGCGTCAATCTTCGCCCCTTCCAGCTAGATCGCCCGATCCGCCTCTTCAGCGGCGGCAACCAGCAGAAGGCCATCATTGCCCGCTGGCTGGCGGCCAAGTCACAAATTCTGCTGTTTGATGAGCCGACACGCGGGATTGATGTCGGGGCCAAGTCTGAAATTTATCACCTCATTGAAGACCTCGCCCGCGAGGGGCATTCGATCATCGTCGTCTCTTCCGAGCTTCCGGAGGTCATACGCCTTTCAGATCGTGTGCTGGTCATGCGCGAAGGGCGGATTGCCGCGACCCTTGAGCGAGAACAGCTGAGCGAAAGCGCGATTGTCGCGCATGCCATTCCAGGGGCGAATGCCGACGCGGATGACGCGCGCCTTGCGCGGCCCGTGTAAACTAACAGGACAACCCATGACCAGCACTTCCAACGCACCCGCCAACTCCGCCCCGGCCTTCCGCCTTTTCTCGTTTTCGCTGCGCGATGCCGGAACGCTGATCGGCCTTATCGTCATCATGGCAGTATTCGCCGCTCTCGTTCCGGGCTTCCTGTCGGAGCGAAACCTCGTCAACATCCTCCAGCAATCCAGCATCAATGCGTGTCTGGCTCTCGGCATGACGCTGGTCATCATATCAGGCGGCATTGATCTGTCGGTCGGGCCAACGGCTGCTATTTCCGCCGTTGTCACGGCCAGCCTTCTCGTGGCTGGCACGCCGATCCCGCTCGCCATTCTCGCAGGTCTCGGCGTTGGCGTCCTCTGCGGATTTATCAATGGCGGTCTTGTGGCCTATGTCGGGCTGCAACCCTTCATCGTCACGCTCGGAACGCTCAGCACATACCGCGCCATCGCGCTGATCTATACGGGCGGTAACCCGGTTCTCGGTATCCCCACAGGGTTCCGGTCGCTCTTCAACGGCAATCTGTTTGGCATTCCGACGCCTGTTCTCATTGTCGCCGTTGTTGCTATCGCCGCGTGGGTTTTGCTCAAGAAGACACCAATTGGCGAATATCTCATGGCTGTTGGTGGCAATGAGGAAGCTGCCTATGTTGCAGGCGTTCCGATAGCCCGCACCAAGATCACCGCCTATGTTATTTCCGGCGGCCTGGCCTCGCTCGCCTCGCTCATCCTCATCGGTCGCCTCGGTGCCGCCGAACCGATTCTCGGCAACCTTTGGGAACTGGATGCCATCGCTGCGGCGGCCATCGGCGGCGCGTCCTTGATGGGTGGAAAGGGCAGCATTCTCGGCACGATCCTCGGTGCCATCATCCTGGGTGCCATGCGCAATGGTTTGACGTTGATGAATGTTCAGGCCTTCTATCAACTGCTCGCCACTGGCCTTATAATCCTTATCGCCATGATGATTGATCGTGCGACAAGGGGAAGAGAATGAATTCCGAAAGCTTCGACACAAAGGCAGTTGGCCCGCGCATTCGCATGATGATGCCCTTGCTGACGCCCCTCGAAGCGAAGGTCGTGGATACCGTGTTTGCCATGCGCGATTTCAGCGATGAGACATCGCTGAAACAGATTGCTGATGACGCTGGCGTCTCGGAAGCCATGGTGGTCAAGATCACCAAAAAGCTCGGCTTTTCCGGCTATCGTGATTTCCGCACAGCTGTCTGCCAGTATAATCGCCAGCCGACTGCGGAAATGCACCAGGATCTGTCCGTCAACGATACGTCGCTAGAGATCGTCCAGAAGGTTTTTCGCACATCTATCAATGCCTTGGAGGAAACGCTTTCTATTCTGGATATGGAAGCCTTCGACAAGGCAGCCGACCTCATTCACAGGGCAGAGCATCGGGATTTCTACGGCGTCGGCGGATCGGCGCAGATTGCGCGGGATGTCTCTCACAAGTTTCTGCGCATCGGCGTTCGTGCATCCGTGTTCGATGATGTGCACATGATGCTGATGTCCGCAGCCCTTCTGACAGAGGGTGATATTGCCATTGGCTTTTCGCACTCCGGCAACACCACCGCCATCATCGAAGCGCTCCAGATTGCCAAGCGCAATGGCGCACAGACGATTGCGGTTACCAATTACAACTCGTCTGCCTTGGCGCAGGCTGCCGATGTCGTTCTTTGCTCGACAGCGCAGGGCTCACCCCTGATGGGAGAAAACGCCGCTGCCCGTATCGCGCAACTGAATATTCTCGACGCCGTCTTCATGGCGGTCGCGCAGCGCGACTATGAAGCGGCGGAACGCAATCTTGATCGCACCATGGCCGCCGTCAAATCCAAACGGAAAGATAGACTTTCATGACATCCCCCGCCCACGTCACCGTCTTTGGCAGTCTGCATTACGATATCGCCGTCATGGGCCCATCCAGACCCCGCAAGGGCGAGACGGTCACCGGCACATCCTGGCATCCCAAAAGCGGCGGCAAAGGCGGAAATCAGGCCGTGTCTGCGGCCCGCACCGGCATGCCTACTTCAATGATCGGTGCCGTCGCAGACGATAATTTCGGACGGTTCCTGCTGGCCAATCTGGAAAGCAAGGGCGTTGACCACACCTTCGTCCGGCGCGATGCCGCCCGATCCACCGGCATGAGCGTCGCCATCTTTGATGAAGAAGGCGATTACGGCGCTGTCATCGTCTCCGGCAGTAATCTCACTCTTGGCGAAGAGGATGTCGTGGCGGCTTCTGATCTTCTCGCCAAAACGTCGCTGCTTGTTCTCCAGAATGAGATACCCGATGCCGCAAACGTTATTGGCGCAAAGGTCGTGAAGCAGTCCGGTGGCCGCGTTCTCATCAACGCCGCACCAGCCAGAATGCTCTCCAACGATCTTCAACCTCTCATCGATATCCTCGTCGTTAACGCCATCGAAGCGGAAATGCTTGCAGGCGTTGCCGTGGTAGAAACTCTCGATGGCGCGCTGGAAGCGGCCCGCAAACTTGCGAAACTGTTTCCAGAGGTGGTCGTCACCGCTGGCGGTTCCGGCCTTGCCTACGCCCATCATGATGGAGAGGAAATCGCGATAGGCGCCGTCAAGGTGAAAGTTGAAAGCACGCATGGCGCAGGAGATGAGTTCATCGGTGTGCTCGCGGCCGAACTTGCATCCGGTAAAGCCATTAAGGACGCTCTTCTCGCGGCCAATTTCGCCGCCGCCACGCTCGTCAGCACGCCCGAGGTCGACCGGACCTGACTAATCCGTCACGCAGAATCATCCTCGCAAATCCTCCGATAACAGCACTTTGTCTCTCAGCTTCTTGACCCCAAGTAAGGTCGAGTGGCTGGGCGATGTAGACATTTTTGTAAAAAACTCAATCTTTTCAAATAATTTGAACTGTGGTCTGTTTTGATAGTAAAATCAGATGTTTAGCAGATGATGCAATCCTCTACGTCACCACATTTGCTTGCTTGCATTGAATTTACGGCGGCAGCAAAACAATCCTAAGGTACGAGGCGGGAACCTCATCAACTCACCGCAACTTCTCGCAGGAGACCGCTTGACGCTGTGGAATGTTAACGATAACAATTTCCGACATGTGAGTGGAGTCACTGCTGCTGTCCAAGGATGACGCGGCTGGGAAAAATGTGGGAGGAGTGCCATGGGCCGGCTATTGTCGTTTCTCTGGACCTGGATTGATATATTGATGGCAGTCCTAATGCTATCAATGATCACGCTGGTCTTTACCAATGTGGTCATGCGTTATGGCTTTTCATCCGGCCTGCGGGTCTCGGTTGAGCTGTCCCGGCTGGCATTTGTCTGGATCGTCATGATCGGTGCCGTGTCTGCATTGAAGCGGGGCGAACATCTGGGCATGCCGGAAGTCGCCGAGAAGTATTTTCCCCGCTGGCTGCCCTGGCTGAACAGGCTGAGCTGGTTGGTGGTGCTGGGCACCTCCATGATGCTCGTCATTGGTTCGTGGCGGGTTACGGTATCCAATTGGGTCAATATATCGCCCCTGACCGGTTTGCCGCTGGGTCTCTTCTATCTTTCAGGTGTGGTTTGCGGGGTCGCAATGGTGGTGATTGCACTCGTGCGTCTCGTCAATCCGGCCTCCGGCCATTTGGCTCGCCATGACGGAGACGTGGCATGACGCTTTTCATTTTCATTACGGTTCTGATCGTCGCCATTCTGCTCGGCATCCCGGTCGCATTTGCGCTGCTTCTGTCGGCTGTGGCGATGATGCTTCAGATGAATCTGTTCAGCGTGGACATCCTGGCGCAGTCGCTCATCAATGGTGTCGACAGTTTCACCCTACTTGCCATTCCTTTCTTTCTTGTCGCAGGCGAAGTCATGTCGCGGGGCGGCCTGTCCGCCCGTATTGTCGGGCTCGCCATGACACTGGTCGGCCATCGCAAGGGGGGGCTTGGCTATGTTGCCATCTTCACCTCCATCGTGCTGGCTGGCCTGTCGGGTTCGGCGGTGGCAGATGCGGCGGCACTTGTCTCCATCCTCTATCCGATGATGAAGAAGGCGGGTTACCCGCAGGAAACCAGTTTGGGCCTGCTTGCGTCTGGCGGCCTTATTGCGCCTGTCATTCCGCCCTCACTGCCGCTTATCCTCATCGGCGTCGCTGGCAACATATCCATTGGCAAGCTGTTGATCGGTGGCATCGTACCCGGCCTGATGATGGGTCTGACGCTGGTTGTCGTGTGGTGGTTCATCGTGCGCAAGGACAAGCTCGTTGTGATGGAAAAGGCGTCCTGGCCTGCGCGGGGCAAAGCGCTCAAGGAGAGTTTCTGGGCCCTGCTCTTGCCGGTCATCATCATCGGTGGCATTCGCAGCGGTGTCTTTACTGCCACGGAAGCGGCGGTGGTTGCAGCCGTCTATGCCATCATCGTGTCGATGTTCATTTATCGCGAGATGAAGTGGATCGATCTCTACCATACGCTGGTCGCTGCAGTTGGCACGACGGCCATGGTGATGTTCTTGGTAGGGGCTGCGATGGTCGTCTCCTGGCTGATCACGGTCGCGCAATTGCCGCAACAGCTCGCCGGGCTGCTGGAACCCTTCCTCGACAGCCCCCGCACATTGATGGCGATTATCATGATCATCGTCTTCATCGTGGGCACGGCCATGGATCTCAGCCCGACTGTGCTGATCCTCGTGCCGCTGTTCATGCCGGTCATCAAGATGGCCGGTATCGATCCGGTCTATTTCGGCCTGATGTTCGTCATCAACTGCTCTATCGGGCTCATCACGCCGCCGGTCGGCACTGTCTTGAACGTGATATGCGGGGTTGGCGGCACCACGATGTCGGCTGCCATGCGGGGGCTCACGCCCTTCCTGATTGCCTATACCGTGCTGCTGGCCCTGTTCGTGATCTTTCCCGAACTCATAACCTATCCGCTTCAGTTCACGTTGAAGTGAAGCATGCGACTTCAAACCTGGGAGGAACCTACATGCAGACATTCTTCAAATCTTTCGGGCTGTGCGCTGCGCTTCTCGTTAGCACCGCGCTGTCAGCCTCTGCCGAGACGCAGCTGAAGCTTGCCCATGCCGCACCGGAGGGCGATCTCCAGCAGACCATGTCGATCTATTTCAAGGAGCAGGTGGAGGCCCGCTCCAAGGGTGCGATCAAGGTCACCATTTTCCCGCAGGGTCAGCTGGGCAACGATGCCCAGATGATTGATGGCGCGCGGTCCGGCATTGTCGACATCACGATTTCCGGCTTGAACAATTTCACAGGGCTGGTGCCACAGGCCGGCGTGTTCGAACTGCCCTTCATTTTCCCGACGCGCCAGGTGGCCTACAAGGTGCTGGATGGCGAGATTGGTCAGGGGATTTCCGGCCAGTTTAGCAAGCATGGCCTGACCGTGCTCGGCTATCCGGAAAATGGCTATCGCAACATCACAAACAATAAGGGCCCGATCCGCCAGCCGGACGATCTGAAGGGCCTGCAGATGCGCGTGAACAATTCGCGCGCGTTGAACGACATGTTCGCGCTGCTGGATGCCAATCCGCAGCAGATCCCCGTAGCCGAGCTGTATACCGCGCTTGAAACGGGCGTTGTCGATGCGCAGGATCATCCTATCGGCATCGTCGTATCGTTCAAGTTCAACGAGGTGCAGAAATATCTGTCGCTCACGCAGCACGCCTATTCGCCGCTTGCCATGGTGATGAATAGCGAGAACCTGAAGGGCATGAGTGCCGACGAGCAGAAGATCATCACCGAGGTGGCGAAAGAAGCCGTGGCCAAGCAGCGCGAGATGAATATTGCCAAGGAAGAAGGCATGATCGCGGCGCTTGAGAAGGAAGGTATGAAGGTCAATCGCGATGTCGATGCAGCAGCCTTCCAGGCCGCAGTTCTCCCCGTCTGGGATGGCTTCATTTCGGCAAATGGCGATGCGCTCGTCAACCAGATCGTTTCTGCTTCCAAGTAAGCGCAGCAATTGAACACATAACAGGGCGGGGAGGAGATATCCTTCCCGCCTTTTCCGTTATTCAGCCTTTAAGGCGATCTGCGGTTCTCAAAGGCGCGGCATGCAACGAATGGAGTATCGCGTCGTCAGGCATTCGCCAGCAGTAAAAGCCCAGCTCGTTTCAATTCCGGCCTGCCGAAGCGGATTGTTCGCCGCAGAAACCTGCTCGCCAAGATCAAAAGCAGCGCGAACGGGCTCCATGCCGAGCGCAAGATGTCGCCCGGACCACGGCGCATGCGTGCGGCCGCGATTGGAGATCCAGAGCATCAGGTTGGGAAACACATGCTGATCCCATTCGAGTTCCGTAACATAGCCTTCGGCGGTATTCGTCAATGCTGCCTTGCCACTTGCGCCGCTCAGCAACAACAGGATTTCCGAAGGAGACGCGAGGGGCAGCCTGCATGCATCGATAAAGCTGCCATCCCGTGCCGGGAGCTTCGAAAGATCAGCGAATATAGAACCACTTTCAAACGGCGTGATACCCGCAGATTCTTCCAGGGGATGACTGTGAACGGCGGCATAATTGCCGGGGTCAAGGTGCATGGATCCCGTCTCTGAGGAAAGGGCAAATACCGGGTGAAGGCCGATTGGCATACGGCAATCGCGGCGTGCGCTGATACTGAGCTCGAATGTCAGTTCGGCTTTCCCGGGTGTTGCAGTGATGCGGCGGTGCATATGGGAGATGGCGCTGGCTGGCGGATACTCGATTTCGGCTGTCATTTGCGAAACGCCGTCAGAAGCCAAGCGCCAATAATGGTTCGAACCGAAACCATGGGGATATGCGCCCGCAACATCCGGTGCGTGGCTTGCCGATCCGGCCTCCAGTTGCCAGCGCTCTGGAAGCGGAGCTTCGGGCGGCATGCCGAACGGCACACACGGCCACTCGCCCCGCAGCCGGCGAAGGATGGGTGGATGATCGCTCAGATCCTCGTTTTCCCAAGGCGCGACATGCAGCGGCTGGACCGGTCTTCCATCTGGCAGACGGAAGGTGACCGGGCCAAGCATCCCGCCGAGGCTCTGTAGCGAGGCTTCGCCGCAATCCCAAACCATATGGACGGACGAGTTGTCCGGGTCTGTCACGTCACGCATGGCCAAGGTGAGGGCGCTCGATGACCAGATTGATGAAGACTGCACCGAGGATCAGTATTCCGCGAACCACCTGTTGGGCATAGGGGTTGAAGCCCCAAAGCGTCATGGCGTTCAGCAGAACACCGAGAAAGAGGACGCCAACGAAAGCGCCCCAGATCGACCCTTTGCCGCCAAACAGGCTGACGCCGCCAATGATCACAGCCGAGATGACTTCCAGTTCCATGCCCTTGGCAATCGTCGGGTTGCCGGAGTTGAGGAGCGACGAATAAACGATGCCACCCATGACGGCGAAGAGGCTCGTGATAACGAGGCAGGTCATACGCGTCCGGTTAACGGCAAGGCCAGACAGGCGTGCCGCTTCCGCATTGCCGCCGATGGCATAGACTGCTCGACCGAAGCTGGTGAAGTTTGCCAGAACATATGAGATGGCAAAGGACAGCAGCAGCAGATAGACGGGCATGGGAATGTTAAAAATCCGACCGCTGCCGATGAAATAATACCAGGACGGGAAGGATTCGATGGGCGTACCATCGGTGATCATGTTGGCAAGGCCCGCAAGCGTCGCCATCATCGCTAGCGAGGAAATGAAGGTCGGTACCATGTATCGGTTCCGCAGCCAGCCATTGAAGATACCCACTGCGGCACCAAAGGCAAAAGTGAGGGTCATGGCGACGATGACCACAAAAACGCTTGGTTCGAAGTCTCCGCCAGAGATCGCATTGACGAGCCAGGCCAGAATACAGGCCGAAGCGGCCACCATGGACCCGACGGAAAGGTCGATTTCGCCAACAATGATCAACAGGGTCATCCCGAAAGCGATCATGCCCGGCACGGCGATAGTTCGCAGAATATTCAACTGGTTATCGAGCGTGAAGAAGCCGCGAGCAGTGACCGCGACCAGAATATACAGGGCGATGAGGATGAGAAGCATCGAGTTGCGCCGCACGAATGCGCCGACTGTCCCGTCGGAGGTTGTCATCGTTGGTATCCTCTTTGTCAGCTTGTGGCCTGACGCACCATGCAGCTTGCATAGAGCGCCTTCGGGTCGAGCTGATCGTTGATGAATTCGTCTGCAATCACGCCGTCGCGCAAAATCAAAATGCGGTCACAGCATTTCACCAGATCTTCGAGTTCTGTTGAAACGACGATGCTGGAAAGGCCACGCGTCGCCTGTTCCCAGATGATCTGATAGATTTGCTGCTTGGCCAGAACATCGACGCCGCGCCCGGGTTCGTCAAAAAGCAGGATGCGTGGATCATTGTTCATCCAGTTGCCAACGACGATCTTCTGCTGATTGCCGCCTGACAGGCTCGAAACGGGAAGCGACGGGTTGCCAACCTTGATCAGCAGGTCTCTGATCTGGCGATCAACGAAGGGTTTTTCGCGCGCTGCGGTCACAAAGCCCATCTTGCTGATCGAATGCATCGCCGCCAGACACAGGTTGGCGTGGCTCGACAGGATTTGCGCCAGTCCGCCGTGCTTGCGGTCTTCCGATGTGTAGCCCAACCCCAGCGCTTTCATCGTCGCGATGGATACATCTTTGATGGTCTTGCCATCGACGATGACTTCGCCGCCGTCCATCGGACCTGCGCCATAGATGGCGCGCAGCAACTCGGTGCGCCCAGAGCCAAGCATGCCCGCAATGCCAAGCACTTCGCCGTGGTGGAGATCGAAGGAGACATCAGCCAGTTTTGGTGCAAGCGACAGGTTGCGCACCTGCAGAACGGGCCGCCCCCTGTCCTTTTTGTGCAGCGGTCTGTTAACCGGCTGGATTTCGCCGAACATCAATTCGAGGATCACATCCGGCGTCGCCTCCGCAATGGGCCGGGAGCCGGTGAGGACGCCATCGCGAAGAGCGGTCACCGTATCAGCAATCTCGGTGAGTTCGGCCAGCCTGTGCGAAATATAAATGATGGTCACACCGCGATCGCGCAGCCGCTTGATCAGCGTGAAAAGTTGCTTCACTTCGGCCTGCGCCAGCGCAGAAGTGGGCTCATCAAGCTGCAGGATCGATGGGTTGAACGACATCGCCTTGGCAATCTCGATAACCTGCTGGCGGCCAATCGAAAGGGACCCGGCTGCCGCATCCGGATCGATATCTCCGGCGCCCATATCATCGAGCAGCGTACGCGCTTTGCGGCGCAGCGCCTTCCAGTCGATGATCGGCGTGCCAGCAATCTTGGGCAGGCGACCGATGAAGATGTTTTCGGCAACGCTTAAGTGCGGAACAAGGCTGAGTTCCTGATAGACGGTAACGATACCGGCTTCCAGCGCTTCGGCTGGACGGGCAAATTGACAGGGCTTGCCATTGACGATCACCTCGCCTGAGCTCGGTTCCGTCGCGCCAGACATGATCTTGATGAACGTGCTCTTGCCTGAGCCGTTTTTACCCAGAAGAGCGTGAACCTGCCCGCGTGAAAAATTGTGGGTGAAGTCGCTCAGCGCGGTCACGGCGCCGTAACGCTTCGTAAGCCCGCGCAGTTGAAGAACCGCCGACATGCCTGCTCCCATCAAGTCAGTAACATCTGGCAGCGGACGCCGATTGCGCCGCGCCGCCAGACGCTTGGGTTTTGGAGACCTACTTCTTCAAGGACTCGACGAAGGTCTTGATGCCCTCAGGCTCGGCACGAGACAGAAGAATGGCCGGAACCGTCGTCTGTTTCTCAACCTTTTCACCCTTGAGGATAGAAAGCGCAGCATTCACGCCCGCAGCACCCATATCAAACGGCGACTGGGCGGTAACGGCCTGTAGAACATTGTCTTTCGCCATCAAACCCTTGGCGAGTTGTTCTGAGCCGTCGATGCCGAACACATAGACCGATCCTGCTTTGCCAGCATTGCGCACAGCCTGCATGGCGCCAACGGTGCCGCCTTCGTTGGCTGCATAGATAACGTTGACGTCAGGATTGGCGGTGAGAATGTCGGTTGCGACCGACACGGCTTTTTCCGGTAGCCAGGCGTCCTGCTCAGTCACGATCTTGACCTGGTTGCCGGCTTCAGCGGCGGTCTTGAATCCACCTGTCCGGTCGCCGCTCTGTTCAGGCAACAGCGACTTGAAGCCGAGTATGGCAACGTTGGCTTTGCCCGCGAGTGTCGTCTTGATGAAGGCACCGGCAGCCTTGCCTGTCGACATGCCGAGATCCTTGTTGGATGTTGAGAAGGTTGCCTGGGCAATCGTGTCGTCGGTCAGGCCACCATTCACGGCAACAACGGTGATGCCAGCATCACGTGCACGCTTGAGAGCGGCAGCCGAGTTCTTGGCGGAAACGGGTGCAATGACGATCGCGTTCACCTTGCGGGCGATGTAGGTGTCGATTGCCTGCGATTCCTTGGCTTGGTCGCCATCGATGTTTGTTTCGAGTATTTCGGCTCCGGCCTTTTCGGCTGCGCTGCGCATGCCGGCCTGAAGCGACTTCATGAACTGGTCACCCTGGAAAACGATGCTGGCGACAACCGGCTTGTCTGCTGCGTTGACAAAGCTCGTCCCGGCCATCAGGCCCAGAGCCGTCATGGTAATAAAGGTCTTCATAGTATCTCCTCCCTTTGAGTTTCTGTCGGACTGACGGTTGGGTCTCCTACACCCCAATCGTCAGAATTGAACCGCTGACCCATCAACACGAGATGTGGGATGGGCAGGATATCGGACGTTCAGCTAAGCTGCGTCACGCGCCGATGCCATGCTCGAGCTGGTCGACTGCGGCGATGACACCGCGAAGTTCCGCCAGCCCTTTCAGCCTGCCAATGCAGGAATAGCCCGGGTTGACGGTTTTATTCTGGTCATCGATCAGCAGATGCCCATGATCCGGTCGAAACGGAATGACGCTGTCAGCCCGCCCTTCGGCGTCGCGGCGCTTTTCTTCCCCGCGCAGCACCGAGATCAGCGACACCATGTTCACGTCGCCATCCAGATGGTCGGATTCGATGAAGGAGCCGTCAGCCTCTTTCTTCACATTGCGAAGGTGAGCGAAGTGAACCCGGCTTGCAAAGCGCTTCGCCATCTCCGTCAGATCGTTGCCCACGCGAGAGCCATAGGAACCGGCGCAAAGCGTAATGCCGTTCGCCTGATGATCGACGGAACCGAGGATCGTTTCGATATCCTGCGCTTGCGAAACGACGCGCGGCAGACCAAACAGCGAAAAAGGCGGATCATCGGGGTGGATGCCGAGGCGAACACCGTATTCCACCGCCACCGGCACAATTTCCTTGAGGAACTCGACCAGATTGGCGCGCATGTTGTCGGACGATATCTCATCGAAACTGGCGATCTGCTCGCGAATTGTTTCGCGCGTGTGGGTATCTTCCTTTCCGGGAAGACCGGCAATGATGTTGGTCTCCATGGTTAGAAGCTCGTCCTCGGTCATCGCCTCGAAGCGCTGGCGCGCTACCTCGATCAGCTCAGGCGCGTAGCTTTCCTCAGCGGCGCGACGTTTCAGCACGAACAGGTCATAGGCGGCAAAATCAGCCATATCGAACCGAAGCGCCAGACCGCCTGCTTCTGTGGGGTAGCGCAGGTTCGTGCGCGTCCAATCAACCACCGGCATGAAATTGTAGCAGACAACGGGAACTCCAGAGCGCCCGAGATTGGCCAGACTGTCCTTCCAGCTATCGACATATTGGCGCCATTTCGCATTGCGCAGCTTGATTGCCGAATTGACGGGAATGGACTCGCAAACAGACCATACCATGCCTGCACGCTCTATCGTCGCCTTGTGGGCAAGTATGTCATCCACACTCCACGTGCGCCCATCATAGATGTGATGCAGCGCCGTGACGACACCGCGAGCACCTGCCTGGCGGGCATGTGACAAGGTGACCGGATCATTGTTTCCGAACCACCGCCAACTCTCCAACATTGACGTCTCCATTCCTTAATGTTGGACAATAAAGGCATTGCGGGAGAAAATTGGCAAGAGAAAAATGAATTTGCAATAATAAGGCCAACATATTATGGCTAGCTGAGTAACAGAGGAGGTTCCCGTTGAAAGTGCCTGATCAGGACAGCAAGCCGTCAGCTGTCGATGAAGTCGTCGGTCAGATCAGAGCCTTGATACGCGAGCGCGGCCTTGGTGTTGGCGATGTTTTGCCCAGCGAGGTGGAGCTTGCGGAAATGTTTGCGTCCAGTCGCAACACCGTTCGCGAAGCGTTTCGCACACTGAAAGCCTATGGCATTGCCGAATCTCGCCAGAAGCTCGGCGCTGTGCTGACAGACCAGCATCACAACGCCATGCGTGATCTCTTCGCTTTTGCAATGGATGTATCGGCGGATGCGTTTCAGGACATTCAGGGCTATCGCCGTCTGACGGAAATGAACCTCTTCGATCTGCTGAGCGAACACCTGACGCCCGATAAGCTTGAGGAGATTGAGGCTGTGAATGCTGCGATCCTGACGGCTGGCAGTGCCGAAGAAGCCTCCGAACTCGACTTCAAGTTCCATATGCTTCTGGTGACTGCGGCTGGAAACCGGACGCTGACGGAAACCTATGGCATGTTGAAGCCGGTGATCCAGCGGCTGATGATGGCTGGCAAGTCGAAACGCTCCACCTTGAAAGGCGTCTTCGGTGAACATCAGTCGATCATCGAAGCCCTGCGCAGCAAGGACAAGATCGCTTTTTCCTATCATATGGACCGGCATTTGAGCGCAGGTCTGGTGTTTATTCCAAATGCGACCGTTTCGCGGGATTCCAAGAGCAAATAAGGGACCGATATCGTGGGTGAATTCGCTGACAAGATTGCTGTCGTAACCGGCACCACGGGCATTGGCCGCGCCGTGACGCTCAATTTGGCACGCAGCGGTGCGCGCGTCGTAGCCCTTGGCATTGATGTCGCGGCCAACCAAGAGCTGGCCAGCCTTGCAAAAGCTGAAGATCTTGATGTTCTGGTGCTGGAAACCGATGTGTCCGATCCGCAAGCCGTTCGCATTGCGTTTGAACAGGCGGCTGCGCTCGGCGGCGGGATCGATGTCATCGTCAATTCTGCAGCAGTCCACCCCTATGGCGATGCGACCCAAACCCCGTTCGATACATTCATGCGCTGCATGGCCGTCAATGTCGGCTCGATCCATCTGACGGCGCAGTTCGGCGTTCCAGAGATGCGCAAGCGCGGAAAAGGCGTGATCGTCAATATTTCCAGCGTGCAGGGGCACGCCTGCCAGAGCGGCGTTTCCGCCTATGTTGCATCGAAAGGCGCGATCCATTCCATGACACGCGCCATGGCGCTCGATTTCGCGGCGGATCAAATCCGCGTCGTCTCAGTCAGTCCGGGTTCTGTCCGCACCCCCATCCTCGAATTGGCTGCACGCACATTCGAGGGGCCGGATGCGGACATCGACGCGGTGTTCCAACGCTTCGGCGCGGCCCATCCACTCGGGCGCATTGGAGAGCCGGAAGAGGTCGCCGTTCTCGTCGCATTCCTGGCCTCCGACAAGGCGGCCTTCATCACCGGCACCGATCATCGCATCGATGGCGGTCTGACGGCTGGCATTGGCGTGCGCTGAGGAGGAGCTATCCTCCGCAGGCGCTTATTGTTGCATCGCTGCCAGCACTGCTGCCGTAATCGTTTCAGTCTTGTCCTTGCCGGGCACGGTGCCGATCCCCTTTGCCGTTGCCGCTTCGATGGCCGTGATGATATCTGCGGCGGCCTGTTTCTCGCCCAAATGATCCAGCATCATCGCACCGGACCAGATGGCCGCGATGGGGTTGGCTATGCCGAGATGTGCGATGTCGGGGGCCGAGCCATGGACGGGCTCAAACATGGATGGCGCTGAACGATCCGGGTTGATGTTGGCCGATGCCGCAAAGCCAAGCCCACCCTGAATGGCCGCACCCAGATCAGTCAGAATATCGCCGAAGAGGTTGGAAGCCACCACCACGTCCAGCGATTCGGGTGCCATGACCATGCGGGCCGCCATGGCATCGATGTGATAATTCGTCACCTCGACATCGGGATAGTCAGCCGCAATTTGAGCCGTCATCTCATCCCAGAACACCATGGAATATTTCTGGGCATTGGATTTGGTAACCGATGCCAGTTTCTTGCGGCGGGAACGTGCCTGCTCAAAACCGAAGCGAAGAATACGCTCGACGCCCGTACGGGTGAAGATCGAGGTTTCGACCGCCACTTCATCCGGCGTGCCGACATGAACCCGGCCACCCGCGCCAGAATATTCCCCTTCGGTGTTTTCGCGGATGCAGAGAATATCGAAACCGTCTTTCTTCAACGGCCCCTCGACACCCGGCAGCAGCCGGTGGGGGCGAATGTTGGCATATTGAACAAAAGCTTTGCGGATGGGCAGCAGCAGGCCGTGCAGCGAAACGGAATCAGGCACTTCCGCTGGCCAGCCCACGGCACCCAATAGAATGGCATCATGTCCACGCAGGATATTGATCCCATCTGCCGGCATCATCGCGCCGGTCTCCTTGTAGAAGGCGCAGGACCACGGAAATGTTGTTCCGCTCAGCGTGAAGCTACCCTGCTTTTTCGCCGCTGCCTGCAAGATGGTCCAGGCGGCATCAATCACGGCAGTGCCGATGCCGTCACCGGGAATGATAGCGATGGAATGGTTTTTCATGGGTTTCATCCGCTTTGAAGATCAAATGGGTTATGGTTTGGCGCACCGTTGCCGTTCAATAGCCACGGCTACGGTCGATGAGGCCGATGGGATCAAGGCCGTTTTCATGCCGACGGATATTGTCGATGACGGCTTTCGCTGCCGTTTCCGGCTGGGTCACGGAGGCGATGTGCGGGGTAATCATGATGCCGGGGTGCTGCCACAGCGGATGGCCCGCAGGCAGCGGCTCCGGGTCTGTCACATCAAGCATCGCGCCGGAGATATGTCCGCTTTCCAACGCATCTATCAGGGCAGTCTGATCGAGCTGCGGCCCACGCCCGGCATGGATGAGCGCTGCACCAGCAGGCAGCTTCGCAAAAAGCTCCGCGTTCAGAAAGCCACGCGTTTCAGGCGTCAACGGCAGCAGGCAGATCAGAATATCCGTTCGCGCCAGAAAGCTGTCGATCTGATCTGCGCCATGGTAGCAGGTAACGCCATCGATTGTATGTTCGCTGCGGCTCCAGCCTGAAAGCGCAAAGCCGAAAGGTTCCAGCCTCTCCAGCACCGCCTTGCCAAGATGGCCAAGCCCCAGCACGCCGACACCTCGCTCATGCGCCTGCTTCACCGGCAATGCTTTCCATTCGGCTTTGGCCTGCTGTGCCAGATAGTCTGGCAGGCGGCGGTGGAGCGCCAGAACGCCAAGCGTCACATATTCCTGCATCATTCGCGTGATGCCATCTTCCACCATCCGCACCAGTTTCACATGGCCGGGCAGGGCCGATGTATCGAACTGGTCGATACCGGCACCAATGGAAAACAGGATTTCCAGATTTCTGTAGCGCGCAAGGTCTGTCGGCGCAGTCCATGTCATCAGATAGCGAACGCTTTCAGGATCGACGGTGGCCGGGTCGGATACAAACGGCACGTCAGGCAGGTCCTGCGCAAATTGCTGCGCGAAGATTTTTGCGCGGGCTGCGTCGGAATTGAATAGGAATGTCATGCACCGGTCCTCGTCTTTCAGTCGCCCAACGTGGCGTATTTCCAACCGCAGTATGCACTGACGCAGGGGTGACGTTCAGCACATCTGACCGTTTTTCAAAGCATCAGGCACTCAATCCCGCTCCAAGCGCAACCAGCATACGGTGGCAGGCGGTTAGCTCGTCTCGGGTAATGAACTCATTGGGCTTGTGTGCACGCCCAATATCACCCGGACCGCAGATGATGCTGTCGATACCCGCTGCCTGATAGAGCCCGGCTTCGGTGCCGTAACTAACGGCGGCCAGCGGCTCGATGCCCGTCAATTCGCGCAGAAGTGCGGTGAGGGGTGCGTCGGCTGAAAGTGACAGCGCCGGATACTCGCTCAATGTCTCGAAGCTGACATCGAAACCTTTGGTTCGCAGCACCTCGGTCGTATCGCGCAAAGGTTGGAGCAGGCCCGCAGGCGAGACGCCTGAAATTGCCCGTGCCTCAATGTCCGCAATGCAAAGGTCAGGAATGATGTTGACCGCCTGTCCCCCGCTGATCTTGCCAACCTGAAGCGAGGAGTAGGGCGGTTCAAAATTCAGATCGAACGGACCGTACGTGAACGCATCTGCCGCATTCACGGCGCTCGTCAGTATTTCGCTCATCGCATGGATGGCGTTCAGACCCAGATCAGGCCGTGAGGAATGGCCAGAACGCCCACGGACGGTGATCCGCGCCGCCGCCTTGCCCTTATGGGCTTGGATGGCGCGCAGGCCACTCGGCTCGCCGACGATGCACATGTCTGGAAGCGCGCATAGCGTGGGGATCAGTTTGATAAGATGCGGCACACCCTTGCAACCGGCTTCCTCATCATAGGAAAATGCAAGATGGATGGGCCGCTTCAACGGCATTTTTGAAAATTCCGGCAGGGCCGCGAGGGCGCAGGCCAGAAAGCCTTTCATGTCGCTGGTGCCGCGCCCAAAGAGAGTGTCGCCATCGGCACGCAGGGAAAAGGGGTCGCTGGACCATTCCGCTTCGCCCGCCGGAACGACATCCAAGTGGCCGGAAAGAATGACGCCCGGCACATCACGTGGGCCAATGGTTGCGAAGAGGTTCGAGCGATCCCCTTCAGGGCCAAGGGCTGTCGTCACATGCGCACCGTGACTCCGGGCGTAATCCGCAATCCAGTCAACGATATCGCCATTGGGTTGGCCGACAACCGAGGGAAATGACACCAGTTTTTGCAATATGTCGAATAGCGTCATTCAGCCTTGTGCCTTTTCTGACAGATGGAGTAATGCAAGGTCATCAACCCAGTGCGTGCCCGGCCAGACCGTAAACCCAGGGAGCATTTTGGCTCCTGTTCAGGAACCTTCGCCCTTTGGACAAGGTCGTGGTAACTTCAGTCGGATGAAGGCCGCACGCCACCAGAAATTCTGCGAAGGCCCCTTCCTCTCTGGTGTCAATCCGCGTGTACTTGCCCTCAAGCGACGCCAAATGCCACGCGACCATCTGCATTGCATCTGCCTCGTTCGAGGCGACCACAGGGCCGATGACCTGACCCGCCCCGAAATTGCGGCGCATCGCATAGCCTGCAACTTCACCATCTCTTCGCAGCACGCATGTCACTGCAGCCTCTGAAAGCACCCGAAGCAATTGTGCGCGCTCGGTCCCGAATGCCGCCTTGTCCAATGCGCTCACTTCATGGACAGATTGGGCGGGTAGCTCGCTCAAAATGCCGTCTGGCTTTGGCAAGGTCGGCACCGCCGACACGACACCGTCATGCATAGAGACCTTTCCCTCAGCGTCGAACCCAAGCGACATATAGAGCGGATAGGCGGCTCTGGTCGAATTGAGAGCGAGGCTCCGGCCACGACACTTGTCCATCACCTGTTCCATCAGCCAGCGACCGGCACCATTCGCTTGGGCACGCGGGGTTGTGATAACCAGTCCAACGGTCGCAAAATCCTCTCCATGTGGAAACCACATGGCGCTGCCGAAAATCCTGCCGATTTCATCAACCGCAACGATGCCTTGTCCGACACGCCGCAGCAATTCCCAGTCCGCTGGCCGGTGGGGCCAACCGACGCCGAGGGACAGCGCATGGAGCGCCTGCACATCTGCCTCGCTGATGTCTTGCGCGACCAGATCAAAAGATTTCACGCGGACCGATACTGCCACTGGAACCCCTCCCATGAGATAAACCGGCGATATGGTTTGAGCACTCCGGTCGGCTATCGGGATAGCCGCACTTTGGAAGATATGCCTTTTTCGCAGCAGGATTGACCGCATTTGAGCAGCCGCTCGGTATTTCTTGCCGAAACAATTGGCTACTCGGCAATGAAATCTTTCTCAAGCGTGGTTTCAGGCATGGGCCATGTCATCGCTTTGCGCGGGAGAGGGCAATGCGGTCCTGCATTCGATAGCCTTGAATGATGGCTGGCATGAACCATGGGTCTCCATTGTAAAAGGGTACGGATGCCGGTGGACGAAATTCAAAAGGACTGCGTGCCGCGTCCTTGCTGCCGAGCAGCTTATGAGCCGCCTGCATGCCGACCCACGGAGCCCAGACGACGCCCGATCCGCAGAAACCTGTCGCGTAGACCACACCGTCCTTTTCAAAAATCCGGGGCAGCATGTCGCGGTTCATGGCCACATTGCCGAACCAGTTGTGCGAAAGGCCAACATGTTTAAGGTCCGGGAAAATTTCCACCATGCCACGGCGCAAAAGCAATTTTGGCGCGTCGGGATCGCCTGTGCGGGAACTGTCCCGACCGCCAAGCAGAACGCGCTTTCCGTCCGGCGTTGGGCGGTAATAGAAGCCGAGTTGCTTGCCTTCAACCAGCATCATCTGTTTCGGCATCAGCCTCGCCATCAGTTCTGGCGGCAGTTCCTCGGTAACGATAATACGGCTTCGAACCGGCACAAGGCGGCGCTGCAAGTCAGGCAGGGCTTTGTCGGTATAGCCGTTTGTGCAAGCCAGAACCTGACGCGCACGGACGGTTCCAGTCTCTGTGACGACCTCGAAACCTGCGCCGGTCTTGTTCACCGCGAGAACGCGGGTATTGGCATGAACGCCCACGCCGGAAGCCAGCGCCACACGCAGCAACTCCGCATGGAATTTTGCCGGATGCAGCCCGCCAATGTCCATGCGCGCCATTCCGCCACGATAGGAATCTGTGCCCACATAATGCTGCTGCTCCGCATAGGGCACCGCATAGGCTTCAATTCCCAGGCGCTTTGCCAGCGTTTCCGCAGACCGGGCAGTTTTCTCGTACTCGTCGTGGCCGATGACGCCCTTGAACTGGCCGGTCAGTTTGAAATCGCAGTCCAGACCTTCCTTTTCTATGAAGTCATAAAGGAACTGGCGGGCTATCTTGCCCTCTTTCTCGATAGCGATTGCAACGTCTTCACCGAAGCGTTTTGTCAGCGTGGCGTAGTCAGGACGAATACTGCCGCTGGTGATGCCGCCATTGCGCGTGGAGGCCCCTTCGCCCGGGTTCATCGCGTCGATTGCAACAACGCTGCGACCGGCGCGGGCCAGAACGAGACCAGCTGCGAGCCCGGTATATCCTGCGCCGATAATAACGACATCAACGTCCTTGGCTAGTGGCTGCTGCGGCAAAGGTTTTACCGGTGCCGCTTCCCACCAGTAGGGTGTGTTCTTGGCTGCGATTGGTGTCTGGGTCATCGATGAAATCGTTCTCTTTTGGGCTGACAAACCGGCGTCCGCCGTGGCTATTATCGAGGTGATGTGGATCGGCTGTCTGACCAACCGATCCATTATGATGGGCTCAGCTATCTCCGCGAACATCGAAGGCGTCGCGAAGACCGTCACCGATGAAGTTGAAGCTGGTCACGGCAATCGTGATGGCGGCACCGGGAATGATGGCCAACCACGGTGCGCTGCTCAAATATTGCTGCGCACCGTTCAGCATGTTGCCCCAGCTTGGCAAGGGCGGCTGAATGCCGTAGCCGAGGAAGCTGATATAGGCTTCCATCAGGATTGCGCGTGCCACCGTCAGCGTTGCGGCAACGATGATGGGACCAATCGTGTTCGGCAGAATTTCGCGGAACATGATGTGCATTCCGCTCAAGCCCAACATGCGACCGGCCTGCACGAACTCCCGTTCACGCAGCGAGCGAACCTCCGCTTCCACAATTCGTGCCACTTCCATCCAGCTGGACACAGCAATCACGACCGTAATCATCATTGGGCTGGGCTTCAATGCTGCGGCAAGAGCCAGCACCAGAAAGATCGACGGGAATGACAGGAAGCCATCCACGGTGCGCATCAGCACCTTGCCCAGCCAGCCGCCCTTATATCCGGCGATCACGCCAACGACGGTGCCGACGAATATCGACAACACCATAGCTGAAAAGCCGACAAGGAGCGAAATCCGCCCTGCCATCAAAAGACGCGCTGCGAGGTCTCGTCCCAATGGGTCTGTGCCAAGATAGTGGCTGCCGGTAAAGGGTGGCGCGAAGCGCGCGCGCAGATCGATGTAAAGGCTATCATAGGGCAGAAGGTATGGGCCGATGAAACACGCCACCGTCAGGGCAACTATCATCACCGTGCCAATCAGGGCGAGAGGATGGTTCCTGAAGCGGCGCGCAGTGCGGCTGTTCCACCAATGATCTCCGGCAGGATTTACAGCTATGGCGGTCATGAACATGACTCCTTCTTCAGCGTCACGAGACGCAACTTAACTCAGACGGATCCGGGGATCGATGATGGCGACCGCAACGTCAGCGATGAGATTGCCCAGGATCACGAGAATGGCCGAGAACATCAGCAACCCCATGACCACCGGGTAGTCGCTATAGCCCAGACTATCCAGAAACAGTCGGCCCATGCCCGGCCAGGTGAACACGGTTTCTGTCACCAGCGCACCCGTCAGAACGCTGGGCAATTGAACGCCTGCAAGTGTGATCATGGGCAGCAAGGCATTGCCAACAACGTGCTTCATCAGGATTCGCCGTTCGCTCAATCCTTTGGCGCGTGCCGTTGTAACAAACTCCTGGCTGATGACATCGAGCGTGGCGGAGCGCATATAGCGGCTCCAGATCGCGACATGCACCAGGGCGAGCACGATGCTTGGCAAGATCAGGTGATGGATGAAATTCAGCGCCGAACCATCGCCGATGGTGTACATGTTGCCAGCGGGAAGCCAGCCCAGCTTCAGCGAAAATATATAAATTCCAACAAGACCGAACCAGAAGGTCGGAATGGAAAGCGCCACCATCGAACCAATTGTCGCGGCATAGTCAAACACCGAATAGCGGTGCGTTGCACCCCGAATGCCGATCCACGTGCCAAGTGCAATTGCTATGATGGTTGAGGAGCCCATCAAAAGCAGGGTCGCAAAGATATGCCGATAAATCACGTCCAGAACCGGCGCGCCGTCGCGGAAGGAGTGACCCCAGTCGCCTTGCAACAGGCGCCATCCCCAGTCGAAATACTGGATCCATAAGGGGCGATTGAGCCCGAGTTGCTCTTTCAGGCGATCAAGGTCGTCCTGCGTCATACTCGGGTCAAGCCCGAATTGGGCCAATGGTCCGCCCGGAATGAGGTTCAGAACAACAAAGCCAATGACCGAAACAATCAAAAGCAGGATAAGGCTCTGGGAAAGCCGATTTAATAGGTAGCCGCGCATTCAGCTCTCCTCATGACAGCGTCAGGTATGGGCCGCCGCCGCAATATGCGACGGCGGGCGAGAAGGTCAGCCTTTCCAGTTCCAGCTGGCCGCATGCCAAGATGCCGTGCGGGTGTTGGAATTCTGCACGAAGCCGTCGAGGCGTCCCTTGCGGCCAACCACATAGGTCGCAGCGAAGAGGGGCAGGAATGGCAGATCCTGACGGACGATTTCCTGCACTTCGAAGTAAATGGCCTTGCGTGCTTCCGGATCGAATGTGCGCGCGCCCTTCTCAAGCAAGGCATCAACCTTGGGGTTGGAATATTGCCCGGTGTTGGAGCCTTTTCCACCCTTGGCGACGATTGCCTTGGTGTGCAGACGGTTGGTCACATCTGGGTCGGCCGCAATGAGATAGCTCACGGCAGAGATGGCAGAGTCGAACTGTGATTTGAGCCAGAAGTCACCAAACATGACAGCCGATGGCAGGTTGGAGATTTTCATCTCGACACCGATCTCGGCAAATGTCTGCTGCAGAAATTGCTGCACCTGTTCGCGCAGATTGTTGCCCGATGTCGTTGAGTTGTTGAATGACAACCGCACGCCGTCCTTAGCGCGAATACCGTCGGAACCCGGCGCCCAGCCTGCGTCATCAAGCAGTTTGCGCGCCTTGTCGAGATTGTAGCTCTGCTTGGGCAGGTTGGGGTTATAATAACGCGATTGCTGCGGCATGAAGGTTTCGGTCAGCGTGCCGACACCGTAATAGATCTGGTTGATGATGGCATCACGATCCATGGCCGCATAGAGGGCCTGCCGCACCGCCGGATCTTTGAACTGGGGTCTTTCGAGGTTGAGAAAGATCGACTCCACCGATCCGCCAAGCTCAAGTGTGACAGTCCGATCCGGCAGGGTCTTGGCTTCTTCGTAATGGTCGGCGTTGATATAGGCCTGATCGACGAGGTCGATATCGCCGCTCTTGAACTGCGTGTAGAGCACGGTCATATCGGGAATGTACTTGAAGACCAGTCGCTCGATATAGGGGCCTTCACCCACATAGTCAGTGTTTGCAACCAGCTCGATATGGTCGCCCGCCGTGCGTTTTTCCCATTTGAATGCGCCCGTTCCAACCGGTGCCTGATTGAACGGTGCGGTATTCGGATCGGCTTCCTTCTCCAGAATATGCTTCGGCACCATGAATGTCTCTGCAAGGAACGACAGGTATGGTGCAAAAACGCTCTCCATCCGCCATGTCAGCTCTGTCGGAGACACGACTTTGATATCGCGGACCAGAGAATGCCCGCCGGTGCGCCATGCGCGGAAGCCGGGCTTGGTGATAAGTTCGATGGTGAACTTCACATCCTCGGCGGTGAAAGGCTTGCCGTCGTGCCAACGCACGTCGTCACGCAGGCGAATGCGCCACTCCAGACCATCTTTCGAAATGCCGCCATTGGCCTCCGTCGGTACTTCGGCGGCGAGATTGGGCGTGAGTACGCCCTTGGGATCGATACGGAAAAGCGCATCGAAGAGAGAGAAATGGAGCGCGTCGTCAACTTCGATGTGCGGCATCAGCGGATTGAAGACAGTCGGCTCCTGGGAAAGACCCACGACCACACGGCCAGCCGGCTTCTTGTCGCTCCCCGCAGCAAGGGCTGGTTTGCCGAGCAGGTTCGGCGCAACCAACGTTGCGAGACCGCCCGCGGCCATCAATCGCAAGGCGTCGCGGCGTGAAAAGTTTGATGTATTTGCAAGATCCTCGGTCATTATTATTCCCCTTCTGGCGATTTTTCGCCGTTGCTTAATGGCTTGCAGCATTCGTCCGGACGTCTGGACGTTCTCCTGGAATTGCGGCCACGAGTTCGCGCGTGTAGGCCGATTGCGGGTTCAGGAAAATTTGAGATGGCGGGCCGTGTTCAACGATCCGTCCTTTTTGCATCACAGCAATCTCGTCACAGATCTGACTTGCCACGCGAAGATCATGCGTGATGAAAATCATGGAGACGCCCGTCTCGCGTTGAATCTGGTCCAGCAGTTTGAGAATTTGTGCCTGGATGGACACGTCCAGAGCCGAGACCGCTTCGTCGGCGATCAGCAGTTTCGGTTTGAACATCAAAGCGCGGGCAATGCCGACACGTTGGCGCTGACCACCGGAAAATTCATGCGGATAACGGTCGAAGGCACCGGCATCGAGGCCCACATGCGATAGCAGCGCCCGCGCTTCTGCGCTCGCCTGTTTGTAGGATGTGCCATGGGCAACGGGACCGACCGTCAGAATTTGCCCAATCGTCGAGCGCGGGTTGAGCGACGCGAAAGGGTCCTGAAAGATCATCTGGATATGGGGCCGCAGCGGCCGAAAGCTCGTCTCGGAAAGCTTGGCAATGTCATTGCCTTCAAACAGGATGCGACCGGCATCACTGTCCTGTAGTTTGATCAGCAGCTTTCCGACGGAGGACTTTCCAGAACCACTTTCCCCGACAATGCCGAGTGTGCGCCCCTGTATCAGGTTAAACGAAACGTCGGCGACGGCAGGCACGATACGCTGGCTGCCAAACAGCGCGCTGCCGCTCCGGTAGGTTTTGACAAGTCCTTCGATTTTCAAGATCGTGTTTTGGCTGACCTTGGCACCAGGATTTCTATCTTCACCCGTCAAACGCGGCACGGCTGCAATCAGACGCTTCGTGTAGGGATGCGCAGGCGATTTCAGAACCTGTTCGGCGCTTCCCTGTTCAACGATGCGCCCTTTTTCCATCACAACGACGCTGTCTGCGATTTCCGCGACCACGCCAAAATCATGGGTAATGAACATCACACTCATGCCCTTGCGGCGTTGTATGTCCTTGATGAGTTTGAGGATTTGCGCTTGCGTCGTCACATCAAGCGCTGTCGTTGGCTCATCGGCGATCAGCACTTTCGGCTCAAGCGCCAGCGCCATGGCAATCATCACGCGCTGGCGCTGGCCGCCGGACAATCGAAACGGATATTGGAAATACATAAGCTGCGGATCGGGCAGGCCGACCTCATTCAGCAATTCGATGGCTCGCTCGCGCCGGGATGCCTTGCTGCCCACACCATGGGCCGCCATCGCTTCGATGATCTGATCGCCCACCGTCATCAGCGGGTTGAGTGCAGAAAGCGGATCCTGAAAGATCATCGATACGGCTCGGCCGCGCATATCCTGAAGCGTTTTGAGCGAGGCGCCCACCAGAGATGTGTCTTCAAGGTGGATCGAACCCGATGAAACCTGAAAGACCTTGGGCAGGAGGCCCATGATCGTGTTTGCGGTCACAGATTTGCCAGAGCCGGATTCTCCGATGATGCAGAGAATCTGTCCTCGCTGAAGATCAAACGATATGTCTTCCACCGCGTGTGTTCGCTCCATGCCGCTTGGCAGAGCCACAGTTAAACCGCGCACTGAAAGTACCGCTTCGTCTAATGTCGCAGGTTCAAGTCTTGCGGCCATGGAGATACCTCTCTTCAACAGTCTCTGGTTCGGCAGCGGATTGGATTACTGTTTGACGGCACGTCTTTTTCGACGCTTTCCTGGAAGCCGCACTACTTTGCACTTCCATTTCGCAATCACGGTCGCTCTAAACCAATTTGCATTCTTTCGCTGTCCAATATAGGATTGGTCTTTGAGATTGGTGTCAATCCAGATCAAATTGGTTGTCAAAATATTTTGTGAGAAGCCATGACAGTGGTGTTGAAAGATTTCATCGAGGCCGAAGGTTTGGAGCCGGGAGACCGGCTGCCCCCGGAACGGGACCTGGCGGTCAAGTTGGGTATTCCACGCACCGCGTTGCGGCGGATGCTTGCCGACCTGGAAAAAGACGGACGCCTTATCCGGCATGTCGGAAGGGGCACGTTCATCGCCGGCAATGGCGTAAGCTCGTCTGCACTGCGCCAGCCTCATGGTGGTGCGATTGACGGTTTGCGGACCTATCCAGCCGAGGTTTTCGAAGCGCGGCTCATACTGGAGCCCCGGATCGCAGGTCTGGCGGCGCTGAGGGCGACGCGGCAGGAGATTGACGAGCTGCAGAAGTCGATTGACCGGACCAGAACGGCCCAAACCCATGCAGAATTTGAGAAATGGGATGCTGTCTTCCACCGAATCATCGTCCAATGCGCCCGAAACGGGCTGCTGGAATCGCTCTATGAGAGCATTCACGCCGTCAGATCGGGCAAGCTTTGGGGCAAGATGAAGGAGCAGTCACTCAGCCCTGAACGCATCGCAGCCTATACGGCCAAGCATGTTGCGATCCTCGATGCGATCAAGGATCGCAACAGCAAGGAAGCAGAAACGCACATGTATGACCACATCGTCGATGCGCGCACAAACACGCTCGGCCCGAGTTAAGAACGACAAGGCAGCGCTTGTGGAATCCAACGCTTTGGTTGCTCGCACTGGTTGGGGCTGTGGAACGCTGCCTTAAAAAGCATCGGGCGTGTGTGGCGAGGTCCGTTTTTATCCTTTGTTTTTGGACGTACTCACTTAGCAATGCATATAAATCTATCCCTCTGCCAAAATTTATATCGCAACCAATTTGATCTCCATTGACACCAATGATGTTACCAATCCAGTATTGATCTCATGTCAATTAATGTTGGTAACCAGCCATGCCGAGTGTGAAAATCAATCCTGCAGATGAACAAAATCCCGGTGCCGATTTGGGCGCTGCGGCCATTGTCAGCCGTGCACCCACCCAACTCTTTATCGGCGGCGAATGGGTCTCCCCTGCAAGTCGCCAGGCCTTCGATGTGATCGATCCTTCTACCGAAGCTGTCATCGCCAAGGTTTGCGATGGTGAGGTTCAGGATGCTATAGCGGCTGTCGATGCCGCGCATGCTGCATCCAAAGGCTGGAAAGCCACATCTGCGCGGCAGCGCTCAGATATTTTGATGAAATGCTTCCACCTCATGCTCGAACATGCGGACTGGCTGGCAAAACTGATCACGATAGAGAACGGCAAGGCCCTTCCGGATGCAAAGTCCGAGGTCACTTACGCTGCCGAATTCTTCAGATGGTATGCCGAGGAGGCCGTGAGGTCATCCGGCGAGTTCGGTGCCGCCCCATCGGGTAGCAATCATATCATCGTCAGCCATGAGCCGATGGGTATTGCCGTGCTGGTCACGCCCTGGAACTTCCCGGCAGCCATGGCCACCCGCAAAATGGCCCCAGCTCTGGCGGCCGGTTGCACCTGCATCCTCAAGCCAGCAGCAGAGACACCTCTGACCGCGCTGGCAATCGGGGAGATCATGAAGCAGGCTGGCGCTCCGGCCGGCGTGGTGAATATCGTCACGACAAAGAATGCAGGGCCTGTTGTCAGCGCCATGTTGCATGATGAGCGCGTGCGCAAGCTTTCCTTCACGGGCTCGACCGGTGTCGGCAGAACCCTTCTGCGAGAGGCGGCAGATCAGGTTATCAGCTGTTCGATGGAGTTGGGCGGCAACGCACCTTTCATCGTTTTCGATGATGCCGATCTGGAAGCCGCTGTTGCGGGCGCAATGGTCGCCAAAATGCGAAATGGCGGCGAAGCCTGTACGGCTGCCAACCGCTTCTATGTCCAAAAGGGAATTGCAGCCGACTTTACCCGACGGCTTGCCGAGGAAATGAGCGCGCTCACAGTCGGCCCCGGCTTGGAGCCCGGCACTCAACTTGGGCCGCTCATCACACGCGCCGCCGTCGAGAAGGTCGGACGACTGGTCGATGACGCTCTTGCCAAGGGTGCATCGCTCATGACGGGCGGCAACAGGCTGAACGGCGATGGCTTCTACTATCCGCCAACGGTCCTTTCCAACGTCTCGGCAGATGCAGACATGCTTTCTGAAGAAATTTTTGGCCCTGTCGCGCCGGTCATCCAGTTTGAAACGGAAGATGATGTCGTCGCACTGGCAAACAACACCGAATACGGGCTGGTTTCCTACGTATTTAGCGGAAATCTCAAGCGCGCCCTCGCTGTCGCCGGTCGCCTTGAAAGTGGCATGGTGGGCATCAACCGTGGCGTCGTGTCCGATGCTGCAGCACCATTCGGCGGCGCAAAGCAGAGCGGGCTGGGCCGTGAAGGCAGCCACCATGGCATGCTGGAATATCTCGAGACCAAATACGTCGCCGTCAGCTGGTAGGCGAGGCGCTTCGCCTCCCGAGCCAAAATATTTTCACATGACCGGAGAGTTATATGTCACTTCTGAAAACAATCGATCCCAACCCAACATTTGAACCCAGACATTCGAACCCGGCGCCAGAGCGTCTGATCTCCGGCAATCCGGCTCTCAAGACCTGGGCGCAGGACAGCGCGAAAGATGGCAAGGTCGATACCGGCGTCTGGGAAGCAACCCCCGGCGAAACCCATTCCATCAAAGGCGAAACCTTCGAATTCTGCCACATCCTTCAGGGCGTTATCGAGTTGACGGAAAACGGCAAGGAGCCTGTGGTTTACAAGGCTGGCGACAGCTTTGTCATGAAGCCAGGCTATGTCGGCGTCTGGAAGACAATTGAAACAGTTCGCAAAATCTATGTGACAGTTGCCTGATCAGGTGCAAAAACGATGGTTCAAGACGGCGCATGCCGTCCTGAACGCTCGGTACAGGGCGCTGCATAAAGGGGGCGGACGTGAAGCTTGATCGTATCGACATCCGGATACTGCATGAGCTGCAACAGAATGGTCGCTTGACCAATGTGGAACTGTCCGAGCTTGTGCATCTCTCGCCCAGCCCATGCCTGATCCGGGTCAAAAAGCTGCAGCAACTGGGTTATATTTCCGGCTATTCGGCCCATATCAATCTGGCGAAGCTTGGTCCAACCGTGACGATTTTCGCAGAGATCACGCTCAGCAGCCATCGCCACAGCGACTTTTCCCGTTTCCAGCAGGCAATCGAGAAAATCGAGGAAGCCATCGAGTGCCATCTGATTTCCGGTGGCTATGACTATTTGATCAAATTCGTGACAGCCACGATTGGCGACTATCAGGAATTGATGGAAGGGCTGCTTCAGGCCGATATCGGGATCGACAAATATTTCAGCTTCGTGGTCATGAAGTCGCCCTTCGTGAAGCGCCATGTGCCGATCAACACGCTCTTCAAAGAGTAGTCCCTGCCAAGCCAGAACGCGGCGATGGCAGTGGGTTGCATGAAATGCTGACGAGGTGTTGAAAACGAGGCAAATAACCTCTTTTGCCACGGTATATAGCGGCTGAGCCTCGCCCTCTTCCTGCATATTGGGCCGTACTTTCAAACCTTCGAACACAGAGACGTCCAACAATGACGAACAATCATAGTGCTCAACTCCCAGACAGCAGCGACATCAGTCTTTCCAGACTGGAGGCGAGGCATCTCGAAGGCGCGCTGAAGCTCTCTCAGGAATTTTCATGGCCATACCGTCTGGAAGACTGGCAATTTGCCGCCAATCTGGGTGAGGGGCTGGTGCTGGAGCGGGCAGGCGAGGTTGTCGGCACAGCGCTCTGGTGGAATTACGGCGCTGAACACGCGACCGCCGGTATGATTATCGTGACGGCAAAGGTTCAAGGCACAGGCCAAGGCTCACGGCTTTTCAATGCCCTTCTGGACGCAACACAGGGCCGGATCGTACTTCTCAATGCAACAGCAGAGGGCTTGCCGCTTTATGAGCGCAGAGGTTTTACGCCCTGGGGCAAGATCCAGCAACATCAGGCGATTTTGACTGTTGCGCCCGATGTTGCGCCCCACAGCCAGATCCGTCCTGCAACTGAACGTGACCTTGACGCCATTATAGCTTTCGATGAGCGCGCAATCGGAATGAACCGAGAGCGTGTCGTCACCGCGCTTGCAGATATCGGCGATACGCTGGTGATCGCGCAAGGCGAAACTCTGCTCGGCTATGCCATTGCCCGCAAATTTGGTCGCGACCACGTCATCGGGCCAGTCGCTGCCAACAATGCTGACGACGCGAAGCACCTGATCCGCGCGCATCTGGCCAAGCTCGGCGGCCAATTCGTCCGAATGGATGTCTACGCCGAAGATGGGTTGAGCCCGTTTCTGCAAAGCTTCGGCCTGCCACTCGTCAGTGAGGTGGTGTCGATGGTTCGGGGCGATTTACCAAGACCTGTGGCGCCAGCGCATATGTACGCCGTCTCAAACCAGTCATTGAGCTAGCGCATCTCGGCTGCCCCTACCATACAAAGGAATTCATGCGATGACCGCTCCTCTCCAGCATCTTGTCCAAAACAACAGGCTGGGCCAGTTTTTTATCAATGGTGAATGGACACCGGCTCTGGCAAGCGAGACGGTCGCCGTTACCAATCCGGCGACGGAAGAGGTCGTTGCGCATATCGCAATGGGAGGCGTGGCGGATGTCGATGCAGCTGTCACAGCAGCCAGAGATGCTTTTTCCTCCTGGTCGCTGACAACGCCGGAACACCGCGCTGATCTCCTTGAGAAACTCCGCATCGCTCTGGAAAAGCGCAGCGAGCTTATCGCGCAGTGCCTGACACTGGAAATGGGCGCGGCCATTGGTTATGCGCGAAGCGCGCAGGTGCCACTTGCCATCGCCCATGTCGCCACAGCGCGAGAAGTTCTTCTCTCATTTCCGTTCATCACGCAGCGTGGACATACCGCAATCGCCCATGAGCCGATTGGCGTCTGCGCCTTGATCACGCCCTGGAATTGGCCGCTCTATCAGATCACGGCCAAAGTTGCGCCTGCCTTGGCCGCAGGCTGCACCGTGGTTCTGAAACCCAGCGAGCTTGCACCGCTGAGCGCACTGATGTTTGCCGAAGCGATTGTGGAAGCAGGTTTCCCCGCAGGCGTTTTCAATCTGGTCAATGGTGATGGCCCCGTTGTCGGCCAGCGCATGGCGAGCCATCCCGATGTCGATATGGTGTCCATTACGGGCTCCACCCGCGCCGGGGTTCTGGTCGCGCAAGCCGCCGCACCAACCGTCAAGCGCGTTGCTCAGGAGCTTGGTGGAAAATCACCAAACATTATCCTGCCCGATGCAGACCTTGATCGCGCCGTCCCGCTGGGCATCGCCGCAGCATTTCGCAATCTCGGGCAATCCTGCAGCGCACCGACGCGCATGATCGTGCCGCGCAGCTTATTGTCGACGGTTGAAGAAATCGCATTGAAAGCCTTGGGCGACATCGTTGTCGGTGATCCGCTCGCGCCCGCAACCACGCATGGCGCTATGGCAAACCGGGCGCAGTTCGACCGTGTCCAGACGATGATCAAGGTTGGCATGGACGAAGGGGCAAAACTCCTGGCCGGTGGGCTTGGCCGTCCGGAAGAGCATGAAACGGGGCTTTTCGTGAAACCCACGATTTTCTCTGGGGTGCAGACGGATATGAGTATCGCCAGGGAAGAAATCTTCGGCCCGGTCCTCTGCATCATCCCTTATGACAGTGTCGATGAGGCCATCGAAATTGCCAATGACACGGTCTATGGCCTGGGTGCCCATGTTCAGGGTCAGGAAATAGTGGCGGTGAAACACGTCGCATCCCGCATTCGCTCAGGGCAGGTTCATCTCAACTACCCGGCATGGGATCCGCATGCGCCCTTCGGCGGATTCAAGCAATCCGGCAATGGTCGCGAATATGGCGTT
Organism: Rhizobium sp. WCS2018Hpa-16; assembly: GCF_031843705.1. NCBI lineage: Bacteria > Pseudomonadati > Pseudomonadota > Alphaproteobacteria > Hyphomicrobiales > Rhizobiaceae > Rhizobium > Rhizobium sp. WCS2018Hpa-16. The sequence continues at coordinate 560,411 of NZ_JAVTIX010000003.1, forward strand.
GAAGGCATGGCTGAATATCTCGAAGTAAAATCGATGCTCGGCTATTTCGCTGAGTGAGAACGGCTTGATCCTTCCCAACAAAAAAGCGCATCAACCTCTTGAGGTGATGCGCTTTTTGTTTCGCCAATGCTAATAACTACCGTTGATCCCACCGGTCCAGCATGCCGTAATACCAGACCGCCAAAGGCAGAAACCACGGCTTGCCGTTGAAATAGGGGCGGGTTTCGAAGTTGAGGTCGCTATAGACGGTTTTGCCCTCATCATTCCCAAGCATTGTGTTGGCAATTTTCGCACCCAGCCAGCTTGAACGCGCAACGCCGGTGCCGTTGTAACCGCCCGCGAAATACATGCCTTTGATCGTGTCGACATGCGGAAAATAATCGAAGGTGAAGCCCAGCTGGCCGTGCCAGTAATGGCTGATCTTATACGCGTTCAATTCCGGAAATATCTTCAAAAGCAGCCCGCGAACAAATGCGGCATTCGCCGTGTTGCTCTTTACCGTGCCGCTCATATCCAGAACGCGCCCACCCAGAATGATGCGCGTTCCGTCTGGCGAAGGACGGTAATAGGTTACCACGCGCTGGCTTCCTGCAAGCATTTGCTGCTTCGGCATCAAGGTGCGCATCAACTCCGCAGGCAGTTGTTCTGTTGCCACAAGGCCGCTGCCCACTGGGATGATGCGTCGCTTGAGGTAAGGCAGTAAAGCACCGCTATATCCGTTGGTTGCGATCAAAACCTGATGTGCCGTCACATCACGGCCCTGCACTTTAAACTCAAACCCGCCGGCCTTCTGTTGAAGATCGGTCACGCGGGCATTGCTGAACACGCGCACACCAAGGCGCTGCGCGGCCTCTGAAAGACCCTTGACGTATTTTGCCGGATGCAGCCCCGCATAGCCGGGCATCGATACACCGCCATGGTAGAGATCGGATCCCACTTCCTTGCGCTGTTCTGAACGCGGAACCAGATAGGCGTCGCATGGCATGACTTTGCTGATACGGTCGAGGTTAGCGCCTAGGCTGTCATAGATGCGCGGCGTCATCGCACCCTTAAAATATCCGACGACCTTCAGGTCGCAATCGATCTGTTCCGCAGCAACGACGTCTTTGACATATTGCAGAGACTGGAAGCTTTCCTCCACCACGCGTTTCGCCATATCCGTGCCGTAGCGCATGGCGGAATCGTAAAACGCCCAGCCTGGCCCCAGAAATCCGCCATTGCGCGATGATGCGCCCCAGCCCGGTGCATCGGCATCATAGACGGTGACCTGTTTGCCTGCCCGGGCAAGCACAAGAGCCGCATTAAGGCCGGTAAAGCCGCCGCCAATGATGGCAACTTCGGTAGAAGGTGAGATATCGTCAGCCTTGGCACCATCGGGGCGGGCCTCGTCCCACCAAAAAGGACTGGCGACAGCATCATCGGTAAAAAAGGGCGCATTCAAACTGGACATGGTCGTCACTCACATTTACGGGCACGGCGCAGACATCTCTGCGCGAAGACTTGCGACAACAAGACGAATTCCGACCGTCGTCATCGCGTGTCATAAGACCGTAAAATCCAGCATATTTGGTATCGGATATGGCAGCAATGCAGAACAAAATGGCGCGGCAAGCCGGTTAGAGCAGCATCTGCTGCCGTGCGGGCGAACGGCAACCTTTTTCTGACATTGCGCCACCCTGACGGCGTCACCCGATTGCCCTTACGCCCCGCTGACTCGGGATAGCTCGATGCTGCTGTCGGCCAGCGGTTCACGGCAATCCATGTCGTCGCCGGTGGGCTGAATAACCGGGTTTCCACGACGGTCGCGCAGCACCTCAACGGCAATGCCGTAGGTCTCGGAAATCAGCTCTGGCGTCACGATGTCTCGCGGTGCGCCGCTTTGCTTCAGCGTGCCGTCCGATATGACCAGAAGATTATCGGCATATTGGCATGCAAGGTTCAGATCGTGCAAAACCACCACGGTCACCCAGTTGTTTGTCCGGGTTTCGCTTCTCACCAGATCCAGAAGACCGACCTGGTGTCTGAGATCAAGTGCGCTGACGGGCTCATCCAGCAACATCGTCTGCGGCTCACGCATCAGCACCTGCGCAAAAAGTGCCATCTGCCTTTGGCCTCCACTCAGCGAAGATATATCGCGGTTGGCGAGGTGCCCAATGCCCGCCTGATGCAGCCGTGTCATCGCGGCATCCAGCGTTTCATCATCGATATGCAGAGACAGGTGGCCCGACCGGCCCAGAGCAACCACTTCAAGCACGCTCAGCGCAATATCGACGGTCGTATCCTGTGGCATGTAGGCGAAGGTGTCGCGCCAGTTTTTCACGCGCTTCCCCCGCTTTTCACCGGCACGCAACGTCCGCTCGCCAACCCGTATGCAGCCTTCGGCCAGCGGCAGCTCTCCGAACATGGCGCGCAGCAGCGTTGTCTTGCCCGTTCCATTGGGGCCGATCACGGCATGGACCTGTCCCGCCGCAAGCTGCGCACTCAGCCGTTTGACGACCGTCTGCCCGCCGCGCTCTATTGAGATGTCATCGAGTATCATCATCGGTTTCGCCTCTTCGGAGCGAAGATGAGCCACAGCAGGAACGGCACACCAACAATCGCGGTTACGATCCCGACCGGAAACAGGGCTCCGGGAATGATCGATTTCGACAGAATGGATGCAATCGACAACATCAACGCGCCGCACAGGATAGACATGGGTAGGAAGAACCGCTGGTCCTCACCAACCGCCATGCGTGCGATGTGCGGGGCAACCAGCCCGATAAAGCCAATGACACCAACGAAGCTTGTCGCTGTTGCCGTCATCACGGCCACGATGATGAGCACTTTCATGCGCAGCAAACGAACATTGATGCCAAGGCTTGCAGCGCGCATTTCGCCCATTCTGAGAGCCGTCAGTTTCCAGCAATCGGCCATCAACAGAATGCAGCAGACCGCCGTGACAGCTGCTGTGAGTGTCACCGTTGGCCACGTCGCCTTGCTGAGGCTGCCGAACAGCCAGAACAGAATTTGCTGAGACAGTTCCGGCGAAGACAGGAACTGTATCAGCGACAGGAGCGATTGGAACAGAAACAGCAGCGCAATGCCGCCGAGAATTATCGTTTCCGTTGCCACCTGGCGCATCGAGGCGAGGAAGAACAGGAAGAGTGCAGCCAGCATGGCAAAGACAAATGCACCCAGAGGCACCGCAATCATCGCATCCAGCCCAAGCCCACCCAGAGCGAGAACCAGCGCCGCGCCAAAGCCCGCCGCCGCCGCCATGCCCAGCGTATAGGGGCTTGCCATCGGGTTGTTGAGCAGCGTCTGCATTTGCGCGCCACCTGCACCCAGCGCGGCACCCACGCACAGTGCCATCAGCGCCATAGGCAAGCGCAGGCCGCGCACGATGGAGTCGGTCATGGTCTCGCGGATGCCGATGCCGGTCAGGGATCGTACGACTTCGGAAGGCGAGAGCATCGATGGGCCGGTCGCGATATCGAGCACCAGACTGATCGCCATCAGGACAAAAAAGACCAGAATGACGCGCCAGCGGCGGCGCTCGCGCAGCCTGTGCGTACCGATAGCTTCAGCGTTGCGGTCAGCAATGGACATGAATAACCTGTGGTGCCGTAAGTGTCATAAAGGCTGACGCCCCCAAAAGGGCGTCAGCGCATTGGCGTATCTGCACGCTCGCCCTTATCGAGCTGATCGTGCAGAAAAATCTCGCCGTCACCTTATTCGTTGACGGAAATGGCGAAGGTGCCTTCGGGCGTCACAGGCAGGTATTTCTTGTAGTAGCCCAGGTAGTTGGCGATAGGGTCTACGTCCTTGAACTGCTCGGGATAGAGCTGCTTGGCAATGTACTGAACCAAGGCAAAATCCGACACCGTGCGCGAAGCGCCCTGATAAACGCCAAAGAGCTTGCCGTTCTTGATGGCAGGCAATTCGCTCCAGCCCTGACGGGTCTCGAAGGCTTTCAGGTTCTTGCGCGCATCCGCTTCTTTCACGCCCGGGCCCATTGGCATCGCTGCCGGGTTCTTGTTGTCTTCACGTCCCGAAATGAAAATAACGTCCGGCTTTGCCACCAGAACCTGCTCTGGATTGATCGGACCCCACCATTCAACGAAGGGTGCGGCAATGTTATCGCCACCGGCCAGTGTCGACATCGCGCCCCACATGTTCTTGCCGTAGGTAAAGGAATATTCCGCCGGGCCCTTATTGCCGAATTCGACATAGACTTTTGGCTTTGGCTTGCCGGATTTGGCAACCCGGTCCGCAATGTCCTTCATCGCGCCCTGATAAAGATCGGCGATCTCGTTGCCGCGCTGGTCCTGTCCGGTCACCTGGCCTAGGAGTCGCGTTGATGCAACGTGACGCTCAACGGTCTGCGCATTGTAATCGACGACGACGACTGGAATGCCCTGCTGTACCAATCTATCAGCATCAAGCCCCAAGGCCTTGAATTGCCAGTCGGCAAGGATCACCAGATCAGGGTTCAGGCTCATGACTTTTTCGACGGAGAAGGTCTGCGTGTCCACTTCGCCAACATCTGTTATGTCAGCAAGCGATGGCCGGTGCGCCACGTGCATCTTCCAGTTGGCTGGAATTTTGCCGACCCATGCTTCTCTGGAGATGCCGACGACAGAATCATACGCCTTCTCGCCACCGACAGCCATGTAGTCTTCAAAATAGAAGCCTAGCACGACACGCTTTGCAGGCAGGTCAACCTTCACCTCGCGCCCGATAACATCGGTAATCGTCTTCACTTCTGCCATTGCAGGCGCAGCAAATACGAAGACTGACAGCACTGCAGCGAGACCGCTAATTATTGATTTCATGATAATGATCCAGAGGTTGAGATGCCGCTGATTTAGTAAATATGATATTTTAAGTCAATTTAATTGATGTCGGTTGAAAGCAATTACCAACGGAATCATGTTTGGTCTGGCTGATAAGGCTTGATTCAAAAAACCTGAAATAAGCGCCCGGCGCACAATCTGTCGAAGCCTGCTTTGGATATAAGAGAATGTGCTTTGGCAATCCTGATTTCAGTTCGGTTTATGCCACGCAATGCCCCTAGGATGGTCTCAGACGAAAACCAATAAGTCAGGACCGAACAATGGCTCACTTTCGCCCGAAATACATTACCTTCGATTGCTATGGCACGCTGATCAACTTCCAGACGGCGGAAGCAACGCGTGACATCTACGGTGATCAACTCGATGAGCCGCGCATGGTGGAGTTCATCAAGAACTTCTCGGCCTATCGCCTTGATGAAGTTCTGGGCGACTGGAAGCCGTACAATGAAATTCTCCACAACGCGCTCGAAAGAACCTGCAAGCGCAATGGCGTGACCTTCGATCCGAAAGCCGCGCAAACCGTTTATGAGCGCGTACCGACCTGGGGCCCACACCCGGACGTTCCAGCCGGGCTTGCCAAGGTTGCCAAAGAGATACCCCTGGTCATTCTGTCCAACGCCATGAATTCGCAGATCATGTCGAATGTCGAGAAACTGGGCGCACCGTTCCACGCGGTTTACACGGCGGAGCAGGCGCAGTCCTACAAGCCCAACCTCAAGGCATTCGAATATATGCTGGATATGCTCGGCTGCGGCCCGGAGGAGATCCTGCATTGCTCCTCCTCATTCCGCTACGATCTGATGTCGGCGCACGATATGGGCATTAAAAACAAGGTCTGGGTCAATCGTGGCCACGAACCCGCAAACCCCTATTATGGCTATACCGAAATCTCGGACATTTCAGGCCTTGCCGGTGTCGTGGGGCTTTGACATCCAAGGGACTGCTGCCATCGGCAGCAGTCCGACGCCTGCTCTCGGTCAGCTTATACCGAGAGCAACGACCTTCATCAGGTGAGGACCGCAATTGCCTATCGATCCCGGCATAGACACTATCCACCCCGAGGCGGTGGGGTCAAAGGCTTCGAGCGAAGCCAATTATCATGCTGCAAAGACAACACTGTCTGCGCATCCCATGCCTGCTGACGTCGAACAGTCCGCGAAACTTCTCAACCGTCACTACGGCTTGTCGGGAGTTGTCGCCACCCTGTCGTCAGAGGTTGAATGCACGGAAGAGGTCACCCTGCCGGACGGGCGGCGGCTCATTCTCAAAACATCGACACGGCCGCAGACATCAAGCAGTTTCCGTTTTCAGGCCGAAGCCATCAGTGGAGTGGAGGGTGCTGCGGGCTTCGTTTCACCGCAGATCATGCGCACGAATGGCGGTGAGGTGATGTTTAAGGAAGACGGCGCGTGCGGATATCTGCAAACGTTGATCGATGGCACTCCATTACACAAGCTTGCGATGACGCCCGACCTGCTGTTCCAGATCGGATGTTCGCTTGCCGGGCTGGATCTGGCGCTTGATGGCGTGCGCGCATCATCTAGCCAGCGGCCCGTTCTCTTGCATGTTGAGTGCTGGTCGCGGTTGATGGAGTTCAGCCAATATCTGCCATCGCAACATATCGCCGAACAGGTCCGTGCAGCGATGGATAACTATGCCGAATGTGTTGAACCGCACCTTGCCGAGGTGGCATGGCAGATCACCCATAACGACCCGAGCCCCCACAATATGCTGTTGACCGATCGCGGTATCGGCTTCATCGATTTTGGCGATGGTTGCTGGGGCCCAAGAATACAGGACCTAGCCGTGGCAGCCAGCCACATGGTCCAGAACGCGACGGTCGCCTTGGGCGGCGCGGACTATGTGATTGCGGGTTATCATTCCGTCATCCCGCTGTCGCCGGTAGAGGCAAAAATCCTTGTGGGATTGATGCGGGCACGGCAAAGCGCACTTCTGCTGGTCAACGCTTGGAGAACGCATCTTTTCCCAGAGCAAGCCGAATACATCAACAAGAACGTGCCGCGTGCCGAACGCGGACTTTCCATTCTAACCACTCTGAGTGCCGATGAGGCGGAGGCGGCAGTTCTGGCTGCGATGGCGTTGCCCCATCCATCGCCGGTATAAACGGAACATTGCTCCTCTTGCTTACGGTCCTCTTTCAAACAGGTTGAAGAACATGTCGACAGACCTCATGCCCAATCGCTACGTCCCCGGCGAAGTTCCTCTTCCTGCCCGCGAGGCCGAGCTTATCGAGCGTCGAAACAAGGTCCTTGGTGCATCATACCGCCTTCAGTATCGCAACCCCGTCCATTTCGTCCGGGGTGAAGGCATGTGGCTCTACGATCCAGACGGGCGCGCCTATCTCGATTTTTACAACAATGTGCCGTCTCTCGGGCATTGCAACGCCGAAGTGAACGCGGCGATGGCAGAGCAGGCGGGTCGGATCAACGCCAACACACGCTATCTGGAGCCGAACCTCGTCGATTTTGCCGAACGTCTGGTCCAAACCTTTCCGACGGAGCTGGACCGTGTCGTTTTCACCTGCACGGGCAGTGAATCCAATGATTTGGCGTTGCGTATCGCACGTCTGGCAAGCGGCAATGATGGCGTGATTGTCTCGTCCTATGCCTATCACGGCACCAGTGCCGCAACCGCCGCCGTGTCACCAAACCTTGGCGCCGCGGTCAAGCTCAGCCCCTCCGTGCGCATGGTCTCCCTGCATGGGCCAGAAGGCATACCAGAATCGCAGGCAGCGAATTTTTTCGAGGCGCAGGTTCGTGCTGCCATCACAGATTTGAACCGTCGTGGCACCGGTGTCGCGGCGCTTCTCATCGACAGCATCTTCTCCAGCGATGGTGTCTGGGTTGATCCTCCCGGTTTCATCGCAAAAGGCGTCGCTGCCGTTCGTGAGGCCGGTGGCCTTGTTATCGCTGACGAAGTCCAGCCGGGCTTTGGCCGAACCGGCGCGCATATGTGGGGCTTTGAGCGACACGGTATCGTCCCTGACCTCGTCACCCTCGGCAAACCCATGGGCAATGGCTTCCCAATCGGTGCCGTGGTAGGGCGCAAAGCACCCGTAGACCAATTCGGCGCAACCGCTCGCTATTCCAATACATTTGCGGGCAACACGATCGGAATAGCAACCGCAGATGCCGTGCTGACAATTATTCAGCGCGACCATATTGCCCAGAACGCGCTTGCCATGGGTCAGCGGCTGAGAGCCGGGCTGGAGAAAATAGCACTTCAGACGCCAGGAATTTGCGGCATCCGAAATGCAGGCCTCTTCTTCGGCGTCGATCTAGGGTTTGAGGGAGACACTGCGATGCGCAGACGCTCGCTCGCTCTGGATGTGGTCAATGCCATGCGAGATGATGGCGTCCTTGTCAGTACCACGGGTGCCAACGAAGATTCCCTCAAAATCCGCCCGCCGCTGATCTGTGAGGGTGTTCACGTTGACCAGTTCCTCGGAAGCATCGAGCGCGCGCTCGTTGAGGTTGGAAGCGCCTGAAGCGCAAGGCTACAATCTTACGAACCGCATGTTTGGGATTCCTTGGTCAGCCAGTCCTTCAATGCCTGAACGCCTGTCGATAGGAGCATGGATTTGGGATGAATAAGCCCGTAATGGGTCCCGTCAGGTGCAAAGCCGAGCGGGGCTTCCAATCGTCCATTGGTAACATCGTCAGCGGCAATCGCCTGCGGCGCCAGCGCAACCCCAAGGCCCCCAAGGGCAGCTTCTGCCATCAGGAAATGGTGATCCAGAAGCTGGCTTGCGCGGGGGCGCGGCGTTTCGGGGTGCTGCGCAAACCAGCTTTCCCAGGCATGCGGACGTGTTCTGGAGCCGAGCGCAACATAATTCCCGGCATCGAACCCTTTGCGCAGAGACGGCACCATGACCGGCCCGACACGCTCCGGCATCAGCTTGATGATTGTCCAGTCCGGATCGATCAAGAAATCGAGGCGGCGGATGGCAAGCGTGACACGATCACGCGCAAAATCGATGCCGCCACCGCCCGTGGAGAGATGCACTTCGACATCCGGGTGCCGGTCCTGAAACCCCGATAGGCGCGGAATAAGCCAACGCATCGCGAGCGATCGCTCACAGGACAGAATGATCGGCCCCGGAGCAGAACTCGATCTGATCTCTGCGAGCGTATCGGTGATGGTCGCAAACGCCCGCCCTGTCGCCTCTGCCAGTCGCTCGCCAACAGGCGTCAGGCGAACACCGCGCCCATCCGCTTCAAGCAATTGCAGGCCGAGATCTGCGGATAGCTTTGAAACACGCCTGCTGATCGCCCCATGCGTCAACACGAGTTCCGCTGCCGCTGCGCGCACGGAACCGAGCCGGGCAACGGTTTGAAAGGCCCGCAAATCATCCAGAGATGGGAGTTCTGATCTTTTCATTGGTGATCCTATATCACCAATACTCGTCAGATCATATGCATTATCTCCGGTGGCCGATCTGATAATGTTTCCGTCATGGACAACAATGTTTCACCGCTAGTCGGCATCATCGCAGACGACCTCACCAGCGCCACGGATGGTGCCGGAGCCTTTCTGTTGAAGGGATATGTCCCACTCATCAAAGCCCTCGATGCAGCTGAGGACACTGCGCCTGTCATCTCCATAGACACGAACAGCCGCGCCTTGTCCGCTTCAGAGGCCAGTCGTGTGAGTGGTGAAGCAGCCGCGTCGCTTGCGAATGCACACTTTCTGTTCAAGACGATAGATTCTACATTGCGCGGCCACATATGTCAGGAAATCGCTGCGGCGTTTCGTGCCAGTGGCCGCAGCAGACTTGTCATTGCACCAGCCTTTGCCGAGGCAGGTCGCCTGACCATTGGCGGCATTCAAGCGGTCCACGGCATCCCCGTCAGTGAAAGTTCATACGGCCGAGATCCGGTTCATCCCGCTAGGTCATCGAACATCGCCGATCTGGTCGATCCATCGCTGGGTAAAGCGGTCGTCGTTGCTTCAGATAGTGAACCGCCATCGAACGAGACCATCCTCATTCTCGATGCCGATAGCCAGAGCGCACTCAACCGACAGGTCGCTCGCATACCGGATCCGCAATCCGTTCTGTGGGTAGGGTCTCCGGGAATGGCCATCGCCTTATCATCACTTGTTCCTCCCGTGCCGACCCAACACCCGGCAGCAGGCGAAGCTTCCAGCCGGGTGTTGATTGTGGCTGGAAGCGCCAATGCCGTGACGCATCAGCAGTGCGATGTTTTGCAGGAACATGGCGTGCCTGTCGTCACGCAGCTTGCCGATGCTCCTGTGGATGCGCGCGTGGTTTGCCTTCGTGCGCCGTCTCTCCTGCAGGCCAGCGCAGAAGCCGTGGTGTCAGACCTTGCCGCGCAGGCTTCGTCTGCCGTTGCCCGGCGGGATTTTGACGTCGTGATTGCCACCGGTGGTGAAACCATGGCTGCAATTCTCGACCGTCTCGAAATCAACCGCTTCTTCCTCTCGCGTGAGCTGGAGCCCGGCTTTCCCGTCGGCAAAACCCGCTTGCCGGATGGCGCAGCGCTCAGCATTGCCATGAAGGCTGGCGGGTTCGGTTCACCATCCACTCTGCTCGATGCCGCCAAAACATTTTTGGCCAATCCGCTTTCACAAGGGTTATGATCCATGACGCTCCATCAAATGCCGCTCGCCGTCACCATGGGAGATCCTTCGGGCATCGGTCCCGAAATCGTGGCAAAGATGTTTCTGAGCCGTCCCGACAATCGCCACTGGGTCGTTATTGGCGATGCCTTGGTGATGCGCCGCGCTTTTGAAGTTCTGGGTGCCCAAGTGCAGGTCAGGCCCATCGCAACGCTGGATCAGGCCGTGTTTGATGATGGCACCATCAACGTCTTTTGCTCCTCAAATCTTTCAGCCTTGCCCCCTGTCAGCGAAGTGTCGGCCATCAGCGGCAAGGCGGCTTTCGATGCGATTGTGGCTGCGATTGGCCTCGCGAAAGACGGGCAGGTGAGTGGCATCGTCACCGCGCCCATCCATAAGGAGGCGCTCTCTGCCGCTGGTGTGAAATATCCTGGGCATACGGAAATATTGGCCGATTACGGTGGTGCGCCAAAGGTCGCCATGATGCTGGCAAATGAAGATATCCGCACAGTTCTCGTCACCATCCATTGCTCGCTGTCGCAAGCGATCGCAAAGGGTGACTTTGCAGCGCAGATGGACGCGATCAGGCTCGCCCATACCGGCGCTCAAGCGCTCGGCATTGCCAAGCCACGCGTCGCCGTTGCCGGACTGAACCCCCATGCGGGCGAAGGCGGGCTGTTTGGAAATGAGGAAATCAACATTATCCGGCCTGCGGTTGAAGCCGCACGTGCCGAAGGTATCGACGCATCCGGCCCATGGCCGGGTGATACGGTCTTCATGCAGGCTCGAACAGGCCGTTTCGATGTTGTAGTCGCCCAGTACCATGATCAGGGTCTTATTCCAGTTAAATATATGGGGCTTGATCGCGGCGTGAACATCACGCTCGGTCTGCCATTCGTGCGTACCAGCCCTGATCACGGCACTGCCTTTGATATTGCAGGGTCCGGCAAAGCCGACCCGACCAGTCTTGAGACCGCATTCGACTACGCTGTCACGCTGAAGGCCGCTCTCTCCAACTCGAAAGCTCAAACGCTATGACTGATTTTGACTTCATTTTCATGCTGACACGCAACGACCGCACCGTTGCCGACGCTGCCGTTCACGTCGAAACCGCACTTCAGGCAGGCATCCGCCACATCGGCTTTAAAGATATCGGTTTGCCATTCGAAGAGCTCCTTGGCCTCAAAAAGCAGATCAGTAAGGGCGGTGCCAACACCTATCTCGAAGTCGTATCGCTGGACCGGGAAAGCGAAATTCGCTCTGTCAAATCGGCAGTCGAGCTTGGGGTGGATTATCTCCTAGGAGGCACGCATGTGGACGATGTGCTTCCGCTTCTGGAAGGAACGGCCATTCGCTACTATCCTTTCCCCGGTCGCATCGTCGGGCATCCCAGCATTCTTGAAGGCTCGCAGGAAGACATCGTTGCAAGCGCCGTCAATCTGGCCAGCCGTGATGGCGTCTCAGGCCTCGATCTTCTCGCCTACCGCTCGAAGGGTGACGTGCCAGCGCTGATGCAGGCCGTATGTCGCGCTGTATCCAAGCCGGTCATCGTTGCAGGGTCTGTCGATAGGCCCGAGCAAATCGACACGATCCGCAGATCTGGCGCTGCCGGTTTCACCGTCGGCACCTCCGCTCTGGACGGCAAATTTCCCGCACAAGGCGCAGACCTAACATCTCAGCTTCTGGCGATATCCGCTTGCGAAAGCTCGGTTAAACCGTAACGAGCTCTTTCAGTTTTCGCTTTAACAAGTCGGGCCTTAAGTAAAGGCCTCGACATCAATCGGAACAGAGAAACCGGTTTTGACACGGTCCATGATCACCATGGTTTTGAACCCTTTGATGTCAGGGTTCTCGTAAAAAAACTTCCGGGTGAAGGCTTCGTAATCTTCCATACTCTCGGCCGTTACGATGAGAACGAAGTCTGAATCGCCCGTGACATAGTAGCCATTCATCACTTCTGGCGTCTGGCGAATGGATTGTTTGAAGCGGTCAACGATGTCGACTCTTTCCCGCTCAAGCGAAACCAGAACAAGCATCGCGATAGGGCGTCCAACCGCTTTCGGCGTGACAATGGAGACATCGGCCTCGATGACCCCTTTTTCGCGTAACCGCTTTAACCGCCGTTGGACGGCGGTGGCCGAGAGGCCGACAATGGCGCCCAACTCTTCGCTGCTTTGGCGGTTGTTGTTTTGCAGCAGACTGAGAAGTCGAGCGTCGAAGCGATCCAGGTCCATTGAGTTATCCGCATAATTTCGTCGTTGAGTGCCGTTATAAAGCAGGATTTCTGCGTGTTGACCAGATTAGAAGACCAAATCCTGCGTAGGAACCGGCCTAGACTTCGTTATGTGCAGAGTTAAGGGATCGTTAAATGTTACACATGGAGAAGACAGCGCGACGCGCTCTCAATGATCTGAACGATCCGAACCTCTTGCGCTTCAAGCCTTACATTGCCGGGTTTTGGCACGAAACGACTGCCTCAACTGGTGTCGCAGACCCTGCCACAGGGGATGAGATTGCCCGCGTTGGCGACTGTGATCTGGGCATTCTCGATCAAGCCATTGATGCAGCGCAAAGCGCCTTCAAGACATGGCGGGCTCTTCTGGCCCGCGAGCGCAGCCAATATCTTCTGTCCTGGGCTTCGCTCATTCGTCAGCATGCTGGAGACCTCGCCACGATCTTGACCGCAGAGCAGGGAAAGCCGCTTGCCGAATCCGAGGCGGAAATCCTTTACGGTGTCGGTTTCATCGAGTGGTTTGCGGCTGAGGGCGAGCGTGCCTATGGCGAAACGATCCCCAGCCACAAGGCCGCCAGCCGCCTGTTCGTGTCCATGCAGCCCGTCGGTGTCAGCGCGGCGGTAACGCCGTGGAATTTCCCAAGCGCCATGATCGCCAGAAAAGCGGCTGCCGCACTGGCTGCGGGATGTCCTGTCATCGTCAAGCCTGCGCCCGAAACACCTTTATCTGCATTGGCGCTGGCTGAGCTTGCCCACCGCGCCGGGTTCCCACGCGGCGTTTTTCAGGTCGTGACCGGCGAGCCAGCGCTTTTAACAGGCGGACTTCTCGCTGACGAACGTGTCAGGGCGTTTTCGTTTACAGGATCAACCGAAGTCGGGCGCCTGCTGCTCGCAAAGGCAGCCTCCACCGTCAAAAAAATCTCGATGGAACTGGGCGGCCATGCGCCCTTCATTCTCTTCGATGACGCCGATCTCGATGCCGCTGTCGATGGATGCGTCGGCGCGAAATTCGCAACATCCGGTCAGGATTGCCTCGCAGCAAACCGCATCTATGTGCAGGACGGTGTCTATGATGCCTTTCTGGAAAAGTTTCAGAGCCGCGTTGCCCGCCTGAGAATGGGGCAGGGGTTTGAGGCCGGTGTCGATATCGGGCCGATGACGAAAAAATCCGTCGTTGAGAAATGCCGCCTCCACATTCAGGACGCAGTCGATAAAGGCGCACGGATGCTCGTTGGTGAAATCCCTGATCCGGCAGCCGGTAACTTCGTTGCTCCGACCCTGTTGGCCGATGTCACGCACGACATGCTGATTGCCTCGCAAGAGACCTTCGGGCCGGTTGCCCCGGTCATTCGTTTCACATCCGAAGATGAGGTGCTGGCCCGGGCCAATGACAGCGAGATGGGGCTGGCGGCCTATGTCTACACCCGCGACCTCAACCGCGCGATGCGCCTTTCAGACACGCTCGAATACGGAATGGTCGCCATCAACACGCCGTCCTTCACCGGCGCGCCTATTCCGTTCGGCGGCTGGAAACAATCGGGTCTGGGGCGAGAGGGTTCGCGCCACGGCCTGCAGGAATTCATGGAACTCAAATATGTGTGCTTCGGCGGTCTCGCCGCGTAAGGAAATGACAATGACAAATATCGCTGAAATTGCAGAAATGGACCGCAGAACGGTTCTCCATCCTTTCACCTATCTGAAAGACTACGCATCCGGTGAAACCGATCCGACCATCATGGAAACCGGCAAGGGTGTGCGCATCAAGGATGCCACCGGCCGGGAATTCATCGATGGATTTGCTGGCCTTTATTGCGTCAATATCGGCTATGGCCGCACCGAGGTGGCAGAAGCCATTGCCCGCCAGGCCTACAAGCTCGCCTATTACCATTCCTACGCGGCCCATACGACGGAAGAGCTGGCGCGACTGTCAGACCGGCTCGTCAGAATGGCGCCGGGCAATATGTCCAAAGTCTTTTACGGCATGTCAGGATCCGACGCGAACGAGACACAGGCTAAAATCGTCTGGTATTACAACAACCTTCGGGGCCTGCCGAAGAAAAAGAAGATCATCGCGCGCGAGCGTGGCTATCACGGTTGCTCCGTTGTTGCCGGTTCCATGACTGGTTTGAGCTTCTATCACGAGCATATGGACCTTCCGGTTTCCGGCATTCTGCGCACCGGTGTCCCGCATTTTTACCGGGGTGCCGTTCCCGGCGAAACCGAAGACGCTTTCTCGCAGCGTCGTGCAGACGAACTGGAAGTGCTCATCCTGGCGGAAGGCCCTGAAACAGTGGGTGCCTTTATCGCAGAACCGGTCCTCGGAACCGGCGGCATTACCCCACCCCCGGCAGGTTACTGGGCAAAAATCCAGGCCGTTCTGAACAAATACGATGTGCTGCTTATCGCCGATGAAGTGGTTTGCGGGTTCGGCCGCACAGGCGCCATGTTCGGCTCTGATCTTTATGGCATGGAGCCGGATCTGGTCACTGTCGCCAAGGGTCTGACGTCAGCCTATTTCCCGCTGTCTGCCGCCATCGTTTCCCAGAAAGTCTACGATGTAATGGAAGAAGCGACACCGCGCGTTGGCTCCTTCTCCCATGGTTATACCTATTCCGGCCACCCCATCGGCGCTGCGGCGGCAAATGCTGTTCTCGATATCGTAGAGCGCGAGGATCTGGCAGGCCAGGCGGCAACCAAGGGCGCTTACTTGATGAAGCGGCTGAGAGCGGAATTCGAGCAGAACCCGATCGTCGGTGAAATACGTGGTGTGGGAATGCTTGCGGCGATAGAGTTCGTATCAGACCGTGGCACCAAGGCGGCGTTCGATCCTTCGCACAAGGTCGGAGCGCGCATCTCGCAGGCGGCTCGCAACCGCAATCTCATTGCCCGTGCGATGCCGCACGGGGACATCCTTGGCTTTGCTCCGCCATTGGTCATGACAGAAGGTGAGATTGACGAGATGGTTTCGATCGCAAAAGCTGCGGTTGACGAGGTCTTGCTTGAACTGGATGCGAAAGGTGCCATTGCTGGCTAAGTGTTCAGCTCCTCGAAAGGGTGTCATGCATGAACGAGGTTCTAAAGGTCCATGGACTGACAAAGGCTTTCGGCCCCACCAAGGTTCTCGATGGCATCAGCTTTTCCATGAAGGAAGGCGAGGTCATCTCCCTGATCGGATCATCGGGATGCGGCAAGAGCACGGCCTTGCGCTGCATCAACTTTCTGGAAACGCCGACGTCAGGGCAGATCGAGTTTATGGGGCAGGCAGTCTCGGTCAGCCGTAACAAGCACGGTGAGAGCGAAATCGCCAACGCCGCCCATGTCAGGATGTTTCGGCAGAAGATCGGAATGGTGTTCCAGAGTTTCAACCTCTGGCCCCACCGAACCGTCATCGGCAATGTCACCGAGGCGCTTGTCTATGTGCTGGGCATGGACAAGAAGGAAGCCGAAGACACGGCCCTGTCGGCCTTGGCAAAGGTTGGCATGGCAAGCTTGCGTGACCGGTATCCGCATCAACTCTCGGGCGGGCAGCAGCAACGGGTCGCCTTTGCACGCGTATTGGCGATGCGGCCGAAACTGATGCTGTGTGATGAACCGACATCGGCACTCGATCCTGAACTCGTCGGTGAAGTGCTCAAAGTTATCAGAACACTGGCTGAGGAGGGTGCCACAATCCTCCTCGTCACACATGAAATGCGGTTCGCACGCGATGTGTCGAACCGGATGATATTCCTGCAAGAGGGTCGCCTCGTGCAGGATGACGCACCGGAAGAACTGCTGAAAAACCCCGCAACAGATGGGGTACGGCGGTTTCTATCGAGTGTCATGCCGGCCGACGCTTGAAAGCGTCACGTCAAGACAACAACCATAAAAGGGAAACAGACATGATCATCAGCAAACTCATCAAATCAACTTTGACAGCCACCCTGCTTGTCTCCGCACTGGCCACAGCCGCATCGGCCAAGGATGGCGTTCTTCGCATCGGCACGGAAGGCGATGCGCCAAAATTCAGCATGGCTGATGCCAGTGGCAATGTGACCGGCTTCGATGCCGATATCGCCAAAGGCATCTGCGCCGAACTGAAATTGAAATGCGAGTTCGTGGTGCAGGCCTTCAGCTCGCTGGTGCCATCCATGGATAGCGATCGGTTCGATGTCATCATTTCCGGCCTCAGCATTACGGATGAGCGCGCAAAGAAGATCGATTATTCCATTCCATACGCCACAACGCCGCAGTATTTCGTGGTCGCAAAGGATTCACCCATCGCCAAGCTGACAACACTGGCTGAAGTGCAAAAAGCGCTTGCCGGAAAGAGCGTTGGCGTTGTCAACGGCACGACCTATGCCAAGTTCGTCCAGAAGACGGTTCCCTCGGCAGACCTGAAGACCTACGACGCCACGACGCAGCAGCTGGCCGATCTGTCCAGCGGCCGTATCGATGCCGCCTATAGTGACTCGCCGACCGTCATGGATTTTCTGGCAACGTCCGATGGCGCAAACTTCGCAAAAGTCGAGGTGAAGGTCATGGCCATGGATGACCCTGCCACGCTCGGCAAGGGCATGGGCGTTGGCATGAAGAAGGGCAACACAGAACTGAAGACGAAAATCGATACGGCACTCTGCAAGATGATCAACGATGGCCAGGTGAAGAAGGCCTCCATGCAGTGGTTCCAGGACGACTACACCATTCCCTGCAAGAAGTAATATTTGAAGGCAAGACCTGCCTTGGCGTGTCCCGGGCAGGTCGTGGGATGGTGAAGAATGCTGGCTGATTTCTGGGTTTTAATGGCGCAACAGGGCTGGGCGCTCGCTCTGCTGCGCGGAAGTGCGGTTACGATTGCGATCGGGCTGCTAGGCATGTCATTGGGATTTATCATCGCAACGCCATTGGCGGTCTTGCGTTGGCAAAAGGTCATCGTGATTTCGCAGCTGGTCGATGCCTACAGCATCGTCGTGCGCGGCGTTCCCGGCCTGATGGTGATCTATCTGTTGTTTTTCGGGTCCGTCGATACGGTAAAAGCCGTGGCGACGGTGTTTGGCTATCAGGATGCGGTCGATAGCGCCTATCCATATATTGTCGGGGTCATCGCCATCGCAGCGATCTCCTGCGCCTATTCCATCGAGGTCATCAGAGGCGCACTCCAATCGGTGCCACCGGGTCTGCTGGAGGCGGCAAAATCGCTCGCCCTGCCGCGCCACATCACCTTTTATCGCATTACTTTTCCGCTGGCATTGCGCTTGGCGCTGGGCGGTATCAATAACGTCTGGCAGATGACCATCAAGGACACATCTCTGATTTCAGTGGTTGGGCTACAGGAATTGATGAGAACGGCAGCCATCGGTGCCGGCATCACGCGCTCTCCCTTGCTGTTTTATTGCATCGCTGCGGCCTTGTTCTTCCTCATGACTGCGGTCAGCCAGACGCTTTTCTCCAAAGCGGAACGCGCGCTCAATCGCGGTTTCGGAGGGCGGTGATATGGACCTTGATATCTTGAGCTATGCCCTTCCATTTCTCCTCACCGGCGCCAAGACGACCCTGCTCATTGCCGTCTTCGGCATTGTCCTCGGTTTTCCGTTGGGCATCCTGACGGGGCTGGGACGCGGATCAAAGAACCGTGCCTTGCGAAAAATCTGCGATGCCTATTGCGCCGTCTTTCGCGGTACGCCGATGCTGGTGCAGATCTTCGTCATCTATTACGGCTTGGCGCAGGTGGATTTCATCCGTCACAATCCCGTTTTGTGGTGGATGATTGGCGATGGGTTGCACGCAGCCATTCTTGCTGTGGTGCTGAACACCGGTGCCTATACGGCTGAAATTTTCCGCACCGGTTTCCTGTCACTTCCCAAGGGCCTTATCGAGGCTGCCGAAGCCTGCGGCATGTCCCCCTGGATTGTGTTCAGAAGGGTGAAGTTTCCGTTGGCCCTGCGTCAGGCTCTGCCAGCCTATAGCAGCGAGGCTGCCATCATCGTCAAGGAATCCAGCCTTGCCTCCACGATCACCGTTCTGGAAATCACCGGATATTCCAAGCGCCTGATGAGCGAGACCTTCGCCATCATGGACATCTTCATCCTCACCGCCGTTCTCTACCTCGCCATGAATGTCATCGCCCTCACGGCCATCAAGCTCCTTGAACGTCGCTTGTCCTTCGTTCGCTAATCATCACCAGAAAGGCTACACCATGTCCAAACTCACCTTTTTCGATGAGAAAAATCTTCCCGAAGCACGAAAAGGTCAGCCAGCCGCTGACAGGCTTGTGGAGGGCGATCCCCAGTTCCTGACTTGGGACATTGCGCAAACCGAGGATGGGGTTGTTCGTTCCGGCATCTGGGAAGTCACGCCAGGCGCATACCGCTCCATCAAGGGCACGACATTCGAGGTCTGCGTTATTCTCTCAGGCGTATCGGAATTGATTGAAGACGGCTGCGAGCCGCGCCGTATCGTCGCCGGTGACAGTTTCGTGATGCACCCAGGCTTTACCGGCGTCTGGAAGGTCATTGAGACCACACGCAAATTGTGGGTTTGCCGCGATTGAATAACGGCTGGTCCTGGGCGCAGATCACCTTTTCTGCGCCCGGCACTTCTTAGCCTGTCTGATATGGCTCAGAAATCGCCAACATTGATCTTAGAGCTGTCGGAGAAGCGTGACAGGCGGAACGGCGTGGGATCGACAGTTGGTTGATCGCCCGCCACCAGTTCAGCCGCGAGGTGACCAATGCCCGGACCGACCCCGAAGCCATGTCCGGAGCAACCCGCCGCCAGATAGACGCCATCGATGCTGCCAACCGGCGATATGACCGGCACCGCATCCGGCGTCGAGTCAATGTAGCCTGCCCATGAAGAGGCGATACCCGCGCTGGCAATCGTCGGAAACATGGCTGTCACCCGCTTCATGATGAGAGCGATTGTTTTTGCATTTGGGGCCGGATCCAGCACGCGCATGCGCTCAAACGGCGTTGGCTTGTCGAGGCTCCAACTGCCCAGCGCTTCCGGGCCTTCGAAAAACGAGCGTCCGATGCCGATCTCAACCGCCTTCAGGCGTTTGATGAACATCGGCATGAATGGACGCGCGTAACGGATACCCTGTGGCGTGATTTCGAGCGTTGCCTTGCCGCTGATGGCAATCGTGTAGGTGCCATCGATGCGGCGGGTCATGGCAAAATCGGATGTGTAAACAGCGTCGCCGAGATCCGGTGCCGGACCTGTCCTCATGGATGTCTGACGAACGCTGGCCTGCGGCATCGAAACGGCATATTTACGCATGAAAGTGGACGCCCAGGCCCCCGCAGCGCACAGAACTGCATTGGTGCGGATGAGGCCGTGTTCCGTAACGACGCCGGTAACCTGTCCATTGGTCACATCAAGACCGCGCGCCGCGCAGTTTTGATGAATGGTCGCGCCCAGCTTACGCGCGCCTTCCGCAATCTGCGGGGCCGCAAGCCATGGTTCTGCCTTGCCGTCTTCGAAAGCATGCACACCGCCAACCCATTTGCGACCGCTGGCCGATACGACCGTCGACGTTGCCTCGTCACCCGTCAGCATGCGTGTGTTGACGCCGAATTGCTGACCAATCTTGCGCCAGGATTCCCAGTCAGCCAGTTGCTTTGGATCGGATGTCACATAGGTCAGCCCGCAACGACGAAAGCCGAGATCAAGCCCTATGTCCTGGGTCATCTCGTCCCAAAGCCTGAGGGAGAGATTAGCGATAGGCATTTCCCGCGCATCGCGGTTCTGGCGGCGGCACCAGCCCCAGTTTCGGCTGGATTGCTCGCAGCCAACATAACCCTTTTCGATCAACGCGACAGACAGGCCGCGTTTCGCCAGAAAATATGCTGCACTGGCACCAACAATTCCACCACCGATAACGACGGCATCGACGGACTGGGGAAGCTTTTCATCGCTGCGGATCTTGTGAATAAAAGGTGCCATCTATGCCTCTGCTGAGTACGCGCACCATTATCCCAAAACCATACCGCAGAATACGCTTCTAAAAGCACCGCTTCAGCGTTTTGTGTCAAAGAAGCCTGCCGAACCAGAAGAAATCATGCGCCGTGGTTCGCGTAATATATGCCGAAATTGACAGCCAGCATGATCAGCAACATAGCAGCGGTGGCAGCAATAAAATAAACCATCCGCTTCAGAAAGCTACCCGGCTTGTTCTTGCGGCTGAATGCTGCAAATCCGGCAGCGCCGATTGAAATGCCGATGATGGCAGGCAGTGACATCATTTTATTGTGCCTTCTGGTTGTTGCTTTCCATTGCGGATTAAACATCCGTGTTTTAGCTCTTTCCAAAATTGATCGCATAAGTCAAGATTCGGAGCATGGGGCGTAAGCGGGTAGCCGAACCGTCGCCGCTCATTGGCCAGATTGCGCAACTTCGCTCTCAACTCGACCTCCGGCGGTCGAGAGGGCCGATAGCGTATCGTCTTTCCATCGGCAGATATGATCTGGCAGGCCCGCCATTCCGAAAGCCCCATCATGGGCTTCAGATGCGCCACGGCTTCACGCTTCGCGGCAGTCCCTATCATTTTTTTCGAGAAGCTCACGAAGAGCGGCAACGTCCAGCATCTACTCTGCCAGCTGCTGCTTCAGCCTGGCGCTAGGCTGGCGCGGTTCGCGGCTATGATCGGGCTTGAGTACGAAAGCGTAACGCACGTTCTCAAAATCATCAGCCGGCCCAAAGGCCGGCTGAACTCGAAACGCTTACACTGTCGCCGGACTGCAATCTGGACCATCTCGTCAGGTTTCAGAACCGCTTGCTGATCCGACCGCGCGCGCCTCCAGACTTATCGCCATCGCCTTCGATATTGAACAGAAGGCTGAAGTCGATGGCCCACTCATTCGCGGTCGCAAGAGAAACACCTGTTGAGACTGAGCCGAACTCGCCGGAACCATCGATGCCTGAGAAGCCGCCGGTCAACCCGATTTTTGGCTTCAGTTTAGTGTCGTTGCTCAGCGTGTATTCCCGGGCAATTTCTCCGCCAAAACTGACCCTGAATTGTTCCGATGTGAAGCCACCGAGGGTCAGCGCATCACCGTTGGCATTGGATACCGTATAATCTTCAATATCTTCAGAGAAGTAGACGGCCCGCAGCTTAGGCGTGAGCACCGTTGTGCTGTCCAGATACCATTGCCCCTTGATCGAGGTTTCGGCCATCCAGCGTCGGCTATCAAATTCACCATCCCAGAACTCGGTGTCGATATCGTTGGCCGATCCGCCGTAGAGCAGGCTGGTATCCCAGAACACACCCTTGCCAATCTCAAACGAGGTATAAGGACCCGCCAGCCAGCCGTTGCCCGTAAGCTCTGAACCGTCAGCGGTCGGGTCGGTCATTCTGTCCAAGTGGAACGACATGCCGACGAGGGCCTTGTCAGTGATGAGATAATCAGCCCCGGCGGAAAGCATGGCGAAGCTTCCCCATTCGTTGTCGTTTGCGGGGCGGTTATGCAACATCAGCGTTCCATTGAGCCAAATGTTGAACGGCGACGGAGCAATTTCCCCGGGTTCATTGATTGACGGGCTGTCAGCATTGTTTCGAGCTGCCTCCAATTGCGCAAGGCTGGTCGAGAAGCCGAGTGTCATGCCGTTGGAGGATGGCGAAATCCGTGTTGTGACTGGTTCCTTGGCGCTCTCGGCGTTTCTCCGTTCCAGAAGGCCGGGAACGTTGATCGCCGATGAAATCATGCTTTGGCGTGACTTCACAAAATCCCTTACCTCACCGTCGATCTGCGTCACCACCTGGGCTGGATCGTAGCTGAGATTATAGGTTACCGTACCGGTGCTGCTGCCGAGACCGCTTGTGAGGCTGAAGGTGATGACGACAGAGCCGGAATAACCCGTTGTTGGCGTAAACTTCAGATACCAGCCAACAGGCGCGACAGGTCCGACCTGTGCATAGTCACCCATTGTCAGTGTGGCCGTGCCTGTTTGGCGGCTGAACTGAAACAAGCTGTCCGCTGTTGAACGGTCCCCCGGTCGCGCGCTTGTCCAAACGGGTGTCAGGAGGCGCGGAGCCGCTTGGCACGTCGACCACTTGATCGGAAACGCTAACAGCGCGTTGCTTCACTTTCAGCGTATAGGTGGCCGTTGCGTCTGCACCGTTTGTATCCATGACTTTGACCGTAAAGGTGTAGTCGTTCTGCGTATTGGCCGCCAGCGTACCCGAGAGTTCCCCCGATTGGCTGATAACCAGTCCGTTGGGCAGGGTGCCGGTGCCAGGCAGCACGCTAAAGGTCAGCGGGGATGTGCCTCCCGATACATTAATCTGCTGCTCGTATTCTTCGCCCGCCATTGCGTCTGGCAAAGCACCTGCCGCTGGTGAAAAGGTGAATGTTGGGGCTGGCGCGGTTACCGTGATGGATACGGTTGCCGGAGTGGACGTGCCGCCGGTGTTTGTGGCGGTATAGGTAAAGCTGTCCGAGCCGGAGTATCCCGTTGTGGGAGTGTAGGTGATGCTGGTGCCGGAAGCGGTCGCAGTGCCGTGCGATGCCTGAGATGCAACCGCAACGCCTGTGGCAGTTCCACCCGTGATGTTGAGTGTGATGATATTGGACGAGCTGTTAGCAGCAACGGGCGCCGTTACGGGATTGGCGATAGGGGCTGGAATTGCAGCTGCAATGGCGAGGTTGTAGGTCACCGTGCTTGTTACATTGTTTGCATCGGTTGCCGCTATGGTGAAGCTGTAATTCCTAGCCGTCGTTGGTGTGCCGCTCAGTAAACCTGTTGTTGGATCGACGGTGAAACCTGTGGGCAGTGTGCCTGATGTTACGGCATAGGTATACGTTCCTGAGCCACCGGATGCAGTGATGGTTTGGGTATACCTCGTTCCCACAGTGCCTGGTGTCAGTGTACCCGCCGCTGGCGAAAAGGTGAATGTTGGGGCTGGCGCGGTTACCGTGATGGATACAGTTGCCGGAGTGGAGGTGCCGCCGTCGTTTGTGGCGGTATAGGTAAAGCTGTCCGAGCCGGAGTATCCCGTTGTGGGAGTATAGGTGATGCTGGTGCCGGAAGCGGTCGCAGTGCCATGAGATGCCTGAGATGCAACCGCAACGCCTGTGGCAGTTCCACCCATGATGTTGAGCGTGATGATATTGGACGAGCTGTTAGCAGCAACGGGCGCAGTTACGGGATTGGCGATAGGGGCCTGAGGCTTCACGTTCAGGGTATAGGCCGCAGAGGCTGTGGCTTGGTTTGCATCAGTGACAGTGACGCTGAAGCTGAAACTTCCTTGAGTGGTCGGGGTGCCTTCAATGATGCCTGTTTGCGGGTCGATACTAAGGGTTGCTGGCAAGGTGCCACTGACGCCATAGGAATAAGGTTATGTGCCGCCTGACGTCGTGATGGTTTGTCTGTAGTTCGCGCCCACGTTGGTTGCAGTGAGCGTGCCCGCCGCAGGACTGAAGGACAAAGCAGGCTCATAGGTAAAGGCATTTGATAGCGTAGAGGTATTTGTGCCGTCGGAGACGACAACGTCGACTGCACCTACGGTATGGGCGGGCGTTGTTGCAGTGATCGACGTCGCGCTGATGACGGCGAAGCTCGATGCAGCTGTGGTGCCAAACTTTACGCTTGTGACGTTGGAAAGGTCTGCGCCGGTGATGGTGACAGCTGTTCCGCCACTGCTGCTGCCACTGTTGGGCGAGATGGACGCGATGGCTGGCGGCTGAGGAGCCGCGCGCGTGACCGTGATGGTATAGGTTTTCGTGGCACCATATTCCGGGGTGACAATAACCGTAATTGTTTTGCTGCCAACAGCCAGCGAAACTGGGGATGTTGCCGACGTTCCATTCACCGTGATGGTTGAATTAGGATCGGTCGCACTTGGTGTGACGGTAATAGAGCTTACACTATTGGCTACTGATGTCGTGTAGTCGGTTATGTTTGAGGAAAAGCTTGGCGATAAACTGCCGCTGGAGACGGAAAGCGAGGACAAGGTGGCAGTCGAAGATGCCGCTGTGCAGGTAACTTGCAGTGTAACCTTATTATGGTCTGAAGGGTTGCCGTCGGTTGCGTTGATGTTGATTTCAGCCTGTTTAGCAGATCCAAAAATGACAATACTTGACGATATTGGCGTGTTTCCATTCTCATTGCTTTTATTTAAAACAAAATTGCCATCCACTGCAATTGATGCCGCCGCATTATTGTTGATCGTACCACTGCCTTCATAAGTCGCTGTCCAGCTCAATTTTTCGCCGACAAAAAGAGTGTAGGTATCTCCGGATGCCTCCTGATTTGTCGCGGTTAGGCCGTTGCCCCACATCGAATTTACAGCCGTACATCCTTGAGACAATGCAACCGCCTGTCCCGCGAAAAAGCAGGAAAAGAAAAACCCCAGCAACAAGTTTGCAATGCTGCGGAATTCGAAGACTGCTGAAATGCCATTAGCCGTATGCTTTAAATTTCTTAGCTGCACAGAACTGACCCAATATAAAGACAAAATTAAAAACCATGAGTCGCACATATTGATGCAACGCAAAAAATCACTAACAGTTTTATTTGCAACCTCTAGCCGCAATGGGGTGTCTATTGGAGTGGTGTCGAAATTAAAATGTACTGTTGTATTTGAGATACAATCCGAGCGAAGAGCCCGCAGTTGGGGGGGCTGATCGAGTGTGCAGGCAGAGGCGAGTTTGATATCGTCATCATGGAGGCCCTGGACGGGCTGATGTCACAGCATTGCTTAAGCGCTTGCCTTCATGGGGGGCGATCGTCACGCTTTCTGAAGATCACATACTTTGTTGAAAGGCGGTGTCTCCGATGCTTCAATAGGTCTTCGTCTGCAAGCGAGCATTTTTCAAATGCGCGCTGCCTCCAATCATCATCTAGTTCGCGCAAAGTCTGCCTTGTCTGCGTGTAAGTCATGCACCGCCTGGCAGGGCAATTGCATCAGCCGCTCAGGCCAGGAACGTCCTCCAGACGATAGTAGACGGGAATGCCACGCGCTTGCGCCAGTCTCACGTCATTATCCGCACCATTTGAATCGCCGGGCATTCTGAGAACTGCGTCGCAGAGCTTCAAAAAGCAATCTGCCGTGGGGTAAAATATCTGATCATAAAGCTCATCTCCGAGTTTTACCCCACCTGCTGCATGCCATACCGGTAACGCGACCCATTCTCCGATCATCGGAATGTGCCCGGCTTCGAATAGTGGCCAAGATGCCTCTTCAAGCTTCCTGAGGTTGCGTTCCATTTTTTCAGGATCGTCCCCGGTTCCTGAGCGATAAGGGCCAGCAATCAAAATAAGCATTATCGTGCATCCTTGTTCGTTGGGTCACTGCTAAAAAGGTCAAGGGCTGCGTGCTGCAAAAGCATGATCGTCTTTCCGTCCCTGATCTCGCCAGCTTTGATCATTTTCATTGCCTCATCTATGGTCAATTCGAGGACCGAAATGTCCTCGCCCTCATCGATATTTCCGCCACCTTCCGATACGCGGTCACAGCCATCATATTGTCCCACAAAGAAGAACAAGCGTTCGGTCACGGAGCCGGGGCTCATGAACGCATCAAAAACCTGCCGAACGTCGCGAACACGGAAGCCGGTTTCTTCCTCAGCTTCCGCGCGGGTGAACAGATGCAGACGACAGAGCGAAGATCTCTTATTCAAAAAGTTCTGCGGGAAACCGGGCGGATAGTTGCAAAGGATTTCAGCCAGGAATTGGTCTTCTCTGAAGACACTATACGAAGAGACCTGCGAGAGCTTGCAAGCGAAGGACTTCTGCAACGGGTGCACGGTGGAGCCCTCCCGGCATCAGCGGCGACGGCGGATTTTTCAGCTCGAGAACGAATGGGAATTTTGGCCAACGTGTCGTTAGCGAAGGCCGCGGTCAAATTGATCAGTGCCAGACAGATTATCTTTCTTGACGGCGGAACGACCAATGTGCAGTTGGCTCGGCACCTGCCTCATCAAATCGCTCTCACGGTCGTCACACACAGCCCAAGTATAGCAGTGGAATTAGCGAACCATCCTTTGGTCCAAGTTGAAATAATTGGCGGGAGACTGTTCAAGCATTCTGTTGTTGCGATGGGTGCGACTACATTAGATGCAATCGAGAACGTTCGTATTGACGCGTATTTCATGGGCGTGACCGGTCTGCATCCAGATACGGGCGCCACCACCGGGGATCACGAAGAAGCCGCACTGAAGCGGCGGATTTGCCGCAAATCGAGCGAAACCGTTATCATGGCGACAAAGGAAAAGTTGGGAGCAGCGTCCGCCTACAGAATTGTGCCGCTTTCTGCAATTTCGTCGGTGATCACTGAATCTGACATCCCGGATGAGCTAGCGAAAGGTTTCGAGACGAGCCAGGTGAACATTATCAAACCGTGAAGCTCGGCTTTTTGGGCTGTAAACGGGCAGCCGTCTATTCATCTTCGATTTTCTTCAGTCTTGCCGCTTTGAGAAGTTTGGTTTTCTCTCTGTCTCCGCTTACCCGCTTTTCCTCAAGGCCGGTTGCGATCAGCTTCAGTGTATCGAAGTCATTCTTGGCTGGAGGGCGTTTGGTTTTGTTGGAATCTTGATCAGTCATTCTCAGCACCATGGATTTAGAGAAGTTGAATAGACTGTCTTTAGCATAGCGGGCAGGGCAGCGTTGCCACCATTCGTGGTCGATTGTCATCCAGTTGGAATGAGCGGGAATATTTCTAAAATAATGAGCCCTGCGCCAATGGCTCATTAACGGGCAATGACGTTGCCCCCTTGAAATAATCCATTTTGAGTAAAGTCTGGCCCATTGAGAGGACCAGGGAACGAAGAGCAACCGTTTTACAGACAAACAGATCATCGGCAATTTGAAGGAGCACGAGGCGGGCACGGTCACGAGATGAGATGAGATGCTGCGAAGCCAAATTGGCTCCGCACCGCAGCCCGCCGCTACCGCCCCGAATACAGCAACCCAAAACCGCTTAAGAAAACTCAAAATTGGATAAAAATCGGGCGAGACGTCAGCCTCACTTGTCCAGGTTCCAAGCCGATCCGCGCATTTGCGCAAATCGGCATTCTTGCACAACGAAACCAGTAGGTCTTACAGATATTCATTGTCTTGGATTTGGGGGACGCGTCGGCTTATTTGTCTTGGGGAAGATCGAACTATGATGATTGGCTGTCAATCTGCCGAAGATATTTCAAGGCCTTAAGCAATCGACATATCTCGATTGATGGTTTCGAAAAAACGGAGCAATTCGGTCGAAAACTCCCGTCTTGCTGTCGTATTGGAATGGTCAGCGCCTTCGATCCGTTTGACCTCAAGTTTCGGCATGATCTGCTCCAGCTCATGGAAATCGTCTGTGTAAGGATCGTCAGTACCAACGATGCCCAAAACCGGCACCTGCACGGACTTCATCTGCTCGGGCCGGACAACCAGACGCCCGCCGCCCAGCCGGGATGCGGCCAGCGCACGAACATCCTGGCCAGCAAGCGATAGCCTTGAACGTTCAGCGATATAGTCTTCGTCGGGAAGATCACGGCCTTCTGGCCAAAGGCGCAAAATCTGGGATCGTTGCGATCCGTCAGCCAGTTCGGACGCCTCCAGCTCCAACTGCCTTTGCTTTGCCTCGCTCCAGTTGAAGCGTCCGGTGGCGCCGCCGAGAACGCAGGACAGGAAACGCTCTGGCCGGTGGCAAACGAGATTGGCCAGCACCATAGCCCCAAGGGAATAACCGACCATATGGCTGCGCGTGACACCGATATGGTCCTGCAACCGCAGCAAATCCTGGCCCATTTCCGGACCATAAACGGCGGGGTCGTAGGGTTTGTCGCTTTGCCCATGGCCCCGTCCATCAATCGCCAACACACGATAATTCGCAGCCAGAGCACGGATCACGCCCGGCGTCCCGAACTGTCGCTCGGCGGTGCCTGAAAAGCCATGCATCATCAGCACCGGCACGCCTTCCCCCGCCTCAAGATAGTGGATACGAACGCCGTTGGAGTTGAAGAATTTCGATTGAGGCTCAGAGGTCATTTTAAACGGTCCGTTTGTTAAGTGGCTGCTGCGACGGCGCATTGGGGATATCGTTGAGGTGACAGGCACCCAGATGGCCCGGTGCAATCTCGCGCAGTGGCGGCACGCTGCGGCGGCAAATATCCATGGCGTGAACGCAGCGAGGATGGAAATGGCAGCCTGGGGGCGGTGCCAGCGGTGACGGTATCTCGCCCTTGATGGAAGGGAATTTGGTCGAGCGGCGATCCATGCGCGGGATTTGCGACAGCAAGGCCTGTGTATAGGGATGATTGGCCCGCTCAAAGATGTCGGTTTTCGTTCCCTGCTCAACAATGCGGCCGAGATACATGATCGCCACCCGATCAGACAGATGGCGCACGACGCCGAGGTCATGGCTGATAAACAGATAGGTCAGACCCAGTTCCGACTGGAGATCCACGAACAGATTGATGATCTGGGCCTGAATGGAGACATCAAGCGCTGCTACGGCTTCGTCGCAAATGACCACCTCCGGGTTGACGGCCAGAGCACGGGCGATGCCGACGCGTTGGCGCTGGCCACCGCTGAACTGGTGGGGAAAGCGACGTTTGAAAGCGGTATCGAGGCCGCAGCGCTTCATCTGAAGATCAACATAATCTTCCAGCTCCGACCGGCGGACGAGACCATGCAGATGCGGTGCCTGACCGATAATCTGCGCAACGCGGTGGCGCGGATTGAGGCTGGCATAGGGGTTCTGAAAAATCATCTGCACCCGTAAAAGCGCACTGCGTGCCTTTTTCGCCGAAAGAGCGTAAGGGTTTTCACCGTTGAGGTGAATTTCACCGCTTGAGGGCGGCGTGATACCGGCGAGCATCCGGCCCAGCGTCGACTTTCCGCATCCGCTTTCGCCAACAAGTCCAAGCACTTCGCCTCGCCGGATCTGCAGGTTGACGCCATCCACTGCATGAACAACGGAAGGCTGCTTCAGTGGGATACCAAGGCGGCGACCGGTCTTTAAAAGCAGCGACTGGTGGCCGCCGAAGGTCTTGCTCAGGTTTTTCGCTTCAATAACGATAGGCGCTTGGGTCATGTGTCAGCCTCGATCGGATGCAGGCAGCGGACGCTTCTAGCCGGAGCCATATGGGTCAAAGGCGGTGTCGTGCGACAGAGCTCGTCAGCGCGTTCACACCTCTCCCGAAAGGCGCAGCCTTCGGGAAGATTCAAGAGATTTGGCGTCATGCCGGGAATCTGTGCCAGATGTCGCCCGGTGACATGCGCGCCAGGCACGCTGCCGATCAAGCCGTGCGTATAGGGATGGCGCGGCGCACCAAGCACCTTATCTACGGGCCCGCTCTCGATGATCTTTCCGGCATACATGACCGCAACGGTATCCGCGAGTTCCGAAACCACCGACAGATCATGCGTGATCCAAATGATCGAGGTGCCGTAGGTCTGTCCCAGACGTTGCACTTCAGAAAGGATCTGGCCCTGGATGGTCACATCCAAAGCGGTCGTGGGTTCGTCTGCGATAATCAGGTCAGGCCGGTGCAGCATAGCGATAGCTATCGCCACACGCTGCCGCATCCCCCCGGAAAACTCATGGGGATAGGCCGATATACGCTCAGCGGGGCTGGGAATGCCAACGCTGCCAAGCGCATCGCGCGACCGTTCCCAAGCTTCCTTTCGCGACACCTTTTCATGCGCAAGGACAGTTTCGATCATCTGCTCGGAGATCCGCAGAATGGGGTTCAGCGTCATCATCGGATCCTGGAAAATCATCGCGATGCGGTTGCCGCGCAGATGTCGCATCTCTGGCTCAGAAAGGCCGATCAGGTTGCGCCCCTGAAACAGGATTTCGCCGCCGGTGATGCGGCCGGGTGGATCAACCAGACCCATGATCGAGAAGCCAGTGACAGTTTTGCCGGAGCCGCTTTCACCGACCAGCCCCATGATTTCGCCGCGGCGGATATCGAAAGAGATCTTGTTAACAGGAACCAGCGTACCGGCACGAGTGATGAACCGCGTCTCAAGATCGCGGACGGAGAGTGTGATATCAGTCATTTTTGGTTCTGCGGGTTAAGGACATCGCGGAGATGGTCACCGACGAGATTGATCGAGACAATCGTGACCAGGAGGGCAATGCCGGGAAAGAAACTGATCCAGTAAGCCCCTGACAGCATGGAGCTGTAGCCGTTCGAAATCAGGAGACCCAGGGATGGTTCGGTCAAGGGTACACCGAGACCAAGGAACGAAAGGGTGGCCTCTAGGCCGATCGCACCGGCGATCTGGATGGTACAGATGACGATCAGCGGTGGCATACAGTTCGGCAAAAGGTGCTGCATGACTTGCCGCCACTTCGGGATGCCGAGGCAGGCGGCGGCTTCCATGTATTCTTTCTTTTTTTCGACAAGCGCAGCGCTTCGGGCAACGCGCGCATAGATGGTCCATTCCACCAGAACCAAGGCTAGTGTGACATTGAAGATGCCTTTGCCAAGCACACTGAGCAACATCAGGGCTATGAGGATGGACGGAAACGACAATTGCAGATCAACCAGCCGCATCAGGAATGCATCGACACGCCCGCCTGCATAGGCAGCAATCAACCCGATGGTGCTGCCTATGATGCCGGCGATGATGGCGGAGCCCACCCCAACCAACAGGGAAATACGCAGGCCATAGATGATGGCTGAGAGCATGTCTCGACCCTGCTCGTCCGTGCCCAGCAGGTAGGTCATGCCGTCGGGGGAAACGGTGCCCGGCGGCAAGCGAGAGTCGAAGAAGTTGATCGTCATCAGATCATAGGGGTTCTGAGGGGAAACCAAGGGGGCGGCGATGGCCAGAAACACGATGGTCAGAAAGACCGCGGCACCCACGGCAGCAACCGGGTTTGATAGGAAGTCACGCATGAACATCGAAAGTCGCCCAGGTTCTGCGCCGATTGAGTGCGGCTCGCTCTGCGCTAAGGGAGTGTCAGTCATTGCGGTTCTCCACGCGGATCCGGGGATCAAGGATCGTATAAAGAACGTCCACGATCAGATTGATGATGACGAAGAGGATGACGATCATCACGAGGTAGGACACGATGACCGGGCGATCGAGCACCGTGATACTATCGATGATCAGCTTGCCCATGCCGGGCCAGGCGAAGATGCTCTCGGTGATAATGGCAAAGGCGATCAGACGCCCGAAATCCAGTCCGGTGACGGTGACAATCGGGATCAGCAAATTGCGAAGGATATGAACAAACACGATCCTGCGGGGTGCCAAGCCTTTTGCGCGGGCAAACTTGACGTAGTCCATCGAGATGTTTTCGCGCACACCCGATCGGGTCAATCGCAAGACAAGGGCTATGTTGCCGATGGCCAAATTGAGCGTTGGTAGTGCCATGTGCGCCAGGCCATTGAGGGTCAGAAAGCTCCACTCGATGCCCAACACATTAACGGTCTCGCCACGTCCCGATGACGGTAGCCAACCCAGACTGACCGAAAATACCATGATCAGCATGACGCCGACCCAGAAGGACGGGAGAGAAAAACCCAGCACACTTCCAGACATGATCACGCGACCCGAGATGGTGTCGGGATAGAACCCTGCGTAAAGGCCTAGGGGAATTCCGATGATGATCGATAAAAAGACGGCACCGAAAGCCAGTTCGAATGTTGCCGGTGCGCGTTCCAGAATGATCTGTAGGGCGGGCGCGTTGTAAACGAAGCTGCGGCCCATGTCGCCGTGCAACGCCCCACCCAGGAAGTCGAGATACTGTTTCCAAAGTGGCTGATCCAGCCCCAGTTGGATAAGCTGACGCTCGCGGTCCTGCTGATCGGCCAGTGGGCTGATCAGAATGTCCACTGGGTTTCCGA
Organism: Rhizobium sp. WCS2018Hpa-16; assembly: GCF_031843705.1. NCBI lineage: Bacteria > Pseudomonadati > Pseudomonadota > Alphaproteobacteria > Hyphomicrobiales > Rhizobiaceae > Rhizobium > Rhizobium sp. WCS2018Hpa-16. Next base: position 592,852 of record NZ_JAVTIX010000003.1, read on the forward strand.
TTAGATGCAGGCCGACGAAAACAATAATTGTCATCACAAGCACGACAAGCAATGCCTGGCTCAGACGCTGGATGAACCAACTCAGCGACATCTCGATTTCCTTTTAAGTGGCCGAAGGGGCGACGGACGTCTGGTGCGCCCCGTGCGTAGGGAAGGCTCGAACGGTGTTCGTCTATTTCACTATGTTGACGAAACGGATCAGGCTGCGATCCATGAGATTAGCGTCATAGGTCAGGTCCGACTTGCTCGCCCACGCGTGGGACTGCCAGTAAAGAGGGATCAGGTGACCACGTCCCTCTTTCATCACAAGCGCTGTCGCTTCCGCGAGTTTGGCGTTTCGCTTGGTCTCATCCATTTCCTGCAAGCCGGAGATGAACAACTCATCAAATTGCGGATTGCTGAACATGGTTCTGTTCGATGCGCCTAAACCGGCTTCGGGGTTGTTCGTCGCCATCATGTTGCGCAGAAAAGCTGACGCATTCGGGCAGCAGCCGTTATACGCATATTGGAAGAGGCTCAGCTGGCGGTCCCTTTGCATTTGCAGGATCACACTAAATGGTACCGAGTCGACCGAGTTGATCTTCACGCCCCCACGCGAAAAGAACTGCGCGATGGCTTGAAGCGATGCGGAATCTTCAGGGAAACGGTCGTTGGTGGAATGGATCGTCAATCCAAATCCTTGGGGATACCCCGCCTCGATCAGCAATTGCTTGGCACGCGCTGGATCGTATGGATCGGGTGTCAGATCGGGATTGTAGCCGCCGAGGCCAGGCGGCACGACCTGGCCTGCTGGTGCGCCCAAGCCGTTGGCAATCCGTTTCACAAGAAGATTGCGATCGATCATCAGCGAAAGTGCCTGGCGCACCCGCGGGTCTTTCAGCGGATTGACCGTCATCGGCTTGCCGTTATGGTCGGTCACCCAGGGTGAAACGTCGCGCGCCGTATCCAGTTGAAGATGGGTGAGGCGCGTGGTCAGGCCCTGGCTTATGTTGAGATTGCCGCGTGCTCGAATGGTATCAAGATCGGTCGGGGGCACATTTTCGATAATGTCGACTTCGCCTGATAACAACGCTGCGATACGCGCCGGATTGTTCGAGATGAACCGGTATGTGACATTGTCGAACCTCGGCTTTTCACCCCAGTAGTTCTCGTTGGCCGTCAGCATCAGCCGGTCGCCGCGCAGCCAACGTACGAACTTATACTGGCCGGTGCCGATGGCCGCCTTGCCGGTATTGTAGTCCTCCGTGTTCATGCCTGCCCCTGCAATATGCGATATGATCGGCACTTCGCCGAGCTGATCAATCAGCAAGGGGGAGGGTTCGTTTGTCTGCACCCGGATCTTGTGTGGGCCGATCGCCTCGACCAACTTCACCTCTTTGAGATTGCGGGCAAAATTGGCTGTCGAAGTCGTGGTTGCCTCGGCTCGCTTAAACGAAAAAATGATGTCCTCAGCGGTGAACGGACTGCCGTCGTGGAACGTCACGCCCTCTCGCAGGTCGAACTCCCAGGTTGTCGGATCGACGATGCGCCAGGATGTTGCCAGCAATGGCTGGATCTGGAAGTCCTTGTCATAGGTCACAAGAGACTCAAACATATTGGGCGTCGTGGATGCTTCTGGCCCGGCCGCATTGAAGAGCGGGTCAATGGCCGCGTGTTCAGTGGTTCGCGCAAACACAAGATCGCGTGCCGATACCGATGTTGCTCCAGCAAGGCACAAGGCCGATGCCAACACGATCCTCAAATAACTCTGCATCTCAGGTCTCCCCCCTGTTCCGTTTCGAATGTTGCAAATGGAACTAATTAATTGCTTTGAGCAACTAATTAATTGTTAGGCAAGGAAGACCAAATTGTTAGGCATGGCTGCACGGAGCGTGCAGAGGGCGTTTGAGACATTAACGAGAAAAAGCTTCGGACGTGTCTGCCGAACGCTGGTCGGTACGTTCAATCCAACTCCAAAGGGAGGGGTGCCACAACTTTGACGATTGAACCACGTGGGCCGTCTCTACAACCAAATGGTTGACATTGTGAAAGAGTTGGGAAACATTTGGATTTATTCAGTTTCTCTGCATCCACCTATAAGCGCGAGCAAAAACCATATGTATGCCCCCCAACCCACAGCCCCGCTTGACGGTATTGGCGACGACACGTCCGATGTGCGCTATCTGTTTTCCTATAATCTTCAACGTCTTGCGTCAGTATCTTCGCAGGCCACGATGTTATATATGTTGGAAGACGCTGGGCTGACGAGCCAGGAATGGAGGGCATTGGCCATTCTGGACTTTCTTGGAAGCGCTCCGATGAACTTGCTTGCCCAACGTGCCGGGATCCAGAAAAGCCAGACCAGTCGATTGATTGCCAGCCTTGAGCGCCGCAAGTTAATTATCCGCAAGACAGATACCTATGACAAACGCATCAATTTGTTATCGCTGACGCCATCCGGCCGCGATCTGGTCAATAGCCTGATGATACGCTCACGCGACCGCAACCGGCGGATGCTGGAGGCACTGGATGAATCCGAACGCCTGACGCTGATGCACCTCATCAGCAAGGTGACGAAATCGTCTCTTGGCTTTCTGCAAGAGCTGAAAGGCAATTCATCAAGAGCGGCAGCAGTGGAACCAGAACCTGCAAGTATCTTTGAAAACTATGGAGCCTAGCCGCTCAGACAAAGGTTTGCGGTCGCTTAATTTGGTCTGACCGGCGTGTTGATCGCTGAAGGCGGATTTCCTGTGTTGACAGGTGCCGATCTCTGACACCGAAGGAATTGTTGAGATAAGGGCGCGGTTTGCGATTGTGCTGTAGGAGGGAAAATAGAGAAACCTCGCGGCATTGAAGTTCGTTGCTGGACATCAACATCTGCATTTTTACGATCAAGAACCGACCGCAGGTGAGAGATAGCTTTAAGCATTCAACCACCGGCTCGGCGGTTCTGATCCTATCAAATGCTGCGGTCTCCGCTAGGCTGAGTTTTTGAGCGCTGAAAGCTAGATCAGGTATTTTGACGGGCTTGGGCTCAAACTCCTACCGCAATCTCGTCCGTAGCCGTCGTCAGATAAAGATGTCTAAAGTCGCTCGCCTTCATCGGGCGGCCGTATAGATAGCCCTGTCCCTCATCGCATGCGTAGTGCTGCATGAGACGTTCCTGCTCGACGGTCTCAATACCTTCAGCAATAACTTCGAGATCAAATCCCGCCGCAAGTTTTGCGACCGCTTCAACGATCGCCTCGTCTTTTTTATTGCGCTCGCTGCCGCTGACAAACGAACGATCAATCTTCAGGCGAGTGACAGGATAATCTTTTAAAAGGCTCAGGGATGCGAAGCCGGTTCCGAAGTCATCAAAAGCAATGCCCACACCGAGTGAGCGAAGGTGATGAAGGGGCTCCATAATCCGTTGTTCATTACGCAGAATAATGTTCTCTGTAATCTCTAACTCGAGCGAAGTTGCCGGTAAATTGCTGTCGGAAAGCGCTGCTTCGACCGATTTGGCAAAATCCCGTGTCCGGAATTGTGCTGCAAACAGATTGACTCCAATTCTGAAATTCTCGCAACCAGCTTTGCGCCATTGCGCGGCCTGCGCGCAGGCTGTTCGCAATATCCATTCGCCCACCGGGACAGCAAGAAGGCTTGTTTCCAGTACGGGCAAAAAAGCAGCAGGCGAGACGACGCCGAGCTGCGGATGGTTCCACCTTATCAGTGCTTCTGCACCGGAAAGGCTTCCATCGCTCAGTTTGATCTGAGGCTGGTAATAGAGCTCAAACTCCTGATTTTCCCAGGCTTGACGGATCGAGGAACTCAGAGATCCTTTTTTCAAAGCCGTTTGGCGAAGCTCAGGGGTGAATATGCGGACGAGGTGGCGACCGTCTGCCTTTGCCTGATAAAGGGCCAAATCTGCGTTCCCAAGCATCTGCTCACTGTCATCTTCAGGGCCCGATTTGAGGGAGATGCCGATACTGGCCCCGATGTGAATGGGCTCGTTGTCGAACTCTATAGGTTCTTCGATAGCAGCGATGAGCGCCGAGGCAAGCTCACTGGTTTTGAGGGGATCCACCGTTTCAGACATCACAACGACAAATTCGTCCCCGCCCAGGCGGGCCACCATGTGGTGCGCAGGCACGCTTTCTCGGAGACGGCGTGCGACAATCTTGAGTACAAAATCCCCCGCAGAGTGTCCCAGCGTGTCATTTACATCCTTGAAACCGTCCAGATCAAGAAGGAGGAGCGCCAATGGCTGATTGCTTTCGCAAGCCTGTCGGAGACGCAACTTCAAACTCGCCCTGTTTGCAAGGCCGGTAAGATCGTCGTATTCGGCAGCATGTTTTAGCTTCTTAACAGCTTCCAAACGGCTCGTTATATCGCGAATGATAGCGCCGAACTGCGTTTCTCCCGCCTCGCTCCAATGCGAGAGGGACAGCTCTATTGGAACGTCGGAGCCGTCACGACGCTTTCCCGTCAAATTGACTGAAGTTCCTATGATATGAGGCGGACCGCCGGAAGCCACTCTGGCGAGACCCGCGCCATGTCTGGCCCGCATAGCGTCGGGCATGATAATGTCGAGAGGTTTACCCAGCGCTTCTTCTCTAGAATAGCCAAAAATCTCTTCTGCGGCCGCATTCCATGACGTGATCTGGTTTTTGCCATTTGCGCAGATGATGGCGTCTGGAGATGTGGATGTAATGTTGATGAATTTGTTACGGCTAGTCTCGCTCTCCCGTTCTAACCGTCGCAATTCCATTCGTTCAAGGACCATAGCTGCCAGATCCTGAAGTACTCGCTGGTCACGATCCGAGAATGTCTCTCTCGGTTTCGGATCAATCAAGCATAAGCTCCCAAGCGCATGCCCCTCAGACGTGGTGAGTGGTGCACCAGCGTAGAATCGAATGTTCGGATACCCCGTAACCAACGCATTTGATCGGAAGCGCTCATCTTTGGACGCGTCGGGGATAACAAAGACGCCGGATTCCATGATTGCATAGGTGCAGAATGAAACATCTCGTCCCGTCTGGCACACATCCAGACCAATACGAGCTTTGAAGAATTGCCGGTCACGATGGACCAACGAGATCAAAACAGTTTGGACATCGAAAATCCGTGACGCCATCTGTATAATATGGTCGTATTCACGCTCGGGCGCGGTATCCATCAGCGCGAAACTATCCAGCACCTCAATCCGTTTTTCGTCATCGTGTGGAATCGGGTATAGGGTCATCACAATCGCTCGCTCGATTTATATTGAAATTTAGAAATATCGAAAAAGCTTAATGCACAATGATTCTGAAGCAATAATTTCGGCCAGCACGTCAAACCATGCCATTAGCCTTTATGAGTTCTAAATAAATCGAGCTGGTTCTAAGTGAAGTACAGAGTGATAGCTGTCTAAATACATTTGGACTGTCCGCATCGGCCGCCCAAAATCTAAGCTATTGGTAAACTTCACGTCGTCTCAGTCCGTTCATCCTCCCAGGGACTTTGAAACCGACACTCTATCTGCCAGCTTACCACCGTTGCTGCCATATGAAGCAGACGCAGTGATGATGACCTTGATCTCTTTTGCCGCGGTCGCTGAACGCTGCGTCGCATCTCGGGGCGTCTGGAAGGACATTTAAACGCCAGTTTCGCACGTCGGGATTATGGACGATGTATCAGGATGCTTGCGCAACTTTCCGTTCGGTGCGCGTATCTGCAGCTTACTCCTGCGGATCAAGGCCACGTGGCTTGCCGTACAGTCCAATATTGACATCACCCCAAATCTTAAGGGCCAGCAGGATTGGCTCCATGCTGCGTCCAAGCTCGGAAAGGCTGTATTCCACCTTGGGCGGAACCTGGGCATAGACCTTGCGTGTGATCAGCCCATCGTCCTCGAGTTCTCGCAACTGGTTGGTCAGCATCCGCGGCGTGACGTCGACGATATGCTTCCGCAGCTCGTTGAACCGCAATGTTCCTGACATCAGGTGAAAGAGCACGACCGATTTCCATTTTCCGTCAATGAGGCCAATGGCTGCCTCTACCGAACAGCCGGGAGAACAATCGAAGCGCGAATGGCGGGCTTTGGCCATAACAGTATCCTTTTTGATACTACGTGTGTTTTTTGTGCGTATTGCTTCATTATGATAATAGCGCATCTTAGCTACATATCAATTGCCAAGGCAGTCGATCATCAAAGGAGCAGAACATGAAAGCCATTGGTTACAAGGCGCCAGGCGCAATCGAACGCGAAGACGCACTGCAGGACATCGAACTTCCCCGGCCGGTTCCAGTGGGTCGGGACCTTCTCGTCGAGGTGAAGGCCATTTCGGTCAATCCGGTAGATACCAAGGTTCGTAAGGGTGCCAGTCCGGAAGCTGGACAGTGGAAGGTGCTTGGCTGGGATGCCGTCGGCACTGTTGTGGAAGCTGGCCCCGCAGCGAAAGATTTCAATATTGGCGACGAGGTGTTTTATGCAGGCTCTCTTATCCGTCCCGGTGCCAACAGCGAGTTTCACCTCGTTGACGAACGGATTGTCGGCAAGAAGCCAACCACTTTGTCCAACGCCCAGGCTGCGGCTCTGCCTTTGACGGCTATCACCGCCTGGGAAATGCTGTTCGACCGGCTGGATATTCGCAAGCGCGTTCCGGGTGCAGCAAATGCCATCGTCATCATTGGCGGTGCAGGTGGAGTTGGCTCCATTGCCATCCAGCTTGCACGAGCCCTGACGGATGTCACCGTCATTGCCACGGCATCGCGGCCGGAAACGCAAGATTGGGTAAAGACGCTCGGTGCTCATCACGTGATCGACCATTCCAAGCCCATTGCAGAACAGGTGGCGGCGCTCGGTATCGGTGCGCCAGCCTTTGTCTTCTCGACAACGGAAACACAACCGCATCTGAAGGAAATCGTCGAACTCATCGCGCCGCAGGGCAGGTTCGGACTGATCGATGACCCCGATAGCCTCGATGTACTCGGCTTCAAGCGGAAATCTGTATCCGTCCATTGGGAATTGATGTTCACCCGGTCGATCTTCGAGACCGCCGACATGGCAGAGCAGGGCAAGTTGCTGAACGACCTGTCTCGTCTGATTGACGAGGGCAAGATCCGTACGACCGTGACCGAGGTCTTGTCTCCCATCAACGCGGCCAATCTCCGCCGAGCCCATTCCGCCATTGAGAGCGGCAAGACCAGAGGCAAGGTCGTGCTCGAGGGTTTTGTAAAGTGAGGCAGTGATGCTTCGAGGCAGGAGAGGTTCGACCCCTCTTTTGCTTCAGCCATTTTCAGCAAGTTTGAAGGATGGCCGCCATCACAGTGTTGCTCACTGATCCCCTGTAAGACCTGTGTGATCATCACGTCCTAGTCGGTGATGTTCTCCTTTCAATAAGTTGCTCATCACCGCAGGCACATTGCACTGACAGGCGATTGACCCTAACGGGCCGCCAGGCCAACGGCCAAGATATGCGAGGGGGGCATCGCATGACCTGCTTACCTCGACGGTCTGAGACAGCATGAGAAAAACCTGCGCCGTTCAGAAACTTCCCCCGGAGAAGCGGTGTAGCTTCATGCGACCGCAATGCTCCAAAACACAAGCTAAGAATTATCAGGCAAACCTTATTTAAGAGGTGCAACATGTTAGGCCTTCATTGACGGCTGGGTGCTATGGCCTCACCAGAGACGTCAACAAGGGAACAGGGAATGTCTATACTCTATCGGATGGGTGTGCGGTCGCGCATGGTCACGCTGATCTCTACGGCCATCCTTCCCTTTCTGGCTTTGATTGCTGCAGGCATCATCTTTTCCTACGATGAGGCGGACAGAGCTGCCAGGAGAAATGTCGCCTCCGATGCACAGCTAAGCGCGGCGAAGTTCTCCCGCATTTTTCTCGATGCCAAAGTCGTTTTGGGGACCTTGCGGGGTATGCCGCCTCTCCAGACCGCGGATCGCCCGCGTTGTGACAGCTTTGTCCAAAAAGTTCTCGCAAACCAACCGGTCTTTGTGACCATGGGCATTGTGGATGAACAAGGGAACATCGTTTGCCACAACAAGCCTGACGCGACGGGAAAATTCGGTGATGCAGAGCTTGCACGTCGCATGGCGCAAGCGGCGCCAGATGATCTCGTAGTCGGCCGTTTCATGATTGGTCCAGTCAGTAAAAAACCGACCGTTGCGGTCATGATGCGATTGCCTTCGGCAAAGAACGGCGAGCGACTCTCCCTGTTTGGCTCGCTGAATCTCGACATTTTCAGTCACCTGGCAAAGTCGATCGCAGCTGGCACCAATCATACCGTCGCACTCATCGAGCCTGCCAATCAGCGTGTGTTGGTCAGTTGGCCAGCCATAGGCTCCTTCGGAGCAGCGTTTCCTGATCATCCCCTCATCCAAGCGATCGCCCAGAACCCGCAAGGCGGTACGTCCTTTTCGATAGGGTTCGACAGCATCCACCGATTTTTCGGATACGCTCCCGTGATCGATGCGACGGGCAGCTCATTGGCCGTCTCGCTCGGGCTTCCCGAGAATGAGGCATTTGCAGACGTTCAGGTGCGATCAAATTACGCCATAGTCTTGTCCGCGCTCGCTTTCGTCATCGCCACTCTGCTGTCGGCGACGATTGCCTATTGGACACAACTGAGGCCACTTGTTCGGCTGGTGCAAAAATCTGAGCGCATTGGTGACGGCGAATTTTCCGACCAAGTCGTTATTGAACCCTGGCAGGCTCATGAATTTCGAGGTCTCGCCAGTAGCCTCAACAAAACGGCTCACAAGCTCCTCGTTGCCCAGGAAATCGAGAGGCGGACGATCGAATCTGACCGCCGTTTCCGCCTCGTGGCGGACAATACGGCGGACATGATTACAGTGATCGATCCTACGGGTACGCGTACCTTCGTATCCGGCGCCTGCCGCGAAATTCTGGGTTTCGAACCCGAGGAGCTCATTGGCAAGAATGCACTCCAGCTCGTGGTTGCGGAGGATCGCGACCGGGTGAAAGAGCTTTTTGGGAAGACGAGTAGATCTGAGGATGGTGGCAGTGAGCGATATCGTGTCGCCCGCAAAGATGGCTCTCTTTTGTGGGTTGAGGTGAGTGGTCGGCGCATGCCTGGCAGCGGCGACTTCGTTTTCACCATGCGCGATATATCAAAACGAAAAGCGGTCGAAGCAGAGCTTGAGGCCGCAAATATCCGGCTCTCTAGACTTGCGACGATTGATGAGCTCACAGGGATCAACAATCGACGCGAGCTGAACAGACGTCTTGATCTCGAAGCAAGACGCGCCGCGAGGGAAGGGCCGCCACTTTCTGTATTGCTCATAGATGTCGATCATTTCAAATCGTTCAACGATACATATGGTCACCTTGAAGGAGATCGCTGCTTGCAGGAGGTCGCCGGTGCAATTTCGAATGCAATAGGTCGACCGTCGGATAGTTGTGCCCGGTACGGCGGTGAAGAGTTTGCCGTGCTTCTTCCCAACACATCCGAGGAGGAAGCATGGGCTCGTGCCGAGATTATTAGAGACGCTGTTGCTTCGTTAAACCGCAAGCATTCTGGCAACGAAGTCGGACATGTCACGATCAGCATTGGTGTCGTTACGAGCAACGGGCAATTGGAACAGCGTGAGCTTCTGAAACTTGCCGACGATGCTCTTTATTCTGCAAAGCGGAGTGGTCGGAACAAAGTGGTCGCGTCGACTGGAGCTCAGACATCGGCAGTTCATGCGTTTCGCAAACGTTAGTAACCCTTTCAACGCGGCAGCAGATGGAGCGCAGCGAATTCGCGAGTGCGGCTGTAATCTGCGGCCTTGAACCCATAGCCAAAACTACTCGTGATAACGCGATTCCCGACCATCTCGTGGTTGCGGACATCGAAATTGAGGATCAAGAGTCTCACCAATATACGACCACGGGCATTCCGAATGGGTTGGTGACAGGTAAGTGCAGGTCACTGCGTTCGAATCCACACTGGTGTCTGACCGTTCAAGATTTCGAATGGAACGTGCCGAAGAACCGCCGCCCTGCCTCCGGCATGCGGTTTGCCGTTATCAACCAGCTTACCCGCGCACTTCTGATATCTATGAACAGAGACCAAAGTCCGTCTCAGTCATACTGCTTAATGCGAAGCTCACTCGCGTTGCTTTGGTCTTAGGCTAGATGGTCCAGCGCGATCCATGCAAAGCGAGTGGCTGGTGATTTAGCTCGCCTTACGCAGTTGCAAGCGCGACACACCCGCGGCGACATTCAGACCCGATCCCACTTCCGCGCTGAGCGGCTGGAGGCCAAAATTCTTTGCGTTTCCACCGATCAGGGCGTTGGCACCAAGACCCACACCGAGCGAAGCGCCTGCCGATGCGCCGACATACGTTCCGGCAAGACTGCCTTCGCCGACGGTGCTTGGCGTCGTATTGACAACGATCCAGCTCAGATAGGATTTTCCCGTGACGCCAACATCGATTCCGAGTTTGCCGATCGTTCCGGTGTAGCGTTCAACCTTGCCTGTGCGCTGTTTAAATTGGCATTCCACAGTACGACTGGAGCCGAGCAATAGGCCGATACCACCTGCGACTTCGCAGGACAGGGTGCCGACGCGTTGCTTGGTCTGCGACGCAACTGGCTGACTATTCTGCTTCTTGTTATGATGCGTGCTTGCTGCCGAAGCGACGGAACTGATAGCGAGGGTGCTGACCAGTGCGAGTAAGAGCGTCTTTTTCACATTACGTTCCTTTTCTGATTGCTTGATCGAGCCTTTTCTTGACGGTCTCAAGCTGGGTGGCCAATCACTAGGATGCTGCATGTCACCCGCCCCGACCTGAAATCGGCGGCGAGGGCGGTGGCCGCGTGTGCGGCCTCCTGGGACGGAGCTGTGCCGGTGAGCTTGATGGTGCCGTCAATGACTTCAACATCGATCTGGCAGTCTTCGAGGCCACTGGTGTAAGCCAACAGGCATTTTATCGCTGCGCTGGTGGCGCCAAAGTCTGCAGCGGGCGTGACCACGCTCGAGAACAGCGGAAATAGCATAGTGATTGACCTTGGATGGGAGATATGGCTCGCCAGCCGTGGCGAGCCCGGTTTAAGCGCTTCTGTTACTTCAGCGCGTCCCTGACCGAGTCCTTGCTTTTACCGACTGTGCTCTGCACTTCACCGGCTGCCTTGTCGATCTTGCCTTCCGCTTCGAGCTTCTTGTTGCCGGTGAGTTTGCCAGCAGCTTCCTTAATTGTGCCCTTCAGTTCTTTTGCGGCACCCTCGATACGGTTCTTATCCATGATACATCCTTTCCACAGACAGCGTTTCGATCATCTGACCCCGGATGTGCCGGCGTCATGATGAAGCAGATAGAACGACTGGCGGCGGAATTTCAGATTGGAAAGTACTATTGCAATTAGTATCAAATGACCTTTTTACGGGGTAAACGTCATTTTCAGCGTTATTTTTTCCCGTTGCGTGCCTTCGACTTCGCTTCCGTTCCGCCCGTAAAGCCACGCTCGCGTGCCCATATGACTGCTGCAGCGCGCCGATTTACCCCGATTTTTCCGTAAAGGGATGCGATATGGTTGCGAATGGTATTCTTGGATAGGTGCAGGCTTTCTCCCATCTCCGCGTCGCTTTGGCCGTTGCAGATCAGCCCGAGTATTTCCCGTTCCCGATCGCTCAGCTCCATCAGTTGCGCAGTTGGGGGAACCGCTGAACCCTGCTTGAGCGTCGCGAGGCGATCAACGATAGAGCGGCTAAACCAGGAAGTATCGGCCATGACGCTCTCGATGGCCTCAACCAGTTGCGCTTCGCTGCGCCTGCGCTCGGTCACGTCCTGAAGAGCCCAGATCACGCATTGCTCATCATTGATCTCGACCCGCTCTGCGGAAACGAGGCAATCGGCCATGCCGCCATCCTTCTGCTTCATGCGCAGCGGCTCGTTTCGGATAAAAGTGTTGTCGCGCAGCTTCTGCTCCAGCGCCCGCCGTGCGGCTATATCTTCCCATAGGTGAAGTTCGCCGGCGGTCCGGCTTACGACCTCCGTCAGGCCGTAGCCTGAGATCTGCAGGAAAGCGTCGTTCGCCTCCGTGAACACAAAATCGTCTAGCCTTGATATGGCGGCGGGTGCTGGCGAAAGCCGGAACGACTTGGAGAACCGCTCCTCGCTCTGCCGCAATGCATTCTGTGCTTTTCGACGGGCGTCGAGGTCAGCGAAGGTGAACAGCATGCATGGCTCTTCGACCACAGCAATGGGCTCACCGGCGACGATAACAAGCCGATCCCCACCGTCCGGAAGCGGAACAAGCGCCTCTCGGTGGCGGATCACCCGACCCTCGCTGAGCTTGTGCAACGCGTCCTCGCCCGTCTCGCAGTTTGAGAACAAACAAATGGACTGCACGGTTTTCCCGACGACATCTTCCTTGGCGAATCCCGTCATCTCAAGAAAACCCTGGTTAACGCGAATGAAACGGTGGTCTTCCAGGCGGCAAATGAGGCCAGGTGCGGGATTTGCATTGAACGAACGTTCGAACCGCTCCTCTGCTTCGAAGCGAGGCGTTTCATCGCGCATGATCAGAGCTAGCACATCCGGTTTGTCGCTGGAATCGGCGATGACCATGCTGCGAATGGTGTGAACCCATACCAAATCAAGATCGACTGACGGCGATACCTCGACCGTGACATCATCGACCGTTTCGCCGGACAAGAGTCGCTCAATCGGATACTGGCCTTCCTCAAGTGGATGATTGTTGCGATACCGCAGCGTGAAGTTCCGCCGATAGCCCGCAGCGTCCCCGCCAAGATCATCGATCCCGTCCACGCGGTGCATTTCGATTGCGGCAGTATTGGCCCACGCAATGCGCCCATCTTGTTCGACAAGTATGATGCCGTCACTCAGCCCACCTATGAGCTCCTGCAGGCTAACGCGGTTAATTCGGGGTCGATTGGCAGCTTCACTCATGTCTCTTCTCAATTGTTTTTTCTCGACAAATACGTCGCATCCTTCCTTGAAATGGAAAAGAAGAAACTGCTAATGGTCAATGCCGAACTCAATTTTGTAATCTCTCGAACATCAAGATGTACGCCCGTATCTCAATACAAAGATGCCTAGGAGCGCCCGATAAGGTTTTGAGCATCAGCTATGTCCTGTGATTGACACCAAGTCAGATCAAGGGGATTCAAAATGCCCCGGATTGAGCGCTGCTAGCGAGGTTGGATAATGAATTTTCGTCCTGCTAGGCTTTTACCGAACATTTGCAATCTTTTGCGAACGGAGTACGAGAGCGTGATAAGCCTTTAGAAAGATCCTGACAGCCAGAGGCTGGGCCTCTGACGCAAATCGACCTGGGGTATCGCACTGGTATCTACTTGGCGGAGATCCACTTTAACCGTGTTAGAGAGCTGCATGTAAACGAGTTACCCGAGCCGCGCCGGTCCACGCTTGTCGTGGAAGGCGCCTCCCTAGTAGCTATGGTCTCGCAGCCACAGACGGCCGCCGACCTTATAGAAGAAGCAGCGCAACAAGCCTCATTTTTCGCTGAAGTCCGGTCTCTGCGACGAGTCTTTTATCATTAAAAAGCCAAAGCGAAGGAAGCCTGTCAACTAAGGGCCCCTGGTTCGATACGGTTCAAACCGAATGCACTGGTGTTCCATTAATAACCCCATCACGCCAAGACCGTGTGCCCCGGTGAAATGATACGGTAAACTCTTTCCGGGCTGTTGTATCCCAACGGACGAATTGGGCTTTTCAGTTCATCGATCGCAGCATTGCGGCGCAAGCCTCGCCGTGCGGGATCAGGTACTGGCACTGCGGCCATCAGTTTCTTGGTATAGGGGTGTTGTGGATTGGCGAAAATCGATGCTCGTGGGCCGATTTCTACGATCTCACCAAGATACATGACCGCGACGCGGTGGCTGACGCGTTCCACGACTGCCATATCATGGCTGATGAAAAGGAAGGCGATCTTAAATTGCTCCTGAAGATCGAGCATTAGGTTGCACACCTGGGCCTTGATCGACACGTCGAGAGCAGAGACGCTTTCATCCGCGATGATGACCTTGGGGTTCAATGCCAGTGCACGCGCAATAGCGATACGTTGACGCTGCCCGCCGGAAAATTCATGCGGATAACGATCCATCATTGAAGCGGAGAGACCGACGCGTTCCAGCAGATCCGCAGCCATCTCTTTGGCTTGGGAATATGGGGCGATGTTGTGTTTGATCATCGGTTCGGCCACCGCATAGCCCACCGTCATTCGCGGATTGAGGCTTGAGAAGGGGTCCTGAAAGATCATCTGTACGCTTCGGCGCATGTTGCGCAGCGCGACCTGATCGAGCTTTAGAACATCGAAACCATCTAGAGTGACCTCACCACTGCGCGGTTCCACCAAGCGGGCAATCGAGCGCCCGGTCGTTGATTTGCCGCAGCCGGACTCGCCCACCAGAGATAGGGTTTCGCCCTGAAACAGGTCAAAGGAGACATTTTCCACAGCGTGCACAGCACCCGTTGGCCGGCCCAACAACCCTGAACGTATATCAAAACGTGTCACGAGGTTTTTGACCGAAAGAACGGGCGTCATGCCGCCCTCTACGGTATTGGGTACTTCTTTGGCTTCCGAGATTTCGCCGCTTTCCATGTCCACACGGGGAAAGCGCAAAGGCCACTCATGCCCCTCCATGGAGCCGAGCTTAGGAACTGCTGCCAGCAAGGCGCGGGTATAGGGATGCTGGCCACGGTGAAAGACATCGGCAGTTTCGCCGGCTTCGACCTGATCGCCGCGAAACATTACGATCGTGCGGTCCGCAATTTCGGCAACGACACCCATGTCATGGGTGATGAAGAGAACGGCCATGCCTTCCTCTTCCTGCAGCTGTTTGATGAGATCGAGGATTTGGCCTTGAATCGTGACATCGAGTGCGGTCGTCGGCTCGTCGGCGATCAGCAGCTTGGGTCTTGATGCCAGCGCCATGGCGATCATCACCCGCTGCCGCATACCGCCTGAGAATTGGTGCGGGTACTCTTCGAAGCGGCTTTGCGCATTTGGAATGCGAACCTTTTCCAGAAGCCGGATGGTTTCTGCCCGCGCTTGCGCCTTGTTCATGCCCTTGTGACGGGTCAGCACTTCCGAAATCTGGCGACCAATCGTGAAGACAGGATTGAGCGATGTCATGGGTTCCTGAAAAATCATCGCCACATCATTGCCACGCACCCCGCGCATTTCTTTTTCGGGAATTGCGAGAATATCTCGTCCACCAAGCAAGACCTTGCCTTCGATGCGGCTGGAGCGCGTATCCAGCAACCGCATGACGGAGAGAGAGGTGACGCTCTTGCCCGATCCGCTTTCCCCGACGATGGCAACGGTTTCTCCTGCGTTCACCTCGAAGGAAAGGTCGCGTACGACGCTCTTCCATTCCCCGTCCACCATAAATGAGGTGGTGAGGTTTTGGACCGAAAGGACGGTTTCGCGCGGCGATGTTTTAACGGCTTCGGTCATATCGTTTTCCCCGGCATCATGCTGGTTTCAGCGGCGTCGCGAAGGACGAAGAAGGCACGCCCTTCGCTGCTCGCGCCGCTTCCACAGCTGCTATTTTGTCATCGATTTCAGCTCGGTCGCGCATTCCATGCGGATTGGCGCGCGTCGGCATGGTCTCGGCCACGTACAGATAACGTTCCTGCGCCACCGCATAGAGGCGGCGGAGTTCCGCCAGAGGGTCGGCGTGGTCATCGGTGCGAATGTCCAGCCACGGATAATCCTGATACCGGTAGATCACCAGCGCTGCCGATTGCTTGCCGCGTTTGTCTCCACCTGCGGCTTCGCCTGCCTCAATGGCAAGAAGCAGACGTTCGGCAAATGGCAGGCCCACAGTGTCCTTGTAGACCCTCATCGTCTCTTCGATCACCTGAGGCCCGGCCAGCATGTTGCCTGCGACGGACACGTTGTGATCCACCAGGTGTCCCGCCCAATCAATGCAGCTTTGTCCGGTGAAAGCTGCGTTGTGACCTTCGGCATCGGTCATATGTAACTGCCGCTGGGCGCTGCCTTCATCCCTCGATATGAGGGCATCGATGATCTCTTGCGGCATCTTGCCTTCGGCAAGTTGGGTCAATCCATCCGTGCCATAGGTGGGGTTGATAAAGGCCTGCGTCGCAATCGCGCCGATCTTCCCGCGAATATGCGGAACGAGCGCGCCAACCGCAAAGAAGCGGGTGGCAACGGCAATTCCCAGGTGGCCTGTTTCGGGTTCGCGCGCAACGATGGACCAGGTCATGCGATTACCGTCCCACTGCGTAGGCTTGCATCAGACGTGGCGTGGCGGCAGCCCTCAACAAACCGTCGGCGTCTCGTCGCGCCGCGGTCAGGCGACCAACGGTCCAGGGGTCGGCTGCGGAAATATCATGGCCACGCGTCTTGAGATCGGAAAGTGCTGCCTCGCCAATGCTGCGCTCGATCATGACATTGCCCGGCTGGCGCGTACGCGGATAGAATGAGCCTGGGAAGTGGGTGGTATGGAACAGCGGCAGGTCGATTGCCTGCTGCAAATTCATTCCGAAATGGGCGTAACGCAGGAAGAAAGACAGCTGCCACTGGTCCTGTTGATCACCGCCTGGTGTTCCGAAGGCGAGCGTCGGCCTTCCCTCAAACAGGGCCAGTGATGGCGTCAGTGTGGTACGCGGACGCTTGCCGGGTGCCAGAGATGTCGGCAGACCCGGCTTCATCCAGAACATCTGTGCGCGGGAATTGAGACAGAAGCCAAGACCGGGAATGATAGGCGACGACTGCAACCAGCCACCGGATGGTGTGACCGACACCATGTTGCCGTCACGGTCGATCACATCGATATGCACTGTATCACCGCGTTTTTCGGTCAGGTGCGACATGGTCGGCTCGTAGACCGCGCCGATGCCAGCCATCGAATTGAGCATGCCCATGGTGAGATCATGCTGCGCATCGAAACCGGGAATGCGACCGGGGCGCAGGTCCATCGACGCTTTGTCAGTGATCAGCTTGCGTCGCTCGTCATTATATCCGTCCGACAGCAGCGTCTGGGTTGGGATTTGCCCGAAGTCCGGGTCGCCGTAATAAACTTCGCGGTCGGCATAGGACAGTTTCATGGCTTCGACCACCGTGTGGACGAAGTCCGCGCCCGCCGGATCCATTGACGCGATATCGATGCCCTTCAGGATTGCCAGTGACTGGAGTAGCACCGGGCCTTGCCCCCATGGACCTGTCTTGGCAATTGTCCAGCCGTGATAATCATAGGTCGTGGGTTCTTCGATGGTCGCCGTCCAGTTGGCCATGTCCTCGGCGGTCAGCACACCCTTGTGGCGATTGCCGCTGGCATCCATGACTTCCGCAGTCTTGAGATAGGCGCTGATCGCCTCCGCGACGAAACCGCGATAGAACGCGTCACGTGCAGCTTCTATGCCAGCCTCGCGACCGGGCCTGGCTTCAGATTCCGAGATGATGCGCTTCCACGTCTCAGCGAGAACCGGGTTCTTGAAGCTGGAATACGGCTCGGGTGCAAACCCGCTCGGCAACCACGTCTCATAGGAGGTAGGCCATTCCTTCTGGAAGAAATCGGCTAGTCCCTTGATGGTGGCTGCCACGCGCGGCAGCATAGGATGACCGTTTTCGAGGTAGTAGATGGACGGCTCCAGCACTTCGCGAACGGTCATGGTGCCGTAATCGCGCAGCATCAGCATCCAACCATCGAAGGCACCGGGAATGACGGTCGCCAGCAGGCCATCGCCGGGGATGAGGTCTATGCCTTCGGCGGTATAATGCTCGATGGTGGCCGCTGCAGGTGCCGTGCCCTGCGCGCAGATGACTTCGACCTTGTCTTTCTTTTTCGAATAGATGATGGCGGGCATATCGCCGCCTGGACCATTCAGATGCGGCTCCAGAACCTGCAAGACGAAACCGGTGGCAACGGCGGCGTCAAAGGCATTGCCACCTTTTTCCAGAATGCTCATGCCGACAGCAGAGGCAATCCAGTGCGTCGATGTGACGACGCCGAACGTACCCAGAATTTCAGGACGGGTGGTGAATGTGGTCATTGCAGTATCCTTTGGAATTCTTAGTTTTCGCGTGGGTCGAGCGCATCGCGCAGACCATCGCCAAGCAGATTGAAGCCGATCACGACGCAGAAGATTGCAGCCCCCGGCCACATTGCCATCCACGGTGCCTGAGTCAGGAAGTTCTTGGCGACGTTGAGCATGGAACCCCAGCTTGGGGCCGGAGCCTGTTGGCCAAGGCCGAGGAAGGAAAGGCTTGCCTCGGCGATGATGGCCGTGGCGACTGTCAATGTCGCTTGCACGATGATCGGTGGCACGATGTTGGGAAGGATATAACGCAGCATGATATCGCCGTGGCCAAGCCCGATGGAGCGCGCACCCTCAATGTAGTCTTCCGTCTTGACTGCGAGCACCTGCGAGCGTGTAAGCCGCACGAAGATCGGCATGGCGGACAGGCCGATGGCAATCATCGCATTCATCAGGCTGGGCCCGAGGAACGCGGCGAGCGCAATTGCCATGATCAGAAATGGCATTGCGAGAAATGCTTCTGTGATGCGCGAAATCACCTGATCGACCCAGCCGCCGAAATAACCGGAGATGAGTCCGAAGGGAACGCCGGTCAGGACGGCGATTGCGACCGATATAACGCCCGCCATCAACGAGGCCTGAGCACCCCAGATCATTCTGGAAAGAACGTCGCGACCAATATCGTCGGTACCGAGCCAGTGCGCTGCCGAAGGTGCTTTGCGGATGGTACCCCAACTCGTGGCAAGCGGATCTGCCAGCTGAAGAAGGGGGGCGGTGATTGCAAGCAAAGTGAAGAACGCAATGATGATGAGACCGGCAATCGCACTGCGATTACGCTTCATTTTCTTCCACGCCCGGTTTTCGCGGGGTTTTGTCTTTGCGGCTGGGAAGGTCTGTGCGGACACACTCATATGGCGGCCCTCATGCGTGGATTGAGAAGGACGGTTACGACATCCGCGAGCAGGTTCATGAAGATGAAGCCAACGGCCGTGCACAGCACCACGCCTTGCACCACCGCGTAGTCACGGTTGAACACTGCATCAACGATCAGCTTGCCAAATCCGGGAATGGTAAAAATCTGCTCCGTAAGGACGGCGCCTGCCAGAAGCTCGCCGAACAGCAGTGCCGTCAGCGTTATCACGGGCAAAAGCGCGTTGCGGAACGAATGGCTGAGCACCACTTCACGGGTGGACAATCCCTTGGCACGAGCCGTGCGGATATAATCGGACTTCATCACTGACAGCATGGATGAGCGCGTGTGTCGCATGAGAGTTGCAGCAAGACCCGTGCCTAGAACGAAGGACGGCATGATCATTGTTTGCAGTGACCGCACTGGATCAACGAAAATGGACTCGTAACCCGAGGCCGGTAACCAGCCAAGTTGAACCGAAACCAGGAGGATCAACATGATACCGAGCCAGAAATTTGGAATGGAAAGCCCCGACAAAGCAACGATATTGGCAAGATAATCAATCCACGTGTTCTGCTTCACAGCCGCTAGAATGCCCATCGGTACGCCTATGACGAAGGCAAAAAACATAGACATCAGTGCTAGCTGAATGGTGACCGGCAACTTTTCAGCCACGAGCTCCAGAACCGGCTGGTTGGTGCGCAACGATACGCCGAAATCGCCCTGCACCACAGACCCTAACCAATAAAAATACTGATACACGACAGGATCGTTCATTCGGTATTTCTCGCGCAGCAGTTCAATCACCACGGGGTCGCGCTCTTCTCCCGCCATGGCGAGAATTGGGTCGCCGGGCAGAAGTTTCTGCAACGAAAAGACAAAAACGGAGATGATCAGCAGCGTCGGTATCGCTACCAGCAGCCGCTTGGCGATGTAGATATGCATGAAAGCAAATCCTTATACGGGCAAGGCTTTGGAGTAGGGCTGCGGGATGCGCCGAAAGACGCATCCCGCCAGTACGCAAGACAGGCTCAGTCGGTCTTCTTGACGCCGGTCAGGCGGATCATGCCATCACCGGATGGCGTGAAACCGGTGACTTTCTTGGAGGAGGCGTAGAGATAGGCCTGATGACCGAGATAGATCAGCGGCAAATCCTCATCGAGGATTTTGGTCGCCGCATCGTATTTTTCCTTGCGGACCGCGTTGTCCGTTGAGGCGCGGGCCTCGTTCAGCAGCTTGTCGACCTCGGGGTTGCAATATTTGGTGTCGTTGATGCCGCCCTTGCAGGTCACGAACTGGTGGATGTTGCCATCCGGATCGGAACGGCCAGACCAGTCTGAGCGCGACAAGACATAGTTGCCTGCAGTTTGCTCCGACAGCAAAGTAGCGAACTCTGTGGCCTTCAGCTTCACGTCAAACCCGGCTTCGGCAGCCATGGACTGGATGACCTGCATCGCTTGAGTCTGCGTGGTGTTGTTAGCGTGCTGAAGTTCGATTTCGTACTTGTCGAAACCGGCTTCCTTCATCAGCGCCTTGGCCTTTTCGACGTCACGGGCCGGCACGGGGATGTCCTTGTTGTACCATGGGCTGGATGGTGGCCATGGCTGGTTGCCGGCCATCGCCGTGCCCTCGAACACCACCTGGTTGATTGCTTCGCGGTCAATCGAGAGGGAGAAGGCCTGACGCAGGCGCTTGTCTTTGCCGAAAGGATTGTCGGCTTTGGCACCATTGCCGATATTCACATACAGCGCCATGTAACCGGGTCCTACGATCTCGCCGTAGTTCAGTTTGTTGTCTGCCTTAACGGAGGCGACGTCAGATGCGGAAATGCGCTCTGCAAGATCGAGATCGCCTGATTGCAGGTTGGCGAGACGAACTGTGGTATCGGGAATTGGTAGGAACGTGACCTTATCGATAAAGATATTGTCCTTGTTCCAATAGTCAGCGAACTTCTCCAGAACGATCCGGTCCTGCTGGATGCGCTCTACAAATTTGAAAGCACCGGAGCACACAGGTTTCGTGCTGAACTTTGCACCCAGTTCCTTGCCTGCAGTCGGAGAAATCATCATGCCCGCACGGTCGGAAAGCTGCGCCAGAAGGCTGGCGTCGGGGCTCTTCAGCGTGAACTTGACCTGATAGTCGCCGGTGGCTTCGACCTTAGCGACGGATGCCAATTCACTCTTGCGGCGCGATTCCGGCATCGTCATGTTGCGATCGATGTTGTAGACGACGGCTTCAGCATTAAACGGCGTGCCATCGTGGAAGACCACGCCTTCGCGCAAGTCCATCGTCAACGTGCCGCCATTGTCACCCCACGCCCATTTGGTGGCCAGTTGCGGAATAATGGAGAGATTATTGTCGAGATCGACCAGCTTGTCGCAAAGGCTGGTATAGACGATGCGGCCGACGAATGTGCGCGACTGTGCGGGATCGAGCACATCGGCATCGTCCATCAGGCCGATCCGCAAGTCGGCTGATAGTGCCGATGTCGCCATAAGAGAGCTTACAAAAAGAAGTCCGGAAAGTTTTTTCAGTCGTTTCATGATCTCTGTTCCTCTGGTGATTTTTCAACACGCCGGTTTTCCGGTCTTTTGTTTTCGACGTTTGGGCAGTTTAAAACTTGGTCTCCTCCACGGGTGTGGCCTGATCACTCAGCTCCATCGATGTCTGGCGGATCAACCTTTCCTGAAGTGTCAGCAGGTGCGTGCGCATGGCTTCTCCCGCTCGAGCAGGGTCCCGCGAAGCGATGGCCTCGATGATTTCGGTGTGCTGATCGCGTGATTCACGCAACGTTTTATGCTGCTTGCGCGCTCGTTCACGAACCGACTGCCAAACCGGGTCCTGACGAACACGGTTGATGACATCGAAGAGCGAGAGGAAAAGTTGATTGCCAGCCGACTGCGCGATCAACCGGTGCAGAGAACCATCCCAAAGCTCGCGCCAATCCGCATCGGTGCGCTCATAGATCTTGTCGCGCAGAGCCCGCATGCGCTCTATATCGGCGTCCTTGGCACGCAGCGCGGCCAGTTGGGCCAATTGCGGCTCAAGTCTCAGGCGCACTTCCATAATTTCCATGAAATTGGTTCCAGTTACCAAACTGGCAGCGTGGTCACTCCAGCTGTCTGGTCTCTGGCCGAGGAATGTGCCGGCACCCTGTTTGCGCCAGATCAGCCCTTCAGCCTCCAGAACCTCCAACGCCCGCCGGATTTCTCGCCTTCCCACCCCAAAACGCTCTGAAAGCGCGCGCTCGGTCGGCAACTTTCCGTCAGCGACCAGCGTCGTGACGCGCAACAGTTCACGCATACGCTCCAAAGCGTAGTTAGAATTCTCAACAGAAATGTTGCCTGTTTTTTCGTTCAATGGTCCGCACCAATTGCTAATTGGTTCAATGAAGCTGTTAACATGCGTTTCGTCAAGCCACTTTTTTTGGCTATGTGGAAATTGATTGAAAATTAGGCATCGATCGTTAGGTCGCGGAGTGAAGAGGTCAAACAATAATCAACGACTTGGAATTAACGTCTGCGATATCCTATCGGGATAGATGCGCTTAAGAATCAGCCGATTTGTGCGGTCCGCGCGCAATTGGTCCTGCGATGAACGAAGGCGAGAAGGATTTGGCTTTGGGTAGCACGCAGTATGATCAGGCGAACAAAGTCGATCAATCGATCGCCTTTTTCCACGGGTTTACACCTCACTAGGAAACGCGAGTAATGCTGCTGAACCATCTGCGGCGTATCCTGAATGGCGTAGCCCGCCTGTTCATATGAACCCGTGACTTTCAGAATATGCCTCGCCAACACGGCCCCAACATTATGAGGTCAGTGCGGCAGCAAGCCACCGATCGCTCCGCGACCCGATGACGTACGATGTAGGCGTTGATGTAGTTAGAGGTCCAGCAGGTCAGGCAGGATCAGCCTTAATGGCTTAGATCCGAAGAAAGACGAGTTGACGTTTTTACATGCGACCGATGGGATCATCCCCGCCGTAAAGAGTCTCCCAACGCAGTCTTTTTACATATCTGAAAGCGCCATCAGCCCGCCGACTTCTTCATATGTGCCGTCCACATCGTGAATGGCTATGCCGATAACAGGAGAAGAGCCAGATGCAATTGACCAAAATAGCGGCTCCAATCCACGTCTTACCGTCATATCGCCCATCGCTCCCTCTCGCAGGTTGAGCTGCAAACCTAAAAACACGCAAGTGTTTCACGAATTCTTCGTGATAGGTCGCCCTGCTCATCCTTTTCGCGATCTCCCCGCGACCAAGTGGGGACAATTCTTTTCGATGTAAAATTATTTCATTGTTTGCCGCACTCTTGGAAAATTCCTCCTCGCTGCAAGCAACGCCTTTGTCTATCTTCGCCGCAAACGAGGAGTCATTGATGTTTGCCAAAGCCATTACTAAAGTTATTTTCGGGGTTTCCATTTCGCTTGCAACAGTGGTGAGCACTCAAGCTTTTGCAGACGCAACGCTGGAGCGGATCAAGGGCCGGGGCAAGCTGACTGTTGGCGTTATTCTCTCAGGTGCGCCGTTTGGATTTATCGATCCAAAGTCGCAGGAGCAGAAAGGCTACAATGTTGACCTCGCGAAAGCGCTGGCCGCGGATCTCGGCGTCGAGCTGGAAGCAGTGACCGTTACGCCGCCAAACCGTGTGCAGTTTCTGCAGCAGGGCAAAGTCGATATCCTCATCGCCAACATGCAATATACCGACGAGCGCGCAAAAATTCTCGATTACGTTCCAACAGCTTATGACCGCGCCGGTGGCGCTGCCGTTGTGCGCAAAGATAGCGGCCTGAAGGACTGGGCTGATCTCAAGGGCAAGCCTGTGTGCATCTCGCAGGGTTCGAATTACGCACAGCCACTGGCGGAAGAATATGGAGCCATCGTGAAGGCGCTGCCAAGCCAGCCAGAATCGCTGCTGGCTCTGCAGGGTGGCAACTGCGTTGCAGCCGTCCACGTGGGTGCGACGGTAGGCTTGCTGCTTGTTGACCGCGCCGACGAGTGGAAAGATTATGCCATTCCGTTTCCAACGGAGCTGATCCCTTCCGATTCCGTAATCTGGCTTCGCAAGGACGAAAGTGACACCAAGACTGCTCTTGATGCCGCTGTGAAAAAGCTTCACAAATCAGGCAAACTGCTTGAGATGGCGAAGGAAAACCGCTTGCTGAACACCAAGTACCTCGAGGAAGAGAACAAGAAGCTTTCTGCTGTACAATGAGCGGAAGCCAGCGGTAAATCCTGATGAATGATGTGAATTTCACAAGCCTGTTCGTCGATCTGACGAGCAGGCTTGGTCTCAATTATGAATTCCTGGCAACGGGTTACGAGGCGCAGATATGGCGCGATGGTTTCATAACCACGCTTTATCTTGTCGCCATCACCATTCCCGTCAGTCTGATTTTTGGATTGATTTTTGCAGGCTGCCTGACCTCAGGCAGACTTTGGCTGTCTGCGCCCGTGCGTGCCTTTGTGGAGCTGACCCGCAACACGCCGACACTCGTGCAGCTCATGTTCAGCTTTCTGGTGCTGAACACATTTGTCTCCAACCTGTTTGGCGGGGCGCAACACAATCCGCTGTCTCCCTTTTTCTGGGTCGTTGCCGTGGTTGGGCTGCATGTCGCGGCGTTGCATGCGGAAGCCATCCGTGGCGGCATTGAGGCTGTACCATCATCGATGATCGAGGCGGCGCGAGGCATGGGCTTCAGCCAGTTCGAAATCCTGCGTTATGTGCAGGTACCGCTGGCGTTTCGCGCTTGCCTGCCGGCTATCGTCAATGGGCTTATCAGCCTGGTCAAATCGACAACCGTGGGCAATGCCATTGCCGTCAGTGAAATCACCTATGCATCGATTATGGTATGGACACAGCGCGACAATGTCGTTGAGCTGATGATTGTTCTTCTCGCCTTTTTCAGCCTGATCAATTTTCTGATCGCTCGCGCCGGTTCGTGGGTGGAGCGAAAGCTGGCCGTCCCGGGATATGGGTTATCAGCATGACACAGACCCATGCACCCAAGAAAAGCAGCCGTATTTTGCGCTATGCCGGCTTTGTTGCCATGCCGCTTCTGGTCGTCGTCTGGTCGCTTGTTGACCTGACACTGGGCAAGGAACTGGTGACGTGGGTACCCTATCTTGCGTCCGGCTTTTCGATGAACATCGTGATTACGCTCTGTGCGATCACGATCGGCACGACGGCAGGTGTTTTGCTCGGCCTCATGCAACTGGCGCCTTACTGGTTCATTCGCTGGCCAGCGGCCATCTACGTCCAGATTTTTCGCAACGCACCGGCGCTCGTTCTGATCTTTGCCACCACCTATATCTTTCCCTTTGAGATCGTGCTGTTCGGCAACTACCTGGCGTTTCCCGACTGGATCAAAGCGGTGATCGGCCTTGCTATTCTTGCCAGCGCTTACATAGCCGAAATCACCCGGGGTGCCGTGCTCTCCATACCGACAACGCAGTGGGAAGCGGCCAAGGGACTTGGCTTTTCCCGCATGCAATCGCTACGCTTTGTCATCCTGCCGCAATGTGTGCGCCGCTCACTGCCGCCATGGATGAATGTCGCGTCTTCGATTGCCATGGGCACTTCGCTTGCTTCGCTTGTGGGCGCTCATGAATTGATGCATGCCGCAACGGATGCCAGCACAGCGGTGCGCAGACTTGATTTCACCATCATCGCCTATGTTGTTGTCATGGCTGCGTTTTTCACGCTCTGCTACCCGATATCCCGGCTTACTCGCCGCCTCGAACAGCGTTTCAACGCGGGCTGAAGGATTTTGACGATGACTACATCAACAGATACCGCGATTGTGAAACTGGAAGACGTTCACCTGTCTTTCGGCAATACGCAGGTGCTTAAGGGCATTGATCTCACCGTCAATAAAGGTGATGCCGTCTCTATCATCGGCCCTTCCGGCTCCGGCAAATCTACCTTGCTGCGCTGTATCAACGCGCTGGCCATGCCGCAAAGCGGCAGGATCACCGTGGCGGGCACACGGGTAGACACGCTGACGAAAGAAAGCGAGCGCATCGAACTGCGCAAGCGTGTTGGCATCGTGTTCCAGCAATATAATCTATTTCCGCATCTGACCGTTCTCGACAACATCGTGCTTGCGCCGACGCGCATTCTGGGTGCCGACCGCACAGCGACCGAGAAACTTGCGCGCGAATTGCTGGAGAAAGTCCGGCTGTCTGAAAAGGCCGATGCCTATCCCGGCCAGCTTTCCGGCGGCCAACAGCAGCGCGTGGCAATTGCACGCGCACTGGCCATGAAGCCGGAACTCGTGCTGTTCGACGAGGTGACCTCGGCGCTCGACCCTGAAACGGTGGGCGAGGTTCTGTGGGTCATCCGCGACCTGATCCGCGATGGCATGACCAGCATCCTCGTTACCCATGAAATGCGTTTTGCAGAGGAGATCAGCGACACGGTGGTGTTTACCGAAAACGGTCGCGTCGTTGCTCATGGTTCGCCAAAGGAGATTTTTCACGATTCCGACAATTCCCGTATCCGACAATTTGTCGGCGGCTTGTCCGGTGCGCGCGCCTCGGTGCGTGACGGCGAAGGTATCTGACCATGGAGAATGCCAAATTCACGACTGCCTTTGCCAAGGTAATCGTCCAATCCGATCCAAGCGGGGATCACGCCGCAATGGATGCGGCACGCACGGCGATAACGGATTTTCTGGCCTGCATGATTGCCGGAGCCAATGACCGCACGGGGGGTGTTCTGGCTAGTGCCATCGGCGGCGATTTTCCGGGAAAGGCAATCTTGGTCGGTCAGGCCAGACAAACAGATCCGCTGGTCGCGGCAGTGTTGAACGCCTATGCGGGCCATGTGCTGGATTATGACGATGTTCATGCAAGCGTGCGTGGGCACCCGACAACGGTGATTGTACCAGGACTGCTGGCGCTGGCCGCAGAACGAACCTTCAGTGCAGATGCTTTTATCGCATCTTACATTGTGGGACTGGAAGCCATGGCGCGGCTGGGGCTTTCTGTAGGCTCCAAGCATTACGAGAACGGATTTCACGCCACCGCAACGCTTGGCCCCATTGGTGTCGCTGCCGCGATCTGTCATCTGAACGGTGCTTCAGTGGAAGAAACTGCCATTGCGCTTGGCCTGGCCGCAACCCAGTCTGGCGGACTGCGGTTGCAGTTCGGGTTTGATGCAAAGCCATATCATGCTGGCATGGCCGCACGGGCTGGCCTTCTCGCCGCGCGATTGGCAGCGGCAGGCTTTGGTGGCGCGCATGATTTTCTGGACAATCCGGTCAGTTTCCACGCCGCCTATGCATTTGACGCAGGACAGGCGGAACTGACGAGCAAAAACTGGGGTGAGCCATGGCAGATCCTGTCACCCGGCCTGACGCTCAAAGCCTATCCCTGCTGCACGGCCAGCCACCCTGTCGCGTCACTCGGCATCGAACTCCACGGTGAGGGGCTGAAAGCCGAGCAGATTGACAGGATCACCTTCACCTATCCGCCCGGGGCGGATGCGGCGTTGGTCGTGACAAAGCCGAGCAATGGAATCGAGGCACGGTTCAGCCCGGAATATGTGTTTTCCGCAGCATTGCTCGATGGCGCATTGCGGCTTGACCATTTCGATGAACGTCCGGTCGAGAGCCGCATCATGGCGCTCGCCAGCCTTGCCGGCCGCCAACATGATGAAACGGCACAACGGATGACGAGTGATCCGACCACGCGTTTCGTCGTGCTGGATATTGCGCTCAAAGATGGCAGCACCATCCAGCGCCGCTTCGATGGCCTGCCGGGCGTGACCGATCCAACGCAAAAATTTCAGGACGCGACGGCAGGTAAACCGGCCTTTGCAGAAATTCCCGACCTTGTCCGCAGCATGAGGAGTGAGGCAGATTTTGCCCGGCTTCTTCAACTGCTTAATCAGAACTTCGTTTGACGAGAGATTTTACCATGAGCGCCAAGAGACAAATTCATCTGGGTCTTTTCCTTCAGGGTGCTGGCCACCACGTTTCCGGATGGCGTCACCCGAACGCGGAAGCAGGCAGCGAAAACTTCGATCTGCTGCGCCGCGTTTCGCAAATGGCCGAGCAGGCAAAGTTCGATATGGTTTTCCTGGCGGACGGCCTGACCAGCGGTGTGGATGCACACCCTTCGACAATCGCCCGCTTCGAACCGCTGACTTTGCTTGCCGCGCTTGCGCTTGTCACTGAGAAGATCGGTCTTGCCGCGACATCCTCGACAACCTACGGCGAACCTTACCACACGGCGCGTTCCTTCTCCTCCATCGACCATTTGAGCCATGGCCGCGCCGCCTGGAACATCGTGACGACATCCTATGCCCGCACGGCGAATAATTTCTCCAAGTCTCATCCCGAGCATGACGAACGTTACGCAGTAGCAGAAGAATTCGTCGATGTTGTGCGCGGCCTGTGGGACAGCTGGGATGATGACGCCTTCATCAAGGACAAGCAGAACGGCATCTATGCCGACCCAAACAAGGTGCACATGCTTGACCACGCGGGTAAATATTACTCCGTCAAAGGACCGCTCAACATTCCCCGTTCTCCACAGGGCCATCCGATCCTCATTCAGGCCGGTTCATCAGGCCCCGGACAGGATCTAGCCGCCCGCACGGCTGACGTGGTGTTTACCGCACAACAAAGCCTTGCCGAAGCACAGGCTTTCTACAAAAGCCTGAAATCCCGCGTCGAGAAATTTGGTCGCAAGCCTGATGATGTTGCCGTCATGCCCGGCTTTTTGCCGGTCGTCGGGCGCACCTCCAAGGAAGCGGCGGAGAAACTTGCCGAGCTTGACCAGTGGACCGAGCTGAAAAGCGCTATGCCGCTTCTCGAAGAGCGCATTGGCCACAGCCTTGGCGAATATGATCCCGATGGTCCGTTGCCGGATCTGCCGATATCGGACCAATTGCGCAGCCGAGCTGAACTGCTGACGGCTCTTGCACGCCGTGAAAGCCTGACGATCCGTCAGCTGGCTCTGCGTGTGGCCGCCGGTCGCGGTCATCATATCGTCCTTGGTACACCAGTCGAAATTGCCGACCGTATGCAGGAATGGTTTGACGGACGCGCCGCCGATGGCTTCAACGTCATGCCTCCCTTCTTCCCGGAAGGGCTTGAGGATTTCACGCAGCTGGTTGTCCCGATCCTTCAGGAAAGGGGCCTGTTCCGCACGGAATACGAAGGATCAACGCTGCGCGATCATCTCGGTCTGGCGCGCCCACCGCTGTAACGAACGCGACGCAGCCGCTGCCATCAACGCTTATGGCGGCGGTATCGCCTCCAGCGCTGATACAAGCTGTGGCGGTGTTGTCGTTTGCACAAACAATCGTTCACCCAAGGCATAGGCGTTCAACTCAACCCGATTGGCAGATGACCATCGTCCTTGTTTCTCGCGCGCAACTGCGAATAATCCTGTCCACCATATTCGCAGACTGGGTAGCAATTTCAGGAACGCCTGTAAGCTCCCCGTACGCCGCGCGGGCGGGCGGGCCGCCGATAAAGACACTTGTGTTTGGAGTACCGGTAACCGTGAGTGCGCGGCCTGCCGTGTCGCAGGCAAGGCCGAGACCTAGAGGATCCGACTGGATGAAGCCATCCCGGTGCATGCCGAGCAGAAACCTCTGGTTGGCCGCGTAGTCTCGGAAATCCGGGCCCGTAGCCATAAGGATGTGGCGACAGCGGACCTTGGCCATGCCGGCGCGGGTTTCGATCGCTGCGAGAAGGCTTTGCCCATCTCGAGTGATGGATGCGAGAGTACCGCGCTCTGCTGTGAGGCGACCTGTGTCGAGGCTCTTTTCCAAAGCATGTGTAGCCTGTGGCGGCATTCGGTAGCGGTGGACGTCGTACCAGCGGCGAAGGCGTCGCAGAAACTTCTGCCGCTCGGGCATCGGTAGACCCTGCCATAACTCCTGCGCATCCTGTCTTAGCGCATCGAAAACGGATTGCCATGGAATACCCTGTATTTCCGCATCGGCGATCGTCGCCCGCACCTTTGCTAGCAGCTTTCTGGCGGAGGTGAGGTCAGCGCCTCTAAAGTCACCGAAGGGCGAGAAGCCTCCGCCTGCATGTGGCCTTGGCATCAGGCCGGAGCGGGAAAGAAGTGTGATCTGCCCGTTGTGGCCAAGGGCATCCAGGCGGCTGAGTGCGTCTAGGGCTGTAAGCCCCGAACCTAGGATGAGGATCGGGTCAGATTTGCCGATGCCATCAAATACGTTCGGCGCGAAGACATCGGCGATATGAGACGCTGTGAGAGGATCGAGGTTGTCGATCACGGGCGGTCTCGATAGAGGAGGATGCCCTGTAGCGATGATCAGGATATCGGCCAAGACCGCGGTGCCGCTGGAGTCCGTGATCCGCCAATGCTCGTTCTGGCGATCAACGCTCCGAACGGTTTGGCGAAGGTGCCTGATCGCGCCGCTGTCCAGATGTGGCGCAAGTTGTGCCTGCATAAAGCGCCCGAAATCACTGCGGCGGGCAAAGATGCCTTCCGGGGTCACGGCCTCGGGATCGACAGTCAGAGTTCCGCTGGTCTGCAGCCAGTCGAGAAAGGCTGTGGGCGAGCCGGGGATGGCGCGCATTCTGTGCGCAGCGACGTTGAGGCGAACATCGATGTTCTGGACATCATAGGCCAGGCCACAACCGAGCTGCTCGCGAGGCTCGAAAACAGTCACCTCTTCAATGTCGCGCAATCCGCGCTCGACCAGAAGTTTGGCAATGATCGCACCGGTGTATCCGCCGCCGATGATGACGACGCGAGAGGCCGGGCGTGTCGTTTGCGCCTGCAGTCTCGGCGATGACATCCTGATCCTTAACATGGCAGTCTTCCTTCCGGTTCGCGAGGTTAGATCTGGGCATATTTTCTATAAAATATATGGAGATTAAAAACGCTTGTCTACTGCTTGGGTTCCGGGGCTGTTACCCATGGTTCAGATGAAGCGTGCACGGAGAGGTCAGATGAACATTTTTACCAGAAGTGAATTTCAGGAGCCCCGGACGCGCTCAGTGTCGGATCGCCCGGCAGATGCGGCCGGTTTGAAGGAGGCCTTGAGAACGCTGGGTGGCGGCGTCAGTGTCATCACGGTAGGTGACGGCGCAGAACGCACAGGCGCGACAGTCACCTCTGCGACGGCATTGTCCGTCGATCCACCGCGCATGTTGGTATCCCTCAACAGATCCTCCTCCACCTGGCCCGTCGTTGAGCGTTACCGCCATTTCGCGGTCAATGTGATTGGCGCCGATCATCAGGACGTAGCAAACCGGTTTGCAGGCGTCGGCGGCTTGAAAGGCGCCGAGCGCTATGTCGGGTCAGAATGGACGAGGCTTGCCAGCGGAGCGCCAATTCTGGAAGATGCGGTTGCCGCGCTCGATTGCGAGGTCGAGGAGGCGATCGAGCGACACAGCCATGTCATCCTCATCGGCCGGGTTCTGTCCATACGCATCGGTGGTGGCAGTTCGCTGCTCTATCAGAATGGCAAATATCACGCGTTGACGTGACATCAGTCTGAGTGAAGGATGGCCTGCATGATGGTACCGACTTCTGACCGGTTGCGACCAGTGCCGCTTGCCCTGACAAGGGAGGGCGATGTCGTGGCAGCGCTCGATCGGTTGGAAGCGTTGGCGACCAGCGGCAGTCCGGACCAGTCCTCTCTTCTCCCCTCAAGCGGGCTTCTCGCTATGTCCATTCCGGCAAGCTTCGGAGGCGCGGATATTTCAAACCTGATCGTTGCAGAGGCCGTCAGCCGGATCGTGACGTGGAGCACCACCGAGGCCGAGCGGCTTCTCGGACATCTTGTGGCCTTGGAACTGGTCCGCACCAGCGGATCGACAGAACAGCGCAAGGCAATTTACGCACGTGTCGTTCTGGGTGATGTCTTCGAACTTAGCAGTCGTCGCGAGGGCGTCGCGCTACCAAGGCTGGTGCGGTCGGGTCTGGCTTTCGCGCTGGAACATGGTGGATCGGTTTTAGCGAACAGCGCGGTTGACTGGCAAATCATAGGGGCATCTGGCGCCGGCTCTGAGCCGGTGGTCGCTATTCTGGACCACAAGCACGTGTCGGTGCGCAATAACGCATCATCGGATTTGACCGTTCACCCCGACTACGTTCTTTCACGTGGTGAAAACGCAGACTGTCTCGCGCGTCTGATGACGGCATTTCTAAAGGCTGCTTACACACGCGGACACGTCAACGCCCAGATGCGGACAAATCCGCCGGAACCCGCCATGGCAGTTGAAGTCGAACTCTTGGACGGGATGATCCAAAAGTCCGCATCTCTGATCGATGTCATTCAGGTGGATGATCCCCAGATCGACTTTGAACAAATAGATCGATTTTGCCGCGCGCTGGACACGGCGCGATTACGCTGTTCTGGTGATCATTCGCCAGCGATCAAATCCTGATCCGGCTGTCCTGACGCCACGAATTGGGTCAGCGTCATCGTGTCGAGAACGGCTGCCATCGCATCCCGGACCTGCGTCATTGAAATACGGATCTGGCATGAGGCTGGATCCCGGCAGTCGTCACAGGCTTCGAATGCGGTGCGGCTGGCGCAGCGAATTGGCGCAAGCGGCCCGTCGAGGGCGCGGATGACCTGTCCAATCATGATCTCGTCGGCTGGCTTTGACAGGGCGTAGCCGCCATTCGGTCCTTTTTTCGAGCGCAGGAAGCCGTTGTTGCGCAGTTCCAGCAGGATCGTGTCGAGGAATTTCTTCGAAATATTGTTTCGCGTGGCGATGTCGGTCACGAAGGCAGTCTGCCCTGGTTCCAGACCGGCGAGGTCGACCAGCGCTTTCAGGCCATATTTGCCTTTTTTAGTGAGCATTGTTGAGACATCCGGCCAATGGCCACCGCGATTGAATTTGTCCAAATTACATAGTTTTTATAAATTATCCGTTCAAGCCCTGATTGTCGCGACCGTATCCCTTCTTCGCACCGTTTCGAAATCTGCGGCAGGCTTGTTCGCATCGATTGCTTGGCCCGCAAATCCATTTGCCATCCGGCTCAATCTTCGAAATCTCATTTCTCCATAAAAACGATAGACAATATAGGCTGCTCATATTCGATCATCGACTGAGAGAGGACCAGCCATGACACGCAAGATCAGACTAGGAGCATTTCTTCCAGGTGGCGGACAGCATATCGCTTCTTGGAGGCACCCGGATCAACCGGTCGACGGCGCCGTCAGCTTCGAGTTTCACAAGCAATTGGCTCTGACGGCAGAGAGGGGCTTGTTCGACGCCTATTTCCTGGCCGACGGCCTTGCCGTCGGGTTCGGCGGTGCGCGCGAAGGCGGCAACGCACGCGTCGCCGGGTTCGAGCCCGTCACACTATTTTCGGCGCTGGCCCCGTTCACCACCCATCTCGGTTTCATCGCGACAGCCTCAACGACATACGAGGAGCCTTACAACACTGCGCGCAAATTCGCCTCGCTCGACCTCATCTCTGACGGCCGGGCAGGGTGGAACGTCGTGACAACGACAGGCGATGTCACGGCGCAGAACTTCAATCGCGACACACAACTACCGCATGCCGACCGCTACAAGCGCGCCGCCGAGCATGTCGATGTCGTCAAGAAGCTCTGGGACAGTTTTGAAGACGATGCCTTCATTCGCAACAAGCAAACGGGCGTCTTCTTTGATCCCGCGAAGCTACATGATGCCGCTCACAAGGGCGAGTATTTCAAGGTCAAGGGACCGCTCAACGTCGCTCGCTCCCGACAGGGGCATCCCGTGATCGTCCAGGCTGGCCAGTCCGATGACGGGCGTGGGCTTGCCGCAGCAACAGCGGAGGTGATCTTCACCGCCCATCAGCACATCGAGACCGCTCAGGAATTCTACCGTGACATCAAGAACCGGGCCCGTGGCCTCGGTCGCAGTCCGGATCACGTTCTGGTCATGCCCGGCGTCTCGCCCTTTGTCGGTCGCACCGAAGCTGAGGCGCGGGAGAAGTATGACCGCCTAACCTCGCTCATCTTGGAAGAGGACGGCATTGGCCTTCTGAACGGCCTGACAGGTGGCACGCTCGATCTGAAGGGTTACGATCTTGATGGGCCGCTGCCGCCCGCCCCGCCAACGGAAGGTATGAAGAGCCGTCAGGCGCTGATCCGCCAGATTGCCGACGAGAACAATTTCTCGATCCGTCAGCTCTATCAATGGGTCGCCTCGGCACGCGGTCACTTCACCATTGTCGGTACCGCCGGTCAGATCGCCGACACGCTGCAGGAATGGTTCGAGGACGAAGCGGCTGATGGCTTCAACATCCTGCCACCATGGCTGCCGACGGGCCTTAACGACTTCGTCGATCTCGTCATCCCCGAGCTGCAGCGTCGTGGTCTGTTCCGCACCGCCTATGAGGGGCAAACGCTCCGCGAAAACCTCGGCTTGCCGTTCCCAATCAACCGCTACGCAGCCGACCGCTCGGTCGTGCAGGCAGCCGAGTGAGGTCCGCCATGTCCTATGAAGATATCCGCCATGGAAGGGCCTATGGCCTAGACCTTGCCCCAGATGCGGCGCGCCCGCCACGCTGGCTAAGCCACGCAATGTTGGCAATCACACCCTTCCTTGCGCGCTATGGAGTTGTGATTGCCTTCCTGGTTCTCTGGCAGGCGTCGTCTACCTTGGGCTGGGTCAACCCATCCGTCTTTCCGCCGTTGGACCAGATCATCAGGGCCTTGTGGACCGCGATTGCAACTGGTGCCTTCGTCGACGATATAGCCATCAGTTTACAGCGATCAGGCATAGCCTTCGTCGCTGCCGTCGGGCTCGGCGTCCCGCTTGGCCTGTTCATGGGCCAGGTGAGAGCCGTTGAGCGAGCCC
Organism: Rhizobium sp. WCS2018Hpa-16; assembly: GCF_031843705.1. NCBI lineage: Bacteria > Pseudomonadati > Pseudomonadota > Alphaproteobacteria > Hyphomicrobiales > Rhizobiaceae > Rhizobium > Rhizobium sp. WCS2018Hpa-16. The sequence continues at coordinate 627,528 of NZ_JAVTIX010000003.1, forward strand.
TCGATCCTCTCTTGCAGTTCTTTCGCCAGACCTCGGCGCTCGCCCTTTATCCAGTTTTCATCCTTCTTCTAGGCCTCGGGGAAACGTCAAAGATATTCGTCATCTTCTGGGCGACGCTCTTTCCGGTTCTGTTGTCGACGATTGGCGGCGTGAAGGAGGTGGATCAGAAACTTATCGAGATGGCCCGCACCTACGGGGCCGGATCGCTGCAGATCTTCCGCCGCGTGGTTCTGCCGGCCTCCGTCCCCGCGATTTTCGTCGGCCTGCGTCTTTCAGCGACGACAGCACTGCTGCTCCTCATCGCCGCCGAGATGATCGGTGCCAACAAGGGCATCGGCTTCCAGGTGATGAACGCCCAATATAATTTCCAGATCCCGCTTATGTTCGCAGCGATCCTGCTTCTCGCGCTGCTCGGCCTCGCCGCCAATGCCGCTCTCGTCCTTATGCAACGGCGTCTGTGCCGCTGGGCCTAACCAGGTACCAAAGTTCATCCAAAAATTCGTGATCCGAAGGATTCTCCCATGACATTCCACTCCCGCAAGTTCCTTCTCTCCGCAGCCTTCACTTTCGCCCTCTCAGGCTCCGCTTTTGCCGCAGAAGAGGTAAAGTTCCGCTATCTCGCCAGCCAGGGCGGTTTGTCAGCGCATGAACTCGCCGCCGAACTCGGCTATTTCGATGGCACCGGCATCACCATCGAGAATGTCGGTTACGCCACAGGTGGCCCTGCATCGCTCATTGCGCTCGCCTCGGGCGATGTTGAAATCGGCAGTGCCGCAACCTCCGCCGTCTTGAATTCGATCGTCGGCGGCAACGATTTTGTCGCTGCCTATCCGTCGAATGGCATCAACAACGAGGTCCAGTCGATCTTTTACGTGCTGGAAGACAGTCCCATTCGCGATATCAAGGACATTGCCGGAAAAAGCATTGCGGTGAACACGCTCGGTGCCCATCTCGACTACACGATCCGGGAAGCCTTGCACTCCGTCGGTTTGCCGACCGACGCCGCCAACCAGATCGTGGTTCCAGGACCGCAACTTGAACAGGTCCTCCGTTCGGGGCAGGTCGATATCTCGGCCTTCGGTTACTGGCAGACGACTTTTGAAGGCATGGCGAAGCAGAAGGGCGGGCTACGTGCGATCTTCGACGACACCGATGTGCTTGGCGAAATCGCCGGTGGCTTCATCGTCCTGCGCCGGGACTTCATCGAAAAACACCCGGAAGCCGCCAAGGTCTTCGTTGAACAGTCCGAGCGCGCCCTCGACTATGCCCGTGAGAACCCTAAGGAAACCAAGGTAATCTTCGCCAAGGCTCTGGCCGAGCGAGGTGAAAATGCCGACATTGCCCAGTATTTCCGTGGTTATGGTGTGCGTCCAGGCGGCAAGGCGGTCGAGCGCGACCTGCAGTTCTGGATCGACGTTCTGGTTCGCGAAGGCAAACTGAAACAAGGCCAGCTATCGGCCAACGATCTTCTCTACACCTCCGAAACTGCGAGCAACTGATCCATGGCCCTCGCTCAGTTCAACACCATCCACGGAGAGGTGACGATCCGTCACCTCTCCAAGACCTTCACCCTAAACGGACAGCCGCTGCCGATCCTGAAAGACCTGAACCTTACCATCCGCTCCGGCGAAAGCCTCGCCATCGTCGGTGCCAGCGGCTCCGGCAAGACGACGCTTCTGCGCATTCTCGCGGGGCTTGAGGAGGCGGACAGCGGCGACGTACTGATCGACGGTCGCCGCATTCGCGGTGTCGGAACCGAGCGGGCCGTCATCTTCCAGGAGCCGCGTCTTCTCCCGTGGCTGACGGTCATCGACAACATCGGCTTTGGCTTGGAAACGAGGGGTGTTTCCCGCGAGGAATCGCGCTTTGTCTCCCAGCGCTATGTCGACCTGGTCGGGCTGAAGGGCTTCGAAACCGCCTATCCGCGCCAGCTCTCAGGCGGAATGGCGCAAAGAGTCGGCATCGCTCGTGCGCTCGCCGTCCAGCCGGAAATCCTGCTTCTCGACGAACCACTGGGTGCGCTTGATGCCATGACCAAGATTGGCATGCAGCAGGAACTGGCGCGGATCTGGAAGGAGGAGGACGTGACGACGGTGCTCGTGACCCACGATCTTGAAGAAGCTATTTTCCTTGCCGACCGCATCCTGATCCTGCCGCGAGAGAAGGGCGGTGAACCGCGGCTGATCAACATCGACTTGCCCCGGCCCCGCGATCGTAGTGCTTCAAGTTTCGTGCGCCAGCGAGAGGAACTGCTCGGGTTGTTTGGATTGCATTGAAGTTGCTAAGCCGAATTCGAGGAAGCGCGGTCTGTGGCTGCGCTTTTCTTTTCGATCTAGATTCGGAGCGATAGCGCGCCGGCAATTCGGAAGAGAAAGTATTTGGCTACTGAAAAATTGAGACAGACCGACCCACTGAACTGAGGGTCGGCGGTTCTGCCGCCTGAAGGCGTTGTTTGGTACAGCCGTGCCTGCTGCTCAGACTAGGGATTTTCCTTGAGCGATGGTGGAGCGCTCTTGGAGATAAGTAGCAAATTCATCGTTCGGCAATGCACGACTGAACAGCCATCCCTGTCCAAATTCTACCTCCTTTGCCTTGAGGTATTCCGCTTGTTCAGACCGCTCCACACCCTCCGCTACAATGCGGGCTCCGAGCGATTTCGCCATTTCGATGATATGGTGGATTACCATACTTTTGGGCGATGAGATACCAATACTGTCAACGAAGGATTTGTCGATCTTCAGGACATCAAACGAAAGCTGCTCGAGATGCTGGAGGCTTGAGTAGCCGGTTCCAAAGTCATCAATGCAGACAACATAGCCTGATTGGTGTGCTCGCAAGATTGTCTCCCTGACTGCGGCATAGTCGAGGAAGCCACGCTCCGTTGCCTCTAGCCAGATCTGGTTCGGTTCGAGGCGATGGTCCCGAACAAGTCCGTCGATAAGCTGGAGAAAGCCACCGTCGGCGAGGTCCTCAGCCGACAGGTTGATGGCGATATGCAAGGACGGATTCTGGGACAAAATCTGACCGATGTCCTGCCCAATCCTGCCAATGACCTGTGCAGTAATCTTCTGGATAAGCCCTGACTGTTCCGCGACAGGGATGAACAGATCCGGGCGAACCCAACTGCCGTCCGGGCGCTTCCACCGTACCAGAGCCTCCGCGCCAATACACTGCTCTGTCTTCAAGTCGATAAGTGGCTGGTAATGGACTGTAAACTCTTGCTTCCGGATCGCGATCTCAAGCTCGCGGCGCATGGACAGTCTCTGTCTTGAAAACCAGACCACGGTCGCCACCATCACGCCCGCGAGCATGAGAGCAAGCGGAAGCATGAGGAGTTGCTCTCGTCGCAACGTGCTCAACAGCGCTGGATGCGGTTCAAGGGCGATAGCGATCCAGTCGTCGGATTTAACGACCCCGTAAGCATAGGTTTCATCAGGGGCGTATTGAGGCTGGGCGACAATCCGTCGGATTGCCGCAAGATCGGCAGCTTCGGTGTGCGCAAAGATGCGGCCGTCTCTTGCGGCCAATGCCATATGGACTTTCTGTTCTGTGATCACATCGACAAATCGAGCAGGATCGACAAGGACGTTATAGTTGTCCTTTCTGTAGGCTAGCTTGGGAGTGCCACCCTTGAGGGCTGGCCTCAGGGCAAAGGTCACGTCCAAGCCACTTTCCGTTCGAAAGTCCGCAGTAGTCTCCGGAAGATTGAGAAGCGTGTTCCAGGACGTGCATCGTAGAGTTCCGTCCTGAAGATATCCCATTTCCTCAATCGTCAGTGTATTGAAGACTTCACGCTGCATCAGGGCGATATTTGCGGTTGAGCAAGGTTCGTCATCGCTGTTGGATAGCATGGTGATTGCAGCTTCCGCTTCCGATGCGGCGCGCGTTGCCCGAACCAAGATACGCTCTGCAACAGTGTTGAGCATTGCCTGCTCGTCACTTTGGGCGAGAGCCCATGTGATCCAGAGCATGCCAAAGATCGGAACGCCGGCACCCAGTATGCCAAGCAGAAACGAAACCGCGATAATTTTCGAGCGTCGCAGGCGGACCTCCCGTTTGCTGCTTTCTATTTCCAGTTATAACAATGCACCGAGCTTGTCATGATGCAGAATGCTGATCCAAGGCATGCTGCCTATGCAGCGATTACCCTAGAGCAGAAGTCTCATCGAAGTGAGCGGCATGCCCCGTCCGCAACGCTAGTCGCGAACCACACGCCTGAACGCTCCCGACGAGTCGAACCTGCACTCGAATGTGGTGACCCTCGAACCTTCTGGAGGGAACTGCCCATAGACGGTGAAGCCGCCGCCTGTTCTTTCGACCGGAAGGGTCAGTATGTCCTGAGGTCTGCGGCCGAAAGTGGACGAAGCCTCACCCTGGCAGAACTTGCCCATGTTTCCGACAGAGACTCGCTGCCTTGATGTCGTCTCGACAGACCGTTCGGGCGGCGGCGAGTAGGTATTGCCTCGGAATGGAAAATCCGGTCGCTCGCCGCGAGAGTTCGGGCATTCGTAGCTTAGAGAGAACCAAGTCACCGGCCCCGGAATACTGTCACCCAGTAAACCGCCCGCGTGGCTTTCACTAAAGAGGACATGGTAGTCACCTCCGCAGACACGCTGGGCTTCTTCGATGCATGCACCGCTGTTGCCCTTGCACTTCGTCTGGTGGACATCGTTCGCCTGAGCGGGCAGGGCGGATAGCAAGACCATACCAGTGAGAGATATCGCAACTTTTCGCATTTCCTATTCCTCCTTTTGAATGCCAGTAAGCGAAGATCTGGTGTGAGATGACAGCCGTCAGATTGCTCCTACGCCTCCGGATTGATCGGCACATGGCCGAGTTCGAGCACGAAGATGAAGCCTGCCCAGTCGTTGATGATATGGGCGCCCGCCGAGACCCAGAGGTTTCTGGTGGTGATGTAAGCGAGCGTGAGGATGATGCGAGCAGACCCGACCCCGATTAGGGACTGCGCCCAATGCCATTCGTAGGTCGGCAGGTGCGCTGCTCCAAAGAGTAGTCCCGAGACAACGAGGGCGATCAGGATCCCCAACTTCCGTGACAAGTGCAGATGCTTCACGCAAAGCCAGAGCACCGCAAGGAAGGGCAATATCCCGAAAAGCTCCTCACCTAGCAGTTGAATGCCGGTGGCAATGAATGCCTCACCGATCTGCACCGCCGACATAACTGCAATCTCGTCTGCGACCGGATTGGAGTGCAGCTCGAAAAACCGTTGCAAAACCCACCCGACCGCCATTGACCCCACAAGTGTGGCTAAGCCGAATAGCAGCATGAGTGCAAAAGATCGAAGATGCAGCGGACGGAAAAGACAGCTCCAGTGTTGTCCGGCCACGACCCTCAGAGCCAGGAGTGGAATGCCGACGAAAAGCAGCGTCGGCACTAGATTATAAGGGAAACTGCGCAGCGGAATAAGGGTGAGCGCCAGAAGTGCGACCAGAACCGAAGCAATAATAATTAGCCAGCCCGTCCCTTCAATCTCGACGGGCGCGCCGTCGTAGAAGGGGAAATCCTCCTTGGATAAAGCCATTGAAGCTTTCATGCTGTACCCCCCATTATCGCCCCTCGACGTCTGGATCGCCTATTCGACGTAGAGTGTCAGGTCGTAGCTGGCAGACTCGCTTCTGCGGGCCGCATTGCGCATGAGATAAACATCGATGAGATATTTGCCACTTGAAGGGATCGTGATGGTTGTCCCGTTGCCGTCGATCGAACTGTTGTACATTGCCGCATCCGCACCCGGTGCGGTCACATTAAAATACAGGCTGGAATTTTTGGAATCGAGCTGGACGCTCATTTTCTGGCCAGCCGTGACAGACAGCGAGTATTGGACGGTCTGATAGCCCCTCACGGAAGACTTGATGGTGGAGCTGGACGATCCCGGGGCGAAATGGACAACTTCGCGTCTCGTATCATCCGCGAAAGATGGCACGGCAGTTAGAAGGGCTGCACTCAGTATCAGGCTTTGCATGATCCTCATCGATGGGCTCCTCAGATCTTATGTTAACAGCAAGTGATTTTCAACGCATGCATCCCGAAATCGTTGCGAGGGTTCATTGTCCCTCAAACTCCGGTCCCGTCCCAGGGGCATTCCCGCTTTTACTTTGATCGACAATAGAATCAGTCAAGAGTATGCCTGCGAACTTATAAACGGTAAGAACTTGAAGCACTGCCACCGTGACGTAGGCGGCTCTCGCTGTTAAGAGAGCGGACTTACAGGTCTGCGACTGATGGGAGGAAACGGCCTTTGGACTTCATGAAACTGTTGAAGTCGCTCGAAGAACTACTCTACGAGCTGGTGTCATGGCTGGTGTTCTATCCTGTGACCATGTGGCGCTCCATCGTCAGGCCGCTGGAGATGATGCGCTACGCGGACACCGAATTGGCAGACAATCCGGAAGACCAGTACGATGACACCCTCAGTCCACCGTTGTTCCTGTTGATCACTCTGCTTCTTTCGCAAGGGCTCTCGAGTGCGCTGCCGTCGATCTACGATTCTGCAGCCGCAGCCAAGGAGCTGGGTTCTGCATCTAACCTTCTGATTGCGCGAGGAGTGATTTTTGGGATTTTTCCCTTGTGCATGGCCGTGACGCTGCTGCGGTCTAAGAACATCAGGATCACACGCAACTCGCTTCGTCCGCCATTCTTCAGCCAATGCTATGTTGCCGCTCCCTTCGCATTCGTCCTTGTCCTCGGTTTCGATTTCGTCAGCATGCCCCGAGAGGAGGGTGCGCTCGCTGGTCTCATTACGATCATCGTCGCCATGATATGGTATGCGCAGGCTCAGGTTCGGTGGTTTATTCACGATCTGGGAATGGGCCGGGCAAGAGCAGTCTTCGTCTTCTTCGGCGCATTTCTATTTGCCACAATCGCAGCCTTCGTTATTGCACTGCTGATCACTCTTGATGCCAAAAGCATTGCCGCTGCGCCAGGGTGAGGCGCGATGTCCACCATACCGGAAGTTAGCGGAAAGCAACTCAACGTCGCCGGAGCGGATACCTCGATATACCAGCCTTTTCGTCCGAAAAGGAAACCTTCAATGGCTGGACTGTTTGCGTCGGAACGCCCCAAGAACTGTCACTGCAGTGAAACTGCTAAGTTGTGAGCCTTGCCAGCCAGGATGGCTGACATCGCAAATCACCAAGAAGGTTGATCTGCAGAGCGTGCCGTGTTTGAAGATGGTAAATTAGCGGCGGGCTTTGGGACGAGAATGGCAGAACAGTTTGACATGTTTTCGGAGCAGGCTCCGCGAGAGCAGGTAGTGAGGCGTGACGCCTTCAAATCCGCCAAGGTCGGAAAACATGCCATCCCGATGAGCGAAGAAGACATGGTCCGTCATCTGTCGGAGACAGGCCGCTACCGAATCCTGCAAAAACTGATGCCACGTGCAATTTCACCAGTCCTGCGTCCGGAATACCCGCTCAAGGGGATCATTCTCGACACTGAGACCACGGGCCTTAGCTCGCGCAAGGATGAGATCATCGAGATTGGCGTGATCGCTTTCACATTCGATGCGACAGGAGGCATCGGTGACGTGACTGGAATCTATGGAGGGCTTCGGCAGCCGTCCGTCTCCATCCCCGCCGAAATCACAAGGCTTACCGGTATCACCGATGATATGGTGGCCGGGCAGTCAATCGATATGGCTGCGTTGCAGGCGCTGATCGAACCAGCGGATCTGTTGATCGCCCACAATGCCGGTTTTGACCGGCCATTCTGCGAGGCGTTTTCTGATTTGTTCTCCGGTAAGGCTTGGGCTTGCTCCAACTCCGAAATCGACTGGACTTCACGCGGATATGAGGGCACCAAGCTCGGCTATCTCATCGGGCAGGCGGGTTACTTCCATGAGGGTCATCGGGCTGTCGATGATTGCTTTGCACTCTTGGAGGTTCTGGCTCGCGAGGCGGCGGGGTCGGTATCCACTGCTTTCGCCGAGCTCTATGAGGCAAGCCAGAGGTCGCGTGTCCGGATCTTTGCCGAGAACAGTCCCTTCGATATGAAGGATCACTTGAAAGCGCGAGGTTATCGCTGGTCCGACGGAAGCGACGGCCGTCCCAAATCCTGGTGGATTGAGGTTGGAGAAGAGGCAATCGATGAAGAGCTTCGCTATCTCAGAAACGAAATCTACCGCTATCCCGACGCTGATCCACCAACCAGACGCCTCACTGCCTTCGACCGGTTCCGGGCCTGATAGCCCCTTGAACTCATCCCGGATTTGAACCTATGCCTTCAGCGCATGGCCGACCTGAGAGCTTGTGCCTTATCGGCAGGTGAGCAAAGGCCTATATTCCAATCATCGAAACGACGTTGGAACCGAAGCAAGGTTGCTGGCGTCAAGAGACCTCACGAAGGGGATCATCATGAACGTAGCACGCTCTTTTAACAACTGGCGCAAGTACCGTCAGACCGTTTCCGAACTTGGCCGCATGAGCTCACGCGAACTGCAGGACCTCGGCATCAACCGCGCCGATATCCAAAGCGTTGCCCGTCAATCGGTTCGTCGCTAAGAGCCCGCTTCTCGGCCTTACTGAATAACACTACGCCCGCTGATGACGCGGGCGTTTCTGTACCTGGACTGCAACGAAGGCCTGAGTCGCAGATTTCTCTCGTCATGAGGAGGCCGTGCATTTGTCGCATGGCTGCAGTGCGACAACGTCTATTTAATGTGCGAGGAAAACGGGTATCTTGTGTCCATCGAAGCGATGCACCTCCTCCCGCAGAGCTTCGAATTCAGACGGCCCACTCCTCCTCCCAGGGCACGTCTGTCGGAACAGCGGCACTCCTCCTCCCAGTCGCTGTTCGGTTCTTTTCGAAAAGCCTGCCGCACCTCCTCCCGCGGCAGGCTTTTTCGTTTTGCGGCTGATCAGAGCTCATCCTGAACGTTTGCCAAGCCGAAAACTGACCGAGAAAACATAGCATAAAAATTCAGCCATCTTACTGGCTGAACCTAAGCGCCACGCATCACGGTCTCTGGAGCTAATTTTTCACGCGCTATACGTGACAGACTGGCTGTCCCCGTGAGCGGCCTATCAAAGAGATAGCCTTGGCCCTGATGACTTCCTGCAGACAGGACAATTTCGCGGTGCTCCGTTGTTTCAATGCCTTCTGCAACAATTGTAAGCTTCAGTCGGTGGGCAAGATCGCATGTGCCAGCAATAATCGCGATGCCTTCCTCGCGTTGGGTAGCACCCCGAAGGAAGGATTGGTCGATCTTGATTTTGTCAAATGGGAAGCGACGCAAATAGCTGAGTGAAGCATAACCGGTACCAAAATCGTCCAGAGAAATACGACAGCCCATCAGCCTGAGTTGATGGAGGACTGAAAGGGCACGTTCGTCATTCTCGATTAAGGTGCTCTCCGTGATTTCGATTTCAAGTCTATGCGGTAGAACATTATATCTGGTTAGGCATGCACGTGTTTGTAGCACGAGCGAAGGGTCTGTAAGTTGTGAAGCAGATACGTTGACAGCAATAAAGGTATCGTTCGGCAGAAGAGCTGCCTGCTGGCAGGCAGCCTCTATAACCCATGATCCGATTGGGCCAATCTGCCCACTTTCTTCAGCTATTGGAATAAATTCTGAAGGAGAGATCAAACCAAGACCAGCATGTTGCCAGCGCAAGAGCGCCTCAAATCCGCGGGTTTCGTTTGTGGCAAGATCGACAATGGGTTGAAAGAGCAGAAACAGCTCGTTTTTTTCAATGGCAGTGCCCAAATCGTTTTGGAGGCAACGCCAGCGTGTGAGCTTCTTGTTCATATCTGGATGGAAGACCATGAATTGGTTGCGCCCAGCATTTTTAGCCTCATAGAGCGCAATGTCGGCTTGGCTGAACAGCGCCGAGCCTTCATCATGGTTCATCGACGTGGAACTGACACCAAGGCTAACCGTCGAACGTATGACCCTTCCATCGATTTCAAAGGGCGCGTGGACTTCAAGCAAAATGCGTTCGCAGCATTTCACAGCTTCACTCAAAGCGTCGGATCCATCATACAGGATTGCAAATTCGTCGCCGCCAATACGTGCGACAACAGCAGCGCCTGCGCAGGCCGTGCTTAGGCGGCGGGACAGTTCGACGAGCAATTGATCTCCAGAGCCATGGCCTAGTGTGTCGTTCACAATCTTGAAGTGATCGACGTCGAGCACGATCATCGCCTGAACGGCATCCGACTTTTTAGAGATCGAAATGCTGAAACCTCTTCGATTTGTAATTCCAGTGAGCGAATCTCTCCGTAGGACCCGGTCCAATTTTCCGTTTTGGCGGAAAACGAAAGCCAGAAGACCCGCGCCAAAAGCCGCAAATGTCATTGTCACGAAGCAGATCGTCGCAAATATGATGCCGAGCTGACTTTGATTCCTCTGAATCTCATCACCAACGCTAGCATGCGACAGAGACCCCAAGCGCAAGACGGGAGCGATGAACGGCTGAAGCTGCGAAACGCCGTTACGCATTGCTGACGCTGAGAAAGGCTCAGCAGCCAAAGGTTTAAGCGAAACGACCACGTCGTGAAGCTGCTTAATCATGGTTTCTTGCTTGAGCTTGTTACCAGACGACCCGGCTGTCAAAACGCCAAGACGGTTGGTGAGAATACTCAGGCGAAACGATACGTCGCTAATATCTCCAGATTCATCACTCTGTTCTAAAGCCAATTGAAGTCGCAGCAATTCAACAGCGGTCTGGCCGAGATCGAAGGTGCTGTTGTATCGCGACGCTTCAATGATATGTCGCTGATAGCTGAACGCAAGGATAGAACCGACCACCGCGATCAGTGCAAGTATCGCTGTTACAAGTGTCAGGCCCACCTTGAGACGTCTATGTCGAATAGGAAGTTCAATCGTCTCACGCATTCGCTTCATAGGATATTGATTTCGGCTAGTTGCCAGACAGCACGGCTGTAGTAGCTCTGATGTTGCAATTCGGGGCGGCTATCGAAAGGAAAGATAAGAAAAATCGGGCCCTTGTCGCTAACGGGCATGATGTTTCCGTTCTGGCGGGTAGCGAGAAGAGCGTCAGCTGCCTGGAGCTCTGAAAGGCTTGCCTCAACGACGTAGTCGTTAAGAGCAATGAGTTGTAGCTTTGTGCCGCTGAGTTTCAGGCCAGCAAGACAATCCCGCAAAGTTACACCGCTAAATTCAGTCACACCCTTATGCCAAGGCGTCGATGTAGCAAAAGACGTCTTTGGCATCGCGTCCATCGCGGCGAGGTCAAGCACAAAGGATCTATTCTCGCCCGATATGGACCCGTTTATCTTGAGTATGGGCTGGCCAGAATAGGCATCTCTCGTTGTAGAAAGCCCGCTAAGTGCAAGGGCGGAATAGAGCATAAATTGACGGCGATTTTGCATGGAAAGGCCTCAGTTCGACAACGTGAGACAATATCAGTTATTCCTTGCAGATCTATGATGCCTAACACCGCGATCAAAGTGTGTTTAATATTCTGCTAATGCGGCATTCCTATTTATTGCATGACTTAGCGGTGATCATCCATTCTAAGTTCAAAAATTGAATCAGCTGTTGAAGGTAATATTCCTTCAAAGGCCTGAAACGAAAATCCAGCCCTGAAACAGTGCACCGCTTGCCTTACTTCGCCTGTCCAAGGTCTTTCAGCAAAGCCTCAATTTCCTGCGAAACAGGCACATCAGGCGGGCGGTCCAGCTTGGCGCGCTGGCGGTAGGATGGGCTCTTCACATACCAGTCGATCAAGGCTGATGCCACTTCCACCGCTCTTTCGTCGGTTTTGCTCACGTCGTTTTCCTCACACCAGGCGGTGTGAAAACGGTCAATTTCTTCAAGGTCTTGAGAAGAAAGCAGGGGAAGAGCAGCGTTATCAACGCGAGGATCCATTTTGCACCGCATATGAGAAACTAAGCCAGTTGAAGACAACAAGTTTGATCGCCGTTTGTTCCGTCAGCCCATCACCCATCTTCATGATAGCACCGTGCAAACCCCTTAATTGCCAGCCAATCAAGGCCGCATCTCGCTACCAGCCGTAGCCCGCCACAGCGCGTTTAACCCACCAGATGACGCCAGAACAGGATCACTGTCTGGCTTGGGCAGCGCCGCAATCGTGGCCAGCATCGCCGCTGTCGGCGAAGCGCGCTGAATATCGGCACTTTGTCCGGGCGGATAGGCGCCAACAACCTGAAACTCTGGCGAGCTCTCAATGTTGCGATGCCCCGTTCCGGCAGGCAGTATCAGGCAGTCCCCCTGGCTCACATCCAGCACAGGCCCATCCGGTCCGCCAATTTGAAGCTTGGCGCCCCCACGCCCAATGCCCAGAACCTCATGCGCATGGCTGTGATAGTGGTGATAATCGAAAACGCCGTTGCGCCAAATGCCCGTCCACCCGCAGGCAGCAAAGACAGCCTCAAAGTCAGCAGAGCCACCGGCCAAATCAATCTGCCGGTAGATAATCACGGGAAAGTTCGGGTTGTTCGGCACCCAGTCGCTTTCGGGCAACATAAAATGCTCAGTCCGCATGTCGCATCCTCACCCCATCAGCCTTCGCAACGGCATCGCCTGCCACAGATAACCATCAAAGCGTGATGCGGTTCGATCACATGCAAAATGAAATGAAAGCCATCGCGAGTTTCCGCCCCACCCAGGGTTGACGTATCAGGCGCGACTGGCATTTTCATGAAGCATGAGCCAGACGACAGATATCATTGGCGAACTTGTCCGAGATGCCAACCGCATGGAGCGCCTTGATGCGTCCCATAAGCGCCACATGTTGCAGCGCGTCGTGGAAACCATAGAAGATTTGCGCGAAGCTGCAGGCATTCCCAAAGGCCCCGGCCACGATATCCTTGCAGATATCAAGACAACCGCATCAGCGGCAGAGCAGGGCTTGGCTGATGATGCGCAGCTACGAGAAACGTTTCTGCTAGCCGCGGGAATGATCCGAGACCTGCACATCGTCCTGGATAGCGGCACAAAGGTCTCCCTCGTCTAAAACCAGAAACGACCTGCCGCCGCCTCAAGCCTCCTTGTCGTCTGCCGCCAACATAGTGGCCCGCAGAACATCATTCATCCGCTCCTGCCAGCCGGGGCCATCTTCTTGAAAATGCGCCAGAACATCGCTGTCAATCTTGATGCTCACCAGTTCCTTGGTCCCGGGAATAGCCCGTTTCTCCACGGCAGGTGCCGCGACCTTCTTTGGCGCAGAAAACAACGCTTCAGCTGCGTCTCGTGGGTTTAGCGGTCTGCGGGGTGCCATGGGGTGCTTTCTAACGGTTGGTGAGGGCGCAAGCCAGCGAGTCAGAGGCGGTTGCGTTCTTGCTAGTATCGTCCGGCGGGTGCCTCTCGGCAAGGTGATTGTTTTTTCGTGAGTTCGGGGATGAAGCCGAAGCCGTGTAAATTATTGGGTCGTGGGTTTAATTTCTCGCGGACGCGATTTTTGTTTTTTGATCGGGACGGAAGATCGGAGCAGGTGTTAGATTGGTGCATAGACGCGTCCGCTTTGGAAGGCATCCTGCCCCTACAAGATGGTGCCCGATTTGCGGACGGAGGCAGATTGGCGGCTTACGGGTCTCCTATCGTGAACAACAGCCCTTTGTCTGGCCGGGTCAGGTGAAGAAAATCAACGTATCTATTCCATAGTCCTATATAAGCTTTACTTGGAAATAGTGCGGCTCACAGAGACTTTGAAGAGGCTTAGCCAATACGCGTTTAGCGCGCAGATAGTCTTAGAATCTTCAAGTCCACAGCGTTGTTCAAAGATCGTTTCACGACTATATGAGGGGGACATCTATACAACCAAGAGTCCTCCAAGTGACGCCATTCAGATACCGAAGCCGCATCAAGGAATTTAGCGAGGCCTTCACCACACAAGTTGCGGCCGGGCTGCAGAAGCGGCGCGAAGAACTAATCTCGCCCCGGAATTCGCAGAAGTTCTCGCACGGTCGAATGTGGAAGACAAAGCCCACGGAACACGGTGACGAGGCTGGCGAAATGCGAGCGCACTCGTTCGAATTCTCGTCCCGCTTTGACGACGTCGTCAACCACGACCTTGCCAAGTTCGTTGAGGCGAGAAACCGTTTGGTCGAGGGGCTGATGAGGCAATTCGAAGCTTCCCTCTACCAGACTATCAGTCAGTCAACCGAGAAATCGGGAAATACAGTTGCCTTGAGCGCGGGGCAATCTCTTGCCGAGGGCTTTCTAGCCGTTCTGGAAAAGATCGAATTCGGAATTGACGAGAATGGCGAGGTCAGTTTCCCGCAATTTCACATAGGACGAGAGAGCTTCAAAAAGACTATCGCCGATCTCGAAGCGCAGGGACCCGAGTTCACTAATCGTGTCGAACAAGTGAAGGCCGAGAAGTCCGAACTCGCGAGACAGCGGGAACGAGAGCGACTTGCGAAATTTCCTGCGGCTTGGAAAGGAGACTTTTGTTGAGAGTGCTGATCGCCATCGGCTGTGATACCTACGACAATCCGCCCCTACTGCCACTTGCGGGAGCGGAGAACGACGCCGCGACAATCTTCGAGCACCTCGTTGCTAAGAACTGGGGGGAGTACGATCAGGTGCAGTCGAAGCTGCTGCTGTCACCGACGATGGCGGCGGTGCGATCAACCATCGAATTGGCGCTTTTCTCCGGCCCACCCATTGAGGAACTCACGTTTTTCTTTGCCGGACACGGTGGCGTGAAGGACAACGGTTACTATCTTTGCCTGAAGGATACCGACGTTAGCCGTATGTCGCTGAGCGCCCTGTCAATGACACAGCTTTTTGGCTGGATAACTGAGGCGAAAATCCGTCACACCAACTTGATTGTCGATGCGTGCCACGCGGGCGGAGTCGTCCGTGATATAGGCGTCCTCCTCAACCCCAACGTCATTGGGAAGGCCGGATCACTGGCTATTTCGATCTTGGCGGCGGCGAGTTCCGACGAATATGCAGGGGAGTCAGATGGAGCCGGGCACTGCACAAGCGCGCTTATGTCGTGCCTGAAAGGAGAAACGCCCGTTCAAACAACCCGACCGTCGCTTGACCTAGTTGAAGTTGGACAAGTCGTATCAAGGGCGATGCAGGGTACCGGCCAGTCCCCAGTCTCTTGGGGGATCAATCTCTTCGGCATTTCGCAGCTGGCGAAGAATCCGCGCTTTTCCGGAGGTATTTCACATATCAGCGAGACGTTCCCTGCTCTGGCTTCGGACGGCGCAGGCAACGAGCATATCCGCGCCGCTTCGGATGCAATATGGGAACAGTATCTATCGCTTACCAGAGAGTTTGATGCCGAGCAGTTTCTGGATGTCCTCCAGCCAGTATGCGCGACTTTGGAGGAACAGCCTGCGGTAGCTGCCGCCTTCATACTTGGGCTGTCCGCGACCTTTGGCGCCCGCATTGCCGTAACTGGCGATCACTTCGACGTAGCTAGGCTCCAGTCGGCGTGTGCGGTCGCGCTTCTGCCAATGGCTGCGTCCAGCACGCACTGCGCCGATGCCATCATGCAATTGTCGGAAGGCATCGTTGCGTCGATCTGCGAAGCGACCGATGAGCTTTTGGCTGATTTTGACGATAATACCTATGCGTTGCTTTCTAAGGACGGCGGCATCGCTGACTATTACTTCCTACCGCTGCGGCTGATGAGCATTCTGGGTTGGCTTGGTGCCGCGGTCCACATTCAGTCCACCTCCGGCGGGAGCACGGTGGTGATCGCCTCGAAGGCGGCCGACTTAGTGCGCCTAATAATGGCGCACTACAGTAATTCCGTCGTGCCAGTGTCCGACGAGTTGACGCCTTACTACGTGTGTTTCGCGGCTGCTGCCGATGCCTTGGGCTGCGAGGAAGAGTTGGAAACGATTTCTGGTCTGCTGCTCACGATTCTTCATCAACGAGGCGGGTGGGTTGCCGATCCGAGGCTGAGTGGCGCGGACGCGCTACGGTTTTTGACTGCCGTGACTGAGGAACGTGGTGATGACTTCCAGAACATTTTGGCCAACCCGACAAGCCTCTTGCCAGCAGTTCTTCTGGTCATGGACCGTAGAGGGCTGGCTGATACCGCCGACGGTGCGATGATGGGCTTCGACCACATGAACATAAACATCTTTGTCCCCGACGACTTCAGCACATTCGGAAAAGGCTTTATCAACAACGGTACGAACTTCTCGCTGAAGGTAGGCCACTCCGTGTTCAGCGTCAGTGATCTTGTCGCCGAATGGTCCAAAATCGAAGGGCAACTGAATGCCGACACGATACTGACATCTCCTGCGGTCCGGATTGCCAGCGTTCTTGCTTCACTTCTGCGTCCAGATCGCGTGGCATGGTTTCTCTTCGCCGACCAAGCCGCGAGGCCGACCTAATCGGTCAAAGTCATTTCTACTTCAGAAAACAACTGTGCGAAAACCTACGAGGCCTGCTGCATTTGGTGCGCTCGGCTGAGTTCCAACTTTTCGTAACTATCAATTCACCGTTTTCGTCTGCTGTTTGGGAGTTTTCCAATTCGGATTAGAATGGCTAGAATGATGGCGCAAAACGGTCGGACCGATGTCTTCACCACGATGACCACTTCGGGCCAATGGTGATCTTAGGCGAACTGCGATTGTATTGGCCGCATTTGTTCGTGACATGCAGGCGGTCTTCTTTTTGTTTTTCTTCATGAATACGCAGATTGCCTCGGAACGCAGTTCAGGATGGGCTAGCTTTGACTAGGATTGAGTTAGGAAAATATTCACAAAAGTCTTTACTGCAAGACGATATTCCGCTATCGTCTTTCTCGATCAATTGCCGCTCTGGTACTCCAGGTGGGAAGTGAAGCGGGGATAAGCGTGGTGGAAAGACGCAAGCCATCACGATTGTTTTCTGGGTCGATCAGGAGAGAGCGAGATGGCAGTTGAATGGGGTTGAATTGGCACTAAGGTGAATGTGAGCAAAAGGCATTGATAGCAGGCAGGAGTTAAACCGACGCGCAGGGCCCGTGTGTCGGCATAGTGGATGATGGAATGATCGGGGCGCTGAAAGGTGCCACATAGAATACAATTTCGAGGCAGCTTCCAGCGCCCCGTTGAAATGGCTCGTCGGCTTTCATGCTTGATGGGCAAAGAATGGTCTTAACGTGGGCTCTTTGAGTTCCGCGAACGCGAATTTATATCTCTCGAAGAGAAAGGTGGTTTATCACGGGAATCAACTCACTAAAAAAATATAAAATCTAAATTTCTTTTGCTGCATATATAAAAATATATTTGCGGAACGGCTTGGTATGGAAAAATATACTATTGACCGAGAATTTGATTTCCGGCCAACCCGTAGCCATGCGTGATTTTATATGAATCAACTCAAATAAGCGCAGAAACCGGCTGAAAACCGCTAAAATCGAGGGAGATTGGAAGATGGATGAGAACTGCAGCGGGAAAATGTGGGAGGATTTGAGCGCAAAACCGAGCGGTATCTAGATTATAGTAACAGTATCATGATACTGTTACTATAATCTAGATAC
>NZ_JAVTIX010000004.1:0-348407 GCF_031843705.1 Rhizobium sp. WCS2018Hpa-16
TACAGAAAAGTGGTAAGTGTCTGTTTTAATAAGATTATTTGATATCGTTTGGCTGACCGCCCCTCGAAACCCACAAAAAGCCAATACTGGTCCTTCCCTCTAAAACATGCGATAGGGTGATCCACGCTCTCAGGCTCGCCTGAGATAGTTATCGCCCTTATATAGAGAGATTGGACAATCCCGTGCGTGTTCTTGCCGAAGCCGTCATTTCCGAACTTCCCCAATATTACCGAGGCAAGGTGCGCGAGAATTACGACCTGCCAGATGGCAACCGCATCATTATATCCACCGATCGTCTCAGCGCCTTTGACCGCATTCTCACTTGCATACCATATAAGGGACAGGTTCTGACCCAGACGGCACGCTACTGGTTCGAACACACAGGCGATATCTGCCCCAACCATGTCGTCTCCTATCCTGACCCCAATGTGGTAGTCGGCAAGCGGCTCGACATTCTGCCTGTTGAGATCGTTGTGCGCGGATATCTGGCAGGCACCACCGGCACCTCCATTCTCACACTCTATAAGAAGGGCGTGCGGGACATGTATGGCGTGACCTTCCCTGAAGGCATGAAAGACAATCAGGCTTTGCCGACGCCGATCATCACGCCGACCAGCAAAGAGTTCGATGGCGGCCATGACGAACCACTGACGCCAGCCGAAATTATTGAGAAGGGACTGCTGACGCCGGATCAATGGGAGACCCTGTCACGATACGCTCTGGCCCTGTTCCAGCGCGGGCAGGAGATGGCTGCCAAGCATGGGCTTATTCTGGTCGATACAAAATATGAGTTCGGTACCGATGAAAACGGGACCATCATTCTTGCCGACGAAATCCACACACCAGACAGCAGCCGCTATTGGATGGCTGACACCTATGAGCAGGCCTTCCAAGAAGGCAGCCGCCCCCATAGCTTCGACAAGGACTTTGTCCGCTCCTGGGTGGCAGAACGCTGCGACCCCTATGCGGACAATATTCCAGAAATTCCTGAAGAGCTGCGGCTGCAGACCTCGAAGGTGTATATAGAGGCATATGAACGCATCACCGGTCACACATTCGTTCCCGATGATAGCGGCGCAACTCCCTTTGAGCGCGTGCGGCAGAACCTCCAGCGCTATATTCAGGAAACATGAGCGTGACGAAAGCGAGCGTCCCGACCTCATCAACGGTCAAAAACGAAACGACCGGTCGTAAAGCACGACCGCGTCGTTCAGCTGAAGAGACACGACGCGATATTCTCGCCATGACGGAGACATTGTTTCGCGACCGTGGCTTCGGCGCGGTCTCGATTGCGGATATCGCAGCGGCGCTCGGCATGTCGCCTGCCAATGTATTCAAGCATTTTCACTCGAAGAATGCATTGGTGGACGCAATATTCGTTCAGCAGATCCGACTGCTTGAACAAAAGATCCATCTGCTGGACGCCAGCCACGCGCCGATTGAACGCCTGCAGCATCTTGCACGCAAGCTTATGGAAAATCATAGGGGTGACCTGAATGATAATCCCTACATATTCGAAATGGTGTTGATGACTGCCAAGCGGGAGCTTGCATGTGGCCGCTATTATGAGAAAGTGGTCACTCAGAAGCTTGCAGACATTATCAACGACGGCGTTAATGCCGGTGTATATCAGCAGACCGACATCGAACATTCGGCCAGAACCGCTCTTTACGCCCTGACATGCGTATTGCACCCGGCTCTGATCGCCCAGGAAGATGTCGACATTTTAGCAACACGTTGTGAAGAACTCGTCAGATTTATTGATAGCGCCTTGAGATACGGGATTGCTAGGTGACGATAGGCTCTATACGTCACTTACCTATTCTATTTGTATCGTGGCTTCGCCATGAAAACCTTATACGCCTGATCGCACCACATTTTAGGTGCTTGCCTTCGACATCGGACAAACCGGGATTCGACCGCTGAACATGAGAAAAACGATGAAAAGACGTCTAGCCCCTCTATTCACCATCATGCTCATGGCAGGCGTCGTGGTCGGCTGCAGCGACAGTGAGGAAGCCAAGAAGGCTCCTGCACAGGGCGCGCAGCGTCCCCCTGCCCCGGTGAGCGTCGTTTCCATGAAAAAGAGCGACTATCCGCTGACTACATTGCTCGCGGGCCGGGCCGAAGCGTTCCAGAGAGCCGACATTCGCCCACGTGTAGGCGGCATCATCAAGCAGATTGCCTTCAAGGAAGGCAGCTTCGTAAAGTCCGGCGATATCCTCTACAAAATCGACGACGACACCTATCAGGCATCCTTCGCGGAAGCGCAGGCCGCGCTAGACCGCGCAGAGGTCAGTGTCCCGGCGGCTGAAGCGAATTTGCAGCGCTATGAGCGCCTTGCCAACAGCGGCGCATCCCAGAAAGAATTTGAAGATGCGCGCACCACATTGCTGCAGGCAAGAGCCTCCGTTGCACAGGCGCGTGCCACCTTGCAGACCGCGCAGATCAATCTGTCGCTGACGGAAGTTCGTGCCCCCTTCGACGGCGTGACCTCCGCCACCAACTTTTCAATAGGAAACGTGGTCACGGCCAGTCAGGCAGATTCGCTCGTCACCCTGCGCCAGATCAACCCAATCTACATTCAGCTGAACGAATCCAGCGTCAACCTGCTGCGCCTGCAGTCTGCGATCAAGGCCGGCAAGCTGGAGCGCAGCGACAATAGCGAAACGACGGATATTCGTCTGACGCTGGAAGACGGGTCCGAGTACCCCGGCGTGGGCAAGCTCGACATGTCGGAAATGGCCGTCAGCACAACGACAGGCACCGTTTCCATCCGCACCCTGTTCGACAATCCTGACAACGTCATTCTTCCGGGCATGTATGTGCGTGCCACGATCACGGTGGGTAAGGAAATCGGCTACCTTATTCCCCAGCGCGCGGCTGGCCGCAACGCCAATGGCGAGCTGACTGCAAAGTTCGTGACCGGTGAAAACAAGGTTGAGACCCGGACATTCACCACAAGCCAGCTCTCTGGAAACAACTGGCTTGTGACGGACAATGTTGCGGATGGCGACAAGCTGATTGCTGACGGTTTTCAATGGATAACAGACAATGCCGTGGTCGATCCCATACCGGTCGAGATCGATGAAAAGGGCTCCATCGTAGAAAAGCAGGCGGCACAGCCTGCCCCGGCTCCAGCTCCGGCGCCGAAATCATGATGTCTGAAGACATGCTCGGCAACATCGTGATCAGGAACTAGATATGTCAAAATTTTTCATTCGGCGACCGATCTTTGCTTGGGTCATCTCCATTGTCATCATGCTGGGTGGCGCGCTGGCCATCAGCACCTTGTCAATCTCGCAATATCCGGAAATTGCGCCGCCAACGATCCGGATCAGCGCAACGTACACCGGCGCCAGTGCCGATACGGTCCGCAAGACCGTCACGCAGATCATCGAAGACGGGATGACCGGTCTTGACGGCCTGACCTACATGAACTCGTCGTCCACCACAGGATCGGCAAGCATCACCCTGACATTCGATAACAGCGTCAATGGCGACATTGCCCAGGTTCAGGTCCAGAACAAGCTCCAGCTTGTGACCTCGCAGCTGCCGGCAGTGGTTCAAAATCTGGGTATCCAGGTCACCAAGTCGACGTCGAGTATCCTGCTCGTTGGTGCCCTTGTGTCTACGGATGGCAAGCGCTCTTCGGCTGATCTCGGCGACATTTTTTCGACGCAGATATCAGATCAGGTGAAGCGCCTGGAAGGCGTCGGCAATATCAATGCCTTCGGCTCCGCTTATTCGATGCGCATCTGGCTCGACCCTTTCAAGCTGAAGAAATTCCAGCTGACACCAGCTGATGTCACCTCGGCCATTCAATCACAAAACACGCAGGTGTCGGTCGGCTCGGTTGGCGGACTGCCTTCCGTTGAAGGTCAGCAGATCAACGTGACGATGACGGCCCAAAGCCAGTTGACGACCGTTTCCGATTTCGAGCGGATCATCCTCAAAGTCGACACGACAGCTGCCAATGTCCGCCTGAGTGACGTGGCCCGGGTTGAAATCGGCCAGGAAAGCTATTCCTCCACTTCACGCTCGAACCGCCAGCCCGCGTCCGGCTTTGCGGTCAACCTTGCCACCGGCGCCAATGCGCTGGATACCGCAGCTCTCGTCAAAGCCAAGCTGGCGCAGATTGCACCTGCCCTGCCGCAAAACGTCAAGGTCATCTACCCTTACGACACCACGCCGTTCGTTTCGCTCTCCATCGAGAAAGTCGTTCACACGCTGATCGAAGCCATCGTACTGGTCTTCGTTGTTCTCCTGGTCTTCTTGCAGAACCTGCGTGCCACATTCATTCCGATGATTGCTGTTCCCGTGGTGCTTCTGGGCACCTTCGGCATTCTTGCGCTCACCGGGTATTCGATCAATACGCTGACGATGTTTGCCATGGTTCTTGCCATCGGTCTGCTTGTCGATGATGCGATCGTGGTTGTTGAAAACGTTGAGCGCATCATGACCGAGGAGGGCTTGAGCCCGCTGGAAGCCACGGAGAAATCCATGGGCGAAATCACCGGCGCCATTGTCGGCATCGCCCTTGTGCTGACGGCTGTGTTCATTCCCATGGCGTTCTTCGGTGGCTCGACAGGCATCATCTACCGTCAGTTCTCCGTCACCATCGTGTCTGCCATGCTGCTCTCGGCCGTCGTCGCCATCGTGCTGACACCGGCACTTTGCGCCACGATGCTGAAGCCGGTTGATCATCATAAGAAGACCCGTGGTCCCGGCGCATGGTTCAACCGCAACTTCGACCGGACAACCACGGGATATGTGAATTCCGTAGGCTATCTGCTGAAGCGGCCATTGCGCGTGCTTCTCATGTTCGCAATCATCATCGGTGGTTGTGCATGGTTCTTCACACGGCTGCCATCGTCCTTCCTGCCTCAGGAAGACCAGGGCGTTCTGATGACGATCATTCAGTTGCCAAACGGCTCGACGAGCGCGCAGACCGCAAAGGTCATCGAAAAAGTCGAGAACTTTTATCTCGACAAGGAAAAAGACACGATCGACAGCATTTTTGCTGTGAACGGCTTCAGCTTCACCGGTAGCGGACAAAGCTATGCTCTCGTCTTTGCCAAGCTGAAGGACTTCGATCAGCGTACAGCGCCAAACATGGCCGCCTCTGCCATCGTGCAACGCGCAATGGGAACCTTCATGACTTTCCGCGAAGCGCAGGTCTTCCCGATCCTGCCTCCCGCCATTCAGGGTCTGGGCAATTCCAGCGGCTTCTCCATGTACCTTGTCGATAGTGGTAACCGGGGTTCGGAAGCACTGGTCAACGCGTCGAAACAGTTGATCCAGACCGCCAATGCCAGCGGCAAGGTCACAGCGATGCGCGCCAATGACCGCGATCAGGAAAGCCAGGTCAAGCTTGAGCTTGATCAGGAGAAGCTGGGCTCGATGGGCCTCAACGTTGCCGAAGTCAACACCATGCTGACGACGATCTTTGCGGGCAGCCGGGTCAATGACTTCACGCTGAACAACAAGATCAAGAAGGTCTATGTGCAGTCGGACGCGCCATACCGCATGCAGGCAGAAGACCTGAAATACTGGAATGCGCGCAATTCGAGCAATGAGATGGTGCCGTTCACCGCGTTCACCACTGCAAAATGGGTCAATGGTCTGCCATCCGTTTCCGCTTACAACGCTGCCAGTGCATTCTCGCTGGAAGGCGCCGCCCCTCCTGGCCTCAGCTCGGGCGATGCCTTGAACGAGGTGGAACGAATCGTATCTGAAATGGACGGCGGATATTCGGTGGCCTGGACGGGACTTTCCTATCAGGAACGGCTATCGGGATCACAGGCACCACTTCTCTACGGTCTTTCTGTTCTGATCGTCTTCCTGTGCCTTTCAGCCCTGTATGAAAGCTGGTCGATCCCCTTCTCCGTCATCATGGCCGTGCCGGTCGGTGTGCTCGGCGCCTTGCTGGCGGCACACTTCTTTGGTCAATCGAACGACGTCTACTTCAAGGTAGGCCTGTTGACGACGATTGGCCTTGCCGCGAAAAACGCGATCCTGATCGTGGAGTTCGCTAAAGAGCGTCAGGAGCACGGATTGTCTCTGCTCGACGCAACACTGGAGGCCGCAAAGCTCAGATTGCGTCCCATCATCATGACCTCGCTTGCCTTCATTCTGGGTGTCGTGCCGCTTGCAATCGCCAGTGGTGCAGGCTCCGCAGCGCAGAATGCAATCGGTATCGGCGTTCTGGGTGGTATGCTTTCTGCAACACTGCTGGGAATTTTCTTCATTCCATCGTTCTTCGTCATCATAAGGCGAATATCTAATCGTTAACAAACCAAAAATAGGCTAGCAAAGCAGGAATAGGCTGTTAGGAATATTGCTTATTATAAGCCGCATTTTCTCTGCCAATAACTGCGCTACGCTCGTTTCGACTAAGGTGCCGTGTGCGCCGAAATAAATTGGGATCACTCCATGCTGTCCATTCGCGCTACCCTTCCTCTGACCTTGCTCCTTCTGTCCGGCTGTGTTGTCGGGCCAGACCACAAGGCACCAGAGGTTCAGCTTCCTGCCAAATTCGCCGAGGGCGGAAAAGCCAGCAATGGCGATGTCGCAACCGTGGCATGGTGGAATGCATTCAACGACAGCCGTCTCAATGGATATGTCGCAACAGGCATGGCGCAGAACCTGACCGTTCTCCAGGCCATCGAACGAATCAATCAGGCAGAGTCCCAGATCACCGTCGCCGGTGCTGGCGCTCTTCCAAGCCTGACAGGCTCCGCCAACCATATCACGTCGCAGACCAAGGGCAGCTTCCCGTCCACCAGTTCGTCTGTACGCAACAGCACGGCTGGTGCTCTTGACGCATCCTGGCTGCTGGATCTTTTTGGCCAGTACCGTCGCTCCAAGGAAAGCGCGAGTGCTTCTCTGGATGCAGCCTATTCAACGGCTGACGTTCAGCGCCTGACGCTGATCTCATCTGTTGTCGCAGCCTATATCGATGTTCGTTATTATCAGGAACGTCTGGCCATCGCCCGCGCCAACCTGAAGTCCCGCCGCGAAACGCTTGACCTGACGAAGCTTCAGCTTGAAGCCGGTGCTGCGTCGCGTCTCGACGTCGTTCAGTCCGAAGGTCTGGTCAACTCGACAATTGCAGACATGCCGGGTCTCGAAACTGCCTTCCGCCAGGCGGCACACCGCATTGCAACCCTGCTCGGCATGCCGGCATCGTCGCTGGTTGTCGAATTGCAGCGCGGCGCGCGTCAGCCTGTCGCCCGCAAGGCACCGCTCACCGGTATCCCGGCTGACCTGATCCGCAACCGTCCCGATATCCGCGTTGCAGAGCGCAATCTCGCCGCGGCCGTTGCACAGATCGGCGTCGCCGAATCGCGCCTCTATCCAAGCATCACGCTGAGCGGCTCCATTTCTCCAAGCCTCGTGAACATTGCCAACAATGGCGCGCGCGGAACTTCGAACTCATGGTCCTTCGGACCAAGCCTCAACCTTCCGATCTTCGACGGTGGCAGCCTGCGCGCCAATGTCGACATCGCCAATTCGTCGGCCCGCGAGCAGTATCTCGTATGGAAGGCGACCGTGCTGAACGGTATCGAGGAAGTTGAAAACGCCCTTGCCGCCGTAACCCGCGACAAGCAGACGGAAGATGCCCTGCGCAAGACCGTCAACTCCTATCAGGAAGCTCTGTCGCTCGCGACCGCAAGCTACCGCGATGGTGCTTCGTCTCTGCTCGACGTTCTGGATGCGCAGCGTCAGGTTTCGACAGCCCAGGCAAACCTGGCAACAGCCGTTCAGAAAACCGCTCAGGACTATGTATCGCTCAGCGTTGCATTGGGTGGCGGTTACGCGGTCGGCGCGCCAACCACGTCTTCTAACGCACGCATTGCAGCCACCACTCCAAAGGGAATGTAAAGGCAGCAAACTGCGTCTGGTCACCATCAATCCCGTAACGAAAGTTGCGGGATTTTTTGTGCGCCATACAACAACAAAAAGCCCCGGATCGCTCCGGGGCTTTTGTAGAACAGAGTGATTGCTGCGAAGATCAGTTCTTCGCGCGCTCGACGTAGGAATTGTCTTCAGTCGCGATGACAACGCGAATGCCAGCGTCGATATGCGGTGGCACCATGGTGCGGATGCCGTTGGACAGCATGGCGGGCTTGTAGGACGACGATGCCGTCTGGCCCTTGACAACAGGTTCGGTCTCCATGATTTCAAGCGTCACGTGGCGCGGCAGGATGACGGCCAGAGGAATGCCTTCATGGATGGACAGAACGCAGGTCATGCCTTCCTGAAGATAGGCCTTCTGCTCGCCCATTGTCTCGGTATCCACGACGACCTGATCGTAGTTTTCAGGGTTCATGAAGTGGAACCCCTCGCCATCCTCATAAAGGAACTGGAAGTTCAGGTCTTCAACGAAAGCGCGCTCGACCTGCTCGGTGGTGCGCCAGCGTTCGGCAACCTTCACACCGTCGGAGATGCGGCGCATATCGACCTGCGTCACCGGTGTACCCTTACCAGGGTGGAAGTTATTGGCGTTGAGAACGACGTAAAGCTTGCCATCAACGTCGATGACATTGCCCTTGCGCACGGATGAGGCGATAACCTTGACCATAGGATTTCCTTGTAACTCAATGAAATGCGTCGTAAAGGACCGCGCGGCTGCATCGACCCGATGGACGTTTTGTGTGTTTTATGGGGCGCAACTACCCTAAATTCGGGACAAAGGCCAGCCTTCTAGAGCATTCAAGCGAAACTGCGGTGCGGTTTTCCGATGATTCAAGAGAACCGAGGCCACCGAAGTGCCGCAACAGCGCATTTTCCTCTGCTCCGCAAAAGAAACAACCGTGAAGAAGACCGCGAATGGGTAACAGCCTCCACACGACCTCTCCCTGGTGGACACCTGATGTTCATAGGGATCGCCGGCCCTTCCTGCTTGGCCGCAACGCCATACAGGCCGCATTCCGCGGATTCTTCGCCGCCCATGATTTTATCGAGGTCGATACGGCCACGTTGCAGGTTTCTCCCGGCAACGAAGCGCACCTCCACGCTTTCGCAACAACCGGGATAACGACCAGCGCAGAACACGCTCCTCTTTATTTGCATACATCGCCTGAATTTGCCTGCAAGAAACTGCTGGCAGCGGGCGAACCGCGCATCGCCTCTTTTGCCCATGTTTACCGCAACCGCGAACGTGGCCCCCTCCACCACCCGGAATTTACCATGCTGGAATGGTATCGGGCTGGCGAAACCTATGAAACATTGATGCGGGATAGCGCCCAATTGCTGGGCCTTGCCGCCGAGACCGCAAAGACGAAAACATTTCGCTATCGCAATGGCGAAGTCGATCCGTTTCTCGAGCCCGAACGTGTCAGTGTTGCCGAGGCCTTTTCCCGTTATGCGCAGATTGATCTTCTGGCCACGGTCGCGGCATCGGGCGAAACCGACCGTGATCATTTGGCGGCACTTGCGGTAGCCTCCGGCATCCGCATTTCCCATGATGATAGCTGGGCGGACATCTTCAGCCGGGTGATTGTTGAGCGGGTAGAGCCGCAGCTTGGCTTTGGCCGGGCGACAATTCTTGACGAATACCCCACCAGCGAAGCAGCACTTGCTCGCCGCTCTCCAAGCGATAGCCGCGTGGCAGAGCGTTTCGAACTCTATGCCTGCGGCGTGGAACTGGCAAACGCCTTTGGTGAACTGACCGATGCTGCCGAACAACGCCTGCGCTTTGAAGCCGAGATGCGCGAAAAACAACGCATCTATGGTGAAACATACCCAATAGACGAAGACTTCCTGGCCGCCCTGGCCGTGATGCCGCAGGCGAGCGGCATCGCGCTTGGTTTCGACCGGCTGGTCATGCTGGCCACGGGCGCGCCACGCATCGATCTCGTCATGTGGGCACCCGTTGCGGCCTACGGCTCATGACGGTGCGCAGCCTCAAATCGACAGCCGATCTGCTGGCCGCCGGTCTGGTGGACGAGGTGGAGCTTGAACGCATTCGCCCGGTCGCGGAACGTTACGCCATAGCGGTCACACCCGACATGGCGGCACTGATTGACAAGGCGGACAAGCTTGATCCGATCGGACTGCAGTTCATTCCAAGCGAAAAGGAGCTTCACAGCACCCCGGAAGAACGTGCTGACCCGATTGGTGATGAAGCCCACAGCCCCGTCCACGGCATTGTGCATCGTTACCCCGACCGCGTGCTGTTGAAGGCTGTCCATATCTGCCCGGTCTATTGCCGCTTCTGCTTCCGCCGCGAAATGGTGGGGCCGCAGGGCAATGGCACCATGACGAGCGATGAGATGGACGCGGCTCTGTCTTACATTGCAGCGCATGAGGAAATCTGGGAGGTGATTCTCACAGGTGGCGACCCGCTGGTGCTCTCACCCCGCAGGCTTGCCACCATCATGGAAGGCCTGAGGGCGATCAGCCATGTCAAGATCGTGCGCTTTCACACACGTGTTCCCGTGGTCGATCCCAACCGCATCGATGCGGAGCTGGTCGAAGCGTTGAAATCCAGTGGCAAGACGACCTATGTCGCGCTTCACGCCAACCATGCACGTGAATTCACGGCAGATGCACGCGCTGCCTGCGCACGGCTGGTCGATGCAGGCATTGCCATGATCAGCCAAACCGTTCTGCTCAAAGGCATCAATGACGACCCTGCTGTTCTGGCAGATCTCATGCGGGCCTTCGTGGAAGCGCGCGTCAAACCCTATTATCTCCACCATCCCGATCTTGCGCCGGGCACCAGCCACTTCCGGCTGGATGTGGAAGAGGGGCAGAGAATCGTCGCTGCGCTGCGCGGGCGCATATCAGGCCTGTGCCAGCCAACCTATGTTCTGGATATTCCCGGCGGCCACGGAAAAACCGTCATCAGCCAGACTGCGGTCGCGAAACATGCCGATGGTTGCTACACGGTTTCCGATTTCAACGGAAACGATCATGCCTATCCGCCGCAAGGCGCGTGATGACATCCGAAAATCACGGTTTTCCGGGGCCTTGACCAAATGGGCCAAAAGAAACAAAAATTTCACAATTCCGCCCCCGTCCTGTCATCATAAAGAAAAATATTCTACCTATATTGATCTTCATTGATTACGCTACTGATCTGGAGTATCAGTTCTTTCTGTTGGAGAGTGATTCTCCACCATGTCCAGATCAGCATCAGAGCAGGGAGAGTGTCATGTCTTACTTGAAACGCATCGCCGCAATCCTTGACCTAGGGTTTGCCTGGTCCGGCCGCACAGTGATGTGTTCCCGCTGCTGTCGAATGTGACCTAACAGTCATCCACTCTTAAAAATTCGATTCGACGAAATGCTGTGACGAGCCACAGCGGGAGTATGTATTATGCAAAGACAAGTTATTGAATTCGCGGGTGAGCCGGTTGGCATTGTTGTACCGGATGAGAACCGCCTGAAGTTTATCGCTGTAAAATTCCACGTGCATGACCTTGACGATCAACGTTTCGACAGCGCCGATGACGTGCGTCTTGCCATCCGCAACCTCGTGCGCAACCGCACAGTCGCGGCAATGATCTGAAAAAGCCACCTCAGTTGATGCAAAAAAGGCGTTGCTCCCCAGGGGAGCAACGCCTTTTTTCGTCGTCAGAACGCAGTGAAAGTCAGCGTCGTCAGCGAGCGCACAATGCCCGGAATGCTGACGATGTTCTCATTGATGAACTTGCCGGGATCCTGTTCCGGCGATAGGTAAATCTTCAACAGAAGATCATACTCCCCGCTGGTGGAGTACAGCTCGGAAACCAGTTCCGTCTTGTAGATGGCATCGGCAACTTCGTAAGTCTTGCCGGGTGTGCACTGAAGCTGAACGAAAATGGGCTTCATGATTTCTATCCCGTCATCAGTTGATGTGAGCGCTTAAGCGCGATCCTTCATGTGGGTGCACTATTGGCCGAGCTGGGCGCAGGATTCAAGCCTGACCGTCATTCCCATTGCAATCTCGCCTTCATATTCGTGCCCGGCATGACATGATGACGAGATGTCGGTTTTCACAGTGTCGCGGCGACTGTAAGCTGACCGTTGCGACATGCGCTTAAACCATCTGCTTCCTTGGGGCACTTCAATGTACAATGATCCTCGCTCTCATGGCCTTTGGGAAAAGACAGCGCCTGAGCCACCGATGACTAGCCCGCTTAAGACGCACGAGACAGCCGATGTCGTTGTGGTGGGCGCAGGCTTTACCGGCCTCTCCGCTGCCCTGCATCTGGCAGAATGCGGCATCCGCGTCATCGTTGTCGAGGCCAAGTCCATCGGCTTTGGCGGTGCGGGCCGCAATGTCGGCCTGATCAATGGCGGAATGTGGGTCATGCCCAAGGAGCTGCCGGATGTTCTGGGCCCCGTTTATGGCGAGCGATTGCTCGACCTTCTGGGCAACGCGCCCTTTGTTGTCAGAGACGTCATCGGCAAGCACGGCATTGCCTGCGAACTTGAAACGAATGGAACGCTGCACTGCGCCGTGGGCGAAAAGGGGCTGGCCGAGGTGCGCGAACGTTGCGCCCAGTGGGCGGCAAGAGGCGCTCCCGTGCGGGTTCTGGATGCGCAGGAAACAGCGGCCCGTATCGGCTCAAACGCCTATAGCGGCGCTTTGCTGGACGAGCGCGCCGGCACGTTGCAGCCGCTCGCCTATGTACGTGGCCTGGCAATGGCCGCGCAGAAAGCAGGCGTGACGATCTATACAGAAAGCCCCGTCATTGCCTGTGATGCAGATGGCGATGGCTGGGCGGTCAAGACGGCGCAAGGAAGCGTGCGGGCGGATTGGGTTATCGTTGCGACCGAGGCTTACAGCACCGGGCCGTGGAACATCATCCGCGAGGAACAGGTATATCTGCCCTATTTCAACTTCGCCACACGTCCCCTTGGCGACAACATGCGAAAGACCATTCTGCCGAACCGGGAAGGCTGCTGGGATACCAAGGAGATCCTGTCATCCTTCCGCATGGATCAGGCAGGGCGGCTTGTGTTTGGCAGCGTTGGATCCTTGCGCAACACCGGAACCGCCGTGCACCGCGCATGGGCCAAGCGGTCTCTCGCACGGCTGTTTCCGCAATTGGGCGATATGGATTTCGAATGCGAATGGTATGGCCAGATCGGCATGACCGACAATGCCGTGCCACGCTTCCACACATTCGCAAAAAATATCGTTGGCTTCTGTGGCTATAATGGGCGCGGAATTGCTCCCGGCACTGTTTTCGGCAAGACGCTGGCGGCCCATGTCACGGGTGACATCATCGAGGGCGATCTGCCCCTGCCGGTCACCGTTCCAAAGGCACAGAGCCTGCGGGTTCTGAAAGAAGCCTATTACGAAGCGGGCGCTCAGGTTGCACATTTCACCGGGGAGCGGTTTTAGAGCCTGCTTTTACAGCGTAAAATGATCCACATTCTTTCCCGATGATCGATATATCCTTGAAAACATAACGGGTGGCGCTTAAGTAGCTTATCCAGCGTTTCTTGAAAACAGGGTATATGGCCATGGGAATGTCCCGGCGTGTTCTCGCCAGAAAAACACTCGCGACCCTTTTTAGCGCGTGGCTCATCGCTGCTGGGCTTTCAGGCACGGCGATGGCGCAGGAAAAGCTCACTGTCTTTGCCGCAGCCAGCATGAAGAATGCGCTCGATGCTGCCAATGCTGAGTGGACAAAAAAGACCGGCATCCCGGTCACGGCATCCTATGCAGCAAGCTCAGCGCTGGCAAAACAGATTGAAGCGGGCGCTCCTGCCGATCTTTTCATCTCAGCTGATTTGGCGTGGATGGATTATGTGGAAGGTAAAAAGCTGATCCGTGCGGACAGCCGGACCAATCTTTTCGGCAACCAACTGGTGCTGATCGCACCATCCGATCAGGCGACACAGGTGAAGATCGAACCGGGTTTCGATCTTGGCCAGCGTCTGGGTGAAAACAAGCTGGCCATGGGGGCGGTTGAAACGGTTCCTGCCGGAAAATATGGCAAGGCTGCGCTTGAAAAGCTCGGCATATGGCCTTCCGTCGAGAACAAAGTCGCAGGCGCCGAAAGCGTCCGCGCCGCCCTCCTCCTCGTTTCACGCGGCGAAGCACCCTATGGCATTGTCTACCAGACCGATGCCGCCGCCGATCCCGGCGTTGCCATCGTCGGCACGTTTCCGGAGGATAGCCACGATCCCATCATTTATCCCGCAGCCATTCTGGCAGACTCGAAAAAACCCGCCGCACAGGCCTATCTCGATTTTCTGAAATCCTCAGCCGCTGCACCATTCTTTGAACAGCAGGGCTTTACGATTTTGAAGTAAGGTCTGAGATCAGGGTCGTTTGAGCGGGACCATAGAACCAGCAGGAATGGCAGAGTGGACTTGATATCGCTTACCCCGGAAGAATGGACGGCCATTCGTTTGAGCCTCTGGGTCTCAACCATTGCCATGCTGGCCAGCCTTCCATTCGGGATTGCAACAGCCTATGCGCTGGCGCGCGGACGGTTCTGGGGAAAATCCATTCTGAACGGCATTGTCCACCTACCGCTTATCCTGCCGCCTGTCGTCACAGGCTTTGTTCTTCTCATTCTATTTGGGCGCAGGGGCGTGATCGGCCAGTTTCTCGATCAGTCGTTCGGCATCGTCTTTTCCTTTCGCTGGACGGGTGCCGCACTCGCCTGCGCCGTCATGGCTTTTCCACTGATGGTCCGCTCAATCCGCCTCTCGATTGAAGCCGTGGATCGCAAACTGGAGGAAGCCGCCGGAACGCTCGGCGCAAGTCCACTCTGGGTGTTTCTGACGGTGACATTGCCGCTGACGCTGCCCGGCATCATCGCGGGAATGATCCTTGCCTTTGCCAAGGCGATGGGGGAATTCGGCGCGACCATTACCTTCGTGTCCAACATCCCCGGTGAAACACAGACATTGTCTGCCGCCATCTACACCTTCACGCAGGTGCCGGGCGGTGATGCGGGCGCGCTGCGGCTGACAGTCGTCGCCATCGCAATTTCCATGCTTGCCTTGCTGGCCTCTGAATTTCTGGCGCGATGGATCGGCAAGAAGGTCAGCGCCGAATGACCCTTCACCTCGACATCGAACACAGGTTTGGCGCCTTTACCTTGGAAGCAAAGCTCAGCGCTGGAACCGGCGTTACCGCCCTGTTTGGCCGTTCCGGATCCGGCAAGACCTCTCTTGTCAGGATCATAGCGGGCTTGACCAAACCACAACGCGGGCTGGTGGAACTGGATGGCGAAGTGCTGGCCGATAGCGCGCGACACATATGCATTCCCTGCCACAAGCGCCGCTTCGGCTATGTCTTTCAGGAAGCACGACTGTTTCCGCATCTCACTGTCGAGCAAAACCTGCATTATGGCCGCTGGTTTTCCGGTGCGTCGGCAAAGCCTGCTGAAAGTGCAGACATCGTAGAGATGCTGGGCATCGGCAGCCTGTTGAAGCGCCGTCCGGAAAACCTCTCGGGTGGCGAAAAGCAGCGGGTCTCCATTGGCCGCGCACTTCTCTGCGCGCCGCGCCTGTTGTTGATGGACGAACCACTGGCGGCGCTTGATGAAGCTCGCAAGGCGGAGATCATTCCCTATCTGGAGCGATTGCGGGACGAAATGAAAATCCCGATCATCTATGTCAGCCATTCCATCAACGAAGTCTCGCGTCTGGCAGACCGGATTGTCGTGCTGAAGAACGGGCAGGTGGAGATCAATGGTCCCGCCGCAGCCATTCTTTCCCGCCCGGCCTTCAGCACCCACCTTGAGCGCCGCGAAGCTGGCAGCATTCTCTCAGGCACCATCGAGGCTTTCGACAGGGAGCACGGTCTTGCAACCCTTCGCCTCACCAGCAAGGCCTTGCAGGTGCCGACCCAATGGGCTGAGGTTGGCCGGGCAGTTCGTGTTCACATTCCAGCGCGGGACGTGATGCTGGCAACTGTGAGGCCGGAGGGCCTGAGCGCCCTCAACATATTGGAAGGCTCCATCGCAGAGATCATGCCCGCATCCGACGGCATGGTCATGGTCCAGACGGATTGCGGCGGCGATATCATCCAGTCGCGCATCACGCAGCTTTCGGTGGAACGGCTGCGGCTTGAAGCCGGGATGCCGATCTTTGTCATCGTCAAGTCGGCGGCCTTCGATCCCTATTGAGGGGTCTGGCGGCGATTGGCTTCCAGCCACTCCATATCACCTTTCAATGCCTCAACGACACGCTGCTCCATAACCCGGCAGCGGGCCAAGAGCTCTTCGCCAAAAGGGGTCAACCCCGCGCCACCGCCCTGCTTGCCGCCCCGTTGTGATTCGATGACGGGCTGATGGAACATGTGGTTCAGCGCATCCACCAGCAGCCACGCACGGCGGTAGGACATGTCCATGGCGCGGCCAGCGGCGGAAATCGAACCCGTTGATACAATGAGTTCCATCAGCTGAATCTTGCCGCGTCCGAGCCGGTCATCAGGCGGAAAATCGATGCGCAAGACGGGTTTGAGTGGAGCCTTCATTTCGCTCATCTTGGATCAGCTCCGAAGCGGTCCTTCCAGGATCTTTGCGCACCGTCATGAGGCAGTGCCGTGGCTTCAAACACACCACGTGCGATGGCGCGCGCCATGACGAGGGTTGCCAGATGGCACAATTCAAGAAAATCTGCTGGCCCGGTCAGGGCCTCGCGGCCTGTAGCCGCCGCAAACATGGTGTCGCCATCGCTGGACAGATGCGATGGCAGAACGGCCCGCGCCAGACCGGTATGGGCCATGATGGAGAGGCGATGCGCCTGCGCTTTTGAGATGACGGCATCGGTCACCACAGCGCCAATCGTGGTGGCGGTTAGTGTCACGCCTTTGATCTGCATGGCCACATCGGCATCCGTAAAGGCTGGCGGCATGCCAAGCCCGCCAAACTCCTCACCCCTCTCAAAAGGTGCCGCCCAGAAATGATGGCCGCTTCCAACAGTGGCTGATCCCAGCGCATTGACGGCGACGATGGCCGCAATTCTATGGCCGGATGAGGTGACCGCGCTGGCAGAACCCAATCCACCCTTGACCGTCGCGGTGGTCGCGCCGGTTCCTGCGCCAATGGTGCCGAGCGCAAAGGGCGCCTTTGATGCCGCCTTGAAGGCCGAATAGCCCATGTCGCGGTAAGGGGAATGCAGACCCCAATCCTTGTTTCCGCCATTCAGAAGATCCATCAGGATGGCTTGCGGCACGATGGGAACACGGGTTGGGCCGACCGCAAAACCCCGGCCAAGCTCCCGCAATCCGGATTGAACACCGCCCGCCGCATCCAGCCCGAAAGCGGACCCGCCGGACAGAACGAAAGCATCCACGGTCTCAACCGTCATAGAAGGATCGAGAAGTGCTGTATCCCGACCGCCGGGCGCACCACCCAGAATGGAGCCGGATGCAATGGCCGGTTCATCGAAGACAATGGCGGTGACGCCAGATCCCAGAGCAAGATCCGTTGCATGACCAACGGCCACGCCATCAATATCAGTCAAAAGATTGTGCAAGAGCGGGCCCTCCATGGTTCTCCCGGTATCCCGCCCTTGGGCCCTGCTTGTCAACGCATCACGAAAACACAGCTGTTCCAATAACGGGCGTCGATGGAACAGCCATGTCACGCGGCTCAAGCAGACCTGACAGAAACCCTTCCCGACCCGCCGCAACGGCCTTTGCAAATGCACCAGCCATGATGACCGGGTTTCCGGCACCCGCCACCGCCGTGTTGAGAAGCACGGCATCGTAACCCAGCTCCATCACGGCAGTTGCATGTGAAGGGCGACCGAGCCCTGCATCCACAATCATCGGCACGTCTGGAAAATGGGCCCGCATGGAGCGCAGCGCGGTGATATTCAGCGGTCCCATCGCACTGCCTATCGGGGCGCACCATGGCATCAGCACCTTGCATCCCGCGTCAACAAGCTTTTCGGCCACGACGAGATCGTCCGTGGTGTAAGGGAACACATCAAACCCGTCATCCACCAGAATGCGCGCCGCCTCGACCAAGGCGAAGACATCCGGTTGCAGCGTATCGTGATGGCCGATCACTTCGAGCTTGATCCAGTTCGTCTTGAAGACCTCGCGTGCCATTTTCGCCGTCAGTACCGCTTCCTTGGCCGTATGGCATCCGGCCGTGTTGGGCAGAACGAGGCGGTCCAGCTCGCGGATCATCTCGAAAAACTGCCCGCCGGTCTTTCCACCCGCCGTTTCCCGGCGCAGCGAAATGGTCAGAATATCCGTTCGGCTGGCGCGGACGGCATCCGCCAGAACCGAAGGTGACGGATAGCGCGCGGTGCCCAGAAGCAGTCTTGAGCTGACCTCACGTCCATAAAGCGTCAACATGTTTTATCCTCCCTGCATGGGTGAGAGAATTTCGATCCGGTCGAAATCCTTGAGATGGAAGCCGTGCCTGTCTTCGGCATGGACCAGATCGCCATTAACGGCTGTCGCCAGCCAATCGCCTTCATAATCGAGGCTTGCCAGAAGCTGAGACAGGGTGTCGGCGCTGAGATCATGCTCTTGCCCATTGACGAGAATTTTCATGGGAAACCTCCTTATCTCCGAGAATATTTGCGGCCTGGATGGCCATGGCCGGTGAAAGCAGAAAGCCGTGGCGGTGCGCACCATTGATGAACAGCGTATTTCCGCTGCGGGTGACGGACGGCAGATTGTCCGGAAAGGCGGGGCGGATGCCGGTGCCCGTCTCGACAATCTTGGCTTCCGCGAACGAGGGATGGAGCGCATAGGCGGCGTTGAGAAACTCCATCATCGACCGCGCCGAGATCGGCCCGGCATCCTCGGTTTCAATCATGGTCGCACCCACCATGAAACGCCCCGGCTCACGCGGCACGACATAGAGGGGGATGCGGGGATGCAGCAGACGCACGGGCCGGGAAAGCGCGATATCGGGAGTGGAAAGATAGAGCATTTCACCCCTGACACCGCGAAGCTTTGCCAGCGAACCGAGCTTGGCATGGCCCGTGCAATCGACAATCCTGTCAAAGCCGGTTTCAGCGATGGCGTCTCCACCCAGATGAAAAGCAACACCCATCGACATCAGCCGCTGTTGCAACGCCACGATGGCCAGCCTTGGATCAAGATGACCTTCGCGCTCGAAGAAAAGCCCATGGCGGAAGCGCCCGCCAAGATCGGGCTCCAATGCGGCAATCTCCTCCTCGTTGACGCTGCGATGCTGGCTCGTGCGCGCGGCAAACCGGGCAAGCTCCGATTTGTCGCGTGCGGGGGCTACGACCAGCGTGCCGTTTCGCACAACAAGACCCGGCGTTGCCTCATCCCACCAGTCCAGCGCTGAACACCCAAGCCGGACAACGGCCTCATCGGCGCTTTCCCGCTCGCACCAGGGCGCCAGCATGCCACCGGCATACCAGGACGCTCCATGCCCCACCTTCGCTGCGGTGTCATGGATATCAACCGAAAGACCACGCCTGGCTATTTCCAGAGCGGCCGTCAGCCCCATGACGCCCGCCCCTTTGACGAGAATACGCATCTCACTCACCGGCAACGGGCGTATCGAGCGGCATATAGAGGCTGCCGCCCTGCTTGAATTTTTCCGCCATGGCCTCCAGCCCTTCCTTCTGTGCCTCGGCCCTGATGTCATGGGAGATGCGCATCGAACAGAATTTGGGACCGCACATGGAGCAGAAATGCGCAACCTTATGCGCTTCCTTGGGCAAGGTCTCATCATGGAAGGACCGGGCCGTTTCCGGGTCCAGCGACAGGTTGAACTGATCCTCCCAGCGAAATTCAAACCGCGCGCGAGACAGCGCATTGTCGCGGATCTGGGCCGCAGGATGGCCCTTGGCAAGATCGGCGGCATGGGCGGCAATCTTGTAGGTAATCACACCCACCTTCACGTCGTTACGATCAGGCAGGCCCAGATGCTCCTTCGGCGTAACATAGCAAAGCATGGCGGTGCCGAACCAGCCGATCATCGCTGCCCCGATGCCTGACGTGATGTGGTCATAACCCGGCGCGATATCGGTCGTCAGCGGTCCAAGCGTGTAGAAGGGCGCTTCTCCGCAGACCTTCAGCTGCTTATCCATGTTTTCCTTGATCTTGTGCATCGGCACATGACCCGGACCTTCGATCATCACCTGACAATCCTTCGCCCATGCGATCTGCGTCAGTTCGCCCAGCGTTTCCAGCTCGGCAAATTGCGCGGCGTCATTGGCATCGGCAATCGAGCCCGGACGAAGACCATCACCCAGCGAGAAGGACACATCATAGGCGCGGCAAATGTCGCAAATCTCTTCGAAATGCTCGTAGAGAAAGGATTCTTTGTGGTGATGCAGACACCACTTGGCCATGATCGAGCCGCCGCGCGAGACGATGCCGGTCACGCGGTTGACGGTCAGCGGAATGTAGTGCAACCTCACCCCGGCATGGATGGTAAAGTAATCCACCCCCTGCTCGGCCTGCTCGATCAGCGTATCGCGGAAAACCTCCCAGGTCAGGTCTTCGGCAATGCCACCAACCTTTTCCAGCGCCTGATAGAGCGGAACCGTTCCAATTGGAACAGGAGCGTTGCGGATGATCCATTCGCGGATGTTATGAATATTGCGACCGGTCGAGAGGTCCATCACCGTATCGCCACCCCAACGGATCGCCCAGACCATCTTGTCGACCTCATCCGCCATGGATGACGTCACGGCGGAATTGCCGATATTGGCGTTGATCTTGACGAGGAAATTGCGACCGATAATCATCGGCTCGGCTTCCGGGTGGTTGATATTGGCGGGAATGATGGCCCTGCCTGCCGCCACTTCCTGCCGCACGAATTCCGGCGTCACGTAATCGGGAATATGGGCGCCGAAACTTTCGCCGTCTCGAGCCAGCTTTTCCTTTACGGCTTCGCGGCCAAGGTTTTCGCGGATCGCGACGAACTCCATCTCTGGCGTGATGATGCCTGCCCGGGCATAGGCCAATTGCGTCACGGCCTTGCCGTCTTTCGCCCGCAGCGGCTGGTTTCGCACGGGAAACTCGGGCGTCAGCCTTTCGCCAGTGGCAAAGCCGTTATCTTCCGGTTTGACGTGTCTGCCCTCATAGGCCTCCACGTCACCCCGTGCCACGGCCCAGGCGTGGCGAAGGCGCGGCAAACCACCCTCGATGTCGAGCTTATGTTTGGGATCGGTGTAGGGACCGGAAGCGTCATAGACCGTGACAGCTGGCTCACCGGCTGTGGGGTGAAGGGCAATTT
The DNA here is from genome assembly GCF_031843705.1 of Rhizobium sp. WCS2018Hpa-16. Taxonomy (NCBI): domain Bacteria; kingdom Pseudomonadati; phylum Pseudomonadota; class Alphaproteobacteria; order Hyphomicrobiales; family Rhizobiaceae; genus Rhizobium; species Rhizobium sp. WCS2018Hpa-16. The sequence continues at coordinate 21,153 of NZ_JAVTIX010000004.1, forward strand.
CGCGCATGGGAACGCGGATATCAGGGTAAAGCACGCCTGCCCTGTGAACCTTGGTCGAGGCAGGAAGCGGACCGGTGGTGACTGTGGGGGTGATGGTCTTGGCAACAATGTTCATCGTGAGGCTCCAAAGCAAAAGAGTTGGAGACCCAGTTCGAGCATGAAAGACGAAAAACCACGGGCAAACGGATGTATGACGTGATCCGTAGCAGCCAGGCTGCTGTCTGCGCGTGTGCACCGTCCCTACGCCAGTATGAACTGGATCAGGTTCAACGGGTCACTGCGCATCGTAGCAGTATCTCAGCCCCTTGACGGGACACCCCTGGTGAATGCGCCAATGAGAAACCCGTGAGCATGATTTGTCAAGGCGTTACCAAACCTGCGCCGAAATCAAACCTAGTCACGACAAATTAACCTAGCCGTTTATTCCAATTTTATTTTTTAAAGCGTAATTCCGATATTGAGCTATGATCGTGCTTACTCGACTGGAGACTACTTGAAATGAATTCAACTATTCGTGAAATACTCTCGAAATTCGGCCAACTTCCTGTTCCCGTTGATACAATTGCAGATGAAGCAGATCTTTACGCTGCGGGACTTTCTTCCTTTGCCTCGGTGCAGCTGATGCTCGGACTGGAAGATGCTTTTGATATCGAGTTTCCAGACAGCATGTTGAACCGCAAATCTTTCGCCAGCATTTCCGCAATCGAAGCGACCGTTAAAACCATTCTTGATGGGAAAGAGGCTGCCTGATGGACCTGTCCGTGGCCACAAGCGATGCAACGCTGTCCGTTAGAGCAACGCGCGTGGCCGCGATCGCTGCGCGCCACGCAGACGATGTCGACGCGGCAGGGCGCTTCCCAAAGGAAGGAATCGCAGCGCTTCGACAAGAGCGCTTGCTTGGCATTCAGGTTCCCGTCCATCTGGGCGGCGAAGGCGCAAGCCCAAGCGAAATCACCGATATCTGCTGCACGCTGGGGCAGGCCTGCTCCGCGACAGCAATGATTTTTGCCATGCATCAGATCAAGGCATCGAGCCTTGTCGAGCATGGGGAAGACAGTGAATGGCACAGCGCCTTCATGCGCCGCATGGCCGATGAGCAATTGTTGCTGGGTTCAGCCACAACAGAAGGCGGCATTGGCGGAAATCTGCGCAACTCGATCTGCGCGATTGAGGTGGATGGCGAAGTTTGCCGTCTTGAGAAAGATGCAACGGTCATTTCCTACGGCAGCGAAGCCGATGCAATCCTGATCACCTCTCGGGCCCATGCCGATGCTGCGCCAACAGACCAGGTGATGACGGTGTTCCTGAAGCACCAGTACAGCCTTGAAAGAACCCATATCTGGAACACGCTCGGCATGCGTGGCACCTGCTCGGATGGCTTTCTGTTCAAGGGGCAAGCCCCGTCGCAGCAGATTTTCCAGAAACCCTTTGCCGAAATTGCGGCGCAGTCCATGCTGGCTACATCGCATCTTTTCTGGAGCGGTGTGTGGTACGGCATTGCGGCTGATGCTGTTGCCCGTGCGCAGGCCTTCGTTCGCGCTGCTGCCCGCAAATCGCCTGGTGTCGCGCCTCCGGGTGCCATTCGTCTGGCAGAGGTTTCCAACAAGCTGCAAATCGTCAAATCGAACATCATCGCTGGCCTCAAGGCCTACGACCAGACCAAGGACGACCCTGAGACACTCATGTCTATGGCTTTTGCCATCGCCATGAACAATGTGAAGATATGCTCGTCCGAAACCATTCTGGAAATCATCAACCATGCCATGCTGATCTGCGGCATCATGGGATACAAAAACGGGACGCCTTATAGTCTCGGCAGACATTTACGCGATGCGCATTCAGCGCAGCTCATGATTTCAAACGACCGCATATTGGGCAATTCTGCCAATCTCCTGCTCGTTCAGAAGCAGGACATCAGCCTTTTGGGATAAGACCATGGACATGCAGACTTCCTTTCTCGATCGCCTGTTCGACAAAGGGCTTTTGATCGATACCGGCGTGGACGGCCTTTATGGTCGAAGCGGCCAGTTCGAAGACGTCATCGTTGCTTTCGAGCGCTTGATCGACAGGGTCGGTGGCCCGGATAAGGCCGAAGCCATTCGCTTCCCGCCCGGCATCAACCGCGCCTATTTCGAAAAAAGCGGCTACATGAAGAGCTTTCCGCAGCTGGCGGGAACCGTGCATTCCTTTTGCGGCTGCGAGCTGGACCATGTCAGCCTGCTGAAAAGCATGGATGACGGCACCGACTGGACCAAGGACCAGAAGGCAACGGACATCGTTCTGACACCGGCGGCCTGCTATCCGCTCTATCCGACGATTGCCAAGCGCGGCGCCCTTCCCGCAGCCGGTGGCCTTTACGACATCCAGTCCTACTGCTTCCGCCATGAACCCTCCAAGGACCCTGCCCGCCAGCAGCTTTTCCGCATGCGTGAATATGTTCGCATGGGCACGGAAAGCGACGTCACGGAATTCCGCCAGTTGTGGATGGATCGCGGCGTGGAGATGATGGAGAAGGTAGGCCTCGACGTGAAAATCGACATTGCCAACGACCCGTTCTTCGGACGCGCAGGCAAGATGCTGGCCAACAACCAGCGCGACCAGAACCTGAAATTCGAGCTGTTGATTCCGGTCACCTCAACCGAGAACCTGACAGCCTGCATGAGCTTCAACTACCATCAGGATGCGTTCGGCGCGAAATGGGGCCTCAACCTCAGCGATGGCGCGGTGGCACACACGGCCTGCGTAGGCTTTGGCCTTGAACGCATTGCGCTGGCGCTGTTTGCAAAACACGGTCTGGATGTGGACGCATGGCCGCAGCCGGTGCGCGATACGCTTTGGGGCTAAGGCTGGCATGACAAGCATTTTTCCGGCTCTGGACGCTGCACATTATGGTCCCCATCCGCTTCACTCACTGGAGCGGATGTGGCCGGAAACGAACTGCTATGTCGACGTGTGGATCGAGCTTCTGGCCGCCAGCGGATATGCGCCGGAAGCCATGCTCGGCTTCACCCTGACCCAGGATTTTGAAGGAGACCAGTTCACCTTCTTCAAGGTACCGCTGGAAGATCTCGACGCGCTCTACGGCATCCGCGTGACGGAGCTTGCGATTTTCGACAGGCTCGAAAACCACATTGCAGCACAGTTGCAGCGGGGCCGCATCTGCCTCATCGAGATGGACAGCTTCTACATGCCCGATACAAAGGGTGTGGGATATCGCCATGACCATGGCAAGACGACGGTTGCCATCAACCGGATGGATCTTGAGAACCGCAAGCTCGAATATTTTCACAATGGCGGCTATTTCGCGCTTCAGGATGAAGATTTTTCGGGCATCTTCCAACAGCATCTTGGGGATACCGACCTGCCTTTCCTGCCCTACACAGAATTTGCCAAATTTCCCGAACACCGTGTTTCAGAGGGAGAAACCCGCAAGGCCGCTGAACGCCTGCTAGCCCACCATTTCGCACGGCGTCCCAGACACAATCCCATCAAGGCGTTCGCGGCTGTCTTCCCCGCACAGGTGGAAGAAGTCGCTGATCGGCCTTTCGGCTTTTTCCACAAATACGCCTTCAACACGCTGCGCCAGTTTGGTGCCAATTTTGAACTGGCGGCCAGCCATCTGGAGTGGATGGGGGGGGAATCGCGGTTTGGCAAGGCGGGAAGCCACGCATTACGTATATCCGAAGTGGCAAAGTCGGTACAGTTCCAGCTTGCGCGGGCCATTGCGCGCCGCAAGTTCGAACCCCTTGCCACCGCGCTCGACCCCGCTATTGCCGCCTGGGACGAGCTGATGGGCGCATTGGAGACATCTCTTGCCACGACAAGCGAGGCGGCGTGACAGCGCCATCCGCCATGGTCCAGCCCACTGAGGAGCTGCTGAGCGAGGGCTGGACCCTGACGCTGAGCGACAGTGGTGCCTTTGAAACGCCCGCCGATATTCCACCTGATATCGAGACCATGTCAGCGCCCGTTCCCGGAACCGTCGCGCAGGCGCTGGAAAATATCGGGCAATTCGACAGGGACAAGCCAAGACCACTCAACGGCCATGACGCTTGGTACCGGCTGACCTTGATCTGCGATCAAGCTGGCCCCGCCATTCTGCGCTTCCACGGTCTGGCAACCATTGCCGAGATTTTTATCAACGGCGAACGCGTCGCGCAGTCCGTCAGCATGTTCGAAGCGCTGGATGTTCCCTTCGCACTGACCGGCACCGATGAAATCGCGGTCTGTTTCCGGGCTCTTGCGCCCCGTCTGGATAAGGCCGGGCCGCGTGCTCGCTGGCGTCCGCAAATGATGAGCTCTCAAGGCCTGCGGCTGATCAGAACAACGGCGCTGGGCTACATGCCCGGCTGGTGCCCGGAGATCCACACTGTCGGCCCCTGGCGCGCCATCAGTCTGATAAGAGAGCCTGCTTTCGAACTGCTGTCGCTAAATACAGAGCTGAATGCCGATGGCACCGGTCTGCTGCGGGCAGCACTGCGCATCAACACACCAGCGTCAGCCGCCACCGTAACATGCAACAGCGTTGCAACGACGCTCAATTCCCGTGAAGAGAACGTTTTTGAGGGCACCCTCAGCCTTCCCGATATCGCGCCATGGTGGCCCGCCACCCATGGCAACCCCACCCTTTTCGATGTCCAGCTGAACCTTGACGGGCAAACATATTCACTCGGCAAGACGGGCTTTCGCCGGGTCGAGATCGACAAGGGCGAGGACGGCAAGGGCTTTGGCCTGAAAATCAATGGCCAGCCGGTGTTTTGTCGCGGTGCTGTCTGGACAAACGCCGATATCGTGCGACTGCCGGGCAGCCGAAAAGATTATGAGCCCTGGCTTCGGCTTGCCGCGCGAGCGGGCATGAACATGATCCGCATTGGCGGCACCATGGCCTATGAGACCCCCGAATTCTTTCAACTTTGTGATGAACTCGGCCTGATGGTCTGGCAGGACATGATGCTGGCCAACTTCGATTACCCGGCAAAGGATGATGCTTTCCTTGCCCATATAGAGGGCGAAGTCAGCCAGCTGATGCGTGCGACCAGCCTGTCACCGTCTCTTGTCGTCCTGTGCGGCGGCAGTGAAATGTACCAGCAAGCGGCCATGCTCGGCCTTTCCGAACAGTTCTGGAAAGGGCCGCTGACGGAAGAGATCTTGCCAGGCCATGTTGCGCGCCTGCGCCCCGATATCGTCTACGTTCCCAATTCGCCCTTCGGTGGAGCGCTGCCGTTTTTCCCGAATGCGGAGGTTGGCCACTATTACGGTGTGGGTGCCTATTGCAGACCGCTGGAGGATGCGCGCCGCGCAGATGTGCGGTTTGCGGCAGAGTGCCTGGCTTTCTCCAACGTTCCCCAGCAGCCCACACTGGAAAAACACCTGCCCGCAAAACCTGTTCACGATCCCCTGTGGAAATCTCGCGTTCCGAGAGACCGGGGTGCCTCCTGGGATTTCGAGGATGTGCGCGACCATTATCTCAAGCTCCTCTACGATGTCGATCCGGCAACGATCCGCCGCGAGAACGTCGACCTCTATCTCGATCTGTCGCGGGCAGTGACTGCGGAAGTCATGGAAGCGACATTTGCGGAATGGCGACGCGTGGGTTCGCGGTGCAAGGGCGCGCTGGTCTGGACGTTGCAGGACCTGATGCCCGGTGCCGGATGGGGTGTAATCGACCAGACGGGAGAGCCGAAATCGGCATGGTACGGTCTCAAACGCGCATTCCGGCCCGTGCAGATCAGTCTCCTCGATGAAGGCACCAATGGGCTTGATATCCACCTTATCAATGAACGCCCTGAGAGCATCGATGTCGACGTTGAGATCATCTGTCTGCGCGATGGAGTTCAGCCCGTCGTGACCGGCAAACGCAGCCTCTCGCTTGCCTCCCGCGACAGCACAGTCATCCCCGCGACCGACCTGTTCGGTGCGTTTTTCGACACGACCTATGCCTACCGTTTCGGCCCTCCATCCCACGACGTGACAGTCGCCAGATTGTTTGATCGCTCGTCAGGTGCGTTGATTGCGGATGCGTTTCACTTTCCGTTGGGCAGGCGACGTGCCCAGTATCAGCCAGTGCTTCAGGCAACGGTGATAGAAGACGGCAATCGGCTTATGCTTCATGTTACCACTGACCGGTTTGCCCAATCGGTCCACATTGAAGCGGATGGCTTTCGTCCAGCAGATGAAGGGTTTCACCTAAGCCCCGGACCGGGGCGCCACATCGAACTGGTGCGATTGGATCCTGCACGGGAAGACATGGCCCACGGTGAAATTCGCTCTCTCGGCAGCAGCCACGTATTCCGTTTCTAGGGAATTGCGCTATAACGCGCTTATTCGAAAATACTTCTGCCTCGACGGGTCGCGCCCACCGGGGCAATATGCCTCGTCTTTCTCTGCAAATACGCGCATATCCCATATTTGACCTGATACTATACCCAATCCAACAGCTGCTTTGACGCAACCCAAAACATCCAGTACCGTCCCGTTTCGGCAAGGCGCAGAAGTCCTACATGGAAAAAAATCTAACCCGCTACATCTGGAATCATACGCGGCGGCAGCAGCTTTACATTTTGCTGATCGTCGCCCTGTCGATGATCCCCTATTTCCTTGCCTTTGATCTGCCAAAGCAGATCGTCAATGGACCGATCCAGGGCGATGGTTTCGAGGGCGTCAACTCCACGCAGCTCTTCATGCACCTGACGCTGGATTTGCCAGTCGTCGGTACAATCACCCTTTTCCCCGGTATCGAGCTATCAAGGCTCGGCATGTTGATGGGGCTGAGCCTGACCTTTCTGGCGCTCGTCATCATCAATGGCCTGTTTAAATTCTACATCAATACCTACAAGGGCCGCCTTGGCGAGCGCCTGCTGCGCCGCATCCGATTCCAGCTCATTGAACGCGTTCTGCTCTTTCCGCCGTCCCATTTCAAGCGTGTGAAGGGCTCGGAAATATCGAGCATGATCAAGGATGAGGTGGAGCCCCTTGGCGGCTTTACCGGCGACGCCTTCGTTCAGCCCGCGCTGCTTGGCGGCCAGGCATTGGCAGCCCTTTTCTTCATTCTCGTGCAGAATTTCTGGCTCGGCCTGATTGCCGCCTTCATGGCCGCAATCCAGGTCGGCATCATCCCGAAAATGCGCCGTCGCCTGATCGACCTTGGCAGACAGCGCCAGCTCAGCGCCCGCCAACTGGCGGGCCGTATCGGTGAAATGGTGGATGGCATCAGCACGATCCACGCCTATGATACATCGAATTACGAACGGGCGGATGCCGCCCACCGATTGGGCGAAATCTTCAAGATCCGCTACGATCTTTACCAGTGGAAGTTCATCGTCAAGTTTATCAATAACTTCCTGGCGCAGCTCACGCCGTTCTTCTTCTACGCGCTGGGCGGTTATCTCACGCTCAGGGGCAGTCTTGATGTGGGCCAGCTGGTTGCGGTCATCAACGCCTATAAGGAACTTCCCGGCCCCTTGAAGGAACTGATCGACTGGGATCAGGCGCGTCAGGACGTTCAGGTCAAATATGAGCAGGTGTTCGAGCAGTTCGATTCGCCATCCATGCTCGACGCCAAGATTCAGACACTGTCGCCGGAAGCGGCTGCGGCCATCACCGGACCTCTGGTCGTATCAGCGCTTTCACTGGATGATGATAGCGGAACCCGCCTGCTGGATCAGGCCACCTTGACCATCAATCCCGGCGAAACCATTGCCATTGTCGGCGGCTCCGGTGCCGAAGCGCTGGCCGATGCGCTGGGCCGCACATTATGGCCGACCTCAGGAAAAATCACTTTCGGGGACAAGGATCTCCTTGAATTGCCGGAATCGGTGACCGGCCGGCGTATTTCCTATGTCTCCGCCGACACCTATTTCTTCCATGCAAGCCTGAAGGACAATCTTGTCTATGGCCTCAAACACGCACCTCTGAAGCCGAAAGAATATGCCGGCGCCGCGCTTGAGCATCGAAAGTGGGAAATACGCGAAGCCAAGCTGGCTCAAAATCCCGATATCGACATCAACAGCGACTGGATCGATTATAAGTCCAGCCCCGCAGGCAGCGACGAGGAAGAGCAATTCCTGAAATCCATGCTGACGGTTCTCGATACGGTTCAGCTATCGCCGGATATTCTGGAATTTGCGCTGCGCTCCTCGATTGACCCGTTGGCGGATCTGCATCTCGCGGCCCGCATCGTTGAACTCAGGCAGGCCCTGCGTGCCGAACTGGACGCAGAGAACCTGAGCGGCCTTATCGTGCCATTCGAACCCAGCAGTTACAATGCTGAGGCAACGGTTGGCGAAAACATCATGTTCGGCACCTTGCGCGACGCCGATGCCTCCAGCCTGAAAATCATCAACAGCGATTACTTCCGCTCCCTCATGCGTGGCAGCGGTCTGTCCAACACCCTGTTCGACATGGGCTACACCATCGCCGAAAACGTCGTTGAAATCTTCAGTGATCTTCCCCCTGACCACCCGTTCTTCCAGCAACTGACCTTCATGACCGCGGACGACATTCCCGGTTACCAGCAGATGCTGCAGCGCCTTCAGGGCAAGAGCTACGCCGATGCGACGGAGACCGAGCAGCGGGCGATGATAAGGCTGGCTTTCTTCTATATCGAACCACGGCAGCGCTTCGGCCTGTTGACGCAGGAGGTGATGGACAAGATCATCGAGGTGCGGCACATGTTCCACGAGAAACTGCCGAATGATCTGCGCAGCTGGATCGAGCCCTATGATCCCGAGCGATACGCGACATCAACGAGCCTTCTCGACAATATTCTCTTCGGTAAGATCAGCCACAGATACCCGGATGCCTCACGGCGCATCACGCGGATTGTCGCTGACGCCATGAAGAAGCAGGGTCTTTACGAGAAAGTGCTGGCAGTCGGTCTCGAATTCAATCTGGGCGCAGGCGGCAAACGGCTGGGACCATTGCAGCGGCAGAAGCTCAATCTGGCCAGAGCCCTGATGCGCAAGTCGGATTATTACGTTCTGAACCGTCCGCTTCCTGGCCTCGATCACCGGCTCCAGCAAGAAATCGTCGATAACGTCATCACCTTTCTCAAAAAGGATGGCGCGGACCCGGCCGTATTGTGGGTTCTATCCAACCCTTCCCTGTCGAAAATGTTTGATCGTGTCATCGTCATCAACCAGTCGTCGGTTGTCGCAGATGGAACATACGAGACTCTTGTGGAAGAAAACGGTACATTTAAGGAAATGATTGCAGCATAGTTTGCAAGAATGCTCAAACAGGAACACGAACAGGACAAGGCAATGCTTTTCAAAGACGAAATTCAGATGCTGAAACGCGTTCCCTTCTTCAGCGGAATGGAGCCCTCCAAGCTGAAGTTGCTGGCTTTTGCATCAGACCGTGTTTCCTACCACGCCGGAGATGAGCTTTTCCGGCAGGGTGATCTGGGCGATGCGGCCTATGTATTGTTGACCGGCAAGGTTGATGTCCTGATCGATTCCCCTTCCGGCGAGATAAAGCTGACCGAGATGAGCGGAAACGCCATCGTCGGTGAGATTGCCATTCTGTGCGACAGCGTAAGAACGGCAACGGTGCGTGCATCGACATCGGTGGAGGCCCTGCGCATTGGCAAGGAACAGTTTTTCAAGTTGATGTCAGATTTTCCGGACATTACCATCAAGGTCATGCGCGTGCTGGCCGAACGCTTGACGCAAACAACGAGCGAGCTGAGCAAGGCCAAATCGGGTTCGGGTGCCTAACGGGAACATCATCCTCAAGCACCAGCGAACAAAAGAAAAATAAAAGTGGTACTCTTGTAATAAAACTGAAATGCTGAACGTACTAAAGCCAGAGCTCGTTATGTCTTCCGAGACCAACAGCTAAGCAAGAGGGATAACACGGCACCTATCGGAGGATAGCAAGGGTGTGCGTGGTAAATTGGAGTATACCATGGCGTTGCATTCCGACGATCTTCGTCGGGACGATAAACAAGAATTTCGGGTCAAGATTTGGGGAGCACGGGGAACACTACCCGTCTCGGGGGACAAATTCCGGAAGTATGGCGGCAACACGATCTGCATCGAGGTAAGGTGCGGAAAACACGTGCTTTTGTTTGACGCGGGGTCAGGGCTTTTGCCCGCTGGCCAGGCTCTGAAGGCCGAGGGCGTGTGCGACGTCAACATGTTCTTTTCGCACTGTCATTACGACCACATTATCGGCTTTCCCTATTTCAAACCGTTCTTCAATCGCGATAACGACGTCTGTATCTGGTCCGGCCATCTGGCGGGACAAAAAACCACGCGCGAAATGGTCGGTGAGTTCATGAGCCCGCCATGGTTCCCAGCGCCGCTGGACATTTGCTGTGCGCAGATCATCACCAAGGACTTCAAGGCCGGCGATGTGCTGGCCGTGCACCCTGAACTGAACATCACCACCGGCATGTTGAGACATCCCGGAAACGCCATCGGTTATCGCATCGAATGGCAAGGCCGCAGCTTTGCTATTATTACAGATACCGAGCATGAAGATGGCAAACTGGATAAAGCCGTGTTGAAGCTCATCGACGGTGTGGACCTCTTCCTCTACGACGCAAGCTTTACCGACGCTGAGATGGACACCTATCGCGGCTATGGCCACTCATCCTGGCAGCATGCGATCCTTCTGGCCAAGGAAGCGAAGGCCAAAAGCGTTGGCCTTATTCACCACGCACCTTTCCGCACCGATGATGATCTTGATATCATCGACACCGATGCAAAGAGGGAATTTGCAGGTGCGTTTGCCGCGCGCGATGGCCAGACGATTGATCTTTGATCGTGGCGTTTAGCAGGAGGTGGTAAACGTCTCCCCCCGCCATTGCCGAATGCGGATAACAGACGCCAACAGGAAACGGAAAGCATGATCCATATCGTGTCGGAAACGTCGCTCAGACGTGCGCGATTGCTGTCCGGCCTGATCATGCTGCTTTTTGTCTTCAGCCATCTGTCAAACCACGCATTGGCGCTTATCTCAATACAAACGGCTGAACAGGGTCGCTGGTGGTTCACTCTCATCTGGCTCAACCCCGTTAGCAGCGTGCTCCTCTACGGCTCGGTTCTTATTCACATCGGGCTTGTTCTGCGCGCAATCTATATCAGGCGCTCGCTGAAAATGCCTGCGCGCGAAGCTCTGCAAATCATCATCGGGCTTGTCATCCCCTATATGATCATCGATCACGCCAGCGGTATTCGCCTGTCGCGCATGCTCTATGATATCGACACTGGTTACGAGATCGTCATTCGAAATTACTGGGTGCGTAATCCCAGCCTGGGTCTTTGGCACAGTATCGCGCTCGTCCTGATATGGGCGCATGGATGCCTCGGCGTATTTTTCTGGTTGCGTTACCGGGAATGGTACAAGCGCATCTCACCCTACCTGCTCACCATTGCCGTGCTGGTGCCCATTCTGGCGCTTCTGGGTTTTGCCGATGCGGGCAGGATCATGGAATACGTGCCGCCACCGCCGCGGGTCATCCATCCCCATCAGGCGGACCTCGAAACGATCATCGATAGATTTAGAGTTTCCGCCAAGGTGCTATTCGGCGGGGCCGTGGTGCTGGTTTTCGCGCTTCGTGGCGTGCGCAGTTGGCGTCAACGATTAAATTCGTTTGAAATTCGCTATGACCACGGGGCTGTGGTGAAAGCCCCGGCCGGGCTCAGCATATTGGAGGCAAGCCGGACGGGTGAAGTACCACACTTTTCGGCCTGTGGCGGAAAAGGGCGGTGCTCTACATGCCGCGTGCGTATCATCAGCAGCGATGGCACCCTGCCGGAACCATCCAGCATGGAAAAAGCCACTTTGCAGCGTATCCATGCTGATACCGATGTGCGGCTCGGGTGCCAGCTTCGTCCCAAGCACAATCTGAGTGTAGCCCTGCTTCTGACATCAAGGCAAACGGACGATATTCCAGCCGATGGCGAGCCCATCCGCCCCGGACGTGAAGAGGACATCGCGGTGATGTTCTGCGATCTGCGCAACTTCACAGCTCTTTCGGAAGCGCGCTTGCCCTATGACATGGTCTTCCTGCTCAACCGATACTTCACCGTTGTCGGCCAGGCGGTGGAACAGGCAGGCGGCAGGCTGGACAAATTCATCGGCGATGGTGCCATGGCACTTTTCGGTCTCGAAGGTAACGCCGAAACCGCGAGCAGAAACGCACTCAAGGCCGCAGCGCTCATCCTGCAAAATATCGAGGCACTGAACGAGGAGCTGGAAAAACAGTTCGCGGTCAAATTGCGCATTGTCGTCGGCATTCACGCAGGCCCGTCCATTGTCGGCGTCATGGGCTACGGCTCTGCGAAAACCCTGACCGCCATTGGCGATACGGTCAATGTGGCAAGCCGACTTGAAACGGCCGCCAAGGAATTCGACACCGCCATCGTGATTTCCGAGCCGGTTCTTCAGCAGTCGGGACACGCAGCGGAGGACCTCCAGAGCCGCACTATTCCTATCAGGGGAAAAAGCGCGCAGATGAAGGTTTTCCTGATCTCCGACAGCGAAAGCCGACGCTTTCTCTAAGGCCTAGATTTTGCGGTAGAGGAAGTAGCGGTCTGTCGGTACGGATGCCGGTACGGGAAGAGGATTGAGCGTCTTTTCCTCAAGCGGCAGCCCGCTGATTGCCACGCCACCTTCAGCCAGCATTCCGGCAACAAGCTGCGGCAGCCATGTCAGCGTGACCGCGTCCTTCTCAGGATAGCCCGTGCCAATATCGGCATGGACCAGCGCCGCTTCGATGCCGAGATAGGCCTGCGCTGTCTGCGCGATCTCACCGATCACCATATCCTTCTCATCCGGCACGGACGATGCATGCGCGCCCATGGCCCGATCGAAGGCTACGATCCGGCGATCTGGAAACAGCTCGCGCAGGTGATTGAACGTGCGCCCATTGCCAAGCCCAATTTCCATGATGGGGCCAGCGGGGAGGCCCATATCGGCATGGACGTGGTTGAGGATATCGCGCTGCGCGCTCAGGCGGCGAATGAAGCTGTCTAGTCTGCTCATATCTTTTCCTGCCTCAGGCTTTGATAATGTGGCTTGCCACGATGCCACGCTTGGCAAAGGCATTGCGCGTATCGATGATCAACGGCGCCCATTCGCTGAGGCTCTGGTAATCGACATTGTCATGATCCGTGGCGATGAGAACCGCATCAAAACCGCTGATCGTCTGTTTGTCCCACGTCACCGACTTCATACCGAGAAGGTCGCCATATTCACGGGTTTTCGGTATCTCCGCGACGTAGGGGTCGAAATAGGACGGCTGACCGTGGCGCTCGGCAATCAGCTCGATCAGCTTCAGAGACGGGCTTTCGCGAATATCAGGAACATTCTTCTTGTAGGACAGGCCCACAATCAAAACGCGGGAACGGCTGAGCGCCTTTCCACTATGCACATCAAGCGCCTCGGCAAGGCGGCTGACGATATGGCGCGGCATGCCCGTGTTGATCTGCCCGGCAAGCTCGATAAAGCGTGTCGGCAGGTCATATTCCCGCGACTTCCACGTCAGATAGAACGGGTCGATCGGAATACAGTGGCCGCCGAGACCCGGACCGGGGTAAAACGGCATATAGCCAAATGGCTTCGTCTTGGCCGCATCGATGACTTCCCAGATATCGATACCCATCGCTTCGTAGACGACCTTCAACTCATTGACGAGCGCGATATTGACGGCACGAAACACGTTTTCCGTGATCTTCACGGCCTCAGCCGTGGCATTGGTGGAGACAGGAACAACGGTTTTGACGACCGCGCCATAAAAGGCGATCATCAGTTCCGCGGCCTCGGCGCCTTCGCCTGAAACCACCTTTGGAATGGTCGAAGTCTGGAATTCACGATTGCCGGGATCTTCGCGCTCAGGCGAGAAGCCAAGGAAGAAATCCACGCCCGACTTCAGGCCCGTCTTTTCCAGAATGGTCTTCACGATCCCGTCCGTCGTGCCGGGATAGGTCGTGGATTCTAGCACCACAAGCTGTCCGGGACGAAGCGTCTTCGCGATTTCAAGACAGGTCTTTTCGACATAGGAAAGGTCGGGGTCGCGATATTTCGTCAGCGGCGTCGGCACGCAGATGGCAATGACATCGCAATCGGCCAGCTGCGAAAAATCGCAGGTCGCGACAAAGCCACTATCAGCACGCGCAGCATTCAAAACATCGTGTGGCACGGCCTCGATGTAGCTTTCACCGGCATCGATAGCCACGATCTTGGAAGGATCAATATCGAAACCCACCACTTTGAAACCGGAATTGGCGATTGTCATGGCCAGAGGCAGGCCGACATAACCAAGGCCAATGACCCCGGCTTTCGCCTTTTTAGACCGGATGAGCTCAAGAAGCTGCTGTGCGTTTGAAGAGGAAGTCAAAGCTGATTGCGCTCCGCGCATGAAGAAAACATGCCCATCAGTTGGGTGAGAACAGACGCAGTGTCAAGGTTTGCCCTTCTCAAATCCCCCATTGACGAAGCCCCTGATCGCAAAGCAGAACTAGCTGATGAAAATCGCCTTCTATGCCCCCCTGAAATCTCCAGACCACCCCGTACCCTCGGGCGACCGGCTGATGGCGCGACTGTTGATGCAGGCCATGCGTATCAGTGGGCATGAGGTGGAGGTGGTATCGGAGCTTCGCAGTTTTCAGCGCGAGCCAGATGGCCTTGATACCGTGAAAGCAGCAGCCGAAGCGGAAAAACAACGGATCGGCACCAACTGGCATCGCGATGGCAAACCGGATGTCTGGTTCTGCTACCACCCGTACTACAAAGCGCGGGACCTTCTCGGACCCGAACTGTGCCAGCGTTTCGGCCTTGCCTATGTCACGGCCGAGGCCTCCTACTCTCCCAAACGAAACAGCATGGGCTGGGCGCAAACGCAGGACGCACTTCTCGCTGATCTCAGTTTCGCCGCCACCAACATCTGCTTCACAACAAGAGATTTCGACGGGCTTTCAAAGGCGGATCAAGGCCTGCGCCTTGCGATGCTGCCACCCTTTATCGATGCCGCAACATTTGGGAAACAGGCGCCCTCCCCCACCCGCTACCGCCTCGCAACCGTCGCAATGATGCGCCCCGGCGACAAGATGAGCAGCTACGCAGCGCTGGCCGAGGCGCTCAAGCTGCTGCCATCAGATTTGCCATGGACGCTCGACATCATTGGCGATGGCCCCCAGCGGGAAAAGGCCCAAGACCTGTTTGGCGAGATTGATGCTGGCCGCCTCATCTGGCACGGCGAGAAGACACCTGAAGCCATCGCCGACATTCTCTCACATGCCTCCATCTATGTCTGGCCGGGCCATGGAGAAGCCTATGGGCTGGCCTATCTGGAGGCCCAGGCGGCGGGGTTGCCTGTTATTGCCGAGAGGATCGCAGGCGTGCCGGAAGTCGTGAAAGACGGTCAAACCGGCATTTTGACACAACCCGGCAATGTCAACTCCTATGCCGATGCGATGGTGAAATTGATGACCGAAGAGGCACTGCGACACGAAATGGCCCTCAAAGCGCGCCACTTCGCCTGTGTCGATCGCTCTATTGAACAGGCCGCCATCATGTTGAATTCCATTCTCGAAAACCTGCCGGGCCAGCCATCATGACCGTCAAACTGCTTATCGAAACTATGGATGATTTCGCCAGGAAGAATATCGTCGCAGATCTCTGGCTGCGCGATGACGATGCCACGCAGCCAAGTCCCGCCTTGGATCGGTTGCTGGAGCTTTCGCAACGCCATTCCGCACCGATGACACTCGCCGTCATACCGCATCCCACGGGTGAGGAACTTGCAAGACGGCTTGAAGGCACGAGCGCAATCGACGTAGCTGTCCACGGTTGGGCGCACCAGAACCATGCCGGATCAGACGAAAAAAAACGGGAACTTGGCCTGCACAGACCGCTGGAAACCGTTGTCGGTGAACTGGAGGCCGGGCTGCAGAAACTCCGGTCTCTGCATGAACAGCGTCTCGTGCCGGTGCTGGTGCCGCCGTGGAACCGCATCGATCAGGCCGTTATCGAACATTTGCCGCAGGTGGGGTACAAAGCGCTTTCGGTCTACGGCCCCGAAATGCCTGACAGGCTTCCCCTTGTCAACACCCACGTCGATGTCATCGACTGGCGCGGGACACGCGGCGGCAAAGACCATGATGTGCTCTTCGCAGAAACTGCCGCACGCATGCGCCAGGCCCATGCAACCGGCGGCATGACGGGAATCCTGACCCACCATTTGGATCATGACGAAAGCGTCTGGGCTTTCCTGCAATCGCTATTGAGTGTCACGACCAGCCACCCCGCTTGCCGCTGGCGGTCATCACGGCAATGGCTTGCTGAATTACCATGATTTCCAGGCAATTAGCAGACCATCGCCATCCGCACCGACGCGCGATCGAACCGCTTCGACAGCACTGAACGGTGCCCGATCCGGCAAGGTCGCCACAACGAAATCCGCCGCCGCCAACGTTACCGAGCCAGCCCTTGCCACGACGGTAAAGATCAAGGGGCCGGTCGCCCACCACGCAGGCGCTTTCGGCAGCCTCATCAGTATTTCGGGGAAGGCGTCCAGCATCCGGCTAAAGACCGGATGGCCGGGCGGCGTGGCGATGAAGGAATTGGCCAGAAGCAGGCTGCCCTGCCCGGTCTTGCGCGGCACCTCTTCGCCAAATGCCGTCAGGCCAATCATCGGCAATGTGTCGAAGAAGCTCACATCGTCCCGCGCGGGATAAAAATCGCAGTCGAGATAGATGCCGCCCATCCTTGATAAAATGACGTAGCGCGCCACATCCACGGCACCGGGATAGTCGCCATCGTCGAGCATTCTGGAAAATTGCGGGTTGGAAGTAATGCCCTCACGCTCGAGATCGGCTTCACGCCACAGTCGATAGTCCAGCCCGTTGCGTGTGGCGTGCGAGGCCCATGCCTGCGTTGATGCGGGAACCGGCTTGCTGCCGATCCATATCTGGTGAAGGATTTTCGGCACCGGTTTGCGGTTCACAGCGGCGATCATGCGGCGATTGTCCACCGAAAAGCGGCTATAAGGCGCCAGAACTTCCGGCGGCGGCACCAGAAGATATTGATAGCCGGTGCGGCTCACCTCATCACCGAGCGCCTTGGCCAACCGCAGATGCACCGAGTGAAGCCTGCGGGGCAAGTCGAACGCAGTGTCTTCACCCATCAGGTGGCGCTCTTGCTCACCTGCCAGCAGGTCGAGGGCCGCACGGGCCTGCGCAAATTCACCCGCCGCCACCATATCGCGCGCCTCAGCCAGTTTTTTATCAAAATACGCCTTGTCTCGCATCTCGGCTTCCTCGGGTTTAATAACTCGGACACATCTTCGATCTACATGGTTTTACGCGACACGCGATAGAAAGAGCGAGCTGATATTTTCGCTGTTTCAGGAGCATAGACAGAACTACAGCCCTAAGATAACGTAAGTTTTATGGCCCTTAAATAACTGCCACAGGCACAATAAGACGGTGAGGAAACCCTTGGCATGAGTTCAGGCGCCGATTTGCTTCGTATCGAGAATCTCGAGGTTTCCTTTTCTTTGATGGGCGGCAAGATCGATGCCGTCAGAAATGCCAGCCTGCGTATTTTGCCGGGCAAGGTCACCGCGCTGGTCGGCGAATCCGGCTCGGGAAAATCCGTCATCGGGCAGACCATCATGGGCATCCAGCCCCGCACGGCACGGGTCAAGGGTCGCGTGCTATTTTCAGATCCTGATCGTTCCGAAAAAGGCGCTATCGATCTGTTGCAACTGGAGCCCGATGGCAAGCCCATGCGGGCCATCAGGGGAAACCGTATCGGCTTGATCTTTCAGGAACCGATGACCTCGTTTTCGCCGCTGCACACAATCGGCAATCAGGTCGATGAAGCCTTGCGGATCCACTCTGTACTGACGCCTGCGGAACGGCAGGAAAAGATGGAGGAAACGCTTGATCTTGTCGGCTTTTCCGACCCGAAAAAAATCTGCAACATGTATCCCTTCGAGCTTTCAGGCGGCATGCGCCAGCGCGCCATGATCGCCATGGCGCTGATCTGTCGCCCGGCACTTCTGATCGCCGATGAGCCAACGACGGCCCTTGACGTGACCATACAGGCGCAGATCCTGAAGCTGCTGCGCGATCTGCAAAGCCGCCTCAACATGAGCATGCTGCTGATCACCCATGATCTCGGCGTCGTTGCCAACATAGCCGACGAAGTGGCCGTGATCTATCAGGGCGAAATCATGGAATCAGGCCCGGTCGATGATATCTTCCGCGCGCCCTCCCACCCTTATCTCAAGGGCCTGATGGCCGCCGTTCCGCATTTCAACATGAAGCCAGGCGAAAGGCTGAAAGCGCTTCGTGATGTCGTCATCGACAAGGAAAGCCTGATCGGCAAGAAGACCGAGGCCGTGGACAAGACCAAGGGTGTCCTGCTCAGCGTCAACAATGTGAGCAAGACCTTCTCTACCCGCAAATCAAGCTGGTTCAGCTCGGGCAAATCCACCGCGACCAGGGCAGTCGATGGTGTGAGTTTCGATATTTATCGCGGCGAGTGCCTTGGACTTGTGGGCGAGAGCGGCAGCGGCAAGACGACTGTCAGCAAGATATTGATGCGTGCCGTGCGTCCTGATGAAGGGTCTCTCACCTTTCACAGCAAAACAGGCGATATCGACGTTCTCAACGCCCGGGATGACGACCTGCGGGAACTGCGCACCAAGATACAGATGGTGTTTCAGGACCCCATTTCCTCGCTTTCACCACGCATGACGATCAGCAACATCTTAAGCGAACCTCTTGAGATTCACGGACGCGGAGATGCGAAATCCCGCGCCGAAAAGGTTCGCAACCTGCTCAAAGCCATCGGGCTTGGTGAAAGCGCGCTCAACCGCTACCCCCATAGTTTTTCCGGTGGCCAGCGCCAGCGCATCGGCATTGCCAGAGCCCTGACGCTGGGCCCGGAACTGTTGATTTGCGACGAGCCCGTCTCGGCGCTCGATGTTTCGGTTCAGGCACAAATCCTCAACCTTTTGAAGGATTTGCAGAAAGAGCTTGGCCTGACCTACCTGTTCATTTCCCACAATCTGGCCGTGGTGGATTATATGGCTGACCGCGTTGCCGTGATGTGTGAGGGAAAAATCGTGGAGCTTGCGCCACGCGAAGCATTGATGCGCAATCCGGTGCATCCCTATACGAAATCACTGCTGGCCGCCGTTCCATTCCCGGATCTCGACAGGCCGCTTGATTTCAACACCATCGCCAAGATCAGCGCCACCGGCAAATTCGATTGGGGCAAGCAATTCCGCCAAAGCGATGACAGCGATCTGATTACCGCCGATCTCGGCGGCGGTCACCTAGTGCTGGCAAACGGAAATGTTGATGTTGCGGAGTTACGCTCGTGATCACGCGTCGAACGACCCTCGCCCTCCTCGCATCCGTTTTCGCTCCGTGGAAGGCATTTGCCGCCTATACGGATTCGGCGTTTCTGAAGGAAAAGATCGATAAGGGTGAGTTGCCGCCGCTCGACCAGCGGCTACCAAAAACCCCGCGCGTGATGAACCTGAAAAGCCTTGGGCGCGAGCCGGGTAAACATGGCGGCTCGGTGCGCATGCTGATCGGTGGTCAGCGCGATATCCGCCTGATGCCAATCAACAGCTATGCGCGTCTGGTCGGCTATGATGAGAGCTTCAACTTCCAGCCGGATATTCTGGAAGGCTATACGGTCGATCAGGAACGCATCTTCACCCTGAAGCTGCGCGATGGCCATAAATGGTCTGACGGAAGCGACTTCACGACAGAAGATTTCCGCTATTTCTGGGAAGAGGTAGCGATGAACCGGGAGATTCATAAGGGCGGCCCCCCGATTGAATTGCTGGTCTATGAAAAGCCACCTTTGGTGGAGGTCATTGATCGCCTGACCGTGCGCTATACGTGGGAAGGTCCGAACCCGGACTTTCTGGCCAAGCTGGCCGGCGCGTCTCCTGCACGCCTGTGCCTGCCCGCTGCCTATATGAAGCAGTTTCACGCAAAATATCAGACCCCTGAAAATTTGGCCAAGCTGGCAAAAAAGAACAAGGTGGATGACTGGAGCAGCCTGCACATCAAGATGTCCCGGCAGGTGCGGCCTGAAAACCCGGATCTGCCGACGCTCGACGCCTGGCGCAACATCACCTATCCGCCCTCGGAACAGTTCATTTTCGAACGCAATCCCTACTATCACCGCGTCGATGAAAACGGCCTGCAACTGCCCTATCTCGACCGCTTCCTGCTGAATGTGACCTCGTCGGAAATCATTGCCGCCAAGACCGCATCCGGCGATAGCGACCTGCAATTCATGGGGCTCGATTTCAACGACTATACCTATCTGAAAGATGCGGAAGACCGCTTCCCGCTGAAGGTCAGTCTATGGACGCGCAGCCAGGGTTCGCGTGTCTGCCTGTTGCCGAACCTGAATTGCGGCGATGAAGTCTGGCGAACACTGTTCCGCGATGTGCGGATGCGCCGTGCCCTGTCGGTTGGTATCGACAGGCATGAGATCAACATGGTCTGCTTCTATGGGCTTGCCAAGGAAAGCGCCGACACCGTCCTACCGGAAAGCTCGCTGTTTCGCCCGGAATTTGCCAAGGCATGGGCTGACTTCAATCCTGCCATGGCAAATGCCTTGCTGGACGAGCTGGGGCTGACCAACCGCAATGACAAGGGCGTGCGCCTGCTGCCCGATGGACGCCCCGCCCACATCATCGTTGAAACGGCTGGCGAAAGCACGCTGGAAACAGATGTGATAGAGCTGGTAACAGACCATTGGCGCAAGCTCGGCATCTCCTTGTCCAGCCGCCCCACGCAGCGCGACGTTTTTCGCAAGCGCGCCATGGGCGGCGAGGTGATGATGTCGGTGTGGTTTGGCATGGACAATGCAGTCCCGACCCCGGATATGCTGCCTGCGGGCCTGGCACCGACTGGCGACGATCAGTTGCAGTGGCCGGTCTGGGGCGTCCATTATCTCTCCGGCGGGCGCGAGGGCACGGCACCGGATCTTGCCGCGGCGTCCGATCTTCTGGCTCTGTTGAAGAAATGGCGCGTCAGCATCACCGAGGAAGAGCGGCGGGCCATCTGGTTGGAAATGCTGGAAATCTATTCGCAGCAGGTCTTTTCCATCGGCATCGTCAACAGCGCGCTGCAGCCCATCGTGCATGCAGCCAGAATGCGCAACGTGCCGGAAAAGGCGCTCTACGGTTTCGAGCCCACCTCCTATCTCGGTGTCTACATGCCAGATGCGTTCTGGTACGACGGAGACGCATGACATGCTCAGATATATTCTAGGGCGCCTTCTGGTAATGATCCCCACCCTCATCCTGATTTCGATGCTGGTCTTCACCATCATCGAATTGCCACCGGGTGACTATTTCGAGAGCTATGTCTCGGAAATGCGGGCCATGGGTGAAACGGCCAATATGGCCGAGATTGAAGAGTTGCGGGTCCGCTACGGCTTCGATCAGCCAGCCCCTATCCGGTATTTCCGCTGGGCGACCGGCATGCTGGTCGGCGACTTTGGATACTCCTTCGAATACCAGCTTCCGGTCAACGAAGTCGTCGGCGACCGCCTGTGGCTGACCATGCTGGTGTCTTTCGTGACCATCATCGTCACCTGGATCATCGCCTTTCCAATCGGCATCTATTCCGCCACGCATAAATACAGCTGGGGTGATTACGGCCTGACATTCATCGGGCTTTTGGGCATCGCCATTCCCAATTTCATGCTGGCGCTGATCCTCATGTATTTTGCCAATATCTGGTTCGGCACCTCCATCGGCCACCTGATGGACCGTGAATTTCTGAACCAGGATATGAGCTGGGCCAAGTTCAAGTCCATTCTGGAGCATCTGTGGATACCGGTTCTCATCATCGGCACGGCGGGCACGGCTGGAATGATCCGCCGGTTGCGCGCCAATCTGCTGGATGAGCTGCAAAAACAATATGTGGTCACGGCCCGCGCCAAGGGTCTGCACCCCTTCAAGGTCCTGACGAAATATCCGCTCCGCATGGCGCTGAACTTCTTCATCTCAGATATCGGCTCGATTTTGCCAGCGATCATCTCTGGCGCTGAAATCACGGCCATCGTTCTATCGCTGGAAACGACCGGCCCGATGCTGATCCGCGCCCTGCAAAGTCAGGACATGTATCTGGCCGGTTCCTTCCTGATGTTCCTCGCATTCCTAACGGTGATTGGCGTGCTCGTCTCTGATATCGCACTGGCCATTCTCGATCCGCGCATCCGCTTTGGAGGTGGTAACCTGAAATGACCTCCTCCCTTCCAAAGCCCGGCGAGCCATTGCCGCATTTCGTCTCCACGGCACCGTTTGATCCCAGTCTCGTAGAGCCCACGACATCAGGCATGGCCGCCTTCAATAAAGCCTCGCAATTCAGGCTGATGTGGTGGCAGTTTCGACAGCACAAGCTGGCCCTCTATTCCGGCGCCTTTCTGCTGTTCGTCTATCTGTCGATCATGATCTGCGAATTTCTGGCGCCCTATAATCTGCACACCCGCAATGTGGAGAATATTCACGCGCCCCCGCAAGCCGTCCATCTTTTCCATGATGGTGAATTCATCGGCCCCTTCGTCTACGGACGAACCATGAGCCTCGACATGGAAAACCTGCGGCGCGTCTACAGCGACGTGCCGACGGATGTGCAGAAGCTGCGCTTCTTCTGCCGGGGTGATGACTACAGGTTCTGGGGTCTGTTCGATAGCAACGTGCATCTGGTCTGCCCTGCGCAAGATGGCCAGATGTATCTGCTCGGCACCGACCGTCTTGGCCGCGATGTGCTGTCGCGCATCATCTATGGCGCCCGCATTTCGCTGACAATCGGCTTGCTGGGTGTCGCCATGAGCTTCGTGCTCGGCATTGTGATTGGTGGTCTCGCAGGCTATCGCGGCGGTGTGTTCGATTTGATCGTCCAGCGCATCATCGAAGTGCTGCAATCCATTCCCAGCATTCCGCTGTGGCTGGCACTGGCTGCCATCATGCCGGTCACATGGAGCCCCATCCTCGTCTATCTGGGCATCACCCTCATTCTGGGGCTTCTGGACTGGACCGGGCTTGCCCGTGCCGTGCGCTCCAAGCTTCTGGCGCTGCGCGAGGAAGATTATGTTCTTGCCGCACAGCTCATGGGTGCCAGCACCCCGCGCATCATCGGCAGGCACCTCATTCCCGGCTTCATGTCCCACCTCATCGCATCCGCAACGCTTACAATACCGGGCATGATTCTGGGTGAAACCGCCCTCAGCTTCTTGGGGCTAGGCCTTCGCCCACCGATCACAAGTTGGGGCATTCTGCTCACAGAAGCGAGAAGTGTGAGCGTGATTGCCCTTTATCCATGGCTTCTTCTGCCGACAGTACCGGTAGTCCTCGTCATCTTGGCCTTTAATTTCTTTGGCGATGGACTACGTGATGCGGCTGACCCTTTTAAATAACCACGGACTGTCCAGTGCCCCATCCAACCAACAAGACCCGTCATGCGAACCGCAACAAGAGGTGCTGTCCATGAGCACTCGCCTGAAAGACGTGCGCATCTTGATGTATAGCCATGACTCATTCGGTCTCGGCCATTTGCGCCGTTGCCGAACCATCGCCCATGCGCTGGTCGAGGATTATCGTGGTCTGAACGTTCTGATCATATCAGGCGCGACAATCGCCGGTGCCTTCGACTACCGCGCCCGGGTGGATTTCGTCAAAATCCCGAGCGTCATCAAGTTGCGAAACGGCGAATACACCTCGCTCGACCGCCATATCGATCTTCAGGAAACCCTGAAGATGCGCCGCTCGATTATCTACCACACCGCCGAAAGCTTCCAGCCGGATATCTTCATCGTTGACAAGGAACCTATGGGGCTGCGTGGAGAGGTGGAGGAAACGCTCGCCTATCTCAAGGAAAAAGGCACCAAGCTCGTCATTGGCCTGCGCGACGTGATGGACGCTCCGCAATTGCTCGAAGCCGAGTGGAAGCGCAATGATATTCTCCCCAAGATAGAGCGTTATTACGATCACGTCTGGGTCTATGGTCCACCTGATTTCCATGATCCGCTCATGGGGCTGGATGTGCCCCCAAAAGTGCGCGACAAGATGGATTTCGTCGGTTTCCTGCAACGCTCGAAGACCCAATCGGAAAGCACATCGCATCGCACTGAAGGCGATTACATTCTGGTGACGACGGGCGGCGGCGGCGATGGCAGCGAGTTGATCGACGACGTGATCAATGCCTACAAGGCAGACCCGGAGCTGACGCACAAAGCCCTGATCGTTCTCGGCCCCTATATGCCGGGCGAGCAGCGCCTGCGCTTCATGCAGAACACATCCGATATTCCCTATATCGAGATCATCGAATTCGATAATCGCATGGAAGACATTGTTGCGGGCGCCAAGGCCGTCGTTTCCATGGGTGGCTACAATACCGTGTGCGAAATCCTCTCCTTCGACAAGCCCGCCCTCATCGTGCCGCGCATCGTACCGCGTGAAGAGCAGTTGATCCGTGCCAGCCGCGCATCGGAACTGGGCCTGTTTGACATGCTTCTGCCTGAAGATGCAGAGAACCCGTTGCTCATGGCGCAGGCGCTCAAGGACCTGCTTAAGCGCGCGCCTCCCTCAGCCAATGGCCGCAACCTCAAACTTGATGGGCTGGAAAACATTTCCAAACGGATTGCGGAATGGCTTCAACCTGAAGACACCGCCAAAACCGCCAATGCCTGAGCCTGGGTCTGCACCCAGAAAGAGACGCTGATATCGTGACCGGCAACAAGAAAATCATGGTTCTGCTGAAAGGCTACCCGCGCCTTTCAGAAACTTTCATCGCGCAGGAACTGCTGGGCCTTGAAAAGGCAGGGCTGGAGCTGGAACTTGTGTCCATGCGCCGCCCGACAGATAAGAAACGGCACCCAGTGCATGATGAAATCCGCGCCAAGGTAACTTACCTGCCGGAATATCTGCATGAGGAGCCGGTGCGTGTGCTGAAAGCCCTGTGGGCTTGCCGCAGCAAGCCCGGTTTCGGACAGGCGCTGCGGCGTTTCTTGCAGGACCTTCGCCATGATTTCTCGCGCAATCGCTTTCGCCGTTTCGGACAGGCCGCTGTGCTGGCGCATGAATGGCCTGCCGACGCTGGCTGGCTGCATGTTCATTTCATCCACACACCCGCATCCGTCGCCGCTTACACACACTTGATAACAGGTATACCTTGGACGATTTCCGCCCACGCCAAGGACATCTGGACATCGAGCGATCGGGATCTCGCCGCCAAGCTGGACAGCGCCCGCTGGGCGGTGACCTGTACCGCCAGCGGCTTCCGGCACCTGCAAAATCTTTCCGGCAAAAAAGCCAATGTGCATCTGAGCTATCACGGCCTCGATCTCACGCGCTTTCCACACAATGACACCCCGCGACTGCCTCGCAATGGCTCCAATCCGGATGATCCTGTCCGTATCTTGAGCGTTGGCCGGGCCGTGAAGAAAAAGGGCATCGATATTCTCTTGCGCGCGCTGGCAGCGCTGCCACCATCGCTGCACTGGCAATTCACCCATATCGGCGGTGGAGACGAGCTGGCCACACTCAAGGCGCTGGCATCCGAACTCGGGCTTTCGGAGCGGATCACCTGGACAGGGGCGATGGACCAGAAACAGGTCCTGGAGCATTATCGGGCAGCGGATCTCTTCGCGCTCGCCTGCCGCATCACCAGCGATGGTGATCGCGATGGACTTCCCAACGTGCTGGTGGAAGCAGCAAGCCAGAGCCTTGCCTGCATTTCCACCAACATCTCAGGCATACCGGAATTCTTCGTGGATGGTGAAAACGGATTGCTGACAGCGCCCGATGATCCCGCAGCCTTTTCGCAGGCGCTGCAAAGCGCTATCATCGACCCGGATCTTCGCTCCCGGCTGGGAATGGCGGCAGAGAGCCGCGTTCGCACGGCATTTGACCACCGCAACAGCATTGCCGAGTTGAAGGCACTGTTCGAGCAGGAATGGGAGAAGCCCCTGTGACCGCAAAGAAACCCGCACCCCGCGTCTTTTTCTATGTGCAACATCTGCTCGGCATCGGCCACATTGCCCGCGCCAGCCGCGTTGCCCGAACTCTCGCCGAAGACGGTTTCGATGTGACGCTGGTGACGGGTGGAACGCCTGTTCCGGGCTTTCCGGGCGAAGGTATACGCCACATCGAACTGCCACCCATCGCCGTCAGCGACGGCAGTTTCTCCGGTCTTGTCGATGCCACCGGGCAGCCGGTGGATGACATGTTCAAGGATAGCCGTACCAGCATGCTACTGGGCGCCTATCACGGCACCAGACCCGATATCGTCATCATCGAGGCTTTTCCCTTCGGGCGGCGGCAGGTGCGTTTCGAGCTCATGCCACTTTTGAGCGCCATCGAGCGCAGCATCGAACGTCCGCTCGTGATGACATCATTGCGTGACATCTTGCAGGAACGTGCCAAACCCGGCCGCGACGAAGAAACGATTGCGCTCGTCAAAAAGCATTTCGATACCGTTCTCGTGCATGGAGACCCCAAATTCGTGCGGCTGGAAGAGACATTCCCGCTGGCAGACCAGATCAGCCAACGCATCGTCTATACCGGCCTTGTCGCAGCACCAAGGCAGGAGCCGCCGCAAGAGAGGTTCGATGTCGTCGTTTCCGCAGGTGGCGGCGCTGTCGGGGCGGCCCTCATCCGCGCAGCACTCGACGCAGCACCCATGATCAATGATCTCAAGAGCTGGTGCCTCATCACGGGTCCAAACATGCCGAAAGCGGATTTCGATGCTATTTCAGCGCAGGCTGGTGAGGGCATCTCGGTCTTCCGGTTCCGCAAGGATTTCGCAAGTCTTTTGTCAGGCGCGAAGCTCTCCATTTCGCAGGCAGGTTACAACACCGTTTGCGACATCTTGCAGGCCAAGTGCCGCTCGCTCCTCATTCCCTTCGCCGCCGGTGGCGAAACGGAACAAGGCGCGCGCGCATCGCGACTGGCAAAACTGGGGCTTGCCCATGTGCTGGAAGAAAGCGCCATATCACCCCAATCCATGGCAGATGCCATCCAGCAGGCGTTGAAGCTGCCGGAACCTGATGAGATCGATCTCGATCTGGAAGGGGCGGCGGGCACGGCAAAAATATTGCGTCGTCTCTATGACGAGCGGGAATTCGACAAGCTCAATAATTGATCTTTTCGCGCCGGAAGCCCAGACCAATCAGCCTGCCCGCCAGATGGGCGAGCAGCGGAAAGCGCATGATGGCCAGCACGAAGGCGGGTGGTCCCTTCGCCTTTTTGGCATCGGCCTGATCCTTCTTGTTCCTGCTGCGCATCATCAGCTGCAAACGCTGCGTCGCCTTTGTCGGGAAGGTCCGACGCTTCTCGATGGCCGCCAGATCGGTATCGGCAATCGCACGTCGGGCCGATAGGATCGGGATGAGCACATTGGCCGCTGCCACCGCATCCTGAATGGCAAGATTGACACCCACGCCGCCAATCGGCGACATGGCATGGGCTGCATCACCGATGCAGATCACACCCGGCTTCCACCATTGTTTCAAACGGTCGATGCGCACCGTCAGCAGCCAAGCATCGTCCCAGCTTCCAATTTCCGACAGACGTTCACGCGGCAGCGGGCATACTTCGGCAACGCGCTCCCTAAATGCCTCCAGCCCCTGTTCCTTGAATTCGGCATAGGAGCCTTTGCGCACCACATAGCCGCACTGCCAATAATCGCCGCGATCAATCAGCACGAAGCCCTGTCGCGGACCCGCATGTCCCATCGTCTCATCAGGATCCCCATCCTGTTTTGACAGGCGCATCCAGACCACTTCGGTTGGAACACCAAAGCTCTCGATTTCCAGACCGGCCTTTTCCCTGACGACTGAATTGCGCCCGTCAGCTCCGATCACCAGATCGGCTTCGATGTTAAGCGGGCCCTCTGGGGTCTCGACCACAAGTCCGCGCACCCTGCCCTCATCCTGGATCAACTCTTCGACCGGCGCGTTCATCAGCAATCGAAAGTTTTCGAATTGCCCAGCCTTCCCGGCGATGAAATTCAGGAAATCCCATTGCGGCATGAAGGCGATGAAGCGGTTTTTGACCGGTAACCACGAGAAATCAGCGATGGCTATCTTCTTGCCCCCAATTTCGGCGTGCAGCTTTTCCGCCCGGGTGTGCGGCAGCGCCAGAAACTCCCTGATGAAGCCGAGTTGCGCAATGATCTCAAGCGTCGAGGGGTGAATAGTATCGCCACGAAAATCCCGCAGAAAATCGGCGTGTTTTTCGATGACGGTGACATCGACATTGGCACGCGCCAGCAAAAGCCCCAGCATCATGCCGGCTGGCCCGCCGCCTGCAATCACCACCGTGGTCTTGATAGAGCGAACGGCTTGCGTTTCAGCGTGATCCATTGACGTCCCTCTTCTCGATCATCCAGCGGAACTGACTGCGTTTTTCGGATGCGGCCAGCCATTTGTGTCGAAACGGAAAATCCATTCGGAACGGGCGAAAATGAAAGCAAATGCCATCGCCGTCCATGTTCCCAGAAGGAGACCTGCTGCCACGTCGCTTGGATAATGCGCACCGACGATAACCCTGGACACACCGATAACAAGGGCCAGACCGATAAACACGAAGCGAAAGCGCGGTATCAGCATCATGAAGGCTCCGAAGAAAGAGCCTGCGGCAGTTGAATGTCCTGATGGAAAGCTCTCATAGATATGGTCGCCGGTAAACGGCGTCAGGCTGTAAGCACCCATTTCCAGCAACAGTTCAGGCCTTGCCCGTCCGATCAGGAATTTAAAGAGATGGACGAGAATGCTTGCCGTACCGATCGTCAGGAAAAAATAGAGCAGCAATCGCCACGCCTTTCCAATCCGTGTGGCATAGGCAGAGCGCGTCAGGACACGCGAAACGACATAGGCGAGAATGGCCAGAGGCCCTGTGCTGTAAAGCATCCAGCGAAATGTTCCGAAATCGGTGATGGCATTGTTGAAGCCGACGACCGGGGCGGGAAGCGCTTGCGCCCGCTGCGAGATAACGGGATCAAACGGAATGAGGACCAGCACCAGAACGAAGGTCGCCGCCAAAATCCAGCCACTGGAAACAAAAAAACGTCGCATGCTACTTCTCTTGATGAACAGTCCTGGACTATGCGTTTGGTGTCCCCCAAAGACAAGAGTGCCTTTCCTTCTTGTTATACCCACCTTTCGCTTGTAGACGCTTGAGAGACAGAGTTGAGAAAAGCCGGATAACTATGACGCATTCCAATGGCCCGACCTCCCCCGAAAAGCTGACCATACTGGGCTCCACCGGTTCCATCGGCACGAACACGGTTGATGTCGTCAATCAACTTGGCGGACGCGACCGGTTCGATATCATGGCGCTGACCGGCGCTGGCAACATTGCGCTGCTGGCCGAGCAATCCCGTGCGCTGGGTGCCAAGCTGGCGGTCACGTCAGACGAGGGGAATTATCAGGCCTTGAAAGACGCGCTTGCTGGCACTGATATCAAGGTTGCGGCTGGCAAAAGCGGCTTGCAGGAAGCAGCCAGCATGGATGCTGACTGGGTCATGGCAGCCATTGCCGGAACGCCGGGGCTTGAGCCGACGCTGACGGCGGCGCAGCGGGGTGCCAATATTGCGCTGGCCAACAAGGAGTGCCTCGTTTCGGCGGGCGACGTTTTCATCCGCATCATGAAACAGGGCGGCGGCACGCTCATACCCGTCGATAGCGAACACAGCGCCATTTTCCAGTGCCTTGAGCCTTCAAACAAGGCCAATGTCGAGCGCATTATCCTGACCGCATCCGGCGGTCCGTTTCGCACCTTCAGCCGCGAACAGATGGCGGGCGTCACGGCAGACATCGCTCGCGCCCATCCCAACTGGTCGATGGGCCTCAAGGTTTCCATCGGCAGCGCCTCCATGTTCAACAAGGCGCTTGAGATGATCGAGGCAAAACACCTGTTCGATCTTCGCCCCGACCAGATCGAGGTGATCGTCCATCCGCAATCGATCATTCATTCCATGGTGGCCTATACGGATGGATCAGTCATTGCCCAGCTTGGCTGCCCGGATATGCGCACGGCCATTGCTTACGCGCTGACCTATCCCGCACGCGGTGAGATCGATGTGGAACGGCTGGATTTTACCAAGCTCGCCCGACTGGATTTTGAAGCTCCCGA
The DNA here is from genome assembly GCF_031843705.1 of Rhizobium sp. WCS2018Hpa-16. Classification (NCBI taxonomy): domain Bacteria; kingdom Pseudomonadati; phylum Pseudomonadota; class Alphaproteobacteria; order Hyphomicrobiales; family Rhizobiaceae; genus Rhizobium; species Rhizobium sp. WCS2018Hpa-16. The sequence continues at coordinate 51,286 of NZ_JAVTIX010000004.1, forward strand.
TGAAGTTCGCTTCCCCGCTTTGCGACTGGCCAGAACCGCACTGGAACGTGGCGGTGCGCAGGGCGCGATACTGAATGCCGCTGACGAAACCGCGTTCCACGCCTTTGTGGACGGCCAGATCGGCTTTCTCGATATGGCCGACATCGTCGAAATCGTCATGGATCGTCTTGATAACGGACAATCGGCCCAGACGATGGATGATGTGCTGGCAGCAGACGCCGAGGCCCGCATCCATGCGCGCGAAGCCATTCTGCACAGGCAACAGGCGGCCTGAAACCACCATTACACTGATAAAGATGGGTGCGCTGCCATGATCGGCAGCGACATGGCAAAGCTGCGCCAAATCTCCATAATCGCAAATGCAGCATTGCCTGCCTGAGAAAAATTGGCTAAGCGGGACGTGTAATGTAATTACATTACCTAAGATGATGACCATGAACGATTTGAGGAACCCCTAATGATCAGCAGACACGCCATAGCGCTATCGATCGGAACCACGTTGCTTTTGACCACGGCTGCCATGGCAGACAACCACAAGGGACATTCCCACAACCACGCGCATGACCATTCCAAGGCCGCGAACGATATCTACAAGGGCTATTTCGAAGATGGTCAGGTTAAGCCACGCGATCTTTCCGATTGGGAAGGCGACTGGCAGTCCGTTTACCCCTATCTGCTTGATGGCTCGCTGGACCCGGTTATGGCGCACAAGGCTGAGCATGGTACCAAGACCGCCAAGGAACATCGCGACGACTACGCCATCGGTTACAAGACCGACGTAGAGCGCATTGTTATCAAGGGTGAAGATGTCACCTTCTATCGTGACGGCAAGCCGCTAGAGGCCAAATACGCATCGGACGGGCTGGAAATCCTGAAGTACAAGAAGGGTAATCGCGGGGTCCGGTACATTTTCAAGAAGACCACCGGCGACGCTTCCGCTCCGCAGTTCATACAGTTCAGCGATCACACAATCGCTCCGCAAAAAGCGGGCCATTACCATCTTTTCTGGGGCAACGACCGCAGCACCGTTCTGGCCGAGCTCACCAACTGGCCGACCTATTATCCTGCCACGCTGAATGCAGAGCAGATCGTTGATGAGATGCTGGAACACTAACATCTGAAAGAAGAAAGGCCGCGACTTGGATCAGTCGCGGCCTTTGCTCAATCTATCATTTCAGCAGGTATCAGGCGACGGCTCTTGCAAGCGCGCAACGCGACCAGAGCTGATGCAACGCACCCACAAGACGCTCCAGATCAGCATCGCTGTGCAGCGGCGTCGGCGTGATGCGCAGGCGTTCTGTCTTGCGCGGTACCGTCGGATAGTTAATCGGCTGCACGTAAACGCCGTGATCATCAAGAAGAATATCCGAAATCCATTTGCACTTGGCCGCATCGCCCACCATCACAGGCACGATGTGGCTTGGATTGTGAATGTGTGGAATGCCGCTGGAATCCAGCATCTGCCGCAGGGTACGCACCCGCTCCTGATGGCGAACCCGTTCAAAGGGGCTAGCCTTCAAATGCCGGATCGAGGCAACAGCACCGGCAGCAAGAGACGGCGGAAGTGCGGTTGTAAAGATAAAGCCTGAGGCGAAAGACCGGATGAAATCACACAGCGCATGAGAGGCTGCGATGTAGCCACCCATGACGCCGAAAGCTTTGCCGAGTGTGCCTTCGATAATCGTGAGGCGATCCATCAGACCTTCACGTTCAGCAATGCCACCGCCGCGTGGGCCGTACATGCCAACGGCATGCACTTCATCCAGATAGGTCATCGCGCCATATTGGTCAGCCAGATCGCAGATTTCCTTGATCGGCGAAATATCGCCGTCCATGGAGTAGACCGATTCGAAGGCAATCAGCTTCGGCGCTGCCGGATCGGCAGCCTTGAGCTTGGCCTCAAGGTCCTGAAGATCGTTGTGCTTCCAGATGACCTTCTCACAACGGCCGTACCGGATGCCTTCAATCATGGAGGCATGGTTCAGGGCGTCGGAAAAAATGATCAGGCCTGGAATCTTCTGGCCAAGTGTGCCGAGCGTCGCCCAGTTGGAAATGTAGCCGGAAGTAAAGACAAGCGCCGATTCTTTTCCATGCAGGTCCGCGAGCTCGCGCTCAAGCTGAACATGATGGTGGTTGGTGCCCGAGATATTCCGGGTGCCTCCCGCACCCGCGCCACAGTGGTCGATGGCGGCTTTCATCGCCTCCACGACTTTGGGGTTCTGGCCCATGCCGAGATAGTCGTTTGAGCACCAGACTGTCACGTCCTGCTTGTCGCCACTGGCGGTATAGCGCGTTGCCCGAGGGAAATTTCCCTGCTGCCGTTCAAGATCGGCAAACACGCGGTATCGACCCTCCGAATGCAAACCATCCAGCTCGGTCTTGAAATATGCCTCGAAGTCCATTCCATGCTCCAGAATTCTTAACGTACGTTGTCGGCTCACCTCCTTGAACCGTCAACCCCATCGACGCTGTTTGTCGAAAACTGCGTCAATTCGCCCCTACATTTGAACCATTCTAAGCATAACTATAAGATAATTGGTAAACCGCAAAATTGATTCACATCAAACCAGCGGCAAAATGGAACTTTTTTCGCCGCACCCCGTTCAGCAGTCACAATCGATTGGGGATGGGGAGCGTTGCCTGCCAAGGGGGCTTCCATAAGAACATTCGAGTTGTTAGATATCTGTTGCGGTCGGAGGTAGCAGTCGCCGCAGATAACCCATGGGACGCCTACCAAAAGAGCTAGAAAAGCTCGAATGTAACGTTGGAGAGAGTTCATGAAAAAGGCTATTATTTTCGCCGTCATCGGTTTGACGCTTGCAGGCTGCACGCAGACTGAAAAGGGCGCATCGATTGGTGCAGTTTCCGGCGCAGTCATCGGCGGCGCAGTCACCGGCAACGTACGCGGCGCAGCCGTCGGCGCTGCAATCGGTGGCGTTGGTGGTGCGTTGATCGGCAATGCTTCCGAGCCAGGCTATTGCTACTACCGCGACCAGTACGGTCAGCGTTACACGGCTCGTTGCCGCTAATTACGCCTTTATTGGCACAGAAAGAAGCCCCGGTTCGCCGGGGCTTTTGCGTTTGCAGGGCCCAAAATGTGCTTTTTCAGGTGCCATATCATTAAGTTTATGATTAAACTTGAATATTAACGGACGGGAAACCACTGGCTTCGATAGTACATGCTCAACCATAAAGAAGCGTATGCCAAAACGACGGACTGACCCAAAGATGAGTATTGCGTTCTGGAAGGCTGGCACCGCGATGGCGGTTGCGGCGTCAATCGTGATGTATCCGGGCTTCGCTCGTAACGCCTACGCTTTCAAGATATTTGGCATCACGCTTTTCGGCTCTGACGAGGAAGAGCAACAGGTTCTCGATCCGGTCACCTTCGCGGTAACCCTGAATGCGCCGGGTGCCGACACGAAGCTTGAGCAGAGCCTTAACAACAGTTCCCTTCTGGCAGCCGAACCGGAAAAACCGGCATCGGGCGATCTTGGTCTTCTGATTCGCGCGCGTGATGACCGGGAGCGCCTGGTCGCAGCACTTTATGAAAACGCCCGCTATGGCGGAACCGTCAAGATTACCGTCGCCGGACAGGATATCGACTCCATACCGCCTAACCCCACATTCAACCGCTCCGCACCCGTGCCTGTGGTCATCGACGTGACGCCCGGCCCGGTGTTTACGCTGGGCAATGTCAGGCTGGAGGGGGATGTTGCAGGACGGGATCTGGAGCAATACGGCCTTGTCACGGGCGGTGATGCGGGATCGCTCGCCATCATCAAAGCGGGCAACAAACTGGTCGAAGACCTGAAGGCTGAAGGTCGCCCACTTGCGGCGCTGACCACCCGGCAGGCCGTCGCCAACCATGCTAATAATTCGGTAGATCTGACCATGGCCGCTGAAGGCGGGCCTATCGCACCGCTTGGCGATGTCTCCATCAAAGGCCCACGCACTGTGGATGCAGACTTCATACGGCGCTATTCGCGGCTCAACGGCGGTGAAGCTTATTCACCGGAGAAATTGCGGAAGGCAGCAGACCGTCTGCGCAAGCTCAGCGTCTTTTCCAGCGTCAGCATCAAGGAAGCGTCTGCTCTCGCGCCCAACGGATCAATACCACTGACAATTGAAGTGTCGGAGGGAAAGCACCGCTATCTGGGCGTCGGCGCTCAATACTCGACCACCGAAGGCATTGGCCTGCAAGGCTATTGGGGCCATCGCAATCTGTTCGGACGGGCCGAATCACTGCGCATCGAAGGTGCGGTATCGCGTCTGGGTGAGGCCTCCAACGCAAAGGATATGGATTATTCCGCAGGGATAATCTTCACCAAGCCCGGCGTCATCACGCCGGAAACGACGTTTACGGCAAGCCTGAAGGCCAAGACCGAGCATCCCGATAGCTATGACGCCCGATCCGTCACCGGCTATGCGGGCTTTTCCTATGAGTTCAACGATTACGACACTGCATCCGCCGGATTTGAAGTGGAATGGACGGATACCGAGGATGCGTTCGGCACCAACCAGTATCTGACAACATCCGTTCCGATGGAATTCGTGCGCGACATGCGTGACGACAAGCTGAACCCGACCGAGGGCTTCAGGGCTGCGGTGTCAGCCAAGCCCAGTTTTGAAGCCTTGAACGGCACGATCTTCTCGACGTTTGAAGGCTCCACGACCGGATATAAGGGGCTGGGATCAGACGATCAGGTGGTGCTGGCCGGCAAAATCGCAGGCGGCGTGCTGATTGGGGCAAGTTCGCTGGAAGATGTGCCAGCCACACGGCGCTTTTATGCCGGCGGCGGCGGCTCGGTTCGCGGCTACAGCTACCAGGAAATTTCGCCCTATAATGATGCGGGCGAGGCAACCGGCGGACGCTCTTACATCGTCAGCTCGGTGGAAGCGCGCATCAAAGTAACGGAAACCATCGGGCTCGTGCCGTTCGTTGATGCCGGTGTCGTCTCGTCGGATTTCGCACCTGATTTTTCCGACTTCCGCGCTGGCGCGGGTCTCGGCCTTCGATACGCAACGCCATTCGGACCCTTGCGTCTTGATGTCGCCATGCCGCTCAAGAAATATGAGGGCGGAAGCAGCTTTGGCATTTATGCCGGCATTGGCCAGTCCTTCTAAGGACAGCGGCCTTTCGCAACCAGCAGAGTGATAACGCTTGATGACCGCATTGATCCGATTGTTGACCTCAATCATCTACGTCACCCTTGGCGTCGTGGGTCTGCTGTTGGTGGCCGTCCTCCTCGTCGGCCTGACACCGACAGGCGCGCAATTTGCGGCATCACGGGTCTCAACGCTCATTTCCTCGCCGGATCAAACCATCACCCTTTCCGCACCATCAGGCCTGCTAACGGGCAATCTGCGTCTGGCGCAGGTGACGATTGCAGACCGTGAAGGCACCTATGCGCAATTGAACGGCGTGGAGGTGGACTGGGCGCCTCTGGACCTGCTGCGCGGCACGTTTCACGCACACCGAATCAGCGCTGCGAATATCAGCCTCGACAGAGCGCCGCTTCCACCCAGCGAGCCGCAGCCAGAAAGTTCAGGCGGGTTTTCTCTCCCCGTCGAGATCGCCATTGATGATCTGGCATTGCCGGATATCAGGCTCGGCGAAACACTCGCTGGCCGCGCATTCGAACTGGCCGCCAAAGGTCAGGGGACCGCGACAAGCAGCAAGATCGCACTCCTTCTGACCGCCAATCGCAAGGATGAGCCGAACGCGCTGGTCAAGGCCGATATTGTTTTTGCGCCTGAAGACAATGTGCTGAAGCTTGATGCCTCTGTGAGTGAACCGCAAGGCGGCCTGCTGGCAACCATTCTGCGACTGCCGGACGCGCCAGCCGTTGCGCTGGACCTGAAGGGCCAGGGCGCACTTTCCGACTGGACAGGCACGCTGACTGGCAATGTTGCAGGCAACCCGGTGCTTGACGTGACGGGTCGCCATCAACTTTTGAGCGACAGCACACGGCGGCTCGAACTGCATGGCGGCGGACAGCCTGACATGCTGCTGCCACCACTTCTGCGCCAGCTGTTTGAAGGCCAGACGAAGCTTGACCTTGCAGCCAGCATCGCACCCGGCGGGCGGATCAGTGTTGAAAGTGGAAATCTTGAAACCGGCAAGCTTTTGCTGACAGCATCCGGTGCTATCGATCAGCAGGGCCAGAATGACCTCTCGGCCAATCTCATCGGCACGAATGGGCCGGTTGATATCCGTCTGCCGCTTGAAGGCGGTGAGATTGCTGCGCTCGTCAACGGCATCGACCTCTCCCTACGCGGCAATGCCACAGCCGCAAAGCTTGGCCTGTCCGCATCTCTGCGCTCGTTGGCTGCACCCCAGGGCCGCGTGGAAGACGTCAAGCTCACCGCAAGCAGTGAAGATCTCAATCTGGCCAACCAGACGGGTACGGTCAAGACATCGCTCAGCATTGCGCAATCCGCCATGACCGCACCGGACCTCGAAAGAGCCATCAAGGCCCCATTGACGCTGAATGCGCCGTTGCGCATTTCCCCGCAGAGCATCGCATTCGAAGGCGCGACACTGGAAAGTGCGAGCATCGGCGGCACCGGCAGCGGCACCTATGACCTCACGGCCAAAACCATCGCCACAAATCTGCGGCTGTTCGTGCTTCCCGCCGTTCTGCCACCAGCCCTTGCTGAGAAATTCGACACGACCATAGCCATCGATGCCTATGTCAACAGCACGATCGGCGGCCGCACGAGCGTCGAAAATCTCGTCGTCAAATCCGGCACGCTGGAGGCCAATGGCGATGTTTCGCTTGAAAACGGCACCGTGGCGGCAAAGCTCGGCGGGCGATTGCCAGCGCTGGAAAAACTCACCCCGCAGGCATCCGGTGCACTCGGCTTTTCGCTCGAAGCTCAGGGACCACTCACGGCTGCCGATTTCCAGCTGAGCCTCAATTCGGCCAAAGCGACACTGGCAGGCCGCGCTCTGGAGGCGCTAAACGTTTCTGCGAGCGGAAAAGCCGACCTCAACGCTCCCCAGGCAAAGCTGCAGGCAAGCGGGTCGCTGGATGGTCAGGTCATCGATGCAACGGGCGAACTCGTTCAGGGCGAAAACGGAACCGCCATTCCGCAGCTCAACGTTACGGTCGGGCGCAATGTGCTGACCGGCCAGCTTCAGTTCACACCCGACTTCCTCCCAAGCGGCAAACTCGCCTTCGACTTCCCGGACCTTTCGCTTCTGGCGGCGCTTGCAGCGCAGCAGGCCAACGGTGATATCAAAGGCAACATCGAGCTATCCAATGCGGGCGGAAAAATAGCGGCGATCATCGGCGCTTCCGGTGACGCCGTTGGACAGGGTACGGCAGCCGTTTCAAAATTCGTGGCCGACCTCAAGGTGGACGATCTGCAAGCACTCGCCGTCAACGGCACGGTGCAGGCACAAGCAATCAATGCCGGTGCTGTCGCCATTTCGGGCTTGAACCTTGATATCAACCACTCAGGCACGGCCACGGCCTTCGACCTTAATGCCCGATATGACAACGCGCCGCTGATCCTGAAGGGCAGCGCCGATACGGGCGGTGGCGCAATCGCGGTCAAGATCGACGCCTTGTCGGCGACCCCACGCGGCATTCCGGTCAAGCTCGCGCAGCCGACGGCCATCGCAGTCGAGGCAGGATCTGCACGCCTTTCAGGCATTGTCATCCAGACCGGAAACGGACGCGTTGAGGTCAGCGGTACAGCTGGATCGACGCTTAATCTGAATACTAATATTCGCGCCCTCCCCGCCAATCTGGCAAATGCGTTTTCTCCCGGCCTTGATGCAGCCGGAACAATTTCCGGCACAGTCGTCGCCAAGGGACCTGCATCCGATCCTGCTGTCGATTATGATCTGACATGGTCCGACGCGGCAGTCAGCCAGACGCGCGCTGCCGGGCTCGGTGCCCTCGGCATCAAGGCCAATGGCCGCTTTGCTGGCGGCACGTTGCGCCTGGACACCAATGTGACCGGACAGGGCGGTCTAGCCCTTTCCGGTGGTGGCACGCTGGGTGTTGGCGGCAACCGGCCCATTTCAATGGCATTCCGGGGCAACCTGCCCTTCGGTGCAGTCGCCGCACAAACCGCCGCACAAGGCTTTGATGTTGAAGGCAAGGCCTCGCTCGATGTCAAAATCGACGGCACTGTCGCCGCCCCACTCATCAGCGGTAGCGTGAAGACCGACGGCACGCGCGTGACGGATGTGCGCAGAAACCTCACGGTCAACAATCTCGGCGCGACGATCAATTTCCAGCGCGATCAGGCAACAATCTCGCGGCTGACAGGCAAATTGGCTGGCGGCGGCACCGTTTCAGGTACGGGTTCGGTTGGCATCACGCCCGGTTCCGGGTTTCCTGCTGACCTGACAATCACACTCAATCGCGCCGCCTATAATGACGGTACGTTGTTCACAACCGTTGCCAGTGGCACATTGACGCTCAAGGGTCCCGTTTTGAACGGACCTGTTCTGGGGGGCACGATCACACTCGAAAAAAGTGCGATCACAATTCCAGAACGCCTGCCCGCTTCGCTTTCCCAGATCAACATCAAACACAAGAATGCGCCGCCAGCCGTTCGGGCACAGGACCGGGAAATCAATTCCGACAAGGGTGGCTCTGGCAGTTCCTCTCCCATAGCGCTCGATCTTCAGATCAACGCACCCAGCGGCATATTCGTGCGTGGGCGCGGCATCGACGCCGAGTTGACGGGCAGCCTGACGGTACGCGGCACAGCGGCTGCTCCCGCCGTTTCCGGCGGCTTTGAAATGAAGCGCGGGCGGCTGGAGATATTGACCCGCCGTCTCGATTTCACCACCGGCGATATAACCTTCGGCGGCGGCCTTGTGCCGGTTCTCAACATGGCGGCGGAATCGACCGCAGGTTCGACCACAGTCACCGTATCGGTGACAGGGAACGCCAATGATCCGGCATTCGGCTTTACCTCGTCCCCTGCCCTTCCGCAGGACGAGGTGATGGCGCAGCTAATTTTCGGCCAATCCATGTCGAAGCTCTCCGCCTTGCAGATTGCCCGCCTTGCAGATGCGGCGGGGCAACTGGCAGGTGGACGGTCCACATCGCTGTTTGATAGCCTGCGCAGCAATCTAGGTATCGACGATCTCGATATCTCAACCGACTCAGAAGGTCAGGCCAGGGTGTCGGCGGGCAAGTATCTCAATGACAAGACCTATCTGGAACTGGAACAAAGCGGCAGTTCCGGTGCCAAGGCCATCATCAATCTGGATGTCGGTCGCGGCGTAAAGCTGCGCGGCGAGGCAGGCGGCGATGGCGAAGGTGCAGCGGGCATATTCTACGAAAAAGAATATTGATAGGCTGGAACACGCCAGCGAAAGACTTCCGCATGGCGCATATATTCTGAGAACTTGTTAACGCAGTTTAGATTTGAGAAACATATTTCTGTTAACACTGAGCGGATGAAGCCGGGACTACCATCCCGGTTGTTCGTACACCAGGCAGGAAGCCAAAGTCCGGATACGCTAGCGTCGGTGCGCTTGCACAGCCCAGAACAAAGATTGGGAAGAATTCTGATGGTTACGATTACTTCAACAAACTTCGGCGGCGATACCCTCGAGATTATCGCCTTTCGTCTGCACGATCAGGAGTTCTGCGTCAAAACGACCACGATCCGTGAGATCCGCGGCTGGGCTCCTTCCACTCCTCTTCCGCACGCACCGAAGGACGTCATCGGCGTCATGAACCTTCGCGGCTCGGTTATTCCGATTATCGATCTCGCCTACAAGCTTGGCATGAAGAGCACCGTTGCCAATGAGCGCAGCGCGATTGTCGTGGCAGAAGTTCATAACATGGTCATCGGCATGCTGGTGGATCGCGTTTCAGACATTCTGACCATTCCTGCAAGCCAGGTTCAGCCTGTTCCGGAAGTGTCCGCATCGTTCGACAAGTCCTTCTCCGAAGGCATCATTGCCAATGAGCATGGCATGATCTGCTTCCTCAACCTCGCCAAGATGTTCAAGGGTTCGGATCTGGACGATCTGGCCGCATAAACACCCGGCTCTACAGGAACTTCACTATCAAAAACGCTGCCCGACATCGGGCGGCGTTTTTTTGTTTCCGGCACCAAAACCATAGCATGGGCAAGCAATATAATTACAATCCATAACAATTTATATTTGATTTCCATCAATCTAAAATTGATTTCGTTTGGACTAATCAATGGAAATTTAATGGAGGTGAATTAGATTTCCATAATCAGAAATATAAAAACGTTCAACACGAACAAGAAACGCGATCGACACTGATGCGCGCCGCCGCGTCATTGTAAGCTGATTTGGGGTTCATATGCTTTGGCTTGGGAAAAACGCAGATGCCCGCCACGTACTGGAAGCTTTATCGAGCTCCCAAGCCGTGATCGAGTTCGACCTAAAAGGTAACATCCTCAACGCGAACAAGAATTTCTGTTCCGCCTTGGGTTATGAACTCTCCGAAATCATTGGCAAACATCACCGCATATTCTGCGACAAGGACTATGTCGCCTCTCCAACATATGCCAATTTCTGGGCCTCCCTCGCCAAAGGCAAATATGATGCCGGTGAGTACAAGCGCATCCGCAAGGATGGCAGCGAGGCATGGATCGAAGCATCCTACAATCCGGTGTTCCGTGGCGCGCGGCCCTACAAAGTCGTCAAGACTGCGACCGTCATTACCGAGAAAAAGGTCAAGGCTGCGGAAGACAACAGCAAATTGGAGGCGATTTCACGTTCGCAAGCCATGATCGAATTCAAGCCGACAGGCGAAATCATCACCGCGAATGAGAATTTCTGCAATGCCATGCAATATAGCCTTGGCGATATTGTCGGCAAACATCACCGAATCTTCTGCGATCCTGCCTACACGGCCTCCAGCAAATATGTTGATTTCTGGCAGCGCCTGGCAGCGGGTGAATTCATCTCCGATGAGTTTGTGCGCTTCGCGAAAAACGGTCAGGAGGTCTGGATTCAGGCCGCGTACAATCCCATTCTCGATAGCAACGGCAAGGTCATCAAGGTCGTCAAATTCGCAACCGATGTCACCCCGCGCATGAGCGCCATATCGACATTGGCCGATGCGCTGCGCATGCTGGCAGATGGTGAGTTGCGCCAGCACCTCGACAAGCCCTTCGTTCCCAGCATGGAAAAGCTGAGGGGGGATTTCAACGACGTGATCGAAAAACTGCGCTCCACCATGCAGACCGTCGCACAAAACTCCGCAACCATTGCCTCCGGCTCGGCCGAAATCCGCACAGGCGCAGACCAACTGGCCACCCGCACAGAGCAGCAAGCGGCTTCGCTTGAAGAAACGGCGGCGGCACTGGAAGAGATTACCACGGCGGTCAAAGATTCGAGCATGCGGGCCGATGAGGCTGGAAAGCTTGTGGTCTCGACCAAGAAAAGCGCTGAAGTGTCAGGCGCTATCGTGCACCGCGCTATCGGGGCCATGGACGAGATTTCCCAGTCCTCCGGCCAGATCACCAACATCATCGGCGTTATCGACGACATCGCCTTTCAGACAAACCTTTTGGCGCTGAACGCTGGCGTAGAAGCAGCAAGAGCGGGTGAGGCTGGCAAGGGCTTTGCAGTGGTTGCGCAGGAAGTGCGTGAGCTGGCACAACGCTCGGCAAGTGCGGCTAAGGAAATCAAGAACCTCATCAACACCTCGCGCCAACAGGTCGCCAACGGTGTCGAGCTTGTTGGCCAGACGGGCGATGCCCTGAAAGACATTGTCAATCAGGTCGGGCTCATTGAAATGAATGTTTCCGCTATCGTCGACGCATCAAAAGAACAGGCAAACGGCCTGGCTGAGATCAACGATGCGGTCAACCTGATGGATCAGGCGACGCAGAAAAACGCTGCGATGGTGGAAGAAACCAATGCGGCAAGCCATGGCCTCGCGCGTGAAGCAGAAAGCCTTCGCCAACTGCTGCTCCAGTTCAATGTGGGCAACGACACATCGCGTGCCTCACAATCGACGCCGGTCGCGCAACCAAAGGCGCCATCGAGGCCCAGAGTGGCTGCTGCCTCCCGGGGATCTGCTGCGGCGGCTCCGCAATGGTCTGAGTTCTGAGCATCAACCGAACCCATGAAAAAAGGCGGCCCTAAAGCCGCCTTTTCCCGTTTTAAAGTGCCTGCGCGATCAGGTGAACAGAACGAATGTCTTCTGCAGGGTGATCCAGATACCCCAGACGATCGGAATACCGACGACTGCCCAGGCAATTAGGGCCTTGGCGTCAAAGCCGCCCTTGCCGATGCCGAAGGAGCCTGTTGGACCGCTGCTGGCAGCGCTCGTCTTGGCCTGAAGCGCTGCGACTTCCTCGTCGGACATGTACCACTTGTCTTCGAGCGGCTTGACCATGAGGTTGGCGATAAGACCCAGCACCAGCATTCCTGCCAGAATATACATTGTGAAATCATAGACCTGCGCGCGCGGAATGCCCGCAGCGATCTGCGCTTCACGAATGTAGTTGACGACGACAGGACCAATGATACCGGCTGTTGCCCATGCCGTCAGCAGACGACCGTGGATAGCACCCACGAACTGAGTGCCGAAGATATCGGCAAGGTAAGCCGGGATCGTCGCAAAACCACCGCCATACATCGAAACGATGATGCAAAGCATGCCGACAAACAGCGCCTTGTTGCCGAGACCTGCAGCCCATGGCGACAGGGCGTAAAGGAAGATGCCAAGTGCAAAGAACGTGAAGTAGGTTGCCTTGCGGCCGATGCGGTCAGACAACGACGCCCAGAAGAAACGGCCAGCAATGTTGAAGACAGACAGCAAACCAGTGAAGCCAGCCGCAATCGCTGCGATCTGACCCAGTTGCTCCGGCGTCAGATCTGCAAACTTCACGTCTGGAAGACCGATCAGCGAACCAGCGAAGATTTCCTGCAGCATGGGCGATGCCATGCCGAGAACGCCGATACCCGCCGAAACGTTGAGGCAGAGAACAAGCCAGATCATCCAGAACTGCTTCGTCTTGTGCGCGTTTTTGAGGTGCACGTGACGGGTCGTGATCATGGAGTTCTTGGCAGCCGGTGCAGTCCAACCTTCAGGCTTCCAGCCAGCAGGAGGAATACGGTAGCCAAATGCACCAGCCATCATGAACACGAAATAGATCGCCGCCATGACGAGGAAGGTTTCCCACACGCCGATGGAAACATCGGTGCGGAAGTGGCGCATCAGCGCATCCGCAAGCGGTGCGCCAATCATCGCGCCGCCACCGAAGCCCATGATGGCCATGCCGGTCGCCATGCCGCGGCGGTCAGGGAACCACTTGATCAGGGTTGAGACGGGAGAGATATAGCCGAGACCAAGGCCGATACCGCCGATGACGCCAGCGCCGAACCACATCAGCCACAACTGGTGTGTCATGATGCCGACAGATGCTATGGCCATGCCACCGCACCAGCAGATAGCCGAGACGAAACCTGCCTTGCGCGGGCCAGCGCGTTCCAGCCAGCCGCCCCAGATGGCAGCCGAGCAGCCAAGCAGAACGAAGAACAGGGTGTAGATCCAGCCAAGGTCGCTGACGCGCCAGTCGCAGGTCGTCGTAAACAGTGCAGAAGCCAGGTTGAGGTCGGCGCAGGCCACGGTCGACGTAATGCCGATGGCCTTGGTCAATGGCAGCCAGAAGACCGAGAAGCCGTAAGCCATGCCGATGCAAAGGTGAATGGCAAGCGCTGCCGGTGGAACCAGCCAGCGGTTGAAGCCAGGTTTTGCGATAATCCTTTCGCGGTCCAGAAGACCTGCACCCGCAGCCCCCGGCGCGAATGTTTCGTTCGTCGCAGTCATTGTGTGTCCCTCCATTCACGACGCAAAGCCGTGAATTTCGATGTTGTTATTCGTCTCGTGGTCGGCCGCGTGGCCTGCAAGAACAAGCAGGCCACGCGGTTTTCCTTCCGAAACAATGTCCCAAGCCCACAGACCGAATTGCGCGGGCGGCTCCTTCTTCGGGACGCTCACACGCAAAGGCCATTTGTGTTGCCGACAACGACACAGCAATTTGCATGCCAGATTATAAAGTCATACATTTCAAAGAGATGAGAACAGAGCTATCAAGCCGTCAGACAACTTGTCCACTCCGCCGCGACAAAATGTCCATAATTCCGCTTGGATTTCGCCGTATTTGATGACATTGAAACAGGGTGTCGGCGCGTTAAATTGCCTGGGGAAGCCAGATGGTGAACGATGTGCCGGAGCCAGGCGCGCTTTCCACGCTGATCTCCCCGCCCTGGCGCGCAACCAGCATCTGGCTGACGGAAAGACCAAGGCCGGTGCCTTCCTGTTGTTTGGTCGTGAAGAAGGGATCGAAAATCCGGTTCACAACATCTTCGGCCATTCCCACGCCCGTATCGGTCACAGTGATCGCCACGCCGCGAGAGCCATGGCGTTCCTCATCCCGGCTTCCAAGCGTCAGTGTCCCGCCCTGCGGCATGGCATGGGCCGCATTGACGATGAGGTTGACCAGCACCTGCTGAAGCTCCGTGCGGTTCATCGCCAGAAGCCCGCTCGCTTCGTCGTTTCTCACGACATCTATACCTGCGCGACCCAGCACGTGCTTCACCAGTGGCATGCAATCGGAAATGACCGTTTCAGGGCTTTGCCGCTCCACATAGCCGGCAAACTCTTCAGGTCGTGCAAACTGCAGCAATTTGCCAACGATACGACTGATGCGATCGACCTGCTCGTCGATCAGATTGAACTCGGTCCTGGCAACATCTGCCTGCCCGCCCAGCATGCTGCGTGCAACTTCCAGATTCCCCTGAATGACGGCGATGGGATTGTTGATTTCATGCGCCACGCCTGCGGTAATCTCGCCAATCGTCGCCAGCTTTTCCGACATGACCAGCTGCTTCGTCGTTGCTTCAAGACGCAGATTGGCAAGCTCAAGCTCCTGCGTCCGCTCTCCGACGCGTCCGTTCAGCTCCTCGTTCCACGCCCTCAGCTCGCCTTCGCGCTGTTGTAGCCTCTCCAGCAACTCGTCCAGATGCACCGCAACCTGCCCGATTTCATCCCCCGTTGGAGCCAAGCCGGTGCGGGCTCCCAGATCGCCATCATCAACCCTGGAGATGGTCTGCGTCATGCGTTCCAGAGGTTTGAAAATGCCGCGCGCCCATCGCAGGAAAACCGGAATGCTGATGATGGTAATGCCAAGAAACGCAGCAATGACCGAGCTTAAAGTTTCATATTTTGCACTGGCAAAGGGCGCCTCCAGGAAGCCGACATAGAGCATGCCGATCCGCTTGCCGTAACTATCCACCAGCGGCTCATAGGCGGAAATATACCAGTCATTGACGACATAAGCGCTATCGAGCCAAACCTCACCGGCACCCAGCACGGCACTATGGACGGCCTCCGACACGCGCGTGCCCAGAGCGCGGCGATTTTCAAAAAGCCGGACATTGGTGCTGATGCGCACATCATCCAGAAACAGCGTCGCCGTACCCTGGCTTCCCTCGGGCAAACTGGCTTGCCGATAGACGAGGTCATTGATCGTATCGATGAAATCAAGGCTCTGATTGAGAAGCCTGCCGCCAACCAGCGCGCGCGCGGGAGCGCCCTCAAGACGTAGCGGGCTTGCGGCATGGATCATCATACCCCGCGTTTCAAACGTTCCGCCATCTTGCGCCTTCGGTGCAGACACAAGCTCGATACGGGCACGCTTCGCCAGCAGCGGAGAGAGCGTGGCCATATCCTGCCCTGAGAAAACATCCAATGCATAGGATGCCTTGCCACCAAGCGCGGTTGCCCGCACCGGCCAATCCACGCGGGTTTTACCCGCCTCAGCTCCGGCACTTGCAGAGACAACGCCATTGCCATCCACTACCAGCAGAAAATCCAGCCCTAGCTTTTTACGTTTTTCTTCCAGAAAGCTGGCAAGCCGCGCCGCGTCGCCAGTCCCGACGACATCGCGCAGCTCGGCGGAATTGGTAATGGCCTCCAGTCGCTCTCCCGTATTTTCGAGAATTGTTGCCAGATATTGATGCGCGAGCGTGAGATCGCTGCTGACCTTGGTGATCAACAGCGCGTCGAACTTGCCACTCCACCGCGACATTGTAACACTTAGGAGAAGAGGCAAAATGACGAGCGTCGGCAACAGGGCAATCGCGAGAAGCCGGAAACGAACCGACTTCAACGTTTCAAAAAGGGTTGAGATCCCGTGTTTTCTAGCCATGCCAGGACGACATCTTCCGATCGATCGTCTTGCGGGAGATGCCGAGACGGCGCGATGCCTCATCCCTGTTGCCCGCCACGTCGCTCAGGACAGCCAGAATATGGCGGCGCTCGACATCTTCCAACGTACCGGTTGGCGCAGCCACAGGTGCCACACCCCGCAAATCCATCGGGAAACGACCGAGAATGAGGCTGCGTTCGATGAAGTTACGAAGTTCACGGACATTGCCGGGCCAATGATAGGCCAGCAACGTGGCACGCACCGTATCATCAAGCGCAACCGGCGGCATGCCGAGCTGCCGCGAGAGCTTATGCATGAAGAGGTCGGTCAGCTCGATGACATCGCGCTCACGGTCACGAAGTGGTGCGAGATAGATTTCCATCACGTTGATCCGGTAAAACAGATCCGCACGGAAACGACCCTTTTCCACATCCCCAGCCAGATCCGCATTGGTGGCGAAGATGAAGCGGATATCGACGGGCACTTCGCGCTCGGCACCGACGGGGCGCACCTTGCGATCCTCGATCACACGCAGGAGCTTGCTTTGCAAGGCAGGCGGCATCTCACCGATTTCATCCAGAAACAGGGTTCCGCCCTGCGCGTGCAAAAACAATCCTTCACGCCGCGTGTCCGCGCCGGTGAAAGCACCTTTGACGTGACCGAACAATTCGGTTTCGAGCATATCCGCTGGAATGGCCGCGCAGTTGATCGGCACGAAAGGTTTGCCAGCGCGGTCTGATAATTCATGAATGGAGCGCGCCAGCACCTCCTTGCCGGTGCCGGACTCCCCTGTCAGCAGAACCGAGGTCGGAAGTGGTGCCACGCGGCTGATCATATCGCGCGTCTGCTGAATGGTCGCAGAACTGCCGACGAGCCGATCACGCAGGAAGAGATGATCGGACGCCGTTTTCAATTGATACTTCAATGCGGAATTCTCACGCTGAAGATTGGACCTTTCCAGAGCGCGTGAGATGGCATTGAGTATCTGATTGGAACGGAACGGCTTCAACACGAAATCTGCCGCACCAGCGCGGATGGCCTGAATGGCGGTGTCGAGATCCGCATAGGCCGTCATCAAAATAGCATCGGCGTAAAAGCCGACGGCCCTTTGTTCAGCCAGCCATTCCAACCCGGTCTTTTTAGGCATTATATTGTCAAGGATGACGATATCGAAATGCCGTTCATCCATTTTCTTCGTCGCTTCAGCCGTATCGGCGGCCTCATCTACGAAAGCGCAACGGACCTCGAGTGTCCGCATCAGAAAATTGCGCATGCCCGGCTCATCATCGACGATGAGAATGGAGGCTTTGGCAAGCCACGGCCCAAAATCAGTCTCAGACAATGCCACCCTCATCTCCGCGTTGACGTCATGCTGCATTGTGCTCTCCCGACAACCCGCGCGGGGGTTCGTTGGCCGGGCCGAAGGACCGTTTCGAATTGACGAATATCAAAGCTCTACGGGTTTTCAAAATGAATGATAGGGACCGTCCAGCTAAAAGCTCTCAGCACCATCCAGCGTTATCCGGTCAGGTCGTGTGAAAATCTCCAGATCTTCACCCCGCAACAGCGCCACCAGTGTCATTCCGGCATCTTGAGCCGTTTCAATGGCAAGCGCCGTTGGTGCTGAAACCGCTGCCAGAACGGGACTGCCGATGATGGCCGCCTTCTGCACCATCTCCACGGAGATACGGCTTGTGACAATGACCGCTCCCTCGCCTCCCCTGTGTCCTTGGCGCAAAACAGCGCCCGCGAGCTTATCCAGCGCATTGTGCCGCCCAACGTCCTCCCGGGCTGCGATAAGACCCTTAGCAGGACTGTAAAAGGCAGCGCCATGCACCGCCCTTGTTTGGCGAAAGATGGGCTGCGCTCCTTGCAGCGCATCCATGGCAGCAACCAGATCACTTACACTGAGCGACATCTGATGGTTGGACACATCTGCGACAGTCCGAACCGCCTGCTCTATCGACTCTATCCCGCACAATCCGCAGCCCACCGGGCCCGCCATCTGGCGGCGGCGCGTTCGCAGGGCATCCGCCTGCTCATCGAAGAGAGTAATCTGGACATCAAACCCCTTCTCGCTTCTGATCACATCAATGGCTTCAATCTGGCTGGCCTCAACGATAATCCCTTCCGTCAGACTAAATCCGACAGCGAAATCCTCAAGATCGACAGGCGATGCCATCATCACAGCATGGGTGGAGCCACCATAGGAGAAGGCTACAGGCACTTCTTCGGCGACATTGCGGTCACTCGTCGTTACCAGACCATCGAGCCTGGATATCCGCTTCACCGGTCGATAGGCTGACAAAACCGACATGTTCAAACCTCTGTTGGCTGGTAGAAAGGGAGTGAAGGTCGCTTTCGCTGATCCTCATGCGGTGCGATGAACCAGTATGTGTATCTATTGCTCGAAAACTGGCAGCTCAAATGAACTGAAACCAATGGCCGACCAAAAATGCAAAAAGCGGCCCTAAGGCCGCTTGAGGTTTATTCGCTTGTGGACGGCGCTCTTAAGAACCCGCCCGGTGCTTTCAAGCGGCGACGAGAACCTCATGAAGGTTCGTCAACTCATAAAGGTGTTTCTCGAGCTTGGTCAGGTGCTCGTGATGATGACTTCCGTCCTGAATTTCAGCACGCGCCGCATCGATGCGCTTCTGCAAATCATCAGGCGTGATGTCGTCGGCAGATGTGGCCGATTCGGCGAGCAGCGTGCAGCCGCTCTGAACGATGTCAGCAAAACCACCGAAAACGACGTATTTATGCGTCTCGCCGGATGCGGTCTTCAGCGTCACGAGGCCTGGCTTGATCGTGGTCATCACAGGCGCATGGTTCGGCAGAACTGTCATTTCGCCAAGCGTGGCCGGAATGACAACTTCAGTGACCGTCTCGGATACGAGCAGACGCTCGGGAGAAACAAGTTCGAATTTGAAAGTGTCGGCCATGGCTATTCACTTCTTCTTTGTTGCGCGACAGACAAGGGCGCGTGGCTGGCCGCGCGCCCTTTTGTTAGATTAGGCGACTTCAGCAGCCATCTTCTTTGCCTTTTCGATGGCTTCTTCCATCGAACCGACCATGTAGAAGGCAGCTTCTGGCAGGTGGTCATACTCGCCGTTGACGAGACCCTTGAAGCCCTTGATCGTGTCTTCGAGAGCAACCAGCTTGCCGGGAGCGCCTGTGAAGATTTCGGCCACGAAGAACGGCTGAGACAGGAAGCGTTCGATCTTACGAGCGCGCGCAACGGCCAGACGGTCTTCTTCAGACAGTTCATCCATACCAAGGATGGCGATGATGTCCTGGAGAGCCTTGTAGCGCTGCAGGGTCATCTGAACCTTACGGGCAACTTCATAGTGCTCTTCGCCAACGATCATCGGGTCGAGCATGCGCGACGTGGAGTCGAGCGGGTCGACAGCAGGGTAAATACCCTTTTCAGCAATCGAACGCGACAGAACTGTCGTTGCGTCCAAGTGGGCGAACGATGTTGCAGGCGCCGGGTCGGTCAAGTCGTCGGCAGGCACGTAAATGGCCTGAACAGAGGTGATCGAACCCTTGGTCGTTGTGGTGATGCGTTCCTGCATCTGGCCCATGTCGGTTGCCAGCGTTGGCTGATAACCCACAGCAGAAGGAATACGACCCAGAAGAGCCGACACTTCGGAACCAGCCTGCGTGAAGCGGAAGATGTTGTCCACGAAGAACAGAACGTCCTGGCCCTTGTCGCGGAAGTCTTCAGCGATGGTCAGACCGGTCAGAGCAACGCGAGCGCGCGCACCTGGTGGTTCGTTCATCTGGCCGTAAACGAGAGCAGCCTTGGAGCCTTCGCCGCCGCCGTGCTTGTTCACGCCGGATTCGATCATTTCGTGGTAAAGGTCGTTGCCTTCGCGGGTACGTTCCCCCACGCCAGCGAATACCGAGTAACCACCGTGCGCCTTGGCAACGTTGTTGATCAGTTCCATGATCAGAACGGTCTTGCCAACGCCAGCGCCGCCGAACAGACCGATCTTACCGCCCTTTGCGTAAGGAGCGAGAAGGTCGACAACCTTGATGCCCGTTACCAGGATCTGGCCATCGGTGGACTGCTCAACATAGGAAGGCGCTTCCTGGTGGATAGCGCGCATGCCGGATGTGGCCAGCGGACCTGCTTCGTCAACCGGCTCGCCGATGACGTTCATGATACGGCCGAGCGTCTCAGGACCAACAGGAACCGTGATCGGAGCGCCCGTATCACGGACGGCCTGACCGCGAACCAGACCTTCGGTCGAGTCCATCGCGATTGTACGCACGACGTTTTCGCCGAGGTGCTGAGCGACTTCGAGAACCAGACGGTTACCGTTGTTGTCAGTTTCAACCGCGTTCAGGATCGCAGGCAGGTCGCCTTCGAACGCCACGTCGACAACAGCGCCGATAACCTGCGTAACCTTGCCGGTCGCGCCAGTGATCGCTGTGGTTTTCTTTGGGGTAGCTGCCTTAGCCATTATCCTTACCCTCTTTCCTTAACCTCAGAGCGCTTCCGCGCCCGAAATGATTTCAATCAGTTCCTTGGTGATCTGAGCCTGACGCTGACGGTTATAGGAAAGCGTCAACTTGTTGATCATTTCACCGGCGTTGCGCGTGGCGTTATCCATCGCGCTCATCTTGGCACCCATTTCGCCAGCAACGTTTTCGAGCAGAGCCCGGAAAACCTGAACCGAAATGTTGCGCGGAATCAGGTCTTCCAGAATGGAAGCCGCATCCGGCTCGTATTCGTAAATCGCTGTCTTTGCAGACTGTTCAGCCTCGACCGCAGGTGCCGCAGCAGGAATGAGCTGCAGACCAGTCGGGATCTGGCTGATGACCGACTTGAACTCGGAATAGATCAGAGTGCAGACATCGAACTCACCGGCGTTGAAACGCGCGATGATCTTCTTTGCTATACCATCAGCATTCTCGAAACCGACCCGCTTCACCTCACGCAGTTCAATGCGCTCGATGATGTTGGATGCGAATTCGCGACGCAGGCTATCGTAGCCTTTTTTGCCGACAGTCATGATCTTGACCGTCTTGCCTTCTGCGATCAGCTTACGGGCACGATCACGGGCAAAACGGGAAATCTGCGCATTGAAACCACCGCAAAGGCCACGGTCAGCCGTGCAGACGACGAGCAGATGCACGTCGTCCTTGCCCGTACCGGTCATCAGAAGCGGAGCAACGTCTGCCTCAACCGCCTGAGCGATATTGGCAAGAACGGCGCCCATGCGCTGCGAATAAGGCCGGGCGGCCTCCGCAGCTTCCTGGGCGCGCCGAAGCTTCGCCGCGGCGACCATTTTCATCGCCTTGGTAATCTTCTGCGTCGCCTTTACGGAGGCAATGCGGTTTTTCAGATCCTTTAGTGAAGGCATCCGTTATCCGTCCCAGTCACGAGTCTAATCAGGAGAAAGACTTGGCGAAGTTCTCAAGAGCAGTCTTCAACTTGCCCTTGGTGTCGTCGCTGACAGCCTTTTCCGTGCGGATTGTGTCGAGAATGTCCTTACCTTCCGAACGGAGGTAAGACAGCAGACCCTGCTCGAACTTGCTGATGTCGGAAACAGCGACCTTGTCCAGGTAACCGTTCACACCAGCGAAGATCACCGCAACCTGCTCTTCCGTCTTGAGCGGAGAGAACTGTGGCTGCTTGAGCAATTCCGTCAGACGTGCACCACGGTTCAGCAGGCGCTGTGTGGAGGCGTCAAGGTCGGAACCGAACTGAGCGAACGCTGCCATTTCGCGATACTGGGCAAGCTCGCCCTTGATCGAACCGGCAACCTGCTTCATGGCCTTGATCTGAGCGGCAGAACCAACGCGAGACACCGACAGACCGACGTTAACAGCCGGACGGATACCCTGATAGAACAGGTCGGTTTCAAGGAAGATCTGGCCGTCGGTGATCGAGATCACGTTGGTCGGAATAAACGCGGAAACGTCGTTACCCTGCGTTTCGATGACAGGCAGAGCTGTCAGCGAACCATTACCAGCATCGTCGCCCATCTTGGCGGCGCGCTCGAGAAGGCGCGAGTGAAGGTAGAAAACGTCACCAGGATAAGCTTCGCGGCCCGGAGGACGGCGCAGAAGAAGCGACATCTGACGGTAGGCGACAGCCTGCTTGGAAAGGTCGTCGTAACCGATCAGCGCGTGCTGGCCGTTGTCACGGAAATATTCGCCCATCGCGCAACCGGCAAACGGTGCCAGGTACTGCATTGGAGCAGGATCGGAAGCCGTAGCAGCAACGATGATGGAGTACTGCAGAGCGCCACGCTCTTCCAGAACCTTCACGAACTGAGCAACAGTCGAGCGCTTCTGACCGATGGCCACGTAAACGCAGTACAGCTTTTCGCTGTCGGGACCATTGTCGTGAATGGCCTTCTGGTTCAGGATCGTGTCCAGAATGATGGCAGTCTTGCCGGTCTGACGGTCACCAATGACGAGCTCGCGCTGGCCACGACCGACAGGAATGAGAGCATCGATAGCCTTGAGGCCTGTCGACATTGGCTCATGAACCGACTTACGCGGAATGATACCGGGAGCCTTAACGTCAACGCGCGAACGGCGCGTAGCGTTGATTGGGCCCTTGCCGTCAATCGGGTTACCGAGAGCGTCGACAACGCGGCCGAGAAGCTCTGGACCAACAGGAACGTCAACGATAGCGCCGGTCCGCTTAACGGTGTCGCCTTCCTTGATGTCACGGTCAGAACCGAAAATAACAACACCGACGTTGTCGTTTTCGAGGTTGAGGGCCATGCCGCGAATGCCGCCTGGGAATTCGACCATTTCACCGGCCTGGACATTGTCGAGGCCGTAAACGCGCGCAATACCGTCACCGACGGAAAGCACCTGGCCGACTTCCGAGACTTCTGCCTCGTTGCCGAAATTTTTGATCTGGTCTTTTAGAATTGCGGAAATTTCCGCGGCGCGGATATCCATCAGCCAACCTCTTTCAGTGCAAGCTTAAGGGTGGAAAGTTTGGTGCGAAGAGACGTATCTGTCTGGCGTGAACCAACCTTGACGATAAGACCGCCAAGAATGGATGGATCGACGGTCAGAGCGACCTTCACATCCTTACCAGTAACGCTCTTCAGCGCCGCCTTCAGTTCAGTTTCCTGCGCTTCATCCAGCGCATGGGCCGAGGTAACCTCGGCTGTAATCTCACCGCGATGTGCGGCAACGAATTCACGATAGGCAACGATCATGCCGGGAATGGCAAACAGACGGCGATTGCCAGCAACGACCTTTAGAAAATTTGCAGCCAGGCCGGAAATACCAGCCTTCTCTGTAATGGCAGCAATCGCACTCGACTGCTCCTTTGCCGAAAAGACCGGGCTCGTGACCAGTCGCTTCAGATCATCGCTCTCATTGAGCATGGCCTGAAACTTGTCGAGGTCGGCACCAACCGATTCTACGACACCAGCTCCCAAGGCAAGCTCGAAAAGCGACGACGCATACCTTTCCGCTACACCGGATGTTCCATGGGAGGTATCTGCCACGGGCACTCTTTCCCTGCTAATCGTCCAAGAAAGGGGAGCTGATTCATCAGCTTTCCAAATTCTTGAAATCGTTTCAATTTCCCCGAAAAAGGCCGGAATTCCCCCCTGCCTTATCTCGATTTCGCGGTCCGTCTAGCATAGGACGCCGGGACTCGCAACACGCGTAGTAACGGAAACTGTCTTTTGGGCAAGAGGGTTGGCGCTTAATTTTCTGACTTCCGGCAAAAAAGCGCGTGAATAAAGACAAGTTATCGTTAGGCAGCGTCTCAGACCAGTCCAAACACGTACATCAACGGCAGTGCAGCGAGGAAAAGGTGTGCAACCATAAGTAGGCAATTCCTTAAATTTGCGCCTTTGTCGAATACGATAGAAATCAGAATTGCAAGCGACGAAGCCGCGAAGGAGGTACCAACTGCGATATAAGTCCAGCTCTGGGCAAAGATCAGCGGCGCGACACCTAGCCCGAATTGCATACCCCCGTAAGAGCGCACTAACACATAGGGGGCAGGCAGTACTGCGTTTTGTGTTTCACTGAATAGCCTGGATGTAAGACCCGGCGCAAACATCACGACAAGGCCTATGACCGCAGATGTGGCAGCCGCCAAAAAGGCCAGTTGCTCACCAAACTCGGTCGGAAAATAGAATTCCATGTGGTCTCCCCAAATCAGCGTTCCCTGCCGCCTTATGGCATGCCGGATGGATGATCGGAAGAATCCTAGAGAAAACTTTGTGGATCGATGTCAACCTGCACATGGATCGATCCGCGTTCTTTCGGTCCGCTGCCCAGCATGGCGCGCATGAAGGACTGCATGTCAGAATTTCTCTTGCCATGCACCAGCAGGCGGAACCGGTATCGCCCCCGGATCAGCGCAAGCGGCGCTTCGGCGGGCCCAAGCAACATGATGCCGGTGGCGGGCGGCGCCGCTGCGCGCAAGCCTCGGGCATGGGTTTCGGCCTCGCCACGCGTATCGGCTGATACAATGACAGATGCGAGCCTGCCGAATGGCGGCAGCAGAGCCTTTTCCCGCTCGATCACCTCCCGCTCATAAAAGGCGGCGGCGTCACCCGAGACGATGGCCTGCATGACGGGATGCTGCGGCTGGTAGGTCTGGAGAAGACCATGGCTTTTGAGGCCAGTTCGACCAGCGCGCCCGGTCACCTGCGAGAGAAGCTGGAACGTGCGCTCGGCAGCCCGTGGATCGCCATTGGCAAGCCCGATATCCGCATCGACAATGCCGACCAGCGTCATCAGGGGAAAGTTATGCCCCTTTGCGACAAGCTGTGTGCCGATGACGATATCCGCCTCGCCTTTGACGATGGCTTCCAGTTCCAGCCGCAGGCGCTTGACGCCCATGAGATCGGAAGAGAGCACGATTGTCCGCGCCTCCGGGAAGTGCTTTTCCACTTCCTCGGCAATACGCTCCACGCCGGGACCACAGGCTGCCAGATGATCGAAGGTGCCGCATTCCGGGCAATGGTCAGGCGTTGGCTGATTGTGACCGCATTGGTGGCACTGGAGTTGACTGCGAAACCGGTGTTCCACCAGCCAACTGGAACATTGCGGGCACTGGAAGCGATGGCCGCAGACCCGGCACAGCGTGAGCGGGGCGTAACCACGGCGGTTCAGAAACAGCAGGGATTGCTCGCCCTTTTCCAGTGTCTTGGTAATGCCGCGCAACAGCACCGGCGATAGAAATCCACCTTTCTCCGGCGGGTGCCGACGCATATCGACCAGATGAAGATCCGGCATTGCCGCATCGCCAAACCGCGTATGCAGATGGATGGTATTATAGCGGCCCGAAGTGCCGTTGACCTGACTTTCCACCGATGGCGTGGCAGAGACCAGCACCACGGGGAAATCGGCTATGCGCGCGCGGACAACCGCCATGTCCCGCGCATTGTAATAGACGCGATCTTCCTGCTTGTAGGCAGGGTCGTGCTCTTCATCGACAATGATGAGGCCAAGATTATCGAAGGGCAGGAAAAGAGCCGAGCGCGCACCGGCCACCACACGCACCTCACCCGTGACGGTCTGCCGCCAGACTTTTTCACGCATGCGCGGGGAAATATCCGAATGCCATTCCGCCGGTTTGGAGCCGAATCGATCCTGAAACCGGTCGAGAAACGATGCCGTTAGCGCGATTTCCGGCAGCAGAATCAACACCTGCTTGCCCTGCCTCAATGTCTCGGCAACGGCCTCGAAATAGACTTCGGTCTTGCCGGAGCCTGTAACGCCATCAATCAACGAAACCGCAAAACCGCCCTTTCTCACATCATCCAGAATTTCGGATGCGGCCTGCTTCTGCGGACCTTCCAGCCGGGGTTCGGTATAGTCAGGGTCCGGCTCTGCCACGACGGCGGGCGCGGGCAGAAAAACAGTCTCGAAAATGCCCTGCTTGGCCAGACCATCGATCACACTGGTGGACACACCGGCTGCATTGGCAAGACCACTTTTGGTCCAGGCATGGCCTTCAGCCGCAAGGGAAAGCACCCGCTCTCGCGCTGGCGTCGAACGTTCCGGGCGCGCTTCCGTTAGCCTGAGACCTTCGATCATCGGCTCGGGATCGAAGGCCGCAGGCGCACGCAGCGCCATGCGCGCCACCAGCCCTGGCGGTGAGAGTGTGTAGGCCGCGACCCAGTCAATGAAACGGCGCATTTCCGCGCGCATGGGCGGGCAATCGAAGGTCTTTGTGATGGGCCGAAGCTTTTTGGGATCGACGGTTGCCCCATCGCTTTTATCCCAGACCACGCCGATGACCTGTCTCGGGCCCAATGGTACCTGCACGATAGAACCGGGCTCAACCACCATATCTGCTGGCACCGCATAGCTGTAGGGTCCGGGCGCGGGCAATGGCACCAGAACGGGTACAGCCGACACAGGGTCAGCCAAGGCGGGCTTGCGCTGATCAAACAGCGCCCCGAACAGATCGGTCGATTCTTTTGCCATGATGCTGGCGACAATGCCCTCTGGAGGTGGAAAAGGGAACCTTTAGCGCAACGAACCTGAAATCGGAATCGATTTTCAAAGAGCGCTATCTTCCTTTTGGATGAGCCCACCTCATGCTTTTAACCAAATGCAGACAACGATCATATAGGGTCTGTTTGACAAGATGGGATATATGCCTTGGAAGAAATCCTCACCTTTGCCGATCCGGAACTCCTAAGCGAGCGGCAAGCCTGGTTGTCATCGCTGGAGGGCGAACGGCGGCTGGCGGACAATACGCTGGAAGCCTACGAGCGCGATACACGCCAATATCTCATCTTCATGACGGGCTATATCGGCCATCCGACGCGCATCAAGGATATCACCAATCTGCGACCCGTCGATCTTCGCGCCTTTCTGGCATCCCGGCGAAAAGAAGGTGCGGGCGCCCGCTCACTCGGCCGCCACCTGGCTGGGCTGCGGTCTTTCCTGCGCTATCTGGAAAAGAAGGGCATCGTGAATGCTGCGGGCGCAACCGCCATGCGCTCGCCAAAACAGCCCAAATCCTTACCCAAACCGCTGACGGACCGGCAGGCGCTTAAAATCACCACAACGGACGCACAATTGGCAGAGGAGCCATGGATTGCAGCGCGCAACGCCGCCGTTCTGGCGCTGCTCTATGGCTGCGGCCTGCGCATTTCAGAAGCACTTAATCTGACACCGGCCGATCTGACCAGGGGAACCCGCAGCCTGCGCGTGACCGGCAAGGGCAACAAGATGCGCATCGTGCCGCTTCTGCCGGTGGTTCTGGAAGCCGTGGAAACCTATAGCAAACTCTGCCCTTATCACGTGGCACCAAACGAACCGCTGTTTCTTGGCGCGCGAGGCGGCAAGCTTCAGCCAGCAATCATCCAGCGGGAAATGCAGAAATTACGCGGCGCATTCGGCCTTCCGGACAATGCCACGCCGCATGCCCTGCGCCATTCCTTCGCCACCCATCTTCTGGCGGGTGGCGGCGATCTGCGCACCATTCAGGAATTGTTGGGCCACGCCAGCCTCTCCACAACGCAAATCTATACGGGCGTCGATACGGCAAGGTTGCTCGAGATTTATGATAACGCCCACCCTCGCGCTTAAGGAGAGGCTTGCTGGCGATGCTTAAGAGAAAAAGGCCGGTAACCCATTGTTAACCAAGCACGTTAACCGTCCATGCAAATACCCCCTCTTATAAGCGACGGCAGCAAATGTGGGTGATTCGATGATTGTTCTTTCCAGACCGCAAAACATGACATCGCTGCTGATGGGCCGCATTGGAGATGCGCTGCTGTGGCTGTTTGCATCCGTGCACGTGGTTGCCATCGCAGTCCTCGTCCTGACGCTGCTGTCGCTGACGGAGGCGAACGCTTCCGAGCCAGCCATCACCTGCGCCGGAAGTGATATTCTTGGCGACATGCGGACCAAAAATCCCGCGGCATATGACGCGATTGTTGCCGAGGCCAACTCGGTGCCAAACGGCAAAGGCACATTCTGGAAAATAGAAAAGCCGGGCGTGGAGCCATCCTGGCTGTTCGGCACCATGCATATTTCCGATCCTCGCGTGCTGGCCATGCCACAGGGCGCTCAGGCCGCCTTCGACAAGGCTGCAACCGTCATTGTCGAATCCGATGAGATCACCGACGAAAAGCAGGCATCTGCCAAGCTTCTTGCCAAGCCCGAATTGATGATGTTTCTCGATGGCAAATCCATCACAGACCTGCTGCCGAAGGATGATGTTGCAAAGCTCGAAGCAGGCCTCAAAGAGCGCGGCATTCCGCTGAACGCGGTGATGAAAATGAAGCCGTGGATATTGTCGAGCTTCGTTGCGCTTCCAGCCTGCGAATTCGCCCGCAAGGCACGCGGCGCAAGCTTTCTCGATATGAAGCTTGCCAATGATGCGCTTGCCGATGGCAAAGAACTGGTAGGACTTGAGACCATTCTGGAGCAGATTGAGGCCTTGTCCGATCTGCCCATGGCCTTTCACGTTCAATCGCTGATCGACATGCTTGAACTGGGTGATCGCATGGAAGACGTCATGGCGACGATGATCGACCTCTACCTCAAAGGTGAGATAGCAATGATCATGCCGATGATGAAGAGCATCGATGACAATGTTGCTAAGCGCCAGAATGAGTATGATGCGTTTGAGCAGCGGGTCATCAATGACCGGAACCACGTGATGGCGGATAGGGCCACACCGCATCTGGAAAAAGGCAATGTCTTCATGGCTGTGGGCGCGCTGCACTTGCCTGGTAAGGTCGGTGTCGTGGAGCTTCTGCGTGAAAAAGGCTTTATGCTGACTGCCGTTCAGTAAGGTCTGACATTTCCGTAACCCACTGTAAAATTAGAATATTCTAATTTTTCAAATTCGCGCCGCATGCAACTTTCTCGCGCGCAATTCATTCCCCCTGCTAACGGCGCGCTTTGCGTTGCTGAACGCTTGTTTTTTTGTGAGGGGAAGAACGAATGGCAGAAGAGGAACCGTCAGCCCAAAAGCGCGTAGGCTTGACAGAGGGCGTCAACAAACCGGTTTTCATTTGGTCGGTCGCACTGACGCTGGCCTTCGTCATTGCCGGAGTTGTTGCGCCGGAAGGCTCAGCCGCCGTGTTCAGCGGTGCGCAGTCATGGATTGTCACTGAACTCGGCTGGGTCTACCTGCTATCGGTCGCCGTCTTTCTCATCTTCATGCTGTATCTGGGCTTTTCCAGCCACGGAAAGATCAAGCTCGGCCCCAACCATTCCGAACCCGATTACAGCTATGGCGCTTGGTTTTCCATGCTGTTCGCCGCAGGCATGGGCATCGGCCTCGTGTTCTTCGGGGTAGCAGAGCCGGTCAAACACTTCACTGCACCGCCGGTCGGCGATGCTGCAACGGTTGAAGCCGCCCGCACCGCCATGGAAATCAGCTATTTCCACTGGGGACTGCACGCATGGGCCGTCTATGCCGTTATCGGCCTGTCGCTTGCCTATTTCTCGTTTCGCCATGGCCTGCCGCTCACCATGCGCTCGGCGCTCTACCCGCTGATCGGAGACCGGATCTACGGCCCGATCGGCAATGCGGTGGATATCTTCGCCGTTATCGGCACACTCTTAGGCGTCGCGACATCGCTCGGGCTCGGCGTGCTCCAGGTCAATGCGGGCTTCAACCACATCCTCGGTTGGCCGATCAGTTTCTGGATCCAGTTGCCGCTCATTGTCGTGATTACCGGCATGGCGACACTGTCTGTTGCCACAGGTCTTGATAAGGGCATCAAGTTTCTGTCCAACCTGAACATGATGATGGCTGTGGCCCTCATGCTGTTCGTCTTCGTCATGGGACCGACGACCTTCCTTCTGCGCGCTTTCGTCCAGAACCTTGGCGCCTATCTCGACCAGTTCGTTCTGCGCACCTTCTATATGTATGCATATGCACCCAATACGGGTCCGAGCGAATGGCTGGGTGACTGGACCTTGTTCTATTGGGGCTGGTGGATTGCCTGGTCGCCTTTTGTCGGCATGTTCATTGCTCGCATTTCACGGGGACGCACTATCAGGGAATTCATCTCCGGTGTCTTGCTCGTTCCAGCAGGCTTCAGCTTCGCCTGGATGACGGTGTTCGGCGATACGGCAATTTCCATGCACTTGACCGGAGCAACCACTGCAGTATCCGACGCTGTCGGACAGGACGTGACACTCGCGCTCTTCGTCTTCCTCGAACAATTCCCGTTCGGCGTCTACGTTTCATGGTTTGCCATGGTGCTGATCGTGTTCTTCTTCGTCACCGGTGCTGATTCGTCTGCACTCGTTATCGATACGCTGACATCGGGTGGGCGCGAGGATGGCCCAACAGCACGCCGCGTATTTTGGGCCATCGTCTCAGGTGTCATTGGCGCGATCCTGTTGTCGACCGGCGGCCTCGATGCTCTTCAAACAGCTTCGATTGCCGGTGCTCTGCCTTTCACCTTTGTCATGCTGTTGATGTGCTGGGGTCTGTGGAAGGGGCTGCAACGTGAAGGTCTGCGCCAGAACGCACTGGTCCAGAGCCTGCGTCCTCGCCAGTCTGCCAACTGGCAGAGGCAGTTGCAGGGCATTCTCCACCACCCGGGCAAGGCTGAGACCGAAACCTTCCTGACCAATACCGTCACACCGGCGCTGGAAGCTGTGGCGCTTGAGCTTGAGAAGCGTTCGCTGGTTTCAACCGTGGACAAGGGAGAGGACCGGCTAAGACTGACCGTCATGCCAGGTGAGACGGAGGAGTTCATCTATGGCATTCGCCTGCGCCGGTATGCGACACCGGGTTATAGTTTCTTCGAAAGCCAATCCAGCCGCAAAAAGGCTGAGCATTATTACCGGGCGGAAGTTTTCCTTTCGGATGGCGGGCAGGATTACGATGTGATGGGCTTCACAAAAGAAGAGCTCATTCAGGACGTGCTGCTGCAATATGACCGGCACTTCCAGTATCTTCACGCTATCAGAAGCTGACGCTGACGATAAAAATCGCGCATAAAAAAGGCCGCAATCCCGAGGGAGTTGCGGCCT
Organism: Rhizobium sp. WCS2018Hpa-16; assembly: GCF_031843705.1. NCBI lineage: Bacteria > Pseudomonadati > Pseudomonadota > Alphaproteobacteria > Hyphomicrobiales > Rhizobiaceae > Rhizobium > Rhizobium sp. WCS2018Hpa-16. Next base: position 82,441 of record NZ_JAVTIX010000004.1, read on the forward strand.
TTTCGTTAGCATCAAAGCTTACATGTGGATTGGCTTGAAGAAGGTTGCGAGTGCTGCTTCCTTCACCGCCTCAGACATGGTCGGGTGCGCGTGGCAGGTGCGGCCCAGATCTTCCGAAGAACCGCCAAACTCCATCAGCACGGAGATTTCCTGGATCAGTTCGCCAGCACCGAAGCTGACAATATGCCCGCCCAGAACGCGATCTGTTTCCTTGTCGGCGAGGATTTTGACGAAACCATCCGTGACCTGCATGGCGCGTGCGCGACCATTGGCCGTGAACGGGAACTTGCCAACCTTGTAGGCAATGCCCGCAGCCTTCAGTTCTTCTTCCGTCTTGCCGACAGAGGCGACTTCCGGCTGGGTGTAAACGACACCGGGAATGACATCGTAATTCACGTGGCCATGCTGACCAGCGAGAATTTCTGCCAGCGCCACGCCTTCGTCTTCTGCCTTATGCGCCAGCATCGGACCCTTGACCACGTCGCCGATGGCATAAATGCCTTCGACATTGGTCTTGTAGTGGCCATCGATTTCAACGCGGCCACGGCTATCAAGAACAACGCCCGCTTCGGCCAGACCAAGGCCTTCGGTGTAAGGCTTGCGGCCCGTGGCAATCAACACGACATTGGCGTCGAGCGTTTCAGCAGCGCCGCCCTTAACCGGCTCGAACACGACCTTGGCGCCATCACCAGACTTTTCAACCGCGGTGACCTTCGCACCCATCTTGAAATCAATGCCCTGCTTGGCAAACAGACGCTGCGCCTGCTTGGACAACTCGCCATCCATGCCAGCAAGAATGTTGTCGAGATATTCAACGACGGTGACCTTTGCGCCCAGACGCGACCAGACCGAGCCGAGCTCAAGTCCGATAACACCGCCGCCAACAACGATCATCTTTTCCGGCACCTTGGTCAGCGCAATGCCGCCAGTGGAGGATACGATGACCTGCTCATCAATATCGACCTGGACGCCGGGAATGCCTGCAATGTCGGAACCGGTTGCGATCACGATGTTCTTAGTTTCGATTTCCTGCACATCGCCATTGTCGCTCGTGACCGAAACCTTACCAGCGCCGACAACCTTGCCGAGACCCTGGAATGTATCGATCTTGTTCTTCTTGAACAGGAATGCGACGCCATCGACATTGGCCTTCACCACGCCGTCCTTATGCGCCATCATCTTGTCGAGGTTGAGCGTAGGCGCAGATACCTCAACGCCGAGGCTGTCCACACCATGGGCAACATGCGCGAAGACCTCGGATGCGTGCAGCAGGGCCTTGGACGGAATGCAGCCGACGTTGAGGCAAGTGCCGCCATAGGTCGCACGCTTTTCGATTACGGCAACCTTCAGTCCGAGCTGCGCTGCCTTGACGGCGCAAACATATCCGCCGGGGCCGGTACCGATAACAACTACATCATAAGCCATTGTAATTTCCTTCGTTATTGGCGTCTATCTGCCGCCACTCACATTCAATATTGCCCCAGTGACATAAGATGCCTCTGGCGAGAGCAGGTATAAAACCGAATCTGCAATTTCACTGGCCGTTCCGGGGCGCTGCATAGGCACCAGATGGGCCAGATCTCTGGCGCGATCCGGCAAGCCGCCGGACGCGTGGATGTCGGTATCGATGATGCCGGGACGGATCGCATTGACGCGAATGCCCTCATTGGCGACTTCGCGCGCAAGGCCAATCGTGAACGTATCCACCGCGCCCTTTGAGGCAGCGTAGTCCACATATTGCCCGGGGCTGCCCAGCACCGCTGCGGCGGAGGATATGTTGACGATGGAACCGCCCTGCCCGCCATGCCGCGTGGACATGCGCTTGACGGCCTCGGATGCGCAGCGAATCTTGCCAATCACATTGATGGCGAACATGCGGTCCAATCGCTCACGGGAAAACTCATCGACACGCGCTGTCACATCGACCACACCGGCATTGTTGACCAGCCCGTCTATGCGGCCAAACTCAGTGTCAACCGCTTTGAAAATAGCAGCAATGCCGTCTTCATGGCCCGTATCGCCCTTGATGATGCGGGCAACACCGCCCTTGTCGGCAATCTCGCCGGCAACAGCTTGCGCCGCGGCTTCGTTGGACACGTAATTGATCAGAACACGCCAGCCGCGCTCAGCCGCTTTCAAAGCCACGGACGCGCCAATGCCGCGGCTGCCACCGGTGACAACGAGAACGGGTCCATCGATCATGTGTTCAATCCTCCGGGCCGCAATATCAGGCGGCTTTTTCCGTTGCCAGCTTGATGCCAAGAGCAATGAACACCACGCCGCTGGTGCGATCAATCCATTGGCTGGCGCGACCGAAAGCGGCGCGCATCCGCGGCGTCGTCATGAACATGCTGACAGCGATGAACCAGACGATGAGGCAACTGGCCATGACAAGGCCGTAACCGAATTTGATGGCGATAGGCGTGTGAGCACCGACCACCGTCGAGAAGATGGACAGAAAGAAAAACACCGGCTTCGGGTTGAGCGCATTGGCAGCAAAGCCCAGCGTGAAGGCCTTGACGGCAGATTGCTCGCTTAGGCGCGGTTCATCACCTTCATTTGTCGCGACTGTCATATCGGTCTTGCTGGCGCGCAGCGACTTGACGCCGATATAGATCAGGTAGGCAACGCCGAACCATTTCACGATGTTAAACAGGTAGACGGATTGGGAAATGATCAGTCCGAGGCCAAGGATGGTATAAGTCACATGGAACATCAACGATGTGCCGACGCCAAAGCTTGTGATGATGGCCTGGCGGCGTCCATGCACGATGGCCTGACGCATGACCATGGCAAGGTCAGCCCCTGGCGACACGATCGCAAAAGAGAAGATCGCCATCAGGGATGCGAGCTCGATCAGATATGGATGCATCAAACGTCCCCTAGAACAGCAACACGAACAGCATCAACAAAAGTCCGATCATCGAGCCGATCCAGACCAGAGACCTGATATATGGAATGCCTGCCAGATAGAGCGGGATATAGACGATGCGGCAGATGATCCATAGCCAAGCGCCGATCAGCGCCAGTCCGGCCGGATCGCCCGCCATGATCACACCAAAGGCCAATGCTATGAATGCCGGGTAGGTTTCCCGGAAGTTTGCACTGGCACGCTCAGCTCTGCCCGCCAGCTTGCCCTCGACTTTTTTACCCTCGTCCCGGGGACCGGCATTCCATTGCGAACCGAACTCCTTCGTCGCGGCCATGGCCTGCAAGACGATATGGGCAATCAGAATAAGGACGCTTATCCCGATGAGGGGCAAAAAAGGTGATGCGGCAAGAAACGTGGGCTGCATATGCAGGCTCCTGAAACAGTATCAGCGGGACTCCAGTTGAAACCCCGCTGATGGAAAAAGCAAGTTCGATCAGAGATCGAGAACCAGACGCTCTGGATCCTCAAGGCTTTCCTTGACGCGAACGAGGAATGTCACGGCTTCCTTGCCATCAACGATGCGGTGATCGTAGGAGAGCGCGAGATACATCATCGGACGGATCACGACCTGACCGCCAATGGCAACCGGACGATCCTGGATCTTGTGCATGCCCAGAATACCGGACTGTGGCGCGTTGAGGATCGGCGAGGACATCAGCGAACCATAGACACCACCATTGGTGATGGTGAAGGTGCCGCCCTGCATGTCTGCCATGCCCAGCGAACCATCGCGTGCTGCCTTGGCAAGACGACCCAGTTCCTTTTCAACGCCAGCGATGGAGCGCTGATCGGCATCGCGGATAACAGGAACCACAAGGCCCTTATCCGTGCCGACAGCCATGCCGACGTGACAATAGTTCTTGTAGATGATGTCGTTGCCATCGATTTCAGCGTTGACGGCTGGCAGTTCCTTCAGAGCGTGCGTCACAGCCTTTGTGAAGAAGCCCATGAAGCCGAGCTTGACGCCATGCTTCTTCTCGAACACGTCCTTGTAGCGATTGCGCAGTTCCATGACCGCAGTCATGTCCACTTCATTGTAAGTGGTCAGCATCGCGGCTGTGTTCTGTGCGTCCTTCAGGCGGCGCGCAATGGTCTGGCGCAGGCGCGTCATCTTCACGCGCTCTTCGCGCACAGCATCGCCCTCGGAAGAAGCCGGACGTGGCGCGGAAACAGCAGCAGGTGCTGCTGCAGGAGCGGATGTGCCCTTGGCAACAGCTGCCAGAACATCACCCTTCAGGACCTGGCCACGCTTGCCGGAACCGTCAACCTGATCGGCCGACAGATTGTTTTCAGCAAGCAGCTTTCCAGCAGCCGGTGCTGGTGGCATGGAGCTTGGTGCAGAAGAAACAGCGGCAGGTGCAGCAGCAGCCGGTGCAGCTTCTGGAGCCTTTGCCGGTGCAGCCGCAGGTGCGGATGGAGCAGCGCCGGCTGCACCTTCAGCGATTTGGCCGAGCAGCGCGTCAAGACCAACGGTCTCGCCGTTCTGTGCAACGATTTCTGTGAGAACGCCGGAAGCAGGCGCTGGGACTTCAACGGTAACCTTGTCGGTTTCCAGCTCTACCAGCGGCTCGTCAGCCTTGACGGTATCGCCAACCTTTTTGAACCAGGTGCCGACAGTCGCTTCGCTGACGGACTCGCCGAGGGTTGGTACGCGGATTTCAGTGGCCATGATCTAGTTCCGTTTCATCAAATATCGGTTGTGAAGGGTGCAGGCGGGAGAGTTTTCACTCTCCCAGCGCGTCTTCCAGGAATGCCGCGAGCTGCGCGAGGTGCTTGGACATCAGGCCCGTTGCTGGCGATGCCGCAGCCGGACGACCCGTGTAACGGACCTTCTGGTACTTGGCATCGATATGGGCGAGAACCCATTCCAGATAAGGGTCGATGAACGACCACGCACCCATGTTCTTCGGCTCTTCCTGGCACCAGACCATCTCGGCGTTGCGGAAGCGGGACAGCTCGTTGATGAGCGCCTTGGCCGGGAATGGATAGAGTTGCTCGATACGCAGCAGGTAGATGTCGTCGATGCCACGCTTCTCGCGCTCTTCCAGAAGGTCGTAATAGACCTTGCCGGTGCACAGCACGACGCGACGGATCTTGGAATCCTTCTGCAGCTTGATCGGACCGTCCTTGATTACTTCCGCATCATCCCACAGCAGGCGGTGGAACGAGGATTCGCCAGCCAGCTCCGTCAGCGAAGACGTCGCACGCTTGTGGCGCAACAGGGACTTCGGGGTCATCAGAATCAGCGGCTTGCGGAAGTCGCGCTTCACCTGACGGCGAAGGATGTGGAAGTAGTTGGACGGCGTGGTCACGTTTGCGACCTGCATATTGTCCTCGGCGCACATCTGCAACCAGCGTTCCAGACGGGCAGACGAGTGTTCCGGACCCTGACCTTCATAGCCATGCGGCAGAAGGCAGACGAGACCGGACATGCGGAGCCACTTGCGTTCACCGGACGAGATGAACTGGTCAAACACGACCTGCGCACCATTGGCGAAGTCACCGAACTGGGCCTCCCAAAGCGTCAGCGCATTCGGACGCGCCAGTGAGTAGCCGTATTCGAACCCGAGCACGGCTTCTTCAGACAGCATCGAGTTGATGACTTCGTAGCGAGCCTGCGTTGGCGCGAGGTTTGCCAGCGGAATGTAGCGCTCTTCGCTCTCCTGATCGTAGAGAACCGAGTGACGCTGCGAGAAGGTGCCGCGCTCGCAATCCTGACCGGACAAACGGATCTTGTGTCCGTCCACCACGAGCGAACCGAATGCCATGGCTTCAGCCATCGCCCAGTCAAGACCTTCACCGGTCTCGATCATGTTGGCCCGGTTTTCCATGAAGCGCTGAATGGTTTTGTGCGCCTTGAAACCTTCAGGAATGGTCGACAGCTTGCGACCGATTTCCTTCAATTGCTTCATCGGAGCGCCGGTCTTGCCACGACGCTGCTCATCTGCGTTATCAGCAGCGCGCAGACCCGACCACTGACCATCAAGCCAGTCGGCCTTGTTCGGCTTGTAGCTCTGGCCTGCTTCGAATTCCTGCTCCAGATTGGCGCGCCAATCGGCCTTCATCTTTTCGAATTCACCGTCAGTCAGCAGACCTTCGGCAATCAAGCGTTCCGCATAGAGGTTCGCGACCGTCTTGTGAGCGCGGATAACCTTGTACATCTTTGGCTGCGTGAAGGACGGCTCATCGCCCTCATTGTGGCCGAAGCGGCGGTAGCAGAACATGTCGATGACGACCGGCTTATGGAACTTCATGCGGTATTCGGTTGCAACCTTGGCCGCATAGACCACAGCTTCCGGATCATCACCATTAACGTGGAAGATCGGCGCTTCGATCATCTTTGCAACGTCTGACGGATAGGGCGAAGACCGCGAGAAGCCGGGGTTCGTCGTAAAGCCAATCTGGTTGTTGATGATGAAGTGCATGGTGCCAGCAACGCGGTGACCGCGCAGGCCGGACAGACCGAGAATTTCGGCAACCACACCCTGACCAGCAAAGGCAGCATCGCCATGCAGCAGCAATGGCAGAACCTTGGCGCGCTCGGACAGCGGAATGGTATCGCCATCCCACACCTTGGCAAGCTGGTCCTGCTTGGCGCGGGCCTTGCCCATGACAACAGGGTTGACGATTTCAAGGTGCGACGGGTTGGCCGTCAGCGACAGGTGAACCTTGTTGCCATCGAATTCGCGGTCGGACGATGCACCAAGGTGGTACTTCACGTCGCCGGAACCTTCAACGTCGTCAGGCTTGAACGAACCACCCTTGAATTCGTGGAACACCGCGCGGTGCGGCTTGCCCATGACGTTGGTGAGAACGTTGAGGCGGCCACGGTGCGCCATGCCCAGTACGACTTCTTCGAGACCATCCTGACCACCACGCTTGATGATCTGTTCCAGAGCCGGGATGAGTGATTCGCCACCATCGAGACCGAAACGCTTGGTGCCCTTGAAGCGAACATCGAGGAACTGCTCGTAGCCTTCGGCTTCAACCAGCTTGGACAGGATCGCTTTCTTGCCTTCGGCGGTGAAAGCAACACCCTTGTCCGGGCCTTCGATGCGTTCCTGAATCCAGCCCTTTTCTTCCGGGCTCGAAATATGCATGAATTCGACACCGAGCGTCGAGCAGTAGGTACGCTCAAGAATCTCGATCATCTCACGAACGGTCGCGTATTCGAGACCTAGAACGTTATCGATGAAAATCTTGCGGTCGTAATCGCTTTCTTCGAAGCCGTAGGACTTCGGAGACAATTCGTTATAATCTTCAACGGCGCTGGCAATGCCAAGCGGGTCGAGCTTGGCGTGCAAATGGCCGCGCATGCGGTAAGCACGGATCATCATGATGGCGCGCACGCTATCGCGTGTCGCTGTCAGAACTTCGGCTTCGCTCACGCCCTTGCCGGTTTCAGCGCTCTTGGCTTCCGCCTTGGCCTGAACCTTCTTCTCGATAACCTTTTCAACGGTGGCCCAGTTGCCATCCAGCGCCGAAATCAGCTCGCCATTGGCGGCGATCGGCCAGTTGGAGCGCTGCCAGGATGCACCCTGTGCGGCTCTCTTCACATCTTCAGGATTGTCGGAAAGCCCTTTGAAGAAGCTCTGCCACTCTGGAGAAACGGAGGAAGGATCTTCCTCGTACCGGGCGTAGAGCTGCTCGATATAGGCTGCATTCGCGCCGTCTAGAAACGACGTGATCTGAAACTGCTCGTTGGCGTCTTGCCTTGCCATGGTGTTTTCGCGGACGTATTCGCCCGCCTCCTCAATCCCGTTGATGACCGTTTCGGCCTGCCGCTTTATTTCTCTGACGCTTTCGCGCCAGTCTTTCCTGCGGCAGCGGGCAGGCTGTCGTTAACGACCCCTGCCCGCTGCCAAATTCGTGATATCTCAGCCCTTGAGGACTTCGACCAGTGTCTTGCCAAGGCGTGCTGGGGATGGCGAAACCTTGATCCCAGCTGCTTCCATCGCAGCGATCTTGGATTCCGCGTCACCCTTGCCGCCGGAAACGACAGCACCGGCGTGGCCCATGGTGCGGCCCTTTGGTGCGGTACGACCAGCGATGAAGCCTGCCATTGGCTTCTTACGGCCCTTCTTGGCTTCGTCGATCAGGAACTGCGCTGCTTCTTCTTCCGCAGCACCACCGATTTCGCCGATCATGATGATCGACTGTGTTGCTTCGTCAGCGAGGAACATTTCCAGGATGTCGATGAACTCGGTACCCTTGACCGGGTCGCCGCCAATGCCAACAGCCGTTGTCTGGCCGAGGCCTTCGTTCGATGTCTGGAACACGGCTTCGTAGGTCAGTGTGCCGGAGCGCGAAACGATACCAACCGAACCCTTGCGGAAGATGGAGCCCGGCATGATGCCGATCTTGCATTCTTCGGGTGTCATGATGCCTGGGCAGTTAGGGCCGAGCAGGCGCGACTTGGAGCGGTCGAGGCGAGCCTTGACGCGGACCATATCCATGACCGGAATGCCTTCGGTGATGCAGGTGATGAACGGAATTTCCGCTTCGATGGCTTCGATGATCGCATCTGCAGCGCCTGCTGGCGGCACGTAAATCACCGATGCGTCAGCGCCGGTCTTTTCCTTGGCTTCAGCAACGGAAGCATAGATCGGCAGGCTTTCACCCTTGGAACCGGTCCATGTTTCGCCACCCTTCTTGGGGTGAATACCGCCGACCATCTGCGTGCCGTAATAAGCAAGCGCCTGTTCGGTGTGGAATGTGCCGGTCTTGCCGGTCAGACCCTGAACGAGGATCTTGGTGTCTTTGTTTACAAGAATAGACATTATTTCCAGTCCCTCAATTAGCCGTTGATCGCCGCAACGATCTTCTTGGCTGCATCGTCCAGGTCGTCAGCAGCCGTAATCGCAAGACCCGATTCGTTCAGGAGCTTCTTGCCGAGTTCGACATTGGTGCCTTCGAGACGCACGACGAGTGGAACCGTCAGGCCGACTTCCTTCACCGCAGCGATAACGCCTTCGGCAATAACGTCGCACTTCATGATGCCGCCGAAGATGTTGACGAGGATGCCCTCGACCTTCGGGTCAGCCGTGATGATCTTGAACGCAGCCGCAACCTTTTCCTTACCAGCGCCACCGCCGACGTCGCAGAAGTTTGCAGGCTCTTTGCCGTACAGCTTGATGATATCCATCGTTGCCATGGCAAGACCGGCACCATTGACCATGCAGCCGATGTTGCCATCGAGCGCCACATAGGCGAGGTCCCACTTGGAGGCTTCGATTTCCTTGGCGTCTTCTTCGGTTTCATCGCGCAGAAGCTTGACGTCATCGTGGCGGAAAAGCGCGTTGCCATCGAAAGACATCTTGGCATCGAGAACGCGCAGATGGCCGTCCTTCATGACGATCAGCGGGTTGACTTCCAGAAGCGCCATGTCCTTTTCGACGAAGGCCTTGTAGAGCGCAGGGAAGAGCGCCTTTGCGTCTTCGGCAGCAGCGCTCGAAAGCTCGAGAGCCTTCGAAATCGCAGCAACGTTCTCAGCCGTCACACCAGCTTCAGGCTCGATCGCAATCGTGTGGATCTTCTCAGGCGTGTCATGCGCAACAGCTTCGATGTCCATGCCGCCTTCCGTGGAAACCACGAATGCGACCTGGCCGACCGAGCGGTCTACCAACAGCGAGCAGTAAAGTTCGCGGTCAATATCGGCGCCGTCTTCGATGTAGAGACGGTTGACCTGCTTGCCGGCATCGCCGGTCTGAGCGGTAACCAGCGTGTTGCCCAGCATGTCCTTGGCGTGAGAAATGACTTCCTCGATGGACTTGGCAAGACGAACGCCGCCCTTTGCGTCAGGGCCGAGTTCCTTGAACTTACCCTTGCCGCGACCACCAGCGTGAATCTGGCTCTTGACGACGTAAAGTGGGCCAGGAAGCTGCTTTGCCGCAGCTTCGGCTTCCTCAACTTTGAGAATAGCAACCCCTTCGGCCACTGGCGCACCATAGCCCTTCAGAAGCGCTTTGGCCTGATACTCATGAATATTCATGGATTAATCCCTGTTTGTAGCCACTTAGAACGCTCTGCATCCTCAGATGCAGAAGGACGCTCTAAACTGTTGAATCTACGCAGCGCGCTTTAGGAAATCGATTTCGATTTCCAGGCCGATGCGTCAGGCAATTACTTCAGCGACGGAGCAATGTTGATGCAGGCTTCGCAAAGACCAGCAACCGCGCCGACGGACTTCTGGAAGGCAGCTTCCTCGCCCTTGTTGAGTTCGATTTCGATGATGCGCTCAATACCGCCTGCACCGATGATCGTTGGTACGCCGACATACATGTCGTTGACGCCGTACTGACCCGAGAGGTAGGCCGCAGCAGGCAGAACGCGCTTCTTGTCCTTGAGGTAAGATTCAGCCATTTCGATCGCGGACGCGGCAGGTGCGTAGTAGGCAGAGCCGGTCTTGAGCAGGCCGACGATTTCCGCACCGCCATCACGCGTGCGCTGAACGATTTCTTCAAGGCGCTCGGCTGTCAGCCAGCCCATCTTGACGAGGTCCGTCAACGGAATGCCGCCGACCGTGGAGTAACGCGCCAAAGGCACCATGGTATCGCCGTGACCACCGAGAACGAATGCCGTCACGTCCTGAACGGAAACGTTGAATTCTTCAGACAGGAACAGGCGGAAACGCGCGCTGTCGAGAACGCCAGCCATGCCGACGACCTTGTTCTTCGGCAGGCCGGAGAACTTCTGCAAAGCCCAAACCATTGCGTCGAGCGGGTTTGTGATGCAGATGACGAAAGCGTTTGGAGCATATTTCTTGATGCCAGCGCCGACCTGTTCCATGACCTTGAGGTTGATGCCGAGAAGATCGTCGCGGCTCATGCCTGGCTTGCGCGCCACGCCGGCAGTGACGATGCAAACATCCGCGCCTTCAATGGCAGCATAATCGGACGCGCCGGTCAGCTTGGCATTGAAACCTTCGACTGGGCCGGACTGGGCAATATCCAGACCCTTACCCTGCGGAATGCCGTCAGCGATATCGAAGAGGACGATATCGCCCAGCTCCTTCAGGCTGGCCAAGTGGGCCAGTGTGCCGCCGATCATGCCAGAACCAATAAGTGCAATCTTTTTGCGAGACATCGAATGCTTCCTCTCAAGCTTCAATTTAATTTCGCCGTCAATGCATGACAGCTCTAAATTGTCGCACTCGACTTATCGTTATTGGCCATAAATGGCAATAGATACTTTCGAGCGTAACATTTTCAATCGTTTAGATCATAAATAACTTACGTAAACGTAAGAAATTATGTTACCAAATCGTCATGTTGCTGGCGTTTCTCATTGTGCAGCGCAAGGTAATCAGCGCTGCGCATCTCAAACAGGCGCGACGCAGTCCGGTCAAATTCGAAACCCTCGGTGCCTTTGCGCTTGCCGAGCAAGTCTTCGGGCATCGCTGCGGCAGACACGATCAAACGGACCGTTTGGTCGTAGAAGGCATCAATCAGGATAATGAACCGCTTCGTCTCGTTGCGCCGGTCGGCGCTGAGCAAGGGCACATGATCGAGAAAAACCGTGTCGAAGCGATGGGCAATCGCCAGAAAGTCGGATGCCCCGAGCGGCTTTTCGCACAGATCCGAGAAGGAAAACCGCGCAACACGGCCCGCAGCCGCTGGCACGCGGACGGAGCGCCCCTTCACCTTGATCTCTGTGGGAGAGGTGACATGTCCCTCGGTCAAATGATCCCAGGCGTCATCCATGGCCTGATCGGCCTCAGGCCCCAGTGGCGTGACATAAACCGGCAGGCTCTTGATCTTCTCCATCCGATAATCGGTCGGGCTATCAAGTGTTACGACTTCAACATGCTGCTGCAACAGATCGATGAAAGGCAGAAACAGGCTGCGGTTCAGCCCATCCTTATAGAGATTGTCCGGCAACACGTTGGATGTCGTCACCAGTGTGCAGCCATTGGCAAACAACTCGGTGAACAGGCGCGCGAGAATCATCGCATCGGTAATATCGGTGACGGAAAATTCGTCAAAGCAAAGCAGTTCCGCTTCAGCCAGCAATTGCGCAGCGACGGTCGGAATGGGATCCGCCTGCTTCGTCTCGCCGTTTTTGAGTTGCTGACGATGCGCATGAACGCGGTTGTGCACATCGGCCATGAATTCGTGGAAATGGCAGCGACGTTTCTTTTCTACCGGCGCCAGATGGAAGAACATGTCCATGAGCATGGTCTTGCCACGCCCGACGCTGCCATGGACGTAAAGACCTTTCACAGACGCGGCAGGGCCCGCCTTCTTGGCGAACAGCCAGCCAAGAGCGCTTTTCTTCCTCGCGGGCTTGCGAATTTTAAGATCGGTCAGAATGCGATCAAGCCGCGTTGCCACATCCATCTGTGCCGTATCGGCTTTGAGGGTACCAGATGCGATCAATGCGTTGAGTTGCTCAACGACACTGTGATGGTAATCGGGCAATGGCTTCATCAACGCGCCTCATGCGCGGACACCAGCGGCATCCGCGTGATCAAATTATCGGCTGAGGCTGAGCGGCTGACCGCTGTTCGTCGTGCCGTCATAACGGGTATCGCCGGTCTTGTAGACGCGACCAATCGTGTCGCCTGCCCGGTTCTTGAACTGAACCATCTTGTTGGACACTTCCCATGATCCCATGGAGGACAGTTCGCCGCTGCAACCGCGCGTGCCGCCACGCGAGCCGCTTCCCAGGTTGGTCAACGTCAGGAACATGTCGCAGGTGGCACCGCCATTGGACACACGCCAGTTGCCGACCATAGCTTCCTTGGTCACATCCATTGCCGCCGCAGGCGGAGCCGATGCGACATTAACGGGTGCCGAGTTGGCAGGGGCGGTTGGGAACTGTGTCGATCCGCCTGGAGGCGGCAAGGCACCCGACTGTACCGATGGCACGGGCTGCGCCTGAAGCGGTGGCGTATAGCCGGGATTGCCGCTTCCACTGCTGCTGCTGTTGTAATCATAGGAGGTACGTTGGCAACCGGCCAGGCTCATAACGACCGCAAGACCCGTCACCACATATCTGAATTGCATCTCAAGCTCCCGATTCTCTGTCGTCCGGCAAGTACATGTCTACACAAAACGGCTGAATTATTACCAAAACATTATCCAGCACGGGCTGGTACCGCAAAAATTGCAATTTCATTCAATTTTTACGGAAAATTTCAGCTTTGTGATTGTCAAACAGGCCGCGATTGGAAATCGCGGCCTGTTGATGGGTATTCAATATGTTGCGCGGTCAGACCCGGCGCTCGACCATCATCTTCTTGATTTCGGCGATGGCCTTGGCAGGGTTCAAGCCCTTCGGGCAAGCCTGTGCGCAGTTCATGATCGTGTGGCAACGGTAGAGGCGGAACGGATCTTCAAGATTGTCCAGACGCTCGCCTGTTGCCTCGTCGCGGCTGTCAATCAACCAGCGATAGGCCTGAAGCAGAACGGCGGGGCCGAGGTAACGGTCGCCATTCCACCAGTAGCTCGGACAGGAGGCGGAGCAGCAGGCGCATAGAATGCACTCGTAAAGACCGTCCAGCTTCTGGCGGTCGTCATGGCTCTGCTTCCATTCCTTGGCAGGGGTCGGAGACACCGTCTTCAACCACGGCTCGATGGAACGGTGCTGCGCATAGAAGTTGGAAAGATCAGGAACGAGATCCTTCACAACGGGCATGTGCGGCAGCGGGTAAACCTTAACGGTGCCCGTAATGTCATCCATGCCCTTGGTGCAGGCCAGCGTATTGGTGCCGTCGATGTTCATGGCGCAGGAGCCGCAGATGCCCTCGCGACAGGAGCGACGCAGCGCCAAGGTCGGGTCGATATTGTTCTTGATGTACAAAAGCGCATCGAGAACCATCGGGCCGCAATCGTCCACATCGATGTAATAGGTATCGATGCGTGGATTCGCGTTATCGTCAGGGTTCCAGCGGTAAACGCGGTACTCGCGAACGTTCTTCGCGCCTGCCGGCTTGGGCCAGACCTTGCCTTCGGTCATCTGAGAGTTCTTGGGGAGAGTCAGTTCAACCATGTCCAATTCCTCTCAATCAGTAGACGCGTGCTTTTGGCGCGATCTTCTGAAGATCGATGCCATCGGCAATCAGTTCGGTATGCACCGGCCGGTAGTCCAGCTTCACGTCACCTTCGGCATTGACCCATGCCAGCGTGTGCTTGCGCCAGTTGACGTCGTCCCGGCCACCAAATGGACCATCAACGAAGTCTTCACGCGCATGGCTGCCACGGCTTTCCTTACGGGCTTCAGCGCCGTAAACCGTGGTGATGGCGTTTGCCATGAGGTTTTCGAGTTCGAGCGTTTCAACCAGATCGGAATTCCACACCATCGAGCGGTCGGTCACCTTGAGGTCCGGCAGTTCTTTCCAGATGGCGGAAATGCGCTTGCAACCGCTTTCCAGGGATTCCTGTGTGCGGAACACAGCAGCGTCGTCCTGCATGGCGCGCTGCATCTTGTCACGCAACACGGCGGTTGGCGTGCCACCATTGGCATTGCGCAAACGGTCGAAGCGCTCCATGATCTTGTCACAGGCAGCAACGTTGAGCGACGGAATGGCGCTTGCGCGGTCAATCACTTCAGCGGCACGGATGGCGGCAGCGCGACCGAACACGACAAGGTCGATCAGCGAGTTGGAGCCCAGACGGTTTGCACCGTGAACGGATGCGCAACCGGCTTCACCCACGGCCATGATGCCGGGAATGATGCGTTCCGGGTTTTCGCTGTCGGCGTTCAGCACCTCACCCCAATAGTTGGTCGGAATACCGCCCATATTGTAGTGAACAGTCGGCAGAACCGGGATCGGCTCGCGCGTCACGTCCACGCCTGCGAAAATCTTGGCGCTTTCGGAAATGCCGGGGAGACGCTCGTGCAGGATCGCCGGATCGAGGTGATCGAGATGAAGGAAGATGTGGTCCTTGTTCTTGCCAACGCCACGGCCTTCACGAATTTCCATGGTCATGCAACGCGAGACGACGTCACGCGAGGCGAGATCCTTGGCGGATGGCGCGTAGCGCTCCATGAAGCGCTCGCCTTCTGAGTTGACGAGATAACCGCCCTCCCCGCGCGCGCCTTCGGTAATCAGACAGCCAGCGCCGTAAATACCGGTGGGGTGGAACTGAACGAACTCCATATCCTGAAGCGGCAGGCCGGCGCGGGCAATCATGCCGCCGCCATCACCCGTGCAGGTGTGAGCCGATGTCGCAGAGAAGTAGGCGCGACCATAACCGCCCGTCGCCAGAACAACCATCTTGGCCGAAAAGCGATGGATGGTGCCGTCATCGAGGTTCCAGGCAACAACGCCTGTGCAGCGGCTGCCATCCTCGGACATGATGAGGTCGAGCGCGAAATATTCGATGAAGAATTCCGCATTGTGGCGCAGCGACTGGCCATAAAGCGTGTGCAGAATGGCGTGGCCGGTACGGTCGGCAGCAGCGCATGTGCGCTGAACTGGCGGGCCTTCGCCGTAATTCTGCATGTGGCCGCCGAATGGGCGCTGGTAAATCTTGCCTTCGGCGTTACGCGAGAACGGCACGCCGTAATGCTCAAGCTCATAGACAGCCTTTGGAGCTTCCATGGCAAGGTACTGCATGGCGTCCACGTCGCCCAGCCAGTCGGAACCCTTGACGGTATCGTAAAGGTGCCACTGCCAGCTGTCTGGCGTCATGTTGTTGAGCGATGCGGCAATGCCGCCCTGCGCCGCAACGGTGTGGGAACGGGTCGGGAAGACCTTGGTGATGCAGGCTGTCTTGAAGCCCTGCTCGGCCATGCCCAGCGTCGCGCGAAGACCGGCACCGCCAGCGCCAACGACGATGACATCATAGGAATGGTCGACGTAGGTATAGGCCTTGCCGTTCTGAGAAGGTGAACTGATCGATGCCATGACGGTTATCCTGCGAATGCGATTTTCAGAACGGCGAAGAGACAGAGGCCGGCCATGATCACCGAGAAAAAGGTGTTGAGCATCAAAAGACCCAGCTTCATCATTTCCGCGTGCACATAGTCTTCAATGATGACCTGCATGCCCAGCTTCATGTGGATAATGCCGGAGACGACGACAAGAGCCATGATCACGCCAACAAGCGGATTCGACAGGGCCGAGACAACCTCTTCGTAGGGTGCGCCGCCATACATGACGAGAAACACGACGAAGAAGATCATCAAAGGAACGTTGGCAACTGCCGTCACGCGTTGACGCCAGAAATGCTCGGTGCCTTCCTTGGCAGAGCCGAGGCCGCGAACCTTGTTGAGAGGTGTACGCATATCCATGGTAATATCTCCTCAGCGCACGATCAGGGCAATCGCCCAGATCAGCGCGGTCAGACAGATCGAGGCCACGAAGGATGCCTTGGCAAGCTTTGTGGTAAAGTGTTTTTCAAATCCATGGCCAAGGTCCCACATGAAGTGGCGAAGACCGCCCAGCATGTGATGCACAAGCGCCCAGGTATATCCAATCAGTATGATTTTTCCGATGATGGAGCTCATCGCCCACTGCACCCAGCTATAGGCATCCACGCCAGACGCCGTGGCGATCAGCCACCAGGCAACCAGAACTGTGCCGAAGTAGAGCGCCGCGCCCGTAATACGGTGCACGATTGACGCCAACATTGTCGGGATCATCCGGTAGATTTCAAGATGCGGCGACAATGGCCGATTGTTTGTCGTATTCGCCATATAATCCTCACGGCGTTCCTGCACCACGAAACTCGGGCGCCCCAAACAACGCACATGACGGAATAATGTGCATTGCACCAGTCGCGACCTTTAATAGCACCGCGCCATCACCACAAGCGCAATCGGAGGGCCGAAACGAATTTAATCGATTGTGGCTTAAAGAATCTTTGAAATTTGATGGACCCAAAAACAATTTATCAGCATTTCCAGTCGAACACGCGGATTTTTTCTTACGTTTACGTAAAATAATTTACGCTTTTCCTGGCGTCATGAAAACGAAAATCTGGAGATTGAATTTCATGTTATCAATCCGAATCGCCCCGATCATCCTAGCCGTTTTAGGCCCGATCATGGTCGCAAATCACGCCCACGCGACAGATCATGTGGAGCATGAGAGGTCTGATCATAGTAGCAGGCAAAAGCAACAATCCTATTACGGAGGAAATGGATTGCCGTCCCATATTCGAGACGTGGGAACCTATGCGGGCAGCACCCACACTATGCGCGCACGCAAAAACGGCAGCTATGTGAGCGCAGAAGGCGCCATCAACAACGCCGCGCGCACTACAGGCAATTGGACGCGCCCGGCGATCATCCGCATCAATGCGAGAACGATGGATGAGGCCTGTTCTTATGAAGCCGGTGTCTGCGTCATCCGGCCGTGATCACAGAGCGCTCGTTGGCAAAACAAATCGCCAGACGGTTGTTTTCTTCACATCGCTGTCTTCCAGCGCGCGCGTTACCGGCACCTCATAGGTCGCGCAGTTTCGCAGCTGCGTTCTTGGGAGATAGGCTCGCCCCGGGTCTCCCACCAGAACAGCCTTGCCATTCTGCGTTAGGTCTAAAAACCAGGGGGTTAGAACCTCGGCGAAGGCTCGGTCATAGAACACGTCACCCGCCAGGATCACATCTGTATCGACCTCGGTGCCGACGATATCATCGCCGCAAAATCCAATCTCGACATGGTTTTCAGCCGCATTGAGGGCGATGGCCGCTTTGGCCCATGGGTCGATGTCGACAGCGAGCACGCTCAGGGCTCCGGCTTTCGCAGCCGCGATGGCAACCAGCCCGGAGCCGCTGGCAAAATCCAACACGCGCTTTCCGGCGACCACCTCGGGACGATCGAGGATGTAACGGGCAAGCCCTTGCCCGCCAGCCCAGGCGAAGGCCCAGAATGGCGGCGGCAAACCAATCTCCTGCAACTCGTCTTCCGTCTTCAGCCAAAGTTCATGGGCTTCACTAGCCAGATGCAGCCGTATTTCAGGCACATGCGGCGGCGTCATGATGCTCGTATTGCTGCGGATAAAGACCTTCGGGTCGGTTTTCAATCCATTCAGTCCGGCGAACGGGGAGGCTTATCGAGATTACCCATCCGGCAGACCTCGAGATACTCCTCTTCCGTCACCGGCTGCACCGAGAGGCGCATGGAGGTTACCAGCGCCATATTCTCAAGATTGGGGTTGGCCTTCACATCCTTCAGCGAGACAGATTGTGGCATATCGCAAACGGCTTTGATGTGCACGCAGTCCCAGCGCGCGTCGCCTTCAGCCGTCGTATCTGGCTGCGATAATTCGCACACCTCGACAATGCCGACAACGTCCAAGCCTTCATTGGAATGATAGAAGAAACCCTTGTCGCCAATCTTCATGGCACGCATGTTGTTGCGCGCCTGGTAGTTGCGAACGCCGGTCCATTCCTCGCCCGCCTCACCCTTCGCCTTCTGCTGTTCCCAGGACCACTTGAAGGGTTCGGATTTGAAAAGCCAGTAATTCGCCATGCTGCTCACGCTCCAGGATTGTTGAAGACCCAATTATAGGGCTTCACATCAACGCTCTCGAAAAGGCCGGCCTTGGCGTAAGGGTCGGCATCGGCCAGCGCTTTGGCCGCGTCGATGTCGGCTGCCTCAACGATCACAAGGCTGCCATTGGGCTTGCCGTCGGCGTCCAGGAACGGACCGGCCATCTTCAAGGTACCCTCGGCGTTGAGCTTGTTCAGATGCTCTAGGTGAACAGGGCGAGTTTCCATGCGCACATGCAGGTGATCAGGCTTGTCTTTGCAGATGAAGGCAAACAGCATTTTCGTTTCCTCTCTAAGGGCCTATTCCGTGGTGATAGGCCGTGACATCAATTGTTGAATGGCGGTTTTGATATCGAGCTTGCCGTCGATAATGGCTGCGACCGCATCCGTTATAGGCATATCGACACAAAGGCTGTCGGCAAGGCGTGAGGCGACGGATGCCGCATAGGCACCCTCAACCAGCCCGCCATGGAAAGAGGCCGGGTCTTGCCCCTGCCCCAGCAAGATACCGAAACGCAGGTTGCGTGATTGATGGCTGGTTGCAGTCAAGACCAGATCACCAAGACCGGAGAGGCCGCGAACCGTATCCGCCTCGCCGCCCATGGCAACACACAGCCGTGACATTTCGGCGAGACCCCGAGAAATTAGCGCAGCCCGCGCCGAATCGCCGAGCCCTGCGCCTTCGACGATGCCCCCGGCAATGGCGAGAACATTCTTCAAGGCACCGCCCAGCTGGACGCCGGTTCGGTCCGTCGACGCATAGAGCCGGAAGGTGCGCCCGGAGACCATCTGCGCCAGCCGCTCGGCCACGCCTGCCTCGGCAGCAGCAACGGCCATGGCGGTTGGCAATCCCTTGGCAATATCGGCTGCAAAACCCGGACCGGAGAGAACAGCAACCGAATGATGCGGCAGTTCGCGCTCCAGCACATCGGTCAGCAGATGGCCAGATGATCGGTCGATACCCTTGGCGCAGGTGACGACGACGGCATCCTTAGCCAGATAAGGACCATAGTGACGCGCCGCATCGGCCTGCGCTTGGGATGGCATGGCGAAGAGCACGATGTCGGCATCCCGCAGCACATCCGGCTCAGCAGAATATTGCAGGGCATCCGGCAGGGAAATGCCGGGAAGGGCCGCCTCATGCACACCATCGACAGCAAGATCCGCCATCAATCCGGCGTCGCGGCCCAGCAGCGTGACATCGTGGCGGTCTTCCAGCGCAACAACCACGGCAATGGCTGTGCCGAAAGCGCCGGAACCGATGACGACGATCTTTGCCCGCTCTGTCATGCCTTTGCCCCCCGCCTGCCAAATCCGACAAGCGTTTGCGCCTGCGCATCCAGCGGCCAGCGTGAGCGCGGTTGCACATCGAAACTGTCTGGCTCCATGCCAAGCGCCATGCGCTCAAGCCCCGCCCAGGCAATCATGGCCGCATTGTCAGTGCAAAGCTGCAGGGGTGGCGCGATGAAGCGGAACCGGTGATGGTCGCAAAGCTCCTGCAAGGTGCGGCGTATTTCCTGGTTGGCGGCGACGCCACCCGCGACCACCAGTGCCGGACCGCCTTCAACCTCTGGAAATTCCTCCAGAAAGCGTTGCAGGCCGCGACCGATCCTGTCCTTCAATGTGCGCGACACCGCCTTTTGGAAGGACGCGCAGATATCGGCAATATCCTGATCGGACAGCGGTGCAATGGCCGTCGCCGCCTGGCGAACAGCCGTCTTCAGGCCGGAAAAGGAAAAATCGAGCCGCGCTTCACCCACCATCGGGCGTGGAAGCGCAAAACGGTTCGCATTGCCACCGGCCGCCATTTTTTCGACCGCAGGGCCGCCGGGGTAAGGCAGGCCCAACAGCTTGGCGGTCTTGTCAAAGGCTTCGCCGAGCGCGTCATCTATCGTCGTGCCCCACCGTTCATATTGGCCGACACCACGCACCAGAATGAGCTGCGTATGCCCACCTGATACAAGCAGCATGAGATAGGGAAAGGACAGGCCATCCGTCAGCCGCGCCGTCAGCGCATGGCCTTCCAGATGGTTGATGGCGTAAAGCGGCTTGCCCGCAGCCATGGCTATGGCCTTGCCGGTCATCAGCCCGACGATCAGCCCACCGATGAGGCCTGGGCCGGAGGTGGCGGCAATGGCATCGACATCGGCAAGGGTCACGCCCGCCTCTGCCAGCGCTTCCTCAACCAGCGTATCGAGCGCCTCCACATGGGCCCGCGCCGCAATTTCCGGTACCACGCCACCATAGGCGCTGTGTTCTTCCAGCTGCGACAAAACGACGTCAGAGATGATCTCACCCCGGCCGTCAGCGTGCCGAACCACAATAGATGCAGCGGTTTCGTCACAACTGGTCTCAATGCCAAGGATTCGAAGAAAGGGGGTCATCGGTCGGTTCGTTGATTGCGGTGTTTCAGAAACTTGGGTACGAACACCTCCGGTAACAATGGATAGAAGCGGATGCAAACAAAACCTTTCCGAATCGGCACACGCGGCAGCCCCCTTGCGCTGGTGCAGGCCATCGAGACCCGTGACCGGCTGATGGCTGCCCACGGTCTGCCGCAGGATATGTTCGAAATCGTGCCGCTTTCCACAAAGGGCGACCGCGTAACGGACCGGCCTCTGTCTGAAATCGGCGGCAAGGGCCTGTTTACAGAAGAGCTGGAAAACCAGCTTCTGTCAGGCGACCTCGATTTCGCGGTTCATTGCGCCAAGGACATGTCGACGCGGCTGCCGGACGGCCTGCATCTTTCTGCCTATCTCCCACGTGAAGATGTCCGCGATGCCTTCATTGGCCGAACGGCACCCAAATTGATGGAGCTGCCCCACGCAGCCACCGTCGGCTCTGCCTCGCTTCGTCGCCAGTCGCTCATCCGCCGCCTGCGGCCTGATATCAACGTCATCATTTTCCGAGGGCTGGTGGATACCCGCCTGCGTAAGCTGGAAGATGGTATGGCTGATGCAACCCTGCTGGCGCTGGCCGGCCTCAACAGGCTTGGAAAGCAGACGGTGCCGACTGAGGTTCTGGATGCAAGAGAATTCCCGCCCGCACCGGGCCAGGGCGCCATCGCTCTCGAAACCCGCATTGGCGATACGCGCATCGAGGAACTTCTCTCTCCCATCGATCACCGCGAAACCAGCGATGCCGTGACATGCGAACGGGCATTTCTAGCCGCACTGGATGGCTCCTGCCGCACGCCGATTGCCGGTTATGCGACCTGCGACGGCGATATGCTGCACTTCCACGGCCTGATCCTGACCCCAGACGGCCAGACCGAGCATGGCGTGGAGGTTTCCGGCAAACGCGCAGATGCCGAAACCTTAGGGTTTACGGCAGGAGAAAAGGTGCGTGCGGCAGCGGGCACGAGCTTCTTCGAAAGCTGGACCTGACCATGCGCGTCGTCGTCACCCGCCCGGAAAAATCGGGGCTGAAGACGGCAGAGCTTTTGCGCGCACGCGGCCATGAGCCAATCCTCCTACCGCTGACCGCCCCGGTTTACGACACCGAAGCCGCGACTGCGGCTTTGACCAGAGAACCGGCTTATCTGGCCGTCACAAGTGCAGAGGCCATTCGGGCACTTGTGAACGTCGGCGACGATCTCTCGGCAAGCCTGCAAAAACCGATTTTCGTTGTTGGACAAGCATCCGCAATGGCTGCGCGCGATGCAGGCTTTCAAACCATTATCACGGGCGAGAGTGACGGCGCAGCACTTGCGCAGTTGATCGCGGAGAAAACCCGAAACGATGTGAGCCAGCCCTGTACGATTTGCTATCTGGCAGGCTCGCCGCGAGACGCGGGCTTCGAACAGACGCTGAATGCTCTAAATCTGCCGTTTGAGACCGCCGAGATCTACCAGATGCGGCAGATAGCATGGCAGCCAGCACAGCTTAAGGCGCGGCTGACCGACCAGCCAATCGACGCCGTCCTGTTCTATTCAAGCGAGGCAGTGCGGATATTTTTCGCGCTGTTGGAGAATGAGGGACTTCTCGCCCCATTGCACCAATCACGAATGATCTGCATCAGTGCAAAGGTCCTTTCGCACATCCCCGAGGCGTTCCGTAACGCGGCATATGCCAGCGCTGAGCCGAACGAGTCTCAGATGTTTGATCTTCTTGAACGAAAAGCGGGAACCTAATTCCCTCGAGCCCCTTTCCTTTGCCGTTATCACTGACTAGGTTTAATGAAATGCAGGCAGAATGAGGTTGTCATGGTAACGGGAAAACCGCCACGCCACTCCAAGTCCACCGCTGAGCCGGTCACCATTGACCTGGACGCAAAGGACGTGAAGGATATCGGCAAGGAAAAAGACACAGCATCTCTGGAAGCTCCGGTTACGACTGGATCTGAAGCAGACAAGACACCTCCAGAACCGGCAACTGCCGGGTCTGAAACGCAGGCTCCCAAGCCGGTCTGGGATGACGCCGCGAAAAAACCGATTGAGCCGGAGCCCAATCTTCCCAAGGCTTCCGACGCTCCAAAGTCTGACGAGACGAAGGCAGAACAGGCCGCAAAGGAGCCCACTGAGAAGAAGAGCACTGTTCCACCCGTGACAGGTGCATCCTTCAAATCCGACAAGACGACCGCTCAGCCTCCCAAAACCGAAGCGCCGAAGCCTGCGGCAGACAGCAAGCCATTCACACCGCCATCCTCCGACACTAAAAGCAGCGACACAAGCCGCAGCGGCGGCAGCTCCGGCCTCCTCGCTGCCGGCATCGTCGGAGGACTGATTGCACTTCTGGCGGCTGGAAGCATGCAATATGCCGGCTATCTTCCTTCTTCTGCGTCAGGCACCGGCTCGTCGGAATTGACCTCTCTCAAGGCAGAGGTCGCCAATCTGCGCCAGCAAATCGCGACCGCACAG
Source organism: Rhizobium sp. WCS2018Hpa-16 (assembly GCF_031843705.1). Lineage (NCBI taxonomy): Bacteria > Pseudomonadati > Pseudomonadota > Alphaproteobacteria > Hyphomicrobiales > Rhizobiaceae > Rhizobium > Rhizobium sp. WCS2018Hpa-16. The sequence goes on from NZ_JAVTIX010000004.1 coordinate 105,672, forward strand.
CCTGCAGCCGCAGACACATCTGCCTTTGAGACTCGCCTTGCAGCGCTGGAAAGCTCTACCGCATCCGGCGGCGGCGATGTCGCGGACAAGCTTGCATCGCTTGAGGCGACGGTTTCGACGCTGCAATCTGAGAAGGCAGCGCAGGACACGGCCAATGCGGACCTGACGCGTCGTCTGGGTGAAGCGGAAACCAAAATCAACGAGCCCCGCGACGATATCGAGGTCGCCCGCGCCATCGCGTCAGCAGGTCTGAAAGCGGCCATTGATCGCGGCGGACCGTTCCTGACCGAACTCGACACGCTGTCACGCGTCACGCCGGATGACCCGGCCATTCAGTCGCTGAAGCCTTTTGCTGCTACAGGCGTTCCATCGCGGTCTGAGCTGACGCGTGAATTTCCTGATGTTGCCAATGCCATGCTGGCTTCGCTCGACCAAACGGACCCCAATCAGGGCATCATCGATCGTCTCGCGGAAAGCGCGCTGTCGCTCGTCAAGGTCCGGCCCGTGGGCAATGTCGAAGGTGAAGGAGCAGACGCCAAGATTGCGCGCATCGAAGACAAGCTCCGCAATGGCGACCTGAAGGGTGCCGCACTGGAATGGGATGGACTGGCTAAACCTGCCAAAGCCGCAGCAGCGAAGTTCAAGACATCGCTCGATGCCCGTATTCAGGTTGAAGACCTGGTGGGCGGCACGCTGACGCGCGCCATCAACAGCACCGGGCAGCAGGGGTAAGACATGGCAAAGATCATCAGTTTCGTCGTCATCGTCCTTGTGATCGGCTTCGGTTTCTCTTGGCTGGCAGATCGTCCCGGCGTCTTGTCCATCGTCTGGCAAGGCCAACTGATCGAGATGAGCCTTATGGTGGCCGCCTCGATCATTGCGGCCCTCATCGCAACCGTGATGATTAGCTGGTGGCTTTTCAATACCGTCTGGAATTCGCCGCACGCCGCACGGCGGTATTTCCGCTCCCGCAAGCGGGATCGCGGATATCAGGCTCTCTCAACCGGCTTGATCGCAGCCGGTGCTGGCAATGCTCTTCTTGCACGCAAGATGACAGCGCGCACCCAAGGGCTTTTGAATGCAGATCAGGAACCGCTGATCCATCTTCTGGAAGCGCAGGCCGATCTCATCGAAGGCAAATATGACGCTGCCCGCCGCAAATTCGAAGCCATGGCGCAGGATCCGGAAACCCGCGAGCTGGGACTTCGCGGTCTCTACATGGAAGCCCGCCGCCAGGGTGCCAATGAGGCCGCACTGGAATATGCCGCAACTGCCGCAGAAAATGCGCCATACCTGCCCTGGGCAGCGCAGGCGACGCTGGAAAGCAAATCCCGCAATGGCGAGTGGGACGATGCGATCAGGCTGCTCGATCAACAGAAGGCAGCAGGCGTTCTGGAACGTGGCGACGCTGAGCGGCTGAAGGCCGTTCTGTTGACGGCAAAAGCGGAAGAAAAATTCGAAAGCGACCCGAAGGCTGCCCGCGAGGATGCCAAGCATGCGCTGAAACTGGCCAAGGGGCTGGTCCCCGCCGCGCTTGTTGCGGCAAAGTCCTATCTGCGCGAAGACAATCTGCGCAAAGCGGCTTCCGTGCTTGAGCCCGTCTGGAAAATCGCACCTCACCCGCAGATTGCCCAGCTTTACGTGCGAGCCCGCAGCGGCGATACCGCCGTCGACCGGTTGAAGCGGGCCGAGCGCCTCGAAAGCTTGAAGCCCAACAATGTCGAAGCACTCTTCATAGTGGCACAGGCTGCACTCGATGCGCAGGCCTTCACCCGCGCCCGCGCAAAGGCCGAGGCAGCAGCGCGCATAGAGCCACGTGAGAGCACCTTCCTGCTGCTCGCCGATATTGAAGAAGCTGAAACAGGTGATCAGGGCCGGATACGCCACTGGATGGCGCAGGCGCTGCGCGCTCCAAAAGACCACGCCTGGGTGGCGGATGGTGTCGTATCGGAAAAATGGCTGGCAGTTTCACCGGTCAACGGTCGGCTTGATGCGTTCGAGTGGAAGATACCTTTCGGCCAGCTTGATGGTGCTGTTGAGGGAGTGACGGTAGACCATGCGCTCTCGTCGCTGCCTGAGATCGTTGTCAACGAAAAACAGGATAGGATCACGGAAGTGCCCGTCGTGGCCAAGCCGGTCGACCCTGTTGCAGATGTCACCAAAGACAAACCGGTAACAGCCGTCATACCCAATCGCACGGACGAGGTTCAGAACCCCACTGGCGAGGCAAAGTCCAAGCCAAAGGCGGAGCCGGTGCCATTCTTTGGCGGACTTCCAGACGATCCCGGCGTCAAGAAGCCAGGGCGCCAGCCGGACGAGAAAACCCGCCTCAATTTGTTTTGATCGATTTCAAGGAAAATCATGTTCGATCGCATCCAGTCATTTTTCCAGAACCTTGGCCAGAGCGGATCGTCAAAGGACTTTGCTCCTGACGATTTGCGGGTGGCGGTCGCCGCACTCTGTTATCAGGTGATGGAGGCCGATGGCACGGTGTCCGATGTCGAGCGTCGGCGCTTGCGGGAACTGCTTCAGGAGCACTACCAGCTGAGTGCTGGCAACCTCGATGCCCTGATGGATGCGGGACGGGAGGCAGGAAGCGAGGCGGTCGATTACTACCGCTTCACAGCCGATATCAACCGCCATCTTGACGAAGACCAGCGCATCGAACTCATCGGCATTCTCTGGGATATCGTCTATGCCGATGGCGAGCGCAACGAGATGGAAGATCACGTCATCTGGCGCATTGCTGATCTCTTGGGAGTATCGGTCAGGGACCGCGTTTTGCAACGCCAGCAAGCGGCAACCCATGTGAATATTTCCGACGAAAATGAACATCAGAAGGATACTGTCTGACCGTCGCTGGCAATCCACGCATTTTAATTCACTGACGCGGACTACCGGTCACGCGGGCGCGACTGTATCGACAATTTGACGATTTCGTAACGGTGTAAAGGCACGAAAAGCCTTGCAAACCAACGACCACTTGCCGGTTGGCCTGCGAATGACTAAATGTCATCCAACAACGATATGGAGACATTGATGCTTGCCCTGTTTCAGACAATCGATCTGGCTTTGAACCTTTATACCTGGGTGCTGATTCTCAGTGCCATTTTCTCCTGGCTCTATGCCTTCAATGTCATCAATTCTTCCAACCAATTCGTCAGTGCGATTGGCAGCTTTCTGTACAACGTCACAGAGCCGGCGCTGAGACCCATCCGTCGCGTCCTGCCAAATTTGGGTGGCATCGATATTTCGCCGATCATCCTGCTGCTTCTGATTTTCTTCATCCGCTCGCTGATGTGGAACACGATCTATCCGCTGGTCGCCTAAATCGTCTCTATCGACATAAAAAATCCTCCGGATCGATGCGACCCGGAGGATTTGTCATTTGAACTGATGTTTGAAAGCTTAGATCAAGCCTGCGACTTGTAGCGCTCGATAGCTTCAACGATGAGCTTCTTGGCGACGTCAACGTTCTGCCAACCGCCCATCTTCACCCACTTGCCGGGCTCCAGATCCTTGTAGTGCTCAAAGAAGTGCTCGATCTGCTTCAGCGTGATCTCAGGCAGGTCCGTGTAGTTCTGGACCTTGTCGTAGCGCTGCGTCAGCTTTGGCGCAGGAACAGCAAGAATTTTCTCGTCCTTGCCGCCGTCGTCTTCCATGATCATCACGCCGATGGGGCGCACATTGATCACGCAGCCAGGAACCAGAGGACGGGTGTTGCAGATCAACACGTCGATTGGATCGCCATCTTCAGACAGGGTGTGCGGCACGAAGCCATAGTTACCCGGATAGGTCATCGGGGTGTAGAGGAAACGGTCAACGACGAGCGCGCCTGCTTCCTTGTCCATCTCGTACTTGATCGGGTGGCCACCAACAGGAACCTCCACGATCACATTGATATCGTCTGGCGGGTTCTTGCCGATAGAAATAGCATCGATACGCATTCGGTTTCCCTCGATTAGGTGGGTTGAACTGCCATGTCGATACTGGGAAAGTCGACGCTTTGCAACATAAGCGTCAACTAAGAGCACAATTATTGCGTGATCCGCGCTTCTGAAACGGGCTCTGTGAAGAGCCCGTCGAGCGGAAACAATCGAGAGATATCAAAGATCGATGATGGTACCGCGACCGTCATTCCATACGCGCATGTTCTGCTGCTCGCGGTGACGCGGGTTGACGGGGATGGGGGCCGGTTTGAGGCGCGCAGAGAACAGGCGCACCGCGCCCAACACTGCGAGGACACCAACCAGCGCGACCGTTAAGGAAGCGGTGAAGAGTGCGGCCAAAGCCAGAACTGCGATGCTGGAAGCCGCGAAGAAGAATGTACGAATGCCCTGCATGATCCAAACCTTTCTGTCCAGACGAATGTGGCCCTTCTTTGCGCTGCTTGCAAGAGGATGCACACCGCCTATCTGCTTGCGATTGTCACAAAAGGTTGACACAAGTGCGGCATGGCCGATTTTTATTTCAGCAATACTGTCCTCCCACGCCGATCGCTTCTATCGGTGCCCGCTATAAACCTGCGCGCACTTGCAAAGCTGACGTCGCTTGATTGCGATGGCGTGATTTTCGATCTGGAAGATTCCGTCGCACCTGACATGAAGGATGAAGCCCGCGCCAATCTTCTGACGATCTTTGAGCAAACACCCCGTCCGGCCTATGAGACGATGATCCGCATCAACCCCCTCACCACTGAGGCGGGAAAAAGCGACCTGATCGCGGCTCTCACTTGCGCGCCGGACGCTATCCTGCTTCCGAAGGTGGAGCAGCTTTCGCATATTCAGGATGTGGCCGATTCGCTTTCAGAGGCCGATGCCCCTGAAAGCCTCAAGATCTGGGCGATGATTGAAACGCCGAAAGGCGTGCTGAACGTCGCAGCCATAGCCGAAGCCTCCCACACGCAAGGGTCACGGCTTGGTGGCTTCGTGGTTGGCCTCAATGATCTGCGCAAGGAAACCCGCGTTCCCCTCGATCCTGGCCGCACCTATCTGGTGCCCTGGTTGATGCAGACGGTACTGGCCGCCCGCGCCTACGGGCTTGAGGTCATCGACAGCGTTTGCAACGAATTCCGGGACCTCGATGCCTTCGCCGCAGAATGCGAGCAGGGCCGCGCCATGGGTTTTGACGGCAAGATGCTGATTCATCCGGCCCAGATCGAAGCAGCAAACCGGGCATTTGCGCCCGATGAGCAGGCATTGACGGAGGCGCGCGAGGTGATTGCCGCTTTCGCAGATCCCAAATCTGTGGGATTGAACGTCATCAACTCCAGCGGGCGGATGATCGAGCGACTGCATGTCGCGCCGGCTGAACGGCTGGTGGCCATGGCGCAGATCATCGCCCAAAGAAAGGCAGAAAAGGCATGAAAGTCTATCGTTTCATCACCGGCCCTGACGACTCCAAGTTTTGTCATCGCGTCACCGAAGCGCTTAACAAGGGCTGGGAACTTGCGGGATCACCGACATACGCCTTCAATGCGGCAACAGGCGTCATGCACTGCGGACAGCCGGTGATTAAGACCGTTGAAGGCAAGGAATATCACCCGGATATGAAGCTCGGCGAGCAATAGGCTTCAAGCTGGCAACAAGAGCGAGGGATCAGCGATCCGTCGCTTCCTCATCCGCACCTTCCTCGATGCGTTCCATGTCGTCATCGGACAGACCGAAATGATGGCCGATTTCATGGATCAGCACATGGGTGATGATATCGCCCAGCGTTTCCTCATTTTCAGCCCAGTAATCCAGGATGGGACGGCGATAGAGGATGATGCGGTTGACCATCTCGCCAGTGTCCATGGTGAAGCGTTCCGAAATGCCACGGCCTTCGAACAGGCCAAGCAGATCGAATGGCGTCTCGAGCGCCATGTCCTCGAACACTTCATCGGTCGGGAAATCCGCGATCTCGATGATCAGGTCCTTGGTCAGGGCGCGAAACTCGTCGGGCAAATGGCCATATGCCTCGATGGCAAGCGATTCAAAGGCTGAAAGTGTCGGCGCGTGGCGATCCCGCCAATCGTCGGTTTTATCAATGCGGGCCATTTCTGCTCCTTGTTGAGAGGCCCATATAAACCCTTGCCAATCAAATTTCGAGGCCTGTTTGCCACAACTGTGAAAATCCAATGAGATTCTCGCCCGAAAGCCATGTTTTCAACCTCTAGACGACCTTGACAGAAATAGGCTTCTCGCGTATCCCGCAACCAAATTGAGGGCGTATTCCGTCTTCCGTTCATACCGCCTTTTAAAAAGCGGTTTCACCGGCCTGGATTTCAAGAGGCATTGAAGCTTCGCAACCCAGGCTACTCGACTGATAAAAAGACGGCCAGACCGCATTTGCGGGCAGAGCCGGAACGAACATGAAAGGGTAAAAAATGTTCGCAGTCATCAAGACCGGCGGTAAGCAGTACCGTGTAGCGGCCAACGACGTGCTCACAATTGAAAAGTTGGAAGCAGAAGCTGGCGCAACAGTAGAATTCACCGAAGTTCTCGTGATCGGCGTTGGCGCTGACGCACAGTTCGGCGCTCCTTTCGTTGCTGGTGCAACGGTCAAGGCTGAAGTTGTCGAACACAATCGCGGCAAGAAGGTCATCGCCTTCAAGAAGCGTCGTCGTCAGAACTCCAAGCGTACGCGCGGTCATCGTCAGCATCACACCGTCGTCCGTATCACGGACATCGTTGCAGCCTAATCGGCGCGACACGGGAAACTAGGTTTTAAAGGAGAAATCCAATGGCACATAAAAAAGCTGGTGGTTCATCGCGTAACGGTCGCGATTCGAATTCCAAGCGCCTTGGCGTGAAGAAGTTCGGCGGCGAAGCCGTCATTCCAGGCAACATTATTCTGCGTCAGCGCGGAACTCAGTGGCATCCAGGCGCCAATGTTGGCCTTGGCAAAGACCACACGATTTTCGCACTGACAGCCGGCAACGTGTCCTTCCGCTCGAAGGCAAACGGCCGCGTATACGTATCTGTGGCACCGAAAGCCGAAGCAGCAGAATAAGCCGGTCGCGTCATATGCAGCCGGTGTCCCAATGACCCGGCTGAGACGTAACAGGTTCAGTCATAAAAAAGGGGAGTTGGGGCACCACCCAACTCCCCTTTTTTCTTAACCTCATGGAGGGACTGAACCATGCAAGCTGAATTGTTAAGGGAAGACCAATTACGGTCACCCGAAGAACGGCCAAGGCCGGACCGGTCAAGGACCGATTGCCCTGTTTTATTATCGCAAAGGCTCGTTCTGCGCGCGCCTCACGAAGAAGACATGGACGCCCTTGCCCATCTTGCCAACAACGCCAATATTGCGACCATGGTGTCGCGTATGCCGCATCCTTACACGGCCAAAGACGCCGCGGATTTCGTGCGACGTGCGAAAGTGGGCGAGATTGGCAAGTGCGTCTATGCCATTGCCCGCATGGATAACGGCGAGTTTCTGGGTTGCTGCGGACTTGAACAGCACGATGACCAGAAGACGCTCGAAATGGGTTACTGGCTGGGCGAACCCCACTGGAACAAGGGCTACACCACAGAAGCCGCCCATGCCCTGATCGACATGGCATTCCGCACGCGTGACATCGAACAGATCGATGCGCGCTGCCGCGTCACCAACATTGCCTCGCGCCGCGTCATACAAAAGTGCGGTTTCCAGCTTCAAGGTTCCGGCATGGTCGCCTCATTGGCGCTCGGCGGCATGATGCCGGTTGAATGGTACCGGCTGGACCGCAAGACATGGGTTTCGCTGCGAAGCTGGGGAGACACACGATGAGTATGGTTCACGCGACACAGCCACAAGACCCGGCGACCAAAGGCCAGACGATCAAGACCGGTCGGCTCGTCCTGCGTCCACAACAGCTTTCCGACGCCGGAAGCATTGCCGAGGCACTGAGCGACTTTCAGGTTGCTCGGATGCTGAGACGCATTCCCGCACCCTACCATAGGCAGGATGCGCTGGAATGGTTGATCATGCGAACGGTCGGCACCGCGCCGGGGTGGGATTTCGCCATCACCTGCGCCGATGATACCCTTATCGGCGTTGTTTCCGTGGAAGAACGGGATAGCGAATGGCAACTCGGTTACTGGTTGAACCCTGCGCATTGGGGCAAGGGCTATATGACGGAAGCGGCATCGGCCGTGACGGAGCGTTTCTTCCAGCACATGCCGGACGAGACCCTTTATTCCGGCGTGTTTGCCGATAATGCAGCCTCGCTGCGCGTTCAGGAAAAGCTCGGCTTTCGGGTCATCGGCTGCCATGAAATCTATGCGACCTCCCGCTCGACCATGGTCACACATATCGACACTGCCGTGACCGCACGGACATTTCGATCGTCACGCGCATAGATAATATCAACAAGGCCGGTTTTTCGTGAACCGGCCTTGTGCTACAGTCTCTCACATCACGATAATCTTTGACCTTGAGGGCTCGCCCATATATTTGGAGCAGCAGATCCTTTTTTTAAAGCAAGCCCGCACATTGGCTGCTGGAATTGCCACTAAGCTGACAGAACGGCCACGACGATGAAATTTCTCGATGAAGCAAAAGTCTATATCAGATCCGGTGATGGCGGCGCAGGTGCCGTTTCTTTCCGCCGTGAAAAGTTCATCGAATTCGGCGGCCCCGATGGCGGTGATGGCGGGCGCGGTGGCGACGTATGGGTAGAGGTCGTCAACGGCCTCAACACGCTGATCGATTTCCGCTTCCAGCAGCACTTCAAGGCGACCATTGGCCAGCACGGCATGGGCCAGGGACGCACTGGCGCTAAAGGTGCCAGTGTGGTGTTGCGGGTACCCGTTGGCACTCAGATTTTTGAAGAAGACAACGAAACGCTGATTATTGACCTGACCAAGGAAGGCCAGCGTTTTCGCCTGGCCGCCGGCGGTAATGGCGGCTTCGGCAATGCCTATTTCAAGTCCTCTACCAACCAAGCTCCCACGCACGCCAATCCGGGCCTCGCTGGTGAGGAGAAGATGATATGGCTTCGCCTGAAGCTGATTGCCGATGCGGGTCTGGTCGGCCTTCCCAATGCGGGAAAGTCCACATTTCTTGCCACGGTAACCCGGGCGCGGCCAAAAATAGCGAATTATCCCTTCACCACGCTGCATCCCAATCTGGGCGTAGCGACCATTGACGGGCGCGAGTTCGTGCTGGCCGATATTCCAGGCCTGATCGAAGGCGCGCATGAAGGCGTGGGCATTGGCGACCGTTTCCTGGGGCACGTTGAGCGCACCCGTGTTCTGCTGCATCTGGTTTCCGCTCAGGAAGAAAATGTCGGTAAGGCTTACAAGACCGTCAAGCGTGAGCTTGCTGCTTATGGCGGTGGGTTGACCGACAAGCCTGAGATCGTAGCCCTTTCTCAGATCGACGTGCTGGACGAAAAGGAATTGAAGAAGAAGGCGAAGGAACTGGAGAAGGCTTGTGGCCGCCCACCGCTTCTTCTGTCTGCTGCTGCCCATATCGGCATGGTCGAAACCCTTCGCGAGCTGCGCGATATCATCGTGTCCGATAGCCGTGGCGGTGATACCGCCATGCCAGACCGCTCCATGCCGGTTGAAGATGAGCTAGAGGATGGAGACGACCGCCTATGACACCGGTGCGAAAACCGCTCGGTAGCCATCACCGCATTGTCATCAAGATCGGCTCTGCCCTTCTCGTTGACCGTGCCAGCGGCCTGAAAAAGGAATGGCTCGACGCGATCTGCGAAGATATTGCAGCGTTGAAGGCCAATGGTGCCGATGTTCAGGTCGTGTCCTCGGGCGCCATCGCCCTTGGTCGCACCGTGCTTGGCCTCCCCTCCGGCGCACTCAAGCTTGAGGAGAGCCAGGCTGCTGCGGCAGTGGGTCAGATCGCGCTGGCCCGCGCATGGTCTGAAAGCCTTTCGAAATATGAGATCGTCGCAGGTCAGATCCTGCTGACCCTTTCCGACACCGAAGAGCGCCGCCGCTATCTCAACGCCCGTGCGACGATCAACCAATTGCTGAAAATCGGCGCTATCCCGATCATCAACGAAAACGACACGGTCGCGACCACGGAAATTCGCTATGGCGACAATGATCGCCTGGCGGCACGCGTGGCGACGATGACCGGCGCAGACCTCCTGATCTTGCTCTCGGATATTGACGGCCTCTATACGGCACCGCCGCATCTTGATCCCGACGCACAGTTTCTGGAAACGATTGCCGAAATCACCACCGACATCGAAGCCATGGCTGGTGGCGCAGCGTCGGAACTGTCGCGTGGCGGCATGCGCACCAAGATCGATGCAGGCAAGATTGCAACGGCTGCCGGTTGCGGCATGATCATCGCCTCCGGCAAGACGCTCAACCCGCTGAAAGCCATCGAAAACGGAACACGTTCTTCATGGTTTGCGCCGTCGGGCACACCCGTCACGGCGCGCAAAACGTGGATTGCCGGGCAACTTCAGCCTGTCGGGGAATTGCATGTGGATGCCGGCGCTGAAAAGGCGCTCTATGATGGCAAGAGCCTCCTGCCTGCGGGTGTAACGCTGGTGAAGGGCAATTTCGGTCGTGGCGATGCGGTTGTCATTATCGGCTCGCAAGGCCGGGAAATCGCCCGTGGCCTTGCAGGCTACGATGATGACGAGGCACGGCAGATCAATGGCCACAAGTCCACCGAGATCGAAGCGATCCTCGGCTATGTCGGTCGTGCCGCGATGATCCATCGCGACGATCTAGTGATGACGGGCGCGTCCGTCAAAGTGAAATATGCAAATAAGGATGAGGTCGATGCCTGAACAGGCCGTGAAGCAGAGCCATGATATCGAAACGCTGATGCTGTCCATCGGCGCTCAGGCAAAAGCTGCTTCCCGACCGTTGTCCATTGCCAGCACCGATCAGAAAAACCGGGCTTTGCTGGCTATGGCATCCGCAATCAAGGCGTCCGAGGCGAAGATTCTCGACGCCAATGCCAGGGATGTCGCAGCCGCAGAAATTGCGGGCGTCGCCGCCTCTTTCATCGACCGTCTGAAACTGGATGCTTCGCGCATCGCCGCGATTGCCGACGGCATTCGCTCCATCGCAGCACTGCCAAACCCCGTTGGTGAGGTGATTGCGGCATGGGATCGGCCCAATGGTCTGAAGATCGAGCGGGTCCGCACGCCGCTCGGCGTTATCGGCGTGATCTATGAAAGCCGCCCGAATGTGACGGCTGACGCAGGTGCGCTTTGTCTCAAAGCCGGCAATGCGGTGATCCTGCGCGGCGGTTCGGACTCGCAATATTCATCGCGTGCCATCCACGCCTGCCTTGTGGAAGGTCTGAAGATAGCGGGCCTTCCAGAGCACGCCATTCAACTTGTACCGGTTACCGATCGCGCCGCTGTCGGCAGCCTTTTGGGCGGACTTGGCGGCACGGTGGACGTTATCGTTCCGCGTGGCGGCAAAAGCCTCGTTGCTCGTGTTCAGTCGGAAGCGCGGGTGCCTGTCTTTGCGCATCTTGAAGGCATCTGCCACGTCTATGTCGATAAGTCAGCTGATCTGGAGATGGCGCGCAAGGTGGTGCTGAACTCCAAGATGCGCCGCACCGGCATTTGCGGCTCGGCGGAAACCTTGCTCATCGATAGCGCGGCTGTCGCCACGCATCTTGCGCCGCTGGTCCAGGTGCTGATCGACGGCGGCTGTGAGGTTCGTGGATCGCAGGCCGTGATGGATGCGGTCAGCGGCGTTACGGCAGCAATCGAGGAAGACTGGCGCACGGAATATCTGGATGCGATCATCTCTGCGACTGTGGTTGATGGCATCTCCGGTGCCATTGCCCATATCGGCACCTATTCCTCCAACCACACCGAAGCTGTCATCGCTGAAGACCCTGAAGTCGTTGAGCGTTTCTTCAACGAGATCGATTCGGCCATTCTGCTTCACAACGCCTCCACCCAATTTGCCGATGGTGGCGAGTTTGGCATGGGCGCGGAAATCGGCATCGCAACGGGCAAGATGCACGCACGCGGGCCTGTTGGTGTGGAGCAATTGACATCGTTCAAGTACCGCGTGCATGGCACCGGCCAGACACGGACCTGATATTGACCGCGGATCATGGCCTCGAGAAACGCTACCTGACCATGCCGCACACCGAGCGCGGCATGGTGATCGGCCTGTTCGGCGGCTCGTTCAACCCGCCCCATGCCGGCCATGCGCTGGTAGCGGAAATTGCCCTGCGGCGTCTGGGTCTCGACCAGCTCTGGTGGATGGTCACACCCGGCAATCCGCTAAAGAACAGGGCCGACCTTGCACCTTTGGCAACGCGCATCAAGGCGTGCGAGGCGCTGGTGTCCGATCCGCGCATCAAGATCACAGCCTTCGAGCAATCCTTCGGCGTGACCTATACGGCCAATACCCTTCGGCTCATAAAGGCGAAGAACCCGCTTGCCCGTTTCATCTGGATCATGGGTGCGGATAATCTGCGCAGCTTTCACCGTTGGCAGAACTGGCGCAAGATCGCCGAGACATTTCCCATCGCGGTCATCGACAGGCCGGGTGCAACGCTCGCCTATCTCTCCTCCACCATGGCGCAGGCCTACAGCCAGGCGCGCGTGGATGAAGACGATGCTGGCATTCTGTGGACGAAAACAGCGCCTGCATGGATGTTCATCCATGGTCCGCGCTCCACATTGAGCTCCACGGCACTGCGCAACGCGCAAAGCTGAATAGGCAAATTCTAGCCTTTGCACGCATCTTGAAAAGTTAACGCTTTGATGCCACCTTTATTCTGTGGCGCACAGAATCGCATGCCACAGTATCTGGTTTGTCATTTTGAGAGGAAAACAACTGACAACAGTGCACACCAAGGGAAGAGCTTTCAGCGCTATCCCAAAGAGCATGGAGAGTGGCGTTGATGCCGCCCGTCGTGCCCTCGGAACCGTCCTGACCAGTGTCGAGGACTCCAAAGCAGAAGACGTCGTTTACCTGAACATTGCCGGAAAATCGGCGCTTGCGGACTACATGGTTGTGGTTTCCGGGCGATCGAACAGGCATGTCTCGGCGATTTGTGATCACCTCATGTCCGATCTGAAGGATGAGGGCTTCGGTCACTCGCGCGTCGAGGGTCTGGAAAACGGCGACTGGGTTGTGATCGACGCCGGCGACGTCATCATTCACGTGTTTCGTCCCGAAGTCCGGGCGTTCTACAACATCGAAAAGATGTGGGCCGCTCCCGATATCGAGGAAGAAACGCTGCATTGATTCGACCTTGCATCTGGTGCCGACGCATCACTGCATAGGAATTCGCTGATCATCCTGATATGAGCGCAAACCACAAGGTTTGCGACAAGGATGGATGTGGACAATGCGAATCTCGATTTTTGCGGTGGGACGGCTTAAATCCGGCCCTGAAAAGGATCTTGCGTCCCGATATCTCGATCGCCTGGCCAAGACCGGCCCGGCCATTGGGCTGGAATTTGGCCGCATCATCGAGGTGGCGGAAAGCCGCGCATCGAACGCTGAAACGCGCAAGCGTGAAGAGGCTGCCATGCTGGAAAAGCATCTGGCCGACGGTGCCGTGCTGGTCCTCCTCGACGAACACGGCAAGGCGCTCGACAGCCCGGCTTTTGCCGAGCTTTTCGGAAATCTCCGCGATAGCGGCAAGCGCGATCTCGTGATCGCCATTGGCGGCGCGGATGGGCTGGACCCATCACTCTATGACAGGGCAACAGCGACCCTGTGCCTTGGCAAACTCACCTGGCCACATCAGCTGGTTCGCATCCTCATTGCAGAACAGCTTTATCGGGCAGTGACAATCCTGTCCGGCCACCCCTATCACCGCGCATAATCCCTTGTTCTGCCCATTATATAAAAGCGCGCGCATCCGTTCCGGTCATCTTCTTGCCCATCCATACGTGTTGATTGGCGAAACGCCGCGAAGCAGCGTATGGTCATCCATCTTTCGACGGTTCACACATTTCATGATCAAGAGCGGCAGCAACACCAGATGGACGACCCTTTCGGGCGCGCTTCTTGCTGCCTGCATGGTCGCTTCTCATGCGCTCACGCCTGCATTGGCGCAGGACGCTGTGGTGCCGGAAACCGCTCCACCCACCCTTGCGCAGACGCCAACCGCGCCTGACGATTTGGACGCGCTCGAGCAACGCCGCGACCAGAACCGTCAGGACTTGCAGGAACTCGTCGATAGTATCGGCCTTTCCGAAGACAAATCCCGCCAGCTTCAGGATAGTATCGCCGCGCTCAACCAGGACACGGCGCGGATCAAGGCCGAGCTGATCGCCTCTGCCGCACGCCGGAAGGACCTTGAAGACAAGATCAGGGATGGTGAGGACCGGCTTGCCAAGCTCGGCGTGCGTGAAGATGCGGCCAAAGCGTCGCTCCGAGAGCGGCGCGGTGTTCTCGCCGAAGTGCTGGCCGCCCTTCAGCGCATGGGCCGCAACCCACCCCCTGCCCTTTTGGTTTCGCCTGAAGATGCGCTGGCATCCGTTCGCAGCGCTATTCTGTTGGGGGCCGTCGTTCCCGGCATTCGCACGGAAACGGAAAAACTGGTGTCTGCTCTCAAAGAGTTGACTGACCTGCGCCTCGCCATCGCCAGCGAAAAACAGCAGCTGACCGACACGATGACGGCGAGCCTTGAGGAAGAAAAGCGGCTGGATCTGCTGCGGCTGGAAAACGAAAAGCGTAACACCCAGACCGCGAGCGATCTGGAGGCAGAACGCAAACGTTCTGAAGAACTTGCGAGCCGGGCAACGAGCCTGGAAGGCCTGGTGTCCTCGCTGGAAAACGAGATTTCCTCGGTGCGTGAAACCAAGGAAAAACAGCGGCTGGAAGAAGAGCGGCTGGCCGCACTTTCGCAAGCTGAACGTGACAAGGTGCAGGCCGATACCGAGGCTGGAACGCCCGATAAAAACCGCATTGCGCCCGCATATCCGTTTTCAAGTTTGAAGGGCAAGCTGGCCATGCCGGTTTCCGGTGACGTGCTGCGACGGTTCGGCGATGCTGACGGTACGGGGCATTTCTCTAAAGGAATCGTCGTGGCGACAGGCCCTGAAGCACTGGTGACCGCACCGGCCGATGGCTTTGTCGTTTTTGCTGGTGAGTTCCGCAGTTATGGCCGCATGATTATTCTAAACGCCGGCGACGGTTACCATCTGGTGCTGACGGGCATGGACAATGTGAGGACGAGGCAAGGCATGTTTGTGTTCTCTGGCGAACCCATTGCCTCCATGGGTGCAAAAAGAGTGGCAAGTGCTGCCGCATTGGCGCTGGAAACTGACAAGCCGACGCTTTACATTGAATTCAGGAAAGACGGTGTGCCGGTTGATTCTCAACCATGGTGGACCGCAAAAAATACCGGAAGGGCGCGCAATGATTCGTAAGGCTTCACTTCTCCTCATCGGTGGACTTATGGGTGCCACAGCGATGAGCGTCATCTATTCGGCAAGCATGCCGGCACAGGCTGCCGGTCCTTCCACCTATAAGGAGCTGTCGATTTTCGGTGACGTGTTTGAGCGCGTGCGCGCGCAATATGTGACGCCTCCCGATGACAAGAAGCTGGTTGAGAATGCCATCAACGGCATGTTGAGCTCGCTTGATCCGCATTCCAGCTTTCTGAATGCGCAGGACGCAACCGACATGCGCTCCCAGACCAAGGGCGAATTTGGCGGTCTCGGCATCGAAGTCACCATGGAAAACGAGCTGGTCAAGGTCATCTCGCCGATGGATGACACCCCTGCCGCTAAGGCGGGCATTCTGGCTGGTGACTTCATCTCCGAGATCGACGGCCAGCCTGTTCGCGGCCTGAAGCTGGAAGAAGCCGTCGAAAAGATGCGCGGCGCGGTTAAGACGCCGATCAAGCTGACCATCATCCGCCAGGGCGCAGACAAGCCACTCGATATCACTGTCATGCGTGAAATCATTGCCGTTCGTGCCGTGAAGTCCCGTGTAGAGGCTGGCGACGTCGGTTATCTGCGCGTCATCTCCTTTACGGAAAAGACCTATGACGACCTCGAAAAGGCAATCAAGAAGATCAAGCAGGATGTGCCGGCTGACAAGCTGAAGGGCTACGTGCTTGACCTGCGCCTCAACCCGGGCGGATTGCTGGACCAGGCGATCAACGTCTCCGACGCCTTCCTTGAGCGTGGAGAAGTCGTGTCCACACGCGGCCGTAACCCTGAAGAAACCCGCCGCTTCAACGCAACGGCTGGCGATCTGACCGATGGCAAGCCGGTCATCGTTCTCGTAAACGGCGGTTCGGCTTCCGCGTCCGAAATCGTGGCTGGCGCCCTTCAGGATCTGCGACGTGCAACCGTTCTGGGCACCCGTTCCTTTGGCAAGGGTTCCGTCCAGACCATCATCCCGCTGGGCGACACAGGCGCTCTTCGCCTAACGACCGCGCTCTATTATACGCCATCGGGCAAGTCCATTCAGGGCACGGGCATCACGCCTGACATCAAGGTGGATCAGCCGCTGCCGCCGGAACTGCAGGGACGTGTGCGTGCGGAAGGCGAATCCAGCCTGCGCGGCCACATTCAGGGCCAGAGCGAGACGGAAGAAGGTTCCGGCTCGGTTGCTTATGTGCCACCGGAAGCCAAGGACGATATTCAGCTGAACTATGCGCTGGATCTTTTCCACGGCACCAAGACTGACCCTTCATACCCGCCAAATCCTGAAAAGGCGGTCGTCAACAAGCAGTAAGGCCGTAAGGCATCGCAATGCGCGATGCCTTTCCGGCTGCACGCAGTCAAGCACGGATAGATCATTGCCTTCAGACCTGCGCAAACCGCTTATGGGTCGACGTAAGAAGAAAAGCGCTGGGTCGTTCCGGCGCTTTTCTGCGCTTGCGGGCATCGTCCTGCTCGGCGTGGGCGGCATAGGCGGCCTGTCCGTCTACACGGCTCTGTCTCCCGGTAATATGAAGAGCAACTCCACAGCGCCCAATGTGGAACTGAGCGACGCTGCAACACCGCCTGAGAAAAAAGAGCCAACCGCCCCGCAAACCGACGTGGACGGTACGCTCCTGACGCAGAGCGGCCGGTCCGGGGCGAATGTCCAGCGAAACCAAATGGACGACGGCAACGTCGTGTCCGTCTATTCGCCACGCGACCGAGGCACCGACGGTCCGGTGCTGATGACAGGCCAGACCTATGGGCAAGACCCCCGCATGGCGGCCCAACCCAATGAGGAACTGCTGGAGGATTCGGCCTTCGGCAGGCTTCCGAAGATTGGCCCTGATGGCCTGCGACCCCTAGAGCAATATGCGCGGCCATGGTCGGGCACGAGAGGCACACGCATCGCAATTGTCGTCGGAGGGCTGGGGCTCAGCCAGACCGGCACCCAGAAGGCGATCAGGGAATTGCCTGCAGACATTACGCTCGGCTTTGCGACAAGCGGAAACAGCCTTCAACGATGGATGCAGGAGGGCCGCCGCAAAGGCCATGAGATTTTGCTTCAGATCCCCTTCGAGCCCTTCGGCTATCCCGGCACCAATCCGGGGCCGGACACGTTGCTGGTTGCTGGGCCTGCCAAGCTCAACCTGGAGCGATTGCACCGCTCCATGGCCAAGATCACCAATTACACCGGCATCATGAACTATCTTGGCGGACGCTTCATGGCAGACGAAAAAGCGCTGGAGCCTGTGATGTCCGATATCGGAAAGCGCGGCCTGCTGTTTCTGGACGATGGCTCCTCCGCCCAGTCGAAAAGCACACCCCTTGCCAAGGCCCAGTCGGTCGCGGCAGGCTTTGCCGATCTGCAACTGGATGATCAGGTCAACGAAGCCGCAATTCTGCGAAAGCTTGATGATCTGGAACGCATCGCACGGAGAAATGGTTCTGCCATCGGCGTGGCCTCGGCCTTTGATGAAAGCGTTGCGGCCATTGCCAAGTGGTCCGTTGAAGCGTCCGGGCGCGGCATCGAAATCGTCGGCGTTTCAGCCCTTGTCATCGACAAGACAGCCCCTTAGTTCTTGACGCCACAGCACTCCTTTCATCAAAGGTCCAAAATGACAGTCAAAGCGGAAGATCTTCCCTACCGCCCCTGCGCGGGTATCATGGTTCTGAATGCTGAAGGGCTTGTCTGGGCCGGACGGCGTATCTCCGAAGGCAACTCGGAATTCGATGGTTCTCCGCAACTCTGGCAGATGCCACAAGGCGGCATAGATGACGGCGAGAAGCCGCTTCTGGCGGCCATCCGCGAACTCTACGAAGAAACGGGCATGAAAACCGTGTCGCTGCTGGCAGAGGCAAGCGACTGGATTCACTATGATCTACCGCCGCAACTGATCGGCATTGGGCTCAGGGGAAAGTATCGCGGACAGGCCCAGCGCTGGTTTGCGTTCCGTTTCGAGGGCGACGAAAGCGAAATTCAGATCAATCCACCACCGACAGGCCATGAGCCGGAATTCGATGCCTGGGAATGGAAGCCAATGGAAAGCTTGCCGGATCTTATCGTGCCCTTCAAGCGCGGCGTTTACGAACAGGTCGTTGCTCAGTTCAGGCATCTGGCCGCGAAATAAGCAAAAGCAAAAGGCGGCACGAATGCCGCCTTTTTCAAATTCAGTCTAATCCGCTTATTCGGACTCTGCAGCGTCTGCGGAGTCTGCGTTCAGCTGGCCGTACTTGGCTTCGCCGATCTTGTTCAGAAGCTCAAGCTGGGTTTCGAGGAAGTCAATGTGACCTTCTTCGTCGATCAGCAAGGTTTCGAACAGCTTCATCGAAACATAGTCGCCAGCCTCGTGACAGATCTCACGGGACTTCTTGTACGCGGCGCGGGCATCATATTCACCGGCGAGATCCGCTTCCAGAACTTCCTTAACGTTCTGACCGATGCGCAAAGGCGCAACCGTCTGAAGGTTCGGGTGGCCTTCGAGGAAGATGATGCGATCGATGATCTTGTCAGCGTGCTGCATCTCTTCGATGGACTCGGCACGCTCTTTCTTGGCGAGCTTTGTATAGCCCCAATCGTTCAGCAAGCGGTAATGCAGCCAGTACTGGTTGACTGCGCCGAGCTCGAGGAAAAGTGCCTCGTTAAGCTGCTCGATGACTCTTTTGTCGCCTTTCAATGTCCGCTCTCCTGTTGTCTTCATGCAATTGTCTCAGGCGGGACATAAAATCAAAAACATCGGCTTCCGTCGAGTGGCGACGTGCATGATATTCTTCCGTGGTCCTGATAATCAGTTCAACAACGGTCGGGAAGCAGCCACAGCAACGACCACGTTTGGCCATAGCGTGATACACTTTGGACGGGACGATAAGCTGCCAACAGTCTTCATCGAGCATCTCGTTGATGACATCGCGAATGTCGTTGTCGGTGATGTAGTTACAGCTGCAAACGAGCATGGTTCTTTGCCTGTATGACGCAACACGTTGTTTTCATTCTTAAACCAAAACAGGATAGTGAGTGTCAAGAAAAAGATGCGATGCATCGCCCGAGATATATTAGAACTATTCCAAACTAAACGAAAATTATCGTGTTTTCATTAGGTTAGCGTTCTCTACAGAACAAATTTCCACACTCAATTTTTTGTCAACCGACCCAATACACCGCGCACGCGATCACGAAAAGTTTACTGAACATGCGCCTTAAGTGAAATACTGACCGCCATTCGCCGTCAATGTCGAACCGGTGATGAAACCAGAACTGTCAGCCGCCAGAAACAGCGCGCAGCGAGCAATCTCTTCCGGCTCTCCAAGGCGACCGACGGGTATCTGCGGCAGGATGCGCTCGTTCAACACGTTCTCAGGTATCGCCCGCACCATCTCCGTTCCGATATAGCCAGGGCAGATCGCGTTCACGGTAATGTTTCGCGCCGCACCTTCCTGCGCCAGCGCCTTGGTCAGTCCCAGATCACCGGCCTTGGCAGCCGAGTAATTGGCCTGTCCAGCCTGACCTTTCTGGCCGTTGATCGATGAAATATTGACGATGCGGCCAAAACCGCGCTCGCGCATACCGGGCCATATGGGATGCGTCATGTTAAACACGCCGGTCAGATTGGTATCGAGCACCTGCCGCCACTGCTGCGGTGTCATCTTGTGAAACATCGCGTCGCGGGTGATGCCCGCATTGTTGACAAGCACCTCTATCGGACCGAGATCGCTTTCAACCTGCGCGATGCCGGCAACACAGGCATCGTAATCGCGGATATCCCAGCAATAGGTAGGAATGCCGGTCTCGCTGCGAAACTGTGCGGCGCGCGCCTCGGTAAAAGCGTAGTTCACCGCGACCTTGTAGCCTTCGGCATGAAATGCCCTGGCAATCGCCGCACCAATTCCGCTTGTCCCGCCTGTTATCAAAGCAACCCGGCTCATCTCAAGGCCTCCCCTGTTTCATTGCGTCAGCCTTAAGATGTGCCAAAGTGGCATTTCGATGATCGAAAGGATCAGAGACCTTCGAGGCACATGGCGATACCCATGCCGCCACCGATGCACAGTGTCACCAATCCTTTTTTTGCACTGCGGCGCTTCATCTCGAAAAGCAGTGTGTTGAGCACGCGTGCGCCAGATGCACCGATGGGATGGCCGATGGCGATCGCGCCGCCATTCACGTTGACGATCTCGGGATTAAGCCCCAGATCGCGGACGACCGCGCAGGACTGCGCTGCAAACGCCTCGTTCGCCTCGACAAGATCGAGATCGGATACCGACCATCCGGCCTTTGACAGCGCTTTGCGCGATGCCGGAATGGGGCCTGTACCCATGATCTGCGGATCGACACCGGCTGTGGCCCAAGAGGCGATGCGCGCCAGGGGTTGCAGGCCGCGTCGTGTTGCTTCCGCCTCACTCATAAGCAAAACGGCAGCTGCCCCGTCGTTCAAGCCAGAAGCGTTGCCAGCGGTAACGGTACCTTCCTTGTCGAAGGCAGGGCGAAGTTTCGCCATGGTGTCGATTGTGGCACCAGCGCGGATATATTCGTCGGCATCAACCGTCACATCAGACTTGCGACCCTTGATGATGAAGGGGACGATCTCATCTGCAAAACGCCCGGCGGATTGCGCAGCCTCGGCGCGGTTTTGAGAGGTCACGGCAAATTCGTCCTGCTCGTCGCGCGAAAGCTGCCACTGACGGGCAATGTTTTCTGCCGTTATTCCCATGTGATAGCCGTAAAAGGCATCCGTCAGGCCATCCTTCAACATGGTGTCCACCATCTTGAAATCACCCATTTTCACGCCGCCACGCAGATGTGCACAATGCGGTGCCATGGACATGGATTCCTGCCCACCCGCCACAATGATGGATGCGTCGCCCGTGGCGATCTGCTGCATCCCCAGCGCCACTGCACGCAGGCCAGAACCGCACAGCTGGTTGATGCCGAATGCCGTGGCTTCCTGCGGAATACCAGCCTTCATCGCGGCCTGGCGGGCCGGGTTCTGTCCTTCGCCCGCGGCAAGCACTTGCCCGAGAATGACTTCATCCACCTCGCTTGGCGCAATCCCCGCCCGCTCCAGCGCGGCCTTGATCACCGCAGCACCCAGCTCATAAGCCGGCGTGTTCGCGAAGCTGCCATTGAACGAGCCCACTGCCGTGCGTGCTGCAGCAACGATGACGATTGAAGTCGAAGTCATGTCGTAGATCTCCCATTTGCGGCGCAAGATAGTCAAAGCTTGGAGGTCAAGTCAAACCATCTCGGCATTGCAACCTTCCAGCCAATCCCTCACCGTGAGAGAGCGCAAATGCTGCGCAAAAAAAGTGACTGCTGCAACGCACAAAACGTTTGTCAGTCCGGTTGAATTGAGCATAACTTAAAAGCGGGAAGAGCAAAAAAGCATTATAAGAAGAAAATACCAGGATCGCGAGGAGGCGAGCATGGCCAAGCACAGCGGCGAGACCGTTATCAAGAAATATGCCAACCGGCGGCTCTACAATACCGGAACCAGCACCTATGTGACACTTGAAGACCTGGCCAAGATGGTCAAGCGCGGCGAAGAGTTCAAGGTTCAGGATGCCAAGACCTCGGAAGACATTACCCACGCCGTCCTGACGCAGATCATCATGGAGCAGGAAGGCAAGACCGGCAACACGCTGTTGCCAACCGCGTTTCTACGCCAGCTCATTTCCTATTATGGCGACCAGATGCAGATGGTGGTGCCAACCTTTCTCGAGCACTCCATGAAGACGTTTTCCGAACAGCAAACCCAGATGCAGGAGCATATGGGAAAAGCCTTCGGTGATACATCGTCGAAAAATTTCGCCACGCCATTCGGCTTCATGGAAGAACAGATCAAGCGCAACACCGAGCTTTTCCGTCAGGCCATGCAGGTGTTTACGCCATTTCCCATGCCTGCGGCCCCTGCAGAAAACAAGAAACCGGACGCCTCAGAAATCAATGAGCTGAAGGCACAATTGCGCTCGCTTCAGACTAAGCTCGATCAGCTTTGAGCGACTTCTGATCTTTCGGGAACACGCAGCAGCAACAGGAAGCCCGCGCCCAGAAAAATCGTGAGCGTCGCCATGCCCAAATGGGCCGAACCGCTGACATAGGTGACGATAGAAAAAGACAGCGTCGCCATGAAGCTCGTGGCGCGACCGGACAGCGCATAAATCCCGAAATAACGGCCAGCCTCGGCAACCGTCACATTGCGCGAGAGATATGACCGTGACGAGGCCTGAACCGGACCAAACGCAATGCCGATGAGAATGCCATAAAAGAGATAGGCCTTTTCAGCAGAACTCGAAAACAGCCCTTCCGTGCTGGACACCGGAAGAGCCAGCAGACCGAACAGGGTCGAATCCGTATAGGTCGAGACGATGCCAAAGGTTGCCACCAGCAACAGCGCAAGGCTGATCAGCACTGTGTTGCGCGAACCCAGACGCTGATCGACAAGCCCTGCGGCAATGCAACTGCCAATCGCCACGATGTTGAGAATGATCCCGTAAATTCCGATCTCCAGCGTACCCCAGCCGAACAGGCCCGCCGCAAAGGCACCGCCAAGGATCAGCACGCCATTGACGCCATCCTGATAGAGCATCCGCGCGATCAGAAACCGCGTGATGGCAGGGCGACCTTTCAACTCCCTGAGCGTCGCTTTCAGTTCCGTGAGTCCAGAGTGAACCGCTCTACCGAGCGGCAGGCCCTTCTTGACGTCAGGCGTGAACAAAAACATCGGCAAAATGAACACGAGATACCAGAGCGCCGAAATGGGGCCCGTGATGCGCGCATCTTCCCCCGCCGCCGGATCAAGCCCGAACAGGGGCGGAATGCCGAGGATCGTGACATTGCTGTTGGGTGCAGCGGCCAGAAACAACACGACGAAGATCAGAACCACCATACCACCCAGATATCCAAGACCCCAGGCCGTATTGGAAATGCGCCCGACATTCTCAGGCGTGGTCAGACGCGGCATCATGGAATCATTGAAGACGATCGAAAATTCAGCAGCGATGGACGCCACGATCATGAAGGTGACAGGCCACAGGAGAGCTGATCCGGGTGCGGCAAACCACAACATAGCAAGGCTCGCGATCTTCAGCGTCGCGAAGAAAGCGATCCATGGTTTTCGAGAGCCGGATTGGTCAGCGATGGAACCCAGGATTGGCGAGAAAATGGCAATGATGATGGATGAGATCGTCGCCATATTGCTCCAGGTCGTCTGGGCCGAGATCGGGTCCTCTGTCAGCCGCGCAACGAAATAGGGGCCGAAAATGAAGGTGGTGACGACGGTGAAAAAGGGCTGAGCTGCCCAATCGAACAGCATCCAGCCCCATATGCCACGCTTCGTCACAGTGTCGCCGGTCGCAAGGGAAGATGAGGCCATACGTCACCCTTTCGGCCATGGAATGGTCTGGTCTGCCCGGCCACGCAGCCGGGCAGTTCTGCACCTGATGTCAGACGCTTCGAGCCTGGACTATATCCGAAAGCAATCCGGCAGCAACCGTTAGGCGGGCGAGGTTGGTCTCGCCGCTGTCGCTGAGAGCGCTCAGCTCAGAAACGATGCGGTTGACCCGAACGCGGTCGGCGGCATACCAGGCCTGCACCGGGTTCTTTTCCTTCGCGTACTCGGTCATCGCCGAGATGACGATGCGAAGACGCGACGATGCGATCTGATCCTGGCTGCGCAGCAAGGCAAGGCTTTCATAATGGTCCGCAGGCGTAACCCGCTGACCCGCCTCCAGAAGCTTCGCCACACGGAATGTGGCGGATACGGCAGCATAGCTTTCCGCCGCACGCGCAAGCGTCGTGTTTGCCCGCTCGGCAATCAGCATGATTTCCGGCACATAAACCAAGAGCGACAGCGTTTCCAGATCGCGGATCAAAGCGGGCTCGACGCCCTCGATCTCGCTGAAACCAAGCTCCTCCTTATACTTGGCCGCACCTGGAACAAGCGTATGGATCGCCGCTTTCAACCGCTCGATTTCATCCGCCATAGAACCTGCAGCCGATGTCGTCTGGAGATAGAGCCGTGTGGCATCGGTAAATATTCTGGCGACATCGGCGTAAAGGCCGTTCTGCACCGCGCCGGAAATTTTGCCGTCGAGCTTGTCGATCTCGCTCCACAGACGCTTCAGACCAAAGCCGTCTTCCACGATCATCGCGGCCTTGACCACCGTGGGTGCCAACAGTCCGCTGGCATCGACCAGTTTCTGGACAAAGCCGGGACCGCCGCGATTGACGACTTGGTTGGCAAGCGATGTCGCAACGATTTCGCGGTGCAGACGATGGTTGGTAATATCGCCAGCATAGGTCTTCTGCATCTTGCTGGGGAAATAATCCCTTAAGAGATGCTGGAGGTAGGGCTCATCAGGCAATGGGCTCGCCACAAGCGTATCGAACAGCGTCAGCTTGGCGTAGGAAAGCAGAACGCCGATTTCCGGTCGTGTCAGCGGCTTGCCGGCTGCGTAACGCTCAGTGAACTCCGCATCGTTCGGCAGGGTTTCCACCCGCCGGTTCAACAGACCCGCCGTTTCCAACGCGCCCATCAGGCGGCCAAGTTCCTCACCATTTTCCGTGCCGCGACGTTCGGTCAGCGATATGGCAAGCGATTGAAGGTAGTTGTTGCGCAACACCAGATGCCCGACTTCCGTCGTCATGGAAGACAGCAGCTGATTGCGCTTGGGCAAGGTCAGACGCCCGTCATTGACCGGAGATGACAGGGCGATCTTGATATTGACCTCGACGTCCGAGGAGTTGACGCCAGCCGAGTTGTCGATGGCATCGGAGTTGCATCGGCCACCTGAAAGCGCATAGGCAATACGGGCTTTCTGCGTGATGCCCAGATTGGCGCCTTCACCGATCACCTTGGCGCGAACCTCGGTCGCGTTGACGCGGATCGGATCATTGGCGCGGTCACCCACCTCTGCATTGGTTTCCACCGCAGCTTTGACATAGGTGCCGATGCCGCCAAACCAGAGAAGATCGACGGGTGCCTTCAGGATCGCCGTCATAATTTCAAGTGGCGTCGCCACGGATTTGTCGATGCCGATGGCGGCAACAGCCTCCGGCGTCAGTGTCACCGATTTTTCCGAGCGGGAAATAATCATCGCACCTTCGGACAAAGCGGAACGATCATAATCCTGCCAGCTGGAGCGCGGCAGGTCGAACAGGCGTTTACGCTCGGCAAAAGACTTGTCCGTATGGGGCGTTGGATCGATCACGATATCGCGGTGATCGAAGGCCGCAATCAGTTCGATCTTTTCCGATAGCAACATGCCATTGCCGAACACGTCGCCCGACATGTCACCCACGCCAACCACCTTGAATGGCGTTGTCTGGATGTCGGTGTCCATTTCGCGGAAATGCCGCTTCACGGTTTCCCAGGCGCCGCGGGCGGTAATGCCCATTTTCTTGTGGTCGTAGCCGGCAGAGCCGCCTGAGGCAAAGGCATCATCCAGCCAGAAACCGGCCTCGCGGGCCAGACCGTTTGCGGTATCGGAGAAGGTTGCCGTTCCCTTGTCGGCTGCGACGACGAAATAGGGATCGTCACCATCCAGCCGCAACGTGTCGGCAGGGGCGACGATATCATCGCCGACAATGTTGTCGGTAATGGACAGCAGCGTGCGAATATAGGTCTTGTAGGCTTCCTTGCCCGCGTTAAAGACCTCATCGCGGTTGCCGCCAACCGGCAGGGTTTTCGGATAGAACCCGCCCTTGGCACCAACAGGCACGATCACCGCGTTCTTAACCTGCTGCGCCTTGACCAGACCCAGCACCTCGGTACGATAATCCTGACCGCGATCCGACCAGCGAAGCCCGCCACGGGCGACCTTGCCGAACCGCAGATGGACACCTTCGACCTCCGTGCCGTAAACGAAGATTTCACGGAAGGGCCGTGGATCCGGCAAACCATCCAGAAGCTTCGGATCGAACTTGAAGGCCAGCATCGCCTTTGGCGAACCATCCTCATTGCGCTGGAAATAATTGGTGCGCAGCGTCGCATCCACCGCATTGACGTAACGGCGAAGCGTACGGTCCTCGTCCAGATTGGGAACGCCTGAAAGTGCGGCCTCAATCGCCTTGTGCAGATCAGACAGCTTGCGAAGCCGGGGCTTGTCGCCGACCTTCGGATCGAAGCCATAAGAAAACAGCTCGAAAATCTTCACGGCAATCGCTGGATATTTGAACAGCGTCTCAGAAATATGCTCCTGCGAGTAGACAATACCCGTCTGCCGCAGATAGCGGGCATAGGCGCGCAAGACAGACACTTCGCGCACGCTTAGGCCAGCTGCGACAATCAGCCGGTTGAAACTGTCATTGTCGACAGTGCCATCGAAGGCCGCCAGAAATGCTTCTTCAAGCCGTGGCCCGTAAACCGAAAGATCAAGCTTGACCCCGGGCTGTACCTGCAATTCCATATCGTGCAGCACGATGGATCTGGTCTCATCTGGAGATATGACACCAATATCGAACGTACGTTCGCTAATAACGCTGAAACCGAGATTCTCAAGCAAAGGCACACGTCGTGAAAGCGGCAAATGGCCATCTCGGTGAAAAATCTTTAGCGACAGCACGCCTTCGGCCTGGGTGTCGCGGCGGTAGAACTCGATGCGCACTGGCTCACCGCCAGCAGTCGCGGCAATATCGGGCAGATCGATGATCGCCTCGTCAGGCGTAAAGGCTTCCTGATAGGCCTGATCGACATCCAGAACGGGCGAACCGACGGGGGAAAGGGCCACGAAATGGTCGGTCCACCGTGCTGCGATATCGCTGACGGCGTCTTCGAGTTTATCCTGCGCCACCCGCGGCGTCTTGCCATTGGTGCGCCCGACGATGAAGTGGACCCGTGCCACAGCGCCCTCGGGAAATGCCGGGTAATAGGCCGAGATATGGCCATCATAGATATGGGATAGATACTCGCCCATCTTTTCGCGGACGTAGGAGTTATACTCCTCGCGCGGCACGAAAATGATGACCGACACAAACCGGTCAAAGCGGTCGATGCGTGGGAGAACGCGAACACGAGGTCTGTCGCTGAGCTCCATGATCTGCTCGATGAAGCGGATCAGAAGATCGGCATCGATCTGGAAGAGATCGTCACGCGGGTAGGATTCCAGCGTATTGTGCAAGATCCGGCCGGAGTGGCTGTTGGGATCGAAACCGAAATGATCCTCCACTTCGGCCACTTTCGCCCGCAGAAGCGGTATCTGTTTGACGGAATGCGTATAGGCGGTGGCGGTGAACAGGCCGACAATGCGCAATTCGCCAACGACATTGCCATCCTCATCGAAACGCTTGATGCCGATATAATCCATATAGGCGCGACGGTGGACGATGGATTTGACATTGGCCTTGGTCACGATCAGGAAATCGGGACCATCGAGAAAGGCCAGGATTTCCGGCGTCGTCGTGACCGCGTCCTTGCCGAGGCGCAACACCCGGACATTCGGGTCCGTCAGCGTACCAAGACCGCTGCCCTCGCCGCGCTCGACCTTGGCATCGTTGCCCGTGCCGGAATAGCTGTAGTCGCGCATGCCAAGAAAAGTGAAGTTATCATTGCGCAACCACTCCAGAAACGCGACGGCTTCGTTGCGCCCGGTTTTACGACGGCTGGGACCACGCTCCTGCAACTCCGTCAGCGCCTTGTCCAGCTTGGCAATCATCGGTTTCCAGTCGGTGAAGGCCGACTGAACCTGAGACAGCACAAACAGCAGACGCTCCGTCAGCGCCTCGGCTGCCTGCGAAGCAATCGGCGCGATATGGATCTGGATGAGGCTGATATTGTCATGGGGCGCATCAAGTTCGGAATCGGCGAGACGATAGCCGCCGGTTACAGCGGCATCGGCAACCAGAATAGGGTGGACGGCGAGAAATAGGCTGCGGTAGCTGCTCGTTACCTCACCCATGACGCTGTCATAGAGGAAAGGCATGTTGCGACCGATAATGGTCAGAATAGAGACAGGATTGTCGCGCGGAGAAACACCCTCTACTTCAGAAATTCCAATATAGGGCTTGTCTTTCGTCCAGCGGGACAATTCATCCCGCGTGTGCTGGGCTGCTGCTGCCAGCATTTCAGGTGAATAATATTGTATATCATCTGAACTTGCGCGGCCAAAAACTGCCTCTGGGTCTAGAAATGGCTTACCGGACATCTCCGCCAAAATTCTGGTCTTTTCGAGTTTTTTGTCGCGTTTTGGATTGTTCCGGTAGCCCATTTTGTCTTTTTCCTCCCAAAGGGTGAAGTTTTATCAATGAAAACAGAAAAAATCGTCATTTTCACAAATTCGAATCGGATATTGGCGCGGAATTATGAAGAGTTTAAGTGGCAATCTTTA
Source organism: Rhizobium sp. WCS2018Hpa-16 (assembly GCF_031843705.1). Taxonomy (NCBI): domain Bacteria; kingdom Pseudomonadati; phylum Pseudomonadota; class Alphaproteobacteria; order Hyphomicrobiales; family Rhizobiaceae; genus Rhizobium; species Rhizobium sp. WCS2018Hpa-16. Next base: position 134,311 of record NZ_JAVTIX010000004.1, read on the forward strand.
CTTTAAGCGCCGCGCCCGAATTTTATTCGATTGAAATCTGCGGGGCGCGTCCTGCGCCGAATCAAAAGGCACCGATTCGCATTTTTCGTCGGTGGCAAAGTGACCCTATTGTGACTCGATAGTCACGGTCGAAGCAAATTATTGATTTCCTCGTATTTTTGTGATAGACCTTAGAAACTGATCCACAGCGTGGCATTTGCGTGCCCAAAAACACCACGAAAGCAACTCATCACTTGCACGCGGTTTCCGTGACATACCGATTGTTTGTGTCAACCTGCGGGTTGCGGGTGGCCTGTCTTTGAGCGCACGTCTGTACCAGTATCAAGTCACTTGACGGTTCCCCCGTCTCATCCGGGCCTGACCGACCCGACCCCCGGAAATCCCGGGTGTATGTAACAGGGAGTTTTTAGAACGAATGACGACCCAGCCAAAAAAATCTCCAGCGCGTCACGGTTTCAAGACCGGCGAAGCGATCGTTTATCCCGCTCATGGTGTCGGTACCATTTCGTCCATTGAGGAACAGGAAGTTGCGGGTATGAAGCTCGAACTGTTCGTCATTGATTTCGAAAAAGACAAGATGCGTCTGAAAGTTCCAGTGGCCAAGGCTGTGACAATCGGCATGCGCAAGCTGTCGGAAGAGGATTTCGTCGAGCGTGCATTGAAAGTTGTTCAAGGCAAGGCTCGTGTCAAGCGCACCATGTGGTCGCGCCGTGCGCAGGAATATGATGCAAAGATCAATTCCGGCGACCTGATCGCCATCGCGGAAGTGGTTCGTGACCTTTACCGTGCGGAAAATCAGCCGGAACAGTCCTATTCCGAGCGCCAGCTTTATGAAGCTGCTCTTGATCGCATGGCCCGCGAAATTGCTGCTGTGAACAAGATGTCTGAAACGGAAGCCGTTCGTCTGGTTGAGGTCAATCTCAACAAGGGACCAAAGCGCGGCAAGGCGATTGACGAAGAAGACGCTCAGGAAGAAGAAGCCGCGTAAGCGTCTGATCTTCCATTCTACAAACCCGGCCTTTGAATTGGATATGCTCCGCATTGGAAACAGGTTCAATTCAAAGGCCGGGTTTTTTATTCTGCGATGATCTTCACACGTTCGCCTGGCTGGATGGCCGCTGTCGCGCTCATGGCGTTCAATACCCGGAAAAGCTCCACCTTCCTGTCAGTCCCCATCATGCGCCCAGCAATGGACGCAATCGTGTCGCCCGGCTTGGTGGTAATAACGCGCACACGCAGGGGCTTCAGCGCCGAAATTTCAGCCGGTGTCATCTTGCGGAACGTCGTGCGCAACACATTTGCCACGCTATCGAGTTGGGCACTGCCCTTGGGCACGGCGGTCAGGAAGCGGAAAATCTGCTGTCCGACGCGGATTACGGTGACATCGAAATCCCATTTATCGGCGGTGGCGCGAGCCGTCGCTGCCGGCAATCCATTGATTTCCGTTTCACGCACGGTTTCAGGCACCAGACCCGCGACCCAGCCGCTGGTCAGATAATTGGCAAGGCTCGTCTGCTTGGGATCGGCCACACCATCGAAACGGATCGCCATTTCGCCGGGACCGGTGGCAAGCACCGCCTCGACCTTGTTGTCGATCTGGAAGCCTTCGGGAACATCGAAGCGAATTCCGAGAGTGCCATGCAGGAACGTGTTGCCACGCACATATCCTTCCTGGGGACTATCGCCGTAAAGAAGCCCGTCTATGCCATTGAGGAACCAGTCACGACCCTTATCGCCAACCTGTCCTTCCTGCCCGAAGGCGCGAGCATGGCGCTTGGCCAGCTCGATGCGCTGCGGAGTGTTAGGGTGGCTCGACAGGAAGTCGAGGCTCTGATCGCTGTCGGGATCTGCCGATGAGAAGCGCGCATAGGCCGCCATGGAATCGAGGAAGCGAGGCGACGCATAGGGATCGTAACCGGCCTCGCCCAGCATGCGTACGCCTATAACATCGGCTTGCAATTCCTGCTGGCGGGAAAAGGCTGCGAGGCGCAACTTGCCACGCGCAAGTGCCTGTTTTCCGGCCAGATCGCTGGACAAGACTTCCGCAACCACACGGCTGGCAATGACCTCGGCCTCTTCGCGGCGCTGGCGCTCAATGCCATGATTGGCAGTCACATGGCCCATCTCGTGCGACAGCACGGCTGCGACTTCCGAAGCATCATTGGCAAGTGCCAGAAGCCCGCGCGTCACATAGAGATAGCCACCCGGCAGCGCAAATGCGTTGATGGCGGGAGAGTTCAGAATGGTGATGCGATAGGACTGCTGCGGATTTTCCGAGACTGCCGTCAGCGCACCCGCAATGCGGGCCACGAGGCGTTCAGTCTTATCGTCGTGATATTCGCCGCCATAGCTTGCCACGATGCGCGGATGCTCACGCGCACCCATCTGGGCACGCGGATCGTCCTTTTGAACCTGCTCCACGGTCTGCGGATTGTCAGATGGCTTGAGCGTTGACTGGTAGGACGAGCTGAAGAGAGACTGGCACGCCGACAGCACGAAGCCGGCGGTCGCCAATGCCAGCGTGCGCTTGACCAGCCTGCCTGTCTTCCGCATCTTCTGACTGGAGGTGTGGCCCCGCAGAGCCTTCACACACGTCATCATCCTGCCTGTCTGCTCCAAACGTTCCTGATCATCCGTTAAAGTGCAGACCAGTATGCCATATTAGCCCTAGGGGCATGTGAATGCGCAAACAATCGAAATGATCCGCCATTTGCAAATATATTATCAGATCGCTTGTTTGCATCACTTCTCAAGCAGTTGTGAATGAATCGCAACTGCAAAATTTGCGCATCGACCGTGTTATTTTGCAAGGCTTGACAGTGACCCGCGTCGAAATTGTGACGCGGCATAACCGCGAATGCTGAGCGACAATCTCACGCCGCCAGAAATATCCTGATTGGCTCAAGATGGGTCGCGGCAAAAAACGCGTCAACACTGCCTTCAAACAGCACCTGACCGTGATGAAGAAACACAACCGCATCTGCCAGTTTGCTTATATCATCAGGGTTGTGCGTCACCAGAAGAACGGTGTTGCCCAGTTCCTTATGCAGCGCCCGCAGCAGGCTTCCCATGCCGGCGCGAAGGCCGGGATCGAGTGCCGCAAACGGCTCATCCAGAGCCATGATGCTGCGACGGCGCACCAGGGCTCTGGCCAGCGCCGCCCTTTGCCGCTCGCCGCCAGACATGGTCGAAGGCAGGCGTCTTTCAAAACCGGCAAGCCCGACGCGCTCAAGCGCCTTGCTGATCACGACCTTGTCAGCGGCACCCAGCTTCAGGGATGAATTGATGCCCAATCCAACATTTGTGAAGATATCCAGATGGGCAAAGAGATTGTTGTCCTGAAAAACCACGGAGACTGGCCGTTGCGAGGGATCAAGCCCGCGCATATCCTGTCCCTCGATCAGCAACTTCCCGCGATCCGGCGCTTCAAAGCCCGCAACGAGATTGAGGAGCGTGGACTTCCCCGATCCAGACGGACCGACAATGGCTGTCACCTTGCCGCGCGCAAAGCGGCAATCCAGCGCAAAATTCTGCTGGCCGAGCGTAAGCTCGATCTTCTCAATGCTGACAGCAATATCGTGCAGGGTCATGCGATGGCTTTCGCTGGCTGACGGGAAACGCCCCCGGCGGCGAGGACGAGGCAGATGACGCCCAAGATGAAGGCGTAACCCGCCGCATCATTGGTCCGGTAACTGCCCATATTGCTATAGACCAGCCAGGGCAATGTCGTGAAGTTTTCCGAGCCGAACAGGGCAACAGCACCGAGATCGCCGAGCGAAAGCGCCATGGCGAATGAAAATGCCGTCGCAACCGGTCTCCATAGAACCGGCCATTCAACAAGGCGAAGCCGGGACAGACCTGATATCCCGAGACTGGCAGCCAATCGCCCACTGCGGGTCTGATGGGCGATGTATGCAGGTTCCAGCACCCGCATCACGAATGGCAGCGCCATCAGCATGTTGATGATGGAGACAAGGATAGGCGCAAATGTCGAGACATCGCCCAGCGGTCGCAACAGCAGAAACCAGCCACTCCCCAGAACGACCGGAGGCACGAGCAGCACCAGGGCCGATCCGGCACCCATGGCTGTAAACAAGACCCGAAGCGGTCCAGCCGGTCGTCTTTGCCCAGCGATAGCCTGACGGGCGCGCACAAGTGCGACCGAAATGAGAATGGCAAGAGACGCGGACTGGAGCGCGATCAGCAGGCTGGTGATCGCAGCCTTGAGGAATGCGCTTGCAAGCAGCAGCCGCGAAAGATCCGCGGTCAGTCCAGATGCTGCGACCGCGCAGAGAGGCAATGCGACCAAAACCATGGCAAGCATGATCATCGATCCATCCCACAGACGCGCCGTCCACCTGTCGCTATCGAAGCGTCGCACGGCTTTCGCCTGCGTCAAAGCTTCCGCATCGGCAGAGGGTAAACGCGCCAGCAGCGCAAGCAGCACGCTGGTCATGATGATCTGCATCAGGGAAAGCGAAATGGCGCGGGGTGGATCGAAATCAAAACGCAGCGCCTGATAGATGGCGACCTCGATCGTGGTTGCCGCAGGCCCACCCCCCAGCAACAAAACGAGTGTGAAGCTCGTGGCGCAGAGCATGAAGATCAGACCGGCCACGCCCGGGATGAGACGCGCAATGGCCGGCCATTCCACGAAGCGAAACGTCGAGAGTGGACCAAAACTCAGGCTGGCAGCGATGCGCCAATATTCCCCCGGAACCCGCTCAAGCCCGGCCAGAAAGAACCGTACCGCCAGCGGCAAATTGAAAAACACATGGGCAATCAGAATACCGGACAGACCATAGATGCTGAAAGGCTGCTCTGCGCCAGCCGCCATGAAGACCGTGTTGAATATCCCTTGCCTGCCCCAGATGGCGATAATCCCCAGCGCACCGACAATCACCGGAAGTCCCATCGGCACCGCCATGAGCCGGATGATCCAGATGCGGCCGGGAAAATCCCGCTGTCGCGCCAGCGCCAGCGCCACTGGCAGGCCGAGAGCTATCGACAAGACGGTGGAAAGCGTTGCTTGCCAGAGAGTGAAGCGCAATATGCGCAGCGTATAGACATCCAGCACCTCAGCGGACGCTGTGTCGGCATCAAACGAGAGGAGCGCCGCGACGGCAAGGCCCATGAACAAAAGAACGGCAACAAATGCCACCGTTCCACTGACAATAAACCTTCGACGTTCAACGCGCTCGATCATGATGAAGAGCGATCCGTCTTACTTGACGCTCATCGCAGCCAGCCATTCATCGATCCAAGCCTTGCGATTTTTGGCAACCTCTTCGGGGGACATCAAAAAGGTTTTGGCAGGCTGGACGAGCTTGGAAAATGCCTCAGGCAAGGGGGCAGATGTGGCCGCAACCGGCATCATCCAGTTGTTTTCTGGAATGGCGTCCTGAAAGCCCGGCTTCAGCATGAAAGCGAGAAACTGCTTTGCCAGGGGCTTTTCCGGCGCGTTCTTCAGGATGCCCGCAACTTCGATCTGGATATAGTGACCCTCTTCGAAACTGGCAGCCTGATAGCGATCCGTCTTTTCCGACACCATGTGATAGGCGGGAGACGTGGTGTAGGAAAGCACCATCGGCACCTCTCCCTTGGTAAACAGGCCATAGGATTCAGACCAACCCGGCGTCACCGTCAGCACGCGGGTCTTGAGCTTCGCCCAAGCCTCCGGCGCCTTGTCGCCATAAACCGACTTGACCCACAAAAGCAGCCCGAGACCCGGGGTGGATGTTCGCGGATCCTGAATTGCGATCTTCTGCGAGGGATCGCCCTCTACCAATTCCCTAAGGCTTTTCGGCGGGTTCTTCAGTGTCTGCGTATCGTAGACGACAGCGAAATGCCCGTAATCATAGGGCACGAAAACATCGTCCTTGAACCCACCCGGCACCTTGGCCGCTGATGTATCGATGCCTGACTGCTCGAACAATCCCGTCTGGCGGGCCTCCGTCACGAGGTTTGTATCCAGACCCAACACCACATCCGCACTGGAGCCTGCGCCTTCCAGCTTCAGCCGGTTGAGCAAAGCCATACCATCGGCCACGCCAACGAAGTTGACTGTGCAATTGCACGTCTCTTCGAAAGACGCCTTGACCTTGGGGCCGGGACCCCATTCGGAAACAAAGCTCTCATAGGTGTAGACGGTCAGCACCTTCTTGTCTTGCGCATGGGCGAAACCGGGCAATGCGAAAGACGCGGCAACAAGACTATGAATGAACAGACGACGCATCAGACAACCTCCTCGAATGGACGAACGGGAAAGTGGCGTCTGGATGGAAGCCGTCTAATCCCTCCGCCGGTGTTAACCGGATCAGGTTCTTCGGGTTGGCAAATGCCTCTCAGCCCTGCCCTATCAGACAAAGCACCCCGTTAGATCTAGGCAAAGCTGTAATTGGTTGCCGCGGTATTGGCAAGATGCAGACGAGACACCCGCGCCGGGGGTGCGGGTCGCATCCGTTAGCCTTCCATTTCCTCACGAAGCATTTCAAGCTCCAGCCATTCTTCTTCCATGGCCTCCAGCTTTTCGCGAAGCTTCGACATTTCGTCGGCCAGCGTGTTGAAGGCGGTTGGGTTTTTGGCAAACAGCTGCGGATCGGCCATGCGCTCTTCGCGCTTGGCAATTTCGGCCTGCGCCTTTTCCATTTCCTTGGGCAGATTTTCCAGCGCAAACTTCTGCTTGAAGGAGAGCTTCACTTTCGCCTTGCCGGTTTCACCGGATGATGAGGATGCTTTGCTCTTTTCCTGCTTTTCAGCCTTTTTCTTCTCGTCAGACGCGCCCTTGCGCTGCGCCATCATATCCGAGTAGCCACCGGCATATTCGATCCACCGGCCATCCGGCGCTTCGGGATTGGCAGGCGCAATCGTCGATGTGACAGTCCGGTCGAGGAAGTCGCGATCATGGCTGACAAGAATGACGGTTCCGGAAAAGCCGGCAACGATTTCCTGCAGCAGATCGAGCGTTTCAATATCGAGATCGTTGGTCGGCTCGTCGAGGATCAGAAGGTTTGTCGGCTTTGCAAGAATGCGCGCCAGCATCAGACGCGCGCGCTCGCCGCCGGAAAGCCTGCGGATGGGCGTGCGCGCCTGTTCAGGCTGAAACAGAAAATCCTTCATATAGCCGGTGACGTGCTTCACCTCACCATTGACCAAAAGATTTTCGCCCCGCCCGTCTGTCAGGTAATGCGCCAGCGTGTCCTCAAGGTTCAAGTCTTCACGCTTCTGGTCGAGCGTGGCAATTTCCAGCTTTGTGCCAAGCTTGACGGTGCCGCTATCGGGCTCCAGCTGACCCGTCAACATCTTCAAAAGCGTCGTCTTGCCCGCACCGTTCGGCCCAACGAAGCCAATGCAATCGCCGCGATGCACGCGCAGGGAAAACGGCGCAACTATGATGCGATCGCCATAGGATTTCGTGATTGCATCGGCCTCGACCACCAGCTTGCCGGACTCGCGCCCTTCAGCGGCGGTTGCCTGCACGGTACCCTGCGGGCCGTTGTGACCGCGATAGGAGGCGCGCATATCGCGCAACTCTCCCACGCGGCGCATATTGCGCTTGCGCCGGGCGGTCACGCCGTAACGCATCCAGTGCTCTTCGCGCTCAATGGCTTTGCCGAGCTTGTGCTGTTCCAGTTCTTCTTCTTCCAGCACCTTGTCACGCCATTCCTCGAAATGGGCAAAGCCCCTGCTGAGACGGCGCGACTGGCCGCGATCCAGCCAGACGGTGGCTGTGGAGACCTTTTCGAGAAAGCGACGGTCATGGGAAATCAGAACGAGAGCGCTGCGCGTCTGCTGCAACTCGCCTTCCAGCCATTCGATGGTTGGCAGGTCCAGATGGTTGGTCGGCTCATCGAGCATCAGAATGTCAGGCTCAGGCGCCATGACGCGCACCAAGGCCGCGCGTCGGGCTTCGCCGCCGGACAGGCTGGATGGATGCTCAAGCCCGGTCAGACCCAGATGTTCGAGAAGATAGGTCACGCGGTAGGCGTCATCGCCCGGCCCCAAGCCCGCCTCTGCATAGGCCTGCACCGTCTCAAAACCTTCAAAATCCGGTGCCTGTTCCAGATAGCGGATGGTGGCGGATGGATGCCGGAAAACCTCCCCGGACTGCGCCTCGACCAGACCGGCTGCAATTTTCATCAGCGTCGATTTGCCAGAGCCGTTGCGGCCGACGAGGCAGATGCGATCTCCCGGCTCAACTTGCAGGTTTGCACCATCCAGCAGCGGGTTAACGCCAAAGGTCAGCTTGATATCATCGAGTTTCAGAATAGGGGGTGCCACGGTTCAGGCTCCGGTCAAGTCATAGGGACGGGCAAGCACAATGGCTTTGCCGCTTTCAAGGCGAAGTCGCAAAGCGCCCTCCGCCACATTGGAAATAGTGCGCGACGAGCCGAAGGCAAGCGCAAAGTCTTCAAGAGGATAGCGAGCATTGTCGATATCCAGCCCCTCCAGCGCCGTAAAACCTGCGATGGAGAACAGGGAGCCGGCAGGCAGATCGATGGAGAGGTCACCCGCCAGCAGGGGATAGGCTTCCTCCGTGCCCGATGTCAGGATGACGTCAAAACCACGCTCTGCCAGTGACACGGCGTAAAGCAGGTGAAACAGCGCATGATCGGATCTTTCACCAGCCAGCGCACCGACCAGAACCAGCCGGTTTGCACCGCGAGACAGGGCCTCAGAAACAGCAATCTCGCCATCCGTAACGCCCTTTGCAGCCGGAAACGGCTGTTGCGGGACATTTTGCCATTGGGACATCAGATCGGCATCGGACGAATCGAAATCGCCGACCCATAGCTCCGGCGTCAGCCCCAGCGGGGCGGCGTGGCGCATACCGCTATCTGCCGCAATCGCACGCGTTCCGGCCACCGCTTTTTGCAAGCGATCCGTGACGGTGATGTTTCCGCCAAGCAGAATGGTGAAGGGTGCCGAACTCATGCCCTGCCATAGCCCGGAACGGGCCTATAAGGAAAGGCACAAACGCGGACAGGGCAGCGATATTGATTTTTAGGCCAGACAGGATTATGACACCTGCCAGTGGTGATTTGCCGACCGGCTTGCGGCCACTTTAAAGAAGTTGCTAAATGGTCGAGGAAATAGGCAATTTCCGAGGACCGGCTGCGATTTCGTTGCCGGTTTTTTTGTTTTCTAGGCCTGTGCTGCCAGGAAAGTGAGAGTTCGAGATGCCGATCAAGATACCTGATACGCTGCCTGCCTTCGAAACCCTCGTGCAAGAGGGCGTGAGGGTGATGACAGAAACAGCGGCGATCCGTCAGGATATCCGCCCGCTTCAGATCGGCCTTCTCAATCTCATGCCGAACAAGATCAAGACCGAGATACAGATGGCGCGGCTGGTGGGTGCATCCCCCCTTCAGGTGCAGCTGTCGCTCGTGCGCATCGGCGGACACCGCGCCAAGAACACGCCGGAAGAACATCTGCTTTCCTTTTACGAAACATGGGAGGAGGTCCGTCACCGCAAGTTCGACGGCTTCATCATCACGGGCGCGCCGGTGGAAACGCTCAACTATGAGGACGTGACCTATTGGAATGAGATGCGTCAAATCCTGGATTGGACGCAGACCAATGTTCACTCAACGCTCAATGTGTGCTGGGGCGCGATGGCAGCCATCTACCACTTCCACGGCATTCCCAAGCATGAGCTGAAGGAAAAGGCATTCGGCGTGTTCCGCCACCGCAACCTGTGCCCGTCATCCATCTATCTCAGCGGCTTTTCCGATGATTTTCAGGTGCCCGTCTCCCGCTGGACCGAGGTGCGCCGTGCAGACATCGAAAAGCATCCCGATCTGGAAATCCTGATGGAGTCAGAGGAAATGGGCGTCTGCCTTGTGCATGAGCGCAAGGGCAAGCGTCTCTATATGTTCAACCATGTCGAATATGATTCCACCTCTCTCTCGGAAGAATATTTCCGCGATGTGAATGCGGGCGTACCGATCAAGGTGCCGCATAATTACTTCCCGCATAATGACCCGGATCTGACGCCGCTGAACCGCTGGCGCAGCCATGCCCATCTGTTTTTCGGCAACTGGATCAACGAGATCTACCAGACGACGCCATATGATCTGGCAGATATCGGCAAAGACAAACCATAATTCTGCAATTGCGCGGGCGTTGAAAATAAAGCAACGTCCGGCCCTGTTGATTGATCGGGAGAGTGACACGATGAGCGAAGCTGGCGCACGGGAAGATTTTGGTTTCACGGCCAAGGGTGAGAAGGTCGAGCGTGTCACGATTTCCGCTGGCGGCCTGAGGGCAAAGGTGATGACCTGGGGCGCGGTCATTCAGGACCTGCGTCTCGATGGGCACCAGCCCGCACTGGTGCTGGGTTTCGACAATTTCGATGACTACCCGAAATACTCTTCCTATTTTGGTGCAACACCGGGCCGCAACGCTAACCGTATCGGCGATGGCAAATTCACGATTGATGGTACCGCCTATCAGCTGGAACTCAATGAAAAGGGTGTAACCCATCTCCACGGCGGCAGTGACAATATCGGCAAGCGCAACTGGATGATCATGGAGCATGGGCAAGACCATGTCGTGCTGCAGATTGTCGATCCCGATGGCCGCGCCGGTTATCCCGGCAATTGCACCGTGCGCGCCACCTACACGATCCGCGAGGGCGGCGTGCTATCGGTGGTCTACGAAACAACGACCGACCATCCGACCATCGCCAATGTCTGCCAGCACACCTATTTCAATCTGGATGGCGCTGAAACCGCATTGGGGCATGAAATAGAGATCGCCGCCGACCACTATTTGCCAACGGATGAGCGCCAGATACCGAGGGGCGAAATCCGCGCTGTTGATGGCACCGAATTCGACCTTCGCTCATCCCTGCCCATGAAGCATATGAAGGATGGCGAACAGGTTCTTTACGATCACAATTTCTGCCTGTCGCCGGAACGTGTCGCCAAGCGGCATGTCGCGCGCGTTTCCGCGCCGGCCTCCAATATTACGCTGGACGTGGCAACGACGGAGCCCGGCGTGCAACTCTATTCAGGCTTCAAGCTGAATGCGGCGGTGCCGGGGCTGGATGGTCGCCACTACGGACCCTTCGCCGGTTTTTGCCTGGAAACCCAGATCTGGCCCGATGCCGTCAACCATGACGGTTTTCCAAACGGCATTCTGCGCCCCGGCGAGACGCTGGTTCAGGAAACCGACTATATTTTCAAGAAAGGCTGAGCGGTTTAGTTCAGTCCAGCACGCAGCGGACATAAGCGCCCGAACCGCGGGCGCGCCTCTCGATCAGCCCGGCCAGCCTTTGCATGCCCCGGCCGGGTTTGCTGGCAACGCGATCAATCGGATTGGGCAATGAGACAGCAAGAAGCGCTGCCTGTCTCGCGCTCAGTTTCGACGCGGAGACCTTGAAGTGGTGCTGGGAAGCCGCCTCGATGCCATAAATGCCCGGCCCCCATTCTGCGACATTGAGATAAATCTCCATCATCCGCCTTTTTGACCAGATGAAGTCTGACGCCACGGCCAGCGGCAATTCTAGCCCCTTGCGCAAAAAGGAACGCCCATTCCATAAAAACAGGTTCTTTGCGGTCTGCATGGGTATCGTGCTGGCGCCGCGTGTGGATTCGCCCTCAAGCGCGCTGCTCACCACCGTCTGCATCTGGTTCCAGTCCACACCGCCATGGGAACAGAACTGCCCGTCTTCAGACATCATCACGGATTGCACGAGGCGTGGCGAGATCTTCTCGAGCGGCACCCAGCGGCGATCATAGCCCTGAAACGTGACCAGTTCAGCCAGCATGAGTGTGGACACGGGGCGCACAAAGGGCAAAGCGTAGAGCGGAATGAGAAGATAGGGCAACACAAGCAAGGCTAGGAGGATAAGAAGGACGCGTCTCACCAGGTTTCGAATATCCACCTTCGGTTTACTCCCGCTTTCATCAAGCGTTTCATCGTCCGTCTCGATATCCGGCGTGCTACTCAAAAACCTGCCCCCACTTGGCGTCCCCCATTTGGCTGCCGCTCGGAGCCTTTCATATTCCGCATACACCATCAAGGCGAGTCACGATAACGAAGTTCCCCGGTGCCCCACAAAAATGATTGCCAGCCTTTTTCCCCCATGCCAAACAGCCGATATGTTGAGGAAACGGCCACAATGACATTCGAGACACGCCTGCGCGACAATGCGGCACGAACCGAAACCCTGCTGGGCGAACTGCTGTCAGGCGACAGCCGCACTGGCGAGACGACGCGACCGGCAAACCTTCTGGACGCGATGCGACACGGCGTGTTGAACGGCGGAAAGCGGCTGCGCCCCTTTCTGGTCATCGAGACAGCCCGGCTTCTCGGCGGAAACATGCACGCCGCATTGCGCGTGGGTGCAGCACTGGAATGCCTGCATTGTTACTCGCTGGTGCATGATGATCTTCCCGCCATGGATGATGATGACCTGCGACGGGGTCAGCCAACCGTTCACAAGAAGTTCGATGAAGCAACCGCGATCCTGGCTGGCGACAGCCTGCTGACGCTGGCCTTCGACATTATCGCCGCGCCCGAGACGGAGCTGCCGGATGACCGCAAAGCTCAGCTCGTTCTGGCCCTGGCAAGAGCGGCCGGCATTGGCGGCATGGCAGGCGGACAGGCGCTCGATCTCTATGCCGAGACGCATCCGCCGGATGAAGCGGGCATCGTGACATTGCAGACGATGAAAACCGGCGCGCTGATCCGCTTTGCCTGCGAAGCCGGTGCCATCATCGCGGGCAGTGACACCGCCGAGCGGGAAAGGCTGCGCATTTTCGGCGAAAAAATCGGCCTCGCTTTTCAGCTGGCAGACGATCTGCTGGACCTGACCTCCAATGCCGTGACCATGGGCAAGGCAACGGGTAAGGATGCAGCACGTGGCAAGGGAACACTGGTTGCCCTGCACGGTGCCGACTGGGCCACAACGAGGCTGCGGGAACTGGTGGAAGAAGCTGCCGAACTGCTGGCGCCCTATGGCGAAGCGGGTGAGACCCTGATCGACACGGCAAAGTTCGTGGCGGAAAGAAAGAGCTGAGACGCGCGTGGGCGCTTAGCCCACCTGCTCCATAATATCCTATACAATCCTGGCCGGTTTTCCGGCCATCTTGAACACGCCCACTCATCGCCTCAGCGCGATGCGAAGATGCGCTCCATCATTTCGCTTGAGAAATTGCCAATGCCGGGTTATGCGTGTTTATGCACGATTCCTCCGACTGGCCCTCCTATGTCTAGATCAGATCACTTTGTTGGCGAGCGTCAGGCTCTCATTCACGCGGAACTGCTGCGCCATGGCCGGGTGTCCGCGCAGGAACTGGCGCAGAAATTTGCGGTATCCGAGGACACTGTCCGCCGTGATTTGCGCGAAATGTCAGCGCGTGGCGAATGTGAGCGGGTTTATGGCGGTGCGCTGCTGATATCAGGCACCACGATACCACTGAAAACGCGCATGACCCTGATGACGGAACGCAAGGCCGCCATGGGACAGGCTGCGGCGGCGCTGTTGCAGGATGGCATGACCGTCTTTCTCGATGCTGGCTCAACCAATCTGGCGATTGCGCAGCATCTGAGTGCAGATGCGCGATTGACCATCATCACCAACACACCTGACATCGCGGCCGAACTCACCGGCCGCAACGGGGTCGAGCTGATTCTCATTGGCGGCAGGGTTGATCCGGCTGTCGGCGCTGCCATTGACACAACGGCTATCAAGCAGCTGGAAGACATCAGACCAGATCTGTGTATCGTCGGCGTCTGCGGACTATCGCTCATCCAAGGATTGTCCGCCCAGATTTACGAGGATGCGGTCTTCAAACGACTTGCCTGTCAAACCAGCACGAGAATTCTCTGCGCCATCACCTCTGAAAAGATCGAAGCCCCCACGGCATTCCATGTGCACCCGCTGACATCCAAGCTGACGCTTGTGCTTGAGGCGGATGCTGACGCGGCAACGGTCGAAACGCTCAGGAAAACCGGCGTCGAAACTGTCCAGGCCAGCGCGTCTTCCCCAGTATCTTCATTTATCCAAACACCAAAGGACCAGTCCCGATGACCGGCTCTACCACGCATCCATCCCCCACAACCCGCACGCCATATATGACGAGGACACGCCTTGGCGTTTCCCTGTTGTTTCTCATGAATGGCTTCATGATGGGCTCATGGGCACCGATGATACCGGAGTTCGCCACGCGCTTTGCGCTCAGCGAAAGCGAACTCGGCCTCGTCATCCTTGTCTACGGCCTTGGCTCCCTGTCCTTCATGCCCATCGCAGGCTCCCAGATCGGCCGTCTCGGTTCGCGAACCGTTACGCTTGCCGTGGCGCTCGTCATGGTGCCGACGCTGCTTTTGATCACAATGGCGAACGCCTTGTGGGCTGGTGTCATCGCCGTCTTTCTGTTCGGCGGACTGACGGGGGCAATGGATGTTGCCATGAATGCCAATGCCGTTGTGGTGGAACGCAGCATGCGCCGCGCCATCATGTCGTCCTGCCATGCCTTCTGGAGCCTTGGCGGTCTCCTCGGCGCGGGTCTGGGCGGCCTGCTGATCAACATGACCGGCATTTACGGCCACGCCGTCGCATTGACGATCATTGCCGCGATCATGCTTGCCGTCGCATGGCCGCGGGTACTGGTGGATCGCCCGAATCCGGAAGAAGAGCGTCCGAAGGGCGGGCTGCCGCTTACCCCGCTCCCCTGGATCATCGGCATCATGGCCCTGTTTTCAATGATCCCGGAAGGTGCGATTCTAGACTGGGGCGCGCTTTACCTGCGAAACGAACTCAGCGCATCCGTGACACTGTCGGGCTTCGGCTTTGCGGCCTTCTCCCTGACCATGGCCGTCATGCGCTTTGCGGGTGATCTGGTGCGAGATCGATTCGGCGCAGTCCGCACCCTGCAATTCTGCTCGTCCATATCGATCGTGGGTCTGCTGATTGCCGGTTTTGCCCCCAATGCCTTCGTGGCGATTGCAGGCTTTGCCATTGCTGGCATCGGCATTTCCAACATGGTGCCCATTGCTTTCTCGGCAGCGGGCAACATGCCGGGAATGGCACCCGGCATTGCATTGTCCGTGGTCACGACCATGGGATATTCCGGCATTCTCGTCGCACCGTCAGCCATCGGCTTCATCGCGGAACATACGGGACTGGCCGTCGTCTTTCTCGGCCTGCCGGTTTTGCATGTCGTGGTTCTGCTTCTCTCCCGCCTGGCCAGCCACGCCGATGGTACATGCAACCACCACTGACACAGCACTTTGCCCCTCATGACGGCTGGTCTCCAATTTTGCCATGATTGCGGTGAAAGAGGAGTTGATCGCTTCGATATTGACAAGGCTCGCGCCGTGTTACACCTGAATGATCAGACCAACCACAATTGCTTGAGAAAACCATGACGTCACACGCCGATTATGATCCTAAGCCGCGCCGGTCCTCGGTCGCTGTCGATGTCGGTGGCGTGATCGTAGGTGGCGGCGCGCCAGTCGTCGTGCAATCCATGACCAATACGGATACGGCTGACATCGACGCCACTGTGCAGCAAGTGGCAGCCCTGTTCCGTGCTGGTTCCGAAATCGTGCGCATCACCGTCGACCGCGACGAAAGTGCCGCCGCCGTTCCAAAAATCCGCGACCGCCTCTTGCGCCTTGGCCTTGATGTGCCGCTGGTTGGAGACTTCCATTATATTGGCCACAAGCTTCTGGCGGATCACCCGGCTTGCGCCGAGGCGCTGGCAAAATACCGTATCAATCCGGGCAATGTCGGCTTCAAGGACAAGAAGGACAAGCAGTTCGGCGATATCGTCGAAATGGCGATCCGCTATGACAAGCCCGTCCGCATCGGCGTGAATTGGGGTTCGCTGGATCAGGAACTCCTGACCACACTGATGGACAAGAACAAGGATCAGGGCTTTCCGCTCTCGGCCCGTCAGGTCACGCGCGAAGCCATCGTCCAGTCGGCCCTGATTTCCGCAGAGCTTGCCGAAGAAATCGGCCTGCCGCGCAACCGCATCATCCTGTCGGCTAAAGTCAGCCAGGTTCAGGATCTGATCGCCGTCTATTCCATGCTGTCGGAACGCTCCAACCATGCGCTGCATCTGGGCCTGACCGAAGCGGGCATGGGCTCAAAGGGCATCGTCGCCTCCTCTGCCGCCATGGGTTACGTGCTGCAACACGGCATTGGCGATACGATCCGCGTATCCTTGACGCCCGAGCCCAACGGAGACCGCACCCGCGAAGTGCAGGTTGCGCAGGAAATCCTGCAGGTCATGGGCTTTCGCCAGTTCGTTCCTGTCGTTGCAGCCTGTCCGGGCTGTGGGCGCACCACCTCCACCGTGTTTCAGGAACTGGCGCAGAACATCCAGAACGATCTGCGCAAGAATATGCCGGTCTGGCGTGATAAATATCCGGGCGTCGAGGCGCTCAATGTCGCTGTCATGGGCTGCATCGTTAACGGTCCCGGCGAAAGCAAGCATGCCGATATCGGTATTTCCCTGCCCGGCACAGGCGAAAACCCGGCAGCTCCCGTCTTTATCGATGGCGAAAAGGCTTTGACCCTGCGTGGACCTGATATCGCCAAGGATTTCGAGGCGCTCGTCATCGACTATATCGAAAAACGTTTTGGCCAAAAGGACGCAGCCGAGTAGGTTTCGACCGCGAAAATGCCGGAATTTACCTGTCTTACCTTACGTGAACTCACGGAGCACTGGAATTCATGATCAAGAAGTTTGTCGTTCTTGCGCTTGCCGCAACCTATCTTTCCGCCTGCACCACCACCGACCCTTACACAGGTGAGCAGAAGGTTTCCAATATGGCGGGTGGTGCCGGTATCGGCGCACTGGCCGGTGCTGTCGGCGGTCTGGCCATCGGTGGAGGCAACAAGGGCCGCAACGCCTTGATCGGCGCGGGCATTGGCGCGCTGGCCGGTGGTGCCATCGGCGGTTACATGGACAATCAGGAATCCGAGCTGCGTCAGCAGCTTCAGGGAACCGGCGTTTCGGTCACCCGTCGCGGCGATAGCATCGTTCTCAACATGCCGTCCAACGTCACCTTCGCGACAGATCAGGATCAAGTGATCCCGCCATTCTTCCCGACGCTTAACTCGGTCGCAATCGTTCTGAACAAGTTCAGCAAGACCTATATCGACATTAACGGCCATACCGATTCGACCGGCAGCCTGGCGCATAACCAGCAATTGTCCGAACGTCGCGCGGCATCCGTCGCCAACTATCTCGGAGATCGTGGCGGCGTCGACCAGCGCCGTATTTCAACAATGGGCTTTGGCCCATCGCAGCCGGTTGCTTCCAACGCAACGGCAGACGGACGCGCCCAGAACCGCCGCGTCGAAGTGCTAATCTCGCCACTGACACAGAACTGATTTCCCAACGCGTCTTAACCGAAAGACCTGTTCAGCAAAAAGCCCACCTTCCGGTGGGCTTTTCGTTTCTATTCAGAGCTTATTCGCCGTAAGCGATCAGCAGGTCCTTAGCGTCGATCTGATCGCCGGGCTTGACCAGAACCTCGACAACCTTGCCGTCACGTTCGGCGTGAAGCGCGGTTTCCATTTTCATGGCTTCGATAGACACCAGCACGTCGCCTGCCTTCACATCCTGCCCCTGATTGACGAAGACACGGGAAATGACGCCCGGCATCGGTGCGCCGACATGCGCTGCATTGCCTGGCTCGGACTTGCGGCGAACGGCAGAACCCGTGGCACCATGGGCACGATCCGGCACCTTGATGCGGCGCGGCTGGCCGTTGATTTCGAAGAACACCGTGACCATGCCCTTGTCATCAATGCCGGATGAAGCCTGATTGACGATGACGAGTGTTTTGCCGCGTTCAATATCGGCAAACAGCTCTTCGCCATCTTCCATACCGTAGAAATAAGCGTGGGTCGGCAAGACCGACACAGGCCCGTAAGTATCAGAGGCCAGCGCAAAATCCGTGAAGACCTTCGGATACATCAGGTAGGACGCAAACTCGAAGTCATCCACCGAACGCTCAAGCTTGGTTTCGATGTCCTTGCGCTCCGCATCCAGATCAGCATCTTCAAGAAGAGAGCCGGGACGTGCTGTATAGGGCTCCTCGCCCTTGAGCGCCTTCTTCTGAAGCGCCTGCGGCCAACCGCCCGGCGACTGGCCAAGATCACCCTTCAGCATGGAAACGACGGAATCCGGGAAGGAAACCTCTTTTTCCGGGCTTTCGACATCGGCCACCGTCAAATCCTGGCTCACCATCATCAGCGCCATATCACCGACAACCTTGGAGGATGGCGTGACCTTGACGATATCGCCGAACATCTGGTTGACGTCCGCATAGGTCTGCGCGACCTCGTGCCAGCGGCTTTCCAGACCCAGTGAACGGGCCTGTTCTTTCAGATTGGTGAACTGGCCGCCCGGCATTTCGTGCAGATAGACTTCCGATGCGGGGCCCTTGAGATCGCTTTCAAAGGCTGCGTATTGCCCGCGCACAGCTTCCCAATAGAAGGAAATGCGGCGGATCCACTCCGTATCGAGCCCGGTATCGCGGTCCGTTCCCTTGAGGGCTTCGACGATGGAACCCAAGCATGGCTGGGAAGTGTTGCCGGAAAGCGCATCCATGGCAGCATCGACCGCATCCACGCCCGCTTCCACCGCCGCTAGAACCGTTGCGGCAGAAATGCCTGAGGTATCATGGGTGTGGAAATGGATCGGCAGGCTGGTGGCCTCACGCAACGCCTTGAACAGAACGCGCGCGGCAGCTGGCTTCAACAGTCCCGCCATATCCTTGACGGCGATGATATGTGCGCCGGCCTTTTCCAATTCAGCAGCCAAGTTGGTGTAGTATTTGAGATCGTATTTCGGGCGAGCCGAGTTCAGGAGGTCGCCGGTGTAGCAGATGGTCGCTTCACAAAGCTTGTTCTCCTCGGCAATCGCGTCCATCGAAACGCGCATATTCTCGACCCAGTTCAGGCAATCGAACACGCGGAACAGATCGACGCCGCCTCTTGCGGCCTGACGCACGAAATATTTGACGACATTGTCAGGATAATTCTTGTAGCCGACGCCGTTGGCACCGCGCAAAAGCATCTGCAGCAACAGGTTCGGCGCGCCTTCGCGCACCTGCGCCAGACGCTCCCACGGATCTTCCGTCAGGAAGCGCATGGACACGTCGAAGGTCGCGCCACCCCAGCATTCCAGCGACAGAAGCTGCGGCAGAGCCTTGGCATAGACGCTGGAAACCCGGGCGATATCATGAGTGCGAACACGCGTCGCCAGCAGCGACTGGTGGCCGTCGCGCATCGTCGTGTCTGTCACCAACACGCGCTTTTCATTGCGCATCCACTCGGCAAAGCCTTTCGGCCCCAGCGTGTCCAGAAGCTGCTTGGTGCCATCAGGCGTTGGCTGGTCGATATAGGGAACGATGGGAACTGGGGCATTTGCGTGAGGCTTGGCTCGCCCCTTCGTTTCAGGATGCCCGTTGACGGTGACATCCGCCAGATAGGTCAGAAGCTTGGTGGCGCGATCCTGCCGCTTGACCTGCTCGAACAACTCAGGCGTCGAATCGATAAAGCGCGTTGTATAGGTGTTTCCGACAAAGCTCGGATGGCTGATGATGGCTTCCAGAAATGTGAGGTTGGTCGCTACACCGCGAATACGGAATTCGCGCAAGGCACGATCCATGCGCGCAATGGCTTCCTCGGGCTGTGGTGCCCAGGCCGTGACCTTGACCAGAAGCGGATCATAATAGCGCGTGATGATGGCGCCCGAATAGGACGTACCGCCATCAAGCCGAATGCCGAAGCCCGATGCCGAGCGATAGGCAGTGATGCGGCCATAATCGGGAATGAAATTGTGTTCGGGATCTTCCGTGGTGATGCGGCACTGAAGCGCATGGCCGTTAAGGCGGATATCCTTCTGTGCCGGAACGCCGGATTGAAGCGTACCAATCGTCTCGCCTTCGAGAATATGGATCTGCGCCTTGACGATATCGATACCGGTCACGACTTCCGTCACCGTATGCTCGACCTGAATACGCGGATTGACTTCGATGAAGTAGAATTTGCCGGTATCGGCATCCATCAGATATTCGACTGTGCCCGCGCCGACATAGTTGGTGGCACCTGCGATCTTCAGCGAATAATTCGCAAGCTCCTGACGGCGCTCCTCTGAGAGGTAAGGCGCAGGTGCACGCTCGACCACTTTCTGGTTGCGCCGCTGGATGGAGCAGTCACGTTCGAACAGATGCACGACATTGCCGTGGGTATCGCCCAAAATCTGGCTTTCCACGTGGCGGGCGCGCTCGACCAACTTCTCAAGATAGACTTCATCCTTGCCGAAAGCAGCCTTTGCTTCACGCTTGGCTTCTGTCACCTCGCGGGCGAGATCCTCCTTCCTTCTGATGGCGCGCATGCCGCGGCCACCGCCGCCCCATGAGGCCTTGAGCATGACGGGATATCCGATCTCCTCGGCCATGCGCTCAACCTCTGCCATGTCGTCAGGCAGCGGATCGGTGGCCGGTACGACCGGTACACCAACAGAAATCGCCAGATTGCGTGCGGCAACCTTGTTGCCGAGCCTGCGCATCGTATCTGCGGTTGGCCCAATGAAAATGATGCCCGCCTCGTTGCAGGCTTCCACAAATTCCGGGCTTTCGGAAAGCAGGCCATAGCCGGGATGGATCGCGTCTGCGCCAGAAAGCTTGGCGACCCGGATGACCTCTTCGATCGAAAGATAGCTCTCGATGGGGCCCATATCCTTGGCAAGGTGCGGGCCGCGGCCGACCTGATAACTCTCGTCCGCCTTGAACCGGTGCAGGGAAAGCTTGTCCTCCTCTGCCCATATGGCAACCGTTTTAATGCCGAGTTCATTGGCAGCACGGAACACACGGATCGCGATCTCTGAGCGATTGGCGACAAGGATTTTCGATATTTTCAAGACGGCCTCCCGAACCACAACAGCAGCATGTTTATGCTGCACCGCGAAATTAAGCAGTAAACGTGTTCGTTGGAAAGGCCGATTTTGATATTGTCAGTTCCCGGGCGGGAGACAACAACGTTTCAGGAGATTAAACCGAGACGAAGTGCAAGCGCCACCACATGCTGACGATTTCTGGCATCGAGTTTTCGCTGGATGCCGTTGATATACCAATCCACCGTATGGCTCGAGATCGAGAGGCTCTTGCCGATTTCCGGTGAGGTCCGCCCCTGGGCAAGAAGCGTCAGCACATCGAACTCACGCCGTGTGAACTGGGTCCCAGCCAGATCCGGCATAGCCAGAACGCTTTCGGACTGGCCTGAAAATTCAAGCAGCCGCCAAAACGCAACACGCATGGCCGTATCAAGGATGAACAGTTCCGATGTCGTCAACAGCCGACCATCGCCAAAAATATAGACCCCGCCCAGCAGTCCGCTTCGACCGTGGATGGGAAAGGCATAGCCTTCGCGCAGACCGAAGCGCGCAGCATCCTGAAAAAGCCTTGCGGCTCTTTTGCGCTGTGTCGACTGCGGCAGGAAGGACATGACTTCGCGGCAACGAAATGGCTGATGCAACAGACCGAGCGTTCGCTTCACGGGGTCGGCTTCACCATATTTCTTGGCGTGATAGAATTCTTTCCAACCAACGGGCAGATGCTCGGCGAGAACCGTTCCGGTGAATGTCAGATCTTCGACATCCCGTTGCACGATGCGGTAGTAATTAAATCCGAGACGACGCAACAGTTCATGAAATGTGGAGAGAAACCTGTCCTGGGTCTTTGACTCGTAACACACAGTCAAAAACTGAAAAACATTGTGCATTAAAGCTAATACCTTGAAAAATATGGAACACTTGTCAATTTTGGTCGATAGAATTCCTGAACAAGGGCCCCCCCTTTGCCAAGATGCATTGCCTACATCAAATCGTCCCCTAATGGATAATCAATAATTAAACCATGCCGCGAAATTTTGCATGGCGCATCGGGTTGTATTCACAACTTCGCATTTTTTTCGCATTCCCGCTCCCCGCTCGGCCCCCGTTAAGCGCGCATTCATGTGGAAAGAGCGATAAAACAACGGCTTGCAAGGGTCGAAATTTTTTTGAGCTCAAGCAGACCATTGGCGCCTTGACCAGCGCTGCTCGACGGATATGAAGACGGGATACGGGAATTGACACTGTTTCAGGTTTATAGTCGCGCCCTGCGCTACCTCGCCAATAACAAATGGCGTGTCACCATCGTCGTTATCGCAAACGTCATTCTGGCCGCGATTACGATTGCGGAGCCGGTCCTGTTCGGACGAATCATCGATGCGATTTCTTCCGGCTCGGATGCCACCAACATATTGATTCTCTGGGCGGCGTTCGGCGTGTTCAACACGATCGCCTATGTTGCCGTGGCCCGTGAGGCAGATCGCCTGGCCCATGGTCGGCGCGCATCCTTGCTGACGGAAGCCTTCGGTCGCATTATTTCCATGCCGCTTTCATGGCATCACCAGCGCGGCACATCCAACGCTTTGCACACGCTTCTGCGCGCTAGCGAAACCCTGTTCGGCCTTTGGCTTGAATTCATGCGTACACATTTGGCGACATTCGTGGCGCTGCTGCTTCTCATCCCCACAGCCATCTCGATGGACCTGCGTCTCAGCTTCGTTCTGATGGGGCTTGGAACAGTCTACTGGTTCATCGGCAAATGGGTCATGGAGCGGACAAAGGAAGGTCAGGCCTCTGTCGAAGAACATTATCACTCCGTTTTCGCCCATGTGAGCGATTCGATCAGCAACGTATCGGTCCTGCACAGCTACAACCGCATCGAAGCTGAAACAAAAGCCCTTAAATCCTTCACCGAGCGTCTGCTCAGTGCACAGTATCCGGTTCTCGACTGGTGGGCCTTTGCCAGCGCGCTGAACCGCACCGCATCGACGCTCTCCATGATGATCATCCTCATCATCGGCACGGTGCTGGTTAAGAACGGTGAACTGCGCGTGGGCGACGTGATTGCCTTTATCGGCTTTGCCAACCTTCTGATTGGCCGTCTCGACCAGATGCGTGCATTCGCGACGCAGATCTTCGAAGCCCGCGCCAAGCTTGTCGATTTCTTCAAGCTGGAAGATTCCGTGCAGGAACGTGAAGAGCCAAGTGGTGCGATTGAGCTGGGCCAGGTCTCCGGCAAGATCGAATTCCGCAACGTAAACTTTGGCTTTGCAAACACGAAGCAGGGCGTCCATGACGTCTCCTTCACCGCAAATGCTGGCGAAACCGTTGCCATCGTCGGCCCAACAGGCGCTGGCAAGACCACGCTCATCAATCTGCTGCAGCGGGTTTACGATCCCAATGGCGGCCAGATCTTTGTCGATGGCGTCGATATATCGACGGTCACGCGCCAGTCGCTGCGTCACTCCATCGCAACGGTGTTCCAGGATGCGGGCCTTCTCAACCGGTCCATCCGCGACAACATCCGTCTTGGCCGTGAAGCAGCAACAGATGATGAAGTGGCCCAGGCTGCTGCTGCCGCCGCTGCCACAGATTTCATCGACAGCCGTCTGAACGGCTATATGACGCAGGTGGGTGAACGCGGTAACCGCCTGTCGGGCGGCGAGCGCCAGCGCATCGCCATCGCCCGTGCCGTGTTGAAGAACGCGCCTATTCTGGTGCTTGACGAGGCCACCAGCGCGCTTGACGTGGAAACCGAAGCCCGCGTGAAAGACGCGGTGGATGCTCTGCGCAAGAACAGAACGACCTTCATCATCGCTCACCGTCTTTCCACGGTCAGAGACGCAGATCAGGTTCTGTTCATGGATAATGGCCGCATTGTCGAGAAGGGCACATTTGATGAGCTCAGCATGCGCGGCGGTCGTTTCTCATCGCTGCTGCGCGCCAGCGGCCTGTTGAACGATGACGAAAAGACAGGCGCGCCTGTGCTGTCTCTGCCCGCCAAATCTGCCTGACCTCGGTCAGGCCTGCCTGAAACGAATGCGCACCCAATAAAAAAGCCCCGGTCAATGCCGGGGCTTTTTCGTATGATTTGCCGATCAATCGATCAGTAGGTCTCGTCTTCCTCATCGTCCTTGCGGGTCGATTTGAGAGAGTTGAGCTTGGCAAAGACAGCGTTGTGGTCGATTTCTTTTTCTTCATCACGCTCGTATTTATAGCCAAGACCTTCCGTTGCAGCGGCTGGCTGCAATGTCGCGTCAAGCTCTTCCTGCGTTGGCAGAGGACGTCCACGAGATGCGCGCTCAACCTCAAGGTCAAGGTCGATCTGGCTGCATAGGCCAAGCGTGACTGGGTCCATCGGTGTCAGGTTGGCTGAGTTCCAGTGGCTGCGGTCACGGATCTGTTCGATCGTGGACTTGGTAGTGCCGACGAGGCGCGAAATCTGCGCATCTTTCAGTTCCGCGTGGTTGCGCACCAGCCAGAGAATGGCGTTGGGGCGATCCTGACGCTTGGAAACCGGCGTGTAACGCGGTCCTCGGCGCTTGGATTCAGGCACGCGAACCTTTGGCTCGGAAAGCTTGATCTTGTGATTCGGGTTGGATTCCGCCTTTGCGATTTCATCGCGAGAAAGCTGGCCGGTGGAAATAGGGTCGAGACCCTTGATGCCCTGCGCGGCTTCGCCATCGGCGATTGCCTTGACCTCAAGCGGATGCAGCTTGCAGAACGTAGCGATCTGTTCAAATGACAGCGCTGTGTTGTCCACCAGCCAGACGGCCGTCGCTTTCGGCATAAGCAATGTTTGAGCCATAGATACAGTCCTTCTGTCCGTCCGCTCCGGTGGCGCGGGCCGTGGAGATTAACCACTAATTTCCGGGATATCAGCGGTCTATAACCGGATTGCATCAGAAATGCAATTCTTTGCGCGACAAATGACCTTTGTCTAATTGCCGGATGTCAGCGAACTGCTATGAATCTGGCACATGACTGGAGAACGGAGTCTCCGGTGCCTGTAAAGACGCGAGCAGCCTGGGAGGAATTCATGTCTGCTAAAATCTATCCGGTTCTGAAATCTGCAAAAACACGCACGCTTGTCGATAATGACCGTTACCTGAAATGGTACGAGCATAGCGTGGAAGATCCCGATGCCTTCTGGGGAAAGCACGGCAAGCGGATAGACTGGTTCAAGCCCTACACAAAGGTCAAGAATACGTCTTTCAAAGGCAAAATCCCGATCAAATGGTACGAAGACGGCCTGACCAACGTCTCCTACAATTGCATTGATCGCCACCTCAAGACCCATGGCGAGCGCACCGCGATCATCTGGGAAGGCGACAACCCGTATATCGACAAGAAAATCACCTATAATCAGCTCTATGATGCGGTCTGCCGAATGGCAAACGTGCTGAAAAAGCATGGCGTGAAGAAGGGCGACCGCGTCACCATCTACATGCCGATGATTCCCGAAGCGACCTATGCCATGCTGGCCTGTGCCCGTATCGGCGCTGTCCATTCCGTGGTCTTTGGCGGTTTTTCGCCGGATGCGCTTGCCGGTCGAATCGTTGATTGCGAATCAACCTTCGTCATCACCTGTGATGAGGGCGTGCGCGGCGGCAAGCCCATTCCGCTGAAGGAAAACACCGACAAGGCAATTCACATTGCCGCCAAACAGCACATCATAGTCAACAAGGTTCTGGTGGTGCGCCGCACCGGCGGCAAGACGAACTGGGCACCGGGCCGCGACCTCTGGTACCATCAGGAAGTCGCCAGCGTAAAACCCCATTGCGAACCGGCAAAGATGAAGGCGGAAGACCCGCTTTTCATTCTCTACACCTCAGGCTCAACCGGCAAACCCAAGGGCGTGCTGCACACGACGGGCGGATATCTCGTCTATGTATCCATGACGCATGAATATGTGTTCGATTATCAGGACGGCGAGGTCTACTGGTGCACCGCCGATGTCGGCTGGGTCACGGGGCACTCCTACATCGTCTACGGACCGCTGGCCAATGGTGCCACCACCCTGATGTTCGAAGGCGTGCCAAACTTCCCCGATCAGGGACGCTTCTGGGAGGTCATCGACAAGCATCAGGTCAATATTTTCTACACCGCCCCGACAGCGCTGCGCTCCTTGATGGGTGCGGGCGACGAGTTCGTCAAACGCTCGTCGCGCTCCAGCCTGCGGTTGCTCGGCACGGTGGGTGAACCCATCAATCCGGAAGCCTGGGAGTGGTATTACCATGTGGTGGGCGAAGACAAGAGCCCGATTGTCGATACGTGGTGGCAGACAGAGACCGGCGGCATTCTGATCACGCCGCTGCCCGGTGCGACTGATCTCAAGCCAGGCTCGGCCACGCGGCCCTTCTTCGGTGTGCAGCCGCAACTGGTGGATGCCGAGGGCAAAGTGCTGGAAGGCGCAGCCGACGGCAATCTGTGCATCATCGACAGCTGGCCGGGCCAATCACGCACGGTCTATGGCGATCATCAGCGCTTTATCGAAACCTATTTCTCTACCTATAAGGGGAAATACTTCACGGGCGACGGCTGCCGACGCGATGAAGACGGCTATTACTGGATCACAGGCCGCGTGGATGACGTGCTGAACGTTTCCGGCCACCGGCTGGGCACAGCCGAGGTCGAATCGGCTCTCGTGTCCCACAACCTCGTCTCGGAGGCTGCGGTCGTTGGATATCCCCACACGATCAAGGGTCAGGGCATCTACTGCTATGTTACCTTGATGGCGGGCAAGACGGGCGACGACGCGCTGCGCGAAGAGCTTATCAAGCATGTGCGTAACGAGATTGGTCCCGTGGCAACCCCCGACAAGATCCAGTTCTCGCCGGGCTTGCCGAAGACACGCTCGGGCAAGATCATGCGCCGCATTCTTCGCAAGATCGCCGAGGATGATTTCTCAGCACTGGGCGACACGTCCACGCTGGCTGATCCTAGCGTCGTGGATGACCTGATCGAAAACAGGCAGAACAAGGCGCCTGCCGCTTAAAACATTGTAAACACGGCAAAAAACGACGCCCGGGGAGCGAACAGCATCCCGGGCGTCATTTGTTTCGGCATGATTATTCCATCGCATTGGGTGTGAAAAGCAAAGTTTGCCGACGGTCGGAGAGGTCTGTTCTGGGCATGATCCGCCCTTTCGGCGGCAACCAAAATGTGCACACTGGCGGCCCGGAGGAAAACCGACATGGATCAAAAAACTAACCCCGTCATCGCCTTCATCGGCACCGGACTGATGGGCGGCCCGATGGCCAACAATTTGCTCAAGGCTGGCTTCAGCGTCAGGGTCTGGAACCGCAGCATCGAGAAAGCGCAGGCGCTGGTCGCCGAGGGCGCAGTTCTGGCATCTTCACCGGCGGATGCCGCAAAAGGTGCCGATATCGTCATCACCATGTTGAGTGATGGCAACGCGGTCGGCGACATGCTGTTTAACGCAGGCATTGCCGCGGCGCTCCAAAAGAATGCTGTTGTGATCGACAGCAGCTCGATTGCTCCCCCAATTGCACGCGAACACTCAAAGCAGCTTGAAGCGCTCGGCATCCGCCATATCGATGCGCCCGTATCGGGTGGTGTCGTCGGGGCAAAGGCAGGGACACTTGCGATCATGGCTGGCGGCGATGAAGCCGTTATTTCAGGGCTCTCACACGTCTTTGCCGCCATGGGCAGATTGACCTATGTCGGCCCGTCTGGTGCGGGGCAACTCTGCAAACTGGCCAACCAGCAGATCGTCGCCATCACCATTGGTGCCGTCGCGGAAGCCATGATGCTGGTGGAAGCGGGTGGAGCCTCGCGTGAGGGATTTCGCAACGCCATTCGCGGCGGTTTCGCGGAAAGCCGGATTCTGGAGCTGCATGGCGAGCGCATGGTCAAACGTGATTTCGTGCCGGGAGGACCATCCAAGTTTCAGCTGAAAGATCTCAACGGCGTGCTGGCCACGGCGAAAGACCTGTCGCTGGAACTGCCGTTGACGCAGCAGGTGACGCAGGCATTCGATGAATTCGTGAATGATGGCGGCGCCGATATCGACCATAGCGGAATTCTTCTTCACTTGGAGAAGCTGAACAATCGACAACACTAGCGATCCGAACAGAATTAACCGGCGGCCAGTCATATGGTGACTTTTATCCAGTCATATTATGACGTAAGGTAACCGAGATTTTTAGCAGCATCGCAAGGTGCGGCGGCATCTTCCATGGTGTCAAAGGTCAATCACAAAGCAGCGGCGCACATGGGTGCGGCCCCTGTTTGCAAAGGAGCATGTTCATGACAATCCATCAGAACCTTATCAACGGCGAGTGGGTCGGATCCGACGGGTCTAAAAACATCAATCCATCTGACACCAACGAAGTCGTCGGTGTTTATGCGCAAGCCGGTGCAGAAGAAGCAAAGCAGGCCATCGCCGCAGCCAAGGCCGCATTTCCCGCATGGTCGCGTTCGGGCATTCTGGAACGTCACGCAATCCTGAAAAAGACCGCCGACGAAATCCTCGCGCGCAAGGAAGAACTCGGCGCTTTGCTGGCACGCGAAGAAGGCAAGGTTCTTGCTGAAGGCATTGGTGAAACCATCCGCGCCGCCCAGATCTTCGACTTTTTCGCCGGTGAAGCCCTGCGCCTTGCGGGCGAAGTCATTCCGTCGGCCCGTCCCAATATCGGCGTCGAAGTCACCCGCGAGCCGCTCGGCGTTATCGGCATCATCACTCCTTGGAACTTCCCGATTGCCATTCCCGCCTGGAAAATTGCTCCCGCCCTTTGCTATGGCAACACCATCGTCTTCAAGCCTGCCGATCTGGTACCGGGCTGCGCATGGGCCATCGTTGATATTCTGCACCGCGCGGGTCTGCCAAAGGGCGTCCTGAACCTCGTCATGGGTCGTGGCTCTGTCGTTGGTCAGGCCATGCTCGACAGCCCGCATCTGGCTGGCATCACCTTTACCGGCTCCACTGGCACAGGCCAGCGCGTTGCGGCATCGTCCCTGCCCTTCAACCGCAAGTTCCAGCTGGAAATGGGCGGCAAGAACCCCTTCGTCGTTCTGGATGATGCAGATCTGGATGTCGCTGTCGAAGCCGCTGCCAATTCCGGCTTCTACTCCACCGGACAGCGCTGCACCGCGTCTTCGCGCCTCATTGTTACAGAAGGCATTCACGACAAGTTCGTCGCAGCCCTGACCGAGCGTCTAAAGAAAATCAATGTCGGCAACGCGCTGGACAAGAACACCCATGTTGGTCCAGTCGTTGACGAAAAGCAGTTGAAGCAGGACACCGATTACATCGAAATCGGCAAGCAGGAAGGCGCAAAGCTTGCCTTCGGCGGCGAACTCGTCAAGTGCGAAACACCCGGCTTCTTCCTCCAGCCAGCGCTGTTTACCGAAGCGACAAACAGCATGCGCATTTCCCAGGAAGAAATCTTCGGGCCTGTCGTCGCTGTCATCCGCGTCAAGAACTATGACGAGGCTCTTGCTGCCGCCAACGACACGCCATTCGGTCTGTCTTCCGGCATCGCCACGACAAGCCTCAAGCACGCAACGCACTTCAAGCGCAATGCCGAAGCCGGCATGGTGATGGTCAACCTGCCGACCGCGGGCGTTGATTTCCACGTTCCTTTTGGTGGTCGCAAGGCATCGTCCTTCGGCCCACGCGAGCAGGGAAAATATGCCAGCGAGTTCTTCACAACGGTGAAGACAGCTTATACGCTGGCTTGAAACAAACCTTTGCTACAAGTCCTCGGCGTCGCCGGGGACTTTCTCGGCCAAGACGAGACCGCTTGAGCGGGGCCGAATGACATGCCGATGAGGATAGCGTGACAGACATTGCGATGATTGAAGCGGCCCGCCAGCGCATTGGCGATGAAGCAAGCCGCACACCCTTTTTATCATCGCCCTTTCTGGATGACATCGCCGGTCGAAAGATTTTCGTGAAGGCCGAATGCTTGCAACGGACAGGCTCTTTCAAATTTCGTGGTGGCTGGTCGGCGGTATCGGCCCTCACGCCAGATGTGCGCAAGCGGGGCGTGATCGCCTTTTCATCCGGCAATCATGCGCAAGGGGTCGCACTCGCGGCTGCATTGCACGGCGTGCCCTCCGTCATCATCATGCCGCAGGATGCACCGAAGATCAAAATTGACAATACACGAGCTTACGGAGCCGAAGTCGTTCTGTTCGACCGCGCCAAGGACGACCGCGACGCCATCGGCACAAAACTCGCAGAAGAACGCGGCCTGACCCTGATCAAGCCTTTTGACGAGCCTCTGGTCATTGCAGGTCAGGGAACCGTCGGGCTCGAAATTGCCGAGCAGGGGCGCGAGCATGGCATCGAGACAGCCGACGTGCTTGTTCCCTGCGGCGGTGGTGGCCTGACATCCGGCATCGCGCTGGCACTGGAAGCAAAGGCGCCGCGCTACACCGTCAGGACCTGCGAGCCTGAAAAATTCGACGATGTGGCCCGCTCTCTGGCTTCGGGAAAGATCGAACGCAACGAAGCCCTATCGGGTTCGATCTGCGACGCCATCATCACACCCCAACCGGGCAGCATCACCTTTCCAATCATGACCGGGCGTTGCGGCAAGGGAATGGCCGTGACCGAAGACGAAGCACTCAGAGCCATGGTGCTCGCCTTTCTGCGATTGAAGGTCGTGATCGAACCCGGCGGTGCCGTCGCACTGGCAGCCGCCCTTTTTCGAGGCGATGAGATCGACGCAGACACGGTCATTGCCGTCGCATCCGGTGGCAATGTCGATCCAGCCGTCATGGCTGCAGCACTCGCGCGCTTTGCGGACTGACGAAACAACGCGCCTCTGGCCACACTCACTGCAACATTACGTCCATCAGGGCATCCATTGAACCGGACGCCCTGTTCCACGTTATGTCCTGGCAATTGGCAGTTCGTCACGAGTTTGGAGGCTTGTGACGATAGGTATTTTTTACAATTGCCTCGACATACGAAAATCTGTCTCTGCAAAGACTGCCCGGATTAACGATAGACTAAGTCATAGCCTGAACACTTGCCGCTTCGGCCAAATGTTATCCAAGGGAGGGTTCGATGTCTTATTCCAAAGCCGGAAAGATCAAAGATTTCACGCCGTCGCCTGCATCCGTATGGAGCTGGAAGTCCGCCGTTCACGCCGTCATCGCTGGCCTGTGCTTCGCTTTCGTCGCTGCCGTCATCTGCGGGGTCATAGGCTGATCCCCGCGGCGGCCCTTACCGGCTTTTCAAATAATCTTCAGCCAGTTCAACCCAGAACGCGGTGCCGATCGGCAATACGTCGTCATTGAAATCGTACTTTGGATGATGCAGCGGAGGGTCGTTCTCGGTGCGCTTCGTTCCGAGGAAGAAATAAGCCCCCGGCCTCTCCTCAAGCATATAGCCAAAGTCTTCCGCACCCATGCTGGGGCGCGCCATCTCCGCAACATTCTGCGCACCTGCAAAGCGGGTTGCGAGATCCGCGATATAGGCCGTTTCCGCTGCGTGGTTGACGGTGGGATTATAACCCCGCTGATAATCCAGCGTCACGCTCATGCCATAGCTCGCGGCCTGCCCTTCAGCGATCAGCCTGATCCGTTTCTCCAGCTCGTCGCGGGCAGATGGGTCGAATGAGCGGATCGTCAGCAGCATTTCGGCGGTTTCAGGAATGACATTGCTGGCGACACCGGCGTGAAACGCCCCGACCGTCACCACGGTTGGTGTCATGGGGTGAATGTTGCGAGACGAAATCGTCTGAAGCGCCATGATGATGCTGGCACCGGCAACGATTGGGTCAAGAGCACTTTGCGGCTCCGCGCCATGGCCGCCAAAACCGTTGACCGTGATCTTGCATTCATCCACCGCGGCCATGATCGGCCCATCCCGAAGCACGAATTGCCCGAATGGCAGGGCAGGCTCATTGTGAAGCGCAAACACCGCATCGCAGGGGAAACGCTCGAAAAGCCCGTCCTCGATCATCATCCTCGCGCCGCCGAAGTTTTCTTCCGCAGGCTGGAAGATGAGATGCAGCGTACCATCGAAATTGCGGCGCTCGGCAATGATCTTCGCCGCCCCCAGCAGCATTGCCGTGTGCCCGTCATGGCCGCAGGCATGCATCACGCCCGGATTGAGGCTGGCATAGTCCGCCCCCGTCTCCTCAAGGATCGGCAGTGCATCGAAATCAGCGCGAATGCCCACGGAGCGTCCGCTCGTGCCGTTGCGCAGGCTGGCCACGACGCCGGTGCCCGCAAGGCCGCGTGTGACGTCATAGCCCATCTCAGAAAGCCTCTGGGCAACGAAATCCGAGGTCTGGAATTCCGACAGGCCAATTTCAGGATTGCGATGCAGATGATGGCGGATCGCCATGACATCAGGCATGTGGTTGGCAACGGTATCGGCATTTTTAAACTGGGTCATTTCGAAGTCCGGCAATGGGGTGACAGGCATTTTATCCATGCGGCTGCCTAGCACAAAATCCGATGCGAGGTAAGGCTGGGCAGGGCAAACACAATCCACCATGCGCCGCTGATCTGGCCTCTTGCACAGAAGTGAAACCGGTGGCATGGAACAGATCGTGCATGAAATCATTCCATTAAACGTCGCCCTTCTGCCGTGCAGAAAGACGTAGACATCAGGGGTTTTTCATGGCGAGATAGAACACGATCGGCATGAGGTGTTTTTCGCTTGGGGGAGTATGCGAAATTGAATCATGAAGAGGGTGCGCGGTCTCGCGCAAAACCCGTTTGCGCCTCCCAAGCAATTGATTTGCTTCAACCTGGTGCACACCCATGCCCAAAATTGCCATGATAATGTGTCGCAATACGTCACGCAAACATCGCCGCTGGTTCGCGATGGTTCAGCATAGGTTCAGGATCAGCGAGAAATAAAGCGTCCAAACTGTTTCAATCTTCAAGAGCAATCTGAAACAAGTCCGGTTAGATCGACCAGCCCCTCACAGAGTGCAGAATACGAGCCCGATGTCATTTCATATTACCCCGACCGCCGCCGCCCGTGATTCAGAAGCAAAGCAGATCGATCACAATGATTCGATACGCTCCGTTTACTTCACAATCGAAGAGTTAAGGGATATTGGAGCCGAACTCTCCAGATCCGGGGCGGATAGCCTTCCCGGCTTCATGGAGTTCGATTTCTTCGCGCGCCATCGTGAAAACGAAAAGGAAATCCTGCGCGTCTATCGCACGACGGCTGTCGACGCCGAAAATGGCGCGACGATCACGCCTGCTGCCGAATGGCTTCTGGACAATCACTATGTGATTGAAGAGGCCATTCAGGAGGTCCGTCGCGACTTCCCGCGCAAGTTCTACCGCCAGCTGCCGACGGTCAGAATCGGCAATGTCGAGATACCCCGGGTTATGGCGCTGGCATGGCTCTATGTCGCCCATACGCACAGCACGATCTCACGCGAGAGCATGACGGCACTGGTTGAGGGCTACCAGACGTCGAAGACACTCCAGATCGGTGAACTCTGGGCGCTGCCATCCATCCTGCGCTTTGTGCTGATTGAAAACCTGCGCCGCATTTCGATCCGCGTCGAGCGTTCGCGCCGCATGCGCCAGCGCGCCAATGAGGTCGTCGACGAGATCATCCGCCTCAACGATGCCGACGCGTCCGAAGCGCTTCTGAAGCAGAATGACGGCCTTGTAGACGACCCCACATTCTCGACCCAGTTCCTCTACCGCCTGCGCAACGGTTCGCAGACCTCGGGTTCTGCGCTGAACTGGCTGGAAGAGCGTCTTCGCAGCGCCGGAACCGATGCCGAAAACATCATGATGGCGGAGCATAACCGCCTCGCCTCCGGCAATGTGACGATGGGCAATATCGTCCGAAGCCTGCGTGAAATCGATGATACGGAATGGTCGGTCTGGTTCGAGGAAGTCAGCCATATCGACAAGGTTCTGCGTGAGCAGACCGACTATAACACTCTGGATTTCGGATCGCGCAACACCTACCGCAACACGATCGAACTTCTGGCGCGCCGTTCGCCCCAGTCGGAAATCGAGGTGGCGCAGTCCGCCATCGACATGGTGACGGAAACCACCGCGTCCGATCAGGTCCACCCACATGCCCCCAATGTCGGCAGCTTCCTGATCGGCCAGCGCCGGCAGGAGCTGGAAGACCGGATTGGCTACAACCCGCTGGTTTCGCAGCGCATTGTGCGTTTCATGCGCAAGTTCAACTGGCTTTCGGTTGCCGTGCCCGTGATGGTGCTGACAGCTCTTGCCATGGCTGCGGTTGGCTGGTTCCTCGCTGATGCCGGCATGCCGTGGTATGTCGTGAGCGCATTCCTTCTGATGTTCGCATTGCCAGCCTCCGAAGGCGCAACCGGCCTGTTCAACACGGTCGTGACCTTCTTCGTCAAACCATTCCGTCTGGTTGGCTACGAGTTCAAGGAAGGCATCCCGCAGGACGCCCGCACCCTGCTGGCCGTTCCCTGCATGCTGACCAGCCGCGACAGCGTGGACGAAATGGTCCGCAACATCGAGGTGCATTATCTCGCCAACCCGCATGGCGAAATCTATTTCGCGCTGATCAGCGACTGGCGCGATGCCAAGTTCGAACAGACGCCTGAAGACATCGAAATTCTAGAATATGCCAAGCGCGAAGTCGAAGCACTGAGCGCCCGCTACGCATTTGACGGCAAGAAGCGGTTTTTCCTCCTCCACCGCCGCCGCCTCTACAATCCGGCGGAAGATTGCTGGATGGGTTGGGAGCGCAAGCGCGGCAAGCTGCATGAACTGAACATGCTGCTGCGTGGCGACAAGGATACGACCTTCCTCAACGGTGCCAACATGGTGCCTGACAACGTCAAATACGTCATGACGCTGGATGCCGATACCCGCCTGATGCGCGACGCCGTCACCAAGCTCGTCGGCAAGATGCACCACCCGATCAACCGTCCGGTCCACGACCCTGTTACCGGCCGCGTGATCCACGGTTACGGTCTGCTCCAGCCGCGCGTTACACCGTCGCTCACCACCGGCAAGGACGCATCCGTCTTCCAGCGCGTCTTCTCCATCAATCGCGGTATCGACCCTTACGTCTTCACCGTATCGGACGTTTACCAGGACCTGACCTCCGAAGGCACTTTCACAGGCAAGGGCCTTTATGACGTTGACGCGTTCGAAACGGCGCTCAAGGGCCGTATCGAAGAAAACGCCGTCTTGTCCCATGACCTTCTGGAAGGCTCGTTCGCGCGCTGCGCACTGGTCACAGACGTTGAACTCGTCGAAGACTTTCCAACGCGTTATGAGGTCGAAGTCTCGCGTCAGCACCGCTGGGCGCGTGGCGACTGGCAGCTCCTGCCTTACATCATGGACCCCAAGCGCGGCGTAACCGCCATTGGTCGCTGGAAGATGATCGACAACCTGCGTCGCTCGCTGACACCGGTTGCATGGTTCGTCGCATCCGTTCTCGGCTGGTACTTCATGGGCCCGCTGGGTGCGCTGATCTGGCAAATTCTGCTGATCTTCTCGCTTTTCGTCGCCCCGACCCTGTCGCTGATTTCGGGCCTTGTTCCGCGCTCCACCGACATTGTGCCTCAGGCCCATTTCCACACGCTCTGGTCGGAAGTGCGGGCAACCAATGCACAGGTCGCATTGCGGATCGTCTTCATTGCCGACAGTGCCTGCCTGATGGCAGATGCTATCGTCCGTTCCCTCTACCGCCTGTTGGTCAGCGGCAAGCTGATGCTGGAATGGCGCACCGCCGCCAGCATTCAATCCAGCGCGCAGGGCAGCATCTTCGATTATTATCGCCAGATGTGGCACGCCCCCGTGGTCGCGCTGCTCGGTCTGATCTTTGCAGGTCTTCCCGGCGACAACGCGTTTCTGGTCGGCCTACCCTTCGCCCTGCTGTGGATCTTCTCGCCGGTCGTTGCCTGGTACGTTAGCCAGTCTGCCGAGACCGAAGATCGCCTGTTCGTCTCGGAACATGTTTCCAGCGAGCTGCGCAAGATTGCACGCCGGACATGGCGCTACTACGAAGCCTTTGTAACATCCTCTGAGAACTATCTGCCGCCTGATAACTATCAGGAAACACCTGAGCCTCTGGTTGCCAGCCGTACATCGCCGACCAATATCGGCGTCTATCTGCTGTCTGTGATTTCGGCGCGTCAGTTCGGCTGGATCAGCTTCTCGGAAACCGTCGAGCGGATGGAAAAAACCATCGAGACGGTTGAGAAGATGGACAAATATCGCGGCCATCTGTTCAACTGGTATCATAATGATACCTTGCAGACGCTTGGACCACGCTACGTTTCCGCTGTCGACAGCGGTAACCTCGCCGGTCACCTGATCGCCATCTCCTCTGCCTGCCGCCAGTGGGCGGAAGCGCCATCGGCTCATCTTCAGGGCAATCTCGACGGCATCGGCGACGTTGCAGGCATCCTGCGCGAAACGCTGAAGGAACTGCCTGATGATCGCAAGAACCTTCGTCCGCTGCACCGCCGTCTGGAAGAGCGTATCATCGGCTTCTCTGCGGCTTTGGCCTCCGTCAAGCGCGAGCACGAGTTTGCCTCGATCCGCGTCATCAATCTCGCCGTTCTGGCGCGCGATATCCAGAAGCTGGCGTCCAATCTCGATCTCGAAGTCAAATCCGGGCAGAGTGCGGAAGTCACCCGCTGGGCACAGTCGCTGGTGGATTGCTGCGAAGCGCATATTTCCGACAGCGCGTTTGATCTCTCCACCATCGATCCATTGCGTGAACGTTTGATTTCGCTGTGCGAACGCAGCCGGGATCTCGCCTTCTCGATGGATTTTGCCTTCCTCTACCGCAAGGATCGCCGCCTGCTTTCCATCGGCTACCGCGTGGACAGCCAGGAACTCGACGAAGCTTGCTACGACCTTCTGGCGTCTGAATGCCGCCTGACCAGTCTCTTTGCCATCGCCAAGGGCGATCTGCCAACGGAGCACTGGTACCGCCTGGGACGTCAGGTGGTGCCAATCGGCGCGCAGGGCGCATTGGTATCCTGGTCTGGCTCAATGTTCGAATATCTGATGCCGCCGCTCGTGATGCAGGAGCGTCATGGCGGCATTCTGAACCAGACGAACAATCTGATCGTCAAAGAGCAGATCAACCATGGTCGCCGTCTTGGCACCCCATGGGGCATCTCCGAGGCCGCCTTCAACGCCCGCGACCACAACATGAACTACCAATATACCAACTTCGGCGTGCCCACTTTGGGCCTGAAGCGTGGTCTTGGTCAGAACGCAGTTATCGCCCCTTACGCGTCGATCCTGGCATCGCAGTACGATCCCGAGGGCGCCCTTGAAAACCTCGACAAGCTGCGTGCGCTAGGCGCGCTCGGCAAATACGGCTTCCATGATGCCGTGGACTTTACCCCCACCCGCGTGCCGGATGGCAAGGTTTGCGCCGTCGTTTACAACTACTATGCGCACCACCATGGCATGTCGATTGCAGCCGTTGCCAACGTGGTGATGGACGGCATCCTGCGCGAACTCTTCCACGCCGATCCTGTCATCGAAGCCGCAGAATTGCTTCTTCAGGAAAAGGCGCCGCGCGAAGTGCCCGTCATGAGCGCGAAATACGAGCCGGAAACGCCCGGCAAGGAACAGGCCGATCTGCTGCGTGCGGAAGTCCGCACCATCGCTGATCCTGCGCTGCGCGACCGCGAAGTCGTGTTCCTCTCCAACGGTCACTACTCCACCATGCTGACCGCCACGGGCGCTGGCTATTCCAGATGGAATGGCGTGTCGATCTCGCGCTGGAAGGCAGACCCGACTGAAGACCGCTGGGGCACATTCCTGTTCCTGCGCGATACCGTTTCTGGCGACTGGTGGAGTGCCACGGCAGAACCACGCGTCGCAGCGGGGGAAAAGACCAAGACGGTCTTCACGGACGACAAGGCAGAATTCCACAAGACCGTTGGCGATCTGCAGAGTGTGGTCGAGTGCATCGTCGCGACAGAGCACGATGCTGAAGGCCGCCGCGTGACACTTCTCAATGTCGGTTCGGAAGATCGCTACATTGAGGTCACCTCTTATCTGGAACCTGTCATCGCCAATGATGACGATGACAACGCCCATCCGCTGTTCTCGCGCATGTTCGTGCAGACGGAAATCGGCAAGCGTGGTGATGTCATTCGTGCTTGGCGCAACAAGCGCAGCCCGAGCGAACCCGGCACTGTGATCGCGCATCTGGCGGCAGACAATGCCGGCCCAGCACGCCCGACGGAGTTCGAAACGGATCGTGCCAAGTTCTTGGGCCGTGGCCGTTCGCTCGGCGAAGCCGCCGCGTTCGATCCGGGCGCAACGCTTTCGGGAATGGACGGCTTTACGCTCGATCCAATCCTGTCGCTGCGCCGCGTCGTGCGCGTTCCAGCAGGTAAGAAGGTCAGCGTGATCTTCTGGACCATCGCCGCACCAAGCCGCGAAGACGTCGACAAGGCGATTGATCGCTACCGCCACCCGGATGCCTTTGCGCACGAACTGGTCCACGCCTGGACCCGCACGCAGGTGCAGATGCGCCATGTGGGCGTAACATCGCAGCAGGCAGCGGCCTTCCAACATCTGGCCCGCTACCTTGTCTATCCTGACATGCACCTTCGCGCTGATGCCGATACGCTGAAGACCGGTCTTGCCTCGCAGCGTTCGCTGTGGCCGCTGGCCATTTCGGGCGATTTCCCGATCTTCAGCCTTCGCATCAACGACGATATGGACATGGATATCGCCCGCGAAGCCTTGAGTGCGCATGAATATCTGCGCACACGCGGCGTCATTTTCGATCTCGTTATCGTCAATGAGCGTGCAGCCTCCTACGCTCAGGATATGCAGCATGCGCTCGACTTCATCTCCGAAGCGCAGCGCCGCATCAATCCGGCAGATGGCGGACGTCCGCACGTCTTCTCCGTTCGTCGTGACCTCATCGATGAGCAAACATGGTCCGCCCTGCTCGCCGCCTCGCGTGTTGTCCTTCACGTTCGCAACGGCAAGATCGTTGATCAGGTCAACCGCGCTGTTTCTCTCTTTGCAGCCACTCGCGGTCCCGAAGGCAGCGAATCGGCGCAGGCTCGCCTGCCGGCACCGGCCTTCCAGCACGGTGAGCCGGTCGAGGATGCCAATGATCTGGACTTCTGGAACGGCTTTGGCGGTTTCACGAAGGCTGGCGATGAATATGTCGTTCGTCTGCATGGTGGTCAGGCCACGCCGCAGCCATGGATCAACGTCATCTCGAATGAGCGTTTCGGCTTCCATATCTCGGCAGAAGGCGCCGGGTTTACCTGGAGCCGCAACTCGCGCGACTACCAGCTGACGCCATGGAGCAACGATCCAGTCGTCAACCGTCCCGGTGAAGCGATCTACGTTGCCGATGTCGAGAGTGGCAAAATTCACTCGCCATTCGCGGCCCTGTCGCGCAATCCCGAGGCGGTCTTCGAAACCCGCCACGGGCTTGGCTACTCGGTTATGCGCAGCGTCGATGACGGGCTCGATATCGAAGTCACGCAGACCGTGGATCGTGAACGGCCAGTCAAGCTTTCCCGCCTGACCGTCCGCAACGTCGGCACGCAGAACCGTCGCCTCAAGACCTACGGCTATGTAGAATGGGTGCTGGGCAACAACACCCAGAAATCAGCGCCGTTCATTCTGAGCACGCATGATGAGGAAACGGGCGCGCTGTTCGCATCAAACCCGTACAGCATCGATTACAGCGCCCGCACTTCGTTCCTAGCTCTTCAGGAACAGGCAACCAGCTTCACAACCAGCAAGCGGGAATTCATCGGTCGCTACGGATCGGTCCATGCCCCGCAGGCCATCCTGTCCGGCGCAGCCCTCTCCGGCAGCGTTGAGCTTGATGGCGCGCCTTGTGCCGCTGTCATGCAGGAAATCCACCTAAAGCCCGGCGAAGAACGGCATATCCTGTTCTATCTGGGTGATACGGATACGTCTGAAGAAGCCCGTGCTTTCGTGAAAGATATCCGCAACGCGGATTTCGATGCTGTCCTTGCCGAAAACAAGGCGTTCTGGAACGGCTTTACAGGCCAGTTGCAGGTCGAGACACCGGATGCTGGCTTCAACCACATGGTCAACAGCTGGCTGCCTTACCAGGCACTGGCATGCCGTATCATGGCCCGCACGGCCTTCTATCAGTCGAGCGGTGCGTTCGGTTTCCGAGATCAGCTGCAAGATACGCTGGCCTTCCTGCTCTACCAGCCAGCACTGGCCCGCGAGCAGATCCTGCGCGCAGCCGGTCGCCAGTTTGCGGAAGGTGACGTACAGCACTGGTGGCTGCCACTGACGGGAGCGGGCGTTCGCACGACCATCTCCGACGACGTGGTCTGGCTTGCCTATGCGACCCACCAGTACATCGTGGCGACGGGCGACAAGGCCATTCTTGAGCAGAACATTCCGTTCCTCAAGGGTCCCGCTCTGACACCCGGACAGCATGATGCGTTCTTCCAGCCGGAAACGAGCGACACATCGGCAAGCCTCTATGAGCATGCCGCATTGGCACTCGACCTTGCCATTCAGCGCACGGGCGAAAACGGCCTGCCGCTGATCCTCGGTGGAGACTGGAACGACGGCATGAACCGGGTTGGCGTTGCGGGCAAGGGCACCAGCGTCTGGCTCGGCTGGTTCCTCGCCGGAACCCTGCGCGACTTCATCGACATCGCTGAGGAACGCCGTGATCTCGACCGTGTCGAGGCATGGAAGACCCACCGCGACAAGCTGCGTGCAGCGCTCGAAACCGCAGGATGGGATGGCGAATACTACCGTCGCGGCTACTTTGATGATGGCACCCCGCTCGGCTCCATCACCAGCGAGGAATGCCGCATTGATTCGCTCGGCCAGAGCTGGAGTGTTCTGTCTGGCGAAGGTGAAGAGCAGCGCTCGACACAGGCCATGGATGCCGTGATGCGGGAGCTTGTCGATGAAGAAACGGGCATCATCCGCCTCTTCACGCCTCCCTTCTCCCGCTCGCCGCAGGACCCGGGCTATATCAAGGCCTATCCGCCAGGTGTGCGCGAAAACGGCGGCCAATATACCCATGCCGCCACCTGGGTGGTGATGGCGCTGGCAAAGCTTGGTCGCAGCGAGGATGCATGGAAGTGCTTCTCCATGCTCAACCCGGTCAACCACGCGCTGGACCGCTCATCGTCCGAGACATACCGTGTCGAGCCTTACGTGGTCACTGCGGATGTCTATGGCGCGGGCGCCTATGCCGGCCGTGGTGGCTGGAGCTGGTACACAGGTTCTGCTGGCTGGCTCTATCGTGCGGCTGTCGAGGGCATTCTCGGCATCACCCGCATCGATGGCAAACTGCACATCACGCCATCTCTGCCAGAAAGCTGGAATGGCTTCTCGGCAAAGATCACACTGGACGGCAAGGTGCGGGAAGTCGCCATCAAGCGCGCTGAAGGTTCGTCGGATGTCGAGGTTTCGGTGGATGGCAAGCCCGTCACATCAACGGACAAGCTGATCGCCTTCGATTGATAGCAGGGGCTTGCGCCCATTACCACGCAACAAAAAGCCACGGCATCTCATCGATGCCGTGGCTTTTTACATTAAGGGGTAGAAGGTTTCAGCGCGTGCCGAAGATCGCCGATCCGACCCGCACGCTTGTCGCGCCGAATTCAATGGCCGTTTCGAAATCACCCGACATGCCCATGGACAGTTTTTCCACGCCGCATTCTTTTGCCAGCTTTGCCAACAGCGCAAAATGTGGTCCGGGGTATTCCTCCGCAGGCGGAATGCACATCAGGCCTTCGACATCAAGCTTCAGCTCATCCCGGCACATGGCAACGAACGCCACGGTCTCACGCGGATCGATGCCGGCCTTTTGTGGCTCCATGCCGGTATTCACCTGCACGTAAAAACGAAGCGCTTTGCCCTGCTTGTTGCACTCATCCGCAAGAGCACGGGCAATTTTCTCGCGATCCACGGTTTCAATGACATCAAACAGCGCAACGGCATCGGCAGCCTTGTTGGATTGCAGAGGACCGATGAGATGCAGCTCGATACCGCCGGTTTTTTCCCTCAGCGCAGGCCACTTGCCTTGCGCTTCCTGAACCCGGTTTTCGCCGAAAATGCGCTGGCCACAATCGATCACCAGCTGGATTGTATCCGCCTCGAAGGTTTTCGAAACGGCCACAAGCGCCACGCTGCCAGCCTCACGGTCAGCTTTCTCGGCAACTGTCGCAATTCGCTGCGTGATGTCTTCAAGACGCGCTTCGATTTCCATATCAGACCTTCGCTTAAATACAGGGATAGGGTTTCAGTAGCGACCGCAAGCCTTGATGCCAAGCACCATTGTCACCATTTGAACGCTGTAAACCAACATTGCGCCCATCCAAAGCCCTGCCAAACTTGACGCCTAGGCTATTTCATGGTGAAGGTCAGCGCAAATTTTCCCCTTGATACCCGGATTTCAGAAGTATGGCCATCGAACGTTATAATCCTCGCGACGCCGAGCCGCGCTGGCAGCAAAAATGGAACGAAGACAATGTCTTCGTGACAGACAACAGCGACACGCGCGAGAAATATTACGTCCTTGAGATGTTTCCATATCCATCGGGCCGTATCCACATGGGCCATGTTCGCAACTATGCGATGGG
Source organism: Rhizobium sp. WCS2018Hpa-16 (assembly GCF_031843705.1). Lineage (NCBI taxonomy): Bacteria > Pseudomonadati > Pseudomonadota > Alphaproteobacteria > Hyphomicrobiales > Rhizobiaceae > Rhizobium > Rhizobium sp. WCS2018Hpa-16. The sequence goes on from NZ_JAVTIX010000004.1 coordinate 176,732, forward strand.
CGATGTCGTTGCACGCTACAAGCGCGCACGCGGTTACAACGTTCTTCACCCCATGGGCTGGGACGCATTCGGCATGCCCGCGGAAAACGCCGCCATGCAGAACAAGGTCCACCCCAAGGACTGGACCTACCAGAACATTGCCACCATGCGCGGCCAGCTGAAATCCATGGGTCTGTCTTTGGACTGGACCCGCGAATTCGCCACCTGCGATGTGGAATATTACAGCAAGCAGCAGGCGCTGTTCATCGATTTCATGGAAAAGGGCCTTGTTTACCGCAAGCAGTCCAAGGTCAACTGGGATCCTGTCGATCACACCGTTCTGGCCAATGAGCAGGTCATCGATGGACGCGGCTGGCGCTCTGGCGCTCTGGTCGAACAGCGCGAATTGACACAGTGGTTCTTCCGCATCACCGATTTCAGCCAGGATTTGCTGGACGAGTTGGACCAACTGGATCAGTGGCCGGAAAAAGTCCGCCTGATGCAGAAGAACTGGATTGGCAAGTCGGAAGGCCTGTCCTTGCGCTGGCAGACCGTGGCCTCCACCGCCCCTGCCGGTTTTGACGACATTACCGTTTACACCACGCGCCCCGACACATTGTTTGGCGCGTCGTTCCTGGCCATCGCAGCGGACCATCCGCTGGCCAGAACGCTGTCTGAAACCAGCACCGAGATTGCCGAGTTCTGCGATGAGTGCCGCCGTCAGGGCACGTCTCTGGCTGCCTTGGAAACCGCTGATAAACGCGGCTTCAATACCGGCGTCAAGGTCGTTCATCCCCTCGACCCAACGATCGAAATACCGGTTTATATCGCCAATTTCGTGCTGATGGATTACGGCACAGGCGCCATCTTCGGCTGCCCGTCCGGCGACCAGCGCGATCTGGATTTCGCACGCAAATATGATCTGCCTGTCGTTCCTGTCGTGATGCCGGAAGGCGAGAACGCTGAAACCTTTGCCATCGGCGACACCGCATTCGTTGATGACGGCGTCATGATCAATTCGCAGTTCCTGAACGGAATGACGACGACTGGCGCTTTTGAGGCTGTCGTTGCAAAGCTCTCGGCACATATGCTGGGCGATGCGCCTCAGGCTGAACGCAAGGTCAACTTCCGCCTGCGCGACTGGGGCATTTCCCGTCAGCGTTATTGGGGCTGCCCGATCCCGGTCATCCATTGCGAAGTCTGCGGCGTTGTTCCTGTTCCCAAGAAGGACCTGCCGGTCAAGCTGCCCGACGACGTGACGTTTGATGTGCCAGGCAATCCGCTGGATCGCCACCCCACCTGGCGCCATGTTTCCTGCCCGCAATGCGGTCATGCCGCGCGCCGGGAAACCGACACGATGGATACATTCGTCGATTCCAGCTGGTATTTCACCCGCTTCACGGCCCCTTGGGAAGAAAACCCGACAGATCCAAAGGTGGCCAGTCACTGGCTGCCGGTCGATCAGTATATTGGCGGCATCGAGCACGCGATCCTGCATCTGCTTTACTCGCGCTTCTTCACCCGCGCCATGAAGGCAACCGGCCATGTGGACGTGAAGGAGCCCTTCAAGGGGCTGTTTACGCAGGGCATGGTCGTGCATGAAACATACCGTCTTGGCGAAGGTCAGAACGGTCAGTGGGTCGTGCCTGCCGATATCCGCATTGAGGAAACAGACGGCAAACGCCGCGCCTTCCTGCTGTCAGGCGGTGACGAAGTTCAGATCGGCTCGATTGAAAAAATGTCGAAGTCGAAGAAGAACGTTGTCGATCCCGACGATATAATTGCGTCTTACGGTGCTGATACCGCCCGCTTCTTCGTTCTGTCGGACAGCCCGCCGGACCGTGACGTGATCTGGTCTGAGGCCGGTGTTGAGGGGGCGCATCGTTTCGTCCAGCGCGTCTGGCGCATCATCGGTGAGGCGGCGGAAGAATTGAAATTCGTCAAGCCAGCACCTGCCACGCAGGGCGAAGGCCTGAACGTTTCCAAGGCTGCCCACAAGACGCTCAAAGCCGTGCAGGACGATCTGGACAAGCTTGCCTTCAACAAGGCGATTGCCCGCATCTACGAACTGGTCAACACGCTGGCCGGTCCATTTGCAGAGGTGGCCGCTGGTGGCAAATCTGAGGATATGAAGGCCGCTGCCCGCGATGCGGCCGAAATTCTCGTGCGCCTGATCGCACCGATGACACCGCATCTGGCCGAAGAATGCTGGACGGCGCTGGGCAATGAAGGCCTTGTCGCGCAAAGCCCATGGCCGGTCTTCGTCCCCGCACTCATTGAGGAAAATGAGGTGGTGATGCCCGTCCAGATCAATGGGAAGAAGCGTGGCGAATTGACAATCGCGCGCGATGCGGATCAAGATGCCGTGCGCGCAGCCGTGCTTGAACTGGACGCCGTCAAGGCAGCTCTTTCAGGTGCTGCGCCCAAGAAGATCATTGTGGTTCCACAAAGGATTGTGAACATTGTTGTTTGATGCCTATTCCCGATGGGGCCGCATAGCCGCCGCAATATCCGTCACTGTGTGCGCTGGTCTGCTGGCTGGATGTCAGGTGCGTCCGCTTTACAGCGAAGCTTCCGGCACGCGCCAGAAGCTGCAAACCGTCGAATTTGCGGATGCGGGTGACCGCGTCACGCAAGAAGTGCGCAATCACCTCGTCTTCCTGGCCTATGGCGGAGCCGGTGCCCCGACCAGCAAGGAATACGACGTCAAGATCACGGTCAAATCAAGCGCGACATCCACGGAAGTGACTGACGATACCAGCCTTTCGGTGAGCAAGAACAACTATGACGGCCCCTTCCCCGGTCGCGTGAGCATGACCGGCAAATACGTGCTGACGCGCGTGTCTGATGGCCAGGTTCTGCGCGCGGCGACGCGCACCGTCACCGCCATGCTTGATCTGCCCCAGCAGGAATTCGCCAAGATCCGCGCCATTCGTGATGGTGAAAACCGTGCAGCAAGAGAGCTTGCCGAAATTATCCAGACGGATATTGCCGCCACGCTCAGCCGCTGAGAGCGATCATGACGGAAATCAAGTCGCATGAATTCGAACGCTTCGCCGAGAAACCGGCGGAGCGTTTTCGCGTTTTCGTTCTCTATGGTCCAGATCGTGGCCTTGTCTCGGAACGCGCTTCGCTCATCGCATCCAAGACCGGCATAGACCCCAACGATGCCTTTGCATCCCTGAAATTGACGGCAACGGATCTCCACGGCGATCCCGGACGGCTTCTGGATGAAGTCAATTCCATCGGCCTGTTCGGCGGCGAAAAGCTGATTTGGGTCAAAGGTGCCGCCAATGAAAAGGCGCTTGTCGATGCCTTGCAGGTTCTCTCTGATAACCCACCTGAAGCAAGCTTCCTGATTATTGAGGCTGGTGACCTCAAGAAGGGCACAGGCCTTCGCAAGATTGCAGAACCCTCCCGCTCTATCGCGGCCATTCCCTGCTATGCGGACGATGCCCGCGCCTTGAATGCCCTGATCGATCAGGAGCTTTCCACCGAACACTTGCGCATTTCCCCAGCCGCCCGTCAAAGACTGGCGGAATCGCTGGGTGGAGACCGCATTGCCTCGCGCAACGAGGTGCGCAAGCTGGCGCTGTATTGCCGCGGACATGATGTCATCGAGGAAGACGACGTGCTGGCCATCATTGGCGATGCCAGCACGGTTTCGGCAGACGACGCAGTCGATGCCATCCTGAAGGGGGATCGCAACGCCTTCTTCCACGCCACCCAGAAAATCATCGCATCCAAGACGCCGATCTTTCTGGTGCTGCAGGGCTGTCTTCGCCAGTTCCAGCTGCTGGACCAGATGCGGGCGGAAATGGATGACAAGAAGCAGCAGGCAGGCCAGGTCATGCTGACACTCGGGCGCGGCATTCACTTCCGCCGCAAGCCCGTCATCGAACGCGCGCTGCGCACGTGGCAGCCAGCAGCGATTGCGCGCGAGATGAACCGATTACAGTCTGCCATCCTCCAAAGCCGTCAGCGGCAAAGCCTGGAGGAAAGCGTGGCATTGCTGACCTTGCTCTCCACCACACTTCAGTCCGGGCGCGGACAATAGCCACAAGCGCAACAAAAAGCCTCCGCAGCTACTGCTCGGAGGCTTTTTGTTTTAGAACTAATCCAGAGGATCACAGCGTAGGGTGTGCTTAGTCGCCCTTACCCGGCTCTGCCGAGAAGTAGAGATCGAGCTTTCCTGAAACGCCATCCATTTCCTTGGCTTCAGGCATAGGATCGCGCTTGACGGTAATGTTGGGCCAGATGGCAGCATATTCGGCATTCAACGTCAGCCACTTGTCCAGACCCGGCTCCGTGTCTGGCTTGATGGCCTCTGCGGGACATTCAGGTTCGCACACACCACAGTCGATGCATTCGTCGGGATTGATCGCCAGAAAATTCTCGCCCTCATAAAAACAGTCGACGGGGCAGACTTCGACGCAGTCGGTATACTTGCAGCGAATGCAGTTATCGGTCACGACATACGTCATGATGGACTCCAGATATGCAGGCCGGGCCACAGGGCTTGAGAAACAAGCCTTTGCCCGGATTTCAGACAGGGCATTTTGGCATGTGAGGTAATGCCTTTGTGACAAGATAGCAAGGACAAACGGTTTCAAAAAAGGGGCTGATCTGGGTCATTTATTCCAGCTGCGCTGGTGGCCTCACCTCTGCGCGGCCCATCGGCACCGCTATTCGAAGCCTTCGCCGCTGTCTGAAATGAACTTGTCGAGCGCACGGCGCTCCTTCTTCGTCGGCCGTCCGCTGCCAGGTTCGCGCATGGCCTGTTCCAGAGGGGTGAAGCGATCGCTGGGCACTGGAGGTGGTGTCTGGTCATCATAGAGGAGCTTGGCCTCCTCGTACGGTCCGCGCCGCTCACCCGATGCCAGCACCACGAGAATGCGGGTTGACCGTTCGAAAGAAAGTTCGAGCCTGTCGCCGGTCTTTAAAAGATGGCTGGACTGGCGAATGGGGTTGCCATTGATGCGAACATTGCCCGATTGAATATAGCTCTGTGCGAGCGATCTGGATTTGATCATACGGGCAAAGAACAGCCATTTATCGAGACGCTGACGGCCTGCATCATGTGGCTGCTGCTTCTCACCCATCACGTATTTCCAGGAAAAATGCGGCCCGCTTTTCCGTCCGCACATGCGTTCAAACAAGACGGTAAAAGCCCTCTGCTTTCGATAAAGCAGAGGGCTTCCTGTTACTTCTTCAACTGGTCTTTCAAAGCAGCAAGCTTTGCGAAAGGCGAATCCGGATCAAGCGGCTTTTCCTTGCGCGGTGGCTTGGCTTCGAAACGCTGCTGACCCTGTGGCTTGCCACCACGGTCGTTGCGATCTGGCCGGTCCTTGCGCTCGCCACGATCTGGGCGATCAGAGCGATTGTTGTTGTTGTTGCGGTCTGGACGACCACCGTCGCGCTTGCGGTCGCCTTCGCGCTTGCGATCACCGTCTGGGGCGGCATTGCCACGTGGCTGAGACTTGCGGTCTTCGCCACCTTCAGCACGGCGCTCACCCTGTCCACGATTGCCGGGACGACGGTTGTCGCTGCGCTGGGTGTCGTTGCGACCGCCTGGACGCCACAGCAGAACTGGCTTCGGCTCTGCAACTTCGGCCGGTACAGCTTCAGCAGCTTCAGCCGCTGGTTCCTGCGCAGCCTCTGTCACCGTCTCAGATGCTTCCGCAGTCGATGGTTTCTCTTCCGCTGTCACTTCGGCAGGCGCCTCTGCAACGGCTTCAGCGACAGGCGCCTCTTCCGAAGATGTCTCGGCATCGGCATCATCATGCTGTGCAGGCTCTTCAGCCACAGCAGCCGGTGTCTCGGTCTTTACAGCGTCGTTTGTCTGTCCGCCAAGGAAAGCGGCAGCATCTTCAGCGCTGACCTGATCGGCACGGTAGCCGAGGCCCTTCAAGATTTCTTCCATATCGTCGAGCGTAGCGCCGAGAATGGAAAGCATCGCGGTGGTCGTTGTAAAACGACGACCGTCATAAGCGCCTTCAGGGCGTGGCTGCGCACCCGGCTTCCACTGCAACAGCGGACGGATGAGATCGGCCAAACGCTCCAGAATGTCGATGCGAACAGCCCGCTTTCCGAGGAAGCGGAAGCCCGCAAGCTTGTAGAACATACGCTCGAAGCTTGGTTCCGTTACGACAGATGTCCGGCCCGCGGCGAGAACAGGAATAAGATCGCCGTAACCTGGCTTTCCAAGACCGTCATTCTTCAGAGCCCAGAGCAGCGTCACCAGCTCAGCAGGTGCTGGCTTCAATAATGCTGGCAAAAACACGTGGTAAGCGCCAAAGCGGATGCCATAGCGGCGCATGGAAGCGCGCGCATCCTGATCCAGCGTCTTAACTTCTTCGGTTACGTCACGACGGAACAGAACGCCGAGGTTTTCCACGAGCTGGAAGGCCAGACCCTTGGCAAGACCCTGCAAATCTTCTGCGCGAGAGATATCATCGAGAGGCTTGAGCACCGTCGCGATCTGATGGTTCACGAAACGCTCGATGCGTGCAACGGCGTGATCACGCGCATTGCCGCTCAGCTGCTCATCCGCCAGCATGATGACACGCGGCTTCATGATATTGTCGCCAGCTGCCAGACGAGCGACAGGCTCACCCAACCAGCGGACAAGGCCGTCGGCGCTTAACGCGAGGTCGCTGTTGCCGCTGGCATGCAGGCGCGCAGCACGCGCCTCATATTCCAGCGCAAGCGCCTTCTGCGCTGCGCCTTGCACAGCCTTGGCATCTGGCCCTTCAGCTCCGGCAACCGGTGTAAACCGGAAACCCGCCAATTGGCCGACATGATGTCCTTCAACAAAGACATCACCATTCACACTGATTTCAGCTTCAAGCATCGCATTCTCTCTTAGGCGCCTCATGAGCACAGATGTCCTGCGATCAACAAAGCGTTTCGTCAACCTTTCATGTAAAGCATCGGACAATCGATCTTCGATTTCCCGAGTCTTTTCTTGCCAGTGTGTCGGATCGGCAAGCCATCCTGGGCGGTTTGATACATACGTCCATGTTCTGATCTGCGCAATCCTTGCAGATAGCGTATCGATCTCTCCGTCGGTGCGGTCCGCCCGCCGCACCTGTTCGGCCATGAAATCCTCATTAACGGTTCCGCGTTTGACGAGGTCGAAATAGAGTGTCGAAATCAAGTCGGCATGCTGTGCTGGCGCGATGCGGCGGAAATCCGGCAAAGCACAGGCTTCCCACAGCTTCTCCACACGCGCAGCGTTCGTCGTTATGTCAACGATTTCTGGGTAACGCGCAAGGTGTTCCAGCGCTTGTTGATCAATTGCAGGTAGCGCTCGCGTCAAACCCTGCACGGTTGGTGCTGCATCAAGGCTCGCCCGCAACCTGGAAATCGACGCAAAATCGAAATTTGTCGTGCGCCATTGCAGCACCTTGACGGCATCAAACTGGTGTGATTCGACCCGGTGCACCAGTTCATCGTCGAATGGATCGACCTGACCCGTCACGCCGAAGGTGCCATCGCGAAGGTGGCGACCAGCGCGTCCGGCAATCTGGCCCATTTCGCCCGCATTCAGATTGCGGAACTGGTAGCCATCGAATTTGCGATCCTGCGCGAAAGCAACATGGTCAACATCGAGGTTAAGGCCCATGCCGATCGCATCGGTCGCAACCAGATATTCCACATCACCGGATTGATAGAGCCCGACCTGCGCGTTGCGTGTGCGTGGAGACAGCGCGCCCAGCACAACAGCCGCACCGCCGCGCTGACGCCGCACAAGCTCTGCAATAGCGTAGACTTCATCGGCGGAAAACGCGACGATGGCGGTGCGTTGCGGCAGACGGGTGATTTTCTTCTGGCCCGCATAAAAAAGCTGCGAAAGCCGGGGACGCTCCACCATGACGATGCCCGGCAGCAACTTTTCAAGAATCGGCCGCATGGTGCCGGCACCGAGCAGCAGGGTCTGCTCGCGTCCACGCAAATGCAGAATGCGGTCGGTAAAGATATGTCCCCGCTCGAGATCGCCGGCAAGCTGCACTTCATCGATGGCCACGAAGGCCGCCGTGGTCTCACGCGGCATGGCTTCAACGGTGCAGACGGAATAGGCCGCTTTGGGCGGGGTGATTTTTTCTTCGCCGGTGATTAGCGCCACATTGGGCGCACCGACCTTTTCCACCAGCCGTGTATAGACCTCTCGGGCAAGCAGCCGCAGCGGCAGGCCAATGACGCCACTTCCATAGGCGACCATGCGCTCGATGGCGTAATGCGTCTTGCCGGTATTTGTCGGTCCAAGAACGGCCGTAACACCGCGGCCGCTCAAGATCATGGGGCGAGAATTCAACGTATTATCCGTAAGCTCGACTGAACTGCTATTTTAGAACCATTCGGAAACGTTCCGTCCGCCTCTTCTCTTCCACACATGGCAATGGTGGAGGTCAAAGGCAAGGAGGCTTTTCATGAAAGGCGGATTTGCAGGGATTTTAACCTATACTCTGCCGTTTAGACCATGTCGCGGACATATCAGCGCCGAATCACCGGGTCAAAGTGGCTGACCGGCCAGCAATCTCGGCCCGCCCTTATCCTGGGTGCCTGCCGCCTGACCGATGAAATAGGATTTGAGGCCCGGAATGCGGTCCACAATCCCCAGCCCGAAATCACGCGCCACGCGGATCGGGCCGACATCGTTGGAAAACAGCCGGTTCAGCACATCGGTGGTGATGCCCATGCGCACCGTATCGAACCTGCGCCAGGACTGGTAACGCTCCAGCACGTTCAGCGACCCGATATCAAGGCCCAAGCGATCTGCCTCCACAATCGTTTCGGCAAGCGCGGCAACGTCCTTGAAGCCGAGATTGAGGCCTTGGCCCGAAATCGGATGAATGCCATGGGCGGCATCGCCCGCCAGCGCCAGACGCGGGGCCACAAATGCCCGTGCAAGGGTGAGGCCGAGCGGAAATGCCCGCCTTGGACCCACGGGCCTGATGGCACCGAGCTTGTGGCCGAAACGGCGCTCCAGCTCTTCTTCGAAGACGAGATCATCAGCCGCGACCAGCTGGTCCGCATCGGCAGTCCGTTCCGTCCAGACCAGCGAGGAGCGATTGCCCTTCAACGGCAGAATGGCGAAGGGGCCGGAGGGCAGGAAATGCTCTTCCGCGCAGCCATTGTGCGGGCGCTCATGTTCCACAGTCGTGACGATGCCGGATTGGTCATAGGCCCAATGGACCGTCTTGATGCCCGCCATGTCGCGCAGGGCAGAGCGAACGCCATCACAGGCAACCAGCAGCCTTGTTTCCAGCGTCGAGCCATCGGCCAATGTCACCAGATTGCAGCGGGGACCGGCATCGAAGCCGGAAACGCTTGACCCGTGGCGAATGGTAACGCCCATGCGCTCGCAAAGGCCGCGCAAGGCACCGACCATGGCAACATTCGGCACCATATGCGCGAAAGGCTGGCCTTCGGCGACATCGCCATCGAATGTCAGAAACACGGGCCGCACGGGGTCTGATGTTTTCGAATCAGTGACGATCATCCTGTTGATCGCCTGCGCCTCAGGAAGCAACTCGTCCCAAATGCCGAACACGTCCAACATGCGCGAGGCCGCAGCAATGATGGCCGATGCGCGCATGTCCTTTTTCCAGACATCCTCAGGCGCTGCTTCGATGACCTGCACTTCCATGTGCGGTGCAGCCTGCTTGATGGCGACCGCAACGCCAAGACCGACATATCCGCCGCCAGCAATCACCACATCAAGCATCACGTCATCTCCTGCATTCTTGTGAATATCACGCGGGCACTATAGACCATCCATTCTGGTCTTCCTACAGCTGGAGCATGTCGAAAATGTCGCGCCCTTTTGAAAATTCTGCGCCGCTGGAAAATCTCATCTCCACGCTGGACCTCGAAAAACTGGAAGAAAACCTGTTTCGTGGCACCAGCCCGCAGGTTGGCTGGCAGCGGGTTTTCGGTGGGCAGGTCATCGCGCAGGCGCTGATGGCAGCCCAAAGAACCGTCAGCGCCGAGCGTTTCGTCCACTCGCTGCACGCCTATTTCATGCGCCCCGGAGACCCGCTGGTTCCCATCATCTATCAGGTGGACCGCATTCGTGATGGCGCGAGTTTTGCCACACGCCGCATCGTCGCCATCCAGCACGGCAAGGCGATTTTTTCGATGTCTGCCTCGCTCCAGATCGATGAAGGCGGCTTTGACCATCAGGCAAAGATGCCTGACATCCCTCAGCCAGAGCAATTGATGAGCGAAGACCAGATGCGCGATGCGTTTCTGGCAAAAGCGCCGCCTGCCATTCGCAAATATTGGGAAAACAAGCGCCCCATCGAGATCAGGCCCGTGTCCCTGACGCATTATATTTCCAGGGAGAAACTAGAACCAGAGCAAAACATCTGGGTGCGCGCCGTGGGTGCCGTGCCGGATGACCGGCACTATCAGGCTGCCGTTCTGGCCTATCTTTCCGATATGACCCTGCTCGACACGTCGCTTTACGCTCATGGCACGACGATCTTCGATCCGGCCATTCAGGCAGCCAGCCTTGACCACGCCATGTGGTTTCACCGCCCCTGCAAACTGGATGACTGGCTGCTCTACGCCCAGGACAGCCCCAGCGCATCCGGCGCACGTGGCCTGACACGCGGAAGCCTGTTTACCCGCGACGGCATGCTCGTCGCCTCGATGGCCCAGGAAGGCCTGATCCGCAAAACAGCAAATGATTAGTTTTTAGGCATTTTTCAAAAATTGCCCACCAATTGCGCGACACTTGCGCAAAGCGCTGCCTGTTTTTCAGTCTTATTTATTATTCCTATTGTAAATCAATAGGTTAGAAACGCGACCATCAAACTGGCACGCGCCTTGAATGTATGGTTTCAGTCGCTGTTATCGATCAGCCAGCGTCGAGGAGAATCGGCACTGCCGAGGACAAACAAAGGATGGGAAACCAGATGAAAATTGTGATGGCCGTTATCAAGCCGTTCAAGCTGGACGAGGTGCGCGAAGCGCTTACCGCTGTTGGTATCCAGGGCCTGACTGTGACCGAGGTGAAGGGTTACGGGCGCCAGAAGGGGCATACCGAAATTTATCGCGGCACCGAATATGCGGTCAGCTTTCTTCCAAAGTTGAAGATCGAAATCGCCGTTGCTTCCGATCTCGTCGAGAAGGCCGTCGAGGCTATCGCGGCATCTGCAAAGACGGGGCAGATCGGTGATGGCAAGATCTTTGTCTACTCGATTGAACAGGCCGTGCGCATCCGTACCGGCGAAACCAACACAGAAGCGCTTTAAGCTCGGCTGACAGGGGAGTTTTCAAACCATGCAATTCAACAGGATTTCCACACTCGGTCGGCTCAGCGCTGGCGCGGCGGCGCTCCTTGCCCCCGCTTTGGCCTTTGCGCAGGATGCCGCAGCCCCGGTTGTTGCCGCAGCGGCGCCAGCAATGACGGTCGACAAGGGTGATACGACCTGGATGATGATTTCCACCATCCTCGTCCTCTTGATGATCGTTCCCGGTCTGGCGTTGTTTTACGGCGGTCTCGTTCGCACCAAGAACATGCTGTCTGTCCTGATGCAGGTCATGATGATTGCGGCTGTCGCCATGCTCATCTGGGTCACCTACGGCTATTCGCTGGCCTTCACCGATGGCGGCTCGCTCAACAGCTTTGTCGGCGGCCTTTCCAAGATGTTCCTGGCGGGCGTCGATACGACGACACTGTCGGAAACCTTCACCAAGGGTGCAGCGATCCCGGAAATCGTCTTCGTCTGCTTCCAGATGACGTTCGCAGCCATTACCCCGGCGCTGATCGTTGGTGCGTTTGCTGAACGTATCAAGTTCTCTGCGGTGATCCTGTTTACGATCCTCTGGCTGACCTTCGTCTACTTCCCGATTGCGCACATGGTCTGGTTCTGGGGCGGCCCAAGCGCCTTTGACGGCCCGACTGGCCTGATCTTCAGCTTCGGCGCAATCGACTTTGCGGGCGGCACCGTTGTTCACATCAACGCAGGCGTTGCAGGTCTCGTCGGCGCAATCATGATTGGCAAGCGCACAGGCTTCGGCAAGGACATGATGGCTCCGCACTCCATGACCCTCACCATGGTCGGCGCTGCCCTTCTGTGGGTGGGCTGGTTCGGCTTCAACGCCGGTTCCAACCTGGAAGCAAACGCCTATGCTGGCCTCGCCATGATCAACACCTTCGTTGCCACGGCGGCGGCCATCGTTTCCTGGGCACTCGTTGAAAACTTCACACGCGGAAAAGCCTCCATGCTGGGCGCTGCTTCCGGTGCTGTCGCCGGCCTCGTTGTCGTCACCCCTGCTGCCGGTTTCGTCGGTCCAATGGGCGCGATCATCATGGGTCTGGTTGTTTCCCCAGTGTGCTACTTCTTCGTTTCGACGGTGAAGAACAAGTTCGGCTACGATGACACGGCAGACGTGTTCGGCGTGCACGGCGTCGGCGGCATCATCGGCGCTCTGCTGACAGGTGTTTTCGTCAACCCAGCACTCGGTGGCGCAGGCATCGTTGATTATTCGACAGCTGACTTCGCTGCCAGCTACGCAGGCACGGCAACGCAGGTCTGGGCGCAGCTCAAGGGCGTTCTCGTCACCGTTGCATGGTCTGGCATCGGTTCGATCATCCTCTACAAGGTGGTAGACCTCGTCGTTGGCCTGCGTGTTCCGGTGGAAGCCGAACGCGAAGGTCTCGATCTCGCCACCCACGGCGAAGCGGCTTACCACTCTTAAGGCCAGCCCGCTTTACTATAAGACACGCGAAAGCCCGGCCACCGCCGGGCTTTTTGCATTTCCGGGCCCTGAATATCAGCAGAATGTGCATGGTTAATGCCATGTTAACCAGCGACCCGCTATTTTGGCCTGTCATCCCGTCTGCGTCAGCTCTGGCGCGGACCCCGGAAGCAACTAGGAACGACAGGTTCAGAATATGGACAGAGTGACTTCTCCGACATTCGATGGTCGTGATAACCGCTTCGTGCTGACGGCATTCGTTGTGCGCCAGATATTGGCCCTGTGTGGTTTCGCCGTGCTGGGCGTACTGGCGTTCGGCATCACGGCATTGGCCACCTGGAATGTCGCAGACCCCAGCCTGTCCTATGCCACGGGCAATGCGCCGACCAATCTGCTCGGCCACAGCGGCGCGATTTTTGCCGATATCATGATGCAGTTTCTAGGCCTGTCGGCGCTGATCGCCATGCTGCCGATCCTTGCCTGGTCATTCGCTCTGATTTCCGGCCGAAAGTTCAGCCGCATTCCTGCCCGCCTGGTGGCCTGGGTGAGCGGCGCCTTCATCGCTTCTGCCTCGCTCGGTTGCTTTCCAGCACCTTTGACATGGCCGCTGCCCAACGGCATTGGCGGCGTCATCGGTGATATGATCCTGCGTTTCCCAGCCCTCTTCATTGGCGCCTACCCGACAGGCACTTTCGCCACAGTCCTTGGCAGCCTCTTTGCAATACCGGCTGCATGGCTGATGCTGTTTGCCTCGGGGCTTCTTGGCGCACCGGATGAAGAAGACGAGCTCATCGTTGCCCAAGCCTCCACGCCCAGCAAGGCCCGCAAGGTGCAGGAAGCGGTTGACGAGGAAGACGACGACAGCAATGGCTTCTTCGGCAGCCTTTTGGCTTTCGGCGCACTCACCCATTACTGGTACATCGCACAGGCCCGCTTCCGCCGTCTGTTTGGCCTGAAGCCAAAGTCGATGCGCAACGAGTTCGAACAGCCCTATGATTTCAATGATTATGAATTCGGTACGCTGAACGAGCCATCACGCCTGAAAACTGCCATGAACAGGCTGGAGCGCGCCGAGCCATCCTTTGAAGAACGCGCCGAGGCCCGCGCACGGCGCGACGTTGCCCCGCCATCGATCTCAATGGACGATGACAACAATAACGACGAAGACGATGATAGCCTGCCTGATGGCGTCCTGTCCGGCGATGCCAAGTTTGCCGCCCGCCCTGCCGCTGGCCAAACCCGAATCACGCCGCCATCCGCCCGGCCCAAACCCAGCGAACGCCTTGCCCGCGATGCGCAACCCTCCTTCATTGCCAGAGACGGCTTCCAGCTTCCCTCTGTCCATCTTCTGGCCGAGCCGAAAAGCGTTGTTCGCGACAACACGCTGAATGCAGATGTTCTGGAAAAGAACGCCCGCAGACTGGAAGGCGTTCTGGAAGATTTCGGCGTCAAGGGCGAGATCATTCACGTGCGTCCCGGCCCCGTGGTCACCATGTACGAGCTTGAACCCGCACCGGGTATCAAGTCCTCGCGTGTCATCGGCCTTGCCGATGATATCGCCCGCTCGATGAGCGCCATTGCCGCCCGCGTGGCCGTGGTGCCTGGCCGCAACGCCATCGGCATCGAACTGCCGAACAAGATCCGTGAAACCGTCTATCTGCGGGAATTGATCGCCTCGCGCGATTTCGAGAACAACAAGGCCAAGCTGCCCATGTCGCTCGGCAAGACCATTGGCGGTGAAGCCGTGATCGCCGATCTGGCCAAGATGCCGCATCTGCTGGTCGCCGGCACCACCGGCTCCGGTAAATCCGTTGCCATCAACACCATGATTCTTTCGCTGCTCTACCGCATGACGCCGGAGCAGTGCCGCCTCATCATGATCGACCCAAAAATGCTGGAACTCTCCGTCTATGACGGCATTCCGCATCTGCTGTCTCCCGTCGTTACCGATCCGAAAAAGGCCGTTGTCGCGCTGAAATGGACCGTGCGCGAGATGGAAGAGCGCTACAAGAAAATGTCGAAGATCGGTGTGCGCAACATCGATGGCTTCAACACCCGCGTTCAGCAGGCGTTGGACAAGGGCGAAGTGCTGACGCGCACAGTACAGACCGGCTTTGACCGCCAGACCGGCGAAGCCATGTACGAGACGGAAGAATTCGACCTGAAGCCGCTGCCCTACATCGTCGTTATCATCGACGAAATGGCCGACCTGATGATGGTGGCGGGCAAGGATATCGAAGGTGCCGTCCAGCGTCTGGCGCAGATGGCGCGTGCCGCCGGCATTCACGTCATCATGGCCACGCAGCGTCCGTCCGTCGACGTGATCACCGGCACGATCAAGGCCAACTTCCCGACCCGCATTTCCTTCCAGGTCACCTCCAAGATCGACAGCCGCACGATCCTCGGTGAACAGGGTGCCGAACAGCTGCTTGGCATGGGTGATATGCTCTATATGGCGGGCGGCGGGCGCATTCAGCGTGTGCACGGTCCATTCGTGGCCGATAATGAGGTCGAAGACATCGTCGCCTACCTTAAGACTCAAGGGTCACCGGAATATCTCGAATCCATCACCGAAGAGGATGAAGACGAGGATGGTGGCGGCCCATCTGGCACCGGCAACATGGCTGAATCTGACGATCCCTATGATCAGGCTGTCGCCGTGGTGCTCCGCGACGGAAAGGCATCCACATCCTACGTTCAGCGTCGACTGGGCATCGGCTATAACCGTGCTGCTTCACTCATCGAGCGCATGGAGCAGGAAGGTATCATCGGCCCAGCAAACCATGCTGGAAAACGCGAGATTCTCGTGCCGACAGAGCAGGATTGATACGCGAGCCCAGACGTGCCAGTTCACGCTGATGTCAGCAACCAAGACGGCGTTCCGGCATTATACACGGTGGCGATATACCCCATGGCGATGTCATGAAGCCGCCGCGTTTTTTTGGCAAGAAATGGCGATGAAGGAGAAAAGAATGAAAAACAACGTCCCGGTCGCTTCCGCGCAGCCTTTCAGCCTTGATGGCACAATGACGCGTCGCGGCCTGATGACCCTGTTTTCTGCAACGGCAGCGATGGCGGCTTTGCAGCCGCTGCACGCTTTTGCGCAGGACGCGACGGCCCAGAAAATTGCCAACCACTTCTCCTCCGTCAAAACCATGATGGGAGAGTTCGTGCAATTTGGTCCACGCGGCGAACAGACGGGCGGAAAGTTCTATATTGCGCGTCCGGGCAAGCTGCGCTTCAACTATGAAGACCCATCGCCGATGCGCGTCATTTCCGACGGCAAGAACGTGGTGATCGGCAACAACAAGCTGAAAACCTGGGATCTCTATCCCCTTTCCAAGACGCCGCTCAGCCTTCTCCTGTCCGACAAGATCGATCTTGGCAACCAGAAGGTCCGCGACGTCAAACAGGAAACCGACCTGACAACGATTGTTCTTGGCGACAAGAGCATATTCGGTGATTCGACCATCACGCTGATGTTCGATCCCAAGACCTTCGATCTGCGCCAATGGACCACGACGGATGCGCAGAACAAGGATACGACAGTGATGATCTTCAACGTCCAGACCGGCATGGCGCTGGACGACAAGGTGTTCGCGATCAATTACGAGGAAGTCCGCGGTCGCGGTTGAGAAAAGAATTCCCGTTTCCGGCTTGATGTTATAAGCCTGCCTCCACCGTTCAGACGGATCAATGGAGTGCAGGCATGACCTTTTCGATAACCACCTGGAACATCAACTCGGTACGGCTGCGCATGCCGATCGTCGAGCAGTTTCTGGTGCGTTATAACCCCGATGTGCTATGCCTTCAGGAAACCAAGTGCCCCAATGGTGAGTTTCCGCTCAAGCCCTTGAAGGCGCTCGGCTACAACCATGTCATCATCCATGGCCAGAAGGGCTATCACGGCGTCGCAATCGCCTCGAAACTGCCGCTGACCGAAGACCACCGACAGGATTATTGCGGCATTGGCGATGCGCGCCACATCTCCGGTATTGTTCAGGTCGGTTCTCGCAAAATCCGTCTTCACAATTTCTATGTTCCGGCAGGCGGCGATGAGCCGGATCGTTCGATCAACCCGAAATTCGGCCACAAGCTTGATTTTATCGAGGAAATGAAGGCGTTGAGCGCCGACGGCGTGCCCGGCACATCCTCCATCCTCGTTGGCGACTTGAACATCGCGCCGCTGGAACACGATGTCTGGTCGCACAAGCAACTCTTGAAGATCGTCAGCCACACGCCGGTTGAGACCGAAGGTCTGCTGGAGATCATGAAGAAGGGCAACTGGCTCGATCTGATGCGCCTCAATGTGCCAGAGACCGAAAAAATCTACACCTGGTGGAGCTACCGCGCCAAGGATTGGGAAGCGGCCAATCGCGGTCGTCGTCTCGACCATATTTGGTCGTCGCAGGACCTCGGCCCTTCTCTGGATCGCATCGAGATCCTGCGCGAAGCCCGCGGCTGGAACCGGCCATCGGACCACGTTCCCGTCACGGCACATTTCAAGTTCTAAGGTTTTATGAGAAGCGGCCCTGAAGGGCTGCGGCACCGGATGACAAGGCCGCGATATTGTCGCGAATGCGCGTCAGGACAACGTCGGCCACATCAGGGAATTCTTCGATCATGCGGTGGAAGAGGATGCGCGTGATGCGGATGACCTCAGAATCCTCATGCGCAACCGCCGTATATTTGCGCTCGCAGAGCGTAAACAGCGCAAGCTCTGACAACAGTGAACCCGCCTGGGGCCGCGCCTGAAGCTCAGGCTTTCCCTGACGACCAGTGCTGTAGAGATCAAACCCACCACGCGCAATGACGAAGCCGCATTCGGCTGGAGAATGCTCACGGAACAGGGCCTGCCCCTCGGCAATCCTGCGCCGCTCGGCACCGAAGGCAATCAGACGCAACTGGTCGTCGCTGAAGCCCTGAAACAGGGGCACCTGCGACAGAAGCTGGATATCGTCATTCAATGCCATAACGTTCGAAGCCCCCACAGCTGATCACAGCTCTGGTTTTCGAACAACGGCGCGGCCAAGACAAGGGCCGCACCGCCAGATTTATCGTTACGGCACAATCTTGTAGCCACCATTCTCGGTGACCAGCAGTTCTGCGTTGGATGGGTCGCGCTCGATCTTCTGGCGCAGGCGATAAACATGGGTTTCCAGCGTGTGCGTGGTGACGCCGGAATTATAACCCCAGACCTCTTCTAGAAGCACATCACGCGTCACAACCGCGTTGCCGGCACGGTAGAGATAGCGGATGATCGCGGCTTCCTTTTCGGTCAGACGGATCTTCTTGCCGTCATCCGATGTCAGCAGCTTCTGGCTCGGCTTGAACTGGTAAGGACCAACGGTGAAAACGGCGTCTTCGCTCTGCTCATACTGGCGAAGCTGTGCACGCACCCGCGCCAGCAGAACGGCAAAACGAAATGGCTTCGTAACATAGTCGTTGGCGCCAGCTTCCAGACCAAGGATCGTATCGGAGTCCGTGTCATGGCCGGTCAACATGATAATCGGTGCCTTGAAGCCATTCTTGCGCATGATCTTGACGGCTTCGCGCCCATCCATGTCAGGCAGACCAACGTCCATAATCAAGAGATCAACCTGCGTTGATTTTGTCGTCTGGATCGCAGCATTGGCGTTGGCACCCGTCAGAAGATTGAATTCTTCATAAGGGGACAATTGCTCGGCAAGTGTCTCGCGCAGATCGTCATCGTCGTCGACCAAAAGAAGTGTACGGGCCGTCATGGGATATCTCAGCCTTTCTTGTTACATTGAAAGCATATCGCACAAGCGTATCTTGCGATCGTCATGGTGCGCGTGCTTTCTACATTCGTGAGCCAATTCAGCGATTTGATGCCGCAACGTCAACCCTTTGTCACTCTATAACACTGCGCCCGGAGGTAACGTTGCCACACCTGCAAAGCAAAATCTCGTGAGAACCATGCCGACACGCAAAATAAAGCAGCCAAAGAAGACTCTGGAATTACGGGTTCGCGCCGCACCGCGCAACAAAAGCCGCGCATTGCTGCAACTGGGCCACCTCATTTTTCAGGCGGCTATCGGCCGCAACGGGCGAACGGCACTTAAACGCGAAGGCGATCGCAAAACGCCGATCACGACGATGGCTGTGCTCTACGGCTTCCACAGAGGTGACAGAATGACCGCCTTGAACACATCGCTGCCGATGTATCGCACGCGGTCGAACATGTTGTGGTGTGATGCACCATCAGATCCCAATTACAACAGGCTCGTCACGGCACCCTTCAAGGCAAGCCATGAGGAAATGCGCCGTCAGGATGGTCTCTACGATGTCTGCCTCGTGCTCGACTGGAACGTCACATCACGCCGCCGCAATCTGGGGTCGGCCATTTTCATGCATATGATCCGCCCGGGCTATGAACCGACAGCGGGATGCGTGGCACTTCATCCAAGAGACATGCGCCGCATTCTGCCCCATCTGCGCAAGGGCACGAAAATCACTGTCTGTTAGAAAGGGCCGGGAGTAGTTTCCTGCTCCCGGCCCTCGTCACAATTTAGCGCCAGTCGCGAACATCCACGAAATGCCCAGCAACCGCAGCAGCTGCAGCCATTGCAGGCGACACAAGATGCGTGCGGCTCTTATAGCCCTGACGTCCCTCGAAGTTGCGGTTGGACGTGGAGGCGCAACGTTCGCCCGGCGCAAGCCGGTCGTCATTCATGGCAAGACACATAGAGCAGCCCGGTTCGCGCCACTCAAAGCCCGCCTCCAGGAAAATCCTGTCCAGACCTTCCTTCTCGGCCTGTTCCTTCACAAGACCAGAGCCGGGAACGATCATGGCAGAGACGGTGGACGCGACCTTGCGACCCTCGACGATTTTGGCCGCAGCCCGCAGATCTTCGATGCGACCATTGGTGCAGGAGCCGATGAAGACGCGGTCGATGGCGATGTCGGTCATCTTGGTGCCGGGCTTCAGGCCCATATATTCCAGCGCGCGCTGCTTGGAATTGCGCTTGTTCTCATCCTCGATGGCGGCTGGATCCGGCACTTCTCCCTGCACGGAAACTACATCCTCAGGCGACGAACCCCAGGAGACGATGGGCGGCAGGTTCGCAGCGTTCAGCACGACAACCTTGTCGTAATGCGCGCCTTCATCGGATTTCAGCGTTTTCCAATAGGCGATGGCCTGTTCCAGAACCTCACCCTGCGGAGCGCGTGGCTTGCCCTTGATGTATTCGAATGTCGTCTCATCAGGCGCGACAAGGCCAGCGCGGGCGCCGCCTTCAATGGTCATGTTGCAGACCGTCATACGGCCTTCCATCGACAGTGAGCGGATCGCTTCACCTGCAAATTCGATGACGTGGCCCGTACCACCGGCAGTGCCGATCTCGCCAATAATGGCAAGGATGATATCCTTTGCAGTCACACCATCAGGAACCTTGCCATCCACACGCACCAGCATGTTCTTGGCTTTCTTCTGGATCAGCGTCTGCGTTGCCAGAACGTGCTCGACTTCAGAGGTGCCGATACCGTGCGCCAGCGCGCCGAACGCGCCGTGGGTGGATGTATGGCTGTCACCGCACACGATTGTCATGCCCGGCAGCGTGAAACCCTGCTCCGGCCCAACGATGTGGACGATGCCCTGACGCTTGTCGCGCTCGGAATAATATTCAACGCCAAATTCCGCAGCGTTCTGTGCCAGCGCCTCAACCTGCACACGGCTTTCCTCATTCTTGATACCCTCAAGACGGTCGGCAGTGGTTGGCACGTTGTGGTCGACAACGGCCAAAGTGCGGGATGGCGAATGAACGGGACGACCGGCAAGGCGCAAGCCTTCAAAGGCCTGCGGGCTGGTCACCTCATGCACAAGGTGACGGTCGATGTAGAGAAGACAGGTTCCATCCGAGTCGCGATTAACGACGTGATCATCCCAGATTTTATCGTAGAGGGTGCGGGGTGCGCTCATGGCTGTATCCATCGATTTTGAAAAATGAGTTCGGGTCGCAGCAAAACGGTCAAGCTCTCAGGAGAGCTTTCAGGCAATCGTAAGTCGACCGCCAAGAGCGCCGGAAATGCGCGCAAAGAAACGTGCCGGCAGACGCTTATGGTCTTGCAGCACGAAAACGTTCTGAGCGAGGCATCCGAATTTTGATCCCATTCGTTCGTCATACCAGATCGGATAATCCTCGGCAATATTGCCATCACGGCAGAAATACGCCGCTCTCCGTCCATTAGAGGTGGATAAAACAGCCTTCTCATTCGTTAGGACTGTCAGTACCTGTTCACGATGTCATAACGTGGTCGTGAAGGCGGGGGCCGTGATCACGCAAGGCTGCGCTTCGGTGCAGCCAGAAGGAGGATACGTTTTGGTATCTGAAAAGGCGCTAATTTCAAAAATCACCTGGCGGCTGATGCCGTTTCTAGGCCTGCTCTATCTCATCGCCTATATCGACCGACAGAATGTCAGCTATGCCAAGCTGCAAATGGTGGGCGATCTGGGTTTGAGCGAATACGCCTATGGACTCGGGGCATCGCTGTTCTTCATCGGCTATTTCATCTTCGAAGTGCCCAGCAACCTGCTGTTGACGCGCTTTGGCGCCAGCCGCTGGTTTGCCCGCATCATCATCTCGTGGGGAGCCGTCACAATCGCGCTCGCATTCACCAGCAGCCAGACCATGTTCTATATTCTGCGCTTCCTGCTCGGTGCCTGTGAAGCGGGCTTCTTCCCCGGCGTTCTCTACCTCCTCACCATCTGGTTCCCGCGGGATTATCGAGGACGCATGGTTGGCCTCTTCATGATCTTCAGCGCCCTTGCCAACGCCATCGGTGCACCGCTGGGTGGCATGTTGCTCGATCTGGATGGCGTCATGGGTCTGGCTGGCTGGGAGTGGGTGTTCCTTGCAACAGGCGTTCCGGCAGTCATCGCCGGTATCTTCACGATCTTCTATCTCGACGACACGCCGGAAAAGGCCAAGTTTCTGACCCAGGACGAGAAGAACTGGCTGAAAGACCGCATCGCGTCCGAAAATTCGCACATGGAAGAAAGCGCCGAGAACGGCTTCAAGGCGCTCATCAATCCGCAGGTGCTGTTCATGTCGCTCTGCTTCGTGGGCTTTCCTCTCGCGGCTTATGGCCTCAGCTACTGGCTGCCCACCATCGTCAAGAGCTTCGGCGTCTCCAACACCACCAACGGCTTCATCAACATCATCCCATGGATTGGTGTGGCGATTGCGCTCTATGTGGTGCCTTCGGCAGCGGACCGTTCGCAAAGCAAGATCCCCTTCATCGTCGGCCCGGCCTTCATAGGCGCATTCTGCCTGTTGATGTCGGCGCTTGTCACCACGCCTGTCGTGCAGTTCACATTCCTCTGCATCGCCGCCGCCGGTATCTTTGCCGGACAGCCGGTGTTCTGGAGCCTGCCGGGTCGTTTCCTCAAAGGTGCAGGTGCCGCAGCAGGCCTCGCTGCCATCAACTCGGTCGGCAATCTCGGCGGCTTCGTTGCGCAGAATGTCGTGCCGTGGATCAAGGATGAAACCGGCAGCACAATCGCGCCGATGTTCTTCCTGTCAGCCTGCCTTGCGGTCGCCGGTGTGCTGGTCATCATCGCCGGTCGCATGATTGCGAAACAGACGAAGGCTCAGGACGCCCGAGCCTGATCAACCATTTGCAGTCGCTGGTTTTAGATGTGGCCAGCGACGGCAGCTCTGTCTTTTGAAAGCTACCCGAGCGGGCTGCGGCGCATGGATTTTTCCACACGCCGCAGCACAAGCGAAAGCCCGACGGTCAGAATGAGATAGATGTAAGCGACGATCGAATAGGTCTCGAAAAACCGGAACGAGCCCGCCGCATAGACCTTCCCGAGTTGCGTGACATCCATGACGCCCAGAACCGAGACGAGCGAACTGTCTTTCACCATCGACACGAAGTCGTTGGAAAGCGGCGGGAAGATCGTGCGGATCGCCTGCGGAAAAATGACAAGGCGGAAGCGTTGGGCGCGGCCCAGTCCCAGCGCCTTGGCAGCCTCGATCTGACCCTGATCCACGGCCTCGATTCCGGCCCGAAAAATCTCGGCGATAAAGGCAGCGTAGCAGATCGTCAGCGCCAGAATGGCCCGCCATGTCAGGGAAAAATCCCGCACCAGCACAGGATCCAGCCACCCACCCTCGATCAACGGCGTCATCAGCCAGTTGATCAGGCTGACAATCGCGGGCGCACCCACGAAAGCCACGTAGAACAGCACGACGAGAACGGGAATGCCGCGGATGGTTTCGATGTAGAAACGGGATATCTGACGCAGAATGATGCTGTCAGCCATGCCCAGCATTGCAATTGCCAGCCCCCACAGGGACGCCAGCGCAAATGCCACCAGCGTCACGAACACGGTCATGCCCACACCTTTGATGACGGTGGAGAAGACCTGCGCGTAAATACCGTTAATGGCGATCAGAACGGCCAGCACCGATCCGATGCCGATCATCGCCACCAGCCACCAGGGAAAGTCATCCTCGGCGGCAGACGATGTCCGGGCGCTCACGCCACTGCCTTTGCGGCTTGAACCCATGAACTATTCGCCAAGCTTGTAGTCCAGAAACCACTTTTTATCGAGCGCGGCAAAGGTCCCATCCGCTTTCAAGGCGGCAATCGCGGCGTTGATCGGCGCAGACAAGTCTGACCCCTTCTTGAAGATGAAGCCAAAATCATCGCCACCCAGCGGGCCACCAATCAGCTTCAGCGTGCCACCGGAGGCATCGACATAGCCCTTGCCCGCCACGCCATCGGTCAGAACCAGATCGACATCGCCGGTTTTCAGCGCCTGAACAGTCGCCCCGAAGGTTTCCATAAGCTTCACCCGCGGGTTTTGCTCGTTACCGTCAAGCACATCATAGATGATGGTATAGAACGGCGTCGTACCCGCCTGCGCGCCCGCCAAAGCCTTATCCATCGCGCCAAAGCTCTTGGCGTCGGTAAAGCGCGTCTCGTCGGCGCGCACCAGCATAAACATTTCAGACCGCATATAAGGATCGGAGAAGTCGACCTGTTGCTTGCGGTCTTCCTTGATGCTGATGCCGGTCATGCCGATATCGTATTGCCCTGATGAAACAGCGGGGATCATCGCATCCCAGGACGCGTTCTGATACGAAACCTTGGCGTTCAGCCGTTTTGCAATCTCGTTCATCGCATCATATTCCCAGCCAATCGCATTGCCGGATTTTGGATCGACAAATTGCAGCGGTGGATAGGCGTTCTCGGTCACGACCACGATCTCCCGACCTTTTAGGTCTGGCAGCTCAGCTGAAAATGCCAGCACTGGCAGAAAAAGCGCGGTCGAAACGGCGGCAAGGAACATGCGTCTGAACAAGGGAATATCTCCTGCTGGAATACCCCACGAAAATGGCATGGTTTTGCAGCAGGAGGCAAGGCGTCACGCAGGCGTGGCTGACCTCCGGATTACCCGATCAACAGCTCATCATCATCAAGCGTCTGGCCGCGTATGTTGCGGAACATCTCGATCAGGTCTTCCACTTGCAGACCCTTGCGGCTCTCACCTGACACATCGAGAACAATTTCACCGGCATGCAGCATGATGGTTCGGTCGCCATAATCCAGCGCCTGACGCATGGAGTGGGTCACCATCAATGTCGTCAATTTGCGCTCTTCCACGACTTTCTGCGTCAGCTGCATCACGAATTCGGCCATGCCGGGATCCAGCGCTGCGGTATGCTCATCCAGCAGCAGAACGTCTGACCCGGCAAGCGTTGCCATGACCAGCGATACGGCTTGACGCTGGCCACCGGACAAAAGGTCCATGCGGTCCTTCAGTCGGTTTTCGAGGCCGAGGTTCAGCGATGCGATGCGCTCCTGGAAGAACGCACGCCTGCCACCGCCAAGGGCTGGCAAGAGACCACGTGTCTTGCCGCGGGCAGCGGCAAGGGCGAGGTTCTCTTCGATGGTCAGGGCACCGCAGCTACCAGCAAGCGGGTCCTGAAACACACGGGCGACCTGCCCGGCACGATTGGCCGTTGGCTTGCGCGTAACGTCCACCCCGCCAATCGTGACCTTACCGGCGGTTGGCAAGACATCACCCGCCAGCACACCCAGCAAGGTCGATTTTCCGGCGCCGTTGGAACCGATGACAGTCACGAAGGAGCCGTTTTCAATCGTCAGATCGATCTTTGCGAGAGCCTGCTTTTGCAGCGGCGTGCCGCGCCCGAAGATGACTTGAATATCGGAAAGCGAAATCATGACGATGCTCCTCCACGGCGCAGGCGCGGCAAGATCAGCGCGACGGCGACCAGCACCGCAGTCACGAAATTGAGGTCGGAGGCCTTCAAGCCGAGGGAATCGCTCGACAGTGCCAGCTGAATGGCAAGCCGGTAAGCGATGGAGCCAAAGACGCAGCCGATCAGCGCAATCAGAATTCCGCGTGAGCCAAACAGCGTCTCACCGATGATCACGGCCGCAAGCCCGACAACGATGGTGCCGACACCGGCTGTCACATCCGCAAAACCGTTGGTCTGCGCAAACAAGGCGCCACCAAGCGCGACAAGCGCGTTGGACAGCGCCATGCCGAGATAGATCTGGTTGCCGGTCTTCACGCCCTGTGCCCGCGCCATGCGGGCATTGGCACCGGTGGCACGCATGGCAAGGCCCGCATCACTTTCCAGAAAGCGCCATACGATGAGAACAGCGACCACCACCAGCACGCCGACAAAGAGCGGGCGGAGCAGATAGTCCGAAATGCCTAGACCATAGAAGGGCTCAATGACGGTATCCTGATTGAGAAGCGCCACATTGGGCTTGCCCATGACCCGCAGATTGACGGAAAAGAGGGCAATCATGGTCAGGATCGAGGCCAGGAGGTTGAGAATCTTGAAGCGGACATTCAGCACCGCTGTCACCATTCCAGCCGCTGCCCCCGCAACCATGGCCACGCCCGTGGCGACCCAAGGGTTGAACTCCGCGACAATCAGCACCGCAGCCACGGCTGCACCCAGCGGAAACGAACCGTCAACCGTCAGATCGGGGAAATCGAGGACGCGGAAGGCCAGATAAACGCCGATAGCGATAAAGGCGAAAACCAGCCCCAGCTCGACAGCACCCCAAAAGGCGATTTGACTCACGGTAGAATTCCTTGGGTTGTCGCCCCCCATCCGGAGGGCTGCAATTCAGCAGCCATCAGACTGCCATTCTGGCGGCAAACCTCTCTCGCGTCAGTATGAGGCGAGAGAGGTTGATGGCTTACTCGATGATCTTGGTTGCGCGCTTCGTGACGCTCTCAGGGAAAGTCACGCCTGCCATGGCAGCGGCCTTCTTGTTGAGAACGAGATCGGTGCCGACGGCGAGCGTTGCAGGAATATCGCCAGGCTTTTCACCTTTGAGAATGCGAACAACGACCGCACCGGTCTGCTTGCCCACATCAAAATAGTTGAAGCCGAGAGCGGCCACTGCACCGCGAGCCACGGAATCCGTATCGGCTGCAAAAAGCGGGATCTTGGCTTCGCTTGCGACACCGGCTGCGGCTTCAAAAGCAGAAACGATCGTGTTGTCGGTTGGCACGTAGATCACGTCAGCCTTGCCCACCAATGCGCGGGTCGCACCCTGCACTTCGGCAGACTTTGTGGCAACGGATTCGACAACGGTCAGACCCACCTTCGCCGCTTCGCTCTTCAACAGTTCAAGCGTTGAAACCGAGTTGGCTTCGGCCGAATTGTAGATGAAGCCGATGGACTTGGCGTTTGGCGTGATTTCCTTGATCAGTGCCAAATGCTCGGCAACCGGCAGCATGTCAGAAAGGCCGGTCACATTACGGCCGGGCTTGTCCATGGACTTGATCAGCTGCGCACCGACAGGGTCAGACACCGCGGTGAAGACGATTGGAATATCACGGGTGGCGGCCACGACGGCCTGTGCCGATGGCGTGGAAATCGGAACGATGACATTTGGGGCATCGCCCACGAACTGGCGTGCGATCTGCGAAGCCGTGCCAGGATTGCCCTGCGCGGACTGGTAGACGAATTTCAGGTTTTCGCCTTCCTTGTAACCGGCCTCGGCAAGTGCTGCCTTGACGCCATCACGCGCGGCATCCAGTGCAGGATGCTCAACGATGGCAGTGACGGCAACGGTGACATCCTCTGCCTTGGCAGGGGCTGCAAGGGCTGTCGCCGTCGCAAGTGCCAGAATGAGTGCGCGCATGGTGTATTCCTCCTGATGTTTCGCTTTTACCGCCCTCTTTAAGAAAGGGTTTATGCGAAATCAATCATGCAGACCGGGGCGCACCCATCAATTCTTGTTCTATTCGTCGTCTGCGCCGTGATTGGCGATCATCATCGCCTCAAATGCCATGCGCTCAGTCTTGCGCATGCGCTCGGATTCCGACTTCAATTGACCACAGGCCGCAAGAATGTCACGCCCGCGCGGGGTGCGGATTGGCGAAGCATAGCCAGCCTGATTGATGAAATCGGCAAACTTCTCGATCTGCTCCCAATCGGAGCACTGGTAGTTCGTGCCGGGCCATGGGTTGAACGGAATGAGATTGATCTTGGCCGGGACACCCTTCAAGAGCTGCGTCAGCATCTTGGCGTCTTCCAGACTGTCATTGACGTCCTTCAGCATCACATATTCAAAGGTGATGCGGCGGGCATTCGACACGCCGGGATAGTTGCGGCAGGCTTCGATCAGCTCTTTCAGCGGATACTTCTTGTTGATCGGCACGAGCATGTCGCGCAACTCATCGCGCACGGCATGCAGCGAGATGGCCAGCATCACACCAATTTCATCGCCGGTACGGAAGATTTCCGGCACGACGCCCGAGGTCGACAGCGTCACGCGACGCTTGGAAAGCGACAGGCCGTCACCATCGGTAGCGATCAGCAGTGCCGTTTTCACGTGTTCGAAATTATAAAGCGGCTCGCCCATTCCCATCATCACGATGTTGGAAACCTTGCGGCCTTCGGCGGGCATGATCGTGCCCTGCGGTGCTTCCCGGTCGGGAAAGTCACCCAGACGGTCGCGCGCGACCAGAAGCTGCGCCAGAATTTCTTCTGCCGTCAGATTGCGCACCAGACGCTGCGTTCCGGTGTGACAGAAGGAACAGGTCAGCGAACAGCCGACCTGGCTGGAAATGCACAGCGTGCCGCGTCCTTCTTCAGGAATATAGACCGTTTCGATTTCAACCGGACGGCCTGCGCCGCGTGGCGGAAAGCGCATCAGCCATTTGCGGGTGCCATCGTTGGAAACCTGTTCTTCCACGATCTCAGGCCGCGAAATGGTAAAGTGTGCCTTCAGCTTTTCGCGCAGATCCTTGGCCACATTGGTCATGTGGTCGAAATCGGAGACGCCGCGGACATAGAGCCAGTTCCACAGCTGGCTCACGCGCATCTTGGTCTGCTTCTGCGGCACACCGATTTCCATCAGCGCATCTGCCATCTCTTCCCGCGTAATGCCAATCAATGACGGCTTGCCGTCCATGAGATCGGCATTGGCAACAATCGGGCTCTTGATTGCCAGACCGGCGGTCGCTTCCAATACGGACATTGTCTTATCCCATCAGCCATTGCAGTGCGAAACCGCGCGAAACAAGCGGCGGATGGTCGTCTGCATGTGGAGAAAATTCAAAGGCAAGGCACGTCTTGCGCACCCACCTGTTTGTGTTGACGCGCCTTTAGCACCAAAACAGTCAAAACGCAAATGGCCGGTCAAGGACCGGCCACCGCAAAATCTAAAACCAAACCGCCTTACTTGCAGCTTTCAACCTGCTTCAGCGCCGCCGAGATGCCCGAAAGCGAATAGGCATAGTTGGTGGCAGTGCCACGGGCAGATGTTGCCTTGACCGTCATGGACTTGCCAGTCTTCATGGCTGCGACCAGTGCCGGCTCTTCAGCAGCGTTCTCAACCCAGGCGGCCTTGTCCTTGGTGAACATCACGAAGTTCTTGTTATCGATGGTCACATTGACCTTGGAGCCTTCGCGCAGGCTGTAGCCGACCATGGCCTGTGGCTCATAGGAAATGTTCTGGCCCGGGCGCTGCGAAACGATAAAGAAGATATCGCCGTGATCAACGCTCGCGGGTTCCTTGGTCGTTGGGATCGAAAGAACATAGCAAACGGTGCTGTTACCCGACTTGTACGAATAGGCACCCCATGCATTGAACTGCTGGATGCGCGTGGGCGACTGTGCAGAGGCTATGCTGACACTGGTCAGCAAAATGGCGACTGCGGTTGCTACACTTCTTACAAACATTGAATTTCCTGCCGGGTTATTGTCTTCCAGTTGGCCGAACGGCTGTGCCGGGCCGATGCTAGGTAAGTCCGTCATCTTCATATTGGCTAAAGATCGGTTACCAAACCGTCAACACCGATGCTAAAAGTCGATATTTGCATCGGGATGTAACAGGTCGGCAGGTCCCAGCGCCAGGCCACGGCGCACTGACGTGCACGCGTCCTGAGCACAGACACAAGAATTCAGGCAAGAATTTGTCGGCGTCTTCAAGGGCAGAAAACACCGGTTCACAGAGGCGTTACTCCTCGCTTATCCGCGCGATGGCGGCATCGGCTGCATCGTAATGCTCCATCTTGATATGGGCACGGATCATGGCCAGCGCTGCGGTCAAAACCGCGATGTCATCGGTAAAGCCGACAACAGCAAAAATGTCCGGCACGACATCGATGGGCAGGATGAAGTAGCCCAAGGCAGCCAGAAGAATGCCCTTGGCACGAAATGGCGTTTCGCGATCCGTTGCGCAATAATAAGCGGCAGCGGCATCGCGCGCAAATGGCACCTTGCTGGCCACGCGCTTCATCTTTGGCCAGAATTTGGAGCGCACCTGACGCTCGGTCTGCTCCTGCTGGTCCGGGTCACCCGGCAGCAGGATCTCGCCAATCTTCACATCATCCATGGTCATGTGTCCTGTGGTCATGAAGGATCATATAAGACATTGCTTTTGTGGTTCAATCGCTGCGCCCACGTGCGGCCTTCTCCATCGCGCCCGCCAGCAGGAAATCCCGCTCGGTAATTCCTTGAGAATCATGGGTGGTCAGGCACACCTTGACGCGCGAATAGACGTTCGACCATTCCGGGTGGTGATTGAGCTTTTCAGCCACCAGTGCGCATTGCGCCATGAACCCGAAGGCCTCCGCAAAATTGGCGAATTTGTAAGCCCTGACGATGGCCAGACCATCCTCGCGCAGCGACCAGCCTTGCAGCTTGGCGAGCTCAGTCTCGATCACGTCTTTGGCAAGTTTAGGATATTGCATTGGGCTGCCTTTCATCATTAAGGAGGAAACACCGTATCGCCTGTTTCGATCCAACATTGCTCTCGGTATCGCTTTTGCCGTGAAGCCACCCCTCATATATGGAGTACACAGGATGAAACCGACAGCCATCCTTTTTGTCTGCATGGGAAATATCTGCCGATCACCTCTTGCGCAGGGTATCCTCGCACATATTGTCGAAAAGCAGCAGATTGCACACCGGATCGTGATCGATTCCGCTGGCACGGACGCTTGGCACGTTGGTAATGCGCCGGATCCACGATCTGTTGCGATCGCGAAGCGTCATGGTATCGACATCACCAGACAAAAGGCACGGCAGGTAGAGCCATCCGATTTCGAAAAGTTCGACCTCATCCTGGCGATGGACACGGACAACCTCGCCAGACTTTCAGCAATCTGCCCGGTGCAATATGCCCAAAAGCTGCACCTGTTCAGCGATTATGCCACCGGCGATCGATCCAATGTACCGGACCCCTATTATGGTGGAGATGACGGATTCCAGACCGTCTACACCATGCTTTTTTCCGGCTGCATGTCCTTGGTCGCCAAGCTGGAGACAGGCCAGGCTTCCTGAAGCGGAAAGGCCTCTTCAACGATATAGGGACCACCGCCGACCGATTCCTTTGACGACATCAGCACAAAGCGTCCGATGTTGAAGGAGGAGGTGCGGAAATCTCCACGCCCGGACAGGTAGTGCACCACATCATCAAGCCTTGAGTGCCGAAGCCGCGCCAGCGTGACATGCGGGGTAAACTTGCGCGGATCGGGCGGAAGACCCAGCCGCTGGCACATGCGCTCAATTTCGCTTTGCAGCGCATTCATCTCGGCTGAGGCAGAAACGCCGGCCCAGATGGAGTGAGGCTTCTTAGAGCCGAAAGAGCCGATACCGGTCAGATTGACCTGAAATTCCGGCCTGTCGATCCTATCGAGCCGGTTGACGACTTCGTCAGCGGTGCGACCATCAATATCTCCGATAAAGCGGAGCGTGATGTGATAATTCTCCACATCGATCCACCGGGCACCCGGCAGACCACCGCGCAACAATGAAAGGCTCATGGCCGCATTGCGCGGAATTTCGAGGGCGGTAAACAGTCTCGGCATGGCGAGCTCCCCGAATCTCTTGGCAGAACAACCCTAGCGAATCATGCAACGGTGCGGGGCGCAAGCGCTTATTTTTTTTGCGCGCTGACAGCCTTTACGAAATCCTCGACCGTGGGCAGCGTTTTCTCGACCATTACGGCTATGCCTTTGGTGTTGGGATGCATTCTGTCCTCCAGCTGAAGGCTCTGATCCATCACGACGCCGTCCAGAAAGAACGGATAGAGTGGCAGACTATGCTTCTTCGCGAGGCGGGGGTAAATCTCGTTGAAACGCTTCCCAAAGTCACCGCCCATATTCGGTGGCGCCAGAATGCCGATCAGCAGAACAGGAATATTGCGCTTCTGAAGCCCGGTGATGATCGCATCGAGATTTTTTTCGGTCTCGTCGGGGGATACGCCCCGCAACGCATCGTTTGCCCCCAACTCAAGAATCACACCGTCGGTA
The DNA here is from genome assembly GCF_031843705.1 of Rhizobium sp. WCS2018Hpa-16. NCBI lineage: Bacteria > Pseudomonadati > Pseudomonadota > Alphaproteobacteria > Hyphomicrobiales > Rhizobiaceae > Rhizobium > Rhizobium sp. WCS2018Hpa-16. The sequence goes on from NZ_JAVTIX010000004.1 coordinate 208,215, forward strand.
CCATCTGGAACAGACCATTCGGCACGCGCCAAACCGCCGGATGTCGTATCGCCCGAGACACCGGCATTGGTAATCGTAACATTGACGTTCTTGGCTTTCAGCGCGGCCTCTAGCTGGGCGGTGTAGCTATCGGTGGGCGGTAGCTGATACCCTGCCATCAGACTGTCCCCGAAACCGACCAATTGGACCGGCTTGTCCTGCGCCTGCGCGAAGGGGGCTGCCAACAAAGCGCAGCTGATGACGATGAATTGAGCGGTAGCGGCTTTAAAACCCATGGCGGTCTTCCTAATTTGTCTGGCACTGCCCGAAAATCGGACTGCTCTCCCGGATTGCCTTCAGCTTTATATAGGAACGCGAATTGTGACGAAAAGCATCATTGATCTTGATAAGGCCGATCTCACGCTCGGCAACGCCGCCGCCTCCGTTCACGTTCTCAAAAGCATCAATCTCAGCATCAATGAAGGCGAAGCCGTTGGCATTGTTGGGCCATCGGGTTCTGGAAAATCGACGCTTCTGATGGTTCTGGCCGGGCTGGAGCGTCTGGATAGCGGCGCGATCACAATTGCGGGAACCGAGCTGCACAAGCTGGGTGAAGACGCTCTTGCCGAATTTCGCGGTCGCAATATAGGCATCGTTTTCCAGTCCTTCCACCTCATTGCCAATATGACGGCGCTTGAGAATGTGGCTGTGCCGCTTGAACTGGCAAATGTCGCCAACCCCTTCGAGATTGCAAAGAAAGAGCTGACAGCCGTGGGACTTGGGGAGCGGCTGAACCATTATCCCGGCCAGCTTTCGGGCGGTGAACAGCAGCGCGTGGCCATTGCCCGCGCGCTCGCCCCCTCACCCGCCGTGCTGATTGCCGACGAACCGACCGGCAATCTGGACACCGACACCGGCAGGCAGATTGCCGATCTCCTGTTTTCCAAGCAGGCCGAGCGCGGCATGACGATGATCCTCGTTACCCATGACATTTCGCTTGCCGCCCGCTGCTCGCGCCAGATCAAGGTTCGCTCTGGTCAGATCGAAAGCGATAGCGCCGCCACGGTCGCCAGCCTGGCGGTTTCACAATGATGGGTGCTCTTCCGTCTCTGTTCAATATCCGCAACGCATTGAGGCTTGCCAGCCGTGAAATTCGCGGGGGCCTGCGCGGCTTTTACATTTTCCTCGCCTGTATCGCGCTTGGCACCGGCGCCATTGCAGCGGTTAACTCCGTTTCACGCGCCGTCACCAGTTCGATTGCAACGCAAGGCCAGTCGATTCTGGCTGGCGACGTGCGCTTCGAGCTTCGCAACCGTGAAGCCTCTGAACAGGAGCGCGCCTATCTCGATGGGCTGGGCGAGGTCGCCGTATCGACCGGCCTTCGCTCGATGGCGCGGCTTGCCGATGGTTCGCAGCAGACCCTGACAGAGGTCAAGGCGGTGGATGGTGCCTACCCGCTCTACGGCACATTCGAGGCCCAACCGGCGGCCCCGCTTTCACAGCTGCTAGCAAAACAGGGCGAGATCTATGGCGCGGTCGCAGCACCCCTGCTCCTTGAACGGCTAGGCATCAAGCTCGGCGATGAGCTGCTGGTCGGCAATGTTCGCCTGAAACTATCAGGCACTGTCGTCACAGAGCCGGATGCGCTATCGGATGGCTTTGGCTTTGCCCCGCGCCTTCTCATCAGCCGCGAAGCGCTGACCGCCTCCGGCCTGATCCAGAGCGGCAGCCTTGTCGAGCATGCCTACAAGATCCGCCTCAACGACCCATCAAAGCGCGCGACTGTTACCGACGATACCAATCGGGAATTTCCCAGCGCTGGCTGGTCGATCCGCACCAGCGACAGGGCCGCCCCGTCTCTGACGGAAAACGTCAATCGCTTCTCACAGTTTCTCACACTTGTCGGTCTCACCGCCTTGATCGTCGGCGGCGTGGGTGTTGCCAATGCCGTGCGCGCCTTCCTTGATTCCAAGCGCTCGACCATCGCCGCGCTGAAGTGCCTCGGCGCACCTGCCAGCGTCGTGACGATGACCTATCTTTTCCAGATCGCCTTCATCGCCATTATCGGCATCGCCATCGGTCTGGTGCTGGGGGCCATCACACCGCTCATTGCCATGCGTTTTCTGGAAGGCGTGTTGCCGGTACCGGATGAGCTCGCCATCTATCCCGGTCCGCTGTTTATGGCTGCCGTGTTCGGTTTGTTGACCACCCTTGCCTTTGCCATTCTGCCTCTGGGTCAGGCCCGCGAAGTGCCTGCGACGGCGCTGTTTCGTGAACAGGGCTTTGACGAAAACAAGCTACCGACATGGCCCTATCTTCTCGCCACCGGTCTGCTTCTGGCAGCGCTGGCCGGACTTGCCATCTACACCTCGCAAGAGCGTTTCATCGCGTCGGTCTTTCTGGGTGCCGTTGCGTTTGCTTTCGTTGTGCTGCGGCTCGTGGCCTGGGGCATCAAGGCGCTGGCCAAGCGAAGCCCGAGGGTGCACTCTGCCGCGCTGCGACTTGCCATCGGCAATATTCACCGTCCCGGCGCGCTGACACCGTCCGTCGTTCTCTCGCTCGGTCTCGGTCTGACGCTTCTTGTCACCCTGACACTGATTGACGGCAATCTGCGGCGCGAACTGACCGGCAGCCTGCCTGAACGTGCACCGAACTTCTTCTTCGTCGATATTCAAAGTGCCGATCGTGATGGTTTTCGTGATCTCGTCAAACGCGAGGCACCGGACGGTCTCTTGACCGAGGTGCCGATGCTGCGCGGGCGTATCCTCGCCTTCAACGGTCAGGATGTGACGAAAATGGAAGTGCCGGCTTCTGGCCGCTGGGTGCTGAGGGGTGATCGCGGCATTACCTACTCTGCCGATCTCCCTGAGAACGCAAAGCTGACTGCTGGAAAATGGTGGGAACAGGATTATAGCGGCGAACCGCTTGTTTCCTTCGCGGCGGAAGAGGCCGGCGAGCTTGGCCTCAAGGTAGGCGACACTGTCACCGTCAATGTCCTTGGTCGCAATATCACGGCCAAAATCGCCAATCTGCGCGATGTGCAGTGGGAATCCCTGTCTCTCAACTTCGTCATGGTGTTTTCACCTAACACATTCCGGGGCGCACCGCACTCATGGCTGGCAACACTTGCAGACCCCTCAGCAACACCCGCGCAGGAAGGTGAAATCCTTCGCACCATCACCAATGCCTATCCGACCATTACCAGTGTAAGGGTCAAGGACGCGCTTGATGTGGTCAATCGTCTGGTCGGCCAGTTGGCGACCGCCATCCGTGCGGCGGCTGCCGTCGCGCTTATTGCATCGGTTCTGGTGCTAGCCGGCGCACTGGCCGCCGGAAACCGGGCACGAACCCATGATGCGGTCATATTGAAAACGCTGGGCGGAACCCGCGCCATGCTGATCCGCGCCTTCTCCTATGAATATATGATCCTGGGATTGGCAACGGCCATCTTCGCGCTTGCCGCTGGCGGTGCCGCCGCATGGTTCGTCATCGCCCGCATTATGAAGCTTCCGTCGAGCTTCCTGCCGGATGTGGCGATCGCCACCATCGTCATCGCCCTCATCATGACGGTCGGTATCGGGCTAATCGGAACGTGGCGCATACTAGGCCAGAAAGCAGCACCGGTTCTTCGCCAGGCAGGGGAGTGATCCGAAAAGTTGCGCGCCACATAACTTTAACGGGTAAATCAGGTTTCTGATCGCCAAAACGTTATCGCATTTCGCGCATACGGTGTTTTTTCGGATCTGAAAGCTCTTGTATCCGCGAGGCGATATCCTCATATTCTTTGTTAGGCTTGCTGTAGCTCCGCAGCGGCGCCTGGGATATGGTCTCTAAGCGACGATATGCCGACACCGTAGCAATTTCGGAGCTCAAAAGAGGTAACAATGTCTGACTTCAACAACTACCAGAACCGTATGGCCCAGGGCCATGCACAGGCTGGCGCGATGATCGATGAAGGTCTGCGCACCTATATGGTCAAGGTTTATAACCTGATGGCCGTTGGTCTTGCGATTACAGGTTTCGCAGCGTTTTTCACATCGATGCTGGCGACCACAAATGATCCTGCGGCAGCTGTTGCCACGATGGGTAACGGCACGATGCTGACCAGCCTTGGTGCAGCCCTGTACGGCTCGCCTCTGCGCTGGGTCGTCATGCTGGCTCCGCTGGGTCTCGTGTTCTTCCTGAGCTTCCGCATTCAGAAGATGAGCGTTCCTGCCGCACAGGCAACCTTCTGGGGCTACGCAGCGCTGATGGGTCTTTCCCTGTCGTCGATCTTCCTGGTCTATACCGGCCAGAGCATCGTCCAGACGTTCTTCATCACGGCTGCTTCATTCGGCGCGCTGTCGCTCTATGGCTACACCACGAAGAAAGACCTGTCCGGCATGGGCTCGTTCCTGATCATGGGTCTGTTTGGCTTGATCATCGCGTCCATCGTCAACATCTTCCTGCAGTCGTCTGCCATGGGCTTTGCAATCTCCGCCATCGGCGTGCTGATCTTCGCAGGCCTGACCGCCTACGACACGCAGAAGATCAAGGAAATGTACTTTGACGGTGATGATGTCGCCACGGCTGGCCGCAAGGCCATCATGGGCGCCCTGACCCTCTACCTCGACTTCATCAACCTGTTCATGTTCCTGTTGCAGTTCCTCGGAAATCGCGACAAGTAAGTCTGGTTGAACACATAGAAAAGGCGGCCTCTGGGCCGCCTTTTTTTGTGGGATGCACAAACCCTACAATCACTCGATGAGCTTCAAGACCTTGTCGAAGACTTTCAGCACCTGCGGCAGTTCATGGCCGCGCTTCAAGATACGTCCATCCACATTCACGACGCTATAGGCACCCTGCTTAGAGGCGAGCTTGGGATTCTTCTCAATTCGGAAAAGCGGCATCTCGCCGGAGCGCTTGAAGACGGAAAAGACCGCCTTGTCTTTCAAATGGTCAATGGCATAGTCCCGCCATTCCCCCTCGCCGACCATCCGCCCATAGATGCGCAATATCGCATCCAGTTCACGTCGGTGGAATGTAATGGGCAAGACATCCTTGCTCTGCCTGTACTCTCTGATATCGACCACGGATGCGCCATCTCTGTGAGACAGGCCTTTACGCTCCAAATCCGGCTGATCTGTCATTGGGCAACCTCGCTCAACAGCAAATGACAATTTCACGACAGTCTGACCCCGTGAAAGCGGAAATGCAAGCCTTGCATGGCGGTGGGAAAGATACGCGCGCCGGTAATAATTAGGGCATGATGAACATCTTAAATTGCCCTATTTCCGTCAAATCATGGCCCGATTTGAGTGGGATATGACTAATGTCAATTGATGCCTCGGCACCAACATGACCCGGTCCGGTGCATTGACCCTTTACCCCCAGCCCCCAATGCCCGGATCGGATCTTCCCGCTTTTAAGCGGATACCTATTTCCCCGACGTCATGAGAACACTGGCCCCGATGATCGCTGCGGGATTCCCGCTTGCATCGCTCGTCTGCAAAAGCACGGCGCAGCCGCCGTCCTTTGCCTTGCTCATGATGCTTGAGGGCAGTTTGACCGTCATGGACGTTCCATCCCACATGCCCACCGTCTGCACGTCATAGACACTGTGCCAGTAGGATATGGTCTTGCCCTGATTGTCGCCCTTTTGCACGTCAACGACCTGCTCGCGGTTGAAATAGGCCACGACGACGTCGGCCTTGCCCTGGCCCGGACCAATCTCGATCGCAATCTCATCATCCACCCGGCGCGCCTTGACGGGCACGCTGAGGCCTTCTCCGGCCTTTTTGAATGCATCCAGCCGCGTATCGATTGCCTTCATGTCCGCGCCCTTGACGTGGTCGCGACCATTGATGACAGCCTGTGGCGTATAGACATTGTTGCGACCCAGAGCACGGGCATAGCCATATTGCCGCTCTGTATTTTCCTTGGATGCCAGCGAATCGGCCCAGCCCAGATAGTTCCAGTAATCGACATGATAGGACAGGCCGACCACATCGCCCTTCTGGATGAGTTTGCGCAGCGCCTCATCTGCCGGTGGGCAGGATGCGCAGCCTTGCGAGGTGAACAGCTCGACAACGCCCTTCAACTGCTCCTGCTGCTGCGCCATTGCGGGCACCGGTGCAATCGCTGCGAAGGCGCACATCGTAAGACCAACTCTGACAGGCCCGTATTTCAGCGACATTGCAAGAACCCTTGTCTGGACGTGTCTCCAGACCATTGATGCTATCAATTCCTGTCGGGACGCCCGGCGAAAATAACGCGAGTGGCCCTTCAATAGAAAGTAACGATGGGGTGAGTGCCGATCACGAAGCAAGCTTCACCAGAATACCCCATCATAATACGCAAAACGCCGGGATTTCTCCCGGCGCTTTTTTCATGATGTGGCAATAATTATGCAGCCAGGTCGCGAAGAACCGTCTGCAGAATGCCGCCATTGTTCATGTAGATCACTTCATCCAGCGTATCGATGCGGCAAAGAAGCGGAACTTCCTTCACTGTACCATCGCTGTAGGTGATCTTGGCGATCTTCTTCTCGCGCGGTTTGATGTCGCCTTCGAGACCATCGATCTCAACGGTTTCATCGCCCTTGAGGTTGAGGCTTGCCCATGTCGTGCCTTCTTCGAAGACGAAGGGAACGACGCCCATGCCGACGAGGTTGGAGCGGTGAATACGCTCGAACGACTGCGCAATCACGGCCTTAACGCCGAGCAGGTTGGTACCCTTCGCAGCCCAGTCACGGGAAGAACCGTTACCGTATTCAACGCCTGCAAAGATGACGAGCGGCGTGCCTTCAGCCTTGTACTGCATGGCTGCATCGTAAATCGACATCTCTTCCTTGGACGGATAGTGGATGGTGTAGCCACCTTCCTTGCCGTTTGGCCCAAGCATGTGGTTGCGAATACGGATGTTGGCAAACGTGCCGCGCATCATCACTTCATGGTTGCCACGGCGTGTGCCGTACTGGTTGAAGTCGGCAACGCCCACGCCATTGTCGGTGAGGTATGCACCGGCAGGCGAAGCAGCCTTGATCGAACCGGCCGGGGAAATGTGGTCGGTGGTGATCTTGTCGCCGAAGAGACCGAGAACGCGCGCGCCCTTGATGTTCTTCAAGCCTGTGCCGGTCTTGCCCATGCCCACGAAGTAAGGCGGGTTCTGAACGTAGGTCGACTTGTCGTCCCAGGCATAGGTCTGGCCCGGAGGAACCTGAACGGCCTGCCAGTTTTCATCACCCTTGAACACGTCAGCATATTTGGACTCGTAGAGTTCACGCGTCACGTATTTCAGGATGAATTCCTGGATTTCGGCAGATGTCGGCCAGATATCCTTGAGGAATACAGGCTCTCCGTCGGAACCAATACCGAGCGGCTCTGTGGTCAGATCCTTCTGGACCGTACCGGCCAGCGCGTAAGCAACAACCAGCGGGGGGGAGGCAAGGTAGTTCGCCTGAACGTCTGGCGAGATGCGGCCTTCGAAGTTACGGTTGCCGGAGAGAACGCCAGCGGTGATCAGACCCTTGTCATTGATGGTCTTGGAAATCGGTGCTGGCAGCGGGCCGGAGTTACCGATGCAGGTCGTGCAGCCAAAACCAACAAGGTTGAAGCCGATCGCATCCAGATCCTTCTGAAGACCGGACTTCTCGAGATATTCACCAACAACCTGGGAACCAGGTGCCAGAGATGTCTTTACCCAAGGCTTGGATGTCAGACCCTTGGCAACGGCGTTGCGAGCCAGAAGACCGGCAGCAATCAGGACGGATGGGTTAGACGTGTTGGTGCAGGACGTGATGGCGGCAATAGCGACGTCACCATGACCGAGGTCGAAATCCGTGCCTTCGACAGGGTAACGATTGTCGAGCTGGCCTGGCTTCTTGTAGTCGGCTTCCAGAGCAGCCGCGAAACCGGAAGCGATGCCTTCAAGCGCAACGCGACCTTCGGGACGCTTTGGACCAGCCATGGATGGCACAACTTCGCCGAGATCGAGTTCCAGCGTGTCGGTGAAGACGAGATCGGCACCGTCGCCGGTACGCCACATGTCCTGCGCCTTGGAATAGGCTTCAACGAGCGCGATGCGGTCCTTGGTGCGGCCAGACATGGTGAGGTAGTTGATGGTTTCGCCGTCAACAGGGAAAAAGCCGCAGGTCGCGCCGTATTCCGGACCCATGTTGCCGATGGTCGCACGGTCAGCCAGCGTCATCGAATCAAGGCCGGGGCCGAAGAATTCAACGAACTTGGAGACAACGCCCTTCTTGCGCAGCATCTGAACGACAGTCAGCACGAGGTCGGTGGCGGTTACGCCTTCCCTGACCTTGCCTGTCAGCTTGAAGCCGATAACTTCAGGCAGAAGCATGGAAACCGGCTGGCCAAGCATGGCCGCTTCGGCTTCGATACCGCCAACGCCCCAGCCCAGAACGCCAAGACCATTGATCATGGTCGTGTGGCTGTCGGTGCCAACGCATGTATCCGGGTAAGCGATGGTTTCGCCGTCTTCTTCCTTGGTCCAAACGGTCTGGCCAAGATATTCGAGGTTAACCTGGTGACAGATTCCTGTGCCTGGTGGAACGACGCGGAAGTTCTTGAACGCCTGCTGGCCCCACTTCAGGAAGCGGTAACGCTCGCCATTGCGCTCATATTCCAGCTCAACGTTGCGCGCAAATGCTGTCGGCGTGCCGAATTCATCAACGATAACGGAGTGGTCGATGACGAGATCGACAGGAACCAGCGGGTTGATCTTCTCGGGATCGCCACCCAGCGCCACCATCGCGTCGCGCATGGCAGCAAGGTCAACCACGGCTGGAACGCCGGTGAAGTCCTGCATCAGAACGCGAGCGGGGCGATAGGCGATTTCGTTTTCGACGAGGCCCTTGTTGTTCAGCCAGTCTGCAACAGCCGTGATGTGTTCCTTGGTAACGGTCTGACCGTCCTCAAAGCGCAGCAGGTTCTCAAGCAGAACCTTCATGGAGTAGGGCAGCTTGGAAACGCCTGTCAGGCCATTCGCTTCTGCTTTTGGAAGGCTGAAATAAACATAGTCCTTACCATTGACGGTAAGCACAGAACGACAATTGAAACTGTCTAGAGATTTAGCCACGGATAATGCCCCGCTTCCTCTGATAGCCAACACGCGCGTGCGGACACCAATGCACTTAAGCACATCAGGATGCGGGTACGGTCATTTCCGCTGTCCGCACGAGAAGCTGCTTTCGCAACCTTCAGGTCCGGCGCTATATGATGATCACGCCGACCGCTGGCGTGGTTGACACCCATATAGATAATTTATGAGAAACGTGCCAGACCGGAAAAACACCTAAATCGATTTTTTTGCCAACGAGATGATTAAAATCTTAAACGAGATGACACCATGCTGCTAACAGCAGAAAATCTGGCCGTCCGTCGTGGCGAAGACCTAATATTCATGAATGTTTCCTTCAAGTTAAGCTCTGGTCAGGCTATGCTCCTGACGGGACCGAACGGGTCTGGAAAGTCGACGCTTTTGCGGGTGATTGCGGGCCTTTTGCGCCCCGAAGCAGGGAGCGTGACCATAGCCGGCGAAGGACTTGAAACAGACGTTCGCGCCTCCGAGGCAAGCCACTATCTCGGCCACCGCAACGCGATGAAGCAGGATCTGAGTGTTTTCGAAAATCTCAATTTTTGGAAGAAATTTCTCGGCGATTTTGATGGCGGCAGCTCTCTTGATATCGAAGAGGCGGCAGAAGCGGTTGGCCTCGCCAGCATTACCCACCTTCCTTTCGGATATTTGTCTGCCGGTCAGCAGCGCCGATTCGCCATGGCCAAGCTGCTTGTCGCATGGCGGCCGATCTGGATCCTGGATGAACCGACCGCCGCACTCGATGCGAGCGCCGATCTCATGTTCACCGGGCTGGTGAAGACGCATCTGGAAAAAGGTGGCATGGCCGTCGCCGCAACCCACCAGCCGCTGGGGCTGGAAAATGCACAGGAATTGCGGATGACCGGTTTTGCCGGGGTGGAGGAGGCATGGTGACTTCGCTGTCCCCACATCTGATAGTCGGGCATATGGTTGACCCTTGCGAAAGCGGCACAGCATGATCGCCCTTTTCCTGCGCGACCTGAAACTCTCCATCCGGGCTGGCGGCGGCGCGCTTATCGGCGTGCTGTTTTTCATGACCATCGTGGCCGTCATCCCATTCGGGGTCGGCCCGGACCTTAATCTGCTCTCGCGGATCGGACCTGCCATCGTGTGGATCGGCGCGCTGCTCGCTGCCCTGCTCGGCCTCGACAGGCTGTTTCAGGCGGAGCGCGACGATGGATCGCTCGACCTCATCCTCATGCAGGAAACGCCGCTGGTGCTGACGGTTCTGGTCAAGTGCCTGGCCCACTGGACAGCAACCAGCCTGCCGCTGGTGCTCGCATCGCCGCTGCTGGGCCTGTTCATGAATATGAGCGAGGTCGCCATCGGCGCTGTGATGCTGACCCTTCTGGTGGGCTCACCGGCGCTCACATTCATCGGCGCCGTCGGTGCGGCGGTGGCCGTGGCGCTTCCGCGTGGGGGGCTTCTGGTGTCCATCCTCGTGCTGCCCTTAGCTGTTCCCGTGCTGATCTTCGGTGTCAGCGCATCCTATGCGGCGGTTCAAGACCCCTCGCCCTTCATGCCACCCTTCCTCATTCTCATTGCAATCACGCTTTTTTCATCGGTCGTGGGGCCGTTCTTTGCCGCTTTGGCACTGCGCAGTTCCATGGATTGATAAGGATCAATTGCCGCAATCCCGGTCTCATTGTAGAAAGACGCCATGAGCGATACGAGCCTTGCCATTACCAAGTTTAGCGACCTTGCCAACCCGACGCGGTTTCTGGCATTGGCCGCTCGCATTTTACCATGGCTGGCAGGGCTTTCCGCCCTCTGTCTGGCCGCTGGCCTCTATATGGCCTTCACAACCGACAGCGATTACCAGCAGGGCAACACCGTGCGCATCATGTATGTCCACGTGCCAGCAGCATGGCTTTCCATGATGTGCTATACCGTCATGGCCTTGTCTGCCATCGGCACGCTGGTCTGGCGGCACCCGCTGGCAGATGTCGCGCATAAATCGGCAACCCCGATTGGCGCAGCTTTTACGCTGATTGCACTCGTCACCGGCTCGCTGTGGGGAAAACCCATGTGGGGCACGTGGTGGGTGTGGGATGCGCGGCTGACCTCCGTTTTCATTCTGTTCCTGATGTATCTCGGCCTCATCGCCTTCAATAAGGCCATGGATGATCCATCCAAAGCCGCCCGCGTCAGTGCGGTTCTCATTCTTGTCGGTTTCGTCAACATACCCATCATCAAGTTTTCGGTGGAATGGTGGAATACGCTCCACCAGCCAGCCAGCGTTCTGCGCCTCAACGGCCCGGCCATCGCACCGGAATTTCTGTGGCCGCTGCTGACCATGGCCATTGGTTTCACCCTGCTGTTTTTCACGCTGCATCTCGCCGCCATGCGCAATGAAATCTGGCGCAGGCGCGTTTCTGCCCAGCGGCGAATAGCGGCGCGTCTCGCCAGCCGGGAGAAGGCCAAGCCATGAGCCATACATTTTATATCGGCATGTCCTATGGTTTGACCGGGCTCATCGTCGCCGTCCTGATCGGCTGGATTTTTCTGGATGGGCGCGCCCGCAAACGCGAAATGGCGCAGCTCGAAGCCTCCGGCATCGGCCGCCGGGCGCACAAGCCCAAGGTGGAGCAACCAGCACCATGACGAAAGAAACGCAAGTCGCTACGGCCTCTTCGGGTAAGAAGGCGCGCTACATTCTGGCGCTGCTGCCCTTGCTGGCCTTTGCGGGCTTTGCTGCCATTGCCGCCAAGATGCTCTATGAGCAGGATGTGAATGGGCTAGACGTCAGCGCCATTCCATCGGCACTGATCAACACCAAGGCACCGTCGCTATCCTTGCCGCCGCTGGAAGGCGCCAATGTCCCGGCGCTGACCGATGCTGCCATCAAGAACAAGCTCACCCTCGTCAACGTCTTTGCCTCCTGGTGCGTGCCCTGCAGGCAGGAACATCCGATGCTGAAAGAGCTGGCCAAGGATAACAGGCTGAATGTGGTTGGCATCAACTACAAGGACAAATCAGACAATGCCATCCGGTTTCTGGGCGAACTCGGAAACCCCTATGCCGCCATCGGTATCGATCCGAATGGCAAGGCAGCCATAGACTGGGGTGTTTACGGCATTCCCGAGACCTATCTGGTCGATCAGGCAGGCACCATCGTTTACAAGAAGGTCGGCCCCATCGATGTCGCGACCTATGAGCGCGAGATCATTCCGGCCATCGAAAAGGCTGCCGCTGGAAACTGAGCGATCAGCCAGCTGGAAGGGCGTTCTGCCATTCCTTGATGGCGTCGATGGGCGTGACCAGCATCAGCACATTCAAGGTGAGGTTATCGCGGATGAGCCAGCCGGTGAATATCTCGAAGACGATGGCGACAAGGATGGTCAGCCACACCGGCACGCGCATCGCAAAGAAGAAGCCGAGCACCATGAAGACGGTATCCATGGCCGAATTCAAGATGCTGTCGCCGCTATAACCCAGTGCCATCGTCGCGGTGCGGTAGCGATCAATGATGATGGGTGAATTTTCCAGAAGCTCCCATGCAGCCTCGATCAGCACCGCGAAGGAAAGCCGCATGGATATCGGCTGCTTGCGAAACAGAAGCCATGCCAGACCATAAAACAGGAAGCCGTGGATGATGTGTGACGGCGTGTACCAGTCAGCCAGATGCTGGGAATTGCCGGGCGTGTTCACACCGGGCTCAAACAGCTTCACATAGCCGCATTCGCAAATGGGCAAACGCCCCATCGCATAGAGAATGACGATCTGCAGAACCAGGATAGCGGCAGCAACACCAAACCAGATATGGGCGGAGGAACGGGCCCCATGCATCGGCGCAGATGTCATTTCTTATCCTTCATCAACGGCTCAAGCGAGTGACGCATGATGAGCGGCATTTGTGCCATGGTGAAGAGAATGGTGATCGGCATCGTGCCCCACACCTTGAACGCCACCCATGTATCGGTAGAAAATCCGCGCCACACGACTTCATTCAGCACCGAGAGAAACAGAAAAAAGAAGCCCCAGCGGAATGTCAGCTTGCGCCAGCCCTCGTCATTCAGCTTGAAGGCCGAATTGAACACATAGCCCAGCAACGACTGGCCAAACAGCAGACCGCCCAGCAGGATAACCCCAAACAGCGCGTTCACGATGGTCGGCTTCATTTTGATGAACGTGTCGTTTTGCAGATAGAGCGTCAGCGCACCGAAAACGAGCACGACAATGCCCGAAATCAGCGGCATCATCGGCAAGGTGCGGGTCAATATCCATGAAGCGGTCAGCGCGACTGCCGTGGCAATCATGAAAAGACCGGTGGCAATGAAGATCGGGCCACCGAATTCCGTCAGCACAGGAAATGTCTTTGCCAGCCATTCGCCGCGGGAGTTGGCAAAGAAGAACACGACCAGCGGGCCAAGCTCCAGAACGAACTTCAGGAGCGGGCTGATCTCACGGACCATTTTTTCGCTTTCGCGCTGATTGCTTTCCACGTCCATCGTCACACTCCCGCAATCGCCTTGGCGAAATCTTCTGCCTCGAATGGCTCCAGATCATCAACACCTTCGCCAACGCCGATGAAATACACCGGCAATTTATGCTTGGCTGCGATGGCAACGAGGATACCGCCGCGCGCCGTGCCATCCAATTTTGTCATAATCAGGCCGGACACACCCGCCACATTGCGGAAAATCTCGACCTGATTGAGCGCGTTCTGGCCGGTTGTCGCGTCCAGCGTCTGCAAAACCGTGTGCGGCGCGTCGGGATCGAGTTTGCCAAGAACGCGCACGATCTTTTCCAGCTCATCCATCAGCTCGGTCTTGTTCTGCAAGCGCCCGGCCGTATCGATGATCAGCACGTCGCATTTCTTCGCTCGTGCCTGCTCAAAGGCATCATAGGCAAGACCGGCCGCATCCGCACCCAGCTTGGTGCCGATGAACTCCGATCCGGTCCGATCCGCCCAGATTTTCAGCTGCTCGATGGCCGCTGCGCGGAACGTGTCACCTGCCGCCAGCATGACCTTAAGGCCCGAGCCGGAGAGCTTGGCTGCCAGCTTGCCGATGGTTGTCGTCTTGCCAGTACCATTGACGCCAACCACGAGAATGACATGCGGCTTGTGCGAGAGATCAAGCTCAAGCGGCTTGGCAACCGGTGTCAGAACCTTGGTAATTTCGCCCGCCATGATACGGGCCACATCTTCGCCGCTGACATCCTTGCCATAGCGTTCAGAAGACAGTGCGCCAGTGATGCGCATGGCCGTTTCCAGACCAAGATCGGACTGGATCAGCAAATCCTCCAGCTCGTCCAGCGTGTCTTCATCCAGCTTGCGCTTGGTGAACAGCGCGGAAATCTGGCTGGTGAGCTGCATGGACGTGCGCGACAGGCCAGCGCGCAGGCGCTGGAACCACGACAGTTTCTGCTCCGGCTCAGCTTCCACAGGCTCAACGCGCGCGCTTGGCAAGGCAAAGCCTTTGGGCAGAACAGGAGCCGCGGAGGTTTCGCTCGTCTCTGTGGCTGTTACCGCTTCTGCCTCGTCCAGCAGGGCATCCATGGCCAAAGTATCGAGTGGCGCGTCCGGATCAGCCAGCTCCTGCATTTCCGTTACGGGCAGCGCTTCAGCCTCGGCTTCGGCCTGCAGAAGAGACAGCGGCACCATGCCCATATCGCCAACCTGTTCAGGGCCGGGCAAAAGCGGTGCATCGTCCTCTTCGTCTTGTTCGGCTTTCCCGTCGGCGCTCACATCATCAGAGGCAGGCCCGCCAGCTGTCTCCATCTCAAGGGAGGAAACCGGATCGTCGGCCACCGGCGCATGCGCCTCCGCTTCGATTAGGACATCTTCGAACGACGCATTCTCATTGGCCTTTTCAACCGCGACATCGGCATCCTGCCTGTCCGTGTCGGCCTTGTCCTTGCCAAAGGAGAAGACTTTTTTGATGAAGCCGAGGGCCATATGTGTTCCGTATCTTTACGTCAGGCGGCCTGTGCGGCCAGACATTGCATATCCAGGTGTTTTCCGTTGTGACCGGTAATCAGCACCTGCGCAAGTGTGCGGGGCTCAAGTCCGGGTGCAGCAACGAGCGTGAAATTGTCCGTATGGGCAAAGCCGTTGTTTTCAACAAGAATGGTTTGCTGCGTTCCCACCATGCGCTCCAGATGCGCATGGCGCAAATTCTCGCCGCGTTCGCGAAGCCTTGCGGCCCGCTGCTTGATCAAGCCACGGTCGAGCTGCGGCATGCGCGCGGCAGGCGTGCCGGGACGCGGGCTATAGGGAAAAACATGCAGGTTGGAAATTCCGCATTCTTCCGCAAGGGTCGCCGCGTTCTCAAACATCTCTTCGGTTTCGGTCGGAAAACCGGCGATCATGTCGGCTCCAAACGCGATATCAGGCCGCAGCGCTCTGACATCCTCACAGAAACGAATGGCATCCGCGCGCATATGCCGACGCTTCATGCGCTTCAAAATCATGTCGTCGCCATGCTGAAGCGAAAGATGCAGATGCGGCATGAAACGTGGCTCATCCGCAATTAAATCCAGCAAATGCCTGTCAGCCTCGATACTGTCGATGGAGGAAAGCCGCAGACGCAAAATCTCCGGCACCTGTTTCAGCAGCGTCTTTGCCAGATAACCGAGCGTTGGTTCTCCCGGTAGATCGGCACCGTAGCTGGTGGCATCCACACCGGTCAGCACGATTTCGCAATAACCGTTTTCGGTCAGTTTGCGGGCCTGCTCCACCACGGCACCCATCGGCACGGAGCGCGAATTGCCGCGACCATAGGGAATGATGCAGAAGGTGCAGCGGTGGTCGCAGCCATTCTGGACCTGAATGAAGGCGCGCACATGCCCGTCAATATGCTTGATCATCTGCGGCGCGGTGGCCTTGATGCTCATGATATCGTTGACGCGCAGCTTTTCTTCCGCCGAAACGCCGAAATCCGGCAAAGCACGGTAGGACACGCTTTTCAGCTTCTCCTCATTGCCCAAGACAGCATCGACTTCCGGCATATCGGCAAAGGTCTGCTTTTCCGTCTGCGCCGCACAACCGGTGACGATGATGCGCGCATGGGGATTTTCGCGGCGCGCACGGCGGATGGCAGATCGGGCCTGACGCACCGCTTCGCCCGTCACGG
The DNA here is from genome assembly GCF_031843705.1 of Rhizobium sp. WCS2018Hpa-16. Classification (NCBI taxonomy): domain Bacteria; kingdom Pseudomonadati; phylum Pseudomonadota; class Alphaproteobacteria; order Hyphomicrobiales; family Rhizobiaceae; genus Rhizobium; species Rhizobium sp. WCS2018Hpa-16. The sequence continues at coordinate 224,369 of NZ_JAVTIX010000004.1, forward strand.
CACAAGTATTGACCAGCACGGCATTGTTCAGCCCCGCCTTTTCCGCCTCGGCCCGCATGACCTCGGACTCGTAGGTATTGAGGCGACAGCCAAAGGTTATGACCTCGACGCCACTCATATAACAGCAGTTTCCTGTGCTGCTTCGCGCTGCCAGGCACCCGTGACAGGATCGACCTGCCCTGCCCATTCCCATTCCGCAGGGCCAGTCATAATGACGTGATTGTCCGCCCGCCACTCGATTTTCAAGGGAATGCGAACAGGGCTTGAGGCAACATCGATCTCGACAAGGCGGCCGGTGCGGCCCGTGCGGGCAGCAGAAACGGCAGCGGCACAGGCGGCAGACCCACAGGCTAGCGTCAGACCCGCACCACGTTCGAATGTGCGCGTGCGCAGGGCACTGTCAGAGATGACCTGCGCTAGCGTGATATTGGCCTTCTCCGGGAACATGGGGTGGTTTTCCAGAAGCGGCCCGAAGCGTTCCAGATCAAACTCCATGGGATCGCGGTCCACCCAGAAGATTGCATGGGGATTGCCCATGGACATGACCGCAGGCGAATGCAGCATGGGATTGTCGATTGGCCCGATCTGAAGCTCGATGCGGCTGGTATCGTGGAATTCTTCAGACAGCGGGATCTCGTTCCAGCCAAAGCGTGGCAAGCCCATATCGACTGAGATCATGCCGTCATCATGTTCGGAAGCGTTCAAAATTCCCGCAACAGTCTGGAAGGTAAAGCTTTTCTTGCCAGTCTCAGAGGCCAGCGCTTGCACGACGCAGCGCGTGCCATTGCCACAAGCCTGCGCCTTTGTGCCATCGCAATTGAGAATATCGATATAGGCATCGGTTCCGCTGAGCCGCGGATCGTGGATCGCCATGATCTGATCGAAGGCCGTGTCGGCATCACCATTCAGCGCAATCGCGGCATCGGGCGTGACCATATCCTTGCGGCCGCGCATATCAATGACGAGGATCTTGTTGCCAAGCCCATTCATTTTCGCAAATTCGACCCTGTTCGACATGTTCCTGACCCGTTTGAGATATGTGCAGGCGCAGTCGCCCCGTTTTTCCCTATATGGCGGAAATGCCTGCGCATTACCAGTGTCAGGTCACCACCAGTATCAGGTCACCGGGGCGGCGCCATCACGCAGCGGGAACGTCGAAGACTTCGCTGGGGCGCATGGGGCGGAAGCGGTCTTCGGGCACGTTGTGTTGGCTGAGCGCTGCCTTCAACGCAATCAGCGGCGCATCGATGGCTTCATCGGTCAGTTGAACCGTGCCCCAATGGTGGCCGCAGGCATAGGCAGCACCACAGATCTTCATGCCCTCAACGGCTTCCGTCGGGTTCTGGTGCTGGCCCTTCATGAACCAGCGTGGCTCGTAAGCGCCAAATGGCAGGTTTGCCAGACGGAAGCTTCCATGTTTCTTGGCAGCGGCATGGTAGTTCAGGCCCCGGTGAAAACCGGTATCGCCAATGTGGTAGATCTTGCCACCGGGCGTTTCCAGAACGAAAGCTGCCCACAGCGCCATGCGGCGATCATTCAACCCACGCGCCGACCAGTGATGGCACGGCTCAAAATGGATTTTCACATCGGGGGCAACCGCCAGCACATCGCCCCAATCGCCCGTCGAAATCTTCGCGGCCTCAACGCGGGTGCGGATGACGACGTCATTGCCGAGCGGCGTGATGAAGTGGGGTTTGTGGTGAATGTGAAGTTGCTGCAGCGTTTCCAGATCGAGATGATCATAATGATTATGCGTGATCAGCACGAGATCGATCGGCGGCAGATCTGCAAATTGCACCCCGGGCGGATTGACGCGCTTGGGCCCGACAAAGCTGAAGGGGCTGGTACGCTCCGACCAGACCGGATCGATCAGAATATTCAGCCCCGCCGTCTGGATGAGAAAGGATGCGTGGCCGATGAAGGTGACGCGCATGTCTTTACCATTCACGCGCTCATCGGGCTTCACGAATGGAAACGGGCTCGGATAGGCCTCTGGCCACGTCGCCTTTTGCCCGTCGAAGCGCCATTTCATCAGATCGACAAATCCGTTCGGCGTCTCCCCACCGGGATTGAAAAACCGTGCGCCATCGAAATGGTCCGAAAGCGGGCCTTTATAATAGGCGCTTGCGCTGGACTGGCGCGCATAAAGACCACCACCCGCCAGAAGCGCTCCGAGCAAAGAGAGTTTGAAAAATTTGCGTCTGTTCATGATAAATCTATAGGTGCAGCCCGAGACCTCTTCAAGCAGGCAGATGCCCGGTTACGGTAATTTGAGATGGCACGACGCCCACCTCTGCGCCAAAAATCCTTGGCCGCCTTGACTCTGGAAGCCTTTTCCTGTTAACCCGCGCCAATCAGCTGGCAGTTTCATGACCGCAGCCGCCGACCGGGACCCGCAAGGTATAGAAGATCCCGGAGGCAAACATCCGACAGCGCGATGCGCCCTCGGGTGCTTTTTGGCTATGCATCTTGTTTTTGACAGCAAAAGCACCGACGTTTCGGTTACCCCGGAACGAAGAAGGATGACGCAATGTTTGAAAACCTCCAGGACCGCCTTGGCTCCATTCTGAATGGACTGACCGGCCGTGGCGCGCTTTCGGAAGCCGATGTAACGGCTGCCCTGCGCGAGGTTCGCCGTGCGCTTCTGGAAGCGGACGTCGCGCTGGAAGTCGTGCGCTCCTTCACCGACAAGGTGCGCGAAAAAGCCGTCGGCGCGTCAGTCCTCAAAGCTATCAAGCCCGGCCAGATGGTCGTCAAGATCGTTCATGACGAGCTTGTCGAAATGCTGGGTTCCGAAGGCGTGGCGATCGATCTCCATGCAGCCGCCCCTGTCGTCATCATGATGGTGGGTCTTCAGGGCTCTGGTAAGACGACCACAACAGGCAAGATTGCAAAGCGCCTGACAGACCGTGACAAGAAGAAGGTGCTGATGGCATCTCTCGACACGCGTCGTCCGGCAGCTCAGGAACAGTTGCGCCAGCTCGGCGTTCAGACCGGCGTCGATACGCTGCCGATCATTGCTGGACAATCGCCGACCGATATTGCTTCGCGCGCCGTACAGGCTGCCAAGCTCGGCGGCCATGATGTCGTGATCCTCGATACTGCAGGTCGTACCCACATCGACGAGCCGTTGATGATGGAAATGGCCGACATCAAGAAGAAGGCCAAGCCGCACGAAATCCTGCTGGTGGCCGATAGCCTGACCGGTCAGGACGCCGTCAATCTGGCGCGTAACTTCGATGAGCGCGTTGGTATTACCGGCCTCGTTCTGACCCGTATGGATGGCGATGGTCGCGGTGGCGCGGCCCTCTCGATGCGTGCCGTCACCGGCAAGCCGATCAAGCTAATCGGTACCGGCGAGCGCATGGGCGAGCTGGAAGAGTTTCATCCCCGCCGTATCGCCGACCGTATTCTCGGCATGGGCGACATCGTTTCGCTGGTTGAAAAGGCTGCTGAAAACATCGATGCGGAAAAAGCCGCAGCGATGGCCAAGAAAATGCAGTCGGGCAAGTTTGATCTGAACGACCTTGCTGACCAGCTTGGCCAGATGAAGAAAATGGGCGGCATGGGCGGCATCATGGGTCTGATGCCCGGCATGGCCGGCATGAAGGACAAGATGGCGGCGTCGGGTCTCAACGACAAGATGTTCGACCGCCAGATCGCCATCATCTCATCCATGACCAAGGCCGAGCGCGCCAACCCTGATTTGCTCAAGCACAGCCGCAAGAAGCGCATTGCTGCCGGTTCCGGCACCGACGCTGCTGAAATCAACAAGCTGCTCAAGATGCATCGCGGCATGGCCGACATGATGAAAGCCATGGGCGGCAAGGGCAAGGGCGGCATCATGAAGCAGATGATGGGCGGCCTTGCGGGCAAGATGGGTCTGGGCGGCGGAATGGGCGGCATGCCTGATCTGGCCAATATGGATCCCAAGCAGCTCGAAGCGCTTCAGAAACAGGCAGAGGCCGCAGGTCTCGGCAAGCCGGGTGGCATGCCACCGGGTCTTGGCGGCATGGGCGGAATGCCTGGTCTTCCCGGTCTGGGTGGACCCAAGCTGCCGGGCCTCGGCGGTCTTCCGGGTCTTCCCGGTTTCGGCAAGAAGAAGTGAGAGCAGCGATGATCGACACAGACGTAAAAGCTCAACTTTCGCAATACCGCCAGTCCATCGACAACATCGATGCAGCGCTGGTGCATATGCTGGCAGAACGGTTCCAACGCACCAAGGCGGTTGGCGTTTTGAAAGCAACCTACGAATTGCCGCCGGCAGACCCGGCGCGCGAAGAATACCAGATCGAACGCCTGCGCCGCCTGGCAAAGGATGCAGATCTGGACCCGGATTTCGCCGAGAAGTTCCTGAACTTCATCATCAAGGAAGTCATCCGGCACCATGAAGCCATTGCCGCTGAACATAACGGCATCGAAAAGACCGCCTGATCGGCGGACTAGCCATTCTTAAGGAGAAATAACATGGCACTGAAAATTCGTCTCGCACGCGGTGGTTCCAAGAAGCGCCCGTACTACCAGATCGTTGTTGCTGACGCCCGTTCGCCACGCGACGGCCGCTTTCTGGAAAAGGTAGGTTCCTGGAACCCAATGCTTGCCAAGGACAACGCTGATCGCATCCAGATCGATGCTGACCTCGTCAAGGAATGGATTGCCAAGGGCGCGCAGCCAACAGACCGCGTTCTGCGCTTCCTCGCAGAAGCTGGCATCGCGACCCGCGACACACGCAGCAACCCTGAAAAGGCAAAGCCAGGCAAGAAGGCTGTTGAACGCATGGCCGAGAAGAAGCAGAAGGCTGATGACGCCGCTGCAGCAGCCGCAGAAGCTTCTGCTGCTGAATAAGTCCGGTTTTTAAGACAGCAACGGGTGGTGTGGTTTTCCGCGCCACCCGTTGCTGTTTATTTTGGCGGCAACATGCCGTAGATAAACTTCTAAAGACGAACACCGAAACGGACGACCGATGGCAAAGCTGGAACATCCTATTCTCATGGCCAAGATCGGCGCGGCGCAGGGGCTGCGCGGCGAAGTGCGCGTCAATTCGTTTACCGATGACCCCACCGCACTCGGTGACTACGGCAATTTGATCGCTAACGATGGACGTGTGTTCGAAATCCTCGAGATTCGCCAAGCCAAGACGGTTGTCATCGTGCGCTTTCGCGGCATCAATGATCGCAACGCGGCGGAAAGCCTGAATGGGCTGGAGCTGTTTATCGAGCGTGACAACCTTCCAGACGACGATCTGGATGAAGACGAATTCTATTATACCGATTTGGAAGGGCTCGAAGCCGTCGACGCTGAAGGCAAGAGCTACGGCTCCATCGCCGCTGTCCATGATTTCGGTGCGGGCGATCTGCTGGAGCTCAAAGGCGCTGGCCGCCGTCCCACACTCATCCCCTTTACAGAGGCCGCCGTTCTGGAGATTGACCTTGAAGGCGGAAAGATACTGATCGATCCGCTCGCTGCAGGCCTGATCGACAATCCCGAAGATGGCAAGGACGATCCTGACCATCCAATTTTCGGCAAGAAATAAATCCATGACCTTCAAGGCAACTGTGCTGACGCTCTACCCGGACATGTTTCCGGGACATCTGGGCCATTCGCTGGCGGGCAAGGCGCTGGAACGCGGCCAATGGCAGATGGAGCCGGTGCAGATTCGCGACTTCGCCACCGATAAGCACCGCAGCGTCGATGACACCCCGGCGGGCGGTGGCGCTGGCATGGTGCTGAAACCGGATGTGCTCGCAGCCGCAATCGATGCAGTTTCGACCGACGACAACCGCCCTCGCCTGTTGATGAGCCCACGCGGCAAACCGTTGACGCAAGAGCGGGTGCGCGAAATCGCCGCCGGTGATGGCGTGATTATCATTTGCGGTCGTTTCGAAGGTGTCGACCAGCGGGTGATCGATGCCCGTGCGTTGGAAGAGGTCTGCATAGGCGACTATATTCTGTCAGGCGGTGAACCGGCGGCGCTGACGCTGCTGGATGCCGTGGTGCGCATTCTGCCCGGCGTGATGGGCAACGACCTCTCTGGCGTGCACGAGAGCTTCGAGGGCGGATTGCTGGAGCATCCGCATTATACGCGCCCGCAAGTATGGGAAGAGCGGGATATTCCCGCCGTTCTCACCTCCGGCAACCACAAGGCCATCGAAAAATGGCGCCATGAGCAGGCGCTGGCGCTGACGAAAGAACGTCGCCCCGATCTTCTGGCAAAGCCGCCTCAGGTGTGAACAAAATAATAGATCGACAAGACCAGCCCAACCGCGATGACCAGCATGCGGATGATCCATTGCGGTACGCGGCGCGCAATATAGACGCCGCTATAGCCGCCCAAGGCTGACGCCGGGATCATGATCAGCGCCGCTGGCCATGTCACCACACCACCACTGACGAAAACAACGATGGCAACGGCTGCAATGACGACCGCAAGCAGGTTTTTGAGCGCGTTCAGATGGTGATAGGCTCCACCGACCGTTAGGCCCAGCACCGCCAGCATCATGATGCCCATACCAGCACCGAAAAATCCGCCATAGATCGAAGTGAAGAACTGCCCGGCAAGACTTAGCGGGTTGCCCGCAGAGCGTTCACGCTCCGTGCGCGGCCGCAGCCATGGGCCCGCCGCAAACAACAGCGTGGCAGCCAGAAGGAGCCAGGGCACGAGCTGGCGAAATTCCGGATTATCCAGCGACAGAAGCGCCAGCGCGCCAGCAATCGACCCGGCAATGGAGAGCAGGGCCAGAAAGACGGCGCTTTTCCAATGGGTGCGAATTTCCGGCCAATAGGCGATGACAGACGTCACATAACCGGGGAACTGGACGATGGATGAGGTCGCATTGGCAGAAATCGGCGCAATGCCCGCAATCGTCATGGCCCCGAAGGTCAGAAATGTGCCGCCGCCCGCGATGGCGTTGACCGATCCGGATAGAAACCCACTGGCAAATAGCAGCGTGATAATGAAGACTGACATTACGGCCCCTCCCCGAAGCTTTTCCCTGGATATCCGCTGAACAGATTCGTCGCAATCGCGCCGCTGCCGAGAAAATAATTGTGTAAAAGGGATGACAAATGCGCCGTCTTGCTGTAATGGCCCGCGTGGTACTGGGGTTTACTCCTTTAACCACAAGCAAAGAATGGTGAATTCGCTCCTGCCGCAAGGCATGGTCCCGAGACTTGGTTTCAAGGGATGATCGTTGAGCGCTCTGGCTGTTTCAGAAGAACTCAGAGGTTAATATGGTCAACATTATCGAACAGTTGGAAGCCGAACAGGCTGCCAAGATTGAAGCAAAGCGTACGCTTCCAGAATTTTCTCCAGGTGACACCGTTCGCGTCAACGTGCGCGTAACGGAAGGTACACGTACACGTGTACAGGCTTACGAAGGCGTCGTTATCGCCCGTTCCGGCGGCGGCATCAACGAGAGCTTCACCGTTCGCAAGATCTCCTACGGCGAAGGCGTCGAGCGCGTATTCCCGGTTTACTCTCCGCTGGTTGAAGGCGTAGAAATCGTTCGCCGCGGTAAGGTCCGTCGCGCCAAGCTCTACTACCTCCGCGACCGTCGCGGCAAGTCTGCTCGTATCGTTGAAGACACGGGCGTTCGCGCTCGCAAGCTCAACGACGCTGAGCGTCAGGCTGCTGCTGAAGAAAAGGCACGCATCGAAGCTGAAAAGGTTGCAGCTGCACAGGCTCTGGCCGCTGAAAAGGCCGCAGCAGAAGCTGCTGAAGCCAAGGCAGCAGAAGAAGCCGCAGCAGCTAAGGCCGCTGAAGAGGCTGCAAAGCCTGCAGAAGGCGCAGCTGAATAAGCCTATCCCCTTAGGGTTAGGTTACAGATTGAAAAAGGCCGCATTGGAAACGATGCGGCCTTTTTGCTGTGTGCAGATAATGTGAAGATCGGCATCGTGGCCGTTGCAGCGCCCCGCCCTATTTAGCTTGGGCGAAGAAAATCTTCACGGCAAAGGCCGAGAAAACACCGGCGATCGTGTAATCCAGACCACGCAGCACCTTGCGATTGCTTTGCAGCCAGCCAGACAGACTGTCTGCCGCCACGACAATGCCGATACCAATCGGTAGGGCCACGATGATCGACCAGAGACCGAGGAAGATCAGCTTGCCCGTGACATGCGGGTCAGATGCGCTGACAAATTGCGGCAGGAAGGTCATGAAGAAAATGATGATCTTCGGGTTCAGCAGATTGACCCACAAACCATTGAAAAGAGCAGCACTCTTCGACGCCTTCGCAACCTGCTCTTTCGGGCGCTCCATCACGAAATTGGAGCCTTTGCGTATGGCCTGAATGGCAAGCCACGCGAGATAGGCGGCGCCGCCTGTTTTCAGCACAAGGAAAGCCGTTGGCGAAGCAACGATGAGTGCGGCGACGCCGAAGGCAACCAGCATCGTATGCACTGTAATGCCGAGATTGGTCCCCACCAGCGTCATGAAACCGGCGGCGCGTCCCTCACGCAAGGAGCGGCTGATCCACAGCGTCATATCCGGCCCGGGCGTGACCGCCAGCAACAGAATGGCGAGGGTAAAGGCAATGAGGGTTGGCAGGCTGGGTAGGAATTCCACGGGCGTCACCATGCTCTTGAAGGGTCTGATGCAAATGCATATCGCCGTTTCCCCGGCCTGCCAACAGCCACGGACAAGAATGCCGCGCCCTAGAGCGCGGCATGCGGATCAGCTGTTCAGAAACGACTTGAAGGCGTCGCCATGAGCCTCATGCCAGCGCGACAAGGGCGGCCGGTTTTCCACAATGTCACCCGCTGCCCAGAGAATGCGTTTCTCATCGGTCTTGCGGTTCACCTCACCATCGGGGCACAGAATGTAGAAATCGCCATTGCCGATGGCATCGATCATGAAATCGACCGTCTGTTCCGGCGTCCATGCGCCCGATGGCTTTTCGGTGCGGCCATTGGCGGTCAGGCCGGTAAACACAAAACCGGGTATCAGAAGATGCGCCGACAGATTTCCATCCGGTGAGTTTCGCAATTCGTGCTGCAAAGCCTCGGTAAAGGCCTTCACGCCTGCCTTTGAGACATTATAGGCGGGATCGCCCGGCGGTGTGGTGATGCCCTGCTTCGAGCCCGTATTGATGATGAGGCCCGCCTCGCCATGGGCCAGCATGGCGGGGCCAAACACCCGGCTTCCGTTGACGACGCCCATCAGATTGACGCCCAGCACATTCTCCCAGCTTGCCTGCGGCCCAAAAATCGCGCTGCCGGGCTGAATGCCCGCATTGTTCATCAGCACATGCACGCGCCCGAAACGCTGGATGACAGCACGCTCCAATGCTTCCAGCTCATCGAGCTTCGACACATCGGTTGGAATGGAGACAACCTGCTCATTGCCATGTTCTGCAAGGAGCGCGGTTTGGCTTTGTGCAGCGGCCAGCTTTTCCCCGTCGAGATCGACAAGCACCACGCTCATGCCAAAACTGGCAAATTTCCGGGCGGCAGCAAGGCCGATGCCGGAGGCAGCCCCGGTCACGACGGCAACATTGTTTTTGTGAAATGCGTTATGAAGGATCGTCATTGGTTTCTCCTTTTCGCTGCCGTTTCAAATATTCGGCAGCGACGTCCCATGGAACCATGCGTTCTACTGACGCGATGTGCAGTCTAGACGTGCCGGGCCTGTAAGTCACATGAAGATGAAACTGTTCCATCCGCGCCGCCTTTTGCATTTTTGTTGCACGCGCCGATAAACTCGCTAAAAGTGCCGAAATCCCAAGGAAAATGGCGATATCCTGTGTCGCCGGTACGCAAATGGATTTCATTGATGGCCCTTCCAAAAGACGTAAAGAAAGTCGTTCTCGCCTATTCCGGCGGACTTGACACCTCAATCATTCTCAAATGGCTCCAGACCGAACTTGGCGCAGAGGTGGTCACTTTCACCGCTGACCTCGGCCAGGGCGAAGAGCTGGCACCGGCACGCAAAAAAGCCGAGATGATGGGCATCAAGGAAATCTTCGTGGAAGACGTGCGCGAAGAATTCGTGCGCGATTTCGTGTTCCCGATGTTCCGCGCCAATGCCGTTTATGAAGGCGTCTACCTGCTCGGCACCTCGATTGCGCGCCCGCTGATTTCCAAGCACCTGATCGATATCGCCAAGAAGACCGGCGCTGACGCCATCGCCCACGGCGCGACCGGCAAGGGCAACGATCAGGTTCGTTTCGAACTGTCCGCCTATGCGCTGAACCCCGACATCAAGATCATCGCCCCATGGCGCGACTGGACGTTCAAGAGCCGTACCGACCTCTTGAACTTTGCCGAACAGCACCAGATCCCGGTTGCCAAGGACAAGAAGGGCGAGGCTCCGTTCTCCGTCGATGCCAACCTTCTGCACTCGTCTTCCGAGGGCAAGGTTCTGGAAGATCCGGCTGTCGAAGCTCCGGAATACGTGCATATGCGTACTATTTCGCCGGAAGCTGCGCCTGACAAGGCGACCATCATCAAGGTCGGTTTTCGCAAGGGTGACGCCGTCTCCATCAATGGCGTTGAAATGTCGCCAGCAACGCTTCTGGCAGCCCTCAACGATTACGGTCGCGATAACGGCATCGGTCGTCTCGATCTGGTCGAAAACCGCTATGTCGGCATGAAGTCCCGCGGCGTTTACGAAACACCCGGCGGCACCATCCTGCTGACGGCCCACCGCGCCATCGAATCCATCACACTCGACCGCGGCGCCGCTCACCTCAAGGACGAGATCATGCCGCGTTACGCGGAGCTGATCTACTACGGCTTCTGGTTCTCGCCAGAACGCGAAATGTTGCAGGCCCTGATCGACAAGAGCCAGGAACATGTGGACGGTGAAGTGACGCTGAAACTCTACAAGGGCAACGTCATGGTCACAGGTCGCGAGAGCGACAAGTCGCTCTATTCCGACACGCTGGTCACATTCGAAGACGACCAGGGCGCTTATGACCAGAAGGATGCAGCAGGCTTCATCAAGCTCAACGCCCTTCGCCTGCGCACGCTCGCCAAGCGCAATCTCGGCCGTTAAGATTTAAGCGAAGTGATTTTGAAAGCCCCGGTCACCGCCGGGGCTTTTTCATGCCTGCCTGCGTGACAGCAAGGCAAAACCCACGTAGCTCGCGACTGCGCTCAATTCCATCAACGGAATGATGATACCGAAACTCATGAGCGGCGATCCAAGCAGCGCAGCAGCAACACCCGCTGCAAAACCGGCACTCATCTGAATGAACCCCATCATGGCGGAGGCAGACCCGGCAATATGCGGAAAAGGCGCCATGCCCATGGTGATGACGTAAGGCGTGAGCAGTGCAAGCCCGAATGTCGCCACGGCAACCGGCCCCATGATGGATATGAACGAAGGCTGGATGAACTGCACCGATAGAAAGATCAACACCCCACCCGTCGCGGAGAGGCAAAGACCTGCCACCGCACAGCGCCGATCACCCATTCTGCGCGACATGAACCGCAGGGCAATCGAAGCCAGAAAGTAAGCGCCTGACTGCATCAGCATTCCCACACCAAAGGCTGTCGGTGACAAGCCGACATCATTGATCAGCACGAAGGGCAGCATGGTTGCTTGGGCATAAAGCGCCCCGACAGTGCCGCCGAGCACTAAGGCCGACAGCAGGAAGCGTGGCGACGCCAGAAGCTCGCCGTAGGCGCTGAGCAGGCGAGACGGGCGCAGTCGGCTGCGGTCCGGCACCGTCGTTTCGCGCAGCAACCAGATAACGGCCGTCAGCGAGATCACGCCGAAGGCGAGCATCAGCGCAAACACCGATTGCCAGCCGAAGGCCAGAAGAGACAGGCCGCCAATGGTTGGCCCCGCCGCAGGCCCCACGGCCAGCATGATGCCGATGAGGTTAAGAATGCCGGTGGCCTGATGTCCGCTGAACTGGTCTCGCACCACGGCGCGGGCAACGGTAACACCGACAGACGCGCCTATGCCCTGAATAAGACGAGCGGACAGCAGCATCTCGACATTGGGTGCAAAGGCCGCAAGGGCTCCACCCGCAAGATAGATCAGCAAAAACAGGATCGTCGCCTTGCGCCGTCCAAACGCATCCGACATGGCACCGGCAATCAGCTGGGCAATGGCAAAGCCGCCGAAATAGAGCGTCAGACTCATCTTGATGGCGGATTCTGTTGTTGCGAAGGCTCTGACAAGCTCCGGCATGGCAGGCGTATAGATTGCCATCGACACCGGCCCGATCGAGGTCAGCATGGCACCCAGCATCGCGGTGCGCCGCACGGTCATGGGCGTTGTGGATGCGCTCATTCCGGTTCCCGACTGCTCTTGTCGCTCACCGCAGCCTGCAGGTTCTTCTGCACCAGTGCCAGCAATGCATGAAACGTCGATAGATCGCTCTCGCTGAACCCTTCCGTCGCCTGGCCGATGACGCTATCGACCTCATGGCGAACCGCGACCAGCATGTCCGCCGAACTCTGCGTCAGATAGATGCACTTGGACCGCCGGTCATCCGGGTTGGGCCGACGCTCCACCAGCCCGAGCGATTCGAGCCTGTCGAGATAAGTGCAGACCGTCATGGGTTCGAGACCGATGCGGCTGGCAATATCGGCCTGCTTGCTGCCTTCGATGGCGGAAACTGTCAAAAGCGCCCTCGCCTCGCCCGGTGTGAGGCCAAGGCCAGCATTGCTGATCAGTTTCTCAAAAGCGGTGTTGAGAAAACGTGCGCTGCTATTAAGCAGAAATGCCAGTGTTTCTTTTTCAAGGGAGGTGTTCATGGCGCGCCTGTTTCATAAGCCTCCCTTATAAAAAACTTCGCCACCCGCTGGCAAGGCGGCATGAAAATAGTTTCGCCCGCAAGCCATCTGATCCCCATCAGGCATATTGAAACACCGCCGCAGCCATGCCCATATGCACACAAACAGCATCTGCATGAGGACGAACCGATGACTTCCACAGCCGCGCACTATCCCGCCCTGACCGAATGGAACGGACCAAACGGACTGCCCCGGTTCGAAGCTGTGAAAGATGAGGATTTTGCAGGTGCTTTCGATGCAGCGCTCGCCGCCCATGATGCTGAAATCGATGAGATTGCAGGCAACGCAGACGAGCCAAGCTTTGCCAACACCATCATCGCACTGGAAACAGCAGGCGACTCACTGTCACGTGTTTCGGCCCTGTTCTGGAACAAGGCGGGTGCCCACACCAACCCAGATATTCAGGCCCTAGAGCGGGAAATCGCGCCAAAAATGTCGCGCCACTATTCCAAGATCAGCATGAATGCGGCGCTCTTTGCCCGCGTCGATGCGCTCTGGGAAAAACGCGATACGCTGGGGCTTAACGGTGAAGAGCTGCGCGTGCTGGAACGCCACTGGAAGGGATTCGTCCGCTCCGGCGCCAAGCTGGATCGGCCCGAGCAGGAGCGGCTTGCCGCCATCAATGAAGAACTGGCTGGCCTCGGCGCTAAATTCGGTCAAAACGTTCTGGCCGATGAGAAAGGCTGGAAGCTGATCCTGTCGTCCGAGGACGAGCTTGCTGGCCTGCCCGGCTTCCTGCGTGATTCGATGGAAAGTGCGGCCCGCGAACATGGCGAAGACGGCAAGTTCGCCGTGACCCTGTCCCGCTCCATCATCGAACCCTTCCTCACCTTCTCCGAGCGCCGTGACCTGCGCGAACAGGCCTTCAAGGCTTGGGTCGCACGCGGAGAAAATGACGGTGAAACCGACAATCGCGAGACGGTGAAGCGCACGTTGGCCCTTCGCAACGAAAAGGCGACGCTTCTGGGCTATGCCAATTTCGCCGCCTACAAGCTTGATAACACCATGGCAAAAACACCGGATGCGGTGAACAGCCTGTTGATGCAGGTCTGGGAAAAAGCCGTCGCCCGCGCTGGCGAAGAAGAAGCCGAACTGGCTGCCGTCATCCGCGAGGAAGGCAAGAACCACGATGTGATGCCGTGGGACTGGCGCCATTACGCTGAAAAGTTGCGGGCTCAAAAATTCAACTTTTCGGAAGCGGAACTCAAGCCCTACCTGCAACTGGAAAAAATTCTCGAGGCCTGTTTCGATGTGGCGCACCGCCTGTTCGGCATTCGCGCTGTCGAGCTGAAGGACGTGACCGCCTATCATCCAGATGTCCGCACCTTTGAAATTCGCAACGAAAAAGGCGATCTCGTCGCTATGTTCCTCGGTGATTTCTTTGCCCGGTCATCGAAGCGCTCCGGTGCCTGGATGAGTTCTTTCCAGTCGCAGCACAAACTGCCGCTGAAGAGCGGCGCAACCGGCGAATTGCCGATCATCTACAATGTCTGCAATTTCGCAAAGCCTTCACAAGGCAAGCCAGCACTCCTATCGCTGGACGATGCCCGCACCCTGTTCCACGAGTTTGGCCATGGGCTGCACGGCATGCTCTCCAACGTCACCTACCCTTCCGTATCTGGAACAGGCGTCTCGCGCGATTTCGTTGAACTTCCGTCGCAGCTCTACGAACACTGGCTGACGGTGCCTGAGATCCTTGAAACCTATGCGCTGCATTACGAGACCGGCGAACCGATGCCAAAGGCTTTGCTGGACAAGGTCCTTTCAGCGCAAACCTTCAATGCCGGTTTCAACACCATCGAGTTTACCTCCTCGGCACTCGTCGATATGGCTTTCCACACCCGTGGCACAGTCACAGACCCGATGGCCGTGCAGGCAGAGGTTCTAGCCGCGCTCAACATGCCGAAATCCATCGTCATGCGCCACGCCACCCCGCATTTCCAGCACGTGTTTTCAGGCGATGGCTATTCGGCTGGCTACTATTCCTACATGTGGTCGGAGGTTCTGGATGCGGATGCCTTCGAAGCCTTCGAGGAAACCGGCAATCCTTTCGACGCGGACATGGCGCGCAAGCTGAAGGACAATATTTATTCCGTCGGCGGCTCTGTGGATGCGGAAGAAACCTACAAGCTGTTTCGCGGCAAGATGCCAAGCCCGGATGCCATGCTGAAAAAGCGGGGGCTGGTTACGGCCTGAGTTTGCTTGAGAGTCGGGGCTGACGCATGAAAACTGTCATAATTCTCTGCTATGGCGTTTCTGCAAGGGGCTTATGTGGCAGCCCCCCTTTCATTTTTGCAAAAAAAAGGTTATAGGCCCGCCAGACTAAATTGGCGCATTTTAAGATTTGACGCCCCAACCTCAGAGATATTGAACAATGGCAATTCGCAACATCGCGATTATCGCGCACGTTGACCATGGCAAAACGACGCTCGTTGACGAGCTTCTGAAGCAGTCCGGTTCGTTCCGCGAAAACCAGCGCGTTGCAGAGCGCGTCATGGACAGCAATGACCTCGAAAAAGAACGCGGCATTACCATTCTCGCCAAGGCGACGTCTGTGGAGTGGAAGGGCGTTCGAATCAACATCGTCGACACCCCCGGCCACGCCGACTTTGGTGGTGAAGTCGAACGTATTCTGTCGATGGTGGACGGCGCTATCGTTCTCGTCGACTCTTCTGAAGGCCCAATGCCACAGACGAAGTTCGTCGTGTCCAAGGCGCTCAAGGTTGGTCTTCGCCCAATCGTCGCCATCAACAAGATCGACCGTCCCGATGGCCGTCATGAAGAAGTCATCAACGAAGTGTTCGACCTTTTCGCGAACCTTGATGCCACAGACGAGCAGCTCGACTTCCCGATCCTGTACGGTTCTGGCCGCGATGGCTGGATGAACGTCAACCCGGAAGGTCCAAAGGATGAAGGTCTTGCACCGCTGCTCGATCTCGTTCTGAAGCACGTTCCTGAGCCAACGGTTGAAGAAGGCCCGTTCCGCCTGATCGGTACGATCCTTGAAGCCAACCCGTTCCTCGGCCGCATCATCACCGGACGCATCGCTTCCGGCTCGATCAAGCCGAACCAGGCCGTCAAGGTTCTGGGCCAGGATGGCAAGACCATCGAAACCGGTCGTATTTCCAAGATCCTCGCATTCCGCGGCATCGAGCGCACAGCCATTGAAGAAGCCCATGCAGGCGACATCGTCGCTATCGCTGGTCTTTCCAAGGGCACTGTTGCCGACACGTTCTGCGATCCTTCGGTTACCGAAGCGATGACAGCGCAGCCAATCGATCCGCCAACGGTTACCATGTCCTTCATCGTTAACGACAGCCCACTGGCTGGCACCGAAGGCGACAAGGTCACATCGCGCGTTATCCGTGATCGTCTGTACAAGGAAGCCGAAGGCAACGTTGCGCTGAAGATCGAAGAAGCCGAAGGCAAGGATTCGTTCTTCGTATCCGGCCGTGGCGAATTGCAGCTTGCAGTTCTGATCGAAACCATGCGTCGCGAAGGCTTCGAGCTTGCTGTTTCGCGTCCTCGCGTTGTCATGCAGAAGGACGAGAACGGCCAGACCATCGAGCCGATCGAAGAAGTCGTCGTCGACGTTGATGAAGAACATTCCGGTATCGTTGTTCAGAAGATGTCCGAGCGCAAGGCAGAGATGACCGAGCTTCGCCCATCCGGCGGCAACCGCGTTCGCCTGAAGTTCCTGGCACCAACACGTGGCCTCATCGGTTACCAGTCGGAACTGCTGACGGACACACGCGGCACGGCCATCATGAACCGCCTGTTCCACTCCTACCAGCCGTTCAAGGGCGCCATCGCTGGTCGCGTTCAGGGCGTTCTGCTGTCGAATGGTTCCGGTGAAGCTGTTGCTTACGCCATGTTCAACCTGGAAGATCGCGGCCCGATGATGATCGAGCCCGGCGAAAAGGTTTATGCTGGCATGATCATCGGTATTCACACCCGTGACAACGACCTTGAAGTCAACGTTCTCAAGGGCAAGCAGCTCACCAACATCCGCGCCGCCGGCAAGGATGAAGCCGTGAAGCTGACACCGCCGATCCGCATGACACTCGACCGTGCGCTCTCCTGGATTCAGGACGATGAGCTGATGGAAGTGACGCCAAAGTCCATCCGTCTGCGCAAGATGTTCCTGGACGCCAACGATCGCAAGCGTTTCGACAAGGCAAAGCTGGCTGTCTGATTGCCAACATTACAATAACTATCGAAGAACCCGGCCACTGCGCCGGGTTTTTTATTGTCTGGAATTTAGCCCGCCAGCCGGCTGCACTTAATTTGCGGGATTGAGTCGCACGACACTTGCGCCAATGGTAAATATAGCGTTAATTTTTAAGCCTCATCCACATGAATAGGCTGTGGGTAAGCTTGAAGCCGTTAACCTTTATGGCTGGAAAGTTTCCTGTGGCGGGGTCAGAATCGCGTTATGAAAACGTTATCCATAGAGATTCGCCGAGCAGAGCCGGACGATGCGCGTGCCATTTCCGATGCGCACCGATCGGCCTGGCAGCAGGCCTATGAGGGACTGATCCCCCATAAAGCACTCCGGCAGATGGTGGATCGGCGCAACGAGACGTGGTGGCGCAAGGCCGCGCGCGGCTCCGCAACAATGCTGGTCATAGAAGTTGCGGGCGTCGTCGCAGGCTATACAACGCTTGGCCTCAGCCGTGCCCGTGGCCTGCCCTATGATGGCGAGGTCTATGAGCTTTATCTGCGCCCGGAATATCAGGGCATGGGGCTTGGCTCGTCGCTCTTCCTCGAAGCACGCCGCCTCCTGAAGTCGCTCGGCTGCAATGGCGTTGTGGTCTGGTGCTTGGAAGACAGCGATGTCGCCAACCGCTTCTTCCGCTCCCATGGCGGCAGGGACGTGGCAGAGGGCATGGAAGACTTCGCGGGAACGCAGTTGCGCAAGCTGGGCTTCGCGTGGCGCTGAACGCGCCCCTTAGGAACCGAAGCGGCGTACCGCCTTTGCACGGTTTGGCCTTCAAATAGAACGGGTTTTGCGCTATTGCAGCAAAAGCGATAACGATTGGCTCGGCCATTCGTCCTATTTTCGGAGTGAGAGATGGAAAAGTTTACCAAGCTGACGGGTGTTGCCGCCCCCATGCCGGTCGTCAACATCGATACGGACATGATCATTCCGAAGGATTATCTGAAGACCATCAAGCGCACGGGCCTCGGCACCGGCCTGTTTGCCGAATCCCGCTATCTGGAAGACGGCTCGCCCAATCCCGATTTCGTTCTGAACAAGCCTGCCTACCAGAATGCGCAGATTCTCGTTGCTGGCGATAATTTCGGCTGCGGCTCTTCGCGTGAACATGCGCCTTGGGCGCTGCTGGATTTCGGCATTCGCTGCGTGATCTCCACCAGCTTTGCGGATATTTTCTACAGTAACTGTTTCAAGAACGGCATTCTGCCCATCGTCGTCAGCCCGGAAAATCTGGAAAAGCTGATGGACGACGCTTCTCGTGGCTCCAATGCCGTCGTGACTGTCGATCTGGAGAAGCTGGAAATCAGCGGCCCGGATGGCGGCACGATCACCTTCGAACTCGATGAGTTCAAGCGCCACTGCATGTTGAATGGTCTTGATGACATCGGCCTGACGCTGGAACATGCCGGTGCCATCGAAGGTTTTGAAAAGTCCAACGCCACTGCCCGCCCCTGGGCGTGAGATTTCGCGCCCATTTTGATCTGGCACCCGTACCAAATCACCTTGGACCTTCCTTGAAATAGGCCATCTGCAAGGCTAAGAAGCCTCGTCACGCAATGATTTTGTGTGACGTAGGATTTTTGAATGCGCCCGCCGTTTTGAAACCTCCCCATGGTTTTGCGTCGTGGCCAAGGAGGGTTTTCATGACTATGCGCACGCTTTTCCTGCTGCCCGGCGACGGCATCGGCCCCGAAGCCATGGCGGAAGTCCGCAAGCTGATCGATTATCTGAATGCCGAGAAGGCAGCGGGCTTTACGACGCAGGAAGGCCTGGTCGGCGGCTGCGCTTACGATGCGCATGGCGTCGCCATTTCCGATGCAGACATGGAAAAGGCGCTTGCTGCAGACGCCATTCTGTTTGGCGCAGTCGGCGGCCCGAAATGGGACGGCGTGCCCTATGATGTGCGCCCTGAGGCGGGTCTGCTGCGTCTGCGCAAGGATCTGGAGCTTTTCGCCAATTTGCGCCCTGCGATCTGCTATCCGGCCCTCGCCGCAGCATCGTCGCTGAAGCAGGAACTGGTCGAAGGCCTCGATATTCTCATCGTCCGTGAATTGACGGGCGGCGTCTATTTCGGCGAACCCAAGCAGATCATCGATCTGGGCAACGGCCAGAAGCGCGGCATCGACACCCAGATTTACGACACATTCGAAATCGAGCGCATCGCCAGCGTGGCGTTCGAGCTGGCCCGCACCCGTGGCAACCGCGTCTGCTCCATGGAAAAGCGCAACGTCATGAAATCAGGCGTGCTGTGGAACCAGGTCGTGACGGAAACCCACGCGGCCAAGTTCAAGGATGTGGAACTGGAACATATGCTGGCGGATGCTGGCGGCATGCAGTTGGTGCGCAAGCCCAAGCAGTTCGATGTCATCGTCACCGACAACCTGTTCGGCGACATGCTCTCAGATGTTGCGGCGATGCTCACAGGCTCGCTCGGCATGCTGCCATCCGCGTCGCTCGGCGCACCGGATGCCAAAACCGGCAAGCGCAAGGCCATGTATGAGCCCGTCCACGGCTCTGCCCCTGACATTGCCGGCAAGGGCATCGCCAACCCGATCGCCATGATCGCGTCCTTTGCCATGTGCCTGCGCTATTCATTCAACATGGTGGATGAGGCAACGAAGCTTGAAACGGCCATTGCCAACGTTCTCGACAAGGGCATTCGCACCGCAGATATCGTATCCGACGGCAGCCGTCAGGTCTCGACATCTGAAATGGGCGATGCTGTTCTTGAAGAGTTCAAGGCGCTGTCGGCGTAAATGATGCTGCATGGGCAGGGGGCGTCGCGCCCTGCCCGGCATTATCTTTAGACAAGAGAGGCTCATATCTCTTGTCTGTCAGCGTTTTCAGAAACGCGACAATCGCGTCCACCCGCTTGTCATCAAGCGCCGGAGCCTGTGTCAGCTCGGTCATGGCAATATTCTCAGGCACTTCAGGCACGTCCCACGTCTCACCCGTTTCCGGGTTGATCTGACGGCTGGGCTTCTTGCTTTTGTATTTCACGTAAAACAGCACGACCGTGCGCAGATCCTTGAAGACGCCATTGTGCATATAAGGGCCCGTCACCGCGACATTGCGGAGCGTTGGCACCTTGAACTTGCCGCGCTGTGCCGGATCACCCGCAACAGCAGGGTTCTGCGCGAGACCAAGATCCACCGCATCAGGCTTTGAGCCATTGGCCGCCCGCACAGCCTTGTTGGCGGGAACGCCGATGTTGAAATATTTGTGGTTGGTGAAGACCCCGTCGGACAGCCCGTTGCTGCCCCGGATTTCGTGGCAGGTGTTGCAATTGGTAAATTGCGAGGAGGACATCAACACCCGGCCAAGCTCTTCCTGATCGGTCAGCTTTTCCTCACCGCGCAAAAAGCGGTCATATTTGGAATCAAAGGTTGAGAACGTATCGGAACGCTCAAAGGCGGCCAGCGCCTTGGCCATCGCCGCAAAGGCAGCATCATCGCTCTGGAACACATCGCCACCGAACTGGGTGCCGAAGGCCGTCACGTAATCGGGATTTTCCTTCAGCCGCTTTATAAGCGTGCCCTTGTCCGGCATGCCCATTTCAACCGGGTTCAATGGCGGGCCACCGGCCTGGTCTTCCAGCGTGGAGGCACGCCCATCCCAGAACTGCCCGCCCACATAGTCACCGGCGTCATTCTTGCCGAAGGGTGGCGAGAATTTCGCGTAGGCTGCCGTCGGCACGTTGCGGTCGCCCAAAGACGTCCCGTCATCACCCAGCGAAACATCGTGCCCGACCTTGTCGGTCTCTCGCCCATCGGTAAAGCCCAACGCCTCCATGTGACAGGTGGAGCAGGACATGGTGCGGTTCTTGGACAGGTTGGGATCAACAAACAGCGCCGCGCCCAGCTTTTGCAGCGCTGCCGTGTCTTCGGCATAGGCGTGCCCAATGGTCCCCATACCGAGGGCCAGAATGCACACAGCAACAATGGAATTCTTATACTTCATCATGGCTGAGGCCGGTTGTCGTGGAACTGGGTGCTCTATAGCACCTCAATAAAGCGAAGCACAGAAACTTTCCGTGCCCGCTCCACTTTGCCGCAGCAGATTTTTTCAGTCGATCTGGAAATAATTCTCGAAGGATTCCGGGAAATTCTGCCGTGCCACGCGCTCGTCGATGATGAGCATGGCTTCGTAGGACAAGGGATCGAAATTCTTGTCCGCAGGCAGCACTTCGCGCCCGAACAACAGGCTGAGCCGTGCCGCATCCAGATTGCCGCGCTCAAACGGTTCGTTGCCGAACTGGTGCCAGAGCGCATGCAGGAACGCCGCATCGACCTTATGTTCGGGCGAATCATTACGGGCGCGGCGCGGAATATGCTTGATGGGCGTCACGCCGCGCGGGTTTGCGCGGCGTATGGTGAATTGAATGCCCGTGCTCGGCATGCCGGATGGAAAGCCGCGGTGTTTCGTCATTTCAGGCAGCTTTGCCATCGTTTTTTCCTTATGCTTTGCCGATTTTGTCCTGGGTCTTCGTATCGAAGTCGGACGCATCATGGCGTTCGTGCAATTGTTCCGAAGGGTCGCCGTTCATCTTGTTGACCATACGACCCCGCTTGACGGCTGGACGTTCCGCAATCTCGTCTGCCCAGCGCGTCAGGTGCTTGTAGCTTTTCACATCCAGAAACACATCGGCCTTTGGATAGGACTGCCCGCGCACCAGATTTCCATACCACGGCCAAACCGCAATATCAGCAATCGAATACTGCGAACCCGCGAGATAGCGGTTTTCTGCCAGATGGCGGTCCAGCACGTCAAGCTGTCGCTTCGCTTCCATGGCAAAACGGTCGATGGCATATTTGATGTGGATAGGCGCATAGGCATAAAAATGGCCGAAACCGCCGCCAAGATAGGGGCCGGACGCCATCTGCCAGAACAGCCAATTGATCGCTTCCGTGCGTCCCTTGTGATCCTCAGGCAGAAACGCCCCGAATTTTTCAGCCAGATAGAGCAGGATGGAGCCACTTTCGAAAACGCGCGTCGGCTCTGGCGTGGAATGGTCCACCAATGCCGGAATTTTCGAATTAGGGTTTGCCTTGACGAAATCCGAGCCGAACTGATCGCCTTCACCGATTTTGATCAGCCACGCATCATATTCCGCACCAGAATGTCCTGCGGCCAAAAGCTCTTCCAGCATGATGCCGACTTTCTGGCCATTGGGCGTCGCAAGCGAATAGAGCTGCAGCGGATGTTTGCCGACAGGCAGTTCCTTGTCATGGGTCGGACCGGCGATGGGGCGGTTGATATTGGCGAACTGACCACCATTGCCCTTTTCCCATTCCCACACGTCAGCGGGTTCGTAACCGGCAGGAAAGTTGTTTTCGGGGGATTTCTCGGTCATGAAAATCTATCCTTGTTGAATGGATCAAGCGCCAGCACCCAGCGCATCACCACAATATAGGGAGGCGGCGACATTCCTCCACCACACGATCGATGAGAAAAACTTAACCTTTGGCAATGGCGTGAAAAAACGTGCCCGTCACCAGCCCGCGCCTTCCGCCGGAAGGTCCGAGTGGCTTTCCCTGCCCGTCGGCAATCTGCGCAAAGGCCTCATCGCGTCCGGCATCGGTCACGCGGGCATAATGAAACTCATGACCGCGCAGCACCTCGCCCGCCATGCCTAAAAGACCATCAACGGCAATGGTTGCCTGCCGATAGCCAAGGTTCATCTTGCGCTTGGCAAAGCTGGTGGCATGGGACAAAAGCCCGGTCATGGCATGGCTCACGCCATCGGCATCTTCCAGCCCTTCACCCAGCACCATATAGCCACCGCATTCCCCATGGACCGGCTTTTCTTGCGAAAAGCGCGATAGACCCGCCTTGAAATTCATAGCCGCCGCAAGCGTGCCCGCGTGAAGCTCGGGATATCCACCCGGCAGCCAGCACACATCGCAGGAAGCATCAGGCGCTTCATCGGCAAGGGGCGAAAACGGGATGATCTCAGCGCCCGCCTCACGCCAGTGACGCTGAAGATGGGGGTAGAGAAACGTAAATGCGGCATCCTGCGCCAGCGCGATGCGCTGACCGGGCGGGACGATTGCGGCTTCCACCGAGCCCTGCGGCATGTCCACGGGGCGCGCCAGCGATAGAAGCGCATCAAGATCAATCGCCTGCTCCATCGCATCGGCAAGCCGCTCGATATGCGCGTCGATCTCAGGATGCTCGCTGGCCTGCACCAGCCCCAGATGTCGCTCCGGCAACACCAGCGACGGATCACGCATCACACAGCCCGCTACGGCCAAACCGATTTTTTCAATGGCTTGCGAACACAAGGTCCGGTGTCTTTCGCTGCCAGCGCGGTTGAGCACAACAGCGGACATTTTGACATCGGGATCGTAGTGGGCAAATCCGTGGGCAACCGCCGCAGCCGTCTGCGATTGGCCCGATATATCCAGCACCAGCAAAACCGGTATGCCGAACAGCCGCGCAAGATCGGCGGCAGAGCCCGTCCGGTTTTCCGGCACCACGATGCCGTCAAACAGGCCCATGGCGCTTTCAATCAGCACCATTTCCGCGTCCTCAGCCTGCTGGGCGAACAGATGCCGCAGCAAATCCGGCTGCATGGCCCAGCTGTCGAGATTAAGACCCGGCGTGCCCGCGGCAAAGGCATGGAAACCGGGATCGATATAGTCAGGCCCGGTCTTGATGCCCCGCACTTTCACACCGCGTCTGGCAAAGGCGCGCAAAAGGCCGATGGTGACGCTGGTTTTGCCCGAACCGGACCGTGGCGCGCCGATAATGATCGCCCGTGCCGTCATGGCCTGCCCTTTTTCACGATAAGTGGTCTCGACATTCACACTGCCTGTTGTTTACCGATGACGGCCATAGCCGTAACCGCTATAGAAACAGCATGGAAACGGATGGAAAAAACCTGCGTCGCGGCTGGACGACCGGCGCCTGCGCCACGGCGGCGGCAAAAGCCGCATGCACCGCGTTGCTGACCGGTGATGTTCCATACCTTGTCGAGATCGAACTTCCAAGCGGCAAGCAGGTCGGCTTTTCCATCGCAAGCTCAACAGTTGGCGAGGGATTTGCACGCGCTGGCGTCATCAAGGATGCGGGCGACGACCCTGACGTGACCCATGGCGCACTGATCGAAACAACCCTGCGACGCGGACAGGCGGGCACCGGCATCACCTTCAAGGCGGGCAGGGGTGTGGGCACAGTCACCCGTCCCGGTCTGCCGCTCGCCATCGGCGAACCCGCCATCAACCCCGTCCCACGCACAATGATTGCCGCAGCCATCCGCGAGGTGGCTGGCGATGATGCGGATTTCGAAGTCGAGATTGCGGTGGAAAATGGCGAGGCACTGGCGGAAAAGACGCTGAATGGACGGCTGGGCATTGTCGGCGGCCTCTCCATTCTCGGCACCACCGGCATCGTCATTCCCTTTTCCTGCTCCGCATGGATCCACTCCATCTGGCGCGGCATCGATGTGGCCCGTGCCGAAAAGCTTCCGCATATTCTCGGCGCCACCGGCGATACCTCAGAAAAAGCCGGGCAGGCGCTGCATGGATTGCCCGATACGGCCCTGATCGACATGGGCGATTTCATCGGCGGCATGCTGAAATATCTGCGCACCCACCCGGTGGAAAAAATCACCATCGCGGGCGGCGTGGCAAAGATGACCAAGCTCGCGCAAGGCATGCTGGACGTGCATTCCAAGCGCGGCCTTGCCGACCTCGAGGCACTGGCCAACCTTGCCACCGAGGCGGGCGGCGACGACGCTTTGGCGGAAGCCATCCGGCAGGCCAATATGGTGGCTCACGCCTTCACGCTGGCAGGGGCCGTAGGTATCGATCTTGGTCAGGCAGTCGCGCGCAATGCCTGGAAAACGGCGGCTGGCGCTTTGAAAAGACCGGAGACGGACCTTGAAATCCTCGTATTCGACCGCAGTGGAGCGCTAAAGGGACGCGCCCCCTTCACCCCATCCGATCAGCCGTCTGCATTGCTTTGAGGGTTGCGAAAACGGCGCACATAATCGGTGCTGTAAAGCGCGCTTTCACGAAAATCCTCGGATGCAAGACCCTTGCCGACGAAGATCAGCGCCGTGCGCTCCACCGGCTCTTCCGCGAGCTTTGATTCGATATCGCCAAGTGTTCCGGCAATAACCCGCTCTTCCGGCCACGATGCCCTGACAATGATGGCGACAGGGCAATCGGCCCCATAAAGCGGCGTCAGATCCTCGACCACTTTGGCGATGGCGTGAATGGCAAGATGGATGGCAAGCGTCGCCCCCGTCGCACCAAAGGCCTTCAACGTCTCAGTCTCCGGCATCTTCGACGCACGGCCAGACACACGGGTCAGCACAAGGCTCTGCGCGACTTCCGGCACCGTCAATTCGCGCCGCAACGTGGCGGCAGCGGCGGCGAAGGAGGGAACGCCCGGTGTTACGGTATAGTCGAGGCCCAGACGCTCCAGACGGCGGATCTGCTCGCCCATGGCGCTCCAGATGGACAGATCCCCGGAATGCAGCCGCGCCACATCCTTGCCTTCGCGGGCGGCGCTCACAAATTCCGCCTCGATCTCGTCAAGCGAAAGTGCTGCCGTATCCACGATGCGCGCGCCTTCAGGGCAATGTTCCAGCAATGCCTTGGGTACCAGCGATCCCGCATAGAGGCAAACGGGAGACCTAGCGATCAGATCGCGCCCGCGCACCGTGATAAGATCAGCAGCACCCGGACCGGCACCGATAAAATGAACCGTCATTCGTTCTCTCCTAAAGTGGCTTCCTCTTCCAAAGTGGAAAGCGCCACCGTCATATCGCCAATCACCATGCGCGGTGCAACCAACCGTGAACCCGGCCCCAGTGCCGCAAGCGCCGCTGCTTCGCTGAGACTTGGGGACCCCGAATGTTTGAGGCTCGTTGCCGATTGCGTTAGCGTTCTGGCACCTGCCATTTCGAAATCCGCCTGCGCCACCACGACAAAGGCCATGCCGAGCCGTGTTGCGGCCTCCAGCAGAGCCGGCTCGTCCGATTTCATCGGTGCCGTTGCCATGAAATCGATGGTGACGTGGTGCGTCCGCGCCGCCTCTTCCAAAGCGGCAATAACCGCATCAACGGTGACACCCTGTCGGCACCCAATGCCCGCGACAATCACGGCTTAACCCACGCCCATTGCGTGACCGGCATCGAAGGCCGCCAGCCCTGCATGGACCCGACAGGCGAAGCGCGTGTCACCTCAAGCCGGATCAGCGAACCGCCCAGACGCGCCTGCGCTGCCAGCAAAACCGCATCCATTTCCAGCGTCACCGCATTGGCAACCAGCCGCCCGCCGGGCCTTAACGCTGATACCGCCGCCTCCAGCACACCCTCTTCGCTGCCGCCACCGCCAATGAAAATCGCATCCGGCGTCGGCAATCCCACCAATGCAGAAGGCGCTGCGCCCCTGACAATCTGAAGCGCCGGCACACCGAAGGCCTGCGCATTGCGGTTGGCGCGTTCGGCCCGCTCCGCATGCTGCTCGATGCCAATGGCCCGCAGGGACGGATGCGCCAGCATCCATTCGATACCGATGGAGCCGGAACCAGCGCCGATATCCCACAACAATTCCCCGAAACGCGGAGCAAGCGATGATAGCGTCACCGCACGGATCTCCCGCTTGGTCATCTGCCCATCATGCTCAAACAGCGCATCATCCAGCCCCTGCGCAAACGGTAAAATGCGGGGCTTTTCATCCGCAACCACCTCGATGGCGACGAGGTTCAGCGGATCGATATCAACAAAAGAAAAATCAGCCGCTGTAGCCTGCCTGCTCCTCTCCCTCGGCCCACCCAAGGCTTCCAGCAGAATGAACGTTGAGCGCCCGAAACCGGCCTCCGCCAAAAGAGCGGCCAAAAGGGCAGGGGTCTTTTCATCCGCTGTCAGTACGAGAAGCTTCGCACCCGCATGCAGATGCGGGCGGATCAAATCAATCGGGCGACCATGCAGGGAAACGCAGTCGGTTGCCTGCAACGCCCAGCCCAGCCGCGATGCCGCCAGCGAAAAGGCTGATGGGGCAGGGTAGGCGATGGTTTCGTCCACATGCACATGCTTGAGCAGGGTCACGCCCACGCCATAGAGAAACGGGTCACCGGATGCCAGAACGCAGACCTTTCGACCCCGCAGCGCCACAATATCCACCATCTCCACCTCAAACGGCACCGGCCATGGCCGCACCTCACCTCTAATGGCGTCTGCCGCCAGTGCCAGATGCCTGACACCACCGAAGACGAAGTCAGCACCCTCGATGGCAAGCCGCGCATGGGCACTCAAGCCGCCAATGCCATCTTCGCCAATCCCGACGATGGAAAGCCAGCGCGCCGCCTTCTTTTCAGTGGATGCGGCATCCATTCCGGCATATTCAGAGACCATGATACGCTCCATACTCATTCTCGGTGGCACAGCGGATGCCCGCATCATGGCTGGCAAGCTGGCGGACGAATCCGGCTACCGGTTGTTGCTGTCCATGGCGGGCCGCACCCGCGATCCCGTGCCGCAACCGGTGCCGATGCGCAGCGGCGGCTTTGGTGGGGTGGATGGCCTTGCCGCATTCATCGCCGAGAACGGCTTTGATCTCCTGGTAGACGCCACCCATCCCTATGCGGCTCGAATATCCGCCAATGCCGCGAAAGCCGCTGAAATCGCAAACGTGCCGCTGATTGCTCTGGATCGACCCGCTTGGGAAAGACGCGATGGCGATGACTGGCAGGACGTGGCCAATGTCGAGGCAGCGGTTCAAGCTCTGGGACCAGACAGCCAACACGCCTTTCTGGCCCTTGGCCGTCAGGAACTGCCGCCTTTTGAAGCCGCGCCCCAGCACCATTACATCATTCGCAGTGTCGATCCCGTAGAGCCGCCTTTGCGGGTGCCGCACGCCCGCTACATCACGGCGCGCGGTCCGTTTGCGGTGGAGGACGAAATCGAGCTCCTGCGAGAAAACCGCATCGGCTTCATCGTCTCCAAGAACTCCGGCGGCACCGCTGCCTATGCCAAGATCGAAGCGGCGCGAAAGCTCGGCGTCACGGTGCTGATGATAGCGCGCCCGCCGCGCCCAACCGGAATGACGGTGCCCACGATCAACGCTGCGCTGGCCGCAATCCGCCATCAGCTCTCCCTTTTGGATGAGCGTGGCGAATAGACCAGCGGCTCTGCGCCCGGTCTGTCGATCAGGCGCGTTTCCACCGAGCCGACGATGATGCAGGTTGCCATATCCGCCATGTCGCTTCGTGCATCGGCAAGCGGAACAACGCGCATGCGCTCATCCACCCGCCCGGCGGCCCGCCCGAAAATGACCGGCACCGTGCCCGGCAGATGAGCCCGCAAAACATCGAATGCCGTTGTCAGCTGGTGCGGGCGCGCCTTGCTCACCGGGTTGTAGAAGGCCATCACGAAACCGGCCTCAGCCGCCAGAACCAGACGCTTTTCAATCAGCGACCAAGGTTTCAGATTATCCGAGAGCGAAATGGCGCAGAAATCATGCCCCAGCGGCGCACCGGCCTTGGCCGCCACCGCCAGCATGGCGGTCACACCCGGAACAACACGAAAATCGATGCCACGCCAATCGGCAGGACCGTTTTCGATGGCCTCGCAGACGGCAGCCGCCATGGCGAAGACACCCGGATCACCACCTGAGACAACACAGACCTTTCCACCCGCAGCGGCCAGCGTCAGCGCCGCCTGTGCGCGGCTCAACTCCTCACGATTGTCAGAGGCATGGCGGCGCTGGTGCGGCTGCAAGGACAGGCGGTCGAGATAGGGAATATAGCCGAAAAAATCATCCGCCTCGCGCACCGCATCCAGCGCTTCGGGCGTGATCTGCCCCAGATTGCCGGGGCCAAGGCCAACAACGGTCAGCTGCCCGCTCACGGCGTGTCTCCATGAACAGGCCGGTCTTTCCAGCCCGGCACCAGAACCAGCGAGAAATAGGGAGCAGGGGAGCCATCATGCTCGGCAAGCCGCATGGCATGACCATTGGCCATTGTGCCGCGCTCCACATAAAGCGCGCCCTGCAGCTTACCCGCGCGCTCTAAAGCCCGGCGAATTTTTGGCAGATTGCGACCAACCTTCATGATCACAGCGCCGTCCGTACCCGACAGCCGCTCTGTCAGCACTTCCTCACCCAGCGTGCCGGGAAGAACGCTCAAGATGTCGTCGCCCTGCACCAGCGGCAGCCCCGCCATGGACCAGCAGCCGGACATGGCCGTGATGCCGGCCACCACTTCCGCCGGATAGGTTGGTGCAAGCCGCAAATGCAGATGCATATAGGAGCCATAAAACAGGGGATCACCTTCCGAAAGCACGGCAACGCTGCGCCCGGCATCCAGATGAACGGCGATATCCTTAGCCGACTGATCGAAAAAGCCCGCGATAGCACCGCGATAATCATCGCCGTTCTTGTCGCTTTCCACCGTGACAGGATAGACCAGCGGCATTTCCACCGTGCCGGGGCGGATAAAGTTTTCGACGATGCCGCGCCCGTTGCCCGTACTGCCCCTCTTGCAGAAAAAGGCCAGCACATCGGCAGTCTCGATGGCCCGCACGGCCTTCAACGTCAAAAGCTCAGGATCTCCGGGGCCGGTACCGACGCCAATCAGCTTGCCTTTCAACGTCTTGACGGGCTCTGGCTCAAACATCGCAGCACTCATAGGCCCGGCCTCGCCACGGCATTCACAGCCGCTGCCGTCATCGCAGAACCACCCAGGCGCCCCTTGACGATCGCATAGGGAATGCCAAGCGGGCTTTCCTCCAGCGCATCCTTGGATTCCATCGCACCAACGAAACCAACCGGCATGCCGATAATGGCGGCGGGGCGAGGCGCCCCGCGTTCCAGCAATTCCAGCAGATAAAACAAAGCGGTTGGCGCATTGCCAATGGCAACGACAGCGCCCTCCAGCTTGTCACCCCAGAGGTCGATTGCAGCCGCTGACCGGGTGTTGCCGATGGTCTTCGCCAAT
This sequence comes from Rhizobium sp. WCS2018Hpa-16, assembly GCF_031843705.1. Taxonomy (NCBI): domain Bacteria; kingdom Pseudomonadati; phylum Pseudomonadota; class Alphaproteobacteria; order Hyphomicrobiales; family Rhizobiaceae; genus Rhizobium; species Rhizobium sp. WCS2018Hpa-16. The sequence continues at coordinate 254,283 of NZ_JAVTIX010000004.1, forward strand.
CCCGGCGTGCGCGGATCGCGCAAGGTGCAGATCACTTCATTACTGGCTGGCAAACGCGCGCGGGTCACGCCATGCGCCACCATTTCCGCGTCACATAAAACAGGCTTTCCAGCGATCAGGGCACCGCGTGCCGCATCGACGAAATCGGGCGAGAACCGAAAATGCTGTGCCGATTCCACCAGCCCGCAGGCATGGATCATGCGGATGGCAATTTCAGCCTGATCCGGCGTGAACGCAGACAAGTCCGCCTCTTCGCGTACCATCGCAAAAGAGCGTTCATAGATCGCGTTACCATCGCGGATATAGTCGTATTCTATCATCGATCTTCCTGTCGGAGCGCCGCGACAATGCGGTCCTTGCCAAGACGGGCAAGCAGGGCGCGGGCATTTTCTCCGGGCTTATGTTCTTTTTCGTATAATCCGGCAAGCCGCGAAAGTGCTGCACGCTGCTCAGGAAAGGGCAAAATCACATCCGCAGGGTCTCCGGCACGCCCGCTATAGCGAAAGGCGAGCCCACCGGCAGAGCCTGAAAAGGTGAGCGGCGCAGATGCCGGATGCGCGCAGCCCTTGCCGCAACCGGACAGATGCAGCGACAAAGATCCATCGAGCAGACCGGACATGTGCCGCGCCGCATAATCGCCAAGCTCATGGGTGGCGATATAGGCCGAGGCGCATGCTGGCTTTCCCGAGCAGACAGCGATGGAAGAACGCGGGTCTTTCGCATCCGTCACAAAACCCGCCTGACGCGCATGGTCGAGAAGCCCGGAACATGCTCCTTCTTCACCCACGAAAAACAGGGCATGCGCCGGGCCGGGCCTAACCGTCCTGATCCCCAACGTGGTGGCCTGGGCGCATAGACTGGCCAGTCCATCTGCCGAAATCTGCCCGAAGGCTGGCGCAACAGACACCGCAAAGACGCCGTCTGACAGACGCGCCAAACCGTAATGTTGTGGTTCAAACACCTCTGAAGCGTCGGAGAAGCTGACATCCTCGACCAGCCGACCCGCGCAGATCGCCTTCACCGTTTTAATGTCCAGATCGCGCCCGCGTGCATCCGATCCCCGGTCAGCGAGGCAGGAGAGGAGATCGATCACGACATCGGCTGCATCTTTCTCACCCAAAGCACCGGCCCGCAGCGCCTTGTCTTGCGTGCCGCCGAGCATCAACAGCCACCACACATCGCGTCCAGACTTCACGGCATTCAAACGAATATCGGCCAACAGGCCACCCATCGAGACGTGCCCGCCGCCATCAACAATCACGGACATTTTTGCCGCAAGCCGCTCGTGCAAGTCTTGGGCAGCGGCATGCTGACATATCCGGTCCATGATGCCGCGCGGATCGGCAATGGCTGTCTCGTCAAACCCTGCCAAGGGCGAGATTTCCACGGCAAGACCCTGCCGCACCGGCAGGCCAAGCGCTGAAACATCGCGCTCCAGCAAAGCGGCACTCTCGGGCGTCAAACCGCGAAACTGCACCCCGCCACGGGCGGTGATATCTAGCAGACCATTGCCGTGTCGCGTTGCAAGGGCGCACAGAGTTTGCATATCCCGTGGTGATATCGCGTCGGTCAATGCCACGCGAGATAAAAGCCCGTCACCGGTCTGCATCGGTGCAGATAAAGCAGGGCAGACGCCCCGGCGCGAATAAGGCTGGACTCTATCAAGCTGCGCATTGCTCATGCGCTGGCCCTTGCCGCATCAGGCGCAATCAGCATTTCCAGCTCGGCATCCACCGCATTGCGGCGGCTGTGCCAGAGGCTGCGATGGCGGGCAGACAGAAAACGCCGCGCCATGGCCTCTGCCGCCTGCGGGTTTTCCCGCAGAATAAACTCACGCACCTCATCATTGCCGAAATAGGCGTCGTAAAGCGCATCGATCAGGGATGACGGCACCGCATGGGTCGTTTCGGCAAATCCGATCAGCCGATCCACCGTCTCGGCAAATTCCGAGGCACCGCGTGGTCCGTGGCGCATCTGCCCGGCGATGAAAAGTGGATTGATGGCACGGGCGCGCACCACTCGCGTTATGGCCTGCGCAATGGAACGCGCACGGGGCCGGGTCGGATCAGTCGTATCCAGCGCCACCACATCTGCCGATTGGCCAAGTGTTGCTTTCGCTGCCGCAAACCCGCCGATGAAAGCCACATCGGAAGACCCATCCAGAATATCCCGTCCGGGATCATCGCCGGTGTGAACCAGCAATTCGGCTTTTTCCACCTGGCCGGCAAAGCTGCCATCGGCATAAACGCTGAGACCATCGGCACCGCCATAGGCATGGCTTGCCGCGTCGAGATAGGCTTGGCCCAGGTCTTCACGCTCATCCCAGCGACCACTCGACAGCTTTTCCTCAATGCCCGCACCATAGGTACCCGGAGCAGAGCCGAAAATCCGTGCCGGTATATGGCCAAGCTGTACGGCCTCTTCGCCCAGAGGGTTGTCGCCAGACGCTTCCTCGCGGCGCGCAATCGACTTGGCGGCAGCGTCCAGCAGCGCAATCAAAGCCGGGAACATATCCCGGAACAGGCCGGAAATACGAAATGTCACATCCACACGCGGCCGCCCCAGCACGGCTGGCGGCAGCACTTCGATGCCGGTCACGCGGCCCGTCGCCATATCGTGGATGGGTCTGGCACCCATCAGATGCAGCGCCTGCCCCACATCTTCGCCACCATTGCGCAACGATGCCGAACCCCAGAGATCGAAGACGATATGTTTCGGCCAATCGCCATGGCTTTGCAGATGGTGGCGCAGAACTTCCTCACCGGCCATGCGGCCAAGCTCGAAGGCCGTCCGGGTGGGCATGGTGCGAGGATCGGCAGCATAAAGATTGCGCCCGGTGGGCAACACATCCAGCCGCCCGCGTGCAGGCGCACCCGATGGTCCCGGCGCAATATGCAGCCCATCCAGTGCCGACAGAAGTGCGGCCTTTTCCGCCAGCGCACTCTGCTGTCGCAGCGAATCCGGCTCATCATCCGCACAGCGGCCAAACACATGCTGGCCATCCTTGATGGCAAAATCCTTGAGATCACATAGAAACGCGTCGATTCGGGACAGCGCCGTATCGGCATCATCGCCCATGTCGATGCCCGCATCGGCTGCCAGCCCGGTCTCCTGAGCCTTCTCGACAATCAGCTTGGCCAGCCGGTCGCGGCGGCGACGGTCCAGCCCATCCGCCTGCGCATATTCATCAACAAGCTGCTCAAGCGCCATCTGATCCGGCGATAGCCCGGCCTCGATCAGAACAGGCGGAACATGGCCGATGGTAACCGCTGCAATGCGCCGCTTGGCCACCGCTGCCTCACCCGGATTGGACACGATGAAGGGATAGATGACCGGCAGCCCACCCGTCACGATTTCGGGAAAACAGGCCTGCGATAGCGCCACCGTCTTTCCCGGCAACCATTCCAGCGTGCCATGGGCACCGACATGGATGATGGCATGGGCTTCAAACCCCTGCTGCATCCACGCGCCAAACGCCACAAGCGCATGGCGTGGCGGCAAGGTCGGGTCGTGATAATCCACACGCCGGTCTTCATTGCGGCCACGATCCGGCGCAAGCGCCACCGTCACAGCGCCAAACTGCGCGGACCGAAAGCAGAATTCTCCACCTTCGAACACATCATCCTCGGCCACATCGCCCCATGTATCGTCAAGCGCCTGACTGGCAGCCGATGGCATGGATGCGCGAAACGCGCCGTAATGATCGGCTCCAAACGACGCGGTGCCAGTTTCGATACGGTCCAGCAATTCACGCGCCGTCTGCGGAATATCGGCAACCGAATACCCGGCATCCCGCAAATCCCGCAGCATTTCCAGCACGCTCTGCGGCACATCGAGACCCACGGCATAGCCGGTGCGCCCCGGTGCTGCGCCGGGATAATCCGGCATCAAAATGACGATACGCCGCTGCGAGGCGGCTGCATGTTTCAGCCGCAGAAAGGCCGAGATGCGGTTGGCAACCTGCTCGATGCGGTCAGGCTCCGGCGTGTTGACAAGGCCTTGCCCGCCATTGGGGTCAGGTTGCTTGAACGAGATGACCCCGGCCAGCATCCGCCCATCCAGTTCCGGCAGCACCACATGCATGGCAAGGTCGGATGGGTTCAGCCCGCGCAGATTGTCCACCCAGCCATCGCGCCGCGTGGTAGCCATGATGACCTGAAACGCCGAAACACCCAGCCGCGCAAACAAGGCTGCGCCGTTCTCATCCGTCTGGCTGGCAAAGGCGGTGGCGGCGATGATGGCGTCAGGTTTCAGAACCCGAAGCGTTTCCTCCAGAAAATGAATGGCATCATGATCCTTCAACCCGCTGACGAAGATCGGCAACGGCGCAAAACCGCGTTGGCGCAACGCCTCAAACAAAGCATCAATGGGCGCAACATCTGCGGCCAGCAGCATGGAACGATAAAACAGGATGGGCAGCAGAGGGGCATTATCAGGGAAGCCGGAAAGCGCCTCTTCAAGCGCCACAAGGCCTTCGCCCGGGCGATAAAAACCGGATTTGGGCAGCGGTTCCGCCACCATATCAGGCCAGGCATCTCCCTTTGCAAAGGCTGAAAGCCCCGCCGCAACACGCGCCATGTTGTCAGCCCCGCCTGCGCGGAAAAAGGCGAGGATGGCTTTCAGCGTCTCAAGATCAACCGTGGAAGCAGCCTCAAGCTTCTCGTCACGCTCGCTGCATTCACCGGGCAGAAGCACCAGCTTTATGCCCCGTTGCCGTGCCATTCTGGAAAGCTGATCCACGCCATAGCGCCAGCGATCCGCACCGCCGAGAATCCGGATAAGGATCAGCTTGGCGTGTTCTGCCGTCTTCTCCATCCACAGGTCGACGGACATGGGGTGGCGAAGCTCGGACAGGTTGGCGCTGACCATCGAGACGCTGTCGCCATCAACAGCCCATCCACGCTCCAGCCCGGCCAGATCGCTCGCCGAAAAGGACATCACCACCACATCCGCCCTCGGCTGGTTGAGATCAACCGGCTCGATCAGGTCGTCCAGAGACGAGGATGTGGTGGCGAGAATATGCATGGATCAGGCTGCCAGCATCCGCTCGATCTTTGCGCGGTCGAGACCCTTCTCACCGATCACGACCAGACGGCTGCGACGCTCTTCACCCGCACCCCAGGGGCGGTCGAAATAGTGGTTGACCCGCGAACCCACGGCCTGAACCTGCAAACGCATTGGTTTTGACGAAACCTCCACAAAACCCTTGATGCGCAGCACGTTTTCGGACGCTGCCGTTTCGGCGATCCTTGCTGCCAGCGCATCCGCATCCGTCACGGCATCCAGTTCCACAACAAAGCTGTCGAACTCGTCGTGGTCGTGGTCTTCCTCGTCATCATGGTGCGTGTGGCGGTTGTCGATATCCTCTTCAACGGCCAGACCCAGACCGATCAGCACAGCCGGGTCGATCACGCCGTTGGATGCAACGATGATCTTGGCAGCCTTGGGCAAATGGGCATTGATATGCGCCTTGGCCCGCTCCAGACCCTCGGCATCCAGCAGGTCGCCCTTGGTCAGCACGATAAGATCGGCGCAGGCAATCTGGTCTTCGAACACTTCTTCAACCGGGTCGTCATGGTCGAGCGCCTCGTCATTCTGGCGCTGGGCAGCAAGGGCCTCCAGATCATGCGAAACCATGCCTTCGGCGAGCGCCGCGCCATCGGCAACGGCCACAACAGCATCCACTGTCACGCGGCTTTTGATGGCTGGCCACTGGAAGGCCTGCACCAGAGGCTTGGGCAGCGCGAGACCCGATGTTTCAATCAGAATATGCTCAACGCGGGGCTCGCGGCTCAAAATCTGCTCGATAGCCGGCTGGAAATCATCCGCCACCGTGCAGCAAATGCAGCCATTGGCCAATTCCACGATGTTTTCTTCCGGGCAGCTTTCAATGCCGCAGCCTTTGAGAATCTCGCCATCGATACCGACATCGCCGAACTCGTTGACGATGATGGCCAGCCGCTTGCCATCCAGTTTCTCCAGCAGGCCACGCAGCAAGGTGGTTTTGCCAGCGCCCAGAAAGCCGGTGATGATGGTGCAGGGAACGCGGTCTAGCGTGGTCATGATGTCTCCTCGGTAAAATGCAAAGGGGGAATGCGGGCCACAAGGCCGCGCTTCAAACTGTCAGGCCGTCCGCGCCACGGCATCAGGCCATCAGGCGCAGACGCCAGAAGACGTGCGCCGACCAGAAGGTCGCCAGCATCGTCTTGGGTCAGGGAACCGAACATATAGGACCAGCCATCGGCGCTGCGCATGGCGGCACTGAGGCCGCGCTTGCAATTGGCAAGGCAATTGACGCTGCGCACATCGACGCCCTCGGCGCGGCCCAGCTCAACAGCGGCCTGTGCAAGCGTCGCGCCGGGGCGCGGCTCTGCATTGGGGTCAACCTCATCGCGACAGCTTCGGCAGACGAAAACGACGACGCCTGCGGCTCCATCTGCTTTCGTGGTCTTGTCTGGTGGGGTCGATGTCAGATCCAAGGTGTCAACTTTCCGCGCCTGCAAATTCTCTAGGGGTGCGGATATCGACGCCACGCGCCAAAGCACGTTTCGCTTGATATGACCGGCTAACCGGAGCACCCCGCCCGGTAGACGCATTTTTCTGAAACGGCAGGTCTCCTGGCTTGCGGCGTGAGACGCCCGACACCGCCTTCCCGAACATAATGTCCAGTGGCTTATGGCGCAGGCTCACCGCATACAGTTGCGGGGGCAGCCACGGATTGGTCCGCATTGCGAACGGAACCGTGTTCCCTCTTAGCTTTTCCCGTTGCCGGAAAAAGACCGTCAGTGGTTAACCCTTATGCCCTGCACGGCTTTTGTGTCAATGCCGCGGCATCATTGCCGTGGAAACGGTTTTGGCTATAGTCGCCGCTTTGACACGCATGCGCCAAGAGGAATGAGACGCCATGAACCGCGATATCAGCGAAAGCGAAGCCGAGCGTCACCGCGCCAAGATGGTCAACCGCAAAGCCGTGCAGGATGCCGAAGTGTCTGAAAAGACGGTCGAAAAAGGCCTGCTGATGGTCAATACCGGATCGGCCAAGGGCAAATCCACCGCAGCCTTCGGCCTGGCTCTGCGCATGCTCGGCACCGGCGGGCGCGTCGGCATCGTGCAATTCATCAAGGGCGCATGGTCCACTGGCGAGCAGCAGGCGCTGGCCCTGTTTGGTGATCGCGTGGAATGGCGCACCATGGGCGAGGGTTTCACGTGGGACACGCAGGATCTGAAGCGCGACGTCGCAGCCGCGACAAAAGCCTGGGAAGAAGCGAAAGTCATGATGGCCGATGAAACCATCAATCTGGTGGTGCTGGATGAGCTGAACATCGCCCTGCGCTATGATTATCTGCCGCTGGACGAGGTGGTGGAAACACTTGTCAACCGTCGGCCTTACCTTCACGTCATGGTCACCGGCCGCAACGCCAAGCAGCCCTTGATTGATGCCGCCGATATGGTGACGGAAATGACGCTGGTGAAGCACCACTTCAAGGCCGGTGTGAAAGCCCAGTCGGGCATCGAGTTTTAAGACATGGCAGCGCGCGTTTTGATGTTTCAGGGCACAGGCTCGGATGTTGGCAAATCCTTGATGGTGGCAGGACTTGCGCGTGCCTTCACAAAGCGCGGGCTTTCCGTCATGCCCTTCAAACCGCAGAACATGTCCAACAACGCCGCTGTTACCGCTGATGGCGGCGAGATTGGCCGGGCGCAGGCTTTGCAGGCGCGCGCCGCAGGGGTTGCCCTGTCCGTTCATATGAACCCGGTGCTGTTGAAGCCGCAAAGCGAAACCGGCGCTCAGGTCGTGGTGCAGGGCAAAGTCATCGGCAACGCCAAGGCCGCCGATTACCAGCACATGAAGGCTGGCCTGATGGCCCGAGTGCTGGATAGTTTCGATCACCTGAAGGCGAAATGCGACCTTGTGCTGGTGGAGGGTGCGGGCAGCGCGTCCGAGGTCAATCTGCGCGCCAACGACATCGCCAATATGGGCTTTGCCCGCGCCGCCACCGCCCCCGTCATCCTCATCGGCGATATTGATCGCGGTGGCGTCATCGCCAGCATCGTCGGCACACAGACAGTTCTGGATACGCAAGACGCGGCCATGATTGAGGGCTTCATCGTCAACCGTTTTCGCGGCGATCCCTCTCTGTTTGATGAGGGGATGCGCATCATCGAAGACAAGACCGGCTGGCGGCCCATCGGCCTGCTGCCGCATTTTGCCGATGCCAGCCGCTTGCCCGCCGAAGATGCGCTCGGCCTCACGGCTCCGGGACAGCGCAAGCCCGGCGCAAAAATCCGCATCGCCGTTCCCATCCTGCCGCATATTTCCAATTTCGACGATCTTGATCCGCTCGAGGCCGAGCCGGATGTCGAACTTCTGCGCATCAGACAGGGAGATGCCATTCCCGGCGATTGCGCGCTGGTGCTGCTCTGCGGCTCCAAATCCACCATTGCCGATCTCGCCACGCTGAAAAAATCCGGTCTGGATATCGATATCAAGGCGCATCTGCGCCGTGGCGGATATGTTCTGGGCCTTTGCGGCGGTTACCAGATGCTGGGAAAGACGGTTGCCGATCCCCACGGCATCGAAGGCACGCCTCATACCGCTGAAGGGCTTGGGCTGCTGGATATAGACACCGTCCTGACCGACGACAAGCGCCTCGTCTCCGTCACCGGCCAAAGCTTCGATGGAATTTCCTTCTCCGGCTATGAAATGCATGTCGGCGTCAGCGAAGGTAAAGACACGGCCCGCGCCTTCGCCACCATCGGCAACCATACCGATGGCGCGATTTCTGCCAGTGGCCGTGTCATCGGCACCTATGTCCATGGCCTGTTTGCCGATGATGACCAGCGCAGCGCATGGCTTGAGCGGCTGGGCGGGCAAAGCTCAATGCTTGATTATGAAGAGCAGGTGGATGCCGTTCTCGACCGGCTGGCGGAGCATCTGGAACAGCATCTCAATCTCGATGCGCTGATCGCTATAGCGCGATAGCCAAGGCCAGTACCCCGAAGAGACCAAGCAGCATGGCATCCGCGATGCGCGCAAGCTTCAACGCCCGGCGAATATCGGCAGAGGTCAGATCCCGCCGCCCGCCTTCACCCATGTACCGCGCCTCGATCATCTGCCCGCCATAGGAACGCGGACCGGCCAGCGCAAAGCCCAGCGCCCCCGCCATCGCGGCTTCAGGCCATCCGGCATTGGGTGAGCGGTGGTGATGCGCATCCCTGATAATGGCGCGGAACGCGTTTTGCGGTGAGGCTCCCTTCACAAAAAAAGCAGCGCCCACGAACAGAAATCCTGTCAGCCGCGAGGCGGGCAGGTTGACCAGATCATCCAGCCGCGCAGATGCCCAGCCGAATGCCTCATGGCGCGGTGAGCGATGGCCGATCATGCTGTCAGCCGTGTTGATGGCCTTGTAACCCGCACCGCCGCCAAGCCCTAAAAGCCCCAGCCAGAGCGAGGGCGCAACAACGCCATCGGAAAAATTCTCGGCAAGGCTCTCAATGGCCGCCCGGCAAACCGCCGCCTCATCCAGCTTGTCAGGATCGCGCCCCACAATCATCGACACGGCCTTGCGACCGTCCTCCAGCCCGTCACGCTCCAGAGCCACAGCGACAGCCTCGACATGCTGCTCCAGACTTTTCTGCGCCGGAAGCGACGCACCAAGGATCGCCACGATCAGAAGCCCGAGCGGCAATTGGAGGAAAAGCGACTGCATTGCCCCTGATAGCAATGCCGTCAGCCCAAGAAACACGATAAGCGCCGCAACGCCCATCAGCTTGCGCCGCGAAAATGTGTCACCCTCCCGGTTCCATTTTCGGTCGAGGAAGGCGATAAGCAAACCTATCCACGTCACGGGGTGGCCGATGCGTTTGAACAGCCAGTCGGGATAGCCGACAAGGCGTTCAATCAGCAGGGACAGGAAAGCGAGAGCGAAAAACATGGGCGACAAGCTACCAGAAAAAGTGCAACCGGCGATCCGCCACGGTGGCAATCTGGGTCGGGCACGCCAGCTTTTTCCGCAGGCGCCCGAACCGTGGATCGATCTTTCCACCGGGATCAATCCGCACTCCTACCCGCATTCCCCCATTCCCGCCAGCGCCTTTGCACGGCTGCCGGAACCCGATGCCTTGGAGAGACTGAAACAGGTTGCAGCAACAGCCTTCAGCGCATCCTCGCCAGCCCATCTGGTGGCCGCACCGGGAACGCAGATGCTAATGCCGCTTCTGGCCGGACTCGCGCTGGATCGAGGCGCAAGACGCGCCGCCGTGCTGGCGCCTGCCTATGCCGAACACGCCAGAACCGCCCGCATGGCTGGCCTTCCCGTCACAGAGGTCGCAGATTTTGCCGATCTATCGGCTTGCGATTACGCCGTCGTGGTCAATCCGAACAACCCGGATGGACGGGTGATCGAGCGCAGCGCACTTCTGACACTTGCTGAGACTATGCAGAAAAAGGGCGGGCTGCTGGTTGTCGATGAAGCCTTCATCGAAACAGGATGTGGTGAAACCATCGTCGACGCCGCCACATCGGACAGCCTCATTGTGTTGAGATCCTTCGGCAAGTTTTACGGCATGGCAGGCGTCCGCCTCGGCTTCGCCATCACCCACCCCGATATGGCAGCGCAGCTGGAAGCCCGCCTCGGCCCATGGGCCGTTTCAGGTCCAGCCCTTCACATCTCAACCGGAGCTTTGGGCGACAGGCCGTGGGCTGAGGCAATGCGGACCAGGCTAAATGCCTGCTCGGAACGTCTCAACAGTCTTCTAAAGCACAAGGGCCTGACCATTGCAGGCGGAACGTCCCTGTTCACGCTCATTCGTGACGAGAGCGTTCCCGTCCTTCACAATCACCTCATGCAGCACGGCATCCTCACGCGCATCTTTGAGGAAAGGCCTGCCGATCTGCGGCTCGGCCTTCCCGCCAATGAAGCGGATTGGGCAAGACTGGAAGCAGCCTTGGCTGCTTTCAACCCTTGAACGTATAAGCCGCGATGGAATCCGGCTTCATTTCAATCGAGAAGCCCGGCATTATCGGAGGCATATAGGCTGCATCCTTGATGTTGCAGGGCTCGATGAAATGCTCATGCAGATGGTCAACATACTCGATCACCCGGCCGTCTTTCGTGCCTGAAATGACGAGATAATCGATCATCGACAGATGCTGCACATATTCGCAAAGCCCGACGCCACCGGCATGGGGCCAGACGGGCAGGTCGTATTTCGCAGCGATCAGCAGCACGGCCAGCACTTCGTTCAGACCACCCATGCGGCAGCTGTCGATCTGGACGACGTCAATCGCACCTTCGGCAATGAACTGCTTGAACATGATGCGGTTCTGGCACATTTCGCCGGTCGCCACCTTCACCGAACCAATGGCCTGCCGGATCTTGCGGTGGCCTGCAATATCGTCAGGGCTGGTCGGCTCTTCGATAAAGAAGGGCCTGGCGAAGGCTAATCTGTTGACCCACTCAATCGCCTGATCCACCTCCCAGACCTGATTGGCATCGATCATCAAATAACGATCGGGGCCGATCACCTCACGGGCGATGGTCAGGCGGCGGATATCGTCTTCGAGATCACGGCCCACCTTCATCTTCACATGGTTGAATCCGGCATCGATGGCCTCCTGGCAAAGGCGGCGCAGCTTCTCATCGCCATAGCCCAGCCAGCCAGCCGACGTGGTATAGCAGGCATAGCCTTCCGCGTTAAGAATGGCAGCCCGCTCGGCCTTGCCCGCTTCTGCTTTCCGCAGGATCGCAAGCGCATCCTCGCGGCTCAGTACGTCCGTCAGGTAACGGTAGTCGACAATATCGGCAATCTGCTCCGGGCTCATATCCGCCACCAGTTGCCAGACGGGCTTGCCGGCCTGCTTGGCCAGCAAATCCCAGATAGCGTTGACCACAGCACCGGTCGCTAAGTGCATGGCACCCTTATCCGGCCCGATCCAGCGAAGCTGGCTGTCGCTGGTCAGATGCCGCCAGTATTTTCCGGGATTATCGAAAACGGTGGAGAGATCCGTTCCCACCACCAGATGCCGCATCGCGTTGATGGCCATGCAGCAGATGTCGTTGCCGCGCCCGATGGTAAAGGTCAGGCCGTGGCCCTTGAGGGCCTCGTCATCGGTATCGAGGATCACATAGGCAGCCGAATAATCAGGGTCCGGGTTCATCGCATCCGAACCATCGAGGCTTTGTGAGGTCGGAAAGCGCAGATCGAAAACGCGCAGATCAGTTATCTTTGTCATGGCCACACTCGCGGTCGGGTTTGATGAAATTCGTTTGTTTGCAGATGGTGGCTCACGCCACCTCCACCATGCCTTTGATGACGCCCGCCTTGGGGTTGGTCAGATCAGCAAAGCGGGCAGGCACCTCGCTTAAGGTCATGCGGTGGGTAATCAGTGCATCAGGCACCTTGCCCGCACGCTGGGCCTCCAGAACAACATCGAAATCCTCACGCGTCGCGTTCCGGCTGCCGAGCAGGGTCGTTTCACGCTTGTGAAATTCAGGATCGTTGAAGCTGATATCGCTGGCCACAATCGAGACCAGCACGTAAGCGCCGCCATGCCCGACAAAGGAAAATCCGCGCTCCATGGCCTTCGGATTGCCGGTGGCATCAAACACCACATCGAAGAAGTCGCCGCCTGATATCTGCGACAACTGCTCCTTGTCACCGTCTCCGAGCGTGACACTATGCGCAATCCCGAGCTGATCCTTGCAGAAATTCAACCGGTCTTCCCGGCTATCGATCATCGTCACCACGCCGCCATTTGAGACAGCGAAAACCGCAACGGCCATGCCGATGGGTCCGGCCCCAACGATCAACACCTGCTGGCCCGCCGCAACAGCACCACGGCGCACCGCATGGGCACCAATAGCTAGAAACTCCGTCATCGCAGCCTGATCGAGCGTCAGTCCCTCGGCGTTCAGCACGAATTGCGAGGGCACTGAGAGATATTCCACCATGCCGCCATCGCGGTGCACGCCCAGCACGCCGATGTTGCGGCAGCAATTGCTCTTGCCCTTCAGGCAAGCGCTGCAATGCCCGCAGGAGATATAGGGAATGACCGTCACCACATCACCTGACGAAAGACTGCTGCCTTCAGGCGCTTCCTCGACCGTACCGGAGAGTTCATGGCCCATGATGCGGGGATAGGACAAATAGGGCTGGTTGCCAGTGAAGATATGCAGGTCCGTTCCACACACGCCGATGCGACGGATGCGGATCAACACCTCACCCTCGCCACGGTGGGGCTTCGGCATTTCCTTCGGCGAGAGAAGTCCAGGTTTATCGCAAAATATCGCCAGCATGGGTCACCTGTCGGAAAGAGAATAAAAACGCATTGCATTAAAACCAAACACCGCCTCATGGTCGGCAGCGGGCACGATATCGCGGCTGAAATCCAGCCAGCCCTGATAATCACCCGCCAGCCGCAAAACCGGCCAGTCGCTGCCAAACATCACCCTGTCAGCGCCAAACAGCTCAAGAATGGTTTCAGCATAGGGACGCACAGCTTCACGGCTCTGTTCACCGCGCTCGGTCAGAAGACCGGAAAGCTTGCAATTAACGTTCGGCAAGGCAGCCAGCGCCGCCATATCCCTGCGCCAATCACGATAATGCCCAGTGGCAATCAGCGGCTTTGCCCCATGGTCGATGACGATGGAAAGTGCCGGATAGCGCTTCGCAAAATTCAAAAGATGCGGCAGATGTCTGGGCAAGACCAGCGCATCGAAAACGAGACCATTCTCGATCAAGGCGTCTACGGCGGGGTCAAGTACGGGATCATCGATCCAGCTTGCGTCTTCGATATCCTGCAACATGGGCCGCACACCCTTGAAGGCGGGATGGGCGGCACGGCGGGCAATCTCGCTGCCTGCATCCGCCGCCTTCATATCCACCCAGCCGACGACACCCTTGATGAAGTCATGCGCATCCGCCAATGCCAGCATGAAATCGGTCTCATCTGCCGTTTCCATGGTCTGCACCAGAACGGTGCCATCAACGCCCGCTTGCTGCATGAGCGGCATCAGGTCGTCGGGCATGAAATCCCGGTAGATCGCATCCAGTGACGCAGGCGGCCACTGACCTTCGCGGTCCTTCAACAGCCAGAAGTGCTGGTGGGCGTCAATCAGCATGGTCAGCTCGCAATTCCTGGAACTGGTGCGCCTTCCGCAAGCAGCCCGCGCCTGTGCAGTTCAGCCCAGAATTCGGCGGGAATCTCCTGCTCGAACCACTCGATATTGGAAGCCAGTTGCTGGGCATTGCGCGCGCCTGAAACCACCGTCACAGAAGCGGCGTGGGCCAACGGGAATTGCAGCGCCGCAGCCTGCAAGGACACACCAAGCTCCTCACACACATCGTGCAAGGCATCGACCTTCGCCAGGATATCGGCAGGGGCATCCGCATAGTTGAATTTGCGGTTACCCGCCAGAATACCGGAATTGAAAGCGCCAGCCACAACAATGCCCACGCCGCGAGACGCGCACAGGTTCATGAAATCGAGACTGCTCTGCTCCAGCAGGGTGTAGCGCCCGGCAAGCATGGCAACATCGATGTCGAACACCTCCATCGCGCTTTTCACGACTTCCCATTCATTGACGCCAAGACCCACGGCACCGGTCGATCCCTCGTCGCGCAGCCTGGCCAGCGCCTTGAAGCCGCCGCCTGTCGTCAATTGGTCCCAATAATACTGGTGCTTGTCCCCATGGGTGAAGGGTCCGATATCGTGAATATAGAGAATATCCGGCTTCAGAATACCCAGCCGCTGCTGGCTGGCCTCAAACGAGCGCATGATACCGTCATGGGAATAGTCATAGACGGGGCGGAAGGGCAAAGGCGCGATATAGGCGTCTTCTTCCGCTCCCACGGTCTCATCCGGCACCATCACGCGGCCCACCTTGGTGCTCAGCGTGTACTCGGCGCGCTCATGCTCGGTCACCATCGTGCCCAGCCGCCGCTCGGATCGTGTATAGCCGTAAAACGGTGCCGTATCGAAATAGCGGATACCGTGTTCCCAGGCCGTATCGAAAGCGCCCTTGGATTCCTCATAAGGCGTGACGCGATAAAGATTACCCATCTGGGCGCATCCAAGCCCCATCAGAGTGACCTCCACCGGACGCTGCGGCAATTTGCGTTTATCGGAAACTTTCATCTCGGACACTTTCGATCGTCAGCTTGGGTGTGAATGGTCGCGGCACGCCGCGACCATCAGATTGTCTTTGGTAGGATCAATAGAGAACGTTCTTGGCTTCTGGCTTGTCGATATTGTCCTTCGTCACCACAACGACGCCCGTATCGACGAACTTCTCGACCTTTTCCTTGGCAATCAGCTTGGACACAGTCTGAACACCCAGTTCACCCATCTGATAGGAGCCCTGAACGACGATGCCAGCCAGCGTGCCATCCTTAACAAAGCCCTGAAGGTCCTGATTGCCGTCGAAACCGATGGCAACAACCTTGCCAGCCTTGCCGGATTGCGCAAGCGCACGGCCAACACCGATGGCCGTTGGCTCATTGGCGCCGAAAATGCCCTTGAGGTCGGAATTGGCGGCCAGAACGTCGGTTGTCTGGTTCAGCGCGGTCGCCATCTGCGACTGCGAATAGTAAGGACCGACGATCTCAAGCTTGGAATTGGCCTTCAGATATTCGGTAAAGCCACCCACGCGGCCAATTTCAGAACCGGCACCGGCCACGTAAGACATGACGGCAACCTTGCCTTCCTTGCCAACCTTCTCGATCAGCGCCTGTGCTGCCAGCTCGCCAGCCTTCTTGTTATCGGTTGCGAGGAACGACTGGTAATATTGCTCGGCACCCTTTGCCAGCTGCGAGTCAACGATCACGACGGGAATACGGGCTTCCCATGCTTTCTTGACCGCTGGAACCAGCGCGTCCGGATCGGAAGGGGCCAGAACAATGCCGGAAACCTTACGGTTGACGGCGTTTTCCACCATGTTGACCTGATCCGCGATGGCGGACTCAGAGGCAGGGCCCTGGAAGGTCATCGTGTTGCCGGTGGATTGCTTGATCGCGGCATCCGCACCCTTCTGAACATTCTGCCAGAAGGTGGAGTTCACGGTTTTCACGATGACGGCGATTTCGCCGGCCTGAACCGTGGAAACGCTCCAGAGGGCAATCGCCGATGTCAAAAGCGTAAGTGTCAGCTTCTTCATGTATTCCTCCATATGCCAGACAGGTGATATCTCCTCGTCACCATCAGGCTTTCCCGCGGAAAAAGGTCCGCACCCTTATCGATCATCGGCGGTTGCGAAGCTGGTCGATCCAGACCGTACCCAGAATGACAAGGCCGATGATAATCTGCTGTGTGAAGGCCGAAACGCCGTTCATGTTGAGGCCGTTTCGCAAAATGCCGATGACGAAGGCACCAATGGCCGTGCCGGAAATGGTGCCAACGCCACCAATCAGCGATGTGCCGCCGATGACCGCACTGGCAATCGCATCCAGCTCATACATCACGCCCTCATTAGGCTGCGCTGTCACAAGTCGCGACATCAGCACGCAGCCGGTCAGGCCAGCCAATGTGCCTGACAGCACATAGGTGAAGTTGGTGACGCGGGAAACATTGACGCCAGACAGGCGCGCCGCCTCGGCATTGGAGCCAACCGCGTAGATATGCCGTCCGAGAACCGAGCGGTTGAGCATGAAAGAGACTGCGATGGCGATAACGATCATCAGGATGACGGGGTAGGGGATGCCCGGAAAGACGACATTGGGAAAACCATCATCGCCAATGGTGACGATACGAAACAATGCGCCATTGCCGAGCTCGCCGAAGGATTCGCCAAGGCCGGATACGGCACGCGCACCCGTGATCTGCAACGCCACACCACGGGCAATCAGCATGGTGCCGAGCGTCGCGATAAAGGGCGGAAGCTTGAAGCGCGTGACCAGAATTCCGTTGATGAACCCACAGAGCGAACCCGTCAGAATGCCGATCAGCATGCCAATCGGCACCGGCATACCCAGTTCCTTGACAGCAAGCGCTGCAACGACCCCCGCCAGCGCCAGGACCGAACCCACCGAGAGGTCGATACCGCCCGTGATGATGACGCAGGTGGCACCGATGCCCAGAAGCGCGATGGACGTGACCTGCAAGGCAATCGTCATGGCATTGTTGACCGTGAAGAACGCATTGCTGGTCGCGGAAAACACGATGGTCAGCAGCACCAGACTGCCCAGAGCGGCAAACTTCTGAATGATGTCCTTCTGCCGGTCGCTGAAGGAAAAACGCTTGGGTGTTTCTGGACTAACCGACATGTTTGTCTCCGCTGCGATAGCCAGAGGCGTAGCGCATGATTTCTTCCTGATTGGTCTTGGCAGTGTCCAGAATCCCGGTCATCCTGCCTTCGTGGAACACGGCAATCCGGTCCGTCAGACCCAAGACTTCCGGCAATTCCGAACTGATGAGAATGACGCCGATACCGCGTGCCGCCAGCTCATCCATGATGGTGTAGATCGCGAATTTAGCACCGACATCGATCCCGCGTGTTGGCTCGTCGAAGAACAGAACCCGTGATTCGCGAAACAGCCATTTGCCGATAATGATCTTCTGCTGGTTGCCACCAGACAAAAGCCGCACCGTCTGCTTGATGGAGGGCGTGCGAATGTTGAGCAGATCGACATAACGCTTGGCGACATCGTCATGGGCTTTGAAATCGATGAGGCCGAGCCGGTTGGACACAGCCTCCATGTTCGCCAGCGACGTATTGGCCGCCACCGACATCTTGATCGCCAGACCATCGGTCTTACGATCTTCCGATAGATAGGCGATGCCATTGGCAATCGCATCCTGCGGAGACTTGATCGACAGCGTCTTGCCTTCAAAGGTGATCGTGCCTGCGTCATAGGCGTCGGCACCAAAGATGGCGCGCGCCACTTCAGTGCGGCCGGCTCCCATCAGGCCCGCAAAGCCAAGGATTTCGCCCCGCCGAAGCTCGAAACTGATATCGTGAAACACGCCGGTTCGCGTCAGGCCTTTGACGGAGAAAATCACCTCATCCCTCGGCTTGGATGTTCTCTCGGGAAACTTCTCTTCCAGCGAACGGCCCACCATGCGCGTGACGATGTCATCAACGGTCACGGCGTTGAAATCATCGGTCGAAATATGCCGTCCGTCGCGCAGCACCGTCACGCGATCAACGATTTCAGCCATCTCATCCAGACGGTGGGAAATATAGACGATCCCCACGCCAGACGCTTTCAGGTCGCGGATAACCTTGAACAGCAACCGCGTTTCCTGCTCGGTCAGCGAGGATGTCGGCTCATCCATGATCAGCACTTCAGCATCGAGCGACAGCGCCTTGGCAATTTCCACCATCTGACACTGCGCAACGGACAATCCGCGCACCAGCTGATCCGGGTTGAGGTCCACACCCAGCCGGTCAAGACAGCGCTTGGCGTCGGCGCGCAGCTTCTTTCGATCAACCAGAAATGCTTTTTTCGGCTCGCGGGCCAGATAGATATTTTCGGCGATGCTCAGATGCGGAACAAGGTTCAGCTCCTGGTGAATGATGGCAATGCCCGCTGCTTCCGATTCCAGAGGCGAGGAATATTGAACCTTCTGCCCCCGGTGCAGGATCGTGCCGCTCGTGGGCTGATAGACGCCGCTGACGATTTTCATCAGCGTCGATTTTCCCGCGCCATTTTCGCCGCACACGGCATGCACTTCGCCAGAGCGAAGGTCGAAACGCACATCGCTCAGCGCTTTCACGCCGGGAAATTCCTTGCTGATATTATCCAGACGAAGCAGGATCTGGCCATGTCCACGCGCAGCGTGACCAGCCAGATCGTCTCCCTGAACAGGCGATGCGCCCTGCGCCATCATGGTCCTCCCTTAGCACCCTAACTCCACCCAGGGCGCTGCAATCTGGCGAAATGGTTAGGCCGCATTTTATTTTTGGTCAAGCCAATTTTAGGGATCGCTCGTTAGAAGACGTACATTGATCATGTATCGCCGCTGAAAAATCAGAATTAATTCATATTTTTCAGACCAATAAACATTTCCTTGCCACCAGGAGGCGGAGGCAGTACGGTAAGGCCAAATCGGCAGAAATGTGCCAATTGCTCAGAAACATTATATTGGTCAGGCCAAAATCATGGAGCCGCGCAGGCTTTATCAGCAGATAGCAGATCAGATCCGCGAATTGATCGACAGTGGCGAGTTTCAGCCGGGCTCACGCCTGCCGCCGGAGCGCGAACTGGCGCAGCGGCTTGGTGTTTCCCGCCCATCATTGCGTGAGGGGCTGATTGCGCTTGAAATCGATGGCAGCGTCGAGATCCGCATGGGCTCCGGTGTCTATGTGTCGGCCGAACCCGCGCAACCTGTGACAAGAACCAAATCCCTTGGCGAGAGCCCGACCGAGCTGATGCAGGCCCGCGCCGCCATCGAAGGAACGACCATCGTTCTGGCAGCCAGCCGGGTGGATGATGCCTCTCTGGAAACCCTGCGCTCCACCCTTCAGGCCATGCGCGCTGAAATCGATGCAGGGCGCAAGCCGCTGGATCAGGACCGTCAGTTTCATGTGCTGATTGCCGAGCAGTCCGGCAACAGTGTCCTCGCTCGCCTCATCGCAGACCTGTTTGATGAGCGCCACAGCCCCATGTCGGCGCAATTCCGGGTCAAGTTCGAAGACAAGGACACATGGACCTTCGCGCTACAGGAGCACGAGGCCATTCTGGCAGCCCTTGAAGCAAAAGATCCACTCTTGGCGCAATCGGCCATGCACAGCCATCTGGATAGCTCCAGACGCCGATGGGTTGAGAATTAAAAACTAAAGCAGGTATTCTCGAGGAGGAGAACCCGTGACAGATAGCTCAGAAGCCACCATTTTGCTCAACGCCCGTGACAATGTCGCGGTCGCCCGCCGCTCCATCCAGCCGGGAGGCGTCACAGGTCGCGGCGATCTCACAGCGCTTGAATTGATCGGGCGCGGCCACAAGGTGGCGCTAAGGACGATCAAAGCCGGCGAAGAGGTTCTCAAATACGGACAGGTCATTGGCGTCGCCACGCAGGACATCGAGCCCGGCCGCCTCGTCCATCTGCACAATCTGGCCGTCGTCGTCTCTGAACACACCCACCAGTTCAGCGTCGATATCGAGGAAAAGGGCATGCTGCCGCTGGATGAGCGTCGCACCTTCATGGGCTTTGACCGTGGGGCAGGCGGCGTCGGCACGCGCAACTACATCGGCGTTATCGCGTCAGTGAACTGTTCCGCCACCGTGTCCCGCTACATAGCCGACTATTTCAACCGCGATGGCGGTCTCGACGGCTTCGACAATATCGATGGCGTCGTCGCACTCACCCACAGCACCGGCTGCGCTATCAACACCAAGTCGGAAGGTTACCGGCTGCTTATCCGCACCATACAGGGCTATGCCCGCCATCCCAATTTCGGCGGCATATTGTTGATTGGCCTTGGCTGTGAAACCAACCAGATCGCGCCCATCCTCGAACATTACAAGATGGAAGAGGGCGAGCGCCTTCGCACCATGACCATCCAGCAACATGGCGGCACCCGCAAAACCATCGAAGCCGCCATCGCGCAGATCAAGGACATGTTGCCGATGGTCAATGCGGCAAAGCGCACTGAGCAGCCGCTCTCTGCCTTGAAGGTGGCACTGGAATGCGGCGGCTCCGATGGCTATTCCGGCATTTCCGCCAATCCGGCGCTGGGCTATGCCTCCGACCTCATTGTGCGCAACGGTGGCACGACGGTTCTTGCTGAAACGCCTGAGATCTACGGTGCCGAGCACCTGCTCACCCGCCGCGCCGTGACGCCTGCCGTCGCTGAAAAGCTGATGCAACGCATCGAATGGTGGCGCGAATATACGGCTCGCAATGGCGACGAGCTGAACAACAATCCATCCCACGGCAACAAGCTGGGCGGGCTAACAACAATCCTTGAGAAATCCTTGGGAGCGGTGGCAAAGGGCGGATCAATGCCGCTGAAGGCAGTCTATGAATTCGCGGAGACCGTTACAGAACAGGGCTTTGTCTTCATGGACACCCCAGGCTATGACCCTGTGGCCGTGACGGGCCAGGTGGCTGGCGGCTGCAATGTCATCTGTTTCACCACGGGCCGCGGCTCCGTGTCCGGCTTCAAGCCATCTCCCTGCATCAAGATCGCCACCAACTCCGAAATGTACGAGCACATGAAGGAGGATATGGATATCAACTGCGGAGAGATCGTCACCGGCGGAGAAACCATCGAAGAATCCGGCAAACGAATCTTCGAGCACATCATTGCGGTGGCATCAGGCGATAAGACGGTTAGCGAGATCTACGACTATGGCGACAATGAATTCGTGCCTTGGCAGGTCGGGTCCGTCACCTAAAACAGTGTCTCACGTGAAACATTCGTCTACGTGAAGGTTGGCGGGTCCTCTTAAAGCACCCGCCAAAACCATTCTCATCAATGCTTGAAGTGACGCATTCCCGTAAACACCATGGTCACGCCATGGGCATTGGCGGCATCGATCACGTCCTGATCGCGCATCGATCCACCCGGCTGGATAACCGCCGTCGCACCAGCCGCAATCGCTGCCAGAAGACCATCCGCAAAGGGATAGAACGCTTCGGATGCAACTGCTGAACCCTTGGTCAGCGGCTCGGCAAGGCCCATGGCCTTGGCCGCATCTTCGGCCTTCTGCGCCGCAATACGGGCTGAATCGATACGGCTCATCTGGCCAGCACCAATACCTGCAGTCTGCCCGTCCTTGGCATAAATGACCGCATTGGATTTCACGTGCTTGGCAATCTTGAAGGCAAACTTCATGTCCTCAAGCTCCTGCGGTGTCGGTGCGCGGTTGGTCACGACCTTGAGGTCGAGATCTTCAACCATGCCGTTGTCACGGCTCTGAACCAGAAGACCGCCGGAAACCGTCTTTGCGGTGATGCCCGGCGCGCGGGCATCCGGCAGACCACCGGCAGACAGAAGCCGCAAATTCGGCTTGCGGGCAACAATCAGGCGGGCCTCTTCGGTCACGTCAGGCGCGATGATGACTTCGGTGAAAAGCTGAATGATCTCCTCAGCCGTTTCCGCATCGAGCGTGCGGTTGAGCGCGATGACACCGCCAAAGGCCGAGACAGGATCACAAGCCAGCGCCCGCTTATAGGCATCCAGCAGGGTCGCACCCGTTGCCACGCCGCAAGGGTTGGCATGCTTGATGATGGCAACGGCAGGAGCAGATTCGGGAAGGAATTCCGCCACAAGCTCATAAGCTGCGTCGGTGTCATTGATGTTGTTGTAGGAAAGCTGCTTGCCCTGCAAAAGCTTCGCCGTGGCAACGCCCGGACGCTTGTCGCCTGTCAGGTAGAAACCGGCGCTCTGGTGCGGGTTTTCACCATAACGCATCTTTTCTTTCAGCACGCCGCCAATTGCGCGGTAATGCGGCGCTTCGATAGACAGCGCTTCGGCAAACCAGTTGGAAATTACGGCATCATAGGCAGCGGTGCGGGCATAGGCCTTGGCGGCAAAGCGCTGGCGAAGCGCGTAGCTCGTCTGGCCATCATCGGCCTGCAATGCTTCTAGCAGCTCTGGATAATCGCTTGGGTCGGTAATGACAGTCACATAGGCATGGTTCTTGGCCGATGCACGGATCATGGCCGGGCCACCAATGTCGATATTCTCAACCGTCGTCGGATAATCGCCGCCCTTGGCGCGGACCTCTTCAAACGGATAGAGATTGATGATCGAGAGATCGATGGCTTCGATACCATGCAGCTTCATCGCGTCGACATGGTCCGCATCATCCCGGATCGCCAAAAGGCCGCCATGGACGTTGGGGTGCAGCGTCTTGACGCGACCATCCATGATTTCCGGAAATTTCGTGATATCGGACACATCCGTCACCGGCAGTCCCGCATCGGCAATCGCCTTGGATGTTCCGCCCGTCGACAGAAGCTTGACGCCAAGTTTGACGAGAGCACCAGCAAGTTCGACAATATCTGTCTTGTCAGAGACCGACAGCAAGGCGGTGCGGATCTTGACCTTATCGGGTGCGGGAATCTTCTTGGAAACGACGGCCATCGGGCAACTCCGTACATGGTGGAGGAAAGGCCGGAAATCTCTCGTTCCGGCGGTTGCCGCCGCGTTAGCACAGCTTCGCCCATTAATAAACAGAACGCAGGCATAAGCGGAACATCAACGCAGATTTTTCACCGATAAGCGATGCTTGGATGCCTAGAGCTTTCTTTCAATAAGCCAACGGATGTCTCGCGTGCCCGAAACCTCAAACCGGATTTCCAACTGTTGCGAGGGGCGTATGCCGGAGGCATCTGCCATAAAGACATCGTCAGAGATGGTCACAGGTTGGCCGGGTGCTGAAAACACCCAGCTTGTTCCGTCTGCAGCACGCATCATCACCGTGTCATCATCCAGCCGCTCAAGCTCGATGGCCGGATGAATATGGAAACGTGAAACAGCCTCGACCAAAGCAGGCACTTGTTTCTGGTCCTCATCTGCCAACCGAACCAGATCGCGGCCTTTGATCTTGTTGCCAAGAGCCGCCAGGGAAAGCTCACGCTCATGAATGTAGCCGAACTCCCTCAGATAGCCATCATGAGACGCTGTCAGCGTATCCGCTCCGTTCGGGTCCGTCTCACGCTGAACCTTAACCCCGCTGATGCCTGCCACCATGATAGGCCCAAGAAGCCGAGAGCGGGACAGACGCGACGAGGACGTATCCTCAATCGTCAATGTAGAATGGGCAGCAGTCGAACGGCTGGCCCGCCGGAAATCCATTGTGGCATAGGAAGGAAAGCCGGAATTGATGATGAACCGGTTGCGGACCGAAGACATCTCGAAAGACAGGCAGCCACAATGGGCTCCCCGCGACAGCGCCATGGACAGCGGCGTACCCGTATCAACGATGATGACGGTGTCTTCCGCCGAGAGACGTTGATAGGCAATATCAGGCAAGGCCCGGGAGGGACGCCCCGAGGTTTCATCATAGCGCAGAACAGAGGCAAGCTCATTCGCAAGCGTCGCCGTAGACCCGTTGAAAAGAGCCAGATCGCCATCCTGATGGCGGAAGAAGCGAAGTGCAGGAAACATGCGGTCTATGGCCGGCACAAGCCCAGGCGGCACGTCATGGCCCAGATTGATGTAGCTTTGCCGAAGCGGCAGCAGATCGAGCAGCAATTCCAGCATGATACGAGGGTTACGAGACACATGCCCACCGTCTGGCCGCACCTGTCGCTCCAGCTCGCGATCAAGCTTCATGCCAATATGCGCCATCCGCGCTGGCCGGTTGGGCAGCGCGATAGACGCAATAGCAAGCGCAATGCGGATCTTCAGCCTGATTTCACCATCCGGCGCATATTTTGCGATGAAGTTGAGATAGGCGACATGATAGCCGAGATTTCGAAGGAAGCGGCGATAGAAGCCCGCATCGGCATTCTGAAGAATGACAGGGGAGTGCGACAGCCACGCAATCAACCGCTGCGCCGTTGTTTCAGGTGCCCACGCAACGCCCTTGATCTTGCGCCCGTGCTGGGACATCCAGTCGGAAACCAACATGCGGGCACGAATGCAGGCTTCCTCGGACTTCGCCACCCGAACATGCCTCAACCAGCTGAAAGCATGCAGCCTTTCTTCAAATGCCAGAGACGGCATTTCCATGGAAAAGGGCGATGCCCCGCCAGTGTCGAGAATACGCCCGCCCAGAGCGATGCGCCCATGGACAAGTTCCTGCGCGACGTAGGGATCGGCAGCCCGCAGATCCGTGGGCGCCGCCACGAGGCCGCGAGGCGCGCGATCTGCGAGCTTCAGGACCTTCAGACGCAGAACCGCAACCTCGGTCATCACATGAGTTCTGAGGGTGCGTAGAAACAAGCCTGCGGTACCGAAGCGACTGTTCAGGGATTTTACCAAACGTGTGTTTCCCCTCCGCGCAAAGATTTATGTTGGCACGAAGACCAAGGGGTTCTGTCCAGCATTGAAACAATCATTTAATCTTTCACGGAAAACTTCATATTCCGTTAACAAAATATACGCAGTCACGACAAGGCTCCAACCCCGGCCAGATCGCTAAGGGCGATATGGCAAGGGCCTCAAAGGGAGCGTCTTGTGTGGGCTGTCGGGAGAATTAGGCTTTCAAACCCGGCGCAGGACCGTGGCGTAGAAGCCATCGACACCACCGAACATGTCAGGTGTCGTGCGAAGGTCGCCATCGGGGTTGACCGCAATCTCCATTCCGGGGAAAGCGTCGACCGTCACAGGCACCCGTTCAAGCGATGTTTCACTGGCCAGAACCTTGGCGACCATCTCTTCACCCTCGGATGGGTCGAGGGAGCAATTGGAAAAGACGACGATGCCGCCCGGCTTGACCAGCGTTATGGCGTGGCGCAACATCTGCTCCTGCAAACCGGCAAGCTTGGCGATATCCTTCTCATCCTTGGTCCAGCAAACATCAGGATGCTTGCGCAGAGTTCCCGTGGAAGAGCAGGGTGCATCTAGCAGAACGGCATCGAAAAGCTCCGTCGGCTGAAACTTGAGCATGTTGGTTTCAACCAGTTCCGCCTGCATTTGGAGGCGGCCCAGGTTTTCACGAAGCCGCTTCAGCCGGTTGCCAGATTGGTCCAGCGCCGTGACCGCTGCACCGCTCAGAATAAGCTGCGCGGTCTTGCCTCCGGGGGCAGCACACAGGTCAGCCACGCGCTTACCCTTGAGATCGCCCATCAGGCGCACCGGCATGCTGGCTGAAAAGTCCTGCACCCACCATTCGCCCTGATCGAAACCTTCAAGCGCCGAGACAGAGCCCTCGAAAGAACCTAGGCGGACAGTGCCATTCGGCATCACCTGGCCGTTCAGCTTTTCGGCCCAGAGTTCAGGCTCAGATTTGACGGTAATATCGATGACCGACGGAATGAGCTGGGCTTGCGCCATGCGCGCTGCGGCGTCTTCACCGTAAACCTTGGCAAGCCTGCTGTAGAACCATTTCGGCAAAACCGGAATGGTGCTGACGGCCTCAAGCACTGCATCTTTTTCACGGCCCAGACGGCGCAAGACAGCATTGACGAGTTTCACGAAACGTTTGTTGCGCGGGTCGCGATGGGCCTGCTCAACGGCGAGATCGACCGCCGAATGGTCAGGCACATCGAGATAAAGCATCTGCGCCGCACCAACCACGAGAACATGGTGCAAGGAGCGCGCACCCTGGGGCAGGGGGCCGTCCAGCAGCATGCCAAGCGCATGCTCGATGCGCGGCAGATGGCGAAGTGCAGTGTTGACGATAGCGCGCACCAGAGCACGGTCCGCCACACTCAGCGCCCGATAGACCGGATTGCCGTTTTCAGCATCCATCATCCCGTCAAGGGAGGTCTGCTTGTCGAGAACCGCCGACAGGATTTTAACCGCAGCAACGCGCGACCCAAGGCCGGGCTTCCACTCACCCTCGAATTCGGATGAGTCGACATTTCTACCAGACGGGCGACGTTTAAACTGTTTTGCCGGTTTGGCAGAGGAATCGGATGTCAAGACCAGGGACCTTTACGCTCATTATTGTCTTCTTTTCCGCCACCAATATTCGGGACGGAGCGTGATTTGCGGACCGGCTTAGCACTTGTAGGCTGATAGGTCGATGGTCGAGAAAATTCCTGTGACATGGCTTGCAAAGCCGCAATCCGGTTTTCGGCATTCGGATGGGTCGAAAACAGGTTGTCCATCTTCTGGCCGGAGAGCGGATTGATGATAAACATATGCGCTGTGGCGGGATTGCGCTCGGCATCCTCATTGTGAATGCGTTGCGCAGCGCCTGAAATCTTCTGCAGCGCCGAAGCCAGCCACAATGGGTTACCGCATATTTCCGCACCGCGACGGTCGGCAGAATATTCCCGTGTGCGGCTGATGGCCATTTGCACCAGCATGGCAGCAAAGGGCGCAACGATCATACCGACGATCACACCGATAAAGCCGAGCGGATTGTTGTTCTCGCGATTGCCGCCCATGAAGAAGGCGAGATTGCCAAGCATCGAAATAGCACCCGCGAGCGTCGCGGTTATGGTCATGATCAATGTGTCACGGTTCTGAATATGCGCAAGCTCATGCGCCATGACCGCCGCCACCTCATTCGGCGTCAATTGCTCCATCAGGCCTGTGGATGCTGCGACCGCCGCGTTCTCAGGATTGCGGCCGGTTGCGAAGGCGTTCGGCTGCGGGCTGTCATAGACATAGACTTTCGGCATCGGCAGATTGGCATTGTGAGAGAGATCACGGATCATCGAGAAGAATTCGGGCGCATTATGCTCGTCAATCTCCTGCGCGTGATAGGCCTTCAGCACCATCTTGTCTGAATTCCAGTAGGAAAACAGGTTCATGCCCGCCGCAAACAGCAGCGCAATCATCATGCCGCCCCGCCCACCGATGAGGAAACCGAGACCCATGAACAAGGCTGTCATGAACGCCAACAGCATGGCAGTACGCATCATGTTCATCAAAAAATCTCCGCAAAAAGTGAAATTGCTTATCAAGCCCACGACTTCTATAATCTGGGTGACGAAGAAACGCTTTTCAATATCGCGTCATGAGGTCTGAGATATGGATACGCCCGATCACGACAATAACGATGATGTCGTCAAAGTCCTGTCACCCGCCGCTGAGCGCGCGCTGGCAGAAGCAGAGCAACGCCGTAAGCAGGCGAAAGAGATGGAACTCCCCCCGGAAACGGGTGGACGCGGCGGCGCCGAGCCGGTGCGCTTCGGAGATTGGGAAATCAAAGGGCGCGCGATAGATTTTTGACCGGCGAGGGCACCGCCCCCGACGATCCTGATCACTAGCTAAGCGGAATAGAGCTTAATTCTGTTCCAGCAGGCGGCAAACGGCTTCCAACTGCTCCAACGTGCGGTAGTTGATGCGGATATGCCCGCCCGTTCCCTTGTGATTGATTTTCACATCCAGGCCGAGAGCGTCGGCTAGCGTACGCTCCAACGCAATCGTGTCGGAATCTTTCTCGTGTTCCGGCTTGCGGGCGTGCATAGGATCAAGCTGCGCCCTGATATCTGCCTGCGCAAGGCGCTCAGCATCGCGAACCGATAGCCCGCGTGACACGATGTTGCGCGCAAGATAGGTTGGATCGGACGTCGGCACGAGCGCACGCGCATGGCCTGCCGAAAGCGTACCCTCAGCCAGCATGTCACGAACGGCATCAGGCAGCTTCAGAAGACGCAGGCTGTTGGCAACATGGCTGCGGCTCTTACCAATGATTTCACCGAGATCGTTTTGCGTATAACCATGCTCGGCAATCAGCTGGTCATAACCAAGCGCTTCTTCGAGCGGGTTGAGGTCCGAGCGCTGAACGTTTTCAACGATCGCAAGCTCCAGCGCCGTCCGATCATCCACGTCACGCACGATGACGGGCACTTCCGTAAAGCCTGCAAGCTGCGCGGCGCGCCATCGGCGTTCACCGGCGATAATCTCGTAACGGTTGGGCTCAACCGTTCTCACAACGACAGGCTGTACGATACCATGCTGCCGGATCGATGATGCCAGATCCTGGAGCTCGCTCTCGTCAAAATGACGACGAGGATTGCGCGGGCTACGAGCGATGAACTCGATCGGGATCATCCGGTCCGGGCTCACGGGACGCTGCTCTCCGCCAACAGGCAGAGGCTGGTCCATCTCGCCAATCAATGCGGCAAGGCCGCGCCCCAACCGGCGTTTGGATAGATCGTCGCTCATGAAAAATACTCCAAAATAACCTGCCAGCCCAAACTGGCTTAACCGCTTACGTCAGGATATCAGAGGCGTTAGCCGTCAACAATCCAGACAGCAAGCCTTGCTACGCCGCCTTCCGCAAGCGTTCACGCTGAATGACTTCGGACGCCAGCTGCAAATAGGCCTGGCTGCCCGCACATTTCAGATCATACAGGATCGCTGGCTTACCATAGGATGGCGCCTCAGACACACGGACATTCCGAGGGATGAGGGTGTGGTAGACCTTTTCCCCAAGATGCGTACGAACATCGTTCACAACCTGTTGCGCGAGATTGTTGCGGGAATCGAACATCGTCAGAACGATGCCTTGAATATCTAGAGCCGGATTGACCGTGCCGCGTATCTGATTGACCGTATCGAGTAGCTGGCTGAGACCTTCGAGCGCAAAGAATTCGCATTGGAGAGGGACCAGAACGGAATGCGCTGCTGCCATGGCATTCATCGTCAGCAAATTGAACGAAGGAGGGCAGTCAACCAGAATGTAGGAATAAGCCAGAGCCTCAGCGGAATGCAACGCGCTTCGCAGCAGAAAGACGCGGTTGGACGAATTCGCCACTTCCATCTCGAAGCCCAGCAAATCCATCGTTGATGCGACAATGTCGAGATTGGGAACGGCTGTTGGGACAACGACTTCGCTGATTGAATTGGCGCCAATCAACAGATCGTAAGATGAAAGCTTACGCTCGCGACGGTCTATGCCAAGTCCCGTGCTCGCATTGCCCTGTGGATCGAGATCAACCAGAAGAACACGCTCACCAATTGCCGCCAAAGCGGTTGCCAGATTGATGGCCGTGGTCGTCTTTCCCACACCACCCTTTTGATTGGCGATCGTAATGATGCGATTTTTTTCAAACATGATGCCGTACCTGACCTGGTCAATCAGCTTTTCGACGTAGATCACTGATTTCGAGCACTACAGAGCTCGCTTCTATACTGCTTTGATGTCTTATCAGATCGAAATCCCAACGAATACGGGCTTTCTGCACCTCGGCTTCGTAATCCCTGCCTTTGTTGAGATAGGAACGCAATTCACCGTTCAAAACGACCCACGGATGGATGTAATCGAACAATGCATCAAGCTCTGCCAGTGCGCGTGTAGAGACAGCATCACAGGGACCTACAAGCGAAGGCGCAGTTTCGATTCTAACCGGATGGACCGAGCCGCGTGCGCCGGTTTCTTTCAGCGCAACGCGCAGGAATCCGGCTTTCTTATTATTGCTTTCAACGAGATGAACCCATCCATCCTGCTGCTCGGCCAGCAGAATGGCCGTGATAATTCCCGGAAAACCCCCACCACTACCCAGGTCTACCCAAGTTCGGGACTGGGAGGACAGATGGAATATCTGGGCACTATCGGCAATATGGCGCGACCATAGCTCTGGAAGAGTGGAGGGAGCCACCAGATTTGTCGTGGCATTCCATTTCTTGAAAAGCTCGACAAAATGCTCGAGTCGTTCTTGTGTTTCACGTGAAACACTCTGGCCGTTTATCATCATGCTAGGACTCGTTATAGCTGTGCTGTGCGCTTTTCGACGGTGGAGGCAGAGCCTTTTCTTACCAAGGCAAGGATTAGCGATATCGCAGCGGGTGTCATTCCATCCACTCTCGCTGCCTGCGCAATGCTGGTAGGGCGGGCGGCCTGAAGCTTCTGCTTCAGCTCGCTCGAAAGGCCGGACAGCTGTGTAAAATCGAAGTCATCCGGTATGGCTCGGTCTTCATCACGCTTGATATCGACGATGTCAGCATGCTGACGCTTCATATAGACCGCGTAGCTCGCTTCGATTTCCAGAACCTCAGCGATTTTCGGAGACAAAGCGGAAAGCTCAGGCCAGACCTGCTTAAGGCTGTCAACGGTTGTATCAGGATAGGCGAGGAGTTCATAAGCTGTTCGCCTCTGCCCATCGCGGTTGAGCTTCAACCCGTGGACGCCAGCTTGCGAT
Source organism: Rhizobium sp. WCS2018Hpa-16 (assembly GCF_031843705.1). Lineage (NCBI taxonomy): Bacteria > Pseudomonadati > Pseudomonadota > Alphaproteobacteria > Hyphomicrobiales > Rhizobiaceae > Rhizobium > Rhizobium sp. WCS2018Hpa-16. The sequence continues at coordinate 284,941 of NZ_JAVTIX010000004.1, forward strand.
GGCGTAATGGACAAATCCTGCAGACGGGTACGCGCCTGGTCAAGGTCATCTACAAATTCACCGTATCGCTTCGCGCGCGATGCGTCGACAATGCCAGCCGCCAGACCAACCGGCGTCAACCGAAGGTCTGCATTATCGACGCGAAGCGATAAGCGGTACTCGGCACGAGACGTAAACATGCGGTATGGCTCTGATACACCTTTGGACGTCAGATCATCAATCATGACGCCGATATAGGATTCGGTCCGGCTGAAATGCAGGGGAGCCCTATTGCTAGCCAGTAGCGAAGCGTTAAGCCCAGCCACAAGCCCCTGCGCCGCCGCCTCTTCATAGCCGGTTGTACCGTTGATTTGCCCAGCCAGAAACAGACCGGGAATTTTCCGGCATTCGAGCGACGGGCGCAATTCTCTGGGATCGACGTAATCATATTCGATTGCATAGCCCGCCTGAAGAATTTTGACCTTCTCCAGACCCGGGATCGTATGAATGAACATCTCCTGCACGGACAGAGGAAGAGACGTCGAAATACCGTTGGGATATATCGTGTCGTCATCAAGCCCTTCTGGCTCGAGGAATATCTGGTGGCCATCACGCTCGCCGAAGCGAACGATTTTGTCTTCGATCGACGGGCAATAGCGCGGGCCGACGCCTTCGATCTGACCAGAATACATGGCTGAAAGGTGGATATTATCCTGAATAATTTTATGACCCGCAGGCGTGGTGCGGGTAACACCGCATTCGATCTGCCGGTTTGAGATCGTATCCGTCATGAAGGAGAAAGGAATTGGATCCTCGTCCGCGCCTTGGCGCTCAACTGCGTCCCAATCGATCGTCCTGCCGTCAAGCCGCGCCGGTGTTCCGGTTTTCAGCCGGCCCATTTTAAGGCCAGCACGCGCCAGAGTGTCCGACAGACCAACGGAAGGTTTCTCGCCAACACGGCCAGCCGGAATCTTTTCGGAACCGATATGGATCAAGCCTCGAAGGAATGTGCCGCTTGTTAGGACGACTGCACGGCAAGCGATCTTCTCTCCACTGGCCAGAACGACCGCAGAAATGACTCCGTCCTTGAACTCGATATCATAGGCATCGCCTTCGACAACGTTCAGATTGCCGATCTCAGCGATCTCGCGCTGCATCGCTTGCTTATAAAGCTTGCGGTCTGCCTGGGTGCGGGGCCCACGAACGGCAGGACCCTTTTTTCTGTTCAGCATACGAAATTGAATGCCAGCCGCATCGGCAACGCGGCCCATCAATCCATCAAGCGCATCGATTTCGCGGACCAAATGACCCTTACCCAAACCACCAATGGCAGGGTTGCAGGACATGATACCGATTGTCTGCGCATTATGGGTGAGCAGCGCCGTCTTTGCACCGTGACGTGCGGCAGCAGCGGCCGCTTCGCTACCGGCATGACCTCCGCCAATTACAACGACATCATATGTCATTATAATAAATCCTTGTTTCTTGAAGCCGCGTCCGGCTCAATGTTTCACGTGAATCATTTTCCGATACAGAACTCGGAGAAAATCACACCGAGCAAATCCTCAACATCGACGCGTCCGGTTATACGCCCCAGCGACATCGCCGCCAATCTGAGATACTCCGACCTGATTGCAAGGTCCATTCCTTCGGAATTCTGCGCATCACTAACATAGTTGAGCGTCTCTTCAAGGCGTTTCTTATGACGAGCGCGAACGGGAGCTAGCCCATGGCTCGAGCCAACGCGCTTTTGAATCTCAGAGGTAATCGCCAATCTCAACGCATCGAGGCCAATGCCGGTCTTGGCGGATATGGCGAGATCACAGTCAGTAAGCACATCGCCACCGAGCAGATCAGCTTTGGTTACCAGGCGTAGGACGGTCGTATCTCCCGCCGTTTCAATTTGTTGCGATTCCGAATCGATATCGCAGAGAAGCAAAACGAGATCAGCCTGGGCCGCAGTTCTGCGGGCTCGAGAAATCCCTTCAATCTCAACTAGGTCAACAGTCTCTCGCAGACCGGCCGTGTCGTAGAGCCGCACAAGGTAACCGGCAATATTGAGGTCAACGTCGATCACATCGCGCGTGGTCCCGGCAATATCAGTCACAATAGCGACGTCACGTCCGCTCAATGCATTCAGAAGGCTTGATTTACCCACATTCGGCGCGCCAACGAGGGCGACTTTGAAACCATCCCTAATGATTTCCGAGGATGCGTTACCGCTCAGATGCTGGGAAATCTCCAGATGCAGTTTACCGACTTCATCCCAGACCTGCGCCGCTACGGAGTCAGGCACGTCTTCCTCATCCGAGAAATCGAGCTCCGCCTCGATCAACGCACGGCAGCGGGTGAGCTTGTTTGCCCAGCCATCATAAACCGCTGACAGTCTCCCAGAAGTCTGCTCGACGGCGAGCCGCCTTTGCATTTCCGTTTCCGCTTTCAGAAGATCTGCCAGACCCTCGACTTCCAGCAGGTCCATCTTGCCATTATCAAAGGCGCGCTTAGAAAACTCTCCGGCTTCGGCAGGTCGAAGCCCGGGAATGGCGTCCAACTCGGCAAACACCGCGTCAACAACCGCAAGGCTTCCGTGAAGCTGGATTTCCACGCAATCTTCGCCGGTAAAAGAATTAGGACCGGGAAACACAAGGACAAGAGCCTGATCCAAAACCTCATTGTTTCGGTTTCGAATCGTTTTAAGGGACGCATTCCGAGGTGAGGGCAGTCGAGGACCGATCAGCGCTGCCAGCGCATTAAACGCTTCCGCTCCGCTGATGCGTAGTACAGCGACACCCGCTGGCAGGCGCCCACTTGAAAGCGCATATATTGTACTTTCCGAGTGCGCCATCTGGTTCTCCCTACCTCTCAAACAATTGGCCGCGTCCGTTTTCCAGACGCGGCCTTATCACTCATTGCTACAAGACAGGCCGATGAATCAGGTGTTCATCGATTCGAAGAAATCGCCATTTGTCTTTGTCTGCTTCAGCTTGTCGATCAGGAACTCGATGGCATCCGTTGTTCCCATTGGCGCGAGAATCCGGCGAAGAACAAAGATTTTCTGAAGATCCTGGCGCGGCACGAGGAGGTCTTCCTTACGCGTACCGGATTTGAGAATATCCATAGATGGGAAGATGCGCTTATCGGCCACCTTGCGATCCAGAACGATTTCCGAGTTACCAGTACCCTTGAACTCTTCAAAGATGACTTCATCCATACGGCTGCCAGTATCGATCAGGGCCGTCGCGATGATGGTCAGCGAGCCGCCTTCTTCGATGTTACGAGCCGCACCGAAGAAACGCTTAGGCCTCTGAAGGGCGTTCGCATCCACACCACCGGTCAAGACCTTGCCGGAAGAGGGAACAACGGTGTTGTAGGCGCGTCCGAGACGTGTGATCGAATCCAGCAGGATAACGACGTCACGGCCATGTTCGACAAGGCGCTTGGCCTTTTCAATGACCATCTCCGCGACCTGAACGTGGCGAACGGCTGGCTCATCGAAAGTGGAGGAAACAACTTCGCCCTTAACGGAGCGCTGCATGTCCGTCACTTCTTCCGGCCGCTCATCGATGAGAAGCACGATCAGATAGCATTCTGGATGGTTCGCGGTGATCGAGTGCGCGATATTCTGCAACAGAACTGTCTTACCAGTGCGCGGTGGCGCGACGATCAATCCACGCTGGCCCTTGCCGAGCGGCGTGACGAGATCCATCACGCGGGCGGACAGATCCTTGGATGTCGGAATTTCCAGTTCCAGTTTGAACCGCTCATTCGGGTAAAGCGGCGTCAAATTGTCGAAGTGGACCTTATGACGGATCTTCTCCGGGTCATCGAAATTGATCGTGTTGACTTTCAGAAGGGCGAAATAACGCTCACCTTCCTTGGGCCCACGGATCGGGCCTTCCACCGTATCGCCTGTTTTCAGCGAGAAACGGCGGATCTGCGATGGCGAAATATAGATATCGTCGGGGCCGGGGAGGTAGTTGGCATTCGCGGAACGCAAGAAGCCGAAACCGTCCTGAAGAACTTCAACGACACCTTCACCAATGATCTCGACGTCCTGGCTCGCCAGAACCTTGAGGATAGCAAACATGAGCTCCTGCTTGCGCATCGTGCTCGCGTTTTCGACTTCCAGGGATTCGGCAAAAGTCAGCAAATCAGTCGGAGATTTGCTCTTAAGTTCCTGAAGCTTCATTTCAGCCATGAAGAGAAAGACCGTTTTAAATATGTGTGTGGGGGAAGGCTTGATCGCGAATCAGGTACTGAGGGTGTCCCGCAGACGGCTGAATAATTCACATGCCATTGAGATGAGTGTGCGGAAAATAGCGGCTCAACCCGAAACCCGCAAGAGGAAAGCACCAATTCCGAGAAAATTATCGTGATGAGCCGTTATGCGAAGGGTTTCACAACCACAAGTATGACGATTGCGATCATCAGAAGGGTTGGAACTTCATTCATCAACCGCCAGTGACGGGCATTGCAGGTGTTTTCGTCCCGTGCAAAGCGGCGAACACTGCGGCTGAAATACACATGCGTCACAGTCATGGCAACGACGAGTGCGATTTTGGCATGAAGCCACCCACCCGAAAAGCCATAGACCGACCAGGCGAGATAGAGCCCGAGCACCCAGGAAATCATCATGGCAGGGTTCATGATGACCTTCATCAGTCTCTGTTCCATGATCTTGAAGGTCTCGGACTTATCAGAGCCCGGCGCAGCATCCGTGTGGTAGATGAACAGCCGGGGCAAATAGAACAGACCTGCCATCCATGAGATGACCGCGATGATGTGAAGGGCCTTGATCCACAGATAGGCATCAGCCGGATCGACATGCAGCACCACAGCCACCATGCCAACGAAGACAGCCAGTGCTGCTCCTGCCCGCAACCGGGTCTTTCGGCCTGCTGTGGCTGATGTCTGGGCGTTGTCGCTCATCATCTGGCTCCATAGGAGCGAACACGCGATACAAGTCTGGCGACATTCTCAGGATCCGCTTGCGGCGTGATGCCATGACCGAGATTGAAGATCAGCGGGCCGTTGCCCAGGACCTGAAGGATGGCGTCGATGCCCTCATCGAGGGACTTGCCGCCGGAAACCATCCGCATCGGATCAAGGTTGCCCTGAACCGCGCCATCCTTTTGAAGCTCCTGGGCGAAGGAGAGGGGAACACTCCAGTCGAGACCAATGGCATTCGCTCCCGTCTTCTGGCGATAATCCTTCAAGAGAATACCGGCACCCTTGGCGAATGCGATGATCTTGGCACCGGGACGGCGGGCACGAACGGAGGCGATGATGCGCGCAACAGGCTTCACCGCGTAGTCCTCGAATTCCTTCTCGCCCAGCACGCCCGCCCAGGAATCGAAAATCTGAACGGCATCGGCACCGGCATCAATCTGTGAAACGAGATAATCGGCAGACATCTCAGCCAGAAACGCCAGCAGCTTTTCCATCGCTTCGGGGTGTTGATAACCGAAAAGGCGGGCCGGCGCCTGATCGGGTGTTCCGTGGCCAGCAATCATGTAGGTCGCCACAGTCCAGGGCGCACCGCAGAAACCAAGAAGGGTGGTCTTTTCGGGGAGCTCATGTCTCAGGCGCTTCACCGTCTCAAAGACCGGGGCCAGATGCGCCAGAACGCCATCACCCTTCAGTGCGGAAATCTCTTCCGGATTGATCGGGTCCATGGCCGGACCCCTGCCTTCCGTGAAGGTGACATTGCGGTTCAGGGCATCCGGGATCACGAGAATATCTGAAAACAGAATTGCAGCATCGAGATCGAAGCGACGGATGGGCTGGAGCGTCACTTCTGTCGCAAGCTCTGGATTATAACAGAGATCGAGAAAACTCCCTGCTGTCTTCCTCGTCTCGCGGTACTCCGGCAGATATCGTCCTGCCTGTCTCATAAGCCAGATCGGAGGTGGGGAGAGTGTCTCACCGTTGAGAACCCGGATTACGCTTCGCTCAGCCATGCACACATCTTCTCTAAAAATAAAATCTAATAGATCTAAATGATTTTCTATTTCTTAGAGTCTGTGAGTAGCAAGGATTAAAATTCATCCAGTCTAAATGCCGCATCTGTGGGAAAGGCTGATCCAATCGGATAGCGGACTGGGCAAATGGGAAAACTGTGCGGATCAATGGAAATTTATTAGCAGATTCAATGATTTGGGAGAGAGCGCGTGATAGCCAGCCCTGTGGATAAGCTCTGGATGAAATTTAATCGCCTTTATCTCTCCCCATAATCCACAATCACCGATTTGCTGGCTACACCGGAAAGCCAATTGTGGATAAAACGGAAGTTATACGCTCGGTGACCCGGCGATGGCTTCCAGCCCTCATGTTGTGCACCTCTATCAACAGGGAGAGAAAAACAACGTGGAGAACCCAAAAAGTTTCTTCCATCTGCACCTGATTTCTGACTCAACCGGCGAGACTCTGATGTCCGCGGGCAGGGCGGTTTCTGCGCAGTTTCACTCTGCCATGCCGCTTGAGCATGTTTATCCGATGATCCGAAACCAGAAACAGCTGCAAAAGGTCATCGACAGCATCGATAAGGAACCGGGCATCGTGCTCTACACCATTGTCGATGAGCAGCTGGCCGAGTTCCTCGACCTTCAATGCCATGCAATCGGTGTGCCCTGCGTCAATGTTCTGGAGCCGGTCATCGGCATTTTCCAGACCTATCTGGGTGCGGTCTCGCGGCGAAGGGTCGGTGCGCAGCATGCCCTCAACGCGGATTATTTTGCCCGCATCGAAGCGCTGAACTATGCCATGGACCATGATGATGGGCAGATGCCGGAACATTATGATGAAGCGGATGTCGTTATCATCGGCATCAGCCGAACGTCAAAAACGCCAACCAGCATCTATCTAGCCAATCGCGGCATCAAGACCGCCAATATACCTGTGGTGCCGGACGTGCCTTTGCCCGACAGTCTTTATAAGGCAACAAAGCCGCTGATTGTCGGTCTCGTCGCAACGTCTGACCGTATATCCCAGGTGCGTGAAAACCGTGAGTTGGGCACGACGGGTGGCTTTGATCGCGGACAATATATTGACCGCGCCACCATCATGGAGGAGCTGAAATACGCCCGCGCGCTCTGCGCCCGCAACAACTGGCCATTGATTGACGTAACCAGGCGCTCGATTGAAGAGACGGCGGCAGCCATTCTTGCCCTGCGCCCACGGACACGGTAATCCCCTTCGCACCCTTGTTTGGAGACCCCGGTTGATGAAACCAGAGCTGATACTCGCTTCCTCCAGCGCATCACGACAAATGTTGATGCGCAATGCTGGACTGACATTTTCCGCCGAGCCTGCCGATATTGATGAGCGCGCCATTGATGCTGCTCTTGAAAAGGATGGAGCGACGCCGGACAGGATTGCCGTAGAGCTTGCCAAGGCGAAGGCGCTTGCGGTCAGCGCGGTAAAGCCGGACGCCATGGTGGTGGGTTGCGATCAGACGATGTCGTTTGGGACCAGGATTTATCACAAGCCTAAAGACATGGCGCAAGCGCATGCCAATCTCATGTCATTGTCAGGAAAGACCCATCGTTTGAACTGCGGCGCGGCCATCGCCCGCAATGGCGAGATCCTTTGGGAGATCGTGACATTTGCCGATATGACGATGCGCGAACTTCACCCATCATTTGTTCACCGCCACCTGGAGCGGGTGGGGGAAAAAGTGCTGTCCAGTGTCGGCGCCTATCAGCTCGAAGGCGAGGGCATTCAGTTGTTCAGCGCCATTGAGGGGGATTATTTCACGATCCTCGGCTTGCCGCTGCTGCCATTATTAACGAAACTTCACACATTGGGCCTGATCGATGGTTGATTCACGTGAAACATTAACCATCAAGGCCTTCGTCACCGGCTACCCGATCAAGCACTCGCGCTCGCCGCTCATTCATGGACATTGGTTGAAGCGGTTCGGTATTGCGGGAACCTATGAGGCGGTTGAAATTACACCAGACAATTTCGCGACCTTCATGTCCGATTTGAAGAATGGGACCAATGGTGGATTTGTCGGCGGTAATGTGACGATTCCCCACAAGGAATCCGCCTACCGATTGGCTGATCGTCCAGATGAGATTGCGCAGGAGATGGGCGCAGCCAACACGGTGTGGCTGGAAGACGGGCTTGTTCATGCCACCAATACGGATGGTTATGGTTTTGTGTCCAATCTCGATGCTTGCCATGCGGGCTGGGACAAGGGCGGCAAAGCGGTCGTTCTTGGCGCCGGCGGGGCAAGCCGTGCGGTCATTCAGGCGCTGCGCAACCGCGGCTATCAAGACATCCATGTGGTCAACCGGACCGTGGATCGTGCCAGGGAATTGAAAGATCGGTTTGGAAAGACTGTCCACGCCCATGCCTTCGATGCATTGCAGGAGGTGATGTCGGGGTGCGGTCTCTTCGTCAACACGACCTCTCTCGGCATGGATGGTCATGGTGCGCCAGAGATTGATTTCTCGACATTGTCTGCTGGTGCCGTCGTGACTGATATTGTCTATGTGCCCCTCCAGACACCCATTCTCGCGATGGCTGAGCGTCAGGGTTTTGCGACGGTGGACGGATTGGGCATGCTGCTTCATCAGGCAAAACCCGGCTTTCAGAAATGGTTCGGGCCAATGCCTGAGGTGGATGAAGAATTGCGAGAAATGATTATCGCCGATATTGCGAGTCATTGATGATTACCATCGGGCTCACAGGATCGATTGGCACTGGCAAATCAACGACTGCCAAGCTGTTTGCGCAAGAGGGTGTCGCGGTCTGTGATTCCGATGCGGTTGTGCACCAACTCTATGAGGGTGAGGCCGTGGCGCTGGTGGAAAAGGCCTTTCCCGGCACCACGCAGGATGGAAAGGTTGACCGGCAGAAACTCGGAGATATCCTTCGACAGAATCCGGCTAATTTTCAGATCCTCGAGAAGATTGTTCATCCTCTGGTCCGGCAGAAGCAGGATGAATTTCTGGAGCAGGCACGCCATGGCAACGCCGAATTTGCGCTTCTTGATATACCGCTGCTCTTTGAGACAGGTGCGGAAAACCGGGTCGATACTGTCGTCGTTGTGACTTGTTCACCGAAGCGACAGCGCGAGCGTGTTCTAGCCCGACCCGGCATGACGGAAGAGAAATTTGAATTGATCCTTGCACGGCAGATGCCGGATGAGGAAAAGAGATCACGTGCTGATTTTGTGATCGATACCAACACCAGCGTCGACGACGCCCGCGACCAAGTCCGTGCAGTGCTTGAGATGTTGCGCTCGGCGCGAGAGGAAAGAGAAGACAATGCGTGAGATCATTTTCGATACGGAAACCACCGGTCTGGAATCCAAGGCCGACCGTATCATCGAAATCGGCGGCATTGAGCTTTTCAATCACTTCCCGACGGGCAAAACGCTGCATCTCTATATCAACCCGGAAGATCGCAAAGTGCACCCCGATGCGCTGGCGGTTCACGGAATTACCGATGAGTTTCTGCGCGACAAGCCGAAATTTGCAGATGTCGTCCAGGAAATCCGCGACTTCTTCGAAGGTGCGCGCTGGGTAGCGCACAATGCGACCTTCGATATGGGTTTCATCAATGCGGAGTTTGCAAGGCTGGGCATAGAGCCGGTGTCGCCGGAACTTGTGACAGACACCCTGTCCATGGCGCGGCGCAAGCATCCGATGGGCCCAAACTCGCTCGATGCGCTCTGCCGCCGGTATGGTATCGACAATGCGCACCGCACCAGACACGGAGCTTTGCTCGACTCCGAACTTCTGGCAGAAGTCTATATCGAGATGATTGGCGGTCGCCAGACTGCGCTTGGCTTCGGCGGTGGGACCAAAGCCCGTACCAATGATGTTGTCGATGATGGCCCCATCGATATTCCCGTCCGGCCACGGGCCTTGCCATCGAGACTGGACCCGGAAACAGCTGCCGCCCATGGCAAGCTGGTTCTCGCCATGGGTGATAAGGCCATCTGGAATAAATACAGGCATTAAAAAACCCGGGCGTTGACCCGGGTTTCTGTCGTCTCTCGTCAATGACGGAGATTAGTTTGGTACGGCCTGAACCTTGGCGCGGGCCTGTTCTTCGGCAACGCGCTGCGCAAACATCTGCGAGAAATCGATCGGGTCGATCATCAGCGGCGGGAAGCCACCGTTGCGGGTTACGTCGGCAATGATCTGGCGTGCGAACGGGAACAAAAGGCGCGGGCACTCGATAAAGAGAACCGGCAGCATGTGTTCTTGCGGGAAACCGGTGATGCGGAAAACGCCGCCATAGGTCAGCTCAGCAACGAAGAGCACCTTGTCGCCATCCTTGGCTTCGGCATTCAGCGTCAACACAACGTCGAAATCCGACCCGGAAATGGGGTTGGCATTGACGTTGACATTGATGTTGATGGCAGGTGCGCCATCACGAGCCTGAAGCGAACGCGGTGCACCGGGATTTTCGAACGACAAATCCTTGGTGTACTGGGTCAAAATGTTGAGGGAAGGGTTTGCACCGTCCTGCGCACCGTTTTCAGTGGTCATATCATGTCCTCGAGCATGGAATTCTTGCAAGCCCGTCTATCATCTCGACAAATGCCTTACAACCCTCCGACTTTAGGGGATCAGGGTTTTGGCAGGTCCCGGTTGTCCCGGTCAGGCGACCAGGGAGACTGGTTCGGGCCATCACGGTGGAAGTCATCCTCATCCAGATCGACCACCTTGGAAGCACCATCCGGCTGCGGACCGGGGCGAAAGCCGGGATGGCCGGAAGGGCCACTGGATGTGCGCGCGCCTGCACCTCTGAATGCGCCCGCCACGACAATACGCGATCCCAGCGCCTTCCACATGAGTGCGCGAACGGCTGGCACGAGCAGGAGAAGACCGATGATATCTGTGATGAAGCCGGGCAGGAAAAGCAAAATACCGGCGATGACCCGCAGGCCGCCGCTGATCATGGCCTGTGCCGGCTGCTCACCCGTCTTGCCCGCATTCTGCAGATCGCGAACCATGCCAAGCCCGCCGGCGCGCAGGATCATCAAACCGAGAAACGAGGTGAATAGCACAAGGCCTAGCGTCAACCACAGACCGAGCGCCTTTCCAACCACGATGAAACCGGCAATTTCCAGAATGGGCATCGCGAGAACGATGACGGGCAGAAATGAGAAACGCATATTGAAGCCTTGCAAACGGTGAGAGCGCGACGCGTTCTCTTGACCTTTATCAGAACGCATTCACTGACGGAGTTCAGGGATCGGCCGCAAACATCAATGCTCTTTCAGGCAGATCCAACGTGTAAAAACAAACCATATCGCCCATTCGACCACCTCTGGAAACCGGCGATTGCATCTGTCCGTTTGAATGATGGGCAGATGCAGACTATATGATGTGTAGAAAATTAGATTTAAATGGCGGTTTCGGTAAAAGATGGGCTCAAGCGACTTTATTACATTGTTTTTCCTCGTGGCTGCGGTGCTGATTTTCCTTCAGTTGCGCAGTGTCCTTGGTCGTCGAACTGGCAACGAAAAGCCACCTGTCGACCCTTACAGCCCGCGTGACATGGCAAAATCGCCTGCAGACGATAACAAGGTCGTGACCTTGCCGAAACGTGGCGAAGGCGAAGAGGAAAATCGCTTCGCGGAAATCGATGCCATCGCCCCAGTTGGATCTGCGCTTAATGATTCGCTGCGTGAGTTGAACAAGACTGATCCGACATTCCGTCCGAAGGAGTTCCTCAACGGCGCGCGGATGGCTTACGAGATGATCGTGACGGCCTTTGCCGATGGTGACAGAAAGTCGCTCAAAAACCTCCTCTCCAAGGAAGTTTATGAAGGTTTCGTCGCTGCCATCGCCGAGCGCGAAAAGCGCGGCGAGGTGGTGAAATCGACCTTTGTTGGCACTGAAAAGATCGACATCACCCACGCCGGCATCCGCGATTCCGAAGAGCAGATCACGCTTCGCATCATCAGCCAGCTGATCTCGGCAACCTACGACAAGGACGGTGCGCTGATCGACGGTGACCCTGAAGCCGTATCGGAGGTCGATGACATCTGGACGTTTGCGCGCGACATTCGCTCACGCGATCCGAACTGGAAGCTGATTGCGACCGAATCTGAACAATGAGCAGCGCTGGCCGGGATTTTACCCTCGAAGAGGTGTCGTTTGCTGAACTGCCAGCTTGGCAGGCAGACGACCCTTCGCCGTTATTCCCGGCCATGCAATCCATTCTGGCCCATCTGCGCCAGGCAAAACCCTACCGCACCGGCTCACTGGGTTTGAGCGCTGAGGAGCTTGTGGGGTTGCTGGAAGCCGCTGATGCAGGCGGCTTTAAAGACGCCTGCGCCGCCCGGCTATTTTTCGAGACCCATTGCGTTCCCTTCAAAATATCACCGTCATCGGCAAAGAGCGGTTTCGTCACTGCTTTCTATGAGCCGGAGCTGATGGTTTCGGCCACGCCTGATGAGACATTCAAATATCCAATCTATCGCCGCCCGTCCGATCTGATCGATCTGGATGACACCAACCGGCCAGCGGATATGGATCCCTATTACGCTTTCGGTTTGCAGCGGGATGGCGTGATCTCTCCCTATCCAGACAGGGGCGAAATCGACCGCGGCTATCTGGATGGTCGAGGGCTGGAAATCGCCTGGGCAAAATCGCGGGTCGATCTGTTTTTCGTGCATGTGCAGGGCGCGGCAAGGCTTCGCTATAGCGATGGCACAATCAGGCGCATTACCTATTCCGCGAAGGCTGGCCATCCATTCTCCGCCATTGGCCGTCTGCTGCTGGACAGGGGTGAACTTGATCCTCAGACCATTTCGATGCAGACCATCCGGCAGTGGCTGGCGCACAATCCTGACAAGGTGGACGAGGTTCTCTGGCACAATCGCTCTTACATCTTCTTCCGTGAGGCCGATGTGGAAGGGCTGGAGCTTGGGCCTATTGCGGCTGCCAAAGTTCCGCTTGTCGCGGGCAGGGCGCTTGCGGTGGATCGCCTGATCCACACATTCGGTTTTCCGTTCTTCATCAGTTCACCAAGCCTGACGCATCTGGATGAGGGAAAGCCCTTTGGCCGCCTCATGCTGGCGCTGGATACCGGCTCGGCCATTGTGGGACCGGCGCGTGGCGATATTTTCACCGGCTCTGGCGATGAGGCTGGAGAGCTGGCCGGCACGGTGCGCAACCCGGCAGATTTTTACATTCTCATTCCCTGTGGGGCGGCTGAGAGGTATCGGTCATGAAGGGTGGCCGCAAACTGGGCAGGGATGAGCGCATCCTGTGGGGCAAGGTTGCCAAGACGACGCGGCTGATTTCCGGGCGCGTGGAAGACCTGATGGAATTTGAAGCGCTGGAAGCGCAGATCGATCCAGAGCCGCAACCGCAGCCAAAAACTGCGAAGAAACCCATTCCGCCTTTCCCCAAGATGATTATCGAGCCGATACCGCAATCAGTTGTCGCGGACCCGGATCGCAAGCGCATTCACAGCCCTCTCGAAAGACCGGTCAAACGCAAGCTGACCCGTGGTCGCCTGCCGCTCGAAGCGCGGATCGATCTGCACGGCATGTTTCAGAGCGAGGCCCATGCGGTGCTGCTTGATTTTCTCGTGCGCGCCCATGAACGTGGGCTACGGCATGTTCTTGTGATTACCGGCAAGGGGCGCTCCATGGGCAGTGAGGGCGCATTGAAGCGTGCCGTGCCGATGTGGTTTTCCAAACCGGAATACCGTCATCTCATCTCGTCCTATGAAGACGCCTCCATGAATCACGGTGGCGATGGCGCTCTTTACGTGCGGCTAGCACGTCGGCGCGGAGATACATCATGACGCCGTTTGCAGAGGCGGTTCGGGTTCTGCGCGAGAAAAAGGGCGTGACGCAGAAGCAGATGGCGCTGGCGATTGGCGTGTCGCCCGCCTATCTCTCGGCACTGGAACATGGAAAACGCGGCAAGCCGAGCTTTGATCTCCTCCAGCGCATTGCCGGATACTTCAACATCATCTGGGACGAAGCGGATGAGCTTTTCTCGCTGGCGGGTACGTCGGATCCGCGTGTTGTCATCGATACCGCAGGTTTGCCACCGCAATACACGATGCTGGCGAACGGATTGGCGCGGAATATTCGCAAGCTGCCGCCAAGTGTGATAGATGAATTGTCAGAGGTGCTACAAAAAAGCCGTCCTTGCGAGTGAAACCCGCGCTATCCCCTGCTTTGTGCAGGGTTTTGGTGCTTGTGGACTTTGGATATCGAGACGGAATTTCTATAGTCACACGTCAGATTTAAAGTGATTCGCTGCCGCGCTGTCTCGATATGAGGTGGCGCTGCGACAGATACATTCGGAAAGAGTGCTTATGACTGAACCTATGTCGAGCGAAAACGCCGCCAGTGCAGCCTATGGAGCCGATTCGATCAAAGTCCTCAAGGGGCTTGATGCGGTTCGCAAACGTCCCGGCATGTATATCGGCGATACCGACGATGGTTCCGGTCTGCACCACATGGTCTACGAAGTCGTGGATAACGCCATCGATGAAGCGCTGGCCGGTCACGCCGATCTGGTTACCGTCACGCTGAATGCAGATGGTTCGGTATCGGTAACCGACAATGGTCGCGGTATTCCGACCGATATCCACACCGGTGAAGGCGTCTCCGCCGCTGAAGTCATCATGACGCAGCTCCACGCGGGCGGTAAGTTCGACCAGAACTCCTACAAGGTTTCCGGCGGTCTGCACGGCGTGGGCGTCTCGGTCGTTAACGCGCTGTCGGTCTGGCTGAAGCTGCGCATTCGCCGCAACGGAAAAATCCACGAGATTTCGTTTACCCATGGTGTGGCCGATGGCCCATTGAAGATCGTTGGCGATTATGAAGGTCGCTCCGGCACGGAAGTGACCTTCCTCGCCAGCAGCGAAACCTTCACCATGACGGAATATACCTACGCAACGCTGGAACACCGGCTGCGCGAACTGGCCTTCCTGAACTCCGGCGTGCGCATTCTTTTGACGGACAAGCGCCACTCCGACATCAAGCAGGAAGAAATGCTTTATGATGGCGGTCTTGCCGCCTTCGTGAAGTATCTCGACAGGGCCAAGAAGCCGCTGGTGGACAAGCCGGTTTACATCATCGGCGAGAAGGACGGCATCACCGTTGAAGTCGCGATGTGGTGGAACGACACCTATCACGAAAACATGCTGTGCTTCACCAACAACATTCCCCAGCGCGATGGCGGCACGCATATGGCCGGTTTCCGTGGTGCGTTGACGCGCCAGGTCACCTCCTATGCCGATAGCTCCGGCATCACCAAGCGTGAGAAGGTTTCCCTTCAGGGCGAAGACTGCCGCGAAGGCCTGACGGCTGTTCTCTCGGTCAAGGTTCCTGACCCCAAGTTCTCGTCGCAGACAAAGGACAAGCTGGTTTCCTCGGAAGTTCGCCCCGTTGTCGAAAACCTCGTCAATGAAGCGCTGAGCACCTGGTTTGAGGAACATCCGACCGAAGCCAAGATCCTCGTCGGCAAGGTCGTGGAAGCGGCTATCGCCCGCGAAGCTGCCCGCAAGGCGCGTGAACTGACCCGCCGCAAGGGCGCGCTCGATATCGCGTCTCTGCCCGGCAAGCTGGCAGATTGCTCCGAGCGTGATCCGGCCAAATCCGAAGTCTTCCTCGTCGAGGGTGACTCGGCTGGCGGTTCTGCAAAGCAGGGTCGTTCGCGTGAAACGCAGGCGATTTTGCCATTGCGCGGTAAAATTCTGAACGTTGAACGCGCCCGCTTCGACAAGATGCTGTCGAGCCAGGAAATCGGTACGCTGATTACGGCGCTCGGCACCTCGATCGGCAAGGACGAGTTCAACGCCGACAAGCTGCGCTACCACAAGATCATCATCATGACCGATGCTGACGTGGACGGCGCGCATATTCGCACGTTGCTTCTGACCTTCTTCTTCCGTCAGATGCCTGAGTTGATCGAGCGCGGTCATCTCTATATCGCGCAGCCACCGCTCTATAAGGTCACGCGCGGCAAGTCCGTGCAGTATCTGAAGGACGAGAAGGCGCTCGAAGAATACCTGATTACCATGGGTATCGAGGAAGCATCGCTGACGATGGGTTCCGGCGAAGTTCGTGTTGGTCAGGATCTGCGCGAAGTCATTCTCGATGCTGTGCGCATGCGCACGCTGATTGACAACCTCCATTCGCGCTACAGCCGCTCGATTGTCGAGCAGGCAGCGATTGCTGGTGCGATGAACCCGGAACTGTCGGCAGATCCAAGCAAGGCCGAAGCAACGGTTGCCGAGGTCGCGCGTCGTCTGGATATGATTGCCGAAGAAACCGAGCGCGGCTGGACCGGCGAAGTTCTTGATGATGGCGGTCTTCGTTTCTGGCGCATGGTTCGCGGCGTCAAGGAAGTGTCGACGCTGGATATGGGCCTGATGGGTTCGGCAGATGCGCGCCATATTGACCAGCTCGCAACCCGTATGGGTGACATCTACAAGACGCCACCTGTGCTGCAGCGCAAGGATGGCACGCAGATCATCGCTGGCCCACGCCCGCTTCTGGATGCCATCTTTGCCGCGGGCCGCAAGGGCCTGTCGATGCAGCGCTATAAGGGCCTTGGCGAAATGAATGCCGAGCAGCTTTGGGAAACCACGCTGGACGCCAATGTGCGCTCATTGCTTCAGGTCAAAATTCCTGACGCGACCGATGCCGACAGCCTGTTCGCCCGCCTGATGGGTGATGAGGTGGAACCGCGCCGCGACTTCATCCAGGAAAATGCGCTGAACGTCGCCAATCTCGATATCTGATGTTTTTCAGTGAATCGTCTTATGTGACGATTCACGTGAAACACAATCTTAACAAATGGCCCGGGGGAGATGCTCCACCGGGCCATTTTTATTTCAGTCGTGAAGCGTGGACCTTCAGTCAGCCTTGCCGGTGAAGCGTCCTTCGAACTCAACCTCCGACAGAGGCAGCCGGTCACTCGGCACTTCGCGTTTTGCCAGTTCCTCGGGCAGGGTACTCTTGTCGGCGATGGAGCCGATGGCGACCGCAGCTTCCACGGCATAGCCTTCCGGCACTTCTAGCGTTTCAATGATCTTGTCTTTGAAAATGCCAGCCATGGCATGAGCGTGGTAGCCGAGATACTGTGCCTGCATGGCCATAGACAACCAGGCAGCACCCGCATCAAAAGAGTTCGTTGTCGCAGGCTTCTTTTCGCCCTCGCGTGAAACATTATAGGTGCGGGACAGCACGATCAGCAGGACCGCGGCATTTTTAGCCCAGCTTTGATTGCCTTCCATCAGCAGGCTCACAAAGGTGTCCCACTGCGGGCTGCCCTTATGGGCATAGATGAAGCGGGTGGGTTGCTGGTTGGAGGAAGATGGAGCCCAGTGGGCGGCGTCGAGAATTGTCAGCAGATGTTCTCTCGGCATTCCAGCGTCACCGAAGGCGCGCGGCGACCAGCGATCCAGGAATATGGGATCAATCGGAAACTCGGATTGGCGCGAATTGCTATAGGTCATATCATCTCCTCGACACGGTTCGACATCATGGTGCCATCGGCGCCGTTTTAGAGCGCCCTAATAGTGTCATACACCCGTGTTTCGAAAAATGCTTCCTTCAATGCGAGGCAGATCGATTTGCCACCGCATGAGGGGTGACACGGATAAATAGTTCGTTCATATATGCAGGCACTTGTCTGACAACGGGAGATTGACCATGAAATTATTGCGCGTCGGCCAGCCGGGCCAGGAAAAGCCAGCCATTCTGGATCAGGATGGAAAAGCTCGTGATCTTTCGGCGCATGTGAAAGATATCGCCGGAGAGGCCATTTCCCCTGAGGGTCTGAAGGCGATTGCTGCTCTCGATCTTTCCACACTCCCGCTTCTTGCAGATGATCGCATTGGCGCCTGCGTTTCCGGCACGGGCAAGTTCATCTGCATCGGCCTGAACTTTTCCGACCATGCGGCGGAAACCGGTGCGCAAGTGCCATCCGAGCCTGTCATTTTCATGAAGGCGACATCCGCCATCGTTGGCCCTAATGATGATGTCATCATTCCGCGCGGCTCTGAAAAGACAGACTGGGAAGTCGAGCTGGGTGTCGTCATCGGCAAGACCGCCAAATACGTGTCTGAAGCCGATGCGATGGATTATGTTGCCGGCTATTGCGTCTCGCATGACGTATCCGAGCGCGCATTCCAGACCGAGCGTCAGGGCCAGTGGACGAAGGGCAAATCCTGCGACACATTCGGCCCCGTAGGCCCATGGCTTGTGACCAAGGACGAAGTCGCCGATCCGCAAAACCTTGGCATGTGGCTGAAGGTCAATGGCGAGACGATGCAGAACGGCTCCAGCAAGACCATGGTTTATGGCGTTGCCCATGTGGTGTCCTACCTGAGCCAGTTCATGTCCCTGCATCCCGGAGACATCATCTCCACCGGCACACCTCCGGGCGTCGGCCTCGGCATGAAGCCGCCACGCTTCCTGAAGGCGGGCGATGTGGTTGAGCTTGGCATTGAAGGTTTGGGAACGCAAAAGCAGACATTCGTCGCTGACGTCTGAGAAGAACTTTCGATCAATACATATCAGAAGCGCTGGCGGGCAACCGCTGGCGCTTTTCACGTTTTGTGCATGTGCGAAATGATGCTATATTGACGAAAAGACGACGATAAACGACGGGAGGCGTTCATCCATGTTCTATCAGTTCTACGAAATGAACCACGCTGCCATGATGCCGCTGCGGGCAAGCGCTGAACTGATGCGTCAGGCCTGCAACAATCCCCTGAACCCGCTGTCCAACACGGCATTCGGCCGAAGCCTCGATGCGGGCTTTGAGGTTTTCGAGCGGCTGACCCGGCGCTATGGCAAACCGCAATTCGGGATTTCCGAAACTCTGATCGGTGGGAAATCCGTCTCCGTTGCGGAAGAGATTGTCTGGGCAAAGCCCTTCTGCAATCTGCTGCATTTCAAGCGCGATATGGCCTCAGGCGAAATAACCGGCCCAAAAGTGCTGCTCGTCGCCCCCATGTCGGGCCATTACGCAACCTTGCTGCGCGGAACGGTCGAGGCGCTGCTGCCATCTGCCGATCTCTACATCACCGACTGGATCGATGCGCGCACGGTTTCTCTGACGGAAGGGCGTTTCGATCTTGATGACTATATCGATTACCTGATCGAAATCATTCATCACCTTGGTGAGGGCGTGCATGTCGTCGCCGTCTGTCAGCCATCCGTGCCGGTGCTGGCCGCCGTCTCGCTGATGGAAGCGGATAATGACCCATGCGCCCCGGCTTCCATGACCTTGATGGGCGGGCCAATCGATACGCGCATCAACCCGACCGCTGTCAACGAAATGGCCATGGGCAAGCCGATTGAGTGGTTCCGGGATAATGTCGTCATGCCCGTGCCGTGGCCGCAGCCCGGTTTTGGCCGTTCCGTCTATCCGGGCTTTCTGCAACTGACCGGTTTCATGTCCATGAACCTCGACAAGCACATGACGGCACACAAGGATTTCTACATGAACCTTGTGAAGAACGATGGCGATTCCGCGGAAAAGCACCGGGAGTTCTACGACGAGTATCTGGCGGTGATGGACCTCGCAGCCGAATTCTACCTCCAGACCGTCGAAACCGTGTTCATCGATCACGCGCTTCCCAAGGGCAACATGCTCCACCGGGGCAGGGCGGTTGACCCTACACACGTGAAACGCACGGCGCTGTTCACGGTCGAGGGCGAGAATGACGATATTTCCGGGGCAGGGCAGACGAAGGCGGCGCATGATCTGTGTCTGAATATTCCAGCTGATAAGCGCGAGCATTACACGCAGCCGGATGTCGGGCATTACGGTGTCTTCAACGGCTCTCGCTTCTGTCGGGATATCGTGCCGCGCATGCTGGATTTCATGCGCAAGCATGACAAGGCGCTGTGACACCAAGCACATAGCTTTTTGTGGAGCGAATCGCTATGAAAGGCGATGTTTCCGCTTCTCCGCAAGACCCTGAGATCCGTTTCGCCGTCCAAGCCTGCGCCATCGCAGCGCATGGTGGATGTGGGCGGTCGCAACCTGCCCATCACTATCAAGGAAAATCAGCGCGCCACCCGCATCACGCTTCGCATCGAGCCCGGCGGCAAAGCGCTGAAAATGACCATCCCCTACGGTCTTCACCACCGCGAAGTGGATGACTTTTTGGATCGCCACAATGGCTGGCTGAAAAGCAGGCTTTCGAAGTTCTCCACTGAGGGGAGTGTCGTTGATGGCGGCAGCATCTCCATTCGCGGTGTTGCCCATCGCATTGAACATACCGGCACGTTACGCGGCGTGACGCACATTGCAAAAGATTCAGATGGCGAGGCTGTCCTGCGGGTGAGTGGGTTGCCGGAACATCTCGGCCGACGCATTGCGACCTTTCTGAAGAAGGAAGCGCGGGCAGATCTGGAGCGGCTGGTCGCGTATCACACGGCAAAAGTCGGCAGGTCCGCCAATTCCATTTCCATGAAGGATACGCGCAGCCGTTGGGGATCATGCTCGCATGAGGGAAATTTGAGCTTTTCCTGGCGCATTGTCATGGCGCCAGAAAGTGTCATCGATTATCTGGCCGCCCATGAGGTCGCGCATCTCAAAGAGATGAACCATGGACCGAAATTCTGGGCGCTCTGCGAAAAGCTTTGCCCGACCATGGAAGCCTCGAAATCCTGGTTGAAGCGCAACGGCTCGCAGTTGCACGCCATCGATTTCGAATAAATCCTGTTCAAACCGTTTTGGATTCACGTGAAACATTTACGCTTCTGAGAGGAAGATTAGATTTGGCTCGACTCACAGCCTATTTCATGGCACCTCCCAAGGCATGACACCGGAAATCAAGATTTGCGGATTGAAGTCCGCCGATGCCATCGAGCGCGCCGTTCGTCGCGGTGCGAGCCATCTCGGCTTTATTTTCTTTGAAAAAAGCCCGCGCAACATCGAGCCTGATATTGCTGGCAAGCTGGCCGATGCCGTGCGCGGAAGCGTCAAGATCGTAGCCGTGACTGTTGATGCCGACAATGACGAGCTGGATGAGATCATCCATCTGTTGAAGCCGGATATGCTGCAGCTGCATGGGCATGAAAGCCCGGAGCGTGTGCTGAACGTCAAGGCTCTCTACGGTTTGCCCATCATCAAGGCTTTTTCCATCCGCGATGCCGATGATCTTGCCAAGATTGATCCCTATATAGGAATAGCCGACAAGTTCCTGTTCGATGCCAAACCGCCTGCGGGTTCCGATCTTCCCGGCGGCAACGGCGTTTCCTTCGACTGGACCTTGCTGCACTCTCTTGACGAAGGCGTGGATTACATGCTTTCCGGGGGATTGAACAAAGACAACATAGCCCATGCTCTGGCGGAAACCGGGGCTAAGGGAATAGATGCATCTTCCGGTGTCGAGAGCGCGCCGGGTGTCAAGGATCTGGCCATGATCGACGCATTTTTCGATGCGATCCGTTCGGCAAGACCGCAGGGAGTTTGAGAGTGAACGAGACGCCGAAACCCAACTCTTTCCGCGCCGGTCCCGATGAGGACGGCCGTTTTGGTATTTACGGAGGCCGCTTTGTGGCCGAAACGTTGATGCCGTTGATCCTTGACCTTCAGGCCGAGTGGAACAAGGCAAAGACAGACTCCGAGTTTCAGGCGGAACTTGAGCATCTGAACACCCATTATACCGGTCGCCCAAGCCCGCTCTATTTTGCCGAGCGCCTGACACAGGAGCTTGGCGGCGCGAAGATTTATTTCAAGCGCGATGAGCTGAACCACACCGGTTCGCACAAGATCAACAATTGCCTGGGGCAGATCCTGCTCGCCAAGCGCATGGGCAAGACCCGCATCATCGCGGAAACCGGCGCTGGCCAGCACGGCGTTGCCTCGGCAACTGTCGCTGCCCGTTTCGGCATTCCCTGCGTTGTTTACATGGGCGCAACCGACGTGGAGCGCCAGGCGCCGAACGTTTTCCGCATGAAGCTTCTCGGCGCAGAAGTCGTGCCGGTCACGGCTGGTCACGGCACGCTGAAAGACGCTATGAACGAAGCGCTGCGGGATTGGGTCACCAATGTCGACGACACCTATTACATGATCGGTACCGCTGCCGGTCCGCATCCATACCCGGAAATGGTCCGCGACTTCCAGTCGGTCATCGGTCGTGAAACGCGCGAGCAGATGATGAAGGCCGAGGGACGTTTGCCGGATATGCTGATTGCAGCGGTTGGCGGTGGCTCCAATGCCATCGGTCTGTTCCACCCGTTCCTCGATGATTCCAGCGTCAGGATCGTTGGCGTCGAAGCGGGCGGCAAGGGTCTTGAAGGCGAAGAGCATTGCGCATCGCTCACAGCCGGTTCGCCGGGCGTGCTGCATGGCAACCGCACCTATCTGCTGCAGGACGGTGACGGCCAGATCAAGGAGGGTCACTCGATCTCCGCTGGTCTGGATTATCCCGGCATTGGTCCAGAGCATTCATGGTTGAAAGATACGGGCCGCGTTGAATATGTGCCGATCAAGGACACCGAGGCGCTGGAAGCATTCCAGTTGCTGACACGGACCGAGGGCATTATTCCCGCACTTGAACCGGCCCATGCGCTGGCGGAAGTCATCAAGCGTGCGCCAAAGATGGACAAGGATCAGATCATCGTCATGAACCTGTGCGGTCGTGGCGACAAGGACATCTTTACCGTGGCGAAACTTCTGGAAATGGGTGCGTAATCATGACTGCTCGTATGGACAAGCGCTTTGCTGATCTGCGCGCTGAAAACCGCCCGGCCCTCATCACCTATTTCATGGGTGGCGATCCGGATTTCGATACCTCGCTCGGCATCATGAAATCGCTGCCGGAAGCCGGTGCCGATGTCATCGAACTCGGCATGCCCTTTTCCGATCCCATGGCCGATGGTCCAGCCATTCAGCTTGCCGCCCAGCGCGCGCTGAAGGGCGGGCAGACATTGAGGACCACGCTTGAACTCGCCCGCGCGTTTCGCAAGCAGGATGACAACACCCCGATCGTGCTGATGGGCTATTATAACCCCATCTATATCTATGGCGTTGAAACGTTTCTGGATGATGCATTGGCAGCGGGTATCGATGGCTTGATCGTCGTCGACCTTCCACCTGAAATGGATGATGAGCTTTGCGTTCCAGCCTTGGCGCGCGGTATCAACTTCATTCGTCTTGCAACGCCAACGACGGATGAGAAGCGTCTCCCGACCGTTCTCAAGAACACGTCAGGCTTTGTCTATTACGTTTCGATGAATGGCATTACCGGTTCGGCCCTGCCGGATCCATCCACGATCTCTGGCGCTGTCCAGCGGATCAAAGCGCATACCGACCTTCCCATCTGTGTCGGCTTCGGCGTCAAGACGGCGGATCATGCCCGCGCAATCGGCGCTGTTGCCGATGGCGTTGTGGTGGGTTCGGCCATCGTCAACCAGATCGCCGGAAGCCTGACCAAGGACGGTAAGGCCACCAACGACACTGTTCCATCAGTGACAACACTGGTAAAGGGACTTTCAACGGGCGTGCGTGCATCGCGCCTTGCCGCTGCCGAGTAAAGTCAGGTCAGCGAGATAGTCAGGAGTATTAGACGTGAACTGGATCACCAACTACGTACGGCCTCGGATCAACTCCATGCTTGGCCGCCGCGAGACGCCGGAAAACCTCTGGATCAAGTGCCCCGAAACGGGCGAGATGGTTTTTCACAAGGATCTTGAGGAAAACAAGTGGGTCATTCCCGCTTCTGGTTTCCACATGAAGATGCCTGCGAAGGCGCGCCTTGAAGACCTGTTCGATGGCGGCGTTTACGAAGCCCTGGTCCAGCCAAAGGTGGCGCAGGACCCGCTGAAGTTCCGCGATTCAAAGAAATATTCGGACCGTCTGCGCGACAGCCGCGTGAAGACAGAGCAGGAAGACACGATCCTGGCTGGCGTCGGCAAGCTCAAGGGCTTGAAGATCGTCGCTATCGTTCACGAATTCCAGTTCATGGGTGGCTCGCTCGGCATTGCTGCCGGTGAAGCCATCGTCAAGGCATTCGAGCGCGCCATTTCAGAGCGTTGCCCTGTCGTGATGTTCCCAGCCTCGGGTGGCGCACGCATGCAGGAAGGCATCTTGTCGCTGATGCAGCTGCCGCGCACAACGGTTGTCGTCAATATGCTCAAAGAAGCGGGCATGCCTTACATCGTCGTGCTGACGAACCCGACAACGGGCGGTGTGACGGCCTCTTACGCCATGTTGGGCGATGTGCACATCGCAGAGCCGGGTGCGGAAATCTGCTTTGCGGGCAAGCGCGTGATCGAACAGACGATCCGCGAAAAGCTGCCTGAAGGCTTCCAGACTTCGGAATATCTGCTGGAGCACGGCATGGTCGACATGGTCGTGGATCGGCGTGAAATTCCAAAGACGCTGGCAAGCCTGCTGAAGATCATGACCAAGGCCCCAGCCGATCCGTCTTCGGAAGACCTGCCAATGGCAGTATCCGCCTGACGTCTATCGCCACTGGGCAGCGGAGACGCCAATGACGGATATGACGACACCCGCCCAGAGCGCAGCGGAACGGATCATCGAAAAGCTTTTGGGGCTTCACCCCAAAGGCTTTGATCTTTCGCTGGATAGAATAACCGCTCTTCTCGAAAAGCTCGGCAATCCGCACAAGCGTCTGCCGCCAGTTTTGCACGTGGCTGGCACCAATGGCAAAGGCTCTGTCACGGCCTTCAGCCGGGCGCTGCTAGAAGCTGCGGGCCTTGCCGTTCACGTCCACACATCTCCCCATCTCGTCAACTGGTACGAACGGTATCGTTTGGGCCTGCGCGGCCAAAAGGGCCGTTATGTCGAAGATGCCGTTCTGGCCGATGCGCTGGAACGTGTGGCTGCTGCCAATGACGGGCAGATGATCACCGTTTTCGAGATTCTGACGGCTGTCACATTCGTTCTCTTTGCGGAACACCCCGCCGATGCCGTGATCCTGGAGGTCGGCCTTGGTGGGCGTTTTGACGCGACCAACGTCATCACCGACCCCGCCGTATCGATCATTATGCCGATCTCGTTGGATCATCAGGCGTACCTAGGCGATAGCGTTGAACTGATTGCCGCTGAAAAGGCCGGTATCATGAAAGCCGGATCGCCTGTCGTGATTGGTCATCAGCAATACGATGCGGCACTGGATGTTCTGGTCCAGACCGCTGAACGCCTGAGATGCCCGACGGCTGTCTATGCGCAGGATTTTTCAGCGCATGAGGAGTTTGGGCGTCTGGTCTATCAGGATGAAACCAGCCTCATCGATGCGCCGCTGCCGCGCCTTCCCGGTCGCCACCAGTTGGCCAATGCCGCCGCCGCCATCCGCGCCGTCAAGGCTGCCGGTTTTGAGGTGACGGACAAAATGGTTGAGACGGCGATGACATCGGTGGAATGGCCGGGCCGCCTGCAACGCATCACATCAGGCCGGATTGTCGATCTGGCACCGCCGGGTTCTGAAATCTGGATCGATGGTGGCCATAATCCCGGCGCGGGTGAGGTGATTGCCGAAGCCATGGCGGGGTTCGAGGAAGCCAATGCTCGCCCGCTGTTTCTGATTGCCGGCATGATCAACACCAAGGATCAGGTGGGATATTTTAAGGCCTTTGCCGATATCGCACAATATGTTTTCACCGTTCCGATCAATGGCACGGATGCAGCCATCGATCCGGTGGTTCTCGCCCACGCCGTCTTTGACGCCGGCCTTGTCGCCGCCCCCACATCTTCCATTGAAGAAGCCTTGGAAGAGTTGAAAAAGCGGATCATGCCGGACAAACCCGCGCCGCGCATTCTGATTGGTGGCTCGCTCTATCTGGCTGGCAATGCGCTGGCGTTGAACGGAACTGTGCCGCAGTAAAATTCGCTGCATCGGCTTCGAGGGTTGAGCCATTCTATCCCCACCGTCATATCAGGGCTTGTCCCGAGGATCTAACCACGTTCGATATAGGGGTTCGTCAGATCCTCGGGTCAAGCCCGAGGATGACGGCGATGTGTTTAAGAATGCCCCAAAAGAAAAAGCCCGGCGATGACCGGGCTTTTCTCATTCTATCCAAACACCCAATCAGGCAGCGCTGGAAATCCAGGCCGAAAGAGCTGTCTTTGGTGCTGCACCAACCTTGATGTCTGCCACTTCGCCGCCCTTGAACATGGCAAGGGTAGGGATAGAGCGAACGCCGAACTGCGCTGCAAGCTCCGGGTTTTCATCAATGTTGAGCTTCACGACCTTGACCTTGCCGGCCAGCTCGTTGGAAATTTCTTCGAGGCTTGGGGCGATCATTTTGCAAGGGCCGCACCATTCCGCCCAGAAATCGACGACGACGGGTTCAGCGGAATCGAGCACTTCTGCCTGGAAATTGGATGTATCGACTTTCACGGTAGCCATGGGTGGCTCTCCTTTCAATGACAAGATTGTCAGTGGTGTTGGTTGATGAGCATGTGATGCTGCTGGCGGGTTATTTCAATGTCCCATATCTCACTTTGTCTCGATTGCAGCAAGCGCATCAGCCAGCGACTGGTCGCTCAGCGTCACAAATGAAGCGTTTTCCGTATAGACCAGCGCGCAGGTGAAGGTCTTGCCGGGATAAAGCGGCGCCAGAATGCTTTTATAGATCGCAAGCTGTGCTTTATGCGCCAGCGGTATCTCGGCATCACGGACGGGTGGAACGCGGTTGGTCTTGTAGTCGACCAGAATGACGCGGTCGCCGTCTACGGCCAGTCGGTCGATGCGGCCTGAGACGGCATAGTCCCTGTTGCTCAACCGCAAGGTACCCATGATGGAGATTTCCGCACGGCTATTGGCGGAAAAGGCGGATTGAAGGGCTGGTTCGCGCAACACGGATAGCGTGGAATGGATCAGTTTTTCCCGCTCCTTTTCAGGCCAGAACCGCGCGGCGCGCTCCGCATAACGGCGGGCGGCATCCGGCTGCTCCTCGCTCGGATATTCCGGCAGCGTCTGCAACATGCGGTGCACCAGCCTGCCGCGTTGCAGCGCCAGACCCGAGGATACTTCCTGGCTGGAAAACAGCGGGGAGGTGACCAGCAAATCCTCCGAGCCATCATCGATGATGGTTCCGGCACCGGACGGGCTGAGCGGACGTGGCAAAGCGGGCGGTGGCGGCAGCGGCTGCATCAGAGATGCAGGCAAAGCATCCAGAACCGGGGCAGGCGGCGGCTCTGTCGTGGCAACGGCCTTGGCATCGCGGCTGGTTGACTGCCACAAAAGGCCATCCCACTCTTCCCCGCCTGCGGAGAATGCCTGCCGCTTGCACCTGATGTCATCCGCGCCCAGAGAGCGGGCAATCATGGCATGCCAGCAATCGGGATTTTCTCGCGGGCCGCGATAGCCGCAGACGATCAGATGGTCGGCAGCGCGTGTCATGGCCACATAGAGGAGGCGGCGATATTCCTGCTCAGCGGAAAGTTTGAGGCGGTCCTCATCCTGTGAGACAAGCGCATTGTCAAAGCCCTTGCCGGGCAACCAGATCGGCAGCTTGGCCGCGCCATTTTCGATGAAGCGCAGTTTTGGCAGGTGGCTGTGAATGAAGGCCTTGGAGCCGCCATCCACCAGAAACACAACCGGTGCCTCCAGACCCTTGGAGGCGTGGACCGTCATGATGCGGACTTCGCCGCGCTCCTTGTCCTGCTCGCGCTTTATTTCAGGCGCGTCGGTTTCCATCACGGAAATGAAGGATTGCAGGCCGGGCAGGCCGGTTTTTTCATGGTCCAGCGCAAAGGAGAGGAATTCGTCCAGCACGTCGCTGGCTTCATTGCCAAGCCGCCCTAGAAACTTCGCACGTCCCTCATGCAGCGTCAGCACGGCGGCGAAGAAATCGTGGATGGTCTGCGTCTTCGACAGTTCGATGAAATGCGTGAGCTTGGCAACCGATGCCGCGAACGCCCGACCCTCATCCTCTTTCGAGAGCGCCTGCAGATGGTGCCAGACGCTAGTATTTTCAGGGCGCTTTGCAGCGATATCGAAAATGTCGTCTTCTGAGTGGTTGAACAGTGGGCTTTTCAGAAGCGCCGAGAGCGATAAATCATCTTGCGGTAGAAGCACGAAGCGCCCAAGCGCCAGCAGGTCCTGAATGGCGATATGGTCTGTGAGGCGCAGGCGGTCGGCACCGGCAACGGGAATGTTTTTCCGCTGTTTCAGCTCGCGGGTCAGCGCGTTGACGAAGGCGTGGCGTTTTCGCACAAGAACGAGAATGTCTCCCGCCTCGATGGTGCGCTCCACGCCTTTCTCGACCACCGTTTCCTTGCCGATCATCTCAGCGATGCGGGCGGCGATGCGGCGCGCGACGATGGCAGGCGGCGCACTTTCGCGCAGCGCATCGAAGGGTGCCGTCCAGTCCTCTTCATTCTCAACCGGCTCGGCGGCAACCATGTCCCACAGTTCCACCGTGCCCGCCTGTCCGTGGCGATTGGACCGGTGTTCGACGGGTTCTTTCTCGGCGCTCAGACCTTCGGCATGTTCGGGAAGCGAAAACACCTGATCGACGGCGGCCAGAACATCTACCGTGGAGCGGAAGGACAGCGGCAGGCGCACGGAATGAAATGTCTGCTCAACAGCGGTCACGCGCTTTTGTGTTTCCCGGCTTTCCTGCGAAAACCGCTCCGGCCTTGCGCCTTGGAAGGAATAGATCGACTGCTTCTCGTCACCCACGGCAAAGACGGTGCGTCGTCCCTCGCGCGCGGTTTCTCCATGGAAGAAATCGGCGGCCAGCGACTGGATGATGGTCCATTGCACCGGGCTGGTATCCTGCGCCTCATCCACCAGAATGTGGTCGATGCCCTGATCCAGCTTGTAATGCACCCATGCACCCGCCGTATCGCGGTTGAGAAGGGTCGCGGCGCGTTCGATCAGATCCTCGAAATCCAGCTGGCTGCGCTGTTTTTTCAGGTCTTCAAAGTCACCGATGAGCCGCTGCGCCAATGTGAGCGCATGTCTGGTGGCTTCCAGCATGCGCAGGGTGCGGTAGCGATCCCGGCAAGCCACGACATGAGCGCGAGCCAGAATGAGGTCATCCAGCAGGGACGGTGCCGATTTCTGCATGGCCTTGTTGATGACATAGGCATCGGATTTCGGCGCACCTTGCGAAGTGAGCAGAGCGGCCTCAATGAATTCGACACGTTTGAAAACATCCGTGGTGCGGGCAGCTTCGCGCAGCGCATAGGCAACGTCGATGACCCGTGAACCACCAATTTCGTCAGCCAGCGTCAGATAGGTATCCATCGACAGGCCGGAAAGGCCGGGCAGGGGCCAATAGGCTGCCGCCGCCGTTTCTTCCGTTTCGTTCGCGTCAATGCCCGCATGGGCGCGAAGGGTGGCATCGATGCCGCCGGATTGGCGCGCCCTGTCTAGAAAGGCGCTGATGGCATTCCGGTTGGAAACGATGGCGCTGAGAAGGGACTCGAGGCCCGTCTCATCGGCAATATCGAGAACATAGGCCAGCGCCTGCGCCAAAGGCTGATCCGCCTCCATGGAGACGGCGGTCAAAAGCGTGCGGCGCGCTTCGGCCAGAAGTGTGGCTGCTGCCCGGTCATCCAGAACCGAGAAGTGCCCGGCGACATTGGCTTCCAGCGGAAACTGGTGAAGAAGCGCCTCGCAAAAGGCGTGAATGGTCTGAATTTTCAGGCCACCCGGCGTTTCCAGCGCCTTGGCGAAGAGACGTCGCGCTTCCTTCAGCTTGATGAGATCGGGCACCCGGCCTTCAATGGCCGTGATGCGATCGCTGAGATCCGCATTGGAGAGTGTCGCCCAGTCGGCCAGTCGGTCGAACACGCGGCTCGACATTTCAGACGCCGCAGCCTTGGTATAGGTCAGGCACAGAATGGCGGATGGGCGGCAACCGGCCAGAAGCAGGCGGATCACGCGCTGCGTCAAGACATGGGTCTTTCCGGACCCGGCATTGGCCGAAACCCATGCGGAACTGGCGGGATCGGAGGCGCGGGTCTGCTGCGCACTTGTCCAGTCAATCCAGCTTTTCGGATCGTCCTGTCCGGGGCCGTGGTCTATAATGTCATTCAGCATCGCCATCTCCCGGTTCTGCCGTGGACCATTCGGATACGCGGGCAAGGTGGTCATATTCGCCACCATAGGCTTGCTGTTCCTCGGGAATCAGCCGCGAAACGAAGCCGTTCTGGCCTTGCCGCAGCGAAATCACGAATTTGGCAAGCTGATCGATGGAATCGGTGCCCAGTTCAACCGCTGATTTCGGCACGGTCTTGGCGCTTGCCTTGGCATGTTCATTGTTGATCGTATCGGTACCGAATCGTTGGCCGGGCCGCAGGCGCACATAGATGAGATCTTCCGGTGTCGGAGATCCCGCATCCTTGAAGGCACCGCGCATGAGGGCGGCTGCCTCCAGTGCCAATTGCGGATCAAGCAGCGAGCGGGCCTGTTTGACCGAGGGCGACAGGCCGGTTTTATAGTCGATAATATCGGCCATGCCTGTCGTCTTGATGTCGATGCGGTCGGCAACGCCGGTCAGGCGAATGCCCGCTTCCGGTATCTCCTGTCCGGCCCGCACCTCGATATGGCTGCGCTTGACCAGCGCCCGGCGCTCTTTTTCCCATTTCAGGAACTCGCGGGCTACCGCCTCAAAACGAGGCCGCCAGACGACATCGATATGCGGCGGCAGGTTTTCAGCGTCAAAACAGGCGTGCAGCACCCGAAACATCGCCTCTTCGGCCACAGGCGTGCCTGCCACATGGCCCTCGCGGGAATAGGTTTCCATGATGCGATGGTAGAGCGTGCCGCGATCAGCAGCACCCGGATCGCGGTTGAACTCATCCAGCGGATCCAGTTTGAGAATGCGCCGCGCATAGATGGAATAGGGGTCGCGCCGCAGCCTGCCCACTTCGCTGAAGGAATAGGATTTCGGCTGCAACTCCGCAGGCGGCGTCGGGGCCGGGCGCTTGGCGGGCTGCTGGTTTTCGCCATCATCCAGCATGTTGGCCCAGTGGCGATAGGCCGTACCACGCGCTTTCAATGTCTCCGTAAAGCCTTCGCCCCCCAGTGCCAGAAGCCTTTGCAGCCAGCGGGAAGCCACGGCAGGGGTCGATCCCTGACGAAGCGAGCGGGTATAGAAAATCTGGCGTGTGCCATTCGCCATCTCGAAATCATGGGCAAGCTGACCGATGCGCCGTTCCGGTGGCTCAAGCCCGATGGCGGTTTTCATGTTGCGGGACAGGAACGGGTTGTTGGCCGTCTGGCCCGGCCAGATGCCTTCGTTCAACCCGCCAATGATGACGGTATCGACACTTTGCAGGCGGGCTTCCAGCGCACCGAAAATAAACACGCGCGGATGGCGCATGGCCCGGGGCTTGATCGATTCGCCCGCAATCAGCGCCGTCATGATGTCGATCCATTGCGGCCCATCGGCTTCCAGCACGCTGCCGCAATCCATCAACTCAGACAGAAGGCCGGAGAGTTTTTCGCCCGCCTCATGCGACCAGAGACTGGCCAGATCACCCTTCTCATCGATACACATGGCTTCGATCACCCGGCCCGTGCGCTCCGCCCAATCGGCAAGCGTCAGCCGCGCCGTCAATCGCCCGGTGACGGCATCCTTGCGAATGAAGGCCGCATCCAGCGGTTCGATGGCCGCGCTGATGCGGCGTGCAAGATCGGCAGCGGCAAGGTCGGTGCCTTCGCCAAGAGATTTGCGCCACTGTGGCGAATGGCGGTCGTCTGCATGCAGAGCCAGCTGGCGGTGCAGCAGGGCCTCCAGCGTATCGAGTGTGGTTTCGGTCCGCCCACCCCGAAGCGCCAGCAACTCCAGCCCGGCAACGGCATGACCGACCTCTGTTTGCCCGAGACCGAAGCGCGAGAGCGGATGTTTGAGCAGGGACATGACCGCAACGGGATCGCCGGGGCGCAGGATGGCCTCAAGTGCCAGCATCAACAGGCTCGCCTGCGGCGTGGCCGATAGCGGCGTACCGGCGGAATCATCGGCCTCGATGCCGAAGCGGGCAAGCTCGGTTGCCACCCGGCGCGCAAGGCCACGGTCAGGCGTGATCAGCGCCGCCTGCGACTGGCCGCCGGTGGCCCCGGCTTCCAGCGCCAGGCGCAGGGCAATGGCGATGGCCGTTGCCTCTTCGCGTTCATTCGCGGCTTCGATGATGGCAGCGGATGCAAAGGCCTGTTCAAAAAAAACTTCGCTCTTGTCTTCGCGCCACTCGTTCCATTCGCTGGTGGCCTTTGCTGGCGCAAGTGCTGTGGAAAAGATCGCCGCACGGTCTTTCAGGTCGCTGTCCAGAACGCCGATCTGCTCCGCATCGTTTCGGGAAACGCCGAGCTTTTGCAGCAGAATATAGAGACCATATTGCGAGTGGGTGCGGCTGGAGGGGTCGTCGGGGCTCTCATTGATTGACTGCCATTGCTCTTCCGGCATATCCATATCGAGGCCCGGAAGGACGATTGTGCCTTGCGGCAGGGATGCGACCGCTGCGATCAGGTCTGCCGCTGCCGGAATGGAGCCGGTGGAACCCGCAACGATAATGGGGTCATCGGAGCCAATCCGAGCAATGCGTTCGGCCTCGGCCCGCAGAATCGCGTTGCGATGCCGCCCGGACGAGGATTTGTTGAGTTCATCCAGCCGGGCAGGCCAGAAAACACTGGCGATCTTCAAGAAATCGGCGGTCAGCTGCCACCACTGCGCATGGTCGGCGGTGTCGAGCTTGGAAAGCGCATCCCACTCCCGGTCTTCCGTGTCCATGGCGTCGATAACCTCGGCCAGCGAGCGCGCAAGCCAGATGGCATCGGCAGGACTTGCAGGTGCGACGAGCGGCGAGTCCGAATGCACGGCGCGGATGGCATCCGGCAGACTGTTGCGCCAGGCCAGAATGAGGCGGGCAAGCTCGACCAGCCGGGCCGTGCTGGAAATGGGCGGTGCGAGATCGATGGTCGCTGGCGTTTCAACGTCGAAGAAACCGCTATCGTCATCGGTTTCGCCCAAGGGCCTGATGATGGGCAGAATAGCCGATTGTCCGCCGAGCAAATCCACGAATTCCGAGCGCAGGACGCGGGCGGAACGGCGGGTCGGGACATAGATGGTGACCTTGGCCAGTGATAGCGGGTCGGCGGGATCGTAACGGAAGCCGGGCGCCAGCCTGCCATCGCAAAGACTTTCGGCCAGCGTCTTCAGAAAGGGCGTGCCGGGGGCGATGGTTAGAATACGCTTGGCATGCGCCACTGGCTCATCTCACTTGTCGGTTGCTGCGATGGTTCGTTCCGCATCCTCTATAGCATCCGGCGTGCCGACGGTAATCCATTGTCCATCAAGTGACAGGCCAAAAAGCCGGTTTTGAGCGATGGCGCGGTCGAAATAGATGTTGAGGTTGAAGGCGTCTTCAGGGGCGTCGTCCAGAAGCGCCTTATTCATGGCAATCGCACCCGCATAAACCACGGGACGCGGCTCGCCTTCCCTATAGCGCGTCAACGCGCCGTCAGGTGCGAGGCTGAAATCCTTCTTGCCATTATGTCCGGTCGTGCGGTCCATATCCACGCACAGCAACGCCATATCCATGGTTTCAGCATCGAAGAACTGCGCAAGCTTTTGCAGGTTGGTGGGCTTACCAGGCGTTTCGCCAACCCAGAACAGGTCCGCATTCATGACCAGAACCGGCCCGGCTTCCAGCAGCTTCAAGCCCTTGGCAAGACCGCCGCCGGAATTCATGAGTTGCTCGCGCTCGTCCGAAATCAGAATCCGCACGTCTTTTCGGGCGTTGAGATGGGCAACCATCTGGTCGGCATGGTGGTGGATGTTAACGGCAATGGTTTCGACACCGGCAGCCACCAGCATGTCGAGGATGTAATCGATCATCGGCCGCCCGGCGATCCGCACCAGAGGCTTCGGGATCGTATCCGTGATCGGTCGCATTCGGGTGCCAAGACCCGCCGCCAGCACCATCGCCTGTCTGATCGTCATGGAAAAACTTCACTCTTCGTGGATGGGAACACCCGCATCTATCAGCCAGTCGCGCAAAGGCGCAAGGTCGGGATGGTTGAGTGCCGAGCGCAAATAGGAGAAGGTGCGCGGCATGTGGTTCATGTAATGCGGTTTGCCATCGCGCTTCATCAGCCGCACCCAGATACCCACCAGCTTGCAATTGCGCTGCGCCGCCATGATGGCGAAGGCTTTCAGAAACGCCGCCTCATCGAAACTGGCGTCATCGCGCCTGAGTTCGAGATAATGCGCCATCAACCGCGCTTGCAGCTCAGGTGAGATGGTAACCCGCGCATCCTGAATAATGGACGCCAGGTCATAGGCCGTGGGGCCGATCATCGCATCCTGAAAATCAATTATGCCGACACGCTGAATGCCGGATTTCTCAGCCTGCCAGATGATGTTGGGCGAGTGAAAATCGCGCAGCAAGAGGCCGGTTTCGGCATCATCAAGCTTTGCGATTAGCTGATCCCAGACGGCAAAGAAGCTCTGCCTGTCGCTCTCATCGGTTTCCTTGCCGCTGACATGCGGCAGATACCAGTCCAGAAGCAGCGAGGTTTCGATTTTCATCGCATCCGCGTCAAACGTTGGCACGCGGTAGGTCATATCATCGCCGAGCACGATGTCTTTGGGGGCAGGGGCTTTGTGAAGCGCGGCAAGGCAGGCGACGCTTCCAAGATAGCGTTCCTCAATGGGCGCACCATCCTCATCCAGCACACCGTCGCGCCCCATGTCTTCCAGAAGCAGCAATCCGTCTTGCAGATCCTGCGCGAGGATGTGAGGGGCGGAAAAGCCGTTTTCGAGAAGGTAATGATCTATGGCGACAAAGGGTGCCACATCCCGCGCAAGATGCACGATCTCGGCGTAGGTCTTGCCATCCTGGATGACGGGGCCTCGCGGTGGCGGCTGCCAGTCCATCAGCAGGGATTGGCCAGCGGTATCGTTCACCTGCTCATAGGTGCGGTAGGCCGCGTCGCCGCTGAAATATTGGCGAGATGCGTTTGTCTTGCCGTTTGCCTCAAGAAAATCGCGGATGGCCAGCACCCGCTCCAGCCTCGCCCGCTGCCGGGGCGGTGCATCGATGGTCGCCACACGGCCTTCGCCCTGATGGGTGAGGCGTAGCGTAATGGTGCTGTCGGCAGGCATTTCGCTTGCGGCCAGTTCCGGCCACTCGATGAGGCACACGCCGTCTGACAGCATCTCGTCGATGCCCAGCTCATCCATTTCAGACACATCCGACAGTCGGTAGAGATCCAGATGGTGGACGGGAAAACGCAAGCCATAGGATTGCACGATGGTGAAGGTCGGGCTCGGAACCTCGTGATAAGGGTCGCCCGCAATCGCGCGGATCAAGGCGCGCGCAAGGGTGGATTTTCCGGCACCAAGATCGCCAATCAGAGCAATGCAATCGCCCGGTTTGACGGTGAGTGCCAGCTCCTCGCCGAGCCGGATGGTTTCGGCTTCATCGGCGAGGGGTATGGAAAGAGGCAAGACCGTCCCGTTCATTCGGCGGCGATGGAATGCGGATGCGAACCGGATGGAATGCGGCAGCTGACGACGGTACCTTCACCCGGACGGCTATCGATGGTGACATTGCCGTTGTGCAGGCTGACGAAGCTTTCGACAATCGAAAGTCCAAGACCTGCGCCCGTGCGACGGCCACCATTGCCGCGCGTCGAAAAGCGGTCGAACACGGATTTCAGCATGTCCTGGGGAATACCCGGTCCCTGATCGGCCACCGAGAACACGAAATCGCCTTCGCTGCGCTGGCAGGTCAGCGTAATAGCCGAGCCCTCGGGTGCGAAATTGGCCGCATTGGTCAACAGCTTGATGAGAATCTGCTTCAGACGCTGATGATCGGCCACGATGGCACCGAGATGCGCAGGCGCGACAATCTCAAGAGACACGCCGCTTTCCTGCAGACGGTCGGTGATCAGCACCGAAACATCATCCAGAAGCTCTGACAGGTCGTTTTCGGTGTAATTCAGATGCATGATACCGGCATCGACTGTCGCCAGATCCAGGATGTCGTTGACGATGGTCAGCAGCACCGAGGAAGACGTGGAGATGTGGTCGAGATATTCGGCCTGCCGCTCGCTCAGTTCGCCAATACCTGGCGTTTTCAGAAGATCGGTAAAGCCGATGATGTTGGTCAGCGGCGAACGCAATTCATAGGACACGTGCTGGACGAAGTCGTTTTTCAGCTCGTCTGCCTTGCGCAGCGCCTCGTTCTTTTCCTTCAAGGCCCGTTCCGCGCGCACGCTATCGGTCATGTTGACGAAGGTCAGCATGGTCTGCGAATCCGGCAAAGGAATGATGGCGTAATCCAGCACCAGGCCGGACAGAAGCTCAAGCGTGCCCTGTTTGGACAGGCGCTCATCATCGAAGCTGGTGATGAACTGGCTGAATGCGCGCCATCCATCCGGCTTGTCGTAGGATTGGGCGCAGACCTCTTCAATCGAGCGAATATGCTTGCCGGCTTCCGCTTCATCAGCGGTAATCGCCCACAATGCGCGGAAAGCGGGGTTGGACAGGCGCATGCGCCCATCGGCACCGAACACAGCCACACCTTCGGCAAGGTGGTCGATAGTCTCGCCCTGAACCTTGACCAGCGTGTTGTAACGCATCTGCAGATCGACCTGTTCGGTCAGGTTCTCGAACACCCATGTCGCACCGCCCTGCGGATGCGCGGTCGCGATCACGCGCAGCGTCTGTCCATTGGGCAGGTGCCAGAGGTCAGTCTTGGTATCCAGCGAACGGTAAACGGAAAGTGCCGTTTCCTTCCAGCTCTTCCAGCTCAGCTGCTCGGGCAGCTTGCCATCGGAGCGCAGGCGGTCAAACAGTTCGGAATTGTCAGGCTTGGATTCCAGAAGTACCAGATCCAGACCCCACAGGCTGACAAAGGCCTGATTGTAAAATTGCAGGCGCTGCTGGCCGTCGAAGATCGCGACCGGCGTTCCCAGATGATCCAGCGTCTCGGCGTGGCTTTTCAGCGTGCGCTTCAACTCTTCACGAACGGTCTCGGCCTCGGTCGTATCAACCGCCATGCCCACGGATCCACCTGTCGTCTTCAGGTCAACCACGTCAAAGAAGGTTCGGTTGCCGGAAACGACGGTCGAAATGCGGTCGTGGAAGGGTGATTCGGGTGTGGAGCTGGCGCGGATTTTCTGGCGGGTCACGGTGTTCAGCAACTCGCGCTGCTCGGTCACGGCCTGTTCCGGCGTGCGGGCATCAACACTCAGCGCATAGCTGTGGTTGACCCATGTCAGCGCGCCCTCGGAATTGCGGCGCCAGACCGGCTGGTCGATGCTGTCGAACAGGTCCTGGAATGTCGAAATCGACGACACCAGACGCTCACGCTCGATTTTCAGCTCGGCCAGTTCGGCGCGCAGATTGCTCAATGCGACGAACTGAGCGAAGGCCTTGCCGCCGGAAACGCGACCCTGAACTTCGATGACCTCGCCGCGGTGCGTCTCGATGGTCAGATCAAAGCTCTGGGCATGGCTGCGCAGTTTCTCAAGCGCGTTTTCAAGCGGACCCGCAGAGGCGGGGCGAAGCCAACGGCCAAAGGCCAGAAAGTCCTGATCCGCGAAGGGAACGCCTGTATCGGCAGGCAGCTGGCCGATGAATTCGGGGCGCTCACCGGCATTTTCCCAGATCACGATGCGTCTGGACTTGTCGGAAATCAGGGCCTCATATTTGGAAATCTTGGCATTGGCCTCAGCCAGAGCCGTGCGGTACTCGCTGGTTTCCGCCTCGATGTTTCCCCGCTGCCGGACCAACCAGACAATGGAAAACAGGGTGGCCGAGACCACGCCGATAAACAGCGAATAGGTGATCGTTTCCGACGAGGAGAACAGGCGTTCGCCTCGCTCCAGAACCTCGTTCTGCTGGGCCTGTGCTGCCAGCGCAAAACCGCTCAGCGCCGTGCCAGACATCAGCGCCACGACCTTGCCGCGGACGCGCGTTGCCGCTCCGCTCAGAGAAGCCAGCCAGCGTCTGGGCGCAGGTGCGTCGCCATTGTCTGGCTCAACATCATTGTGTTCCCGCTTTCGCGAGACTGAAATTTTTACCGTCATCCCCGGTCTGTCTCCGTCCTATGTGCCGCATTCTCGACAAGACATCCCATTTCCGCGCGCTATGCCCGCGCACGAATCAAGAGATAAGACATTACCGTCTTCGGAAACCTCCGTGAAGGGTGGCGCCAAAAAGATATGGCGGGCTTTGTCAAGCCCGCCATATCCATATCTAGTGCGTTAATTGTGGATATTAACTATAAAATCAATATCTGTAGTGTTCAGCCTTGAACGGGCCGGTCTTGGACACGCCGATATAATCTGCCTGAACGTCAGAAAGTTCTGTCAGCTTCACGCCCAGCTTGGCGAGATGCAGGCGCGCAACCTTCTCGTCGAGGTGCTTTGGCAGCACGTAGACGTCGTTCTTGTACTCGCCCTGCTTGGTGAAGAGCTCGATCTGGCCAAGAACCTGGTTGGTGAACGAGGCGGACATGACGAAGGATGGGTGACCGGTTGCGTTACCGAGGTTGAGCAGACGACCTTCCGAGAGAAGGATCATGCGGTTGCCCTTGGCGAACTCGATCATGTCGACCTGTGGCTTGATATTGGTCCACTTTAGGTTCTTGAGCGCAACAACCTGAATTTCGTTGTCGAAGTGACCGATATTGCCGACGATGGCCATATCTTTCATTTCGCGCATATGCTCGATGCGGATAACGTCCTTGTTGCCTGTCGTGGTGATGAAGATATCAGCCGAGGAAACAACGTCTTCGAGCAGAACGACTTCAAAACCGTCCATGGCTGCCTGAAGTGCGCAGATCGGGTCAACTTCGGTGACCTTGACGCGTGCGCCAGCGCCCTGAAGCGAAGCAGCAGAACCCTTGCCCACATCGCCATAACCGCAGACGACGGCAACCTTGCCGGCCATCATCACGTCTGTTGCGCGGCGGATACCGTCAACCAGCGATTCCTTGCAGCCGTACTTGTTGTCGAACTTCGACTTGGTTACGCTGTCATTGACGTTGATGGCAGGGAAGGGGAGAAGGCCCTTCTTGGCAAGTTCATAAAGGCGGTGAACGCCTGTGGTGGTTTCTTCGGTTACGCCCTTGATGGCATCGCGCTGCTTGGTGAACCAGCCCGGAGAAGCAGCAAGGCGCTTCTTGATCTGGGCGATGAGGATTTCTTCTTCCTCGGATTCTGGCTTGGAGAGAACGTCTTCGCCAGCTTCTGCGCGTGCGCCGAGCAGGATGTACATGGTGGCATCGCCGCCATCATCCAGGATCATGTTGGAAACGCCGCCATCGGCCCACTGGAAGATCTTGTCCGTGTATTCCCAGTACTGCGTCAGGCTTTCACCCTTGACGGCGAAAACCGGAATACCGCTGGCAGCGATAGCTGCTGCAGCGTGGTCCTGTGTGGAGAAAATGTTGCAGGATGCCCAGCGAATGTCTGCGCCTAGTTCCTTCAGTGTCTCGATGAGAACCGCTGTCTGGATGGTCATGTGCAGCGAGCCGGAAATCCGCGCGCCCTTCAGCGGCTTGGATGTACCAAACTCTTCGCGGCAGGACATCAGGCCCGGCATTTCGGTTTCGGCAATGTCCAGTTCCTTGCGACCGTAATCGGCAAGGGTAATGTCGGCGACGATATAATCTTGGTCGGCACTCATATGTGTCTCCTGCTTCAAAGATGGCAGGGGCCAGCCGCTGCCTGAAAATCCAGATTGCGGTTTAACAGGCTGAGACGTTTCTGGCAATAACGATATAAAGAAGTCTTTATGTCTTTATATGACGTGGTTATCAAACTTCTTCGCCGAAGCGATCCGCGACAAGATTTTCGAGTGCAGTGAGCGCTTCCTGTGCCTGGTTACCACTGGCTTCAACCAGCACGGTGCAGCCGGGGCTTGCAGCCAGCATCATCAAACCCATGATGGATGTGCCGCCAACGGTCATGCCGTCCTTGGATACCTTGATGTCAGCATCGAAGCTATCGACCATCTGCACGAACTTTGCGGAGGCGCGGGCGTGAAGGCCACGTTTGTTGACGATCAGCAATTCCCGCGAGAGAGACGACATCCGGTAATCTTCTTCTTATTTGCCGCTGAGGACGCGGCTGGCAACGTTGATGTATTTTCTGCCAGCATCGGAGGCCTCCTGCAAGGCCTTCTCCATGTTATCTTCGACGCGAATACTCGCCAGTTTGATGAGCATGGGAAGATTGACGCCGGCGATAACCTCGACATTGCCGCTGTTCATCACGGAGATCGCAAGATTGGATGGCGTTCCGCCAAACATATCGGTGAGGATGATGACGCCATTGCCGTCATTGGCACGCGTTACGGCGTCGATAATATCCTGACGGCGCTGGTCCATGTCATCTTCGGGACCGATACACACTGTCTCGATCAATTTCTGAGGGCCGACCACATGCTCTACAGCGTGGCGAAACTCCTCAGCCAGCTTGCCATGAGTGACAAGCACCAGTCCGATCATGAAACGCTCCCTTGCACACGTATTCTGATTGCGCACTATCGCAATGCCGCAATCATGTCTATCGGTGGGGCCACATCTTGATGAGGAAAAGACGAAGCGCAAGCCCCAAATTGCTGGTTTTGTGTTCACATTCCCTTGGTAACGAAAAGATTCTGAGCAAGTGCAGCAAATTTTCCATAGGGCATGATGCTCTCGCGCGGTATCCGCAGAAGCGGCAGAGACAGGCTCGCCCCGAGATCAAGCCGTTCATCCTCGGGCGGGAGCCGGGGGCTGACCGGCGATGGAACCGAGGTGATTGCGTAATGCATCGAGGCTGATGCCACGCTTTTGACCGATATGATGCCGCTGCCGCGCAGCTCCAGAAGTCCTGCGATTGCCTCCGGCCGCTCGGCCATAACCCCCCCGTCATGGCCTGTGATGAAGACCTGATCATCGCCAACGAGAGAGGCATCCAGTCCGCAGCGCTCGGCTTCAGTCATGAAGCTGAAGGCCATTTCGCTTTTTCCGCTGCC
Source organism: Rhizobium sp. WCS2018Hpa-16 (assembly GCF_031843705.1). NCBI lineage: Bacteria > Pseudomonadati > Pseudomonadota > Alphaproteobacteria > Hyphomicrobiales > Rhizobiaceae > Rhizobium > Rhizobium sp. WCS2018Hpa-16. Next base: position 325,844 of record NZ_JAVTIX010000004.1, read on the forward strand.
GGATGGTCCGACAAACAGCAGGCCGGTCTGGCCGATGACGATGGCCGTTGCGTGGAGATTGAAACGCTCAGCGCTCATGATGGGCGGCGGGAAGCGACAGGCTGAAACGCGCGCCTGATATGACGCCGTATTTGTCGAGAATATTGTCCGCTTTCAGCGTGCCGCCATGGGCCTCGGCAATCTGGCGGCTGATGGAAAGCCCAAGACCGGAATTCTGGCCAAAGCCTTCGCTGGCAGGGCGGTCGGTGTAGAAACGTTCGAAGATGCGGTCGATATCTTCCGCCTGAATGCCGGGACCATTGTCCTCAACGCGCACGATGCAGCGGTCTTTCTGGCGTACGAGATGCACGACGATCCGCCCGCCATCCTGCGACACGAAGGAACGTGCATTCTCAATGAGGTTCGTGATGATCTGACCGATGCGCAGATCATGGCCGTTAACGACATAGCTGACCTTGGCACCCGGCTTGCGATCCACCACGAAATCGATGGTGACGCTTTTCTTCTTCGCACTGATCTGGCGCGAAATCTCGACCAGGTTGCCCAGCACGACTTCCAGATCGACAGGCGAGGCATCAACGCGGGCAAGCTCCGCATCCAGCCGCGAGGCATCGGAAATATCGCTGATCAACCGGTCCAGGCGGCGCACATCATGGAAGATGATCTCGGTCAGGCGCTGCTTGGATTCTTCCGTCTTGGCGCGGGGCAGGGTCTCAACCGCGCTACGCAGCGAGGTCAGCGGGTTCTTCAGCTCATGGCTCACATCGGCTGCGAAACTTTCAATCGCGTCGATGCGGTCATAAAGCGCATTGGTCATTTCACGCAGCGCGATGGAAAGGTTGCCGATTTCGTCCTGACGCGCCGAGAAATCAGGGATTTCCTCACGCGCCTTGGCGCCGCGTCGCACGCGAATGGCCGCAGCCGAGAGACGGCGCAGCGGAGTGGCGATGGTGGAAGACAAGAGCAGCGACAGGACGATGTTGACCAGCGTCGCAATGCCGAACACGCGCATGATGGCAAGCCGTTCGGCATGCACGATCTTGTCGATATCTCCGGCCTGTGTCGATAGCAGCAGAACGCCGAGCACCGCACGGAAACGCTGCACCGGGACAGCCACGGAAACGATCAACTCACCTTTTTCCGTCACACGCACGACAGCACCGCGAACGCCGGTCAGGGCATTCATCACTTCCGGGTAGATCGAGCCGTCGCCACCCGGCGTTTCCTTGTAAAGCGGCAGGCTGCTGGGTTGCAGCATGCGATTGAAGACGCTGGCCACCCAATCGCCCCAGGTCTGCGTTTCAGGCGTGATCTGCGGCAGATCATAGCGCAGCACCTGACCACGCGAATAAAGGTGGCGCGAATCCAGCAAAATATTCGCATCCGCATCGAACAGGCGCGCGCGCGTTCTGGTGGGCGAGATCAGGCGGCGCAACACCGGCGCGACGCGCTCGGGATTGATCGGAAAGGATAGGTCTTCATCATTGGGCACCGGCGTGATGCTCTGGCCCGCCTGCAATTCCAAAAGCTTTTCGGGATTGATGGTGATGGAATTGGTATCGACCGAGGCGGATGCCGAAATCGCGCCTGCGATGATTTCACCCTGCGTCAGCAGGCTTTCCACGCGCGCATCGATCAGCCCCTCGCGGAACTGGTTGAGGTAGAGGATGCCCCCCACAAGCACGACGGTGGCAGCCACGTTGAAAAACAGGATGCGCCGCGTGAGGCTGGAAAATACTGCATTGCCGAAAATGCGCCGGACAATCGTCAGCGGATGAATACGATGCCGCCGACCGCTCTCACGGTCTTCGGCATCGGCTTGATCCGATACGTTGTCCTGCATCTTGTTCAGCAACGTCGTCCCTCAGCGCCGTGTGTTGCGGCGTCATATCGTCTTTGCCTGTCTCAGGCTGCTTCGCGGAAGCGATATCCTACGCCGTAGAGCGTTTCAATCATGTCGAAGTCGTTATCGACGAGTTTGAACTTCTTGCGCAGGCGCTTGATATGGCTGTCGATGGTGCGGTCATCCACATAGACCTGCTCGTCATAGGCCGCATCCATCAGCGCATCGCGGCTTTTGACAACGCCGGGGCGCTGGGCCAGCGAGTGCAGGATGAGGAATTCGGTGACCGTCAGCGTCACAGGCTCGCCCTTCCATGTGCAGGTGTGGCGTTCCTGGTCCATGGCCAGCTGGCCGCGCTCCAATGTGCGGGCCTGCTGGTCTGCTGTCGGCTTCAGCGGGCTGGCACCGGGAACGGCTGCATCGCGGCTGCTGGCACGGCGAAGGATCGCCTTGACGCGCTCGACCAGAAGGCGCTGGGAGAAGGGCTTGGTGATGAAATCATCCGCGCCCATTTTCAGGCCGAACAACTCGTCGATTTCCTCATCCTTGGAGGTGAGGAAGATGACCGGCAGGTCAGACTTCTGACGCAGGCGTCGAAGAAGCTCCATGCCATCCATGCGCGGCATCTTGATGTCGAAGATCGCGAGCTGCGGTGGGCGGGCAATCAATCCATCCAGAGCGGACGCGCCATCGGTGTAGGTTTCGACCTTGTACCCTTCTGCTTCGAGTGCAATCGAAACGGATGTCAGAATATTCCGGTCATCGTCCACAAGCGCAATTGTCTGCATAAAATTGGTCTCCATCGTCATAATATTTTTAACTCCCGACATCCCATCCCAGCCAAGGTTGTGCGCCGCGAGCATTTCTCATGAGTATAAAGGTGGAACAAATTGTGGCAAAGAAAATCGGCCGTTCCTTTACCGAATTGTGAGCAGTAATTTTCGTCAATCGGAAATTTGACGGTTCGGCCTTCGAGCTAAACCGATTTAAACTGAAATAAAATCTTTTAAATCGATTAATATATTGAATTTATTCAATTATTTAAATTCACGCCTTGTCTTTTTAAATTGAGCGGATTAATTTCCAAGCACGTTTTAACGCTCTCGTCTTTTGAAGAAGGAATGCGCCCGTGAAGGAACTTGGAGTATATAATCCTGAGAATGGCGTGTCGGCGCTTGGCCTGTCCGCTGCCGCAACCGTGCATTACAACCTCATCGAGAGCGAATTGTATGAGCATGCCATCCGCAATGGCGAAGCGGATATAACAGCTGACGGCGCGTTGCGCGCGGTTACCGGCCAGCACACGGGCCGTTCGCCCAAGGACAAATTCGTCGTTCGCGATGCCTCCACGGAAGACAATATCTGGTGGGATAACAACAAGCCTCTCTCGCCTGAGCATTTCGAAATCCTCCATAAGGACATGCTGGCCCATGCCGCTGGCAAGACCCTTTATGTGCAGGACCTGATCGGTGGCGCAGACGAAGACAACGCACTTGCGACCCGCGTCGTGACCGAGTTCGCCTGGCACGGCCTGTTCATTCGCAACCTGTTGATCCGCCCGGCGCGTGAGACGCTGTCGTCTTTCAAGCAGAAGCTGACGATCATCAACCTGCCAAGCTTCAAGGCTGATCCTGAGCGCCATGGTGTGCGCACCGAAACCGTTATCGCCTGCGACCTGACGAAGGGCATCGTTCTGATCGGCGGCACCTCTTACGCCGGTGAAAACAAGAAGTCCGTTTTCACGGTTCTCAACTACCTTCTGCCTGCCAAGGGCGTCATGCCCATGCACTGCTCGGCCAATGTTGGTCCTGATGGGGATGCGGCTGTGTTCTTCGGTCTGTCCGGCACCGGCAAGACCACGCTCTCTGCCGATCCGTCGCGCACACTCATTGGCGATGACGAGCACGGCTGGGGCGAAGACGGCATCTTCAACTTCGAAGGTGGTTGCTATGCCAAGGCCATCAAGCTTTCGGCAGAAGCCGAGCCTGAAATCTATGCCGCAACGCGCCGCTTCGGCACCGTGCTGGAAAACGTGGTTCTCGATGAGAACCGCGTTCCGGATTTCAACGATACCTCGCTGACGGAAAACACCCGCAGTGCCTATCCGCTGCACTTCATTCCGAATGCGTCGGAAACGGGTCTTGCCGGTCACCCCAAGACCATCATCATGCTGACGGCAGATGCCTTCGGCGTGCTGCCGCCTATTGCCCGGTTGACGCCGGAACAGGCCATGTACCACTTCCTCTCCGGCTACACCGCAAAGGTTGCCGGCACGGAAAAGGGCGTGACCGAGCCGGAAGCCACCTTCTCCACCTGCTTTGGCGCCCCCTTCATGCCGCGCCACCCGGCAGAATACGGCAACCTGCTGCGCGATCTGATCGGCAAGCACGGCGTGGATTGCTGGCTGGTCAACACCGGCTGGACCGGTGGTGCCTATGGCGTTGGCAAGCGTATGCCCATCAAGGCAACCCGCGCACTTCTCAGCGCAGCCCTGACCGGCGAGCTGAAAAACGCGCAGTTCCGCACCGACGCGAACTTCGGCTTCGCGGTACCGACGGCCCTTGAAGGCATCGATAGCGGCATTCTCGACCCGCGCTCCACATGGGCAGACGGTGCCGCTTACGACGGACAGGCCAAGAAGCTGGTATCCATGTTCGTCACGAACTTCACCAAGTTCGAAGACCATGTCGATGGCAAGGTTCGTGACGCAGCCCCCGGCCTTCGCGCCGCTGCCGAGTAATCATCTACAAATGGATTCACGTGAAACCCGGCCTCGCGCCGGGTTTTTTCGTGGTGGGGACGCGTTTCCACACTCGCCAAACGTCATCCTAGGGCTTGTCCCTAGGATCTAACCACGTTTGACGTTGGGGTTCGTTAGATCCTAGGGACAAGCCCTAGGATGACGTCAAATGCGGGGTCGGCGGCTTGTGAATAGTTTTCATTCGCGTCGATCTGTGGCATCACCGCCGCCGGAGAACGAATATGGCCAGCGCCGCATTATTTATCAGCAACAGAATAACGATTGCCGGATGGGAACTGACGGAGCAATTCGTGCTGGCTGGCGGGCCGGGCGGGCAGAACGTCAACAAGGTCTCGACCGCCGTTCAGCTGTTCTATGATGTCGCCAATTCCCCGTCGCTCTCGGATCGCGTCAAGACCAACCTACTTCATCTGGGCGGCAGGCGGGTCTCCAAGGATGGCGTCCTGATGATCGAGGCCAACCGTTTTCGCACGCAGGAGCGCAACCGCGAAGATGCCCGCGAACGGTTGAAGGAACTGGTTCTGAAAGCCGCAGAGCCACCGCCGCCGGTACGGCGGGCCACAAAGCCCACCAAGGGTTCGGTGGAACGCCGCCTGAAGGCCAAGTCCGGGCGATCGGACGTCAAGAAGATGCGCGGCAGACCCGACAATGATTAGCGGACAGAGCACCTCCAGCTAGGGCTAGAGCTTGCGCAGCGCCACCGTGTCGATCAGGTGATTCTTTCCTTTGCGCAGAATCAGATCGGCGCGCGGGCGCGTCGGAACGATATTGCGGCGTAGGTTTTTCAGGTTGATGTTTTCCCAGAGACCTTCAGCGATTGCCAGCGCGGCTTCCTCTGAAATCGAGGCATAGCGGTTGAAGTAGGATGATGGATCGCGAAACGCCGTCTGGCGCAGGTTCATGAAGCGGTTCACATACCACTGGTGGATCAGGTCTTCGTCAGCATCGATATAGATCGAGAAGTCGAAGAAATCCGAAACGATCGGCACGATCCGCCCGCCCTCAGGCAAGTCCCGCGATTGCAGGACGTTGATTCCCTCGAAAATGAGAATATCGGGCCGGTCGATGGTGGTGAACTCGTTGGGCAGGACATCATAGATCAGGTGAGAATAGCTTGGTGCCTGCACATCCGGCTGCCCGGCCTTGATGGCCGACAGGAACCGCAGGAGCGAGCCGATATCGTAGCTTTCAGGGAAACCCTTGCGCTCCATCAGCTTTTCCCGCCGCAATACCTCGTTGGGGTAGAGAAAACCGTCCGTCGTGATCAGATCGACTTTCGGGCTGGAAGGCCAGCGCGCCAGAAGTTCTTTCAGAATACGCGCCGTCGTCGATTTACCGACCGCGACCGATCCGGCAATGCCGATGACGAAAGGCGTCTTGTTGACACCTTCCATGTTGAGAAACCGATTGCGCTGGTCAAACAGCACCTGCGATGCCTCGACATGGGTGGAGAGAAGGCGCGATAGCGACAGGTAGATGCGCTTGACCTCATCCATATCGATAGGGTCGTTCAGCGAGCGCAGCCGCTTCAGCTCGTCGGCTGAAAGCGTCATCGGCGTGTCGGCGCGAAATTTCGACCACTCTTCCGAGCTGAAGAAATTATAGGGTGAATATTCGTCGGGGCGGAAATGATCGAGCGTGTTTGGCATGCCTTGTCCTCCCATGCGTGCCACGGTCGTCATGTGTTTGGTCTCGATTCCTTTTCCTGCAAGCCGGATTGGCCGGTGCGGCGCTCCAGCTCATCAAGCACATCGGACAACGGAATATCGGCAATCTTTAGCACCACCAACAGATGGTAGAGCAGATCGGCGGCCTCATCCGTCAGGTTTTTGCGATCATTGGAAATGGCGGCGATGACGGCTTCCACCGCCTCTTCGCCCAGCTTCTTGGCGGCGCGGGGCTGGCCCGCCGCCACAAGCTTGGCCGTCCAGGATTGCTCGGGCGAGGCGCTGGCGCGTTCAGCGACGATGCGCTCCAGATCGGAAAGGGAAAATTCGGTCATCTCTCGCTACCTTGGCTTAATCGAGACGCATGGCGATGCCGTGCTCGGCCATATAGGCCTTGGCTTCACCGATGGAATAGGTGCCGAAATGGAAGATGGATGCGGCAAGAACAGCCGTTGCGTGGCCATCTCTCACACCCGCAACGAGGTCGTCTAGCGTGCCGACACCGCCGGATGCGACAACGGGCACGCGGACCTGATCGGCAATGGTGCGGGTCAGCGCAATGTCATAACCGCTTTTGGTGCCATCGCGGTCCATGGAGGTGATGAGCAATTCGCCCGCACCGCGCTCCACCATCTTGATAGCGAATTCCACGGCGTCGATACCGGTTGGCTGGCGGCCGCCATGGGTGAAGATTTCCCAGCGGTCCGTTTCGCCAATGCTCGACACCTTCTTGGCATCGATGGACACGACGATGCACTGATTGCCGAACTTATCGGCGGCCTGCGCCACGAAGTCAGGGTCTTTCACGGCAGCGGAATTGATCGAGACCTTGTCGGCTCCACACAGCAAAAGCTTGCGAATATCCGACACGGCGCGAACGCCACCGCCCACCGTCACCGGCATGAAGCAATGGTCCGCCGTGCGGGACACGACGTCGAAAATCGTATCGCGATTGTCGGACGAGGCGGTAATATCGAGAAAGCAAAGCTCGTCGGCACCGGCGGCATCATAGGCTTTCGCCGCTTCCACCGGATCACCGGCATCGATGAGGTCAACGAAGTTGACGCCTTTGACGACGCGACCATCTTTGACGTCGAGGCAGGGAATAATGCGGGCTTTCAGCGTCATGCGCGTGCCTCCTTGATCAACGCCAGCGCGTTTGCCGGATCGATGCGGCCATCATAGAGCGCACGACCGGAGATAGCACCTTCCAGCTTGGCGGCGTCCGGCTCCAGCATGCGCTTGATGTCTTCGATGGAGGCAAGGCCGCCGGACGCGATCACGGGAATGGAAACGGCATTGGCGAGTTCCAGCGTGGACGCCCAGTTGATACCGGCCAGAATGCCGTCCCGGTCAATATCGGTGTAAATGATGGCGGCAACGCCCGCACCCTCGAAACGCTGGGCAAGTTCGATCACGCCCAGTTCCGAAGCCTCCGCCCAGCCTTCCACGGCCACCTTGCCACCTTTGGCATCAATGCCGACGGCGATCTGTCCGGGAAAACGCTTGCAGGCCTCGATGACAAGAACCGGATCGCGCACGGCAACGGTGCCAAGAATGACGCGGGCAAGACCGCGGGAAAGCCATGCCTCTATATGGTCAAGCGTTCTGATGCCGCCACCCAGTTGCACCGGGTTCTTGGTGGCTTTCAGAATGGCATCGACGGCATCGCCATTGACGCTCTGCCCGGCAAATGCGCCGTTCAGATCCACCACATGCAGCCACTCGAAACCCTGGTCTTCAAAGGCCTTGGCCTGTGCGCCGGGGTCTTCGTTGTAAACGGTTGCCTGGTCCATGTCGCCAAGCTTGAGGCGAACGCACTGGCCGTCTTTGAGGTCGATTGCAGGAAATAGGATCATGTCAGGGCTTCCAGCGCAGGAAATTCGAAATGAGGGCGAGGCCGAGCGTCTGGCTCTTTTCCGGGTGGAATTGTGCCCCGACCTTGTTGTCACGACCGACGAAGGCCGTCATCGCGCCACCATAATTGGTGGTGGCAATGACATCGTCTGCATGCTTGGCGGCAAGGTGGTAGGAGTGCACGAAATAGGCGTGCAACCCGTCCGGGCCGGTCTTGATGCCATCAAACAGCGGGTGAGGGCGGTGCAGGTCCAGCGTGTTCCAGCCGATTTGCGGAATCTTGAGGGCAGGGTCTGCGGGTGTCATCTCCACCACATCGCCGTCGATCCAGCTCAATCCGTGGCTCGTTGTCTTTTCAAGACCGCGAGAGGACATGAGCTGCATGCCAACGCAGATGCCGATAAAGGGGCGACCCTTGGTCTCGACAGCCTCAACCAGCGCCTCGTGCATTCCGGTCACGGCATCCAGACCCGCGCGACAATCGGCGTAGGCACCGACGCCGGGCAGCACGATGCGGTCTGCCGATGCGACAGCCTCGGGGCTGTCGGTCAGGTCAATGGTCGCATCGATACCGGCTTCACGGGCCGCACGTTCGAAGGCTTTTGTTGCCGAGCGCAGATTGCCGGAGCCATAATCAATAATTGCCACACGCATGTCAGCGCCTTCCATTCAAATCGAACTGAAACGAGCCTGCCGGATCGTTCATGAATCCATTGCCGTTGCTGCGGTCCCGTTTCCACTCCGGCTGCGGAATGGCGGAGACCTGAACTGCGTCATCTTCCGGCAGGTTAGAAAAATAGGTTTCTTCGGCGGTCGAGAGATCGTGGGCAGGAATGACGGCCTTCAGCGTCCAGCCCTTCAGGACCAGATGTCGTGCCACGATATTGCGGCCTTCCAGGCCGGCTATCAAACCCACTGTCAGTGCAAACAGCGCGCCGATGATGCCAAAGCCTTCAAGGCCTGATATCTGGCTGGCCGCCACCTGAAGCACGATGATGGAGATGGACAGCCACCAGAGACGGTGGATGGCAAACCATGCCCAGGGAAACAGCAGTGCAAGCCATGAAAAGCGGTCGGCGATGAACCGCGTGGAACGGTGATCGCGGTCTGCGCCGCCGGGTGCTTCCAGAACGAAATAAGATGTCATCGGCTTTCCTGACAACGTTCACAGCAACGGCTAAAAGCATCCATGCCTTTGAGCCGCACTGGCTGTTTCATACGGTTCAGGCCAGCATGCCCTTTGTCGAGGGAACGCGGTCTGCCTGGCGTGGGTCGATCTCGGTTGCCACACGCAGCACACGCGCAACCGCCTTGAAGCATGTCTCGGCAATATGGTGGTTGTTGGCGCCGTAATGGTTGAGAATGTGCAAGGTGATGCCGGCATTCTGTGCCAGCGCCTGGAAGAATTCGCGCACCAGTTCCGTGTCGAACGTGCCGATCTTCGGCGCGGAAAACGCAACATTCCAGACCAGAAACGGACGACCTGAAATATCGACGGCGGCCTTGGTCATGGTTTCGTCCATGGCCAGATCAAGCGAGGCATAGCGGGCAATGCCGCGACGGTCGCCGAGTGCCTTGGAGATAGCCTGACCAATGGCGATGCCGGTGTCTTCGACAGTATGGTGGTCATCGATGTGCAGGTCGCCTGTCACGTCGATCTCCATGTCGATCAGGGAGTGGCGGCTGAGCTGGTCGAGCATATGATCGAAAAAGCCCACGCCGGTGGAAATTTTCGATGTGCCTGTCCCGTCAATATTCACGCGCACGGAAACACTTGTTTCGTTCGTCTTGCGGGAAATCTCGGCTCTACGCTCTGCCATTGGGCTTCTCCGTATCAATATCGGCGTTCCTTATCAGCACAGGCAGTAAATATCCAGCCATTACATTGTCTTGCCGCATCGCAAACAGGTCAGCTGCGGTCACGTCATTTGCAATCGCAAAAACGGGACTTACATAGGTTTTGAAACGGATCGACGACGGATCCCGTGTAACGCCCGCTCAAGGGCAAACAGGTGTTTGATGACAACAATTATTACGGTGAGAAAAGCCGGCAAGGTTGTGATGGCCGGTGATGGTCAGGTCAGCCTCGGCCAGACGGTGATGAAGGGCAATGCCCGCAAGGTGCGCCGCATCGGCAAGGACGGTGATGTGATTGCAGGCTTTGCTGGTGCCACGGCCGATGCGTTTACGCTGCTCGATCGGCTGGAAAAGAAGCTGGAGCAATATCAGGGGCAGTTGATGCGTGCAGCGGTCGAGCTTGCCAAGGACTGGCGCACGGATAAATATTTGCGCAATCTGGAAGCCATGATGCTGGTGGCCGACAAGTCGATCACGCTGGCCATTACCGGCAATGGCGATGTGCTGGAGCCGGAACATGGCACAATCGCCATCGGGTCTGGCGGAAACTACGCCTATGCCGCTGCCCGCGCCTTGATGGATTCAGACAAGTCAGCGGAAGAGGTTGCGCGTCAGTCGCTCGATATCGCAGCCGATATCTGCGTCTACACCAACCATAATCTCGTGATTGAAACGCTCGACGCAGAGTAAGCTGCGCCTTCCAGAACTCATGGGTCTCACGGGCCGGGCCGCAACGGCTGGCCGCAATGGGACGCCGAAAGGAACAAGATGACGACTTTTTCTCCCCGCGAGATTGTCTCTGAACTCGACCGCCACATTATCGGCCAGAATGATGCCAAGCGCGCGGTCGCCATTGCACTGCGCAACCGCTGGCGCCGCCAGCAGCTGGCTGACGACCTGCGCGATGAGGTGATGCCGAAGAACATTCTGATGATCGGGCCGACCGGCGTCGGCAAGACCGAGATTTCCCGTCGCCTGGCAAAGCTTGCCGGTGCACCCTTCATCAAGGTCGAAGCCACAAAATTCACCGAGGTCGGCTATGTCGGTCGCGATGTCGAACAAATCATCCGTGACCTCGTGGAAATCGGCATCGGCTTGATCCGTGAAAAGAAGCGGGTCGAAGTGCAGGCGAAAGCCCATGCGAGCGCCGAAGAACGCGTGCTGGATGCGCTTGTCGGTTCCACCGCATCGCCAGCCACCCGCGACAGTTTCCGCAAGAAGCTGCGAGATGGCGAGCTGGACAAGAAGGAAATCGATATCGAGATTGCCGATACAAGCTCCGGCATGCCCGGCTTCGATATTCCCGGCATGCCCGGCGCCAATATCGGCGTGCTCAATCTTTCCGATATGTTCGGCAAGGCCATGGGTGGACGTACCAAGAAGGTGCGCACATCGGTGGAAAAATCCTATGCCGATCTCATTCAGGACGAATCCGACAAATTGCTGGATAATGACCTCATCCAGCGCGAAGCGGTGAAGTCGGTGGAAAATGACGGCATCGTCTTCCTCGATGAAATCGACAAGATTGCTGCCCGCGATGGCGGCATGGGTGCCGGTGTGTCACGCGAAGGCGTGCAGCGCGATCTGCTGCCGCTGGTGGAAGGCACGACGGTCTCCACGAAATACGGGCCTGTGAAGACAGACCATATTCTCTTCATCGCATCCGGCGCGTTCCATGTGTCGAAACCATCGGACCTTCTGCCGGAACTTCAGGGCCGCCTGCCCATCCGCGTGGAACTGAAGCCGCTGACCAAGGAAGATTTCCGCCGTATCCTCACGGAAACGGAAGCGAGCCTCATCCGCCAATATATCGCGCTGATGGCGACGGAAGAGCTGAGCCTCGAATTTACCGATGACGCCATCGACGCATTGGCGGACGTTGCGGTTCACCTCAATGCCTCGGTGGAAAATATCGGTGCGAGGCGTTTGCAGACGGTGATGGAGCGGGTGCTGGATGAAATTTCGTTCAACGCACCTGACAGAGGCGGCTCTGCGGTTAAAATCGATCAGGCCTATGTGAAGGAACATGTGGGCGATATCGCTGCGGATACCGACCTTTCGCGCTATATCCTTTAAACCATAAGAGTGCGGCAGACCCTGCCGCACTCTTATTTTACTGGACTTCTCTCGACATCAGGCCACGGATTTCGCTAATGAAAGCGTTAACGGCTCTGGAATGAAATGGTCCGGTCATCGCACCGGTCGAGAAAAAGGCGTCTGCTCGTGCGTAAAACTCTTCTGGCATTGGCTGCTGTCGTGGCTTTCGGTTCGCTCTCGCAATCCTATGCGCAGGCGGCAACAACGGTCCCGCCCGGCAATCGCAATGCCGAACAGCCCGGCGTTCCCGGCGCCTCGGCGCGGCGCACCAAGGGCTCCAACTCAACCTTTGATCGCAAATACCAGAAGGTGGTGGAGCTTTTGTCCACCGACAAGCAGCTCATTTCCAAGATCAAATCCACAGCCAGCCGTTATGGCATCGACCCCATTCACATGGTCGGCGCCATCGTTGGCGAGCACACCTATAATGTCGATGCCTATGACCGGCTGCAATCCTATTACGTCAAGGCTGCGGCCTATGCGGGCAACAGCTTCCGCTTTGGTTACAAGGATGAGAGCATCGCGCAGTTTCTGGCGCATTCGCAATTTGCAAAGTGCGATACCAAGCGTGATTCCGTCAGCCTCTGGACCTGCCGGGAAGATGTCTGGGATGACAGTTTTCGCGGCAAGAAGGTGGATGGCGTCAGCTATCCCGACAATCGCTTCAGCGCAGTTTTCTTCCAGCCTTTCTATGCGGGCCAGACATTCGGTCTTGGCCAGATCAACCCGCTGACGGCGCTGATGTTGTCGGACATGGTCGCACGCATATCAGGCTATGAAAAACTGGATGAAAACGACGCGGCAGCGGTCTACACCGCTATCATGGACCCGGATCGCTCGCTGGCCTATATGGCCGCCGCCATCCGCAAGTCCATCGATGACTATAAATCGATTGCCGATCTGGATATCTCGAAGAACCCCGGCGTCACGTCAACACTCTATAATCTCGGCGGCAGTCAGCAGCGCGCAGCGTCATTGGCCCGAAAGAACCGGGAGCGCGCTTCAAGCGGACAGGGGCCCCTGATGCCCGAGGAAAATTACTACGGCTGGCTGGTCAATGAGAAACTGCCGGAACTTGAAGGTCTTCTCTAGTTTCAGGGGAGATCAGAACCATTTGCCGAAAGAAAAAATCATTCGGCACGCGGCTGCGATTGACGAGACGGGCGTTCAGCGTCCACTCTCAGCCTAAAGACAACGGACATGGGAGATATAACGGTGAGCCGCATTGAACAGCATGGTCTTTCGTTTGACGAGACACTCTATCGTTTCCTGACAGACGAGGTGCTTCCGGAAACCGGTCTGGAGCGACAAGCATTCTTTGCGGGCTTTGCGCAGATCGTTGATGATCTCTCGCCGAAAAACCGTGAGCTGCTGCAAAAGCGCGATGGTTTTCAGGAAAAGCTGGATGCGTGGTACCGCGAAAATGGCGCGCCGGTTGATCTTGCCGCCTATGAGACCTTTCTGCGCGATATCGGCTATCTGCTGCCGGAAGGCGCTGCCTTCCAGGTGAACACGCGAAATGTCGATCCTGAGATCGCAGGTCTTGCCGGTCCGCAGCTCGTCGTGCCGGTTATGAATGCACGCTATGCACTGAATGCAGCCAACGCCCGTTGGGGTTCGCTCTATGATGCGCTTTACGGCACGGATGCGATTTCCGATGACGACGGTGCCGAGAAGGGCAGGGGATACAACCCCAAGCGTGGCGCAAAGGTCATCGCCTGGGCACGGAATTTTCTGGATCGCTCCGCCCCGCTGGCAAGCGGCAGCTGGAGCGACATTACCGGTTTCAGGATTGCTGACGGCGTTCTGGAAATCGGCCTTGGAGCGGAATGGGTCGGTCTTGGCGATCCCGCACAATTTGCAGGCTACAATGGCGAAGCATCCGCGCTGTCATCCATCCTTCTGACCAAGAACGGTCTCCACGTCGAAATCGTCATCGACCCCTCGACCGATATCGGCAAGAGCGATGCCGCAGGCATTTCCGATGTCATCCTCGAATCGGCGCTGACGACGATCATGGATTGCGAGGATTCGGTTGCCGCTGTGGATGCGGAAGACAAGGTCGTGGCCTATCGCAACTGGCTTGGCCTGATGCGCGGCGATCTGACCGAGGAAGTGGCCAAGGGCGACAAGACATTCACCCGCCGCCTCAACCCGGACCGCCACTATACCGCACCAAACGGTTCGGCGCTGACCGTGCCGGGTCGCTCGCTGATGCTGGTGCGCAATGTCGGCCACCTCATGACCAACCCCGCCGTGCTGGATCGTGATGGAAAGGAAATCCCCGAAGGCATTATGGATGCCATCGTGACCGGCCTCATCGCGCTTTACGATGTCGGCCCCGGTGGTCGCCACCAGAATTCCCGTGCAGGCTCGATGTATGTGGTGAAGCCGAAGATGCACGGCCCGGAAGAGGTCGCCTTTGCGTCCGAGATTTTCGGTCGCGTCGAAACCCTGATCGGCATGGCACCCAACACCATCAAGATGGGCATCATGGATGAGGAGCGCCGCACCACGGTTAATCTCAAGGAGTGCATTCGCGCCGCCAAGGATCGCGTGGTCTTTATCAATACAGGCTTCCTGGACCGCACCGGCGATGAAATCCACACCTCGATGGAAGCAGGCCCGATGATTCGCAAGGGCGACATGAAGCAGGCGGCATGGATCGCGGCTTACGAAAACTGGAATGTCGATATTGGCCTCGCCTGCGGTCTTTCCGGCCACGCCCAGATCGGCAAGGGCATGTGGGCCATGCCTGATCTGATGGCCGCCATGCTGGAGCAGAAGATCGCCCATCCCAAAGCCGGTGCCAACACCGCCTGGGTTCCGTCGCCAACTGCCGCCACGCTTCACGCCACCCATTACCACAGTGTGGATGTAGCTGAAGTTCAGGAAACCTTGAAGGATCGCGACCGCGCCAAGCTTGCGGATATCCTCTCCGTTCCGGTCGCGGTTCGTCCCAACTGGAGTGCGCAGGAAATCCAGCTGGAGCTGGATAACAATGCTCAAGGCATTCTGGGCTATGTCGTGCGCTGGGTCGATCAGGGCGTCGGTTGCTCGAAGGTGCCAGACATCAACAATATCGGCTTGATGGAAGATCGCGCCACCTTGCGCATCTCCGCCCAGCACATGGCCAACTGGCTGCGGCACGGCGTGGTCTCGCAGGAGCAGATTGTCGAGACCATGAAGCGCATGGCGAAGGTGGTTGATGGGCAGAATGCCGGAGATGCCGTCTATCGTCCGATGGCCGATAATTACGAAGGCTCGATCGCCTTCCAGGCAGCCCTTGAACTGGTCCTTAAAGGTCGGGAACAGCCTAACGGTTACACCGAGCCGGTCCTGCACCGCCGCCGTCTGGAGCTGAAGGCCAACCAGACAGCATAATAACTGAAGCAATAAAAAAGCCGCCGGAAATGATGTTTCCGGCGGCTTTTTCGTGTTCGATTGCGGGTGATCTTACTGGATCACGACAACCTTGGAGCTGCGGCCCGGACGGACACGGCTGTAAAGGTCGATCACGTCCTGGTTGATCATGCGGATGCAGCCGGAGGAAGCCGCAGTGCCGATGGATGCCCATTCCGGCGAACCGTGGATGCGGAACAGCGTATCCTGGCCCTTTTCGTTGAAGAGATACATGGCGCGTGCGCCGAGCGGGTTGGTCAGGCCTGGGCCCATGCCACCTTCGACATAGCGGGCGACTTCAGGCTTGCGCTCTGCCATTTCCTTTGGCGGGTGCCACATTGGCCATTCCTGCTTCCACGCAACATAGGCTTCGCCAGCCCATGCAAAGCCCTGCTTGCCAACGCCGATACCGTAACGCACAGCCTTGCCGCCTGGCAGGATGTAATAGAGGAAACGCTCGCGGGTGTTGACGATCACGGTGCCCGCTTTTTCCTGCGTCGAATATTCCACGATCTGACGGTGGAAACGCTTGTCCACGCGGTTGATAGGAATGGCTGGCAGGGCATAACCGGCATCGGTCGTTGCGCCATAGACTTCGTCGCCGAAAATCTGTGTCGTTTCAACATAGGCCGGTGCGGGGGCGCTTGCAGTTGCGGTCTGCGTCGACGTCGATGTCGAGGCGCAACCGCCCAGAGCAAAAGCCGACGACAGGCCGAGGGCAGTCAAAAAATTGCGGAGGCGCATTGTGATCTCGCGGGAAAATATCGCCATCATCAGGCGATGGAGGAAGCTCTATTGAATAAAGGGGTTATTTTCGATTAATCTTGTGTTGGCAAGCCGTGGCCTCGCAGCAGAAGAATATGACGCTCGAAATTCTGGCCGGATGGCCTTTTTGCAACATCAGAGGGGCTTCTGGCCCGGATTAATCCATGACTATTCTTTCCATCATCAATACCAACCCGTTAATCGACGGACGGCAATCGCCCAATGCGATGCTGGTTCGGCGCGGCGTGCAGGTGTTGCTGAACGAGATGAGGCACTCGGTTCTGCCGGAATTGTCGCTTTCCAGCGGGCGTCGGGCAGATCTCATCAGCCTGTCGGTAAAGGGGGAGATATGGATCATCGAGATCAAATCCTCCATCGAGGACTTTAAGGTGGATCGCAAATGGCCTGATTATCGCCAGCATTGCGACCGGCTCTTCTTCGCCACCCATAGCGGTGTGCCGCTGGATATCTTTCCGGAAGACTGCGGCCTGTTCGTTTCCGATGGCTACGGCGCGCACATGGTTCGCGAAGCGCCGGAACACAAGATGCCGCCTGCCGCCCGCAAATCGCTGATGCTCGACTTTGCCCGCACCGCTGCCCGCCGCCTGATGATGGCTGAGTGGTCTACGGGAAAAGATTACGCCGACTAAACCTTACTTCGGTGCGCGCTTGGCCAATATGCGCTGCAAGGTGCGCCGGTGCATGTTGAGCCGCCGCGCTGTCTCCGAAACATTGCGTTCGCACATTTCATAGACGCGCTGAATATGTTCCCAACGCACCCGGTCGGCAGACATCGGGTTTTCCGGCAGGTCCACCTTGTCGCCTTCGCGCTGGGTCAGCGCGTTGAACACATCATCTGCGTCCGCAGGTTTGGCCAGATAATCCAGCGCGCCGAGCTTTACCGCCGTCACGGCTGTGGCGATGTTGCCGTAACCGGTCAGAACCACGATCTGTGTGTCGTCCCGGTGCTGGCGAATGGCCTCGATCACCTCAAGACCGTTTCCATCGCCCAACCGCAAATCCACGACAGCATATTTCGGTGGCGCAAGCCTTGATTTGGCGATGCCCTCACTGACGGATTCGGCTGTCTCGACGGTAAAGCCCCGCGTTTCCATGGCGCGTGCCAGGCGGCGCAGGAACGGACCGTCATCATCCACGATCAGAAGGGATGCGTCTGGCCCTATCGGGTTTGCCGTGTCCACGGTTGCCTCAGCTGCCTGATTGTTCTGCTGCTCGTCACTCATGCCTGATCTCCCGGCCTGATCTCGCGGCCATTTCGTCTTATATAGGGCTGTGGCCGTCTTGCCGCCAGCCACACCTCACAAAGTTACTTAGCCCTGCTATCGTCCATAATGTCACGGGGCCAGACAACGGTCACCCGCGCACCTGCCGCTTCCGGTCCACGGTTTGCAAAGGTCAGTGTGGCGCCTGAACGCTCCAGCAGCGTCTTGGCGATGAAGAGGCCAAGGCCCAAGCCGCCCGCCCGTGTCACATCCTGCCGTCTCGTCACATAGGGCTCACCGATCCGCGCCAGAATGTCAGGCGCATAGCCCTGTCCATCATCCTCAACCGTCACCGTGACCTGCTGTGCATCGTGCTCGACGGTTACAGTCACCGCCTCCTTTGCGTAATCGACCGCATTTTCCAGCAGATTGCCAAGGCCATAGATGATCCCGGCATTGCGTGCGCCCACCGGCTCCCCGCTGCGCCCGCTTTTCTCAACCAGCCGAAGCTTGATGCCGAATTCTCTGTGCGGTGCCATCACCTCCTCGATCAATGAAGACAGCGGCAGCTTGCGCAGATGCTCCTCACCCTCAGCCGAAAGCGAGGTCAACCTGCGCAGAATATCGCGGCATCTTTGGCTCTGGCTGCGCAGCAAGGCCACGTCTTCGCGAAAGCGGTCATCCTTACCCAGTTCCCGTTCCATCTCCTTGGCCACGACGCTGATGGTGGCAAGCGGCGTGCCCAGCTCATGGGCCGCCGCTGCGGCAAGGCCATCAAGCTGCGAAAGATGCTTTTCCCGCTCCAGCACCAGTTCCGTTGCCGCCAGCGCATCGGCCAGCTGGTTTGCCTCATGCGACACGCGATAGGCATAAAAAGCGGCAAACAGCATCATGGCAACGATGGAGCACCAGATGCCGATATGGATGATGATCTGGATCGGCAATGTTTCATCCGGGTACCATGGAACCGGAAAGGGCGAGAAGGCGATGGCGGTGACGCAGACAATCGCGAATACCAGCAGCATCAGTGAATGCTTCATGGGCTGCGAGGCAAAGGCGATGATGACCTGCACGCAGATCAGCGGCGCAAAGGGGTTGGAAAGCCCGCCGGTAATATAGATGAGCGCCGTCAGTTGCAGCAGGTCGAACGCCAGAAGCATCGTCGCTTCCCACGGCTCAAGCCGGTAGGTCGAGGGAAAGCGTGCGGACAGGAAAATATTGGCCATTGCAAGTGCGCCGATCAACACGGCACAGGTCAGCAGAGGCAGCGGAAAATTCAAGCCGAATGCCACGATCAGGATCGTCGCGCTTTGTCCCACCACGGCCACCCAGCGCAGCCAGACAATCGTTTGCAGGCGAATGTGGCGGCTGGCCCGGCCAAGCCGCGTGTTTTCTTCTGCCTGGGCTGCCATCAACCCTTCTCCTCTCAGGCATGTCTCGCAAAGCGTTCAGCACGTTTGCGAGTGGGACATGCGAAAATGATATCTCTATGTGCCGCGCGGCTTCACGCGGTTGGTCGGTTGCGCCGAAGCGGGGTCTTCCGGCCACGGGTGGCGCGGGTAACGTCCCCGCATGTCCGCGCGCACATCCTTCCACGAGCCCGCCCAGAAACCGGGGAGATCCCGTGTGGTCTGTATCGGCCTGTGCGCGGGTGACGTCAATTCCAGAAGCAGTGGCAATTTGCCGCCCGCGACCGCCGGGTGCTGCTTCAGCCCGAAAAGCTCCTGCACGCGAATGGTCAGCGTCGGTTCTTCGCCATCATAGCTGATGGGGTGCTTCTGCCCGGTGGGTGCCTCGAAATGCGTCGGCAGCAATTTGCCCATTTCGCGCTGCGCCGAATGTGGCACCAGCGATAAAAGACCATCCATGATGCCGCCGGACTTTACGTCCTGAATGCTCTTTGCATCATGCTGAAACGGCACGAACCACTCGTCCAGACGCGCAACAAGCGCCTCTGCGGATGTATCCGGCCACGGATCTCCAATCGTGCGGTGCAGAAAGCCGAGGCGCTGACGCAACTGTTGCGCCTCTTTCGAAAAGGCGAGAATGGTCAGCCCATGCTCGCGAATGCCGTTTGCCAGAGCAGACGCGGCTTTTTCACCCGTCGGTTTTCCAAGCGGTGTCTCTTCCAGAATGATGGCGCCGATACGGGTCACGCGGCGGGCGCGAACCTGCCCGCTGGCCTTGTCGAAAAACAGCTGATCCTCTCGGCTGATCGCGTCAGGCAGATGCTCTTCCACATCCACGCGGCGGATCGAGGCTGCGGCCAGAATACGCGGCTGTGCTGCCCGCCCGGTCACGTCAGCCACCACAAGCATTTTCTCTGTCGCCAGCCGTTCTGTCTCGGCCAACTCGGCACCCCGGCCATTCGCCATCACATAACGTCCCCGCCCGCCGCGCTGGAAGGCGATGCGATCGGGATAGGCATGCAGCAACAGCTCCCCTGATGTGATAGACTCGTCGGATGCGTCTCGGGCAGCATTGCCAAGAGATGTCGCTATACGTTTGGCCAGACCCTTCGCAGCAACAGCGCGTTCGCCTTTCTCATGTTTGAAACGCCGCAGCCTTTCCTCAAGATCGATATCGCTGCCGCCAAGCCCCTGTTCCGTCAACAGCACGGCCAGCATCGCCGCCTCTATGCCATGTCCAATATCTCCGGCAGCAATAACCATGGCCGAAAGGCGAGGGGGCATGGCCAGCTCACGCATCTTTCGTCCGCGAGGGGTGATGGCACCAACGGCATCCAGCGCGCCAAGGCTGGTCAGAAGGGCGCGGGCTTCACCAAGCGCCGTCTGCGGCGGCTGATCCAGAAAGGCAAGGGATGCGGGATCGCTGACGCCCCAATGGGCCAAATCGAGCGCAAGGCCGGAGAGATCACTCGCCAATATCTGTGGCGGGGTAAAGGCCGGCAAGGCGGCCGTCTGGCCCCCATGCCACAGCCGGATGGCAATGCCCGGTTCGGTTCGCCCCGCGCGCCCCGCCCGCTGATCGGCAGAGGCGCGGGATACTTTCACGGTTTCAAGCCGGGTCATGCCGGTGGACGGCTCAAACACCGGCAGGCGCTGCAAGCCGCTATCGATCACCACCCGCACACCATCGATGGTGATGGAGGTCTCGGCAATCGATGTCGCCAGCACGATCTTTCGCTTGCCGGGCTCCGTCGGCTTGATCGCCGCATCCTGTTCCTTCTGGGAAAGATTGCCGAAAAGCGGTGTGACACTCGTTTCCGGCCCAAACCGGCCTTCCAGCCGCTCGACGGTGCGCAGGATTTCGCCCTGTCCCGGCAGAAAGGCGAGAATGGACCCTGTCTCGCTGCCGTGAGCGTCGATAATTGCCCGCGCCACCTTGTCTTCGATCCGCTCCTGTCCCGGCCTGTCATCATAACGGATGTCGATGGGAAAGCTGCGGCCAAGGCTCTTGATGACAGGCGCATCTTTCAGCATAGCGCTGATCCTGTCCACATCCAGCGTCGCAGACATGACGAGGATGCGCAGATCGTCACGAAGCCCGGCCTGCACATCGAGAGCCAGCGCAAGGCCGAAATCGCCATCAAGGGAGCGTTCGTGGAACTCATCGAAAATAACCGCAGAGATGCCTGAAAGCTCGGGGTCATCAAGAACCATCCGGGCAAACACACCCTCGGTCACCACCTCTATCCGGGTTTTGCCGGAAATGCGGTTGTCCAGCCGCATGCGGTAACCGACGGTTTCTCCCACGCTTTCGCCAAGCAAGGATGCCATGCGGCTGGCGGCTGCCCGTGCTGCCAGCCTGCGCGGCTCCAGCAGAATGATCTTGCCATCGCCGCGCCAAGGCTGATCGAGCAGGTAAAGCGGCACCAGCGTCGTCTTGCCAGCGCCGGGTGGCGCGCAAAGCACGGCCTGTGCGCGGGCGGTCAAAGCCGCGCCAATCTCTCCCAGCACCTCTGTCACCGGCAGGGTTGGCAGGTTTTGTTCTATCATATTGGTCATGCTACTCACGAATTGACTTCACGCTCTCATAGGCAAGGATCGCGCCTGCAAGGTCCTCCAGTGCGGCACCCACAGATTTGAACAGGGTGATTTCGTCCGTACCGCTACGTCCCGCATGGCGTCCGGAAACAAGATCCGCCAACTCGGCGCGGATATCGCTGCGCTGAAGAATGCCCGCCTCCAGCGGCTGAACGATATCGCCACCTTCCTTCAGCGCACCGGCAAATGTATCGACAAAGACAGACGCCCGCTGCACCGCCGCATCATCACTCTCACGCATGGTCGGTTTGAACGCGCCAACCAGATCCAGATGCGCGCCGGGTTTCAGCCATTCACCTTTGATAAGCGGTTCATTCGATAATGTGGCGCAGGAGACAATATCAGCCGAGCGCGCCGCTTCTTCCAGATTGCTGCAGGCTATTGCGTTGAACCCCAGCTGGCGCGCTTCTTCTGCGGCCTTCTCAGCAGACGCGATATTGCGTCCCCATATATGGATGGTATCAAGCGGTCGGATGGTCGCATGCGCCTCAATCAGATTGAGGGACAATCGACCAGTGCCGACCATCAGCATGGACGTGGCATCGTCGCGTACCAGATATTTCGCCGCCAGTGCCGAGGTCGCAGCCGTGCGCCGCGCCGTAAGCTCTCCGCCTTCTATCGCCGCCAGCATTTCCCCGGTCTTGCCGGACGACAGGAGATAGGTGCCGAAAATGGCGGGCAGGGAACGCTGGCTGTTGTCTGGAAAGACGGAGAGGATCTTCACACCCATATAGGAGCCAGGCACCCATGCCGGCATCATCAACAGTGTCGCGTCGCTCTCACCGGGAACCTCGACCTCGTGATGGTGGCGCACCGGCATAACACAGCCACCCCGAAACATCTTTTCGATGGCATCTATAAGAGCTGGCCATTGCAGCGCGTTGCGGGTGTCTTCGGCGTTGAGAACAAGCATGGAGCGGCTCCGGTCTGATGAACAGAGGGAACCTTAGCAATCTCACGAGACTGGGTGAAGCGAAGCAAGCGCAATGGCCTGCAAATCAGAGGGAATTGTAGTGCCGAAACTATCCACATCGTCGAAAAACGAAAAAAACTCTGCAAAACCAGACACTTACCACTTTTCTGTT
>NZ_JAVTIX010000005.1:0-317612 GCF_031843705.1 Rhizobium sp. WCS2018Hpa-16
TCGTCAGGCTCATAACCTGAAGGCCGCAGGTTCAAATCCTGCCCCCGCAACCAAATTTATTGGTAACCGCTTTCATTCAGAATATTTGCTCTTACGCTCCTCACCATACTGGTCGAGGAGCTTTCTGCGTTTGGCATCCGTGTCGATCTCGCCAGACGCAATCCGCAAAATCAGATCGTTCTGGGCAGCGGCCACGAACTGCCGCTGCATGACGTCTGTTACATCCATCGACGACATGATGTTGGCGATGTGCGTGGAATTGCAAAGATGCCGGCTTATTGTTAGGTGCTTGGTCGATGATGCCCGTCTGGGTGAGGTCGCGCAAGATTGGCATCAGACGCTGTTTGATGTGCTCATCGCTATTGTTGCTGGCGAGGTAGAAGAACTCGCGGTTAGCAATCTCGGTCTTGGCGGTGACCTTCGACCCACATTTTCCTTCTGATTAGGTAGAGAGACAGAAAGGTGGCGACACTCTCACATCTGATCTGAGTGTGTGACGTTCAACAGCCTTCAAGACCTAGGCTTTGTGGAGTTCCTTCTGGGGATAAGCGTCGCGTTGAGACGTAGGTGGCGGTTCGCCGTGGGTATTCTGCTTTGCAGAGTGTATCGTGAACGCACCAAGCAAGAACGATAGGCAAAGTGTCCTTGATGGGCTAGCGGCTCGTGATCCTCGTTGTGACGATAGAACAGTTGGAATTTGTCCGCGATGATGGTCTGCTTTTGAAACAGGTATTATTAGGTCAGTGTAATATTTGCTAATAGCTCTCACGGCTGCACTCACGCCGAACGTCATTGGCGATATGTCAACTGTTGAGGGCGGGTTCAAATCAGTGCCACGCCCTGCTGCTGGGAGGCTTGGTGTGGACCGGATCGGCTGCTGGAAACGGGACGCATGACCGACGTCTCCTATAGCTGCGCGATGGCGTAGAAGGAGAGATCGAGCGGCGTGGAGAGCTTTGTTCGGATCCGTCACGAGCTTTCGTTGGAGATGACACGCAGAAATCAGCCATTACCCGAGTGCTGAACAGCGTCGCTGACATATCACCCCGCCGGACGAAGCCGGAGGGGTGTACACCGCTTCAAGACAACTCGACAGTG
This sequence comes from Rhizobium sp. WCS2018Hpa-16, assembly GCF_031843705.1. NCBI lineage: Bacteria > Pseudomonadati > Pseudomonadota > Alphaproteobacteria > Hyphomicrobiales > Rhizobiaceae > Rhizobium > Rhizobium sp. WCS2018Hpa-16. The sequence goes on from NZ_JAVTIX010000005.1 coordinate 1,099, forward strand.
AAACTTGCCGCAGTCTTCGACGTGATCTCGTCGAGCGATACTCCGTCGGCCAATTCAATCAGCATCAGTTTTGGTGTGCCATGGCGCGCGACGGAGAAGACACCCAGGTCGGTGATGACCAAATCGGCAACGCGGCGGCCTGTGAGTGGGAGGCTGCATTCCTTCATCAGTTTGGATTCACCCTTGGCCTCGTGCTCCATGACAACGACCACCCGCTTGACGCCGGCGACAAGATCCATCGCGCCACCCATCCCCTTCACCATCTTTCCGGGTATCATCCAGTTGGCGAGGTCGCCGCTCTCAGAAACCTGCATGGCGCCGAGGATGGAGAGGTCGATATGGCCTCCGCGAATCATCGCAAAGCTGTCTGCCGAGGAGAAATAACTCGTCTTCGGTAGCTGGGTGATCGTCTGTTTGCCGGCATTGATGAGATCGGCATCTTCTTCTCCCTCAAACGGGAATGCTCCCATTCCGAGCATGCCGTTTTCGCTCTGCAAGGTGACTTCCATGGTATCGGGAATGTAATTGGCAACAAGTGTCGGGATGCCGATACCCAGGTTGACATAGGAACCGTCCTGCAGTTCGCGCGCAGCCCGGGCTGCCATTTGTTCGCGTGTCCAAGCCATATCAGCCTACCTCTCCCGTCGTTCTCGTCCTGACCGTACGCTGCTCGATCCGCTTTTCATGATTGGGGACGTGCACGATCTTCGTCACAAAAATTCCAGGTGTGTGGACCATGTCCGGATCGATATCACCGACAGGCACAAGGTGCTCGACCTCGGCCACCGTCAGGCGTGCTGCGGTCGCCATCATCGGATTGAAGTTGCGCGCAGTCTTCCGGTAGACCAGATTGCCTTCCGTATCGCCTTTGAAGGCGTGGACGAGCGCAACATCGGCAAACAGGCCTGTCTCCATGACGTAGTCATCGTCTCCGAAGCGGCGGACTTCCTTGCCTCCGGCGATGATCGTCCCGACACCGGTTTTGGTGTAAAACGCTGGAATGCCTGCACCGCCAGCCCGGATGCGCTCGGCCAGCGTGCCCTGCGGATTGAATTCGATTTCGATGCTGCCGGACAGATACTGGGCCGCGAAAAGCTTGTTTTCACCCACATAGGACGAAATCATTTTTCGGACCTGCCGGGTTTCCAGCAATACGCCAAGGCCATAGCCGTCGACGCCCGCATTGTTCGAAATCACAGTCAGATCCTTAGCGCCAGACAGTCGAACGGCTTCGATCAGGCTTGTCGGAATTCCACAAAGGCCGAAGCCGCCTGACATGATGGTCATCCCATCGGTCAGTTCACCGGCCAGCGCCTCCGCTGCGGTTGACGTTATCTTTCTCATTCTGTCCTCCCTCATCTCGTCTCTGACGGTGCCAGAGGCGAAGCTGATGAAGAGATTATGCCTTGAAATGGGGGTTGAGTTAGCCGTATTTATACGGCATTTGGTCGCGAGGTTCTCATGAGGGCTAAACCTGCTACTCCACAGTTTGCACTGACGGAGATTCCCGTGCCTATGGTCTATGCTACGCATCGTATTATTCGGGATTGTAACGAGGAATTCGCTCGCCTGTTCGGCTATTCACGTTCCGAACTGATCGACGAGAGCTTTGCGCGTCTTTATCCCAAGCACGCGGATTTTGTCAGGGCAGGGCGAATGTGGAAGGCTCATCTGTCCGGTGAGAACGTCTATAACGACGAGCGAATCATGACGGCAAGCAATGGTCGGCGCTTCTGGTGCCGTGTTGATGGCCGCTCCCGCCATCCATCGGACCCGTTTGCGCAAGCCCTCTATTGTTTTCAACCTATTGCCCGTCCTGTGGCAAAGGAGCGGCTAAGCCTGACGGACCGCCAGAGGCAGATCATCGCGCTTGTGGCCCAAGGCAAGACAAATAAGATCATCGCTGACGAACTCGGTCTCTCGGCCAGAACTGTCGAGTCGCATCGCGCCCGTCTGATGAAAGCGACAGGACTGAGAAATGGAGCCGAACTGGCGGCCCGGTTTGTGAGCAGCTGAGCAGGAAGGTTGCTTCGCCAGCGCTCCGGTCGGAGAGACCCATTCGGCGTCGGACGCTCCTCGTACCGACGCCACTCAGGCGTGTCGCCTTGGGTATCGGCGTGGCATTGATGACATGCCACGCCTTTATGTTCCAACGTAACAGCGGCAGTCGGTACTTTCAGAGCATGGCGATCGCGCGACACCAGCCGGCCGAGCCGCCCTTGATCTTGACGGGCAGGCAGGAGACGGTGAAGCCATGGGTCGGAAGCTCGTCCAGACGTGTCAGCTTCTCCATATGCATGAAGATCCCTTCGCGTCCCGCCTTGTGGCCTTCCCAGATCAGCGCAGCATCGCCGGTTTCTGCGAAGCGCTTCGCCGTGACCGGGAACGGTGCGTCCCAGGACCATGCGTCGGTGCCGGCAATGTGCACGCCCTGGTCCATCAACCAATGGGTCGCGACACGGCCAATGCCACAACCACGACCGAGATAGTCCGGTCTGCCATAGGCCGCACCGGCTGCCGTGTTGATGAGGACGATATCGAAAGGCTGCAAAGTGTGCCCCGTTGCCTTGACCGCAGCCTTGATGTCCGCCTCGGTTGCGACATGACCATCCGGAAGATCGCGAAGGTCGAGCTTCACGCCCGGGCGGATGCACCAGTCCAGCGGGACTTCATCGATGGTCCAGGCCGGTTTCCCATTGTTCATGGTGGATGCAAAGTGCCATGGGGCATCGAGATGCGTACCGGCATGAGCTGTGAGCGCCAATTGCTCGACAGCCCAGCCTTCGCCACCTGGGACATCGGCGATATCAAGTCCGGGGAAAAAACGCAGGACTTCTTGCGAGCCTTCAGCATGATTGGTGTAGCTGATCTTCGGACCCAGACCGGGCGGATCGGCGGGGACATCATTCTCGATGGCAACCGATAGATCGATGATCTTCATATCTCATTCTCCTGAAAGTGCGGCTGCCGCCAGCTGTTCGAGAGTAGCATCCGCCCGAAAACCGAGGGCCTGGGCTGCCCCGGCATCAAGCGGCGGCATCGCGCCGAAGATGCGTTGCAGCTTCTCGTCATCGCCCCAACCAATGCGCGCCGGCTTTCCGACTGTCCGGGCAATGGCCTCCGACACGGCCTCAAGGCTTGCATGGAGAACGGGAGGTTGGACGACCATCGGAAAGGGGCCTTGCATCTGTGCGGCATGCAGCAGTGCAGTCGTTGCAGCCCGCCGCGACATCCACCAGCATGTGCTGGTCGATGGCACGGGGCAGTCATAGGCATCTCCGGCTGCAATGCGATGGAAAATCTGGCTCATGAAAGCCGATCCGTGTCCGCTCTCGCTTGGCGGTCTTGCAACGATGCCCGGAAAGCGCAAGCTCATGGCAGAAAGCGCACCGCGCCGTGTCATGTCCGAAAGCAGGATTTCCATCATCAGCTTGTGGGCGCCGTAGGTCAGGAGCGGCGCCGGGCGTGTCTCAGTCGTGACGACGCCATTACCTAGATCGCCGTAGACCGCAATGGACGATGCAAAAATGAAGCGTGCACCTGGACACTGCGCTGCTAGGCCACGCGCCAGTGCAACGGGGGCCAGAAGGTTGGCGCTGTGGCCCAAATCCTGCTCAGTCTCGGCCAGACTTCCTGGGACGCTTGCCAGGTGAAAGACGAGATCGAAACCCGGCGCCAGGAGGTCGGCAACGAAGTCCAGGTCGCAGAGGTCGCCGGCTATCGTCTCCGAGCCAACCGGCCCCGAACCGGAAAAGCTGCGATCTGTCAGAACCAGCCGCCGAGCCTGCGAAAATGATGTCGTCAGTTGGGCGAGCAGGCCTCGCCCGAGAAATCCATCGGCTCCCGTGACCAGAATACGCATCAGACCTGAACCACGCGCTGATCGATCACGCCAAAGGGGACGGATCCATCCGGCAGACGTGCCTCCATCCTCACCCGATCACCCCAGGTCAGGAAGGGGGTGCGTGCCGCGCCTTCGTCCAAGAGTTCGATCGTGCGAATTTCGGAAATGCAGGACGATCCGGCGGCCCGATCGGCATTCGACACTGTGCCGGAGCCGATCATCGTTCCGGCAGACAGGCGCCTTGTGCGTGCGCAATATGCGATCAGCTCACCAAACGAGAAATGCATCTCGCTGCCGTCTGCGCGGCCGACTTCGCGATCATTGATCGAGACATACAGAGGAAGCCCGACGCGACCATTAGCCCAGTGGGAGCCGAGTTCATCGGGTGTGACGGCCACGGGAGCGAAAGCCGTCGAGGGTTTCGCCTGCACAAATCCGAATCCTGCACGCATTTCACGCGGTCCGAAGGCACGCAGGGACCAGTCGTTGATCTGTACGATGAGGCGCACATGGTGTGCAGCGATCTCTGCCGTCGTCCCTATGGGCACGTCAGACAGCACCACACCAAACTCACCTTCAATATCGATGAGCATTGCCTCGTCCGGAAATTCGACATCGGCGAGTGGACCCCGAAAGTCATCGCTGGCCCCCTGATAGATCAGCGGGATCTGTTCGAAATCCGGATTGATTGGATTGTTGAACGCCTTGTCCATCAACCGTCCATGATTGAGGAAAGCCGAAGCATCGAGCCACTGCGGCGCGCGCGGAAGGGGGGCGAGGCAACGTTGTGGCTCAAAGCGGGTCGCAAATGACTCTTCGCCTGCATTCAGTCGCTGATAGAGCGCGTCGAGCCTTGGGGATACGATATCCCATTGCTCGATTGCCGAGAGCAATGATGTCGCGATGCCCGTTGCAGGCACGGCCGCTGTCAGGTCGCGGGAGACGACCCAGAGCTGCCCGTCGCGGCTGCCGTCATGATAGGTTGCAAATTTCATTTTGACCTCATACCAACCGTTGCCGGCCTCATGTTTTCTTGTTTGTCCTCACCGTCCAGAAAGGCTTGTTGCGATCTCCGGATCGTACGTCCCGGAGACGAGCACGAAGAGCATACGGCACATCTTGCCGGACCGGTTTGCCCAGGCATGGTTTGTCCCACGCTGGATGACCACGGAACCGGGCTTCAGGCAGACCTCGCCATCATCCACGACAAGGGTCATTTCGCCTTCGATGACAATGCCGTAGTCGATCGATTCCGTCCGGTGCATCAGAGGATGCGGGGAGTTTAGTTTGACCGTCGATGCGGCCTTGTCGCCGATCTGTTCGAAGGCTGCATCCATGCTCCCGGCGCCAGTTCTCAGGAAATCCTCCGTGTCCGGGGGAATGTCGACAAAGCGGATCCGTGTGCCACCGACAGGAGGAGGCAGCATCAATGGACCGAGCGTCGGATCGTCACCGTTTGCCACCCTCGCGGGGCTTTCGGCGGTTGACCAGACTTCATGGAAGACGGTTCCGGGTATCGCCGTCACTTCCACGACCTTGGGAAGCGGTCCGACCTCGCTGAGTATGGAGCGGCCGTCTTGGGCATGTCCTGTGACGATACGGGTGATGTTGGGAAAATTTGTCATGCGGTTTTTGCCTTGGTGAAGAAGCCTATGGAAATCACGCCCACGACGATGGCGGCGATGCCAAGCGCCGAATAACCGAAGTTCTGGCCAAGCGCTCCGCCGACAATCGGCCCAAAGGCTGCGCCGACCATCAACATTGCCGGCGTGGCGGCGACGGCACGGCCAGTCGGATCGAGTTTGGCCAATCGCCCGAACGCGAAGTTGTGGGTGAAAATCTGGATGGAAACGAAGACTGCGGCCGCCGGCGCCCAGACAGGGAGAGCTGTGGCCGAAGTGACGATGATAGCGAGAATGACCTGTACGGCAGGTCCGATTTGCGTGACCAGAGTTGCAGAAATACGAGCCTGAAGGAAGGCAGCGGATGGCGACGGGAAAATGAAATTGACGAAACCCAGTGCGATGAGAACCGCAAGCACGTTATCTGCAGAGAAGCCGCGGGACTTGCCTATGACCTCGACGAAGGAAAACACCATCGCCTGATTGAAGGTCATGAGACTGATGCCAAATATGGTGAACCATGTTGCCCGGTTGAAAGGCTGTCTCTGGTAGTTGAGATTTCTGTCCGGATTGCAAAACAACAATGCCGAGCTGACGGCAGCGACCGTCATGATCCCGCTAAAGACCTGGAAAAGGACTGGGCCGCCAAAGGAAACCAACAATTGTGGAATGACAGCCAGGAGAACGATGGCCAGCAGGCCGAGCGCAATGCCGGCCATGGCAAAAAGCCGATGGGGATTTGCGCTGAGGCCCATCGTGCCATGAACCATTGAAAGCGCGACGCCAATCGAAAGGCCCGCGACGAAATGCAGGATGGCGAGCGGAATGAAACCGCTTTGTGTCGAAGCCAGCAAGAACGCCACGGCAGCGACTCCAAAGCCGAGAGCCGCTGACAGCCTCTGGTTCATGTCGTTGAAGCGCGGAGCAACAATGGCGCTGGCTGCGACCGCCCCAATCAGGAAGAGGGTTGCCAGCGCGCCTGCCTGCTGCGGACTGAAGCCGAAACGCTCGACCAGTGCGCCCACCCAAACCGGCAATGCTATCAAATCGAGCATCCCCGAGAAGTGGCCGATGACAAGGGCTGCCACCCCGGCCGCTCCGAATTTCTGTCCCGACATGCATGTTCCTCCTGTGTTTTTTTAACCGCGGAGTCCGGTGTGCGATCTCCCAAACCGCATCACCACCGCGCCCTGTCTCAAATGGCTTCAGCCAGTGTTTTCATGGATGCCTGCATGATCGAGGCATGCTCTTGACGACTGCCACCATGGATCTCGATATCGGCCAATTTGCCGGAATTCTCGACCACCATCCGGCAGCGCTCCCAGCGTCTGGCTTCAAATGCGGCAAGTGCTGTGTCGACCTGATCGTTAGCCCCCATTTCGTCGGCCAGGACCATGGCATCCTCGATGCCGATGCAGGCACCAGCAGCCAGATGCGGCGTCGTCGCATGGACGGCATCGCCGATAAGGACCACACGGCCTTTGAACCACGGCCGTTGCAGCAACATCTGCTCGAGCGGGCGATAGATGATGTGGTTTTCGGCCGAGAGTTCGGTAGCAATCTTGCGGATGATGGGTGAGGAAAACCGCTCAAGCAATCCGCGCAGGCTCTCGACGAGGACCTCCGGCGCGACGAAATCGTTCGTGGGGCGATCTTCCGTCAGGAATAAATAGGCCTGGTCCTTGTTCACCCCGTTCATGCCGACTTTCAGCTTCGGCCCCATCCACATGGCGACGGTATCAATGCCTTTGGGCCGGGGCAGCACGGCACGCCAGACCGATTGGCCTATGAAACGAGGCTTGGGAGCGTCGGGAAAAACGCTGGCTCGGACGGAGGAATACAGTCCATCTGCTCCGACAACCAGATCATACGTGTCCGAACAGCCGTCGCTGAAGGTCACCTCAACGCCCGTCTGATGCTGAACGATCTGGGTGAATGTTACACCCAGCCGCACCTTTGTCGTCGACGCCCGCACAGCTTCCGACAGGATCTTTGCAAGTGCAGGGCGCATGATACCGCCGCCGCCGGGAATGCCGGGACCGGCAACGCGAGGCGTGGGCAGCGTCACAAACACGGAATCGTCTGGTCCCCGCATCTCAACGCCGTCACTGACAAACCCCTCTTCGAGAAATCGCCCGATGAGGCCGAGTTGTTCCAACACGCGCAGGGTCGAGCCATGCAGGCTGATCCCGGCACCATAGGACCGCCAGTTCGCATCGATCTCGACGAGATCCACCTCGAAGCCCTGGCGCGACATCTGCAACGCTGCGGTCATGCCCGCAAAGCCGCCGCCGACGATTAGCACCTTCTTGATGCCAGAATTCATGGTTTTTCCTCCTCTGCAGGTGATGCGATGAAAATCTCCCCTCCATCGCTCACGGTAAATTCGACAGGTGTTAGTCTTTGTCCAAGGCACGGGCCCAGGACGCATTCACCCGTTTCGATGTCGAAAAGGGCGCCATGCGAGTGGCAGGCAAGATGACTTTTGTCACCATTGAAATAGGCATCGGTCTTCCAGGACATTGGTGTGCCCGTGGAATAGTGCGGGCAGGCGTCGAGCCAGGCATGTAAAACGCCGTTGCGCTTGATCAGTATGATCTTGCGTTTCAATCCTCCCAAGGGCCCGAACCCCTTGGCATCTCCCTCCTTCACCTCATCGATATGGCAAACAAGGGTGTTTTGCGGACGAGGCGTTTCTGGGTTCCAGTGCCTAGACATGAGGGTTCTCGGTCCTGCTCAGCCCTTGGCACCTGGGGGTGGGCCGCCGGAAGGAGCCCACTTCTCGCGCATCTCGAACAACACAATCTGGGAGGATTCGGCACCCATCGGGGCTTCCCGGGCCACCCACGCGTCGTCGTGCTTGTCCATGTCGGCGTCGTATTCGAAGTGACAGCCGAGCGGGCTGTTGAAGTACCAGAACCAGTTCGATCCGAATTTGTGACGGCCCGGGCCCCAGAAGCTCTGATAGCCCTTCTTGACGAAACGGGTCCCTGCGACCATCAACTCGGTTGGGCCGCCCATGTGGAAGGCGAGATGCTCGCATCCTTTCATGTATTCGGGTGTGCGAATGAAGAAGAGCGTGTGATGGTCGTCATTTGCTTTTGGCCGCAGGAACGGACCGGCTCCCGACAGAATGTCCGTGATGACGAAGCCGAGGCGGTCGCAGTAGAAGCCTGTTGCAATGTCAATGTCTGGAACAAACAGCACGATATGGCTCAGCGAACGCGGCAGTGCTGGCATGTCTTCCCAGACGCCAATTTCGTTCGGTCCACGCTGCGCGGGTGCACCAGGAGCATTGATCTTTTCCGCCGGCATGCTCAGTTCGCGGCGGATTGTCACCTGGAACTTCAGCTCGAAACCGTGATCGTCCTTCAATTCGATGGACCCGTCGGACAGGCGCGTTACACGACGGTCGCTGGACAATTCCGCTTCTATGGCATCCAGGTCCTCCGCAGCGCGAACGCCGTAAACCTGCTGGCGCAACATGTTGGAGGTCGGAAGCGGAGGCGGTAGCGACGGATCCGCTTTGTGGCGAATGACAATGCCCGTGCCGTCAAGCGTTTCGAAGAGACCGCCTTTGTCCGTCACGTCGACCGGCTTGAGGCCGAATGCGGTAAGATATTCACTGCAGGCTGCGATGTCGTCAACGCCGAAGACGAGATAATCGGGACCGATGATATTCATGGGCAATCCTTTCTTGGGTCGGTTTCGCTCATCCGGCATGGAGAACAAATTCGCGGGCAATGGTCAGTGTGAAATTGGCGTGCTCGTTCGGTAGGCGTGCGTGGATCGCGTCGCGGCACGCCTCTGCGAATGCGATGCCCTCGGCTTCGCCCGGCCACCAGAATTCGTCGATCGCCTCGATCTGTGCGGGAACCGCGGGTGTATTGCGGCATTGCCCAAGAACGCCGTCGAGCGACGCACTGAGCGCGTCGGCCAAGGCCGCAACGGTGGGTTTGGTGCCATGCCAGGTCAGGAACACCTTGATGAGATGATCGCGTGAAGCGGGAGCTACAATGATCTCTTCCATAACCGGGAGACCGATCACAGTCGCCGTATCCACCATACGTGGCTCGTCGGGCTGCAGGCGCTCCAGATAAAACTGCGTTTCTCGTGAGGCTTTTAGCGTCGGCATATCGGGAAACCAGACTTCCGTCACGAAGTCCAAACCGAGGGCGAAGACTTTGACCTGTCCTTCGCCACCCGCATAAATGCCGTCAAATGCGTGATTCTGCACGTAGCGACGCGGCGCGTTGTCGGCGTCAGCTGCCATGTAGTCGAGTACGAGGCGGCCGTGGACATCTTTCATGTGGCTACGGTTTTCAGCCAGTGTCTGTCCTGGCCGCCTGCGGCCGAGCATCATTACCTTGATAGTCATGCAGCCGTCCTCCCGTTTGTATTTCCGCCCAGCACCTCTGCCACCCAATCCGCGATATAAGCGCCAGCATTGGCGGAATTGTCGAAGCTGGAATGCTGGACGCCGCCTGTGCGGGCATCAAATATCTTCAGCTCGCGCTTCGGACTGTTGAGCAACTGGTCATAGGTCGCTTGCGCCCAGCGCAGCGGGATCTGGCTGTCCTTCTCGCCGTGGGTCACGAGGAAGGGAACACGGATGCGGTCGAGGATGCCGTCCAGATGAACTTTCTCGGCAATGTCCATGAATTCATCCATGTCCTTGGCACCCCACACCCACATGACATGGCTCCAGTAGTGAGGAACAGGCAGATTGCCTTCGCGGGCGAGACGCTTCTTCTGGACGTCACGCCAATCATGATTGGCACCCCAGACCACGCCACAGGCGAAGCGAGGCTCGAAGGCAACGGCGCGCGGACAATAATAGCCACCAAGGGACACACCCTCCATGCCGATACGCGAGGGGTCGATCTCTGATTGTCCCTCCAGCCAATCGACCACGCGGCTTGCCCAATGTTCGCTATCAAAGCGCGCCGTCAGCCCCTGCAGGCGAAGCGCTTCGCCCGTACCTGGCTGGTCGACCAGCAGCGATGCGACGCCGCGCTTGGCAAGCCAGGCCGGGAGACCAACCAGAAATTTCATTTCCTTGGTGCTGTCGAGACCATTGACCTGGACGAGCAGGGGGGCCGGGCCGACAACGCCTTCCGCCGGAACATAGAGCGCAGAAAGATGCGTTCCCTCATAGGGAATCTCAACGCGACGGCAGGAGGAACCGGTGAGGGACAGCCCTTCTTCAAAGGCGGTGAGAAAGCGCCGGTAGAGAGCGACACGACCTTCCGAGCCATGGGCAAGCAAGCGCTCGGCTGTCAGCATATAATTGGCAGCACGGATCAGCTTGTCACCCGCAGAAATCCGCCGGTCCTTTTCCTTGTCCTCGTCGGCAAGAGATATAAGCTTGTCCGCCATCCGGATCCAGGTTTCACGGAAGGCTTGTGTGCCGGCCGCATCCGGCGCATTGGCTGCCTCCTGCAAAGGGGCACACATTTCCTCGATTTCCCCCATCCGAGCCCCCATCTCGATCGACAGATCGACGGACAGGTTCCAGACATAATTGGTCGGAAAGTACTTAAACATTTGAGCTCCTCGTCGCCGCCTCCAGCGATCTCCACAACGGCAGGCTCGTCACCGCGCGGCATTTGGCACGCGGTGACATCTCCTCCCAGATGAAGATTTAACGACAATCAGACCGTTTACAAAATTGCTTCGATGAATGATTTGTATTTACAGTATCAATATCTAGGAGGAGTTTGCGATGCGCTTCAAGAATCTCGATCTCAATCTGCTTGTCGCGCTGGACACCTTGATCCGGGTCCGCAATGTCAGCCGAGCGGCGGATGAAATGTTCATCACACAGTCTGCGATGAGCAACGCGCTAGGGCGGCTGAGGGACTACTTCAACGATCCCCTTCTGATCCAGGTCGGGCGATCGATGGAGTTGTCACCCTTGGCAGCATCAATTGAACTGCCGTTGCGTGATATCATTGTGCGTATCGAGGCTACTGTCGTGTCGACGCCATCGTTTGCTCCCGAGGATGCGTCCCGGAGTTTCAGCTTCATCGTGTCGGACTATACGGTTCTCACCATCATGCCCAACTTTTTGCAAAGGCTGGCGATCCGGGCACCCGGCATTCATATCCATCTCAAACCCCAGCAAAATCAGCCGCATCTTCTTCTGGAGCGTGGAGAGGCAGACTTCTTGATCGCGCCAACCATATTCTGTTCCACCAGTCACCCGACCGAGGTGCTGCTGGAGGATAAGATCTGTTGTATCGTCGACGCACAGGGACCCTTCGGCGAGGGCGAGATCTCGCAGGCGGATTTTCTGGCGGCGGGGCATATTGTCATGCAGCCGCCCAATGGCGGGGAGAGCTTCGCACAGCGCGCCTTCGATCAGGCCGGGATCAAGATCCGGGTGGAGGCAACAACCTATTTCTTTTCCTCGTTGCCACTGCTTGTTCGAGGAAGTCGAAGAATTGCGCTGGTTCAGCGAAGTCTGGCGGATGTCTTGTTGAACGTTGGTGGTATTCGGGTGGTCGAGCCGCCCTTTGCCTTCCCGACGTTGTGCCAATCGCTTCAATGGCACAGTTATCGAACACGTGACCCCGCGTTGGCGTGGATTCGCGAGCAGCTCCTCGAGTCGGTTCGACTTGCACGCAAAGATCAACCGGGCGAAACGATAGTTCAGACCGTCTGATCAATATTATCGGCCTGCGTATTCATTCAACGAATACGTCGTATTGCGATTGACCATTTTACATCCGTCAAGTGTCACCATAATTGCTGCTTCAGGCGACTTCCAGTTCCTTCGAATAGGACTTGAGGCGCTCGGGGCGAGGTGGACGCCAAGGGGGCGGGCTGCAGACAATTGTACGGCCAAACTCGCATGACGCGGGAATGATGTCGTGCGCCGATTTGTATCCGACTAGCCGCTCGCGCGGAGACCATCGTCATTGTTCATGTGAGGAGGGATGAATAATGAAATTGAAGACATGTTGGCTCGCTGCGGTCGTATCCGCGACGGCACTTTCTGCGCAGGCGGCCGAGAACGGAAACACACAGTATTCGCCGGGTTCGGCACAGTTCTTTGCCGGTGGGATGCCGCCATTTCCCGGCTTTTATTTCGTGTCGCAGATCAGCTACTACAGCGCTGACCGGACGAACGATTCAAACGGTGACAGGATACCGATCGACTTCAAGGTGAAGGCGTTGGCGGAGACCTCGCGCTTTCTCTATATCAGCGACATCAACATCGCCGGTGCCGACGTCTGGGGACAGCTTGTCGTGCCTGTCGTCCATCTCGACATGTCCTTGCCGTTTGGGCACGACAAATCCACTGCGCTGGCCGATATCATTGTTTCCGGTGGCCTTGCCTGGCATCCGGATCGCTACAACACGTTTGTCGCGGGTCTCGACATTGCTATGCCCACCGGCAGTTACGATGTATCGGAACTCGTCAATATCGGCACCAATCACTGGTCGGTTCAACCCACCGTCGCATATCATTACACCGACCCTGAGGGCTTCGAGTTTGGCGGTGTCGCCCGTGTGATCTTTAACACCGAGAACACGGATACAGATTATACTTCCGGCAACGAACTGGTCATCGATTATGCTCTCGGCTGGAATTTCGACAAGCTGCGCGTGGGCGCCGTCGGCTACTATTTGCAGCAGCTCACCGATGATAGCGGACCGACGGCCCCTGCCGATGGCAAAAGAGGCAAGGGCTTCGCGGTTGGTCCGTCCCTGACATACAGCTTCAATCCCGGCATGCAGCTCGGTGTCTCCTGGCAGCATGACGTGGTGGCGGAAAACCGGTCGCAGGGCGATATCTTCTGGGTCAATTTCGCCACGAAGTTCTGAACAGCGCGTCCATGCCCTTGGGGGGGACATTTTCGCAAAAGCCCGTCTGGTGTCATCGTCCGGCACCAGACGGATCGGAGCGATCATCGGACAAGGCCACGACTGCTAAAGACTGGGCAAAGCGGTCTAGTTCTCTTGGCAGCCGGGTGGGTCGTTTGATCCCTCAATCGGTTCATCGAAGGGCGCGGAAAGCCGGATACAATTCGGGCGGATAATGGGCTCTAGTACATCAGCGGCACACTTTTGGCATTAGCCAAGAAGCGGAACATCGCCATCGCCCATATCCAGCCGGGAAAGTCGGCGCAAAACGCCTACATCGAGCGCTTTGACAGCACGGTCAGGCATGAATGCCTGGGATGCTTCAAGTTTGATACTGTCAAGCAGGCGCAGGACTACGCCACACGATCGCGCTGGACATACAACCCTGATTTGCCCGATATGGCCACGGGCGTTATCACTCCGAGGCAAAAGCTGAAAATGGCAGCATGAATTCTACTGCCGATCCCGATTAAAAACGGGTAGATTACCAGATGAACAGGTGTGTGAATATAGGTGCTGTGATGACCACCATTGCTCTTCCGCTGTCCCGGATCAACATATCCATCAGGTATGCGTGGCCTGGCGGTGCGGCTGAGTTCACTTGCCATGGCTCTCTTTCTAATTCCATTGATGTCTCGATCTCCCCACTGATATTCCGCTACCGCTTCGGCATTTGAATCAACACTGCGATGTTGTCCGTGCTGAACGCGCCGCGGGCGTGGGTTGCCAGCAAGGTTGGGGTGATGCGCTTACCAAGACTTTGCACCCGGTTAAGATATCCCCCATTGCCGTATCGGAGATAGCTCAGCGCAAGTCTGCGTAACAATGTATTCGGGTCGTCAAGTCGGCCGAGTTCAGCAAACGCAATGTCACCCCGAACTCGATTGACATCCGCATTCAACGCTAACTCCGGCATCGTCTTGAGCACACCGATAGCGGCGTCCGCCAGTTTACTGGCTGTTTCAGGTGCACATTCGAATGACAGATTGCCGATGATCCGGTTTGAGTCAGGATCAAGTTCAAGGTCGAACTGCACGGAATAAACGCCGCCCAGTTCCAGCCTCAGTTTGTTCTTCAGCGCTTGCTGGGCTAATGGCGTCAGCGTCGAGACGATAAATGCACCCTCTGGTGTCCAGTTCATCGGTGAAAAAAACGACATTTTCACACGTGCCTTATCGGTATCAAATGTTTCGATGTTGGCCGTATGAACTCCATTGCGTTGAAGCGCTGGCATCTTGGATAGTGGCTTTGCGCGCGAAACCGCGCCAATCATCTCGGCAAAGGCCGTCTTGATGGTATCGTCCGGAGCGGCTCCGACTACAAACCATGTAACTGGTGCAGATAGGAAACCCTGAGCGGTAGTCGCCAGGCTCTCTGTCGTCACGGTGTTGATGTCGATGGCGGACAGCTCCTTAGCAGCGGTACCATACAATAGCTGCGTGTAGTCGTCGGGGTGCGCAAGGGGTGCTGACTGTTTAAGAAAAGTGTCCAATGCTTCGTCTCGAACCGTGCCGAACGCCACACTCGAAGCATATTGTTCGAGAAGAAAAGGCAATTGGTCCGTCTGAGCCGCAACTGCGATATCGAGCGATCCCTTTTTGAGAACCCAACTCCAGCTTTGCTTTTGTGATTGTTGCCAGCGATCAAATTCACTTTGTGACCAAAAGTGAAAGCCACTCTGCTGCCGTAACTGGATGGCGGTTTGTGAGAGGATGCTGCCGAATTCGGCGTTCATGTAACCTGGATGGGACTGCCCCGACACGTAGATCTTGCCATCTGGAGTTTGTCGCTCCAGCCATACGACTTTATCGCCATTTGAAAGGTGCCATTCAATGATAGATGGATCCTTGTTGTGGGTTTCAGAGGTAATTTTGCCGTTCCGTGGCAGTTGAGCCTCCTGTGGCCATTTTGGCGGCTCATCCGCTTTTGCCGCGTTCGGTGTCTCTACGATGGCTGGCAAATCTGGAAGTGAATCGAGTGTTCTCAACCGTGTGTTTGCGTCTGTGATCTCGTCAACGGTGGGCAGTACCCGCGTGACGTTACCTTGAACCTGATAAAATAGGACCTTATCAGGCGAAGACAGCATGTCCTGCATCCTTCGATTAAGGCCTTCAAGTGTTATGCGCTTTAACAAGGCGTTCGTTTTCGCGGTGCGCGCTTGCGGCTCTTCAAGGACGGAGCCGGTAAGTACAGCGGAGGCGATTTTATCCTCCCATTCGGCGAAAGTTCTTTTTCGCGCGGCATCAACATTGTTTGTGTTGATACGCCGCGCATTCGTCATCAATGAATTGAAGCCATCACCGGAAACCCCGTTTCGGCGCAACCGCTCGACCGTCTCTAGCAGGATTGGCCACGCTGTTTCGTGATCGTGCGTGCGGGCATTGAAAGCCAATATCAACCGTTCTTCGGTCGTCTCCTGCGCGACAAATGCTAGACCATCGACTGCATGACGGAAGTGAAGGCCTTGGCTTTGAACGGCGTCTCGGATGAGGCGTATCAGGAAATAGTTTTGTAGATACGCGAACTGGCCATCTTCACTTTTACGATCTGGCATGGGTATGCGCAGCGCATAGGTCACCTGGGACGAGGAGCCCTCTTCATCCTGGACCAGTCCCGTCGTTATACCATTCTTAAGCGGAAGCTTGACATAGGCGCGATCCGGGCGTGGCTGCTTTGGCGCGGAACCGAAAAGCCGCTTGATGGCGTTCACAGCAATCTGCCTGTCGATGCGACCGGACAGAATGAGCGTCATGTTGGCGGCTACGTAAAATCGCTTGTGAAATGCACGGATGTCGGCAATGGAAACCTTCTCTATGCCGTCACGCGTGCCGATTGTCGGGCGGTCGACATAACGTGATCCGGCGCGCAAGAGGGCTTTCTTCTGGCGACTTATGCGGTCAGCAACGCTATTTCCCTGGCGCAGCTCCTCGAGGATGACGGATCGTTCCTTTTCCCAGTCTGCTTCTAGCAATTTCGAGCCAAATGCGAGGTCAGACACAAGCGCTAGAGAGCCCTCGAGGTCGAGCGCATCGTTTGGGCGTGTGCGCAGCATGAATTGGGTTTCGGTCTCTCGGGTAACGGCATTGACCTGAACGCCTGTTCGCCAGCCGAGATGCTGGAAGTAACGGTGCAATGTTTCAGGATGCGCCACGCTCGACTGAAAAACCATGTGTTCTAGTATGTGCGCAACGCCGCTTGGCGTTTCCTCATCGACGGAACCCGCATGCACGATCAGCCGGATGTTGAAGGGATCTTCCGACTTTTCGCTATCATAGATGATGTAGGATAGTCCGTTTTCGAGCGTTCCCCGTGTCAGGCGGAGATCCCATGTTGGTTCATCTGCAAAAGTGGTCTGCGAAAAAATAAGAGTGAGGCTGATCGCTGTGATAACGAGACTAACAATTTTCATCATCAGAACGTCGCCTTGGCGCCGACCCAGACCGTACGACCGATTATCCAGGGCTTCGATTTCGAGCTAGTGGCGTTGCCTGTTTCATCGAACAGATTGTTGACTTTGACATTGAAGACGAGGCTGGCATCGTCCTTCTTATAGACGGTGTAGTCGGCTGACAGATCAACCGTTAATGCTGCGTCAAACTCGAAGTCTTCGTAAATGTCGTGAGACATTCCATCGACGATAATGGTTTTGTCGGTATTTTTGGCGCCGGTATAACGAAGATTGTAATTGCCAGAAACGTCTATGTGAAGGCTGTCATCCAACCAAGTGCTGGAAAGCCCGGTCTGGAGGCGGAGCGGAATATCCATGTTGCCGGTTACGACACTGAAACCGGCTTGGGTGTAAGACTTGCCTTTGTACCAGATATGATCGTCTTCGAAATCGTCTTCGAAGTAGCTGTCATTGGAAACCTCGCTCTTGGACCAGGTTACCGATGCGTTGAAGCGGAGTTGCTCGAGACTGTTAATAGAGCTGACTTCAATATCCTTGGAGTATTCGGCCGTCGCAGACTGATACGCGTCGTGGGCGTTGTTGGTCAGAATGCGGCCTAGCCCGCTGGTCTCTGAAGCGAATTGGTCCTTGGCTCGGCGATCAAGGAAACGCAGCCGCCAATCGCCATCAAAAATTGGATCCTTGCCGGATAGACCAAAAGTGATCTCGTCCGTGTATGGCGTTTTTAGATCGGAAGCGCTGTTGCTATAATTTCCGGTGATCGCAGTAGATGTCCAGCTATCGCCGACAACTCCGCCCGTATGAACACGTCTGTATGACTGTGCTCGTGGCTGCTGATCGCGAATTGCGAAAGCGAGGCTTTGCGCATTGTAGTACCGGTTGACACCTGCGGAGACCGAAAAGTCATCCCAGGGCGTCACGGTTGCGACCAGACGAGGTGAAATGTCGAGATTTTTCATATAATCGTCGTATGAAAGTCTTGCTCCAGCCCGTACGTTCAGCCAATCCCAGGTTTGCTCAATCTCTGCATAACTGTTGAACGCGTTCAGTTCGGCTCTGATATCAAATGCCTTATAAATCGTTTTATTGCTCGCAAATTGCTCGCTGCTGCACTCTTCGGTCGTGTTGCAAGTAAACCCGGGGATCGTGCTAGAAACGTCGCCAAGTGAGGTGTATACGCCATAGTATAGAGCGTCCTCTGGGCGCCTGCGATAAGCTTTCGTATGGGTGTATTCGGTGCCAACGGAAAACGTACCATTCCAGATATCACCCGTCAGGTTTTCGGACCATCCGAGTTGCTCCTGGCCTTGCTCTTTGTCTCCGATTGCGCCGTCGTAGCAGCGGGTAGTCGTTTTGGTGGGATCTGTCTGGCACCAGTCGGATAGCTCAGATGAGGTGAAAATACCGCCACCAAGTTTGGAGTCTCGCGTAGTCTGTTGTACAAAGGCTCTGGCAACATTGCCGTTCATATCGTTTAGTGTGTTTGACTTTCCATATGTTAGCTTTGAGGCCAGCTTGACATTGGAGAAAGGAATACCGCCAGGGTTGACGTCCCCGAATTCGTATTGATGTTCTAACTTGCTTGTGAGGCTGCGGGTCTCGGTATTCAAAATCAGGTTGCGCCATGTCGCGCTTTCCCAAGCTTGATCATAATCCGTATAGGCACCCTCCAGAGTGAAATCTCCGAAGTCCGTGTCGGCCTTTATTTGCGCTCTGTAAAAATCATTCTGAGAGTCTTCATCGACGCGGTCAGTCTCTTTGTATCGATATTCCTTGTCCTTGTGTGTGGAGGCGCTCGATCTACTGTACTGGCCCAGGATGGCAATATTGTCTGTCACCGGACCACTGGCCGAAATCGATGATCGCCGCTTGATAAATTCATTGCGGGCGACGCTGTTTGGATTCAGGCCGTCCTTAGTCGCAAGGTTGAAACTCGTCCAATCACTTGAGGTGTAATCGATGCTCGCACTCCGTATCCAACGGTCCTTCTGCGCATCCATTAACTTGTACGAAACAACACCGCCCTGGAAATTCCCGTATTTGGCAGACGCATTGCTATCGATGACGGTTGCCTCTTCGATAAAGTCTGTTGGTACAAATATTGTCTGAGAATGCAGTCCATAAATACGGTCTGCATTTGGCGGCGATTCAGTTGTTGCAAATTCCTCACTGCCATAGCGCTCCTGACTACCCGTGACGTCGTTGATCTCCATACCGTTTATGATGAAGTTGTTCTCATAAACACGTGCGCCCGAGATCGATACCTCACGAGGTTTCAAGTCTATGACGCTCTGGTCTGTAATGCCGGCGTCGTCGTCAACATCGTTCTGGTACTGGACGTTTGGAAGGTTGCGAAGGATACCATTGGCATCGTTGCCTTCCGCGCGCGCAGTAATCTGGCCGCCGTAAAGCGTGCTGGTACCTGTGTCAGCAACGCTCCCGGTACCAAGGCCCACGCCACTGCGCGCGCCTTTGACCACAATCGTTTCAAGTACAGTCGAACCTTCAGAAGCCTGCTCGGTAGTTGATGCCCCAGCAAGCATTACCGCGTTGGGGCCGGTCAAACGGATCGTGACGTTTGAGCCTGATAACATTGCCTCAAGAGCTTTGAGTGGCGCCATCCTGCCCGAAATTGGGCTTGATCGCTTGCCGCTGATAACAGCTGCCGCATAACCAACCTGCCAGCCGCTCTGCCGGATGAATGTGTTGAGGGCTGCGTTCAGTGGCTGCGCCTCTATGGCGAACACCACTGTATTTTCTGTAATGATGTCCTGGGCATGAGAGTTTGTGGGGATCAGTTGGGTAGATATAACCGCTGTCGTAACCAGTAACGCCGCGAAACTCTTTCCGCGCTTTAAACCTCTATTCACTGTCGTCCCCATGTCCAGGGCGCTAGGCACGCGCCCTTATAAATCCACATGCGCGCCGCTGATCACGACGCCTCAATGGGATTGACGAAAGAGGAGAATGAATCTCACAAAAAAAGTTGAGTATTTAACGAATGATTGTGATGCCGCCTGGCAGGAAGGTGACTTTACCACCGACAGCACTGACAATGCCGTTGAGAGCATCCTTCGCGCTTTCAACCCTGTAGTTCCCACTAACAGGTATATCCAGGATTGATCTGTTCAAAACGAAGACCTGCGAATTCCAGTAGCGGGAGATTTCGTCCAAGGCCTCACGAAGAGGCTTTTCAGTGAAGACGATTCTGCCTTCGCGCCATGCCATCGTCTCATCATCGCCGGTGGGCAGTGCGGCCGATATACCTTGCTCCGTTGCCCGTGCCGTTTGCCCGGGTAAAAGATGGACGGGGCGGATCTCTTCGCGGTTATGGGTTAGATATACCGAGCCACGTTCGAGTTTGACGGTATCGTTATTCGTGCCGACCCGCACATCAAATGCCGTGCCGGTAACCGTTGTCGTGGAGAATTGTCCGTTCACGCGAAATGGCGCAGTTTCGTTGTGGACGACATCGAACCAAGCTTCGCCCTGAATGATCCGGACGCCACGCTTTGTCGCGGAAAAGTCCAGCGCAACGGCACTGTCTGAATTGAGTTGCATGGTCGTTCCATCGGGAAGCTGGACGGTGCTGATTTCCCCGACTTGTGTCGTGAAGTCGGCTGTCGGCAACCGGAGAAACGCCAGCATCATCTGGCTTGTCCCAGCGATCAGCAGGATCGAAGCTGCAGCGGCAAATGCATGCCGACGTCGAACGCCTGCATGATTGGTCGGCTCTTTAGGGCTGCCAGTCGTTGATCCAACCGTGTCGTACTCGTCCTGAAGTCTTTTTGAAGCAACAAGTGTTTCAGGACAGCTCCAAAGATTTTTCACCCGTTCGAAACTATCTGCATGGCTGGGGCAGGCCGCCAACCAAACCTGGAACGTCTCCAGCTCGGCAGCCGTCGGCTCACCGCCGACTTTGATGGTGATAAACCACTCCAACGCCTGATCCGTGACGGGGTCGGCATGTCTGTAGTCACCGTGATCCGAGAGGTTGTCATTCATCGAAACCATCTATGCCTTCCGAACCGGATGTTCCCACATCTACCTAGACGTTTCATAACTGGCGATCTCACAAAAAACACACGGAAAGGTTTGGTGCCGACTTCAAGGAGGATCGATCCGTGATTTGAGATCAAGTAACACGCCCATCGCCAATTTGATGTCGTTGAATACAGTGTTCTGTGAAACGCCAAGCTGCTTTGCGATTTCCGGATAGGAAATGCCATCGACCCGACTTAATATCCAGACCTGCTGGGTGCGCTGCGGAAGTTTCAGCAGGGCCTTGGAAAATGCGCTGAGCAAATCTCGTTGAATGACAATAGCTTCGGGAGACGGCTCTGTGGAAGCAACACTGTGTAGCGCATTTTCATCAAGATTCCGGGCTTCGTAAATCGACCTGACCTTGGCCTTACGCCAATGATCAATGGCCAGGTTTTTCGCTGTCTGCCACAAAAATGCTTCTGCGTTTTCCAGCGGGTGTAGGACTGAGGCGGTCCGAGCGCGCAGGTAGGCGTTCTGAACGATCTCTTCAGCCAGAGCGTGCTCGTGGACGATGCGAAGGATGCGATGACGAAGTATGTCTTGAATTCTGAGGAATGCCGTATCGAGCTGATTGGTGTTATTGCCCATTCTAGTTCGATCTTTCGGCCCTGCAAGTTTATGAAGGAATAACAATCTATACAAAATTTGTCATGTTATTAATTGGAGCCGAAAGAGATTTCAAGAATAATGTGCGAACCGGTGAAAGCAGTCCGATGCGGGCTCGCATTCATTTAGGCACAGATAAGGATCAACACAGAGTGGTCACTCGGCGTCTGAAGACGCTAGGCCGCCGCACTTCGTGAGACAAAGAGAATATTAGCTTTCAAAATCGGCTCGATGCCCATCGCCATTGGCTATCATCAGGTCAGATTGTGGAGATCGGTGGTTATTGCCGGACCGATCGAAAACTCCGAGAAGCTTATAGACAGGCCGCTCCGTTCCGGCGTGCAGGCGGTCGGCCCAACTTGATAGCGTTCCGCGATCGGGAATGGCGCCAGCCGCAGCAGGGGCCAGAATTTGCCGTCTCTGGAGGCCTGAATACGCATTGCACCGTTGTTGACGGTGACGCGGATGTAGAAATCCTCAATTTCCTTGAATGGCTGCGAAATCGACCAGTCCGACTTGCCATTGGTTACGACTGTTGAGAGGAAAAGCTCGCCATCCGTAAACTCAACCCCGGTCTTTACCCACTTCGTGTCATCGATGCGAACCATCAGGCCAGCCTGATCGTAAAGAGTGCAAAACTCGCCGCGAATACGGATAACGGCGGTAAAGCTGCTGCCAGTGTCAAAGCCTAGAAAATGGCCGCTGTCGCGGGTGAAGCCGTAATAGGTTTCGCGCCAGAAATCAGTCTTGGCGTCCGTCACGATGGTCAAGCCATCGTCGTCCGCCTTCCAGCTCTGTGGCTCGTTTAGCCACATACCGTTGTTGAAATCGATGCTCATGAAAATCTCCCCGTTCCATATTCCGCGGCGGCGTTGAGGTGGCAAAATTGCTCTACAATGCTGGCGGTCAGTTTAAGCTATTGAGACGAAATCCATGAGCTATCTCTTCGATAGTGCTCGTTACCGGTTAGTCATCCTCGGAGCAAATAAAGACAGACACTACGCCTGGAAATCAAGAACCTTTGACGAATTCGCCGCCCTTTAAGATGAATGGCATATGCTGGCCTTGTCCGGTCAACAAAGAAAGGTCTTCAAGCGGGTTGCCATCGACAACGATAAGGTCTGCAAATGCGCCAGCCGCGACGGTTCCAAGCTTGCCCTCGTAACCCAGGGCCTTTGCGGCATCGAGTGTAGCTGAGCGAATGACATCTGCAGCGGGAAGGTGCTGACCCCGCAGGACAAATTCCTCTGACTGATGTTCATGCATCTCTCCCAGAAGGTCGGTGCCATAAACCATCGTTACACCTGCTTCATGCAGAACCTTGAGTGCGTTGAAGCCCGCGCTTCGCACGTCTTCAATCTTTGCGACAGAAACGGGTGGAAGCCCCAGTGAGGCGCCATCCTTGGCAAGCCGATCATAAACGATGTTGGTCGGCACGACGAATGCTCCACGTTCGCGCGCCAGTTCCGCCGTTTCAGGCGTAATCAGATTGCCATGCTCGATGGATTTGACACCGCATTCGATAGCACGGCGAATGGCAGCATCTGTGTAGAGGTGAGCGGCGACGTAGGTCTGGGCATTCTCCGCCTCTTCGACAGCAGCAAGCATTTCATCTCGCGAAAAGCCTAGGTTGGCGATAGGATCGGTCGGGGATGAGACGCCACCATTTGCCATGAGCTTGATGAACTGCGCCCCCCCTTTGATTTCCTCACGACAGGCTAGACGAACCGCATCGACACCATCGCAAATACGCCCCAAAGCTCCCAGTTGATCTGGATAGTGCTCAACCGAACGACGATTGAACCGGCCTCTGTAGTCGGTATGACCACCAGTCTGGGACAGTGCCTTGCCGCAAATGATCAATCGTGGACCGACGATTGTTTTTTCTTCCAGTGCTTCGACCAGACCATGATCGGCACCACCAAGGTCACGGACCGTGGTAAAGCCACGCATCAACATGTCCTTCATGATTTTGGCCGATCGCAATGCGACCAATGAATTGGGCAAATCTGCGTTCGCACCCAGATCAAGCTTCGTAGCAATGACATGGACATGCCCATCGATCAGGCCTGGCATGACGGTCTTGCCTGCAAGATCGATTATCCTGTCTGCTGGCTCTGTTATAGTGTTGCCTACGTCAACGATGAGATCGTTCCGGATAAAGATATCGACCGGAGCAGTTGGCTTGCTCTGTGAGCCGTCAACGATGCAGGCATTTTTTAGAAGAATCGTCGTCATCAGTCTTTGCTTTCATTCGAGCCGCTGTAAATACGGCATGTTTTTTTAAAATTACCGCGCGGCTTGCAGAAAATAGGGGACGAGCCAAGGCGCGAAGGCTTCTGCACGAGCAAGATGGCTCTCGTTGTAGTGACCTGCCCTGTGGGTAAGATTGATGGTCCCGACGCATTTGCCATTGAACACGACGGGTACGTTGATCTGTGTGCCACCGCCGAGGCTCGCGATCAGTTCGTGATCGAAAAAAGCCCATTTCAAGTCATCCATGTCTTTGGCGAGAAAGCTCTTCTGTTCGCCAATCACATGACGCCCCCATGGCGTATCGGTCATGGGTTTGCGCCCGGATACGGGATAATGGTCAACATCGGACGAATAGATGCGCACAACTTCACCGCCATCCACCGCCAGAAGCGTGAAGAGAATATGCCCTACCTGCTGCTGCAGAAGCGCGTCCAGCGCCTGAAAGAAGGGCTGAGGCTGATTGCTCTTTCTCATTGCCTCGTACAGCGAGATGTCATTTTCCATGTCTGTTCCTTTCCCAAGCTGGGAGCGACATCCGTCGCTCCCGATGACACGGCGTGTTATTTGGAGCTTCCACTGAACTCTTCAGCTTCAATTTCTTCCAGCGAGCGGTCTTTCGTCGGAATTCCCAGGATCAAAACTGACGCAGCGCCGATCACCAGGATGACTGTCGTCATGCCGAACACGCCCACAAAACCACCGATAGGGTAAACTGCGCCCACGAGGATTGGTGCTGCGATGCCGCCAATTCGCCCAATTGCCGATGCGGTACCAACACCCGTCGCGCGGATACGGGTCGGAAACACTTCCGGTGTGTAGGCATATTCCCCAGCCGCAACGCCGTTGATAAAGAAGGAAAGCGTCATCGCGAGCGCGATAACCTGAGTGTCACCGTTGGCGAAAGCAAGCGATAGAGCAGATACAGCGGCCAACGCCATGTAAAGAACGATGGTGTAGGGGCGACCGATCTTTTCGCAAAACCATGCTGCGGAAAAATAGCCTGGAATTTGCGCCGCATAAATGAGGATCGAAAAGGAGAAGCTCTTCGTCATCGTCATGCCACGTTCCACCAACAGGCTCGGAATCCACGTCATGAACGCATAGATGCTGAAGGTGACCGATACCCACAAAAGCCAGGTCATGATGGTGATCCGTAAGAAACGCGGTGACAGAAGTGTCTTGAAATTGGCGAAGAGGGACGTATTCGGTGTTGCTGCAACCTGTGGCACGGAAGCGGCTGCGGGCAGGGAGACACCCCGTTTGCGGTAGTCATCTTCAATCGCTGTAACGATTTCGTTGGCTTCGTCATGCCGGCCCTGGCTTTCAAGCCAGCGTGGCGATTCTGTCAGACTGCGGCGCCACCATAAAACGATGATGACTGGCATGGCCGTGACAATCAGGGCATACCGCCATCCATCTTCGGACGTCGGTACCAGCAAATAGCCGAGCACCGCCGAAATGACGAAGCCGAATGAGAAGAAGGCTGCGAGCGAAGCGGTAAACCTGCCGCGATATTTGGCGCCAACGAATTCCGAAAGGAACGGCGCTATGATCGCGGCTTCCGCACCCATGCCGATACCGCCGATGACACGAATTGCGAAAAACTGATGCCAATCGTTAACCGCAGCACCTGCAAGACTAGCAAGGCAAAACAGCACCAGAGCCCAGAGCATGACATTTTTGCGGCCATACCGATCACCAATCGCTCCGGCGATCAAAGCACCGATGAGAAATCCGACATAGGTACTGCTCGCCAGATAACCGACCTGAAGGCTCGTCAACTGCCACTGCGCACGCAACGCAGGAAGCAGGAACGCGATAATACCCGCGTCCCATGCCTCGAACATGTAGCCAAGGCCGCCCATCATCAACAGTTTGTATTGGAAGCGGCCAACAGGCAGCCTCTCCAGTCTTGCAGCAGTGTTATACATTTCCAGTTCCCATTATATAGTGCGATTGCTTGCCGCGCTTATGCAGATTGCGTGCGCAATGTTTTGCCACGCAATATTTTTTGCACAGGATAGTTTAAAAATGCAATATGCAAAAAACGCTGCAGACGAATTTGTGCAGTCACTGGAAGACTGGCTTCGCAACCTCGATGAAAAGCATGAGCTTACGCCAGCCGCGCACCAAGTTGTTCAAGCGGTGATCAACGATCCCAGACATGCGTCTTTTGCATCTGCAGCAGAGCTTGCACTAAAAGCCAACGTCAACGTAGCGACCATTACGCGAACAGCTCAAAGCCTTGGTTTCTCTGGATGGCCGGACTTGAGACAGGAAATCCGTGTCCGCTTTATGAGCAAGCTGTCGGCCCCAGAAGTGAGTGTTGTGCATCAACAGGAAACCGGTTCCGAGCGGCCCTTCGATGCTGCATTGAACCGTCAGATCGAGCAATTGACAGCCTTGCGCAGGCGCACGGACAGACAGTCTGTTCGCGATGTTGCAAAAACTGTTGCAGACGCCAAGAGACGCATTGTGGTTGGGTCCGGCAGCTTTGCATCCATAGCCAACATCCTCGCTCACCACGCCACGCTTTGCGGTTATCGTATGGAATTGGCCACGGATGGCGTGATGATCGCTAACGCACTGGGCGATGTGAAAGAAGGTGATGTCGTTGTTATCATCACCTTCTGGAGGCTTTATAACTCCGCCATTCGGGCAGCTCGAAAAGCTAAAGAGCGCGGTGCGACGACGTGTATAATCACGGATGCTGCCGTCGATGCCCTGAGGGAAAATGCTGACTATCTCCTTCTAGCCCCAGCAGAAAGCACTTCGTTCTATACCACGATTTTACCCGGTATCAGCCTTGTGGAGGCGATCTCAGCAGAGCTCGGTGCCCTTGATCCAGAGATGAGCGCTAGGTCTATCGCAAATTTCGAGGAGCAGTGGCAAAGTCAGGATTTGCTCTTCACAAAGACAGCGCCCATGGCGGGAAAACCCTTTGATAAATTATGAACATCCGTGCCTACTTGCGGGTCTCATACTTGAACAGCGATTGCAACGAAACGACTGGCCCTAATGTCGGCCAGTTGCGGATCTTGAGAGTTCACGAGCGAGTTCCAGAAACGCTCTCACGCCCGCCGACAGGTTTCGGCGGCCGGGATAGTAAAGGCAGAGCCCCGGGTACGGTGGCGTCCAATCTTCCAGAACACGGATGACGCGTCCCGCTTCGATATCTGGAAGAACATCCTGCTCGAAAAGGTAGCCCAGACCGGCACCTTCGATGACAGCGGTTCGCGTAAGGCTGGCTTCATCGAGCGAAATCGCGCCCCGCACATCGATCTGCACCTGCTCGCCGTCTTTTTCAAAACGCCATCTAAACAACGAGCCGTCCGGCAACCGAACACGAATGCATTTGTGACCCAGAAGATCAGGAGGAACGATGGGCTTGCCATGCTGATCGAAATATTCAGGAGAACCGACCACGGCGTGTCGTTGAGGGTGGCCGAGCGAAACGGCAATCATGTCGCTGGGAACGAGACCTGCAACCCTGACGCCCAGATCAAAACCGTCTCTGACGATATCGACCATTTTTCCTTCGGTGACGATATCGATGTTCATATCGGGATAGCGTCGCAGGAACTCAAGAACGAGTGGTGAGATGATGGCGCGTGCCGCAAAGGGTGCAGCATTGATCCTGATCGTTCCGGAGGGTGTCTCTCGTTGCGAGCGAACCAGATCCAATGCGGCATGGAGATCCTGAAGCGATGGCGCGACCTGCTGCACAAACAGCCTGCCGGCATCCGTTAGCGACACGCTGCGTGTGGTGCGGTTGAACAGTCGCACACCCAGCCCTGCCTCGAGCCTGCCGATTGTGTGGCTCAGTGCGGTCGTCGATATGCCCAGATCAATGGCTGCTGCGCGGAATGTTCCGCGACGGGCAATCGCAATGGCTGCTTCAAGTTCCTTCAGACTGGCGTGATCCATTGTCCCGATCCGTTCAATACCGCATGCCGCTTTATCCCACTTATCCAAATACTGGTCGAGGGCTAAGTTAGGGGTCGTTGAGCAGGAGAAAAACGATGGATATGCCCCAAATTGTGAAGAACTATTTCGGCGCCGACAGCCGCAGCGATATCGATGCACTCCTCAAAACTTTTGTGGTCGACGCGGTGGTCGAGGACGAGAATGCGCGCCACCAGGGAGATGTGGCAATCCGCCAGTGGTGGCTGGCCGCCAAGAAAGCGACCCAATACCTTGCAGAGCCAGTGGAATCCAAGGTTGAGGGCGACAAGGCACTGGTTCGGGCCAGGGTGAGTGGTCAATTTGCGGGCAGCCCGGTGATGCTCACCCACGCTTTCACGGTAAGGGATGACAAGATCGTCAGACTGGAGATTCACTCATGACCGACTTTCTCGATCTGAGAGGCAAGCGCGCGCTCATCACCGCCGGAACCAAAGGCACAGGTGCTGCAACCGTCAGCCTTTTTCGCGAACTTGGTGCGCGGGTTCTGACGACAGCGCGGGCGCATCCTGAATACCTGCCGGAAGAGCTGTTCGTTGAAGCGGACCTGACCACCGAAGCGGGATGTGCAATGGTCGCGGATGCTACGCGCAAGCGCCTTGGCGGCGTCGATGTCATTGTTCATATGTTGGGTGGATCTTCAGCGGCCGGTGGTGGCTTTTCGGCCCTGTCGGATGATGACTGGCACAAGGAGCTGTCGCTTAATCTCTTTCCGGCTGTTCGACTGGATCGGCTGCTCGTTCCGGACATGGTCGCGCAAGGAAGTGGCGTCGTCGTGCATGTCACATCGATCCAAAGGGTATTGCCGCTTCCGGAATCGACAACCGCCTATGCTGCGGCCAAGGCAGCACTTTCAACCTATAGCAAAGCCATTTCCAAGGAGGTGGCGCCAAAGGGTGTGCGGGTCGTTCGGGTGTCGCCGGGCTGGATCGAAACGGAAGCCTCGGTCCACCTGGCAGAGCGCCTGGCGAAACAGGCCGGGACAGATATTGAGGGTGGCAAGAAGATCATCATGGACGGGCTAGGCGGTATTCCGCTGGGGCGTCCGGCAAAACCGGAAGAGGTCGCGAACCTGATCGCCTTCCTCGCCTCAGACCGCGCGGCCTCTATCACCGGGACCGAGTACACAATCGATGGAGGAACGGTGCCGACGGCATGAAGGCGATTAGCACCTGGATCAGGCGGGTGCGCTCCATCCGCCTGACTAAGCTCCGTCACACCTTGGCGCTCGATAAACCTCACCGTGGATGAGAGCGCCTTCACATCCGTTTCAGCTTGAATGCTAATATGCTTATGCGATACGTGGCGGGTCGAAATGGCTAGGGTAAGGTGCTTGGACAGGAATAACAGCAAGTCAACTGAGGTTGGCGATAACCGAGGCCGTATGGCGGCAACGCCTGGTGAAATCACATCTCTCGGTTATCGGGACGTGTTCTGGCGCGTCTTCGCAGGATTTACGGAAGATCGCGTTACGTTGGTTGCAGCTGGCGCCACCTATTACCTTTTGCTGGCTCTGTTTCCTGCTTTGGCTGCACTGGTTTCGCTCTACGGGGTCTTTTCCGACCCTTTGACCATCGCGAAGCATATTGCATTTCTATCCACGACGCTGCCTCCAGGTGGCTTTGACATCATCGTTTCCCAGCTCGATGCATTGTCACAACAGAAGAACTCCACTCTGAGCTTTGGTGTGATTACCGGCTTCATGGTTGCTCTATGGAGTGCGAATAACGGCATCAAGGCACTCTTTGAAGCCATGAATGTTGCCTATGGTGAGAAAGAGAAGCGCGGGATCATCCGGCTCAATCTGAATTCGTTGGGCTTTACCTTTGGCGCTTTGCTCGTTGCCATAGCGTTGATTATAGCCGTTGGTGTCGTGCCAGCCGTTCTCGGTTACCTTTGGCTGGACCAGTGGACCGAATTTCTAGCTAAGATAGCCCGTTGGCCTTTTCTGCTTCTGATTGTCGGCTGTGGCATTACAATGATGTACCGCTACGGGCCGAGCCGGGAAGCTGCCAAGCTTCGCTGGATCACATGGGGTGCGACCTTTTCGACCTTTCTCTGGCTGGCGGCCTCGGTCCTTTTTTCACTCTATCTTGAAAACTTTGCCGACTACAACGCGACCTATGGGACGCTTGGTGCTCTGATCGGTTTAATGGTCTGGACCTGGATATCGGTGATCATCCTGATCTTGGGCGCAGAGCTCAATGCCGAACTCGAACATCAGACAACCATCGATTCTACCACTGGCAAGCCAGTGCCAATGGGGGAACGGGGAGCCCATGTCGCGGACACCATTGGTGAGCAGTCTAACTAACCTGCCTCTCATGATGTCCTTCAGCCCGGATTAAAGCCCGGCCATCTTGGATTGTCGCGCCATCATTGACCGGCTGGTATTGAGAGATGGGCAACGGGGCCATGTTCATCGAACACTCGGGTCAACCCGTTTTGATGGCGAATGATGTTGACCAGGGATCGCAGGCCCGGGTGGCCGTGGCGGCGACTGTCGTAATAGACATGGAATGGTTCGCCCGGAGAGGCATGGTCAGCCAAAACAACCTTCAACGCGCCGTCCCTGATCTCATCTGCAATTCGCGCCTCCAACAAATATGCCAATCCGAGGCCAGCCTTTGCTGCCTTTATTGTCGTGGCCGTGTCATTGATGGTTATCGAACCTGGTACTCGCAGCCTTAAATTCCTGGTGCCCTCAGACAGCTCCCACTTATATGCAGAGTTATCTCCAAGGAGCAGTTGGAGGCAATTATGTTGGGCCAGGTCGTTGATAGAACTTGGCGTCCCGTTGGCCTCTAGATATGCCGGTGATCCCGCGACCACCCAGCGTTGTGGGCCTGATAGGGCCAAGGCAACCATGTCCTCTGGTACGTTATGGCCATAGCGAAAGCCCGCATCATAACCCTCAGCGACAATATCGATCGGACGATCCTCCACAACGACTGTAATCCTGACATCGGGGCATATGCGTGCGAACTCTGGTAGTGCAGGAGCGATCAGCAAATGGGCGGCATCAGCGAAGGCGTTGATGCGAAGCTCGCCAAACCGCGCAGCACCGGGCACGCGGAGCGAGTGCAGTGCTGCGCCGATGACATCAAATCCTTCAGTAAGCCTGGAAGCCAGTTCCACGCCCAGATCCGTCGGGGCCACGGCCCGGCTTGTTCTGTTGAGAAGTTTTGCGCCAAGACGACTTTCCAACCGCCGCATCGCATGGCTAGCGGCCGAAGGGGTTATCCCAAGCTCGATGGCTGCGGATTTGAAGCTCTGCCGGCGCACGATGGTCGTGAAAAGTCTCAAATCCGCAAGATCGACGCGCTCGAAGAAATCCATGATGCTTCTCTTTCATCGTAAGAGTGAACCAAGTTCATCATAAAGCATGAGGCTTTGAAGCGGGCAATTGCTATGACAATGCCTGAGGACTTTGAGGAGGAAGTAGAATGTTCGACGGGTTTGTTTTTAGCGACCTCAAGGGCAAGCGTGTCCTTGTAACGGGAGGCTCGACGGGAATTGGCGCTGCGGTGGTATCGGCATTCGCGAAGCAAGGTGCTCGGGTTGCCATTCACTTTAACGAAAGCCACGATGCCGCCGCCGCGCTTCAGGGCAAGCATTCCGAAAACACGGTGCTGGTTCATGGGGACCTTGGCGCGCCGGGTGTCGGCGCACGGGTGGTGGACGAAGCATCACGTCTTCTCGGGGGACTCGACGGCATCATCAACAATGCAGGTGGCATGTTGGGCAGAGTACCGACCACGGAAGTCAGCGCCGAACATTTCGACCGTGTTTTGGACCTCAATGCGAAGTCACTCTGGGAAGCAAGCGTCGCAGCTCATCGCCATCTCGTGGCGTCCGGGGGTGGGTTCATTATCAACACGACGTCAATCGCGGCCAGAAATGGTGGCGGTGGTGGCGCCGTCCTCTATGCAGCTGCAAAGGCTTTCGTCAGCAGTCTGACCCGAGGCCAGGCCAAGGAATTCGTCAAGGACAGAATACGCGTGAATGCGGTGGCCCCCGGCCTGATCCAGACACCATTTCACGATCGGTATACGTCGGCGGAGATCATGGCCGCCCAGCGAATGACCATTCCCATGGGACGGGAGGGGACGCCGGAGGAGTGCGTTGGAGCATTCCTCTTCCTCGCCTCGGAGGCTATGTCCGGATACATCACCGGGCAGGTCATTGAGGTCAACGGCGGACAATTGATGCCATAAGGAGATGATGCATGAACTATAGAGAGTTTGGTAGAACGGGACGGTCTGTCTCGGAAATCGGATTTGGTGCCTGGGCGATTGGCGGCTCCTGGGGCGATGTGTCAGAGGCGGATGCTCAAGCGGCGCTGAACGCTGCCTTGGATGCAGGCACGACATTCATCGACACCGCCGATGTTTATGGCGATGGCCGATCCGAGAAGATCATCGCTGATGTGTTGAAGGCACGGGGTGGTGAACGGCCGTTCGTCGCCACCAAGGCAGGCCGTCGCCTGTCGCCGCACATATCCGAGGGTTACAACAAAGACAACCTGACCATGTTCGTCGAGAGGTCGCTCAAAAACCTCGCAACGGATTGCCTGGACCTTGTTCAGCTGCACTGCCCGCCAACGGAGGTGTATTATCGCCCAGACGTTTTCGAGGCGATGGAATCGCTGATCAAGGCGGGGAAGATCAGAAACTACGGTGTTTCCGTCGAGAAGGTCGAAGAGGGCCTGAAAGCGATCGAATATCCGGGCGTAGCCTCTGTCCAGATTATCTACAACATCTTCAGGCAGCGCCCCGCCGATCTTTTCTTTGGTGAAGCCAAGCGCAAGGGCGTGGCGGTCATCGTTCGTGTTCCGCTTGCATCCGGCTTGTTAACCGGAAAGATGAATGCTCAGACGACCTTTGCAGCAGACGATCACAGGGCATTTAATCGCAATGGGGAGGCGTTCGACAAGGGTGAGACATTCTCCGGCGTTCCTTATGAGGTTGCGCTCCAGGTTATCGAGGATATCCGCAGGCTTGTTCCCGGTGACGTGACAATGGCCCAG
The DNA here is from genome assembly GCF_031843705.1 of Rhizobium sp. WCS2018Hpa-16. NCBI lineage: Bacteria > Pseudomonadati > Pseudomonadota > Alphaproteobacteria > Hyphomicrobiales > Rhizobiaceae > Rhizobium > Rhizobium sp. WCS2018Hpa-16. The sequence goes on from NZ_JAVTIX010000005.1 coordinate 33,744, forward strand.
TTCGCTTTGCGCTGGATCCTCATGAGTGAGGCTGTCAGCACGGTCATTCCAGGGGCAAAGAACGCCGATCAGGCCAATGGCAATGCTTCGGCAAGCGGTATCGCGGAAATCTCGCCGTCGACGATGGAGCAGCTGAAAGCTATCTACGAAAACCGCATTGCTCCTCACGTCCATCACCTTTGGTGAGCGATCGCTCGTTGCACTAGCGTCATACCGAGAAGGTATGAACGAAGCTCTTTCTATGCGCCAGTCCCGGCGCATAGATCAGCCGCTCATCCACTCGTGGTTCAGACGACCCTTAGCAAAAGCGCGCAAGCGTGTCGGCCAGTGGAAGACGCGCGCGCATGTTGGTCAGTAGCAATGCCATGCCGCCGATCTTGCGTTGAATAAGCAGCGTATCAGCAGGAGGCAGGTGCCAGCTTGCACGATCGGCCATCATCGGCGTTGCACGTTCACGGATCATCGCAATGACATCGCGGTCGGCAAAATCGAAAAGACCATTTCGGCTCGTCTCGATCCGGGAAACCGCAAGGCCAATCATGGCATCCAGTGTCGTACCGTGTCGCAGCACCTGGACTGGGGAGATGAAACCCATCTTCACGAGTGCATCACGGATCGCAGGGACATCGCCCGTTAACCCGATGCGCAGCAAAATGCGATATTGCTCAGCAATCTCAGGCGCTACCGCACGTGTGGCACCAAAGTCCAGAAGCACGATTCGACCAGCGTCGCGCTGCCAGCGATAATTCGCGAAATTAGGATCTGTCTGCATCAGGCCGAATTGGAATAGTTCCTTTAGGAGCAGTTCGAGCAGTGCTTGCGATGCCCGGTTGCGATCTGCTTCCGGTGCCGCGGCCAGTGTTTCTAAGGGGGCGCCCGGAATGTAGTCCATCGGCAGAACAGTCCTATGGAGAAGATCGGTGACAGGCTCAGGCACAACGAAACGCGGGTCATCTGCAAGAAGCCTGCGGTAGCGGCGCATCTGCTCTGCCTCCCGCAGGTAGTCCGCCTCTTCATGCAACTGCCTTTTGGCCTCAGTCAGATAAGGTGCCAGATCAAGTCCTGATGGTAGCAAGCCCGTGATCCGCAAAAGCGCTGCAACATTGTCAATGTCGGCATCGATGCTGGCCGAAATCCCGGGATATTGGACTTTGATCGCCAATTCGCGCCCTGATGAAAGAACGGCGCGATGAACCTGCCCAATTGAGGCCGCTGCTATCGGTGTCATATCAAATCGAGAGAAATGCCTTTGCCAGTCTGGGCCCCAAGCTGCAGTCAGCGTTTGCTGGAGTTGGCGATCCGGCATGAAATGCGCGCTCTCTCGCAAATCGGCAAGGATCACCGCGAGTTCGGGTGGCAGAAGGTCGCCCGCATCGAGTGACAGCATCTGTCCAAGCTTCATGGCGGCACCTCTCAGGCGCGACAACTGCTCTTTAGCCCTAAGCGCATTGGATGGTGTCAGGAGCAGATCGGAAAGATGCGGGCGTTCTCCCTGCGCCATCCTGCGCAAGCCTTCACCGACCATCCCCGTTGCGACGCCGCCGGCAAGCTGGCCTAACGCCGCAAGCCGACCGAGACGGCTTTTGGGGACGGGGCGAAACCGGTCCTTCATCGGAAAAGCCTCTGCAGCCGGGGACGAATGCGCAGGAAGCCACGATAGGCCGCTTCGAACAAGGGTGTGACTGGGGGCCAGCCAGCGATCTTTCCCAGTGGGCGCAAGATCGGAATGGCGCGCCACATGGCCGCAAATGCCGCCGCACCCGAGAGCAACCTGTCGCCCTCCTGCGCATGGAAGCGGGCCAGAATGTCTGCGCGATCAATGGGGCAGACCGTCAAAGGATCGCAAGCATCGATAAATAAGATCGCCCCGCGCCGATCGAGCCGTTTCATCAATGCGATTTCTCTCTGACACAACGGGCAATTGCTGTCGAACCAGACTGTCACTTGCTCAGCCATGACGATGGTCTCCAGTTCTGATGAGTGCTGGAATCTTGTTGGACACGCGTGGGCCAAGCGAGTTTCCTGAATGATGTCTTAGACATATTACGGCGACACGCTGTATTCAGATCAGGCGAGTAATGTTGGATTCGGCTTTTCTTTCGGTAGGCCCCACGCTTCCTCAACTCTACTGTTCTGAAAGCGGTAGTTTTAAATGGGCGCCTTGAATATTGCGGGCGAATTGCGGCAACAGCTGCACCCTGCATGACACGAGTGTCACCCAGAAGGGGTAGCTTGGCGACCCCACGGCATTTATGATCTGACGGCACCAGATTCGGTCGAGAATCCAAACATCATGGGCATGCAATAGGCCGGAGCATGCTTGGACTGTTATCGGGTGGCTTTAAACGTTGAGGGTTGTCTCACGCAGAACCCTCCTCAGCCAAGAGCGGGCAGGATCCCGTTCGGTTCGTTTGTGCCAGGCCATTTTGTAGATGATATCATGCGTGACGAAGGGCAAGGGCGATACGGTCAGGTCTTGTCCGTTCCGGTAACTCTCAACGAAACTCAGCGGTACTGCAGCGGCGAGATCCGAGCGCCGCACGATCTCGATGGCCTCTTCCGCCTTGTTGACGACAAGTGAGATATCGCGTGCCCCACCGGTTTGCTCAAGCCATTTATCAACGATACCCATCTGCCCTGTTGCCTGCTTTACCAGGACATGCCTCGCGCCAAGAAACGCCTCTTTTGATACGGGGGCGACGAGGTCTGGATGGTCGTGGCGGAAAATACAGACATATTGATCCGTAAAAAGTGGCTCCACAGCCAACTCGGCATCCAAGGTTGGAAACATGCCGACCGCACAGTCCAATACGCCGCGTTCTAGACCATTGATCGAGCTGGGGTTGGAGTGGACATGGAAATGCAGTTTCGCCTGTGGCGCTTCTTTCAGAAAACGGGCTGTGAAATCGGGCAAAATGCGTGAGATCAGCGTCTCTGTCAGCGCAACGTTGAACGTCAGGCTGGTTTGGGCCGGAGAAAAAGCCTGAGGCACTGCAATTTCGCGAATCTTGTCCATTGCGGCCTGCAAGTCCGGCCAGATCTCAAGGGCCTTGGCTGTTGGCTCGATGCCGCCGGGGACCTTGATGAACAGTTCGTCCTGCATGATATGCCGAAGCCGCCCGAGCGCATTGGATACCGCCGGCTGGGTGAGCGAAAGCCGGTTTGCCGCGCGTGTCACACTGCCTTCGGCAAGGACAGCGTAAAGGACATTCATCAGGTTCAGGTCGATCCGTTTTTCCTGCATAGCCCTATCCTTAAATGTGACATGCAAGCCGCACGCTTGCGGCGGTCGCCCTCAAGCCTTCGGTTTGCGTCGCATGACATCGCGGATCGGCGCACCGTTGCTAATGGCCTTTTGACGCATTTCTTCGCTCTCGGCAATGTCTTGCGCATGTTTGAGGACTTGTTCGATTTTATCAAATGGAACGAAGCACACACCGACTTCATCTGCCAGGACGAGATCGCCCGGGCTGACGGTCACACCGCAGATTGTAACAGGTATGTTGATAGCGACAGTGCGTACCCGCCACTTGCCTGTGATGGGGCTGACGCTCCGGGACCAGATCGGATAACCGATATCGCGCGAATGACCGATATCGCGGACTGCGCCATCCACAATGGCTCCGAGCTCACCCTGCCGTTTGGCGATGCTGGCCAGCAGCCCTCCCATATTGGAGATTTTGTCTACGCCCTCCAGAACAAGCACATCACCGGGTTCGGCGAGGTTATGTGCCTCGACGTCGGCCAGCTCCGGATTGCCCGTTTTAAACACGTCGATGGGGCTCATATCATCGCGCAACACATTCTTCACCGTCAGTGCCCGGCCAACGACACGGGCGGATGCGTCGGTCGGCCGCAGCATTCCACCGGGAACGGCACCGGCAATGCCCAGTTCGTCCATTGCATCTGATGTCATTCCGGTAAGGTCCGGCAAAGCGCGAAAGCCCGCAAGGCTGTCGGGGTCGATTTTGGGCAATGTGAAGATGCCGAATGCCTCGAGCGGAAGCCGTCCCAGCGTTTCAATCTGCGGGTTGTTCTGGTCCATTGGGGTGCTTTCTTGAAACCCGCTCTCTATGGCTTAGAGCTTGGTAAAGGTGGTCGGTTTGAGGATCTTGTTTTCCTGAGCGACAAAGCTGCCGGCGTTTAGCGTCAGAAACGCCTGCCATTCGGGATCTGCGGCCATATTGGCACGGCGTGTTTCCCGGTCAGTTATGTCTTCGTAGGCCCAGATATGCACGACCTGGTTTTGCGGCCCGATATCGGACACGAAGGAGCCGATGAATTTGCCGAGATGACGCAACTGGATCGGCAGCGCGACCCGCTCGAACTGCTCAAGATATTGCTTCATGTGACCGTGTCTGACGGTATAGGTGCGATGATCGATTATCATGGTGTGCCTGCCTGACGATGATGACGAAAGATATTGGATGGAAATTCAGCCCTCATATTCTGGCTCCGCCAAGCCTTTGATGCCGATATCGAAGGCAAATACATCTCCAGCCAATGGCTGCGCCGCGAGGTCGTCTGGGCCCAGCCGTTGATGTGCCGATGTGACAAAAAGAGTGGCCAGGTCTGGGCCACCGAAGGCGCAACTCGTCGGCTGGGTGACGGGTAGATCGACAACCCTGTTGATACGGCCATCTGGCGCGTAGCGCACGACACGACCGCCACCGTATTCCGCGTTCCAGAGGTATCCATCGGCATCGACTGTCGAGCCGTCCGGCCTGCCTGGACGATCCGATGTATCCGCAAACAGCCGTTCGTCATGAATTGTGCCCGCATCAGCGTCGAAACGATAGGCCATGATCCGATCCCGGTAGGTATCCGCGAAATACATGACCCGGCTGTCGGGGCTCCAGCAGATGCTGTTGGGAACGATCACATCGCCGCGCAGGCAAGAAACCGTTCGATCCGCGTCAAGCCGGTAGAGCGATCCGGTTGGGTCGCGTCTGACGTCGCTCATCGTGCCCGACCAGAACCGGCCTTGCCGATCGGTGCGTCCGTCGTTGAAGCGGTTGTCAGGGAGGTCTTTTTCGGGATCAGCAATCGGCTCGCAATGCTTCGAATTGAAATTCACGAAATGCAAACCAGTTTGCATGGCAACAACAAGCTCGCCCGGCCCACCACTGCGCAATCCTATGCTGCCGATAATATCTGGCATTGCAAGGCTTTCGACGTTGCGGGACACCGGATCGAAGCGATAGATCGTCGGGCCGCGGCTATCCACCCAATATAGCTTTTGCTCCCGCTCGCTCCAGACCGGGCTTTCGCCGAGCTTGTTTTTGACATCAATCGTATAAATTGGAGATATGGCGGGCATGTCGGTTTCCTACAGCCTGTCGTGTGACAGATCGATTGAGTGTTCTGGGCGCGTAGGTGGACAGACGCTGGATATGTCCATCGAAAGTACAGATGCAGCGGCAACCGCCGCCAGTTTTGCAAATATCATGATGTCCTCCCAAATTGACTTGTCATTGCCCCCTCCATCCTCATGCGGGACAAGCCTCCCTGCATGCCGCTGAAGAACGTCGGCCACAAACAATTCCTACACCGCTTTCGGTTTGCGCCGGGACTGAGGCTAAGAAGCTGAACGTCTCAGAGGTAGTCATTATTCGTGATGGGTCGCATCACCCGTAGTTTTGAAAGGAAGATGAAATCCGCGCCGACGCCAGAACGATCAACTCACGCGGTTCCCCAGAGACCAACCCATGGTGTAGGGGCCTTCAAGCGGAATGATGCGAGCGTGCCTCTTCAAAATCTGCCTCCTGCAGAAAGATGGGCAGGCCGTGCGGTGTTCGTTCGGCTGCGTGTTCCCATGCATGTTTATAAAGATGCTGCTCATCGCCCGTCGCCAAAGATCGTATCGAGGCGATTTCTTCCAGAGCATTCAGCCAGTCGTCGTAATAGGTATCGACCGTGTCGGGCATGCCGTTCCTGGCACTCGCCTTGCGATGTTTTGAAAACACCCCGGCCCATTCGCTCCATTCGAACTGTCCGGCCTCGTTTAACGCAACCGTCATGGCAAAAATCTGCGCCTGCCACGGTTCGCCAAAGAGCATGCCAGTCTCTTCATCCCAGATGCGCGGGTCTGTACCGCAGGTTTGAGCGAGATCGATATCAGTATGCGCCTGTGTCATGCTGTTTGCCTCATGCCGTTACGCTGGGCCGCTCTGAGGCAGCGGTTGCGATCCGCGTACCAATCATGGAATCGCGGTTTGCGAGTTCTGCCAGTTCCTCTTCCGACCATCCCTCTGTTCCTTCGGGGCGCATCGGAATAACGATGTAACGCATCTCGGACGTGGAATCCCAGACACGCACGCGCGTCGTTTCAGGAAGGACAAGGCCGAATTCCGCAAGGACAGCGCGCGGTTCGATGACGACGCGTGAGCGGTAGGCTGAGGACTTGTACCATGCAGGGGGCAAGCCAAGCACAGGCCATGGATAGCAGGAGCACAGCGTGCAGACGACGACGTTATGGACCTCGGGCGTATTGATGAGCGCCACGATATGTTCACCCTGACGGCCTGTATATCCCAGAGAAGCGATGGCAGCGCTGCTGTCGGTCTTCAGCCATTCCAGATAGGCTGGATCGCTCCACGCCCGGGCCACCACCCGCGCGCCATTGCGAGGGCCGATCTTGGTCTCGTAAGTCTCCAGAATCGTTTCCAGCGTTTTCGGATCGACATAGCCTTTCTGCGTGAACAGAGTTTCCAAGGCCCGGACGCGCAACTCCGTGTCAGTCAGATGAGAATGATCGTGATCATGGTCGTGGTCATGGTTGCCGGACATGGCAAACTCCAAGGCTTGAAAGGTTTAGGCAGCTGCTAAAGGCAGTAGATGCTTCAGGCAGGATCGAGATAAGGTTCAAAGGCATCGACAACGACTTCGCAGCCAGGTTCGCAACCCTCGCCCCAGAGGTCCCGGCCATCGAACTGCACGGCATAAAGCCACTGCGGATCTTCGTTACCAAGGGCGCTATGGTCGGGATAGACGTGCACGCCATGAACCATCGTCACCACGCCGGGATGGCCCCGGACGTAGCGAGGCAGCCGAGTATGGGTGGACGGGTTAAGCTTGCGTGCAACCACCCTGTCCCCGATGTTAAAACGATGGGCCGTCTTCGCTTGGCGCATCGAAGAGTTGCCCTTTTCGGCCATGATCGGAATACGCTCGGGGGGCAGGGCGGTAAGGCCACTCCGCGCCGGATGAAGAGCCGCGCCGGCGCTGATCTCACTCGCATCGGCCAGCGAATGTTTGATGGCCAACCGCTCAAGCCGAAGGACAAACCTGCGAAAGTAGTCATCGCCGCGCAGATATTCGTCAGGCGGCAGGGATTCCATTTCGGAGCGAACCTGATCGATCGACCAGAGCCCAAGCCCACCAACCGCAAAATTCACCGCAAAGATGCGGCGCTCCCATTCATGGTGAAACGGTTCTTCGTTCTCGATATCTGGAATCGGGCCGAAGCCGTGCATTCCGCCCATGTCATGAATACCATTCATCGTCCACTTTCCTCATTGCGGCAGCGTCGTCCAGTTGGTTACCGAGCGTAGTCAGGCAGTGATATGTCTGTCCACCCACTCAGGCTTTCGACGGCATGAGCGACCGTGAGCAGGGTTTTTTCGTCGAAGAGCCTGCCGACCAGTTGCACGGACAAAGGCAGACCGCTGTCGTTAAGCCCAACTGGAACGCTGATGGCGGGATTGCCTGTCACGTTGAACGGGTTTGTCATGGAAGGCCCGGCAGGATCGAATGGATTTGGTACTGGTGTGTAGCGGGGTGCGGCATTCGCCGTCGTGGCGCAGAGTAGAACATCGCAGCCAGTCAGCGCAGCCGACAGCTGTTCAGCCAGAATGCGCCGTGCTTTCAGGCAAGCAAGGTAATCTGTCGCGGTATAGGCGGCACCCAGCGCCAGCCGGCGCGCTGAAAGTGGGCCGAAATCGCCTATCCGTGAACGCAGGTTGGCTTCGTGAATGTGGTGCCCTTCGATGAGAAGCAAAGCGCGGATGACGGTTCCGAACAAGGCAAGCGGTGGTGTTTCCACATCGAACACTTCCGCGCCTTCGGCACGAAGCAGATCCGCGACCCGCTCGATTCCGGCCAGAACCGGCCCAGATGCCGTGACCAGCAGCGACCTTGCGATCCCGACCTTCATACCTTTGACGGAATGTCCGAGACCTGCGGTGAAATCCTCTGTGGGCACATTGGCGCAGTCATTGTCGAGTGGATCATAACCAGCCAGCACGTTGAGTGCGACGGCTGCATCCTCCACATTCCGCGCAAGCGGGCCGCAGTGATCGAGGGACCATGACAGCGGAAAGCAGCCACGGCGCGAAACACGCCCGAAGGTCGGCTTCAGGCCGACCGTTCCGCACCAGGATGACGGCGACCGGATCGAGCCACCGGTATCTGTGCCGAGCGCCATGCGCAGAATGCCGCCAGCAATGGAGGATGCCGAGCCGCTCGAAGAACCACCGGTGATGTGATCGAGGTTCCACGGATTGCGGGCAGGCGGAAAGGGAAGTTCAGCATCCGGCCCATAAAGGGCATATTCGTGTGTCGCCATCTTGCCGACGAGCACCGCGCCACCGAGAGAAAGCTTTTCGACGATGGCCGCGTCGCCAGACGCAACGGTATCAAGCCCGATGCGCGAATGGCAGGTTGTCGGAAGACCGGCGACATCAAACAAGTCCTTGGCGCCATAAGGAATGCCCTGCATCGGGCCGCGATCCACGCCAGCGGCAAAATCCCGGTCAGCACGCTCCGCCGCAGCCAGCGCCTGCTCGGGAAGAATGCTGATGAAGGCGTTCAACGTGTCATTGGCGGCTGTCGCCTTGTCCAGCGTCCAGCGGGTGAGTTCTGTGGACGAAAAGGCACGCTCACGCAGTTTTTGGCCAAGCGAGCGAAGGGAGAGATCTGTGAATGTCACTTTTCGACCCTCCCACAGGTAATCACCTGGCGCAGATTCACCGGACCGCTCGCACGATTGGCAAAGGCGTGAATGGTATCGAGTTCCTCACGCATCTGCGCAAATTCGACAAGCATCTGTTCGTGCCAGCCCTCATCAAGATCGAGCTTGGCGCGCTGCATAAGGAAACTGAATTCACCAGCCAGCGATTCGGGCGTATAGGTCATTCTCATCACCATCCGTAAAAATAGAGACCCTGGTCAGACCGAGGGCATGAACCGGTCCTTTGCCCGCAAGGGCAAACTGGCATGTCAGGCATTGTTTGTGGAAGTGATGGGCGCGATCGCCCCCATCACCTTCAATGCGTTCTTATGTCCAGGGCGTAAGTGCTTTGTCGGCTGTCAGGCCGGTTTTCAAAAGTCCCTGATCACGCATAACGGTGAACACGTAGTCGAGATTTGTAGGCTCAACCCTCGGCGAGAGATTGGGGACGGCCATTTTCTTGACCAGTGATATGTCCATCTTCGTCCACTTCGCGATGGATTCATAGGCCAGATCATGATCTGCCATGGCCAGTTCGGAACCCTGCACCAGAGAGGCACGGAACTTTGCAACAACCTCGGGATTCTTGGCTGTCCATCCGGCGTTGGCCTGATATCCACCGACGACAACGCCATCAGGTGCGTTCTCGAAGAAGTTTACGAAGGGCACTGCGACGCCTTCCTCTTTCATGAGGAAGAAAAATGGGTCGAAGTTGAGTGCGGCATCGATCTCGCCGCGCTACATCATATCGCTGTAGTTGACTGGCGGCACTTCAATCCACTTGAGCTTCTTGGGATCAAGGCCCTTCTGCTTGAACCAGTAATTGAACATGTACAACATGATGTTGTTCAAAGCTGGTGTCGCAAGCCGGCGACCATAGAGATCAGCTGGTTCCTTCAGGCCTGCGCCTGCACGCGCCATCAGCCCGATATTGCCGGTGGCTGGAAGTCGTTGCCCTCCGGCAATCATGGAAATCGGAAGCCCTGCATCGATGGACTGAAGCGTCGGGATCATATTGAGCGTGCCGATGTCCATGGAATTGGTCACCAGCGCCGGTACGATTGCGGTCGCTGACATTGGCGTCAGTTGAAAGTCGATTCCATTCTTTTCAAAGATTCCCTTGTCTTTCGCAAGGAAGGCTCCGACAAAGTCGACAGCAGGATAGAAGCCAAAGCGGATGGGCTTGAGGTCCTGTGCGCGCAACAGTGACGGGGCCGCCAGCGAGCCAAGCGCAAGGCCTGACAGTGCAAGTGCGGAACGGCGTGTTATTTTCGATGTCATTTTAGTTCCCCTAACTTAACGTTGAGTTTTTCTTGTTGTTACATCGCTGAAGAGGCGGCGTTCATTGTTGTGAACTTCGCCACCGCAGGATTTTTCGCTCGGCAAAACCGAGAAGGAGCGCAGACCCCATGCCGATCATCGACAGCATCACAAGGCCTGCGAACATATCGGCTGACCGGTAGGATCGACCCGCCGCAAGCATGAACTGGCCTATTCCGTCGACACCCACCAGCATTTCCCCGGCGACCGCCATCCCCAGTGAGGCGGTCAAGCTGATACGGGCTCCAGAAAGGATATCGGGCATGGCACTTGGCAGCGCGATCTTGAAGGCGAACTCGGTCCGAGACATGCGAAACACCCGCGCGACCTCAAAAAGGCGGGGCTCGACCATCCGGAAACCATGAATGGTGGACAGAAGCATTGGCCACAATGCGCAAAAGGCGACAACGCTCAAAACCATCAGATCGCTGAGGCCAAACAATGCCATGGCAACCGGAATGATCGCCGAGGCTGGCAAAGGGCGCAACGCCTCGAGAGAAGGCCCGAGATAGCTCTGCGCGACTTTCGAGCTTCCAACCAGAGCCCCGATTGCTATCCCCGCGATGGACGCCAGTACCCAGCCATAAAACATGCGCATCACGGTCGCGAAAAACTTGTGGCGGATGTCCTCGTCAAAAAAACCAGCCCAGAGGCTTGCGAATGTATCGCCTGGCGATGGCAGGAAAACGGGCGTGATAAGATTTGCGTCCGTGACCAGCTTCCAGAGGCCGATAAGGACAAGGAACATGCAGCCGCTGGCCAGAACCCATGCGAGACGGTTGATGTTCATTCTTCCTGCTCCTTTGTGTAGAACCGGCCGAAGAAGGTTTTCTGGACCGAGGCCATTGCGATATTCAGCAGGAGGCCGAGAAGCCCGATCCAGACGAGTGTTGCCAGCATCAGCGCCGGGTTCATCGCTTCGCGTGCCAGCATGATGGCTGAGCCAAGGCCTTGCGGGTTGCCAACAATTTCGATGGTGACACCGACGACGAGTGAAAAGCCAAGCGTTACACGCAGGGCGACAAATATACCCGGCAGCGCCGCTGGCAGCACGATTTTCCAGATCTGTTGAAGTCTGGACAATCCCAGAACCATTGCCACTTCATTGAGGCGCGGCGTAATGCCCTGAACTGCAGACCTCGCCATGATCAGATTTGGCCAGATCGTAGTAAAGGCGATCACGGCAATTTCCATCTTGAAGCCAAGGCCGTAGATGATCATCCAGACGGGAAGCAGCGCGATGGAAGGCATGGCGCGAATGAACTCGACAGGCACCTCGAACAACCGGTCGAGCTTGTTCAACAGGCCGAGGAAAATACCGGCGGGAATGCCGACCGCAGCCCCGATCAGGAAGCCGAGAACAACAGATACCAGTGTTTCCCATGTCGATTTGAAGAGCGAGCCATCGATGATAGCACCCGCGCCTGCAACCAGAATTTGGCTAGGGGGCGCCAGCGTGTAGCTTTGCATGTGGGTCAATCGCGCCCAGCTTTCTGCAATCACCACCGCTGCGATAGGCAGTGCGGCAGCGCGCAGCGCGTTGATCGTGGGCGCGCCCATCAACCTTGCTTCTCCGCAATGGTAATAAACCGTGTCAGTTCTCGCCGCAGACGGACAAACTCCTCGGTTTCGCGTGTTTCAAGCTGATTGCGGGGGCGCGGCAGACGCACGTCAAACACTTCAGCGATCCGACCCGGGTGCGGCAGAAGGCCGATCACGCGATCTGAGAGATAGATTGCTTCTTCCAGGTCATGTGTCACGAAAAATGCAGTGGCTTTGTTCACGGCCAGAATGGCAAGCAATTCGTCCTGCAGGTTTTGCCGGGTCATTGCATCGAGTGCACCGAAGGGCTCATCCATCAGCAAGAGCTTGGGTTCCTGCGCCAGCGCACGGGCTATCTGCAAGCGCTGCTGCATGCCGCCCGACATCTGGCCGGGAAATTTATGGCTGTGCTGACCAAGCCCGGTTTTTTCCAGCAGGTTCTGAATGATCAGAGCGCGTTTCTTATGGGGAATACGCGCAGCCTCCAGTGCCAGCGACACGTTTTCTGCAGCCGTCCGCCAGGGTAGCAAAGCCTTGGCATAATCCTGGAAGACGACGGAAATCTCGCGGGTGGGGCCACGAAGTTCCTTGCCTTCATAAAGAATACGCCCGTCCGTCGGAGCAAACAGTCCCGCAATCAGCCGCAACATCGTCGTCTTTCCACAGCCCGACGGACCAACGACGCTGACAAATTCGCCTGGCTTCAAAGCCAGTTCGATGTTGCGCAAGATCTCATGCCCGCCAAGGGTAAGGCACGTGGAATGAAGCTTCACCAACGGAATAGCTCGCTGTGTGTCTTCAGGGCCGCCTCGGCTTGGCGTTGTGATTGTTGATTGCTGCGTCATATGCTCAGTCACCGATCCGATATTTGCGAGAGATACGTCAGAGTTCCATTTGGAAACCAATCAAATACTGACCTCACTCATTGCCATGAGAACATGGATGCGCACCTGTTCCGAACAGGGATCTGTCACAAGTGAGCGCTCCAGAAAGTCTCTTTCGGACATGAAAGCTGCGAAGCGAGAATTCGCTGGAGCGACCTGCGCAAAGTGGTCAGCGTGTTCAGGTTTGTTTTTCCCGTGCGGAAACACACTGAAGATATTCAGGGAATCCTGAGCGCGATGAACTCATCTTCACGAACAACGACGGTTCGGGCACGTCCGATAAATTTGGCACCGTCGGCGAGAAGGCGCTGACCTTCTGGTGAAACGCGCGCTTCGCGCATTGCCTCTTCGCTCTCGTACCAGACCTCTGCGACACCGTCGATTGCGATGTCCATTTCCACGATATCCTGGCGCACAATGTTGTCGAGACATTCGGACTGCACGTAACGGAGAATATTCTTCACATCAATTGCCAGCGGACCATGAACTTCGCGCCAGTATTTGAGGAATTCTTCGCGGGTCCAATCATCGCGTTTTGCCAATAGGGTTACAGTCTTGATCATTGTCCCTCCGAAATCTTTTTTTCAGACCTGTTAAAAATGGTAATGTTCCAAAACCATTCCGCCCAAATGGATAGTTTAAGATCGGGGCGGATGACACAAATTTCCTCTCGTAATGCGCCACATCATGTTCGTGAATAAAGAGCAAAGCTTCATTAATGCTGGTAATGAGCCGTATTTCGAACTTCAATTACAAGGTGCGCCTTGATTGGACGTAAGTTGAAGATGCCTTTCGTGATGACGGGCTTTTTCAAAATTACCCAAACCTTTGAGGCCCTTACATGATCAAACTCATTTCGTTGCTCGTTCGACCGTCGGAAATGACGAAGGCCGACTTTCTTTATGCCTGGCGCGTTGAGCATGCTGAAATGGCGCTCTCTGTCCCCGGTATCCGCAAGTTCGTGTTGAATATCATCCTGAAAGAGCCAAGCCGTGCCGATGTGCCGGACTACCCCTTCACATGCGACGGAATTGCCGAGATTTGGTTCGATGACGAAGAACAGATGAAGGAAGTTCTGGCTTCGGAAGCGCTCAAGCGTTTTCGTGCACATGGTGCAACCTTCATCGGCAGCATCAAGGCTTTTCTGGTCGAAGAGCAGATCGTCATCTCTGGCGAAGAAAGTCGCCTCCCATTGCCCACAGCATAGGTTTTGCCATGTGAGGTGACAGGACCTCTTCGTTATGCATGCGACGCAGCGATTATGTGGATGATCCGACCTGAGGACATCAGGTCAGATAGCTCATTTAAACGTTGCGTCGCCCCCAGTGGTGGGAGTTGTCCCGACGAACATCGAACGTGTGAAGGTTTTGCAACAAAACTGAAAAACCACTGAAAGAAACTGTAGCCATACTGACATCATCAGTGACTAAACACGGCGGCAACACAATGCGGGTCGTGCTTGAAGGCATTCTCCGGACAATGTGAGTTACCGGAGTTGCACCTTGAAAATCATCCAGATCACAGACACCCATCTGAGCCCCACCAAGCCGCATTTCAATGGCAATTGGGAGCCGCTGGTTCGCTGGATCGAAAGTGAGAAGCCTGATCTGGTCGTCCATACCGGTGATCTCAGCATCGACGGTGCCGATTTCGAGGACGACCTCGCTTTTGCGATGGGCATGATGCGGCAATTGTCCATGCCGGTGCTGATTGTTCCTGGCAATCACGATGTTGGACATTTCCATGGGTCGGCACAGCCGGTCAATGCCGAGCGCCTGGACCGCTGGCATCGCCTCGTCGGCCCCGACTACTGGGTCGAAGATACGGATCGTTGGCGCATCATCGGGCTCAACAGTCTCCTGATCGGGCTTGGTGGCGCAGATGAAGAAGCGCAGGAACGCTGGCTGGAACAAACCCTTGAGAGCCGCGACGGCCGTCAGGTCGCAATCTTTACGCACAAACCGCTTTTTGTCGATGACGCCGACGAACCGGAAGCGGGATACTGGAGCGCACCGTTTGAGCCGCGCATGCGCCTGCTGGAGCTTATCGCCAATCATGATGTTGCGCTTGTCGGTTCCGGGCATCTGCACTGGAGCTGGATCGGCCGTCATGACAACACCACCCTCGTCTGGGCGCCACCATCCTCCTTCATTCTGGGAGATATGGAGCGCGAAATGCCGGGATCGCGTCTGCTTGGTGCAGCAGTTCACCATCTGGGAGAAACGGTGGAAAGCCAGCTCGTTTCCGTGGAAGGGCTGAAGCCTTATTATCTCGATGACGTGGTGGCAGAGGTCTACCCATCCGCTCTCAAGAAGAAGGAAGCGGCGGAATGAGCGTGCTGTCTCTCTCCAACATCACAAAGTCTTTCGGCTCCAACGATATTCTCAAAGGAGTAAGCCTTGAGGCTGAGCCTGGCGAATTCATCGCGCTGGTCGGCCCTTCCGGCTGCGGCAAGAGTACGCTTCTTCGCATCGTCGCGGGTCTGGACCATGCCGATAAAGGTGAGATCAGCCTTGGCGGAAAGACACTGTCGAACCTGACAGCCGCTGATCGTAACATTGCAATGGTGTTCCAATCCTATGCGCTCTATCCGCATCTGACGGCTGGCCAGAACATCGCAGTGCCACTTGCCATGCGTCGCCTCACTGCCACGCAGCGCCTGCCGATCATCGGCAATCTTTTGCCCGGTCAGAAAGCCATCCGCCAAGGCATTCTCAAAGAAGTCGAGGCGATGGCTGCCTCCTTGAAGATCGGCCATCTGCTGGATCGCAAGCCCGGCCAGATGTCCGGCGGTCAGCGCCAGCGTGTAGCTCTTGCCCGCGCCATGGTTCGCCATCCAGCCTTGTTCCTGATGGATGAGCCTCTGTCCAACCTGGATGCCAACCTGCGTGTCCATGCGCGTGGCGAAATCGTCGAGTTGCACCGCAAGTCAGGCGTTCCGGCACTTTATGTTACGCACGACCAGTCGGAAGCACTGTCCATGGCAAGCCGTGTGGCCGTTATGATTGGTGGCAGACTTCTTCAACTCGCTACGCCACAGACGATTTATGAAGACCCCTCCCATATCGAGGTTGCCCGGTTCATCGGCCAGCCTCGGATCAACCTGCTGCCGACAAAGGCGACTGCCAATGGCATGGTGCAATTCGGTGGCATCACCATCGCGGCGTCGAGCCTGTCGCATGGCGACGACATCACCGTCGGCATTCGCCCGGAGTTTGTGAGGCTTGCACCGCAATCCAGAGACACGATGGCTGCAACGGTGGAACGTCTTGAGTTCCTCGGCTCGGAAGTCATCCTCTTTGCACGCCTTGACGGTATGGGCGAAACTGTCGTCGTCAAGCTCACGCCGTCCGACGCCGCGAATCTAGGCCCCGGCAAGCCGGTTCATCTGGCAATCCAGCCGGACAAGGCGTTGCTCTTCGGTGCGGATGGTGAACGCATCACAACGCAGGTTTCCACCGTTGGTGCGCCGGAGTTGCTCCATGGTTGAATTGACCGCATCCGTTTTCGCCGCTCCGACACCGACGCAGGCAGAGATTGCCGCAAGGCGCGAAAGCCGCACCGCTTGGCTGCTTGCGGGACCGGCCGTCGTCCTCATGATGCTGTTCATCATCGCCCCGACGGTCGCCGTCGTCGTGCTGGGCTTTACCGATTTCGAACTTGGCTATTCCAATTTCCGCTTTGTCGGATTTGAGAACTATGTCGAGCTCTTCAGTGACCGCACGTTCCGCAAGTCGCTGTGGAACACTGTTTTCTACACGGCCATTGTCACGCCCTTCTCAATCTTCCTCGGCCTTGGCATTGCGATGCTTATCGAAGCTGAGCCGCGGGCGAAGGCGTTTTTCCGCACGGTCTACTTCCTGCCGGTTGCCTCCCTGCTGGTGGCCATGGCAACGGTCTGGCAATATATGCTGCACCCAAGTATCGGCCCTGTGAACATGATGCTGGGCGTCTTCGGCATTGCCGGTCCCAACTGGCTCGGTTCGTCCAGCACGGTTTTGCCAAGCCTTGCCATTATCGGTATCTGGCAGTCGGTCGGCTTCGACATGGTTCTGTTTCTGGCAGGCCTGACGGCCATCCCGCGTGATCTTTACGCAGCAGCGGAAATGGATGGCGTCCGCTCCAGTTTCGAGCGTTTCCGCCTTGTCACATGGCCGATGCTGGCGCCGACCACGCTGTTTGTGGTGACGATCAGCATCATCAATTCGGTCAAGGTTTTCGAGACCGTAAAAGCCTTGACCGAAGGCGGGCCGAACAAAGCGTCTGAAGTGCTGCTCTTCACGATCTATCAGGAAGGGTTTGTCTATCTGCGCGTCGGCTATGCGTCAGCCATGACTGTGATCTTCCTCGCCATTCTGGTGGTGCTGATGTTCCTCCAGTACCGCGTTCTTGACCGCAAGGTGCATTACTCATGACGCAGTCCGCCACTCTCCCACCAACGATGACATTGGGCCGCGTGATCCGCCTGTCCATTCTGGCAATTGGCGCGCTCATCTTCCTGTCGCCCTACATCTTCATGATTTCGACGGCTGGCAAGGCGCAAAGCGAGATATTTTCCTCGTCTCTGTCGCTCATTCCGCAGACATGGAGCTACATGGCCAACTTCACCAAGGCCATGACGCGGGTTTCCATGCCGCATCTTCTGTTGAACGGTGCCATCGTCTGCGCGCTGATCCTGTTCATTCAGGTTATCGTCGCAGTTCCCTGCGCCTACGCCATGGCGAAGCTGAAATTCAAGGCGGCGCGGGCATTGATGATTATGGTCATGCTGGGCTTGCTGGTGCCGATCCACGCCACCGCCTTGCCGCTTTATGTCGCCTTCGACCGCATGTCGGTGCTCAACAGCTATATGGCGCTGGTCGCACCTTTCTCGATCTCTGTGTTCGCGATCTTCCTGTTCCTGCAGTTCTTTCGGGCCATGCCGGACGATCTTATCCACGCAGCCCGGCTGGATGGTATGAGCGAAGCTGGCATCGTCACCCGTGTCATTTTGCCCAATGCCTGGCCAGCGGTTACGGCCTTTGCGATCTTCTCGGTCGTCGCCCACTGGAACGATCTGTTCTGGCCGCTGATCGTCGTGACGAACCAGACCTATGCAACACCGCCGCTTGGCCTTCTTTACTTCCGTGCTGCGGAAGCGGGAGACGACTACGGCGCGCTGATGGCGGCAACTCTCATCATCACTCTTCCCCTCGTTCTTGTGTTTCTGGCTGCCCAGAAGAGCTTTATCGAAGGCATCACCATGACCGGCCTCAAAGGTTGAGCCGGACAGCATAGACACTACCCTCACCATTTAACGGAGAACGTGCCATGAATCTTATCAGACACGCATTGACGGCGCTTGCCGTCTCGGTTGCCTTTGCTGCCATGCCCGCAAAGGCAGAGACAGTGCTGACCGTGCATTATCCAATGCCGGGCTTCTTCAAGGATGTGATGGACAACATTTCGAAGAAGTTCATGGAAGAGAACCCGGAGATCAAAATCCAGTTCGCCAATCCTTCCGCAACCTACGAGGAAGGCATCCAGACCATCATGCGCCAGGCAGGAACGGCCGAAATGCCTGATCTGACCTTCATCGGCCTTAACCGTCTGCGCATGGTCAACGAGCGTGACATTCCTGTTGATCTTGGGCCGCTCGTCAAAGCCGATGGCAACATGGCTGCGCAAGGCTTTTCGGACAATATTCTGAAGCTTGCCCAGGTGGACGGCAAGCAGGTTGGCCTCGCCTTCGCAACCTCGAACCCGATCATGTATTACAACGCTGATCTGGTTCGCAAAGCCGGTGGCAACCCGGATGTTCCGCCAAAGACGTGGGATGAGGTAATCGCGCTTGGTGGGAAGATCAAGGCGCTTGGCGATGGCAATGAAGGCATAGATTTCCGCTGGCAGGGTGATGACTGGATGTTCTCCGCGCTGTTGTTCGGCGCAGGCGGCACCATGCTGAATGCAGACGAGACAAAGTTGACATTTAATGGTGAGGCAGGCCAGAAGGCCGCTGCCGTTCTCGACAAGATGGTCAAGGAAGGCGGTCTTCCGGTTCTGACCAAGCAAGCTGGCGAACAGGCCTTTGCAGCCGGCAAGATCGGCTTTGCGTTTCAGACAACGGGCGCCCTTCGCAACACCATCAAGAATGTCGGTGACAAGTTCGATCTGCGCACAGCACAAATTCCGCTGATCGACGCAGAAAATGGCAAGCTGCCAACAGGCGGCAATGCTGTGGTTATTCTGACAAAGGATGCCGAAAAGCAAAAGGCTGCATGGACCTTCGCGAAGTTCGCAGCCGGTCCTTACGGTGCTTCCGTTGTCGTGCCGGGCACGGGTTATGTTCCAAACAACGAGTTGGCTGCAAAGTCGCCGGAATATCTCGGCAATTTCTACAAGGAAAACCCGCTGTTCCAAGCTGGTCTTTCACAGATGTCGCGCATGATTCCTTGGTACGCTTTCCCGGGCACAAACGGTGTGAAGGTTACTCAGACCATCGTTGAAAACCTGTCACGCATCGTCGAGCAGAATGCCAAGCCTGACGAAGCCTTGAATGACGCTGCCGATGAAGTGAAAAAACTTCTGCCGCGGAGGTCTTGAAGACACCAAGCACGACGTTGAGGAGGTGGCTTTGTCACCTCCTTTTTTGATTTTTTAGATAGTTAGGATGGAGCGGGCCTTTGGCGTCAGGCTGTCATGCTAGGCGACTGTTGCGCCGGGGAACAATTGGTATCCAACTCGCAGATGCCTTGGTGGTGCTGCGTTCTGCGCAACATCCAGCAACATGGCTGCTGCTGCGGTGCCCATGTCTGCATCCGGCATCCGTATTGTGGTCAACGGCCGCTCAAGCATCCGCCCGATGGAAATGCCGTCGAAACCGCAAACCGAAATATGCCCCGGAACCGAAATCCCATGTCGTCTCAGAGCGCTGATCACACCAAGCGCCAGAAGATCATTGGAGGCGATGATGGCACTTGGCCTGATATTCTCTACAACATCCAACAGATCAAGGTTTTCGTATCCGTCGAGAAAGCCGATCTGTAGCGCTTCGAGCGATCTGAGCCCACTGTCGGCCAGCGCCTTACAGTGCCCCTCATAACGCAGCCGTGCCCTGTCAGAAGAGGTGAAATACCCGGATACGAACAGGATATGGTGATGACCCTTATCCATCAAGAAACGGGTAAGCTCGTAGCTTGCCTGAAAATTATCCACGGTGACCGCCGCTTGAAACCGCGGCATTGGCAAATTGTTCAGCAGAACGGTGGGTGGCAATGCTGCCGAAAGTACATCGCTGCAACGCGGATCGCAAAGCGTCAGGATCAACCCGGTCGGGTGTTCTTCAAGGAGGGATGCGACAGCCGAAGCCTCGCTGGACGGATCATAATTGGACTGTGCAATCAACACGCTTTGCCCTGCGGCCTGCAGGCGACGCTGAATGCCCGCAAGAGATGCGGCAAACACCGGATTGGAAATGCTCGGAACCAGAACGCCAACGACAGCGCGTGATCGACGGCTATCGCCAGCTTTGTTTGCGATATGCCTGTAACCCATTTCCGCCGCCGCACGGCGCACCTTACGCACCATCTCGGCGCTAACTGGCCCAGTGCGGTTCAGCACACGGCTTGCAGTGCTGATGGAGCATCCTGCGCGGAAAGCGACCTGCTCAAGTGTGATCATTGAGGTGGTTTTTAATAATCAACATAACAGCCTGTCTTGTCAGCAGCGTAAGTCATCAATTTCCGGTCCACGACTTCGGATCGAGCTACCATATCGTATTCTAAGCAGCGCTACGAGGCTATAGTAAGCGATATCTACTACAGCTGCCATCCAGCGCATTGTAGGATTTGTAAACGGTTCCCCAAGACCATTAGGTTTGTCTGGAGTTGACTGTAGCGCAAGCCTTTTATGCCCAAAGCTACCGAGATCCCACCACAGAGAACAACGCTCTTATTTAAGAGAATTTACAGACCACCAACGTACTATAGAAAAAATTTAAGTTTTTTAATTGGTCCATTCTGGGAAAGGCGCCCTCCCAATGTGGAAATATCGAGGTCAACATATTGGAACTCTCTACCACCCTGTTACTGCATAAATCTTCTTTGCTCGTTGGGGCGGGCTGTTTCCTCTATGTGAGATGGCAATCTGGAAAGAGCCTGGGTCTAAGGCTTATGGCCATCTCTTTCATCATACTCGCCATCGGCTCAACAATCGCGGGCGCTGGGGAGCGAGGAGAACTCCCCGTTTATGCCTGGACACTTTTAAGTTTCACGGCTGGACCCCTTGCTTACGCACTGTTCTGGATTGGAATTAGACGTCTCATCCATGAGCGCGTCTGTCACCGTGACTGGATCGTGCTTGCAATAGCGCCTGCGCTGTTTGCCATTGCTGTTGCGACCGATTTCCATTTGGAAAACTCTTATAGAGCAACCATTTTTTTGACTGTGATGGCATCCTTCATGGTGTCCTGCGCCTTTATCGTTCTTCGCGGCACCCGTGGAGCCATTGTCCGTGCTCGTTTTCCATTGGCGCTGTCATTCGCCGCCAAGGCGGTGTTAGCGCTGATTGCGATTGCAAGCATTACGATCCCTGAACACGTGTCAGTTTCCGTCAGTGAAACTTTCTTTATGCTGATCCTATGCCAGTTCCTAATAGCAATGTTCGTGCAGATATTTGCCAAGGAACGCGCGGAAATGCGGTTGATCCAGCTCCTTGAAACCGATCCGCTCACCCAGATCCACAACCGCCACTGGTTCTTTTCAAATCTGCCTGCCAATCCCTCGCCAGGGGATATTTTTGTGACGATCGATATCGATCACTTCAAGAAGGTCAACGATGAATTCGGTCACGCGATTGGCGATCATGTTCTCGTTGCGACGGCAAAAACAATGGCTGAAAGCCTATCAGGAGACTATATGCTCGCCCGGGTCGGCGGCGAAGAGTTCGGTCTTTACATCAAATCTTCTTCACTGGATGAAGCCGAACGACAAGCGGAGCGCCTGAGGAGCGCCGTTGAGGCAATCGATTTGCGTTTTGAGGGCAGGCGTGTCCCAGTCACGATCAGTCTTGGTCTCGCCACCGCGACAAGTGGGATGAAAATGCAAACCTTGATGAGGAACGCAGATCAAGCGCTCTATGCCGCAAAGGCTGCGGGACGGAATCGAAAAGAGATTTTCAGTCCTGACCTCGAGGGGCCGCATTTCAACGATCTTTCCAGTGACAATTCTCACAGTGTCACTCGCCTTGGCGAAATGGCGAATGCGCCCGGTCACATCCAGTGATCGCCTGAGGCGGGTCAAGCGCGATAGCCGTGGACCTTGCCACTTCGGGGCAGATGTTGTCCTGCCTCGTAACAGTAGCCGTCTTAACCCTCGAAGATTTGCATCACGATAGCGCGATGTTTGCCATGCTCATAGCTGTTACTTTTCGAAGATGTTATATACATCAGGAGGGAGGATGCCGATGCCAGATCGCTCGACGCGAGATTTTCCGGGCTATAGCCGCATATCAAAAGCCATGCACTGGATTGTGGCTTTGCTTGTTTTCGTGACATGGCCTCTGGGCTTGATGATTGGCTTCGTCAAGGATGACGTCAAGCTGGATTTCTATCTTATGCATGAAAGCTTCGGCTTTCTCGTGCTCTGGGCCATGCTGCTCAGAGTTGGATTTCGGTTTTTTCAATCACCGCCTCCAGTGGATAGATCCGCGCTAGAGCGTATTGCGGCCAATACGGTTCACGGGTTGCTTTACGTGTTTTTGATCATCATGCCCGTTTCAGGCTTCTTAGCCACAAATGCCCACGGGTTCCCCCTGCAATGGTTTGGATTGGTGACGATCTGGAGTCCGCTTGGCAAATCTTCGGAGATCGCGCCGACGCTCTCAGCCATCCACGAATGGAGCGCGTGGATCATTTTAGGGCTTTTCGCGTTACACATATTGGCGGTGATATTCCATCACCTCATACGCCGAGATGCCACGCTTTACAGAATTCTTTAGACAGGGACGTCGATGCAAAACCTCCATATGAATGACAGGCTTTGGACACGGCTCCTTTCACTACGCAATGGGAAAGAACCAATCGGCAGGCAAGATGTAGATCCGGCCTTTGCGCTTTACGGTCCGATTGCGTCGGCCAAGGATGGGTTTGTCCTTGCGCAGGTCGGTCAGTCTCTTGATGGTCGCGTTGCCACGCCAAGCGGGGATGCTCGCGATATTTCGGGACCTGAAGGGCTTGCGCATCTTCACCGCTGCCGCGCCCTTGTCGATGCGGTCATCGTTGGTATCGGAACCGTCCAGAATGATGATCCGCGCCTCTCCGTACGAGAGGTCTCAGGTCCAAGTCCGACCCGGGTCATCATAGACTGTCGCGGCGAATTGACCGGAGATGAGCGCCTGTTTCAAGATGGCGCTGCACCGGTTATCGTCATCCAGGGGCATGATGCGCCGAGGTCCTCACGCCGGTTCGATGTGGTGAGACTTCAACGTGGCCCAGATGGCCTCGATCCTCAGGACATCCTCGACTGTCTTGCCGAGCGCAGCTTGAAGCGGATATTGGTGGAAGGTGGCGCGAGAACAATCGCGCGTTTCATCGATGATGGGCTGGTGGATCGCCTTCACGTGACGATCTCACCTTTGATCATCGGCTCCGGACCATCCGGCATCTCGCTGGCACCTATCACGGAACTCTGCAACGCTCAGCGCCCATCAGCAGATGTCTACGTGCTGGGAGGCGATGTGCTGTTTGACTGTCGCATGAAAGCAGATACGTGCCTAAGTGCTGGGAAGGGCCAGAAAGTCCGTATGTCCAACGATGCAGAGGCTGCCGTCGCGGTCAATGTGTGAGTGGCGGAACTCGAGCCACTCATTGAATGCCGGATCGCTGACATTGCCTATTTCCTGCACCGGCCGATGAAGTCCCGCAAGAAACTCTTTCTGAAGCTCGGCTGAAGACGACCCAAGGCGCCAGGGGCTATCGGCAATCTCAACCGTAAATCCCAGTTCTTCACATCGATGAGAGAGGTGGGCAGAAGCGCCAGGTCCGAGAGCTGGGCCAAAGCCTTTGTCAGATCTCTGATGCAGGTTAAAATCTGCGGCAATCTGTTCATCCAGCGGATGCTTGATCGACCATTCCATGATGCCGTCATAGTTCAGCGCTGCGTAAAGGCCTATGTTGCGATGAGATAACTTTTCTACGAAGCGGTCGCAAAACTCCGATGAGCACAGATCGAAAAGAGCCGATGCGGTGACAATCGAAACATTATCGAGAAGTGTGTCGTCAAGATCGTTCAGGTCCTGGCGGTGGAACTCGATGTTTTCATGCACACCAATTTGACGCTTCGCCTCATCCAGCAACACGGTTTCATAGTCCAGAAGCTTCCAATTGCAGTGCGGCAGTGTCTGTGAAAGCGTCCGGTAGGTCGATCCTGTGCCGCACCCGATATCCATAATGACATGCGGTTGCGGAAGGGCATCGAGGTACTGACGCACTTTTTCGAGCATCGGCGCTGCTCTTGCTTCACGGTCTGCCGGTTCACGAAGTTTCAGCCAATCCTTGTCAAACCCGCTCATGCCAACTCTTTCAATGCCATCGAAATGATTTTCGATGTGTCTTCCCATTGCGGGAGTAAAGCGCCCGCTCTCGCGGCTGCTTCCGCCCGCTGACTGCGTTCCTCTTGATCGGTCAGCAATGTCCTCAGCGCGGAAGCGACCGCCTCGACATCGTCCACCTCAACAATGTAGCCAGCCTCACTTGGGACAACATCTGGCACCGCACCAGCCTTGCAGGCAATGATCGGCAGGCCATGAGACAGAGCTTCGGCAAAGACCATGCCATAACCTTCATAACGGCTTGCAAGCGCGAAAATGTCTGCCGTGGCGTAGGCCGTTGTCAAATCATCGGTTTCTCCAGCCAGATTAATGCGTTTTGAAAGACCAAGCGTTCTTATTTGCTCTTCCAGAGCATTGGCGATGGTCGTGTCCAAATGGGGGCTTCCGATGATCGTTGCTTGCCAATCTAGCTCGGAAATCCTCGCCAGCGCATTGATCAAAACATCATGTCCCTTGCGCCTTGTCAAAGAACCAACAGATAGGATTTGCGGGATTTCGTTTGCAACCTTGCGGGATGCCGGTGGCCTTACGGTTCCGGGCACTGCGACGCTGATCTTGTCAGGAGAAACACCGAAATTTCTCGTCAGTTCGGCCGCCGTCATTGGCGAGGTTACAAGAACATGGCGCACGGCACGGAGTGCTACCATTTCACTTCGCCGCAAAGGTTCCTGTTGTTCTGCGCTCAGCCCGGTTTCCAGCGCCAGCGGATGATGCACCAACGCCACGATTCTGAGGCGCTGAGCCTCACGGCTCGCCCAAGCATCCATGACACCGAAAGCCAGCCCGTCTATGACAACGAGCGCGTCATCGTCCAAGGATGACAACCGCTTTTCCGCTTCTGCCAGTGTGTCAGGAGTGGGGGAGGGAAAGCCATCTCCCAGCGGCTGAAAATCGATCTCCCAGCCGAGGTGTCGTAACCCTTTGATGATTTCTCGATCATAGCCATATCCCCCGGTCCTCAGTTCAAGGTTGCCGGGGTAGGCGAATGTGAGGCTTGGCGTCAAAGGTCTGCCTCATACCAGCCGCGAGCTGCGTGGGATTCATGCAGCGTAATCTTGAGGCGCGAGATCCGGTGGCTGCCGGGGCCCAAACGCTTGGCTGTCACTGCGGCTGCAAGCTCATCGAATATGTGTTTTGCGATGACTTCCGTGGTGCTGATCTTGCCTTTAAAGACCTCGACCTCATCCAGGTTTTGATAGTTCAGAGGCTTGAGAACCTCCGATAGAACGGTCGTTGCTGCGCCGATATCAACCGCCAGACCATCCTCGTCCACATCCTTTGTAAAAAATGCTGCGTCCACAACGAAGGTGGCACCGTGCATGCCTTGGGCCGGGCCGAAAACCGGGCGCGGCAGGCTGTGGGCGATCATAATGTGGTCTCGAACTTCGACTGCGAACATGGTCTCTCTTTCATGGGTAGCGGATGCGATGGCAAAGTGTGTCGTGTGATGAAAGGATACGTGGATAATCAGCAGCCAGATCATCAAACGACGTCTCGCCGGAAATTAAGTGGTCGAGATGGTCGTCTCGCAAAAGCTCAAGAGCCTTTGCCATACGCCGCCCAAACGTCCAGCGCGCCTTGCGAAATGCGGGGATGGAGCCGACCTGCGAGCTGACGAGGGAGAGCCGTTTTGAATGAAACGCGCCGCCCAGCGGGATGGTAACGGTGCCTTCGCCGTACCAGCTAGCCTCCACGATCCGCGCTTCCGTTCCGGCATGTTCAATGGCATTGGCAAGAGCTGCTGATGATGCCGATGCATTGATGAGCACGTCGAACTCGCCGTCCAGATCGCCAGCCTCTACGAACCGGATGTTCATGGCTTCAACGTGCTTGCGACGATCCGGGTTCACGTCAACGAGAGTGGTTTCCGTGCCCCCAATTCTGCTGGACAGGCTCGCCACAAGTGTTCCCACCACGCCGCTACCGAAGACGGCAACCCGGTCTCCTGGCTGAATGAGGGCATCCCACACGATGTTGAGGGCGGTTTCCATATTCGCGGCGAGCACGGCACGCTCTGGCTGAAGATTTTCCGGCAGGGGCGTAACCATATCCTGCGTCGTGACGAAGAAATCCTGATGGGGGTGGAGGCAGAACACCGGCCGGCCCAGCAATTCTGCTGGCCCATCTTCGATCATACCAACGCTGGAGTACCCGTATTTCAGCGGAAACGTGAAATCGCCGACCATATGCGGCCCGCGCATTCTGTCGAATTCGCTTAGGGGAACGCCGCCATTGAAGACAAGAGACTCCGTTCCCCGGCTAATGCCGCTGTAAAGACTGCGAACAAGGACCTCATGGGGCTCAAGGGCCGATCTCAGGTTTTCGTCCTTCATCGCACATTGGCCTGCGCTCTCTATCCAGAGCGCGCGAGCTGGGCGCCGTGCGGCGATTGTCGCGGTGTTCTTCGCAAATGCCAAAAGAGTGATCCCGTATGTGCGTGTTCAATGGAGCGTATGACGCAGAGCCACGTTTTGTTCCGTGAGTAAATCAAAATAAATTTACGGCTCACACAAAACCAGCCTGCGAATTTCATCGTAAAAACAGAAAACGCACAGGGAGATTATGTCCGATGTTGAATGCCTCCAAGCCATCTTTTCAGTTCAGCACGCCGGAAATCGACGTAGAACGCGCCGTTTCCGAGTTGCGTTATGGACGCCCCGTCGTGTTGTCATCGAACGAACGGAAGATGGCAGTTCTTGCTCTTGATGCCGTTACACCCTCTATTTACGACCAATTCGCAGCCGCATGCGATCAAACTCACTCGCTGCTGCTGACCGCCCCACGGGCATCACGCCTTGGTATCGCAGGACACCAGGATATATTGACGCCACTTGCGGGCGTGAACTTCGAGGCAGCTTCGCGTCTATCCTACGTTCTCGGCGCCAAGCGTCCTTCCAACTGGGTCGAGGCGGATACTCTCGCTTCCCAGACGGCAGAACTGGCGAGGATTGCTCTTTTGCTCCCTGCTATGATCGTCGCCGACATTTCAGCGACAAGCAACACATTTGCAGGATGCTGCCACTTATCTGCCGCTCACTTGAAAGGTGCAGATGTGGCCCGCCAGCGCTTCCAGCAGGTTGCTCGCACCCGCGTTCCTCTCAAGGAGCTGGGAGATGCTGAATTCGTCGTTTTCCGTGGCGGGCTCGCGCAGAAGGACCAAGTCGCAATTGTCGTTGGCAAGCCTGACATATCGCGCACCGTGCCGATCCGTATCCATTCATCCTGCATTACCGGCGATCTGTGTGGCTCGCTGAAATGCGATTGCGGCGATCAGCTTCAAAACGGGCTTGCTCTTCTCAAGGAAGCCGGTGGTGGCGTTCTGCTTTATCTGGATCAGGAAGGCCGGGGCACGGGTATCGGCGCGAAAATGCGCGCTTATGGCTATCAGCACCTCGGTCTGGACACGATTGATGCGGATGCGGAGCTTGGCCTTGCTGAGGATCACCGCCGATATGAGGCAGCCGTTGCGATGCTGTTGCTGATGAAAATCTCGAATGTTGCCGTCTATACGAACAATCCCACAAAGATCAGCGCGCTGAGGGCAGGTGGCATCAAAGTTGATGCGCGTGCGCCGGTCAACGGCACTGTGACAATGGAAAACCAGAATTACCTCCGCACGAAGACACTTCGTGCCGGGCATCTCATGGACTTGAAGGCGCTGGTTGCCGCAGAGTGATGTTTGGCCGCAAGGAGGAATGAATGGCGTTGATCCCAACTTATGCCGCTGAAAAAATGGGGGGCAGACGGCCCCTCATTCATAGCACGCTGGCGAACCTTGCCTGTCTCATGCTCGGCACGATCATCGTTGCAATCGTGTTGCGCGCAAAACTGGCCTTGGGTTGGGATTTCGTGGCGGCTGCGGTCCTGTCCCTTTCCCTCATTTTCGGCTTCGTCATGTATCTCTTGCCGGATTATCCCCACCGCAGGTTTGGCTATGCCAATTTTGTCACGGCATTTCGCAGTACGCTTGTCAGCCTGACCGGCGCGACGGTGATCTGCTTTGAGAGTTTGCATCAGGCGGATACCGTTCTCTGGGTACTGGTCGGCGTCGTTGCCTTCGCTCTGGCGCTTGATGGTATAGACGGTTATCTCGCCCGGAAATATCGCCAGGAATCTGAGCTGGGGGCGCGTTTTGACATGGAAGTCGATGCGCTTCTCATTCTCATCCTTTCCGTAGCCGCTGCCATACTGGCGAAGGCTGGGGCATGGGTCCTTCTCATTGGATTGATGCGCTATGGATTTGTCGCTGCTGGCTGGTTCTTCACCGCTTTGGCCGCCGATTTGCAAACCTCGTTCAGGCGCAAATTTGTGTGTGTGGTCCAGGTGTCAGCACTCTGCCTGATCCTCGTGCCTTTTGTCACCGTTCCTCTGTCGAGCTATCTCGCGGCTATTTCGCTTGCCATGCTTGTGATGTCCTTCGCCATCGACGTCGTCTATCTCCTGCGCAACGCGACGAGGAAAACTATTCCAGGCGCCGCACCCGCAAGTGACAGCCAGCCATAACTAATGCTCGCGGCAAGACCATCGGCGGAAGACGCGCCCAACAACGGCCAGAGTGCCGTCGCCGCAGCTTCGCGTGTTCCCCAGCCGCCAAAGCCGGTGGGGATCAGCATCGCCACCAGACAGAAGGGGATGATCGTCAGTCCTGCGATCCACGGCAGGCTGGAGCCCATGGCATGAGCCGTTATTAGGAAGACGGCGACATAGGCGAAGAGAATAGCTGCGCTTGTTGAGATTTGAAACAGCCATGCCTTGCGCCGGACGAAGACGTTGAGCAGGCTTTCAAAAAGGTTGCTCTCCACGTTTCGCCTTTTGACCCATATGGTGATCAGTATGACGGCGGCGATTGCGGCTATGCCGAGGATGATGAAATGCCACGAATACTGAACATTGTCGCTGTTCGACACGAAGGGCCAGATGGAGAGGCCAATCAATGCCAGAAGAAAAAGCGCAATCTGTCCGGAAAGCCTTTCGAAGATAACGGCCTTAGCGGATTGTTTCCACCCACCGTGCTCATCGCTGCGCATTCTCCAAGCTCTCAACGCATCACCACCCATGCCGCCCGGCAGGGTTTGGTTCAAAAGGCTGGCGACGTAGTATTCCCGAATTGCCGTGAAAGGCGCGATATCCTGGCCAAGACGTCTCGCCGTAAAACGCCATCTCAACGCCGACAGCACGATTTGCATCTGTACCAGCGCGAGGCAACATATGATCGCGGTCCAGGAGATGCGCGAGAGCGATTGTGCAAGACCCGCCAGATCGGCGCGCAGGATTATGATGATAAGAAACGCCAGCGTGGCGATGGACACGAATATTCGCAGTTTGTTCAAGCGGGGGCGCCTCTGTATTTTGCCTGTTTTTCCAATAGAATTCTACGTGCAGGAGACGGGAGCAGATTGCAGTGATGCGCCAAAGCCGAGTGGATCTCAAACACATTAACTTGAAAGCTGTGGTCGGCGCAGTTCTTTTCTCCGTCACCGCATTTCTGGCTTTCACGCTGCCGGACCACCCGGACGCTCTGGGAGTAGACGCATTTTTGCGTTTGCCGCTAGAATGGCCTGTCATCGCCATCCTCGTGCTGATGACACGGGGCTTGCTTAGGCGTCTCATCATCTATCTTTCCAGTTTAGTGGTCTTTGCCGTTCTCTTCCTGAAAATAGCAGATATCGGCGTGCAGACGGCGTTCCAGCGGCAGTTCAATCCTTATCTGGATTTGAAGATGCTGGCCGATGGCTGGAACCTGATTTCGGGTACCATCGGAACGCCCGCTGCCCTTATCGCTTTGACGGGCGGCATCCTTATTGTCCTGCTGGTCGTCATCATCTTTCTGAACTCGCTGCGGCAAATGGCTGAGGCCCAAGCAAGCCTTCGCAGATTACTCATTGGCGTTTTTGCATGCATCTTCGCAGGGGCGATGGCCCTTCTTTGGGTCGACAGGACGCGTGTGGAGTTGGCTACACCCACCTATCTGACTGGGCGGCTCGACCTCGTCGTCCGCTCTTTCGCTGATATGCAGGTGTTCGAAAAGCAACTCGGGGCAGGCCTTGGTCCGCGGGATGGAACCGGTCTTTTTCAGGCGGTGAAAGGCAAGGACGTATTTCTCATTTTTGTGGAGTCCTACGGGCGTTCGGCAGTGGATGACCCGCGATACTCAGGCGTGACGTTACCCCGGCTCTCGGCAATGCAAGCACAGATCGAGGCGGCGGGTCTGGAAGCGGCAAGCGGCTGGGTCACATCGCCAACTGTCGGCGGGCTAAGCTGGCTGGCCCATGGGACGTTGCTCTCCGGCCTGTGGGTCGATAGTCAGGCGCGCTATGACCGTCTGATGATCAGCCGCCAGCCGAGCTTGAACCGGCTGTTCCTGCAGGCTGGTTGGCAAACGGTTGCGGTTATGCCCGCCATTACGATGGCGTGGCCTGAGGCCGACTATTTTGGCTACAACCAGATCCTGTCCGCAACTGGTCTGGAATATCGTGGCAAGCCCTTCAACTGGGTTACGATGCCGGATCAGTACACCCTGTCGGCCTTTGATCGACTGGCATTGAAGCCTGCATCTTTGCGCGGTCAAAATGTCATGGCTGAAATCGCCCTCATTTCCAGCCATGCACCCTGGACGCCCGTACCAAGACTTGTTGATTGGGATGCAGTTGGCGATGGCTCGATTTTTAACAGTCAGGCCACCAGCGGTGATCCTCCTTCTGTGGTTTGGGCTGATCCCGAGCGCGTTCGCATCCAGTACATTCAAACCATCGATTATTCACTGGCGACACTTGGGGACTTCATGGCAAGGCAGGGGAAGGGCGCTGTCTACATCATCCTCGGAGACCATCAGCCCGCCTCCATCATTACCGGTCCAGGCGCGTCGAGAGCGGTGCCGGTGCACATCGTTACAGACGATGCACAGCTTCTCGCCCGCTTCCAGAAAGATGGGTTCACCAGCGGAATGACGCCTGTCAACACGACTGGAGAAAGGCCGATGAGCGAGCTACGTCAGCTGTTGATCGACGCGTTCAGCAGCACTCCGTTTCATGGGCAATGATTGGGAATGTCTGGAACTATTGAGCGGGTCTCAGCTTGTTACCGCAATATCTTAATCTTCACATCTCTGATATGAATGACCGGCGCTGTACGCTGTCGCCTTGGGAGTAAATGCACTTGAAATTGTTGGATGATTTCGACTGGTCAAAGACCCCGCTCGGACCAAAAGACCAATGGTCAGTTGCTCTGCGGACCACCTACGATCTCATCACGGCATCCGGATTTGGCATGTGCGCTACATGGGGCCCGGAAGGTACCTTCCTTTATAATGACGCCTACGCAGCATTTCTCGGCGACCGCCATCCCCAGGCTCTTGGGCAACCGATCATGCAGGTCTGGCCTGATGTATGGGATGAGATCAAACCACTCATTGATCGCGCCATGGCGGGAGAAACCATTCGCCTCGAGAACCTGCATCTGACGATGACCCGTAACGGATATGAGGAAGACACCTATTGGACGTTTTCCTACAGCCCCTTGCGTGATGGTGACGTGATCTCAGGCTTCCTGAATGTCGCTCACGACACGACGGCTCTCGTCTTCGCGCAAAAGCGTGACCGGGTCAATGCTGAGCGGGTGCAATTGGCGCTCGGTGCGGGTGCAATTATCGGCACATGGTTCTGGGACATACCAACGGATCGCTTTACCATCGATGCTGCTTTTGCGGATAGTTTCGGGCTCGACCCAGCACTCGGCAGGACGGGCATACCGTTAGAGCAGATCATATCGACCGTGCATCCAGATGATCGCGACGGCTTGATCGCAGCCATCAACGAGGTCATTTCTCGAGGGGGTGCCTACGCCCATCAATATCGTGTCCTGCGCCGAGATGGAAAGTACTACTGGATCGAAGCCAATGGGCGTGTCGATCTTGCCGAAGATGGCTCTCCTTCCAGCTTTCCCGGCGTCTTGATCGATGTCGAAGAGCGCCGTGCGGTCGAGGCTGAACGTGACCGGGCCATTTCCATGTTGCGTGCGCTGAATGACCAGTTGGAGCAACGCGTTTCAGATCGCACATCCGAGTTGCTGAAAGCGCAGGACGCCTTGCGGCAGTCCCAGAAGATGGAGGCTGTCGGCCAGCTGACAGGCGGGCTTGCGCACGACTTCAACAATCTTCTGGCGGGCATTTCTGGAAGTCTGGAACTCATGGGCCGCAGATTGTCTCAAGGGCGCGCGAACGAGCTGGATCGATATCTTTCCGCCGCACAGGGTGCGGTCAAGCGGGCGGCTGCGCTTACTCATCGATTGCTGGCCTTCTCCAGACGCCAGACGCTTGATCCAAAGCCAACCGATATCGACAAGCTGATTGTCGATCTCCAGGACCTGATACAGCGTACCGTTGGTCCGTCTATCGATATTGAGGTCACGAAGGCATCCGAAACATGGAAAACGCTGGTAGACCAGTCGCAGCTTGAAAATGCGGTTCTCAATCTTTGCATCAATGCGCGGGACGCCATGCCGGATGGTGGCAAAATCACCATCAGAACGGAAAATACGACAATTGAAGCGCAGGCGACGGATGAAGGCGGAACTTCGGCAGGCGAGTATGTTTGTCTGCGAATTACAGACACAGGCACGGGCATTCCAGCAGATGTGATCGACAAGGTCTTCGAGCCATTCTTTACCACCAAGCCACTGGGTCAGGGCACAGGTCTCGGCCTTTCTATGATCTACGGATTTGCAAAACAGTCCGGGGGAAAAGTCGAAATATCATCCGAGCAGACTGTTGGAACCACGGTCTGCATCTATCTTCCGCACCATATGATGGAAGGCGATATAGCCAATGAGGCCGTCGATTCCCGCACGCCCGGTGGGGCGAGAGCAGAGGAAACCGTACTGGTCGTCGATGACGAACCGACAGTTCGGATGCTGATTTCCGATGTGCTTCAGGAGTTCGGTTACACCGTCATCGAAGCCGCAGACAGTGCGACTGGCTTGAAGATTTTGCAGTCAGATGTCGGTATCGATCTGCTGATCAGCGATGTCGGCCTTCCAGGAGGGATGGATGGACGCCAAATGGCAGATGCCGCGCGCCTCAGCCGTCCCGGATTGAAGGTTCTGTTTGTGACTGGATATGCGGAAAACGCCGCTGTGCGGGACGGCAAGCTTGATCCTGGTATGGCTGTGCTAACCAAGCCTTTTGCCGTGGAAACTCTCGCGGCTCAGGTTCGCGAACTCATTGTGTGAAACTGGGCAGTCAATTGCATTGACCGCCCAAGTGGTCTCAGATGCGTGAGCCCTAGCTATCCGTTCCGCGCTGCTGGGTGATCGCCATAGCAAAGACGCCGTTTCCAACGCTCCAATCCGAATAATCGTTTTCGTGCATGAATATGAAAACATCTTTCGGAGAAACGGCTGCCTTTGCTTCCAGATTTCTGGTGATGGCCGCGTAGAGTGCGCGCTTCATTGCGTCGCTGCGACCTCTGCGCATCGTGATTTCAACGACGATCACATTGTCTGAACGCGCAATGCCGTTGAAGCTCCGGTCAAAAAAGAAGTCGCTACCCTGGTACTCGCTGACCAGATTGAACAATTCGTCCTCTGGCATGCCGATAGCCTCGACCAGCGCATCGTGAATGCCCCGGACGATTTCATGCTTCCTTGATGGTGCTGTTCCCGAGGGTATGGCTGTTTTGACAAATGGCATGCTTGATCTCGCTTTTCGTTCAAATCGATCGGCATTTGTTATCAGATGGAAATCGCTCTCCATATTGACGTGATAGCCGTGCCTATGTGACCTTCGCTCACATGAGAAACCGAAAGAATATACCCGTTGCCGCATTGCGGGCCTTTGAAGCCGCGGCACGTCACGGTCGGCTTGTGGCTGCTGCGGAGGAACTGTCTGTTACGCATGGTGCGATTAGCCGCCATGTCAGCCTTCTCGAGACAATGATTGGAACGCAGCTTTTCGAGGGGCCTAGAAATCGTCCGCAACTCACATCAGAAGGGCGGGTGTTGGGCTTTGCGCTCACCTCTGCATTCGACCAAATCGAGGATGCGTTGCGGATTGTCAGGCGAGGCGACGACACCATTCTGGATGTCGCTTGTCTCAGCACATTTGCCATGCGCTGGCTCATTCCGCGTCTTCATGATTTCACGACAAAGCATCCCCGCTACGATGTGCGTTTGGCAACAGACGATCGCATGCCGCGAACCCAGGTCGATGTGCAGATTCTTGTGTTGTCGCCCGATGCCGAGATGCCACAGGATTGCTCGCCGCTTTTTCAGGAGCAGCTAGGGCTCATCATTGCGCCTTCCATTGCAAGTGGACGGGAGCCGCTTGACCATGACGAAGCGTTTGCGCTGCCTAGGTTGGAAACCAAAACGCGCCCGCATGTATGGCAAGAATGGGCCCATCTTACAGGCCAGAAAGATCATGGGAATGGGATACGGGCCAGCATTTTCGATCACTATCACCTGACAATCGAGGCTGTGCTGAACGGATTGGGTGCAGCCATCGTGCCATGGCATCTTGTTGCCGGAGACATCGACTGCAGCCGCCTCGTTGCACCTTTCGGCTTCCTGCAGAGCGGCCTTCAATACGTTGTGAAGGTCGAGCGGCCCGGACGGCGGAAGACGGAGCAATTTGTGAGTTGGCTGAAGGAGGAAATTGCCCAGTTTCCTCAATCGGCAAAATGAGCGGATATCTCTAGGTCACACCTTTAGGGGCCGGCCACCGCGAATTTGTTGTTCGCGGTGGCCTTTAATTAGGGACCTTCCGGTTCAGGCAGTTCTGTAGCGTTCCAGCCAATGGGCGTATGGCGCTGGAAGCGTCCAGGATGGTTTATCGATACCGAGCTCACGCGCTGCCTGATATGGCCAATGATTGTTGGCGAGCAGCGGGCGTCCAAGCGATACCAGATCGACAACATCATCCTCGATCAGGCTGTTGGCCTGTTTCGCCTCGCTGATGAGCCAGCTTGTCGTTGCAGGCAGTCCAACTTCACGCCTTACGCGTTGAGCGATGGGCGCCATAAAGGCGGGACCCCACGGAATATTTGCGGTTGGGGTGGAAAATCCGATGCTGACGTCAATAATGTCGAGGCCGCCTGCCTTGAAGCGGCGAACCATTTCGATCCCTTCTTCCAGGTCGTCGGAGCCATCGAACTCGGTCACACCAAAACGAGCGGCCAGCGGCAAATGCTCCGGCCAGACTTCGCGCACGGCAGCTAGCGTCTCGAGAAGAAACCGCGCTCTTCCGTCAAAGTCGCCGCCATAATTGTCTGTGCGCTTGTTGGACCATGTCGAAAAGAAACTCTGGCCGAGATAACCATGCGCGAAGTGAAGCTCAAGCCATTCGAAGCCGGCGGCTAGCGCCCGCTTGGCGGCAGCGACAAAGTCTGCCTTGACCCGCTCAATATCGGCAATCTCCATTGCCTGTGGCACCTTGCCAAGGTTTGCTCCGAAAGCAACGGCGGATGGCGCTATGGTCTCCCAGCCACGCGGATCGGATTCTGGAATGTGGTCGTCGCCTTCCCATGGACGATTGGCGCTCGCTTTGCGGCCAGCATGTGCAATCTGGATTCCGGGAACCGCACCGGCAGCCTTCATCAGGCCCACGGCTTTTTTCCAGGGCTCAATCTGCTCATCGCTCCAGATGCCTGCGCAGCCGGGAGTGATACGGCCTTCCGGTGAGACGGCAGTGGCCTCGGCAACGATCAAACCTGCGCCGCCGCGCGCCAGGCCAGCCAAGTGGACATAATGCCAATCATTGATCGTGCCGTTCTCGGCCGAGTATTGGCACATTGGCGATACGACGATGCGATTTCGCAATGTCACGTCTTTAAGGGTGAAGGGGGTAAAAAGGGATGACATGATTGCTCCAACTGATAATCAGGAACCATCATATATGCTTTCGGTATTTCGATTACAATCGAACTATCCAATAAGATTTTCAAATGCTAGGTTACGTCATGCGCGCAATTCCACATCCCTCCATGAAAGACGTCACGCTCACTCAGGTGCTCTACGCTCTCAGCGATCCTGTGAGGCTGGGCGTTGTGCGTCAATTGGCGAATGACGGGCAGGCCACATGCTCTGCCCTTGATGGGGGAAGGCCAAAATCCAGCATGTCCCACCATTTCAAAGTCTTGCGCGAAGGGGGCCTTGTTTTGACGCGCACGGACGGGCCATCGCACTTGAATGAGTTGCGTCGTGCAGAGATCGATGAGCGCTTTCCCGGCTTGTTGAACGCTGTCCTTGCCTCATCGGATGAGCGGAGTTGATGGCCATGTTTGCTACGGGCTTGTCGTAACCTTCTTTTAGTCCGGCAGGTCTTTAAGGATCAGGAGCCTATTGCCTGGCGCGTAGGCTACGACCTTTTCTTGCTCCAACGCATCCAGAACGGCAATGATCTCGCTCTGCGAGAAGCCTGCCGCATTCATTGGCATTGCGATGTCGTTCAAATTGAACGACATTTCCGGCGATGTCTTGAGCGTACGCAGACGCTCCAGCAAAGCGACTTCTGTTTCAGAAAATCTGTTCATGTGAGCATATATAGGTCTTTTTCCACTCGCATGTCTTTACCAGATCGGCATTTATCCATCTACGAAGTGGTCCGCGTGCGCCGCCGCTCATAGGCAAAGTAGAATTTTACAGTATTGTTTATTTTGAAATATATAAAGCTAATATATCAGTATAAAATATCGATAAAAAGCTTATAATTTGCACATATTGCTATAAAAAATAAATTATGAACGTTTCAATTAAGATTATTTTTACAATCCGGCCTAAGAATGAATTGGCGGAAACAGATACTCGCCATGGTCGAAATATCCTTGCGGATGGCATGTGACTGACTTTACCTCTCATTGGAGGTTCGGCCTTTTACTTTCGGGCAGGGGTGGAAGAGGTGCAGTGCGCCGCATATGTGCAGGTCGATGTAGACCTGGGTGCCGGCGGCATGATGCCAACTTCTCCTGGAAGGTATCATGTTCAATTTTCGAGACAGATCCCGCATCGAAGCTATCGTCTGGATCGTGGCTTTTATTATCATTGCGACTTTTGCAGTCATGCTCGATGCCCACGAGGAGATCGATGCATTTTTTAGATCTCACGAACATTATCAATTGGACGAAATCGTCACTGCGCTTGCTATCGCTGGTGCCTTCGGCCTTGCTTATTCCGTTCTGCGCTTGAAAGACCTGTGGGTCGAAGGCAACCGACGTCGTCTCGCCGAAGAAAAGGCCGCAAATGCCGCTTATCACGACGGTCTCACGGGTCTGCCCAACAGGCGCTCACTCGATGCCGCCATCAGTGAATTTGACACGCGAAAGTCCAAGCGATCCAAGCATGCGGCTTTTTCCATAGACCTTACCGGGTTGAAGAAAGTGAACAGCGAGCTGGGGCAGGCTGGCGGTGATGTCGTTCTGAAGGAAATTTCTATTCGACTGCTAAACCTGGAGCCCGACGACAAGGTATTCCATGTTGGCGGTGATCGTTTCATGCTTGTCACGAACAGTCCAAGTTTTTCCAATCCTGAAGCTTATGCCCAACGGATCCTATTCGCTATCTGTCGACCGATTGAGTTTCAGGATGTCTCGATAGAGATCGCCGCAAGCCTCGGCTACGCATCCTTCCCCGACGACGCGAAGGATTTTTCGGGTCTGGTGCGGTTTGCTGAGAGCGCCATGTACGCGGCCAAGAAAAGTGGTCCCAATGTGATACTGGCCTTTACGCCTGCGATGGACAGGAAGGACCGTGAACGTGCGCAAATGCTGGCTGATTTGAAAGCAGCAATTCAAGCCAATACGATTTCTCCCCATTGTCAGCCGCTGATAGATTTGAAGACCGGAGAGATTGTGGGTTACGAGGCATTGGCTCGGTGGGAAATTCGGCCCGCTCAATTTGTTCCGCCGTGCGATTTCATTCCCCTGGCTGAGGAGACTGGACTGATCTCGGCGCTGACCGAACGCCTGTTCCTGCAAGCATGCAAGGATGCAATGACGTGGCCCCCGCACACGATCCTCGCTTTCAATCTATCGGCTTCCCTGTTGGCAGACCGACTCCTAGGCCTTAAAATCCTGAAAATCATCAATGAAACGGGCTTGGCGCCACAGCGCGTTGAACTTGAGGTGACGGAAAGCGCGATTATTCTGGATGCCGAAAGCGCGCAATTCGTTCTCAACAATCTTGTTCAAACAGGAATCAAGCTTGCTCTTGATGATTTTGGCACGGGGTATTCCAGTCTGTCGCAACTCTCGAGTTATCAGTTCCATACACTGAAAATCGACCGTAGCTTCATTTCGAGTTTTGAAGTGTGTGAGAAGCAGGACAAAATCGTGAAAGCGATTATTGCCCTGGGCGCAGGCTTGGGAATGAAGGTGACTGCTGAGGGCATCGAGAACGAGGGTCAACTCGCAAAGCTGGAAGCGCTGGGCTGTGATCTGGGGCAGGGTTATCTGCTGGGCAAACCGATGTCCGCGAAAGCCTTACGGTCACACAAAGTGTTCCGCATCCATAATCTCATGCCAGCAGAAACCAATCATTCAGCGTAATGCCGGGCACCCTGATATCGCTGCATAACAGCATGGATCATTAACCATGCCAACGTGATCGCCCCGACCATTTACCTCTTGCAAAGAGAAATGACCGAGGTTGTGGCTCGCTGGAATGAATACCAGGAGCAATGGAAAATGGCGAAAATTCTGATTACCGAAGATGAAGACGCATTGCGCGTCTTCGTGGCCCGCGCATTGCGCCTGGATGGCCACGAAACCCACGAAGCCGCTGATGGTGAGCAGGGGTTCGAGAAGCTGAGCGAACATACGTTCGATCTTCTGCTCTCTGATATCCGCATGCCGGTCATGGACGGGATCGAGCTGGCGCATCGCGCTTCATCGCAATTTCCGAACCTCAAGATCTTGTTGATGACGGGCTATGCCGAACAGCGTGAACGCGCCGATGACCTGATGGAAAAGATCATCGACGTTGTTCCGAAGCCTTTCGCGCTGCCTGATATTCGCAAGGCGGTCGCACGCGCACTCGCTGCGCCCCATGCTTGACGTGAATGCTAGTCGGATTTTGCGTCCGCAAGTGCGTTCAGTCGACCGATGATGGCGGAAAAATCATAGGGCTTGGAGAAGAATTCTGCCGATTCTGGCAGGTCGATATCATCGGGTGTCAGTCGGCCTGATGCCACGATGATCCCCGCCTCCGGGAAACGCTCAGCCACGACGTGGGCCAGGTCGATGCCGGTCAGTTCTCCTGGCATCTGAATATCTGTGAACAGCAAGTGCACGGTGTGCTCGGAGATGAGAACCATCGCCTCGTCAGCCGTTTCAGCCTCAATGATGCTGAAACCAGCGTCTTCGAGGGCATCAATCAGCGTCAACCTTATTAAAGGCTCGTCTTCCACCACCAGCACTGTACGCACACGTCACCTCCATTGAAGTCTTGTGCAGGAACCCGTAGAGCTTGGATGGGTTCCATGTCGTTTTTCGACAAGAGGGTGCCTTTGCGATGTGCCTGCCATGTTGACACAGCGCCTCGGTGACCCCGCCAGCAAATGCCAAGAGCGCCCGGACGTATGTCCGGTGCGGTCAGTTTCGAGAGGGAGACGCTTCAATGACGATCCAGGGACCAGCCCAGCCTGAGTGGAATGCAAGGGAGCTGCGCAATGCCATCAAGTCAGCGGGTGTTGCACTCTGGACATGGAGCGTGGGTGACGACAATTTCGTGATGGATGCCAAGGGCTATGAGCTGTGGGACCTCTCTGCGAAGGCGTCGTTGAAGTTTGAAGACCTGTCCATCAAGGTTCACCCCGCCGATCGAGACCGAGTAAGGGCATCGTTTGTTGCTGTAAAAGCTTCTGACGGACCATTCGAAATCGATTTTCGCATTTTGACGAGCAATGAGGAGGTGCGTTGGATTTCTGCGCGCGGCGAGGGGAACGAAGGTTGCGCCGACTCCGACAAGATGTCGGGAATTTTCCTAGATGTGACGGGCCGCAAACAGGCAGAGGAAGGTCATGAACTGCTTGCCGGTGAAATGAGCCACCGCGTTAAAAATCTGCTGGCACTCGCATCGGGCTTGACGACCATCACTTCCCGCTCAACCGAGACGAAAGAGGAAATGGCGCTGCAGCTGACGCAACGCCTGGCCGCACTCGGGCGCGCACATGATCTGGTGCGGCCTTTGCCCGATGGGCAGGGAAGTGCTGCGTTGCTGGGAGATTTGTTTGCCGTGCTGCTTGAACCTTACGATGACACCGGCGCGTTTTCAGGCCGGGTGCGCGTGGCTGTGCCGCGCATGGGCCTTGGGGAAAAGGCGGCAACGGGCATCGCTTTGATGATCCACGAGCTGGCAACGAACTCCCTTAAATACGGTGCGCTTTCCACCGCGGAAGGATTGCTCGATATTTCGGGAAGCAAAACCGGCGACGACATTGAGATTGTCTGGTCCGAACAGGGGAGAAAGGCAGCACCTCCTAAAACCACCGAAGGATACGGGAGCAAGTTGCTGAACCGCACCGTCACAGGTCAGCTCGGCGGCTCTATTGAGTATAACTGGACCGATGGCGGCGTGTTGAT
The DNA here is from genome assembly GCF_031843705.1 of Rhizobium sp. WCS2018Hpa-16. NCBI lineage: Bacteria > Pseudomonadati > Pseudomonadota > Alphaproteobacteria > Hyphomicrobiales > Rhizobiaceae > Rhizobium > Rhizobium sp. WCS2018Hpa-16. The sequence continues at coordinate 74,594 of NZ_JAVTIX010000005.1, forward strand.
AACGTTGCGCATGAAAGGCAGCTTTCTGGCCCGCTGAGGCCATGACGGTTCCCGTGCGTCAGCGCGCAACGAGCTGCATGTTGAGTGGTTTTTCAGGGCGCAGCGTTAGCCGCATGATCGGCTTTGGAGCGTGTGTTTGAATGGCTGCAAGGCGTACCTTCTGTAAAAGCACCGCCAGAATGGCCACAGCCTCCATCACGGCGAAGGCATTGCCAATGCAAACGCGGGGTCCAGCGCCAAACGGCATGTAAGCGTAGCGATGCCTTGATTTGCTGGCCTCTGGATTGAAACGCTCCGGATCGAAGACCTCGGCGTCAGGCCAGATCGAGGCATGTCGATGGACCGCATAGATCGGCACCATAAGGACGGTGCCGGCGGGAATGAGATATTCACCGAGGCGGAAATCCTGCAAGGCCGTGCGCGTGATGACAGGTGCTGGTGGATAGAGCCGCATCGCTTCGGAAAAGACCTGGCGGGTATAGGTCAGCTTCGAGATGTGGTCACTTGGCAGATCCTCACCTTCCGTCACCCCGTCAATTTCGTTGAGCACCTTTTCCTCAATCTCTGGATGGCGAGCCAACAGGTCGAATGTCCAGGCCAGTCCGAGCGCCGTGGTTTCATGACCCGCGGTGATGAAGGTCATCAGATTGTCCACGATTTCCATGTCGTTCATTGTTCTGCCCGTCTCAGGATCCGCTGCCGAGAGAAGCATTGAGACCAGATCGGTCCGTTCTGCGGGCGTAGCGCGCCGTGTCTCAACAACGCGCATGAGGCTTGACCGCAGGAATTCAACAGCCGCCCTTGCCTTGCGGCGGCCGGGATAGGGCAGCCACTCCGGTGCTTTCAAAATACCTAGTGCAAGGGTCCAGCCCGTTGGCTTCAGAAAGTCGGAAATGCTGCGTTCCACCCTGTCGACGTCAATCCCGTGGCCGCCCGACATCATGCTCTCCACGATGATGTCGAATGTGGTGTGCATCATCTCGTGACCGATATCGATATTTTTCGAGCTGTTTGCCAGCCACTTGTCTCGCGTCCGCTGCGCTGCCGCAATCATCATCGGCTGCAACTCCAGAAGCTTATCGTGCCGAAATGCGCCAGCAACGGATTGGCGCTGCCATTTCCAATGTGCACCATCGGCCGTCAACAGGCCCTGGCCAAGGGCTAGCCCCAGTGCGCGTCGAACCTGATCGCCTTTGCACAAGGCGTCAGCATTTTTGACCAGTGCTTCATGGATGAGGACCGGATCGGCAATATGCACGGTCATCTGTCCGGCGGTCTTTGAGAAGACAACGGGCTCCGTAAAAATCGACGGAGGAATGGCGTCGAGCGGATTGCGAATGATGGCCGCAAGAATTCTGGGCGTTGATTGCGGGGTGACAGGAAAACGCTTCGCCGTTTGTTCCTCAGCTCCGGTCGTCATGTCCATGGCATCTATCCTTGATTGCGGGCGGCAACGGTTATAGTTCATTAAGGTGTTCACCCAAATAAAAGTAAGGTGGGCACCTTAATTCTGCAAGGGCAATGCAATGAAATCGACGATGCGTGTTGGCAGCGACAAAAAACTAAGCACACGAGATCGCATTCTCGAAGCGAGCCTTGCCTTGTTGAATGAAAAAGGCCCAGACCGAGTGACGACGGCGGAGATTGCACGCACGGTCGGCATCAATGAAGGCAACCTCTATTACCATTTCAAGACAAAAGAAGCTATTCTGGTCGCTTTGTTTCGGCAACTCGAAGCAGATGCGATCGCGTTTTCATCAGCCATCGGTGCCAATGAGATAACCGAGGCGGGCGCCTATGCAGCCTTCATGCGCGACTGGTTTTCGATTGTCTGGACGCATCGCTACATGTTCCGTGATCTTCCCGGCGTTATGGCCAACGCGCCTTCCCTGAGAGAGCCAATCGGCGTTTTGAGTGGTGCCATACGTCTTGCTGTGCAAGCGGGGATCACACAAATGGGGGATGTCGGTCTGATCGACATTCCGGAGGGTGAGGCCGCCGCACTCTTGGCAAATGTCTGGATCGTATCCACCTATTGGGCGGTCTATCTCAGCCTGCAGGAAGGTGTTGAGGACTTGCGTCCGCACCATCTCGATTGGGGGCTAAACCAGGTGACCAGCCTCTTCAGGCCTTATCTTTCACCCAGCGCATTGCAAGAATTGCAGGCGCTGCTGGCGAAACCTTTCGCAACAGGTGAGCGGTCCTGAGCAAGCTATGTCTTTTTGCATGGCTGCGGTGCAATGTCGTCTGTTTATTGTGCGTTCGAATTTGGTATGTTGTTTTCATCGAAGCGATGCACCTCCTCCCGCAAAGCTTCGAATTCAGACGGCCCACTCCTCCTCCCAGCCGTTGTTCGGTTCTTTTCGAAAAGCCTGCCGCACCTCCTCCCGCGGCAGGCTTTTTCGTTTGAACTTATGCTGGGGCGGCTTTCAAATTCCGATCGCACGACTGGTCAAGCCGCAAATACCGGCTCGCCGCCTATCCATGTGCTGATGATCGCATGTTCCTGATCCAGCACGACGAAGTCAGCGTCGCATCCGGGCTTCAACGATCCTTTCGCGTCGCCGACACCTGCGGCTTGCGCGGGATAGACCGTCGCCATGCTGATGGCTTCCGAAAACTCGATGCCGAGGACTTTGTGGATGAAGAGCACCGACGACAACATGTCTATATCGGCGCCGGCAAGGGTTCCGTCGGCAAGCGTGAGCCGTCCGTCTTTCCGATAAATCTGCCGACCGTTCAGCAAAAGACCGGCAATATCCGTTCCAATCGTCGACATGGCATCGGTGACGAGGAAGACATGGCCGGGGCCGCGCTTTGCACGGATCGCGGCACCCAAGGACGCAGGGTGCACGTGAAAGCCGTCTGCGATGATGCCACAGGAAAGCTCTCCCAGATCGAGCGCGGCTCCAACCAGGCCGGGCGAGCGGTTTTCCAGCGGGCTCATGGCATTGAAAAGATGTGTCACCACGCGCGCGCCAGCATCGGCATAGGTCTTGGCGGTCTCGTATGTCGCGTTGGTGTGACCCAGGCTGACGATAAAACCGGCCTCTGCGAGTGACTTCACTTGCTCAACCGTTGTGTTTTCCGGCGCGACCGTAATCATCAGCGCATCGAACTTGTCTGCGACAGCGAGCAAACGCTGAAGATCAACATCCTCCATCGGCCGGATCAGCGCAGGATGATGCGTGCCTTTGCGCGCCACGGAAAGATGTGGCCCTTCCAGGTGCAGGCCAAGGAAGCCTGGAACACCAGCCGTCTTCGCGTCAAGGCCAGCCTTGATTGCCGCAGCCGTAATCTCGGGCGTATCCGTTATCAGCGTCGACAGAAGGGATGTGGTGCCGAATTTGGCATGGGCCGCGCAGATCTGGCGTATGCCGTCGACGGATTGGTCGTCGTTGAGCATGACGCCCCCGCCGCCATTGACCTGCAAATCGACAAAGCCGGGAATGATGGTTGCGCCATTTGCGTCAATCCGCTCATGCCCTGAGGGGATTTCTGTCACAGGCACGATGCCCAAAACCTTGCCGTCGCTCAGCACAAGGGCACTGTTCTCATGCCAGGAAAAGCCATCGAAAATCCGGGCGTTTGTCAGCACTCTTTCCATGGTCAGTGGGTCTCCGTGACTTTCTTAAGAGCGGGCGGCGCGTCAGGATTGAAGCCTCGCGACCGAGACCATGCCTCCACGAAGCCATAGAATGGAACGATGAGTGTCAGCGCATTGGTCAGCGGATGCCCTGTCTCTACAAAGGGTAGACGGCGCGCGTGCGATGCGCCATCAGCCGTGATAAAAGAAAGTGCGCCTTTTTCACCGAGACTGTCTGCCGTCGCAAGGACAGAGGAAAACGCGGCATCCCGCGCCGCAAACGTCACCACCGGAAACCGTCGGTCGACAAGGGCCACCGGGCCGTGCAGAACTTCGGCGCTGGAATAGGCCTCGGCATGCATTTCCGATGTTTCCTTGAACTTCAGCGCAGCCTCGCTGGCAATGGCCAGAGATGGGCCCCGGCCCAGCATGAAAAGCGATTCAGCGTTGCCCAACTCATCGGCCAAAGCCTGCCAATCCAGCGTGATTGCCTGCGCCAGTTTTTCCGGCAGTTGTTGAATGGAGCGCTGTAGCTCCGCGTCAACAGTCCATTCAGCCAGAATGGCAAGGCCCGCCAACACCGAATTGAAGAAGGACTTGGTCGCCGCAACGGCAAGCTCAGGGCCTGCATTGATATCGACAGCATGTTCTGACGCATCTGACAAAGGCGAGGGCTGGGTGTTCGTCAACGATATCGTCAGCGCACCAGATGCGGCTGCTGATTGGGCTAGCGCGACAATATCGGGGCTTTTGCCGGATTGCGATATAGAGATGGCCGCTGCGCGATCCAGTTTCAGCGATTTGCCGTAGATCGAGGCTAGCGAAGGACCAATGGAGGCCACGGCACGCCCTGCCTGCTGCTCAATGGCATATTTCAGGAAATGGGCTGCATGGTCTGACGACCCTCTGGCGATGGTAATGAGAAAATCCGGGTCGCGATCCCGCAACGCCTTGCCAGCACTTTGCAAGGCATCATGCGAGCGGCTGAGAAGACGGCTGGCGGCGTCGGGTATTTCGTCAATTTCCTGGCGCATATGCGTTGGCATAGTATTCTCTTTTCTGTCAGTTCAATGGCCGCATCAGCCGTCAGTCAGGGTCATTTCCGCAACGAAGTCATAGGCATCACCGCGATAAAGCGAGCGGGTCAGTTCCACCACACGGCCGGAATCCAGATAGGAAATGCGCTCGATGGCAAGGCCCGCAGAGCCTTCCGGCACCGCCAGCAAAGCCGCATCCTCGCGCGTCACGTTGCAGGCTGAAATGCGCTGTACGGCACGAACCGGCCTATAACCTGTGCGATGCAATTCAGCGTAAAGCGAGGTCGTGACCGCGTGAGGGTCCGGCAGGATATCTGAAGCAAGGCTCGCCCGCTCGATGGCAAGCGGCAATTCATTGGCAATGCGCAGACGCTCCAGCCGTGCCACCATCATATCGACCTTTAGGCCCAGCATCATCATCTCGTCCGATGACGGGTGAAAAAGTCCGCGCCCCAGCCATTCCGAGCGGGTCACATAACCACGCCGCGCCATGTCTTCGGTAAAGGACGTCAGCCGTGACAAGGGCTGTTGCAGACGCGAGACGGGTTTCATGACGAAAGTGCCAGAGCCGTGCTTGCGGTTCAACAGTCCGTCCTTCACCAGATCATCCACCGCCTTGCGGACGGTGACCCGGCTCACATTGGCAAATTCAGCCAGATCGCGTTCCGGCGGCAGCGCCTGTCCGTGGCTGAGTTTGCCAGATAGGATCGCATCTTCAAGCGATTGGCGGAGCTTCACGTAAAGCGGTCCTGATCCGCTGGATTGAAGATCATCGGGAGAGAGAAACTGTGATAACCCCTCCATCATGCAGCCCCTTCCATCTCGTTCACGAAGGTTGCTTTCGCAAGGGCGACAGCACCGCAGAGCGCATCTTCGGCTGGAGGTGCAAGGCGTTCACGATGGCGCGCCGCGAGATAGGGCGCATAAAGTGCCGATAAGCCACCCAGCAGACACAGCCTGCCGCCGCTCGTTAGCTCTGATACCCGGTCAAGCGATGCGTCGATGAAGCCAGCGGCCTGTTTCAAAATGGAGAGTGCCGCCTCATCGCCAGCTGTGGCAAAATCGAAAACGCGGGGTGCGAAGCGCGCGTAATCGCCGGGCTTTGCGCTCTGCGAAAATGCGACCATCTTGCGTGGTTGATTGGAGAACTCTTCAAGAAGCGCACGGGTCATGGTCGTTTGCGGAGCGATGCCGTCACAGGCCAGCAGGCTTTCCTGCAATGCCATCTGGCCCAAACGTCCGCCACTTCCCAGATCTCCGAGATGATAGCCCCAGCCGCCCACATAGTGGATAACGCCTGCGCTGCGGGCGATATAGATTGTACCGGTGCCGAGAATAGCCACCGCCCCATCTCCGTCCCCCAGCGCGCCCTGAAGCGCAATCAGCCCGTCGGATTCGATCACGGAATGGCGAAAGGGCAGGCGTGGCATCACATAGGCGACGGTATTTTCGACGTGGTTACCCGCGAGGCCAAGATACGCGCTGGCGTCTTCAATGAGATTTGCATCGAGTCCCGCATCCACAAAAGCTGCTTTCGCAGCATCCGCGATATTTGCGATTGCTGTATCCGGCGCCGTCATGATGTTGGATGCGCCGCTTTTGCCCCGACCGAGAATTCGGCCTGATGCATCAGCGACTGCCGCCCGGCAACTTGTGCCGCCACCGTCGATTCCCACGAGATATCGCTGCATGAAACTGTCTCCTGAAAAGAAGATACCAAAAAAATACCAATATCCAAGAGAGAAAAATTAATTTCCATTAAAATCTAAATAAGCAATAGGAATCAATCCATTAATCAGACGTTTCTCGCTTCCTGGCCTCAAAAGTAAATCTAATATGAAAAGATGCTGGACAATTGGTATTTTTTTGGCATTAAATTCGGCGGCAGGGAGTTTTTTGATGAGCGCTGGCGGAACTGAAGGTTTGCACGAAAAGGCGAAGGGCCTCGACACTATGATGCCGGGTGACATTCTGTTGCTTTTGAGCGCGGGCCAGCAGGAGGCGGCGCAATCTGTCAATGCCGCTCATGACGCAATTGAACGTGCATCGGCACTTGCCGCGGATGCAATCGCGGCAGGGCGCAAGCTGGTTTATGTGGGCGCGGGCAGTTCCGGGCTGATGGCGATGGCCGACGCATTGGAATTGCCCGGCACTTACGGCATCGGGCGTGAACAGATTGCCATCCTGTTTGCCGGTGGCGCCAGCAATCTCTCCGATATGCCCGGCGCGCCCGAGGATGATGTCGAGCAGGCGAAGATCGACGCCGGGATCATCGTTGAAGGTGACTGTGTGGTTGCTATCACGGCAAGCGGATCGACACCTTATGCCCTGGCTGTCGTGCAGGTTGCGCGGGAAAGAGGCGCGAAAGTCGTAGCGATTGCCAATAATGTCGGCGCAAAAATCTTCGATATGTCGGATGTGTCGGTTCTTCTTAAAACGCCGCCGGAATTTGTATCGGGTTCAACCCGCATGGGCGCTGGAACGGCGCAAAAAATTGCGCTGAACATGTTTTCGACATTGATGGCCATTCGCCTCGGTCATGTGCATGACGGCTATATGGTCAACCTGCGGGCGGACAACAAGAAACTCGTTGAGCGCGCTGCACGGATCGTATCCGGCGTGACCGGCGTGGAGATAAGCGAAGCTGGACGATTGGTGGAAAAGGCGTCCGGCTCCGTGAAGATCGCTATCCTGCTTGCAGCAGGCGCGAAGACGAAGAATTCAGCTGAGCATATGCTGGAGGAAAGCGGCCACAACGTTCGGCGCGCGCTTCAGCTGATCGGCGAATGAGACTGGCAAAAATCACAGTTGTTGAGCGCCTTGAGGGCGTTACATCAAGAGGGAGAACAAGATGACCCGCACTATCACCAAGGCACTGCTAGTGGGCGCAAGCCTGTTTGGCTATGCAGGCCTCGCATCTGCGCAGGACGTGACGCTGACGATCGAAAGCTGGCGCAACGACGATCTTGCGATCTGGAAGGACAAGCTTATTCCAGCGTTTGAAGCCAAGAACCCCGGCATCAAGCTCTCGTTTCAGCCTATGGCACCGACCGAATACAATGCGGCACTGAATGCCAAGCTGGAATCCGGTTCCGCTGGCGATCTCATCACCTGCCGCCCGTTCGATGCTTCGCTGGAGCTTTTCAAGAAGGGCTATCTCGGCGACCTGACCAAGAATGCCGGCATGGCGAATTTCTCCGACGTGGCAAAGACCGCATGGTCCACGGATGATGGCGCTCAGACTTTCTGCGTACCGATGGCCTCGGTTATCCATGGCTTCATCTATAACAAGGACGCTTTTGAAGCGTTGAAGATCGAGGTTCCGAAGACGCAAGCTGAGTTCTTCGCTGCTCTCGACAAGATCAAGGCTGATGGCACGTACGTTCCGATGGCGATGGGCACCAAGGATTTGTGGGAAGCCGCGACCATGGGTTACCAGAATATCGGTCCCAACTACTGGAAGGGCGAAGAAGGCCGTCTTGCGCTGATCAAGGGTGAGCAGAAGCTGACCGATGCCGACTGGGTCAAACCTTACGAAGTGCTGGCCAAGTGGAAGGATTACCTCGGCGACGGTTTCGAAGCCCAGACCTATCCTGACAGCCAGAACATGTTCACGTTGGGCCGCGCCGCCATTTACCCGGCCGGTTCCTGGGAAATCTCTGGCTTTAACGCGCAGGCACAGTTCAAGATGGGCGCATTCCCGCCACCCGTCGAGAAGGCAGGTGATACTTGCTACATCTCCGACCATACCGATATCGGCATGGGCATGAATGCAAAGTCGAAGCACCCTGCTGAAGCTGCAAAGTTCCTGGAATGGGTTTCTTCGGCAGAATTTGCAGACCTTTACGCGAACGCTTTGCCGGGCTTCTTCAGCCTGAACAAGACAGCCGTGAAGATGGCTGACCCTGTTGCACAGGAATTCGTATCTTGGCGCGAAAAGTGCAAGCCAACCATCCGCTCCACCTACCAGATCCTGTCACGCGGCACGCCTAACCTCGAAAACGAGACCTGGGTCGAATCCGCCAATGTGATCAACGGTACGGATACGCCAGCTGTCGCCGCTGAAAAGCTGCAAAAGGGCCTCGACGGTTGGTATAAGCCTGCCAAGTAAGCCGACCTGTTCAAGCATGGCGGTTCAACAACCGCCATGCTCTTGCACATCTCCTCAATCGCATGAGAGCCGGATCATCGGTCGCGCGGACATGGTTCCGGGTAACACGGCTTCCTTTTTCCAATTGTTCGGACTGGTCCCATGAGCGCCGATATGATTTCAGACGATCAACGACCGATCAGGCGGCCCGTCCGCTGGCACATCTTCGTGTTCATGCTGCCAGCCTTTCTTGTCTATACCGCCGTGATGATCATTCCCTTGGGCAGCACACTGTGGCTTTCCTTTTTCAACCAGGTGGATGGTCAGAAAGTATTCGTCGGCCTGCAAAATTTCAGAACACTGTTTGGGGACGAGCGCTGGTCTGCCGATCTCTGGAATGCGCTCCTCAACAACACGATCTTCTTCATCATTCATATGCTGGTGCAAAACCCCATTGGCGTGGCTCTTGCAGCTTTGCTTTCGCTGCCGAAACTCCGGTTTTCGGCCTTTTATCGCACCGCTATCTTTCTGCCGACGCTTCTCTCCTTCGTCATCGTCGGCTTCATCTGGAAGCTTATTCTATCGCCGCTCTGGGGCGTTGCGCCCACATTGCTTGATCTTGTGTACCTGAAATCGCTGTTTGCGCCGTGGCTTGGCAAGCCCGGCTCGGCACTGATTGCAGTGTCACTGATTTCTGTCTGGCAATATGTCGGCATCCCCATGATGCTGATCTATGCAGCGCTTTTGAACATTCCCGATGAGGTGATCGAGGCTGCGGAAATGGACGGCATTACGGGCTGGAGCCAGTTCTGGAAGATCAAGTTGCCGTTGATCCTACCCTCCGTCGGCATCATTTCCATCCTGACCTTCGTCGGCAATTTCAATGCCTTCGACCTGATCTACACCGTGCAAGGCGCGCTGGCTGGGCCGGACGGATCGACGGATATTCTGGGCACATTGCTGTATCGGACCTTCTTTGGCTTTCAGCTCCAGCTTGGAGATCGCTCCATGGGCGCGACGATTGCAACGGTCATGTTCCTCATCATCTTGGCCGGTGTCAGCCTCTATCTCTTCGCCATTCAGCGCCGCATGCGCCGCTATCAGTTCTGAAGGGCAACAGCCATGTCGAAAGCACGCTCATCCCTGGCTCGCACGCTCGGTGCCCACGCAGTTCTCATCACCTATACGGCCATTGCGCTGTTTCCGGTGGTCTTGACCATCATCAACTCGTTCAAGTCGCGAAACGCGATTTTTCGCAATCCGATGCATCCGCCGCTTCCCTCGACCTTCGATCTGGTGGGTTACACGACGGTACTCGGGCAGGGCGATTTCGTGCACTATATGCAGAATTCGTTGATCGTGACCGTTCTCTCGATTGCACTTGTGCTTTTGTTCGGTGCCATGGCCGCATTTGCGCTGTCGGAATATCGTTTCAGGGGCAATACGTTGCTGGGCCTCTACATGGCGCTGGGTATCATGATCCCGATCCGCTTGGGCACCATCGGCATTTTGCAGGGCATGGTCGCAACAGGTCTGGTCAACACTCGAACCGCCCTTGTTCTGGTCTATACCGCGCAGGGCTTGCCGCTTGCGATTTTCATTCTGTCGGAGTTCATGCGCACGGTTTCCGATGATCTCAAAAATGCCGGGCGCATCGATGGGCTATCGGAATACAAGATTTTCTTTCGCCTTGTGCTGCCGCTGATCCGCCCTTCCATGGCAACGGTTGCGGTCTTCACCATGATCCCGATCTGGAATGATCTTTGGTTTCCGCTCATCCTCGCCCCAAGTGAGGCCACGAAAACCATCACGCTCGGTACGCAAATCTTCATCGGCCAATTCGTGACCAACTGGAATGCTGTGCTCGCCGCGCTTTCGCTGGCAATCGCGCCGGTCCTTGTTCTCTACACGATTTTCTCGCGGCAACTGATCCGCGGTATCACGGCAGGAGCGGTCAAATGAACGCGCAACCTCTGAAAGTTCTGGTCGCCGGTCTTGGCAATATGGGCATGAGCCACGCGTTGGCCTATGCTGCCAATCCCGGCTTCGAGATTGTCGGTCTCGTCAACCGCTCTGCGGTTACCTTGCCCCAACCATTGGCAAACCATCAGATCCTGCCATCCTTTGATGATGCGCTGGCGGAACTGAAGCCGGATCTGTGCTCAATCAATACCTATTCCGACAGCCACGCGGACTTCGCCATCAAGGCTATGGAAGCGGGCTGCCATGTGTTTGTGGAAAAACCGCTGGCAACCACGGTGGCGGATGCGGAGCGTGTTGTTGCGTGCGCCCGCGCCAATGGCCGCAAGCTGGTCGTTGGTTATATTCTGCGCCATCACCCATCGTGGATGAAACTCATCTCCCTCGCGCGGGACCTTGGCGGACCCTATGTGTTCCGCATGAACCTCAATCAGCAGTCTTCAGGCAAGACATGGGCCACCCACAAGGCGTTGATGCACACGACACCGCCCATAGTTGATTGCGGCGTGCATTATGTCGATGTCATGTGCCAGATCACGGACGCCAAACCGGTCTCAGTGCGCGGCATGGGCCTTCGCCTCTCCGAGGAGATTGCGCCAGACATGTACAATTACGGCCACTTACAGGTCACTTTCGATGACGGTTCTATTGGCTGGTATGAGGCGGGGTGGGGGCCGATGATTTCGGAGACGGCTTTCTTTGTAAAGGATGTGATGTCGCCCAAGGGCTGCGTGTCCATTGTGATGGACCCGAACGCAAAGTCTGACGACATCGACACCCATACGAAAACCTCGACAATCCGACTACACAAGGCCGCGACCGGGGCAGATGGCACTTTCATTGAGCCCGACCAGTTTCTCCAGATGGAAGGGGAGCCGGGGCATCAGGAGCTTTGCGACCGCGAGCAGGCCTATGTGTTGAAGGCCATCCGCGAAGACATTGATCTTAACCGACACATGACCGACGCCGTTCAATCGCTGCGCATCTGCCTTGCGGCGGATGAGAGCGCGCGAACCGGTCGCATGGTCGACCTGTGAGACTGGAGAGCATCCGTGGGTAATCTGACACTCAAATCCGTCGCCAAGTCCTTCGGCACCGTCGAGGTGCTGAAAGGCATTGATCTGGAGGTTAAGGACGGCGAATTCGTCATCTTTGTCGGCCCGTCGGGCTGCGGTAAATCCACTCTTCTGCGCACCATCGCCGGACTTGAAGATATCAGCTCTGGCCAGATCGTCATTGACGGTCGCGAAGTCTCTGCCGTGCCACCAGCCAAGCGTGGTATCGCCATGGTTTTCCAGTCTTACGCGCTTTACCCGCACCTGACGGTGAAAGACAATATGGGCCTAGGCCTGAAGCAGGCGGGAACACCGAAGGATGAGATCGAGACGCGGGTTGCGAATGCGTCAAATTTGCTGTCGCTCGGGCCCTATCTCGAACGGCGTCCGGCAGAGCTTTCAGGCGGGCAGCGCCAGCGCGTTGCCATTGGCCGCGCGATTGTGCGCGAACCCACGCTCTTTTTGTTCGATGAACCCCTGTCCAATCTTGATGCGGCCTTGCGTGTTCAAACCCGGCTTGAAATTGCGCGCCTTCACCGGCGCCTGAAGGCGACAATGATTTACGTCACCCACGATCAGGTCGAGGCCATGACGCTGGCCGACAAGATCGTTGTTCTGAACGCCGGTCGCATCGAGCAGGTTGGCTCGCCAATGGAGCTTTATAATCGCCCAGCCAATCTGTTCGTTGCGGGTTTTATCGGCTCGCCACAGATGAATTTCATCGATGCTGCTCGCCTTGGCGAAACCGGATACAAGACGCTTGGTATCCGTCCGGAACATCTCGTCTTGTCACGTGATAGCGGGACCTGGTCTGGCAAAGTCGTGCATGTCGAGCATCTGGGCGCAGATACGATTGTCTATCTGGAAAGCGAAACCATTGGCTTGCTGACCGTGCGCCTGTTCGGCGAACACGCCTATGCGCCCGACGATATCGTCCATGCGACACCTAGCGGCGGTGCTACCCATCGCTTTGGCGAAGACGGCAATATCGTCGCGTCCTGATCACCATTCCATAGTGAGGCCTCTGGTCCATGGCTGATATTTTGCTTGAGGTCTGCGTCGATGACGTTGAGGGGCTCCACGCTGCCATCGAGGGTGGCGCGGACCGGATTGAACTGTGCAGCGCACTTGCGGTGGGCGGGCTGACGCCCTCGGTCGGGCTGATGAGCCTTGCGGGTCAATGCACCGTTCCGTGCTATGCGATGATCCGACCGCGCGCGGGAGACTTCGTCTACTGCGAGGATGAACTGGCCGTGATGGAGGACGATATTAGATTTGCCGCGACATGCGGTATCTCCGGCATCGTCTTTGGCGCAAACCACGCCGATGGACGTTTGGACGAAGAGGTTTTGAAACGACTGTCGCATGTGGTCGACTCCATGCCACGTACCCTTCACCGGGCCTTCGATCTAGTTCCTGATTTGCCGCAAGCCGTTGATATCGCCGTTGCCTGTGGGTTTGAGCGTATCTTGACATCAGGCCGCGCGCCTTCCGTTATCGAAGGATTGTCCGATCTAAGAGCCACTCTGGATATTGCGGGTGATCGCATCTCCATCATGCCCGGCGCTGGCGTCAATCTTCAAACCATCAATGCTTTGCTGGCTCACGTAACGATAAAAGAGGTGCACTCTTCGTGCTCTTCCAGCGTGGCTGTCGACAAGCCAGACATCATCTCGTTCGGCTTCTCGGATGCTCATATCAAGCGGACCGACATAGACATCGTTCGCGCCATCAAAGCCCGATTGGCCAATTAAACGAGCGATCCCCGAACAACAAAAAGCCGCAGGCAAACCTGCGGCTTTTTCGTTCGAACTCTGGATGTGGCTTATACAGCCTCTTCCATCTTGTAGTCGGTATTCGCAGGCTCTTCCTTATGCTGGATGAGCGGCCGGTTGCCGGACATTTTTCGCACCAGCACATAGAAGACTGGCGTCATGAAGATGCCGAATATCGTGACCCCGATCATGCCTGAGAACACCGCGATGCCCATGGCCGAGCGCATTTCCGCACCGGCACCGGTGGAGATCACCAGCGGTACAACGCCCATGATGAAGGCAAGTGATGTCATCAGGATCGGGCGCAGGCGAAGGCGACTTGCTTCGATGGCAGCGGCTACAGGCGTTCGGCCTTCAAACTCCAGTTCCCGGGCAAACTCCACGATCAGGATCGCGTTCTTTGCCGAGAGACCGACAAGGACGATCAGGCCGATCTGCGTGAAAATGTTGTTGTCACCGCCTGTCAGCCAGACGCCCGTCATGGCCGCCAGCACACCCATCGGAACGATCATGATGATCGCAAGCGGTAGTGTGAGGCTTTCATATTGCGCGGCCAGCACCAGATAGACCAGCAAAAGCGCCAGCGGGAAGACGAGGAAACCCGAATTTCCGGCAAGGATTTGCTGATAGGTCAAATCGGTCCACTCATAGGCGATGCCGGCTGGCAGCGTTTCGTTGGCGATGCGCTCTATGGCAGCCTGCGCCTCGCCCGATGAGAAGCCCGGTGCCGGACCGCCATTGATATCGGCAGCGAGGAACCCGTTGTATCGCGTGGTGCGTTCAGGTCCCGTCGTGGCGTCAACTCTCAGGAGGGCCGAAAGCGGTATCATCTGACCGTTGGACGAGCGCACCTTCAACTGACCAATATCGTCTGCCTGCGCCCGGAACTTCGCATCTGCCTGCACCCGCACACTGTAGGTTCGGCCAAAGGCGTTGAAGTCATTGACGTAGAGAGAGCCGAGATAGATCTGCAACGTCTCAAAAACATCAGTCACGGAAACGCCGAGCTGTTCGGCCTTTGCACGATCAAGGTCAGCGTAAAGCTGAGGTACGTTGATCTGGAAGCTGGAGAACAGACCTGCCAGTTCCGGTGTTTGGTAGGCTTTGGCGAGGAAGGCCTTGGTCACCTCGTCAAGCTGTTGGTATCCGAAGCCCGCACGGTCCTCGATCTGCATCTTGAAGCCGCCCGTGGTGCCGAGGCCGTTGACGGGTGGTGGCGGGAACATGGCAATGAAGGCATCCTGAACAGCGCCGAATTTCTGGTTGAGCGCCATTGCAATGGCCCCGCCAGAAAGTTTCGGTGTCGTGCGCTCCTCGAATGGGCTCAATGCGACGAATACCACGCCCGCATTGGAGCTGTTGGTAAAGCCGTTGATGGACAGGCCCGGAAACGCAATCGCGTGTTCGACACCGGGCTGCTGCATGGCAATCTCGCTCATGCGCTTGATGACGTCTTCGGTGCGGTCAAGGCTTGCGGCATCGGGCAATTGCGCAAAGCCGATCAGATACTGCTTGTCCTGTGCGGGCACGAAACCGCCGGGCACGGCGTTGAACATGCCATAGGTAGCGCCCGCCAGCACGACATAGACGACCATGACGATGCTCTTGCGGTTCAACAACCCACCGACACTCTTGCCATATCCATTCGAGGCGGCACCAAAGGCGCGGTTGAAGCCCCGGAAGAAGCCGCCAAAGACCTTGTCCATGCCCCGTGTCAGCCAATCCTTTGGCGCATGGTGATCCTTGAGGAGCAAGGCAGCCAATGCAGGAGACAGGGTCAAGGAGTTGATGGCGGAGATGACCGTGGAAATCGCAATCGTCAGCGCGAACTGACGATAGAACTGGCCCGACAGGCCTGAGATGAAGGCAAGCGGCACGAAGACCGCGACGAGGACCAGCGCAATCGCGATGATTGGGCCGGAAACTTCTTTCATGGCGCGATAGGTCGCGTCGCGCGGAGAGAGGCCGTTTTCGATGTTGCGTTCGACGTTTTCCACAACCACGATGGCGTCATCCACGACGATACCGATGGCCAGCACAAGCCCGAAGAGGCTGAGCGCATTGATCGAGAAGCCAAAGACATACATGACCGCGAATGTGCCGATGATGGATACGGGCACGGCGATCAACGGAATGATCGAGGCGCGCCATGTCTGGAGGAACAGGATAACCACGATCACGACGAGCGCGATGGCTTCCAGCAGCGTATCGATGACCTTGTCGATAGATGCGCGCACGAACTGGGTCGTGTCATAGACGATTTCGTATTTCACGCCATCAGGCATCGCCGCCTGCAAATCCTGCATGGTGGCAGAAACCTGATCGGAAATAGTGATAGCGTTGGAGCCTGGAGCCTGAAAGACAGGAATGGCCACCGCAGATTCACCATCCAGCAGTGAGCGCAGTGCATAGTCCGCAGCGCCGAGTTCGACGCGGGCAACGTCACGCAGGCGGGTGATCTCGCCATTCGCGCCGCTTTTCACGATGATGTTGCCGAACTCTTCCGGCGTGGAAAGACGGCCCTGCGCGTTGACGTTGAGCTGAAGATCAACACCTGTGAGGCTTGGCGACGCGCCGATGGTGCCTGCCGCAGCCTGCACGTTTTGTTCGCGAATGGCATTGCTGATATCGCTGGCAGCCAGATTGTGCTCCGCCGCCTTTTGCGGATCGATCCAGACGCGCATGGAATAATCGCCAGCGCCGAAAATCTGCACCTGTCCCACGCCTTCAATGCGCGCCAGACGGTCCTTGATGTTGAGGACGGCATAGTTGCGCAGATAAGTGAGGTCATATTGATTTCCGGGCGAGACCAGATGCACGACCATCATCAGGTCGGGCGAACTCTTGACGGTAGAAACGCCAAGACTTCTGACTTCGGCGGGCAAGCGTGGTTCTGCCTGCGAGACACGGTTCTGCACCAGTTGCTGCGCCTTGTCCGGGTCCGTTCCGAGCTTGAACGTCACCGTCAGTGTCATGACGCCATCGGACGTCGCCTGACTGGACATGTAAAGCATGTCCTCGACGCCGTTGATCTGTTCTTCCAGCGGTGTTGCAACCGTTTCAGCAATGACCTTCGGGTTTGCGCCGGGATAGGTGGCGCGAACCACGATGGAAGGTGGAACGACTTCTGGATATTCGGAAATCGGAAGCGCGCGCATGCCGATGAGGCCTGCCACGACGATAAGGACCGATAGGACGCCAGCGAAAACCGGCCGGTCTACGAAAAATCTGGAGATGTTCATGATTTAGCCCTCTCCGGGTGAAAATCTGGACGCGAAGGACCGCTCCGGTGGCGATAGTCACCGGCAGGTCTTCGTGTCCTGTTCTGATCAATGGGACGGCGGACCCCTTGGGAGCAGGCCCGCCGGATTTTTTATTGCGAGGCCGCGACCTTTTCTTCGGTCTGTGGTGCTACGACAGCACCGGGGCGAATGCGCTGCAAACCGTTGACGACGATCTTGTCTCCGGCGGCGAGGCCGCTTTCAACGACCCGCATGCCATCCGCAGATGGGCCGGGCTTGATCTGTCTGTAGTTCACCTTGTTCTCGCCATCCACGACGAAGACATACTTCTTGTCCTGATCCGTGCCGATGGCGCGATCGCTGATCACGATGCGGTTTTCGGACTTTGGCTCACCCATGCGAACCCGTACGAACTGGCCGGGGATCAGGCGCCCATCCGCATTGGCGAACACGGCGCGAACACCAATTGTGCCGCTTGCGCTGTCAACCTGATTGTCGATCAGGTGCAGGGTGCCCTTGATCGGGGTGCCTTCATCAGCCAGCGTGCCCACTTCGACTGGAATTTGCTCCAGAGCCTGAAGCGCGCCATCCGAGACTGGCAATTGCGACAGGGCCTTCGAGACCATTTCTTCGCTGGCGTTGAAGCCCGCATAGATTGGATCAACGGAGACAAGGGTGGTGAGTGCCGGCGAGGTGGAGCCAGCGGCCACAAGGTTGCCAACGGTAATTTCGAGTTTGCCGACACGCCCCGACACGGGAGCGCGGAGCTGCGTATAGTCAAGATCCAGTTGCGCTGTCGTCAGTGCCGCCTTTGCGGCCCGTGCCTGCGCCTCAGCGTCAGCAACATTGCTCAGCCGCTGGTCGAGATCACTTTGTGAGATGGTCCGGTTCTCAGACATCCGGCGACCACGTTCAAGTTCGGTTCTTGCAAGGCTGACTTTGGCTTCGGCGGAGGCAACCTGCGCTTCCGCACCGGCAACTGTTGCCTGGTAAGGTGCAGGATCAATTGTGAACAGGGGATCACCGGCCTTTACCAATGCGCCTTCACGAAAATGAACCGCTTGGATCTGGCCGGCGACACGAGAGCGGATCTGGACGCGCTCGACAGCTTCCAGCCGTCCGGAAAATTGCTGCCAATGCGTCACATCGCGGCTTTCGACCACCGAGACAGTCACGGGAATTGCAGGCGTTTCAGCCGGTGCGGATGCAGCTATGGCATCGTTTTTCATGGGAAGATTGAAGAGGAATGCGGCCGCTGCTACGGACACGGCAAGGCCTAAGCCGGCACCCGCAAGGGCACGGCGCTTGTTCTTGAGCGTCATGGGATACTCCTTGGCTTCGTCTGAAGCCGATCAGTGATTGTGGGTCTGACTGTTAGTTCTTAAGGTCTTGAATAAAATCCGCAAATTCGGTGCAAACAGCAGAGAGCCACTTGCCACCTTCCCCGCGATAAAGTCCCGTCCAGCCATCGCCAGAAGGAAAAACATGTTGCCGAACAGGCACCCCTGCCGCTATCAGGCGACTGGCGTAGTTGACTGTCTCATCGTGCAGAGGATCATCCTGCGCGGTAAAAATGAGTGCCGGTGCGACACGGTCGAGCCGCGTGCACTGGCACGGTGCGGCATAAGGGTGCACAGAACCACATGCCTTTGCCAGATAACGGCTCCATCCCTCGGCCCACCGCTGGCGCATGCCAATCTTGTCGGCGTCGCGAAAAGAGATCGATGCCATAAACGGGTCGATCATCGGTGACAGCAAAATCTGCCCTGCGACCTTTCCCGGCATCCGATCCCGCGCCTTCAGCGCCAGACCGGCAGCAACGTTGCCTCCGGCCTCTTCACCGGCCACAAACAACAGCGACTTTGCACCGCCATATTGCTTTCGGGCACTGCTCAGGCAATCCAGCGCCTCGAAAGCACAATCGATTACCGCCGGAAATTCATTGCCCGACAGCGTGGTATAGTCGGCCTCGATGACAACGGCACCCTGGTCTGCCAATGCTCTCGCGACCGGAAGTTCAAGTCGCTGGCAGCCCTGTTCCTGAAACGAGCCGCCGCCGAGATAAAGCACCAGCGGCGGAGAGCGGTTTTCACTTTCGCTCCTGTAGATACGCACGGAAAGAGGTGGCTGCTTTGAGCCGCTGCCTTCCATAGTATGCCACTGCGTGTTCATCTCTTGCCCTCGGCAGGTTGTTCGAAAGAACCGCTCTTGCCGTCACTTCCAAAACCGATATTATTGTTCGGAAGAAAATGCGCAAGTACGCAAAAATGGAAACACTATTCCAAAAATACGGATAATAAAGATTGGGAGGGCGTCATGGATCAGCTTTCGGCAATGCGTGTCTTTGCACGCGTGGTGGAAACGGGCAATTTCACACGCGCCGCCGCCGCGTTGAATATGCCAAAGACCACTGTCACGAACATGGTGCAGGGTCTGGAGGCGCATCTGCAAACCACCCTCCTTAACCGAACCACGCGCAGGGTTATGGTGACGACCGATGGTGCGCTATATTACGAACGGGCGATCCAGATCATATCCGAAGTGGACGAGCTGGACGCCAGCCTTTCGAGCGCTAATGTTCAGCCCTCGGGCCGGTTGCGCGTGGAGATGGCAGGTGCATTCGCCGATAATGTCATCATACCCAACCTGTGTGACTTCCACGAGCGTTATCCTCTCATCCGGCTCGACCTCGGCGTTGGGGACAGGCTTGTGGATTACATCGCCGAAAACGTGGACTGTGCCTTGCGGGTGGGAACGCCGCGCGACCAGTCGCTCATCGCCCGTAAGGTGTCTGATCTGGATTTCGTGACATGCGCCGCTCCGCGCTACATCGAAAAATTCGGTGTGCCGCTGCAGCCGGAAGAACTTGAAGGTGATCACTACAGCGTTGGATATCTGAACGCGACCACCGGACACATCATGAATTTCGCATTCGATAACGGCACACGCTCGGTCGAGGTCAATCCGCGTTACATCATTGCCGCTAATGACAGCCGCACCTATCAGAATGCGGTGCTGGCCGGTCTGGGCATCGGTCAGCTTGCACCCTTTACCATCCGCGACGAGCTGGCAAAGGGAAACCTTGTTCGCATTCTGCCTGAGTGGAACCATGAGCCAGTGCCCATCTACATTGTCTACCCGCAGACACGGCATGTGACCAACAAGGTGCGTGTCTTCGTGGATTGGGCCGCCAAGTTGCTCAACAGAAATGCCTTGGGCGCACTTTAGATGCTGACGGCAAGGATGGACGTGCCGTCCACTGAATAAGTCATCAATGCGGGGAACGTTGCCCCGCCCATATCGTTTGCTGCACACACACAGGAGACAGATATGACCAGTTCAGACACAGATATCGGTAAAGTTTGGGAACTCGCTGACAAAATCGGGTTTTGCATGCTGACAACCCAGACCGGCACGGATTTGCGTGCCCGCCCCATGTCGGCCTATTCCGAACAGCTTGAGAACGCTTTCTATTTCCTCACAGATGTTGCAAGCCACAAGGATGAGGAAATTTCCCGCGCTCCCAATGTCTGCCTCGCATTTGCCGATTCCAAAGGTCAGAAATATGTTTCTATCACCGGCGTCGCAGAGGTGCAGAATGACCGTGAGAAAATTAAGGAATTGTGGGCCACGCCCGCAAAGGCCTGGTGGGATAGCGCAGAAGATCCATCCATTCGGATTTTGAAAGTAACGCCATCCTTCGCAGAATATTGGGACAGCCCAGGCACTGTCATCAGCTATATTAAAATGGCTGCAGCCGCCGTCAGCAACACCCGTCCCGACATGGGTGAGAACGCAAAAGTCGAGATGTAGGAAATTCACCAAATCTCATATTTTCAGTAACTTTAGCATTCTGGTTGGCGCTTGCTCGCGCCAACCTCTCGCTTCCGGCAGGGTATGCGCACTCCTACATAGGGCGGAACTGCCCTAAGAAAGCTGTCGGCGGGTTCATGCCAACGCTACCTTAGGTAGTTCTTTATTATAAAAATAGCATAGACGGATGAGCGACTCACGTTCCTCGTAATTGATCATCGACCCCAACTCCTTTCCCCTGCAATTTTAATGGGCCTGACGGAGCTAACCCAGTCTGTCATTTTTTTGAAGTAAATTTAGATGCGTGAGTGCCCCGACGCAGCATTTAAATCAATGAATAAGAATATAATGCTATTTCATAACTACTTCTATGCTGGATGAGCCCGGTAAGGTCGTGCGTTTATTCGGGGGAATTTTAATGGCGCGGATATTTTCTTACTTTTCTTTCAGATTACTTCTCACGTTTTTGGCGAGTTTGCCGCTAGCAGCCGTTGTGGTGCTGGGGGCCATCGTCACATTGGATACATATCGGGCGTACCAGAAGCTCTTGGATGCTTCGGTGCTTGAAAGTCTCGCTGCCAATGGCGGTCGGCTGATGATTAATCTACCCGTAGAAAGTGCAGCGTCTGCTGAGCAGCGCTCCCAGGCGCGTAAGAATACGGATGACGCCTACAACGCAGTTGTTCAGAGCTATGATAAAGTGGTCGAGGTAGGCTATGCGGATCCTCTGCTTCTTCAGATCAAGCGTAACGTTGATGAACGATACGCCAAGCTTGCCGAATTTCGAACGAAAGTAGACACGGGAACTGCCGAACCACTGGCAAGTCTGGCATATATGCAGCCGCTGTCTTCAGCCTCGATTCGTCTGGCAAGCCGGGCCGGTAACCTTATGGAAGACCGCGACCTTCTGCATGGTGTGACCGGCTATAATGCGTTTTCGCAATACAACGAAGGTTACCTTGTGTTGAACCGCCTCGGTATACAGTATGCGAAAAATGGAACCCTTTCGCTTGATGAGTATGCGCGGGTCCACGCAGCTACCACTCAAATTCGCATCTTTAATCAAGGCGTCCAGGAATTTGTCGCCCCTGATGTTGTTGCTCGTCTCGATGCCTTCATGCAGTCCCCTCCAGGACTTATGATCCAAAAGGCCATAGACGGGATGTCGAAGAACACCACCTTCACTCCAGTGCCGGCTGACCTGGAAAACTGGACAAAGGCGATGGTTGAGCGTCGCGATCTGGTCAAGGACGTGCTGCTCGCAACCTCCAAAAACGTTAGGACAACGGTCACGTCGAAGCTCGACAAGGCCTATGAATCTCTTCTTGTGTCCCTGTCTATCCTCGCAGCATTCATCATCGTTGCGATCAGTCTGTCCGTAGCGACCGCACGGTGGCTCTCAAGCGCGATCCGCCGCGTCAGTTCTCGCATGTCTGATCTTGCCGCTGGCAACACACAGGATCACATTCCCTTTGCTGACCGCAAAGACGAAATTGGGGACATTGCACGCTCTGTTGAAATTTTCAGGGATGCCGCAATTCGCAATCAGGCGCTTGAAGCCGAAGCTGAAGATAGTCGTCGCCGGTCTGAAGGTGAACGTTTGAACCTTCAGCGGCAGGCAGAAGCCGATGCCGAAGCACGCCTCAATCAGGCAACGGCATCGCTTGCTGCCAGCCTTCGTCGTCTTGCCGACGGTGATATGCAGTGTGAGGTCCGTGAAGCGTTGGCGCCTCAGTTCGAAACACTGCGCGAAGACTTCAACGCGTCAGTTCGCCAGCTTCGTGACGCGCTGCTCAGCGTCAATAATTCTGCCACGACGGTAGCCGGCGGCTCGAAAGAGATTTCGGACGCATCCGACGATTTGGCCAAGCGCACAGAACAGCAGGCTGCGTCGCTGGAACAGACCGCGGCGGCTCTGGAAGAGATCACCTCTAACGTGGTCGCCACAACAAGCCGCACATCAGAAGCTCGCGATGTTGTGCGCAACGCTCGGTCTCGTGCAGATGAATCAGGCTTGGTTGTGCGTAACGCCGTTGCGGCCATGGAACGTATTGAAACGTCGTCGCAGCAGATCGGTCAGATCATCGGTGTCATTGATGAGATTGCCTTCCAGACGAACCTGTTGGCTCTGAATGCGGGCGTTGAAGCTGCCCGAGCAGGTGAGGCAGGCAAGGGTTTTGCTGTTGTTGCTCAGGAAGTTCGTGAATTGGCGCAGCGGTCTGCGAAAGCGGCCAAGGAAATCAAGACGCTTGTCTCAAATTCAGCTGTAGCCGTTTCGGAAGGCGTGAAGCTTGTTAGTGAAACGGGTGAGGGGCTCTCGGCCATCAAGGACCTCGTCCAAACCGTGACGGCCCACATGGATGCTATTGCCACGGCCGCTCAAGAGCAGTCGCTGGGTCTTGCCGAAGTGAATACAGCCGTCAACCACATGGACCAGGCCACGCAACAAAACGCTGCGATGGTGGAAGAGATGAATGCTGCCGGTGCCGCGTTGGCGCAGGAAAGTGGTTCGCTGAGCGAGCTACTCTCCCAGTTCAAGTTGGGGACAACAGGCAGGATGAGCTCATCGGCTGGCCAAATGGAGCGTCAGGCTGTTCAATACAGGCGAAGTGCATAATTGCCAAGCTTTGCTTCCTCCGTTTGTTCGCAAGGACAAATGGGGGGCGCCATGCCAGCACGGCGAACCGCCAGACTGACCTGACGGTGTGCCACCCATAAAAAAGCGGCGGTCTGCTTGGTGCAGACCGCCGCTTTTCAATTCCGGCAGCTACTCAATCCAAAGGAACAACCTGTTCTGAAACACGTTCAGGCTGGCAGCAAACGTTACGATTAAAGTACGCTAACGTTCTCAGCCTTAGACTTGCCCGTCTTGCGGTCCTGGCCGACTTCAAAGCTGACCTTGTCGCCTTCTCTCAGCGATCCACCGCGCTGCAAGGAAGACACGTGAACGAATACGTCCGTGCCGCCATCCTCTGGCGTGATAAAACCAAAGCCCTTGTCGTCGTTAAAAAATTTTACAGTGCCAGTTGGCATGACAGTTCCTTTCGAGTTCCTGAAGCGATTGCCTTCGCTGCGGACTTTTATAATGCAATTGCCCATCAATCAACTGCCATAGCGACGACGCAAAAGCTATGGTGAATTGATACAGATGTTGATGTTAGATGATTTTTTGCCCCGGCAGCGAGGGTGCTGCCAAGGTCGAGGCGTTACAACGTCCCGCCAAGCTCATCTTCGATATGCGCACGGATGATTTCGTCGAACGAGGTCTCTGCCGTAAAACCTAGCGACTTGGCGCGTGTCGCCTCAAATCCCGGTGCCCAACCAGCAACCATTTTCATGATCATTTCATCCGGTTCCCGGCGGATCAGGCCAACAGCATTCTCTCCCGCAACCCTTCGCAATGCTTCGATCTGTTCACCCACGGTGGCGCTCAGCCCCGGCATGGAGAGCGCGCGGCGCGGGCCGACCTTATCGAGGTCAATCGTTGCGCCATGCAGAAGAAAGCCCACGGCGGAACGGGGCGATGTATGCCAGTGGCGCACGTCGTCCGAAACCGGGAGTACGGCTTCGCGACCGATCAGAGGCTCCCGCAATATGTTGGAAAAGAAGCCGGATGCAGCCTTGTTCGGGGTGCCGGGGCGAATGCAGATTGTTGGTAGCCGAATGGCGATACCATCAAAAAAGCCTCGGCGGCTGTAATCAGACAGTAGGAGTTCGCAGATTGCCTTCTGGGTGCCGTAACTCGTCAGCGGCGTCGTGTGGTAATCGTCTGAAATCGGGTAGGGCAAGGGTGCGCCGAACACTGCGATGGAAGAGGTAAAGACGACGCGGGGCTTGTAGCCATCGACGCCATGGGCAAGGCGAATGGCGTCAAAGAGATAGCGGGTACCATCCAGATTGATGCGATAGCCCTTGTCGAAATCAAGCTCTGCTTCGCCAGATACAATGGCCGCCAGATGAAAAATCACATCGGGGCGCGTTGCTACGAGCTTTTCGGCCTCGCCCACCGTGGACAAATCCGTTTCTCGCGCGTCGACAACGCCATTAAAACCAGCGGGACCTTCTGGCGCGATGACATCGACCAATGTCATTTTGGAGACCTGATCTCCGCCCAGATGTCCTTCGCTTGCCAATTTGGCCGCGAGCTTGCGGCCTACCATGCCAGCCGCGCCTATGATCAGAACATGCATTTCGTTTCCTCCTCCACACATATGCTCAACGCCCAACGGCATTCACAATGCAGCCGAACATTTCTATTGTAAGGTTGTCTGATAACCATATATTGCTGGCTTGAAAACAGGGATTTGGCCATATCCCGTCGAAAATAGCCCCCATGCGTCAATTAACGTGATGGTCGGCGTAGATTTAATTGAAAGGCAGGACCATGAGTGCAGATGTCGGGAATTCGGTCGGGCATCGCCAAGCCTCTTTGTCTGCGGCGCTTGGCAACGATATCGTGCTCGTTGACCCCGAGGAAATGCTGCGGTTTTGCCGGGATTGGCATGGGGATGTGACAAGCGGCGCGATTGCCGTTCTGCGCCCGCGCTCCACACATGATGTCTGTGCGGCGGTCAAGCTATGCCGTGAATTGGGAATTTCCATTGTCCCGCAGGGCGGCAACACGGGTCTCGTGCTCGGCGGGATTCCCGATCAGCCAGAAGCACAGGCCATCCTGAGCCTGGAGCGCATGAATGCTGTGCGCAGGATTGATGCGGATGATTTTTCCGCCGTGGTCGAGGCGGGTTGTGTGCTTTCGGAGTTAAAAGATCGAATTGCCGAAAAGGGGATGTTTTTTCCACTGGCGCTGGGCGCGCAAGGCTCTTGTCGCATTGGCGGTAATGTTGCCACCAATGCCGGCGGCATCAACGTGCTTCGCTATGGCATGACCCGCGAATTGGTTCTGGGGCTGGAAGTTGTGTTGCCGGATGGCACTGTTTTTAATGGTCTCTCGACCCTGCGCAAAGACAATCGTGGCATTGATCTCAAGCAGCTCTTCATCGGCTCTGAGGGCACTCTTGGCATTATCACCGCCGTCTCCCTCAAGCTGACGCCCTTACCCGACCAGATTGCAACGGCGTTGCTCGGTTTGAATTCCCTTAACGATGTGATGACCCTTTATCGTCGTGCACGGCGAGAATGCTGTGACCTGATGTCGGCATTCGAATTTATGCCACCACTTGCGTTCACGCTGGCCAAGGAGGCGATCCCTGATCTGCCGATCCCAATGGCGGCTGATTATCCGGCCTATGTGCTGATGGAAATTTCCGGCTCGGGACTGATTGATATCTCCGATTTGATGCAGCGCTTTCTGGCTGGTGTCATGGAAGACGGTCTCGTCGTTGACGGCGTCATCGCAGCGTCGGAGGCGCAGACCCGAAACCTGTGGAAAATACGGGAGGGAATGAACGAGGGGCAAGCCAAGCGTGGTCAGCACATGCGCACGGACATTTCCGTTCCCCTTTCCCGTCTCGCTGAATTTGTGGAGGAAGCTGAAAAGGCGGTGAGTGAGGCGCTCCCAACATGCGTGAGCGTGTCTTACGGTCATGTGGGAGATGGCAATGTTCATCTGAATGTCCTGCCGCCGCAAGGCTCCTCCAAAGAGGAGGCTGCTGCGATGATTTATCAGGCCAAGACAGTCGTGAATGTTGTCGTAGATCGCTTCAATGGCAGCATCAGCGCCGAACACGGCATTGGCCGTCTGAAGCGTGCAGACTTCGAGGAGCGCTTGGAGCCTGCGCATCGCCACTTGCTGGCGGCGTTGAAGCGGGCCATCGATCCATCCATGGTGATGAATCCCGGATGCCAATTGAATTTTCCGGACAGATCATAGAATAATCCGGCACCATGAAAGGTAGGCAGAGTGAATGGTGGCGGATTTTGGTCAGATAAAGCGCAATGAGCATCTCCCGGCACGCATCGCGGGACATATTGGCAAGGAAATTGCCGATGGCCGAATCATGCCCGGAGAAAAACTGCCGACGGAACACATCCTGGCCAAAACCTTTGGTGTGAGCCGTTCCGTTGTGCGTGAGGCAATTGCTGAGTTGCGCAATGAGGGGCTGGTCGAAACGCGGCAGGGCATCGGCGCTTTTGTGACTGAAGCGAAAACACGCGGCTCCATTCGCATCGAGCACGCAGCTCTTCATGATCGCGAAAGTTTCCGCAGTCTTTTCCAGCTACGTATTCCGCTGGAAATTGAGGCGGCAGGGCTCGCCGCAATCCACCACGACGCTGATGATCTGGCGCAACTTGACAAGGCGCTGGTCCTCATGACCGGTGCCGCCAAATGGACAGAAGAGGGAATCGTTGCAGATCTTGCCTTTCATAGGGCATTGGCTGCGGCCACTCACAATGAATATTTCCCGCTTTTTATCGGCTTCATCGCTGAGCGGATCAGTCTGACCATTAACGCCGCTCGCGCTACTGCGGTTCTTGAGGAGATTGTGGAAATCACAATTGCCGAGCATGTGGCGATCCGGGATGCTGTCGCAACGCGTGATCCCGTCAAATCGCGTGCCGCGATGCGCCATCATCTGATTGGTGCAGCGGAGCGCATCGATCTCACCCTTGAGGTTTACTGACAAGCAGTGCCGCCCTGTGGGCAACAATCATTTGCATCGTATCGCTGCTGCTTACCTGCTGGACATGATGCAAAAGTCATACTAGAGAACGTTTAGGAGTATTGTCAGACATCCTGACAAGAAGGCAAGCGGGTGCTGGAGGGCACGGCTTGCTTGGAAATGGGAGGAGCACCTGTGAAAAGCGATCGTGTACTACGCGCAGAGTCCATTTTGCCGGATGATGCTGCCAGCGCTCTTCTTGTCGGCCGTGTTTGGTCCAATGCTCGCGGTGGCCCATGCCCGGTTCTCATATCGAACGAGCGTGTGCTTAATCTGACCAATATCGCCGCGACAATGACGGGCCTGCTTGAGACGGCTGACATCGTTGCCCGCTTGCGCCAAGCGCGTGATCTGCCGGACCTTGGCGATCTCCAGAGTTTCCTGTCGAAAGAAGCAGGTTACCTCTTAGCTCCCATCGACCTGCAAGCCGTAAAGGCCGCCGGTGTGACCTTTGCTGACAGCATGCTGGAGCGAGTCATCGAAGAGCAGGCGAAGGGCGATCCGCGCCGCGCTCAGGATATTCGCGTCAAGCTCGCGCCGGTTCTCGGCGATAGTCTTCGTGGCCTTGTTGCCGGTTCCGAACAGGCCGCGGCGGTAAAGGCATTGTTGCAGGATATGGGCCTCTGGTCGCAATATCTGGAGGTCGGCATCGGGCCAGACGCTGAGATCTTTACCAAGTCCCAACCCATGTCTTCTGTTGGCTGCGGCGATCTCGTCGGCATTCATCCCATCTCGCAATGGAATAATCCCGAGCCCGAGGTCGTTCTTGTGCTGCGGTCTGATGGCACGATCGTTGGCGCCACGCTTGGCAATGACGTTAACCTGCGGGATGTCGAGGGGCGGTCGGCTTTGCTGCTGGGTAAGGCGAAAGACAATAATGCTTCCTGCTCTATCGGCCCTTTCATCAGACTTTTCGACGATGGCTTCACGATGGAAGACCTGCGGCGGGTTCGGGTTGGGCTGAAGGTGCAGGGTGAGGATGGGTTCGAGATGACAGGCGAAAGCCCGATGGAAGCCATCAGTCGCTCGCCAGAAAGCCTTGCGGCGCAGTTGCGCAACCGCAACCACCAATATCCTGATGGCGCCGTCCTCTTTCTCGGTACGATGTTTGCGCCCGTCAAGGATCGTCGCGGCGCGGGCCAGGGGTTTACGCACGAAGTCGGAGACCGGGTAGAAATCTACACCGCGAAGCTCGGGCGGCTGGTGAACTGGGTCGAGCGGACCGATGCGTGCCCCGAATGGACTTTTGGCGTTAGCGCTCTCATTCGCAATCTGGCAGAGCGCGGCCTTCTGGGGACGGTGTAAGCCATGCAAAGAGCCATTGATCTCTTCTTTCGTTTCCTTGAACTCCTGTTGATCCTGCTGCTGTCCGGCATGGCGATCATGGTGTTCGTCAATGTCGTCATGCGATACGGCTTCAACTCCGGCCTCAACGTATCAGAAGAAATGTCTCGGTATTTCTTCGTCTGGCTTACCTTCATAGGTGCAGTCGTGGCCTTCAGAGAGCATGGTCATCTCGGCATCGAGACACTCGTCATGTTCCTTTCTCGCCGGGGACGCATCATCTGCATGTCTCTTGCCAACGTCGTCATCACTGCCTGTTCCGGCATATTTTTCTGGGGAACGTGGAAGCAGTTCCCGATTAACGCCAGCATGTCTGCTCCCGTAACCGGCATGTCGATGATCTGGGTCTATGGCGTCGGTCTCTTCACTGGCGCCGGAATGGTACTGATCGCCTGCGAGCGGTTGTTCCGATTGCTGACAGGGCGCGTGACGGACGAGGAGATTGCTGTCTTCGCCGGTGAAAATCTGACGATTGAGCAGCTGGCGGAGCGTACCTGATGACCCTTCTTGTCTTCATCGCATCGCTTTTGGGCGCCATGGTTATTGGCGTGCCCGTTGCCTTTGCATTGATGTTCTGCGGCGTCATGCTCATGTGGTTTATGGGTATGTTCAATACGCAAATCATCGCGCAGAACATGATTGCGGGTGCCGACACCTTCACGCTACTGGCGATTCCTTTTTTCATTCTGGCTGGCGAGTTGATGAATTCTGGCGGCTTGTCCCGCCGCATCATCGATTTTGCTATCGCTTGCGTCGGGCATATTCGTGGTGGCCTCGGTATCGTTGCCATTCTGGCCGCGATCATCATGGCGAGTATTTCGGGCTCCGCCGCAGCCGACACCGCTGCTCTCGCTGCCATCCTGCTGCCAATGATGGCAAAGGCTGGTTATAATGTGCCGCGCGCCGGTGGCTTGATTGCCGCCGGTGGCATCATTGCACCCGTCATTCCTCCGTCCATGGCGTTCATCGTCTTCGGCGTCTCTGCAAACGTTTCCATCACGCAGCTTTTCATGGCCGGTATTGTCCCCGGTTTGCTGATGGCGCTCGCGCTCGTCGTTGCCTGGTTGATCGTCGTGCGCAAAGACAAGGTTGAGCCTTTGCCAAAGGCGCCGATGTCGGAGCGTTTGACGGCAACGGGACGTGCGGCCTGGGCGCTGGGTATGCCTGTCATCATTCTCGGTGGCATCAAGGCTGGTGTGGTTACCCCGACTGAAGCTGCCGTAATCGCCGCTGCCTATGCGATGTTCGTTGGCATGGTGATCTACCGCGAATTGAAACCACGAGATTTGGCTGGTGTCATTCTGCGGGCTGCCAAGACCACCTCGGTCATCATGTTTCTGGTTTGTGCAGCGCTGGTTTCGGCTTGGCTTATCACGGCTGCCAACATACCGGCGGAGATCGCGGGCTATATCGAGCCGTTGATTGACCGGCCGATGTTGTTGATGTTCGTTATCATGGCGCTCGTGCTGGTGGTCGGTACTGCTCTTGATCTGACGCCAACCATTCTCATCCTGACACCGGTTCTGATGCCCATCGTCAAACAGGCTGGCATCGATCCCGTCTATTTCGGTGTCATGTTCATCATGAACAATTGTATCGGGTTGATCACGCCGCCAGTAGGCGTGGTGCTGAATGTCGTCAGCGGCGTCGGGAAGATCCCGCTGGGCAAGGTCACGATCGGCGTCTGGCCGTTCTTGCTCGCCCAGACGATTGTTCTGTTCCTGCTGGTCATATTCCCTGACATCGTGCTCGTGCCTGCCCGTTGGCTGCGCTAGCGCTTCGCAATCTACACGTCGTTTTCAATCGATCCTGGGAGGATAAAATGAGAAAACTGCTTCTAGCCACCACAGCAATTGCCTTCAGCATGGTGTCGGCATTGCCGGCTTTTGCGGAATACAACGCTCGCAACATCCGTATTTCCAACGGCATCAATGCCGATCACCCCGTCGGTGATGGCATCAAGGCCATGCAGGCCTGCCTCGACGGAAAGTCTGGCGGCAAACTGAAGATTACCGCATTCTGGGGCGGTGCCCTCGGTGGTGACTTGCAGGCCACGCAGGCCCTGCGCTCCGGCGTTCAGGAAGGCGTTGTTACATCCTCATCGCCGCTCGTTGGCATCATTCCCGAGCTTGGTGTTTTCGACCTGCCATTCCTGTTTGCCACGCCGCAGGAAGCCTACACCGTGCTTGACGGAAAGTTCGGCGACATGATGAACGAGAAGCTCGCGGCAGCGGGACTGGTTAATCTTGCCTACTGGGAAAACGGTTTCCGCAACCTCTCGAACTCCGTCAGACCCGTGACCAAGTGGGAAGACTTTTCGGGGATGAAGGTTCGCGTCATGCAGAACAACATTTTCCTGGATACCTTCAAGAATTTGGGTGCGAACCCAACGCCGATGGCATTCGGCGAGGTCTTCTCGGCTCTGGAAACCAACGCAATCGACGCGCAGGAAAATCCTTACGTCACTATCGACACTTCTAAGTTCTTCGAAGTCCAGAAGTACATCACCGAGACCAATCACGCCTATACTCCGTTCCTCCTGCTCTTCTCCAAGGCAATCTTTGATACTTACACGCCAGAAGAACAGGCAGCTCTTCGTGAGTGCGCGGTTGTCGGACGTGACAAGGAGCGTATGGTCATTCAGGAACTGAACAAGAAATCCCTCGAAAAGATCAAGGAAGCTGGACTGAAGGTGAATACGCTGTCACCGGAAGAGCAGGCCCGTATTCGTGAAAAGTCGATGGTGGTCTATCAGAAGCACAAGGACCAGATCGGTGCTGGTGTGGTTGATTCCATCGTTGCGGAACTTGCGGAAATTCGTAAGTAACGCTCGCTATCGATCGCAAGAAAAGGGGCCGGGTTGGATGACCCGGCCCTTTTCTATTGTCGCGATGCAGACATTGGCTGCGCCTGACAAAATTCCAAAAGCAATTTATCATATGTTTACGTTCAACACATCGTATGACACTATTCGGTTGTCGGGGTTTCACGCGACCCTGTAATGAGAAACCGGAGAGCGCAGATGTATCTCGGAACCCAATTACCGGCCCGCAACGATGACGATTATCGAGTGATGAAGCAGCTCGGCGTCAACAATGTCTCGGCAACGCCGCCGGGTGATTGGCGCAAGTGGGACCGCGAAACGCTTGAAGCATTCCGCGAGAAAATTGAAAGCTTCGGTCTTACACTCGATATGACGCAGCTACCGATGCCATCGAACCGTGTTGATGGCGATTCCCCATGTCGGGACATCATGCTCGCCGGCCCGGACCGCGACAGCCAGATCGATGGTATCTGCAGGCTCATTGAAAACTGCGCCGCTGCGGGCATTCCTTCTGTCCGCTACAATTTCAATTACATCGGCATTCCGCGCACGCCCATGGAGCCCGGACGCGGTGGGTACATGGCCGAAGCATTTCGTTTGGAGCTTGCCAATGCCGGCGAGCCTGCGCCTAAGGGCGTCGGCACACTCGATGAAGATACAATCTGGGAGAGGGTGGATTATTTTTTGCAAAGAGTGGTGCCGGTGGCGGAAGCGGCAAATGTTCGGCTTGCATGCCACCCTCACGATCCTGCAACGCCACCAGGCTATATGGGCGTTACACGCGTTCTGGGTTCCGTTGAAGGCATGAAGCGTTTCGTCGGAATGCATGAAAGCCCCGTCCACGGCCTTAATTTCTGCATCGGCACACTAGGTGAAATGGTCGAGGATGTTTCCGAAGTGCCTGAGATCACGCGGTGGTTTGGCGAGCGTGGCAAGATCATGAATATTCACTTCCGAAACATTGTCGGCAAGCGATACTCTTTCCGGGAAAGTTTTCCAGAAGAAGGCGATATAGATATGCCTGCCGTGATCGATGCGCTTCGCGACACGGGCTACAAATACATGGTCATGCCAGACCACGCGCCGACGCTGTCTGGCGACAACCAGCAACAGGTCGCTTTTGGCTTCTGCTACGGTTATATCGCCGCACTGCTGCAAACGCGGAGCTGAGGCGTCTCACTCGTTTCGGCGTCCCGTCGGGTCTGTGCCGGATATGATCCGACACAGCCACATTGTGCCGTTACCGGCGTGCTATGTCGCCCGCCAATCGGAATGGGCTTGAGACGACCGCACCGGCTGCATCAAACACGAAAGCGCCGATGTTTGTGCCATTTGTCTGCATGCGCCTTTCCGCGTCTGCAAGGTCTCCCGAAAACTGGGCGAGGGCCGCATAGCGATCGTGGCCCAAACCGTCGGATGACTTCAAGGACGAAATGTCGATGACGGTCAGGCGCTCTTCCTTGGCTGTCTGCTGGATGAGAGGGTCATTGATATCCAGCATCCCAACGCGTGGCCTTTCGCCGCCCACAAAGCTGGAAATTTTCAAGGCACTATCGCTGTTTGATACCAGCAGCGTGACAGGTGTGGGGATGTGGCCAATGTCCGCGAGTTGTGATTTGAACACGTCTGCATCGATATCGGGCGCTGCCAGAACGATCTGGAGTTTCGAAAGAACATTACCCTGTCCCTCAAGCCTCAATTGTCTTGCTGCCTCCATGGATAGGAAGCCGCCCATGCTGTGACCAAACAGAACGATGCGCTTGACCTTTGGTGCCTTCGCAATTGCCTGCAGAAGAGCGTTGAGCTGCGAGCGGGAATAAAGGACAGCGTCGCGGTCGGCTACATAGCCCGTCACGCTGGCGGCAGATGGCCAGGAGAACATGATTGGCGAGCCAATGGCCGTGGCATCTGCCGCCATTTGCGCGGTGCGATACAGCGCCTCCTGATAGGAGTAATTGTAGCCATGCACGAAGACGGAAACCGTGCCGTCAAATCTGGTAGAATGCGTCGCATCCTTGACGAGAGAATCCAGCGTCAGCCTCTCCCGCTTCGTTACGATATATTGCTGTTTCGGGTTGGGCTTTGTAGAAGGATATGCAATCGAAATGTCCTTTCTGTCGGGTGGGACTGAAAAAACAAAACGGTCATATTGAACGTCGTTCCCCCATCGGTTGCCAAACGAGTTGTCCTTTGGCTCGAAAACGCGGTTCGTTACAGCAAGCACATCTACTGTTTGTGCAGGCGTGGTGCGCAGGACGACAGGCTTGAGAACCTCGGTACCAGGGCGGGAAACGCAGCCGGACAATGCCAGGGCAAGGGCGGATACGATGAAAATGCGGCGTGGGAGTTCGCCCATGCAGAAGTGAGAAATCGTCACGCTCAATATTGCCTTGCTGATGAGATGGAAAAAGAGGGCGCTTGCGCGCCCTCCTGCAGATCAAGCCGTTGCCGGTTCGTGCGGTTTCTGGTTCTCGTCTTCACGCGGAATTCGGAACCAGGCGACGTAGAGTGCCGGCAGGAACAGAAGGGTCAAGACCGTTCCGACGACAATACCGCCCATCATGGCATAGGCCATTGGTCCCCAGAAAATCTCGCGCGAGATCGGTATCAGCGCAAGCGTTGCGGCGGCTGCGGTCAACATGATCGGCCGCATACGGTGCTCGGTAGCCTCGATAACGGCCCGCCAGGGGCTGACACCTTCTTCTCGTAGTTGCTCGATTTGTACCACAAGGATCACCGAGTTTCTGATCAGAATTCCGATGAGTGCGAGAATCCCGAGGATCGCCACAAAGCCCATCGGAGCATTGCTGAGCACGAGGGCTGCGACAACCCCGATGAGGGCCAGCGGAGCGACGGCGAAGACCAGGAACAGTCGGCTGAAGCTCTGAAGCTGGAACATCAGAATCGTCGCCATGACCAATAGCATCATCGGAGCCACGGCCGCGATGGGTCCCTGCGAGTCTGCACTCGATTCGACGGATCCACCGATTTCGATCTTGTAGTCTGTTGGGAGTGAAGCGGTGAATTTTTCGACTTCAGGCTTCAACTGCTCGACAATCGTCGCTGGCTGGGTTGGGCCGACAACGGCTGCCTTGATGATGATCGTCGGCATGCGGTCACGACGACCGATCATGGGCTGTTCCAGTTCGTAGCGGAACTTGGCAACAGCTGAAAGCGGCACGGCTTTTCCGTTTGATCCCGAAAGCTGAAGATTTCTGAGCGTATCGATTGAACCGCGTTCAATATCTTCAGCTCTGCCCACGACGTCGACCAGATAGATATCGTCTCTGACCTGGGTCACGGCTGTGCCCTTGACCACGTCGTTCAGCAAGGTTGCAATATCCTGAGACGAGACGCCAAGCTGCCGGGCTTTATCCTGAAGGACATCTACCTTCACGACGCGAGACGGTTCGTTCCAGTCATACGCCATGTTGGACAGAAGTGGATTGGCGCCGATGATGGTCCCAAACTGTTGCGCCAATTGACGCACCTTCTGGATGTCAGGTCCGCTGATGCGATACTGAACGGGTTTTCCGACTGGCGGACCGATGTCGAGAAGTTTCACAAACGCATCTGTGCCAGGGAAGGTCGTTGACAGATAGGCCTGAATGTCGGTCCGGAGCCGGTTTCTGGCTTCAATATCCTTCGCTACGATAACGACTTGGCCGAACCATGGAGCAGGGCTCTGCACATCGTAGGACAGGATGAACCGGGGTGCACCTTCGCCGACATAGGTTGACCAATGGTCAATGTCGCCATTGCCCACGAGTTTTTCGGTCTCGAACTGCGTCAGCTGCCTGTTGGTCTCGGCAATCGTGCTGTTTTGAGGCAGACTCCAGTCAATCACCAGCTCGGTACGGTCGGATGCCGGGAAGAACTGCTGCTGGACGAGGCCCAATCCACCAATCGACAAGCCGAAAATGACGATTGTCGTGATGATGGTGACCCACCGCCAGCGCATGGCGAGCCGGAGCGACCATGCAAAGGCACGCGTGAAGCGTCCCTGGTTATCGTGGTGGGATTTCATAGTCTTCGGCAGGATGACGACGCCGAGCAGCGGCGTGAACACGACCGCGACAATCCACGATACCACAAGCGACACGGCAATCACGACGAAGAGCGTGAATGTAAATTCACCAGCGGCGCTGTTGTTAAGGCCGATCGGGATAAAACCGGCAACCGTCACAAGAGTACCCGTCAGCATTGGAAATGCAGTCGATGTGTAAACGTATGTGGCGGCCTTTCTCAAGTTATCGCCAGCTTCCAGACGTGACACCATCATTTCGACGGCAATCATCGCGTCGTCCACCAGCAGGCCCAGAGCAATAATGAGTGCACCGAGCGAGATTCGCTGAAGCGAGATACCCGAATACTCCATGAACACAAAGGTGATGGCCAGAACGAGTGGAATAGATACGGCAACGACGAGGCCAGCACGCACGCCCAAGCTGATGAAGCTGATGGCGAGAACGATGGCGATGGCTTCAAAGAGCGCGGTCGTAAAGCCGGAAACAGCTTCCTCAACCACGGCGGGCTGGTCGGATACACGCTCAACGGTCACGCCAATGGGAAGGTCCGCCACCACACGCTTCAGTTCTTCGTCAAGATCCTTGCCGAATGTCAGAAGGTTTGCGCCGGGCTTCATGCCGATGGCAAGACCAATGGCTGGCTTGCCCTTGAAGCGGAAAAGGGCAGATGGCGGGTCCACGTAGCCGCGCTTGATTGTTGCAATGTCGGTCAAGGGGAAATAGCGATCATTGACCCGGAGATTGATGGTCTTCAGGCTCTCTTCTGAAAGGAAAGCTCCGCCAACTCGCAAAGCGATGCTTTCCGGTCCTGCATCGACAAAGCCGGACTGCGTTACCGCATTCTGTGCCTGCAAGGTGCTAATGATTGCCTGTCGGTCTATTCCGAGTGCGGCAATCTTGCGGGTAGAGAACTCAAGATAAATGACTTCATCCTGCTCGCCAACGACATCGATCTTGCCAGAATTCGGAACGGTCAGCAGCCTTTCGCGGGCGCCTTCCACAAGGTCACGCAATTGCCGCTGGGACAGGCCATCCGAAGTGAATGCGAAAATATTGCCGTAGACGTCACCAAAGGTGTCGTTGAAGAATGGGCCAATCACACCGCTTGGAAGGTCACCCTTGATGTCGTTCACCATGTTGCGAACTTTGACCCAGTTTCCGGTCACGTCTTTCGCCTGGGTTGTCGCCAGCAGCTCAAGGTAAATGGTCGTCTGACCGGCCTTGGTCTCGCTTCGCGTATAGTCGAGAGCATCAAGCTCCTGAAGCTTCTTCTCGATCCTGTCGGTAACCTGCTTTGCGACCTCTTCGGCAGAAGCTCCCGGCCACTGCGCGTTGATGATCATCGTCTTGATCGTGAACGCAGGGTCTTCTTCGCGTCCCAGATTGATGTAGGAAAAAGTCCCGGCAATCATGAAAATGATCATGAAGTACCAAACGAGCGAACGGTGATCGAGCGCCCAGTCAGAAAGATTGAACGATTTCACTGGGCATTCTCCTGCTCGATACGTACGGCCTGGCCGTCCTTCAGTTGGTTGACGCCGGCAACCACCACACGGTCGCCTGGGTTGATGCCCGAGGATATGATAACGGGGCCGCCTTGAACGGATGCTGGATCGACAGTGATGTCACGGGATGAGACTTTTGCCGCGTTTTCATCAACGATCCAGACGCTGGTTTTGGAGCCGTCGACCTTGATTGCCGATGGCGGCACGCGAATGATGGACTGAGCGTCGGCAGTCGCGGTTGCTGTTATGACCGCACCAAGACGGAGCGCGTCAGGCGGGTTGATCAATGTCAGCTTCGTCCGGAAGGTCCGTGTTGCGTCGTCAGCTTCTGGCGCGATTTCACGAACCACGCCTTTCGCGTGATAGCTGGCGTCAAGCTGCAGAGCCACATCGAAGGCGGCGCCTGACTTGAGCAATGCTCCGGCGGTCTCGGGAACATCTATGACGGCGTCTCGCTCTTTCGGCTGCGCGACGGTCACAACGCTTTGTCCGGCAGATACGACCTGTCCAACCTCGGCAGACGTTTTGGTAACAACGCCGTCAAACTCAGCAAGCAGACGGGAATATCCCAATTGCTCGTTGGCCTTGTCCAGATTTGCCTGAGCCTTGTTCACGTTCGCCACCGCGGTTTCGCGTTCCTGCTGTGCGCTTTCGAAGGTTGCCTTCGCAGCAGACTGGCGCTCGAACAGGGTTTGCTGGCGCTGCTCATTCGTCACGGCATTGGCAAGCTGAGCCTGCGCATTGGACAGATCTGACTGCGAACTCCTGACAGCAAGCTCCAGAGAAAGCGGATCAATTGCTGCGAGGACATCGCCCTTCTTGACGATATCGCCGACCTGCACGTTACGCGCAACGATGCGTCCGAGAATGCGGAAACCGAATTGCGTTTCAATGCGTGCAGTCACGGTTCCGGGCAGCGTCAACGTCGCAGCAGGGGCTGGCTTAACGACAACGGACAGCACAGGTCTCGGCTTTTCCACCGTTTCCTCATGCTGTTCGCAGGAAGTCAGAAATGTTGCGGCAGCCAAAAGCGTTGCCGCGGTCAAGGACGTCTTCATTGAGCGGCTCCCTCGTATGTCACAGTTTCTCCAAGGGCCAAGAATTTCGTGCCGGTTACGACAACCATTTCACCTTCGGAAAGGCCTGACAGGACCGAGAAGTGGCCATTCGCATATTTTCCAACTTTGATTTCGCGCACGGATACCGCAGCAGTTTTGGGATCGATGACCCAAACTGCAGTCTTGCCTCCCAGCGATGTCATCGCAGATGATGGAAGCTCGATGGTATCGACTGGTTTGTAATGCGCAATGGCAACAACCGGGCTGCCGAGCCTGACATCAGCCTTTGAATCCAAGGTCAGTTTGACGCGTATCGTGCCTGTGGTGGTATCCAGCGTGGGCGAAATTTCGCGCACCGATGCCTTCATCTCATTGCCGCCGGATAGCAGCTTGACGATGATATCGTTTTGAATTTCTCCACCCAACAGGCTCGTTTCGTCGGCCTCTATGACCGCATCGCGTGGGCCGTCATGGGCGAGTGTGAAAATGAGTTGGGCTGCCTGGGCGACCTGGCCGACCTCCGCATTGCGGGCGGTGATGATGCCGTCGGCGTCCGCTTTCAACTCGGTCTGCTCCAGAGCATCACGCGCGGTGTCTACCTGCGCCTGTGCGGACTGAACTGTGCCCTGACCAGTCAGAAATGCTTCCTGCGCCTGATCCAGCGCAGCTCGCGTTGTGACGCCGGTGCTGAAAAGACTTTGCTGGCGGTCATAGGCCTGCCGCGCTTGAGTCTGCTGAGCCTGCGCTGATTGCAGTGTGGCCAGCGCGACCTGAAGGTCCGCTTTCTGCTCTTGCGGGTCGATGCGGGCAAGAACCTGCCCATTGGTGACATGGTCACCAATGTCGACGAACCGTTCGACGATGCGTCCGCTGACACGGAAAGATAGATCGGATTGTACCCGAGCGCTGATTTCACCGGTTGTCGTGATGACATCGGCGACGGGAAGCGTTTTGACCTGAACCACTTCTACTCGTCGCGGTGGCTTCTTTTGCGCTTCTTTCTCAGGCTCGCAGGCTGAAAGCCCTGGCAGTGCTGCCGCCAGTAAGGCGATTGTTGCGTACCGTCTCATTTATTGCCTCTTGAACCATAATGAATAGGTGATACATTTGACTTACTGGGTAGTCAATGAAATTATTGTGTCTCGAATTGATCGAGCGCACATGGTTAAGGATAGTTATGGCAAGTCTGACACGCGCCGAACAGAAGGCACTTCGGCCCACGCAAATCTTGGAAGCGGCATTTCAAGAGTTTGTAGATCACGGCTTTACCGCCGCTCGCGTGGAAGACATCGCTGAGCGTGTGGGTGTCACCAAGGGTACAGTGTATGTATATTTCCCAACAAAGGATGAACTTTTCTCGGCGATGATCCAATATATTGCCGTTCCGATGAAAAATGTCATTGGCGATATTGGAGAGCTAAAGGGAAATGCAGCAACGCGGCTTGAGACGCTTCTACGGGAGCTTTATCATCGGTTGCTCAGGGAGAGACGACTGCGACAGTTGCTGCGGTTTGTTGTAGCCGAAGGTGCGCGCTTTCCCGAGGTTATAGACACCCACCGCGACGAACTCATCGAGCCCATTCACGCCCGTATACAAGCCATCCTCAACGAGGGGGTTGAAGCGGGAGAATTTGTGGGCGGGCCAAGGGCAAACGCTTGCCTTATTTTCGCGCCCATCGTTGCGATTGGCATCGAAACGCTCATCTATGAGGACCGCCGAGAACTTGATCTTGAGTCCTACATCGATGCCCATATTGATCTGGTGATTGGGTCGCTTTTGGTTGATCGTCGCTCCCGCTCATAGTCCACGCTGTGTGGTTGGATTGTTTGTAACGTCGAGACGCGCTGTCAGCTCGGGCAGGTGGTCGCGTCTCATCGAGTCGTTTGCATGCTCCGCGCACTATCCTCCTGAACTTCGCTGCCAAAGAAACACTGCCGGATTGATTGCAGTGAAGGCTTGACTTTGCGTTGCGGTCATAGTTACTAAGTTGTAACTGGTAAGACCAATTGACCAGATGGGATCTGGGAGGATTTCATGTTTGTGGCCCTGGAACCACGCCGTCTGCACAGGCAGGTGGCGGACCAAATCCGTTCGCTGATCGAAACGGGCGAGTTGAGCTTGGGCGCGAAGCTTCCAGCTGAGCGGGATCTTGCCGAGCGGTTCGCAGTGTCCAGACCGACGGTTCGGGAAGCGTTGATTGTTCTGGAAGTTGAAGGGTATATCCACATCCGGATGGGTTCCGGCGTTTACGTCAGTCAGCGCACGAACCACGCTCCCAAGGCCTTGCCGGTTGACGACAATGACAGCCCGTTTGAAATTCTTCAGGCGCGCAGCATTATCGAAAGTGCAATTGCGGAGGAAGCAGCGCGGGTTGCAACGGCTGAAGGTATTCAGCGGCTGGACGATTGTCTCAGGCAGATGGAGAATGCCATTGGCGATCCCGTCAACATGCTGGTTCAGGACCGCGCATTTCACACGGCCATCACGGATATCATCGGTAACGCTACGCTGCATCGGTTTACCGGCCAGATCTTTGACCGGCGCATGACACCGTATTTCGAGAGGCTGGCCAGCCATTTCGAAGGGCCGCAGACATGGCGTCTGGCGCTTGATGAACATCGGGTCATTCGAAACGCCATCGCTCAAAACGACGCGGCAGGTGCGCGCGATGCCATGCGCCGGCATCTGATGCTGTCGCAGAAAAGATTTTCCGAAAGCTTCGGGGAGGAGCCGTAGGCGAAGCATGGTCCTTCCGAGAGAGAGGAGCATGAAAACAGAGAATCTGACATCAATCCGGGAGGGAAAACAATGTCATTCAAAATCATCAGCTTGCTGGGTGCAACGGCAATCGTCGCTGTATCCGCATTTGCAGCCCAGGCGCAGACCGCGCTCAAATGGGCCCATGTTTACGAAACAAGTGAGCCTTTCCACACCGAATCCGTCTGGGCTTCGAAGGAAATCGAAAAGCGTACGGAAGGCCGTTACAAGATCGACGTGTTTCCTGCATCGCAGCTCGGCAAGGAGGTTGATATCAACCAGGGCCTGAAACTGGGAACGGTCGATATGATCATTTCGGGTTCCAGTTTTGCCGCCCGTGACTACAAGCCTATCGGCGTCACTTACTTCCCTTACATCTTCCGCAGTCCTGAACATCTGATCGCTTACACGAAGAGCGACGTGTTCAAGCGCCTTGCAAAGGGTTACGAGGACAAGACGGGCAACGTCATTGCCGCCGTCAGCTATTACGGCACTCGCCACACCACAGCCAACAAGCCGATTGCGACATGTGCTGATCTGGCCGGCGTGAAAATGCGCGTTCCTGACGTTCCAGCCTATCTTGCCATGCCCCGCGCATGCGGCGCCAACACCACGCCGATTGCTTTCGCCGAGGTCTATCTGGCGCTTCAGAACGGAACTGTCGATGCGCAGGAAAATCCGCTGACGACCATCGAGGCGAAGAAATTCTTCGAGGTGCAGAAGAACATCGTGCTGACCGGCCACATCGTCGATCACCTCAATACGGTGATCTCCAAGAGCCGGTGGGCGAGCCTTTCCGAGCAGGACAAGAAAATTTTTGTCGATGTTATGCAGGAAGCCGCAACTCGCACCACGAAGATCATCGAGGAGCGTGAAAACAAGCTGGTCGATGATTTCAAGTCGCGTGGCTTGACAGTGACTGAGGTTGATAAGGCCGACTTTGAAAAGAATGTGATCGAGAAGGTTAAGTTCGAGGACTTTGGTTACGACAAGGCCGACTGGGAAGCCATCCGCGCCATCAAGTAAGCCCGTGCCCGGCGCGGTTTTATGAGCCGCGCCGCCTTTTCTTCTCAGTCGGGATAAATCAATGTCGCAGGAAATTCATACTCAGGTCACGCCTGAGGAACTTGCCCACACATTCGATGAGCCACCACCCAATGCCGATCTCTCGGTCTATGCTTTCGAGGACTGGCTGACTCTCGCTCTTTTCTGGATCATGACAGGCTGCGTTTTCCTGCAGTTCTTTACCCGTTATGTGCTGAACGACAGTTACGCCTGGACGGAAGAGATTGCCGTCAATTGCCTGATCGCTGTCGTCTTCATGGGCTCCGTCATGTGCGTGCGCATGTCGCGCCATATTCAGGTTGATGTTCTCTACCACTACCTGCCTGCACATGTGACGCGCGTCATGTCTCTGGCTGTGGATGTGCTGCGGATCGGATTTTTTGCCTACACATCATGGCTGATGTGGCGCTATCTGGAGATTGTGGAGGGTGAGGAAATGGTGACCGTGGCGCTGCCACGCAGCATCGTTTTCTACACGGTCTTTGCGGCATTTGTGCTGATGTTCCTGCGATCCATCCAGGTGTTCATCGCCAATATCAGGCGTGGCTATTCCGTTCTTGAGAGACCGGAAGAGTTCCAGAGCGTGGAGGAGGTTTGATATGCTGGTATTGATTGGCTCATTCCTGCTTCTGATGCTCATCGGCCTGCCGGTTGCCATCTCCATGGCATCAGCATCGCTTCTTTATATTCTGGCCTTCAATGTTGCCCCTGATATCATCGCTGCACAGCGCATGATTGCGGGCATCGAGAGCTTTCCGCTTCTGGCCGTCCCGTTTTTCATTCTGGCGGGTAATCTCATGAATACCGCCGGTGTGACCGGGCGCATCTATTCCTTCGCCGTTGCCCTGGTGGGATGGATGAAGGGTGGTCTTGCTCAGGTCAACATCATCGGCTCGGTCATCTTCTCTGGCATGTCTGGAACGGCCCTTGCAGATGCGGCTGGCATTGGCACCATCGAAATCAAGGCCATGAAGGATCATGGCTATCCTGTCGAAGCTGCCGTTGGCGTTACAGCCGCATCCGCAACGCTTGGGCCTATCTTTCCGCCATCCCTGCCTTTCGTGATTTACGGAATGATGGCCAACGTTTCGATTGGCGCGCTTTTCATGGCGGGTATCGTTCCCGGCGTTGTCATGACCTTGCTGATGATGATTACGGTGACGGTTTTCGCCTATATCAAAAACTGGGGTTCCGATACGCCATTCAGCCTGCGCACCATCTTCGGCGCGTCGCTGGAAGTTCTGGTGGTCATGATGGTGCCGGTCAGCGTCTATGTGATGACCTCGCTCGGCCTGTCGCTCAACTGGGCCATTGTCATTGCGCTTGTCGTGCTGGTTGCCTGTGACTGGTACTTCGACTTTTCGGCCGTTATGGCGCTGATGACGCCGGTCATCCTCATTGGCGGCATGACCATGGGCTGGTTCACGCCAACGGAAGCAGCCGTTGCCGCTGTGTTGTGGTCGCTGTTTCTCGGTCTTGTGCGCTATCGCACCATGACCTTCAAAACGCTGGCCAAGGCGACATTCGACACCATTGAGACGTCGGCGTCGGTCCTCTTCATCGTGGCGGCGGCATCGGTGTTTGCGTGGTTGTTGACGGTCTCTCAGGCCGCGCAAGTGCTGTCGGCGGCAATCCTGACAATCACGGACAGCAAGTGGATATTCCTCATTCTCGTCAACCTGCTGATGCTGTTTGTCGGCTGCTTCCTGGATACGATTGCCGCCATCACCATCCTCGTGCCCATCCTTCTGCCGCTGGTTCTGCAGTTTGATATCGATCCGGTGCATTTCGGCCTCATCATGACACTCAATCTGATGATCGGCCTGCTGCATCCGCCACTTGGAATGGTATTGTTCGTGCTTTCGCGGGTGGCGCGATTGTCGGTGGAACGCACGACGATGGCGATCCTTCCCTGGCTGGTGCCTCTGTTCATCGCCCTCATTCTCATCACCTTCATTCCTGCGGTCACCTTGTGGTTGCCAACGGAGATGGGATTGATCCGTTAAACCTAGAACCCGCGCGGCTCTTCGCGCGGGCTCGCCTCATCACGAAACGAAAGTAGACATTCATGTCGACACGCGTCGCGCGTCTCTATGGCAAGCAGAACCTCAAGGTCGAAACGCAGGATTTCGCACAGCCGGACGCTGGCGAGGTACTGCTTCGTATGGCTGCGGGCGGCATCTGCGGTTCTGACCTCCATTACTATCAGGATGGTGGCTTCGGGCCAGTTCAGGTGCGAGAGCCGATCATATCTGGCCATGAAGCATCAGGTTATGTTGAAGCTTTGGGCGATGGTGTAACGGGTCTTGAGGTCGGCGCGCTCGTCGCGGTCAACCCTTCACAACCCTGTGGCGCGTGCCCCCACTGCGCCATCGGCCAACCCATTCATTGCCATGACATGCGCTTCATGGGCAGCGCCATGCGTCTTCCCCATGAGCAGGGCATGTTCCGCGACTGGCTTGTCGTTCCGGCAAAGCAGTGCTTTTCGTTCGAAGGCGATACTACTCCCGCTGAGGCAGCATGCGCCGAGCCGCTTGCGGTTTGCCTTCATGCGGTGGCGCAGGCTGGTGATATCAAGGGCAAACGTGTTCTGGTGACCGGCGCTGGTCCCATCGGACTGCTGACGGTTGCGGCTGCGAAACATGCTGGTGCGGCAGAGATTGTTGTTACGGATCTTGCCGATGCGGCCCTTTCCCGAGCG
The DNA here is from genome assembly GCF_031843705.1 of Rhizobium sp. WCS2018Hpa-16. Taxonomy (NCBI): domain Bacteria; kingdom Pseudomonadati; phylum Pseudomonadota; class Alphaproteobacteria; order Hyphomicrobiales; family Rhizobiaceae; genus Rhizobium; species Rhizobium sp. WCS2018Hpa-16. The sequence continues at coordinate 119,075 of NZ_JAVTIX010000005.1, forward strand.
CCGTCCATGGGTGCCCGCCGGACGATCAATGTCGCCAAAGACCCACATGGCCTTGCACCCTATCAGGAAGGTAAAGGCACATTCGATATCGTCTTTGATTGTTCAGCCGCCGGTCCCGCATTGCGCTCGGCATTTGCTGCGATCAAGCCGCGCGGCATTCTCGTTCAGGTCGGCGTGACAGGCGATATCACAATCCCGCTCAATAGCCTCGTCGGCAAAGAGATCGTCTGGCGAGGCTCCCAGCGTTTCGATCAGGAATTTGCCGCTGCCGTGCAACTCATTTCGTCGCGCAGGATCGATGTGCGGCCGATCATTTCCCATGCGTTTCCACTTGAAAAGGCTGTCGAAGCATTCGAGCAGGCCGGTGATCGCTCCGTTGCCTGCAAGGTGCAGATTACCTTTGGCGGTTCTCACTAAGTTCTGAAGGATAAAGATATGAAGCACACATGGCGCTGGTTCGGCCCCGTGGACAAGGTTTCGGTGCGGGATGCCGCGCAGGCGGGTGCCGAGGGCATCGTCAGCGCGCTGCATCACATCGAAACCGGCGCGGTCTGGCCTGTCGATGAAATTGACAAGCGGCACGAAGCCATAAAGGCCGGTGGCCTCTATTGGGACGTGGTTGAAAGCGTTCCCGTCTCCGAGGACATCAAGACCCAGACTGGCGACTGGAAACAGCATATCGCAAATTGGCAGGAAACACTGCGGCGCCTCTCTTCCAGCGGCATTCGCACTGTTTGCTACAATTTCATGCCGGTTCTGGATTGGACCCGCACGGATCTGCGTTGGGAAACTCGCCACGGTGCAAAGGCCATGCGGTTCGATTTGGTGGATTTCGCCGCTTTCGACATTCACATCCTGAAACGGCCCAACGCAAAATCCGATTATCCAGAATGGCTTATCGATGATGCTGCCAGACGTTTTTCCGAAATGCCGGATAGCAAGATCATCGCTTTGGGCAGGAACATCGGGGCGGGCCTGCCGGGTTCTGCTGATGGCTACACGCTTGACCAGCTTCTGGAAAAGCTGCGCTCATATAGTGGCGTGGACCGTTTGCGGCTGCAATCCAATCTGGTTGATTTCCTGTCGGAGGTTGTTCCGGTGGCGGAAGAGGTGGGTATCAATCTCTGCGCCCACGGCGACGATCCGCCCTGGCCCCTGCTCGGGCTGCCGCGCATTCTCTCTACCCAGGCCGATTATGCGCATATGCTGGATCAGGTAGACAGTCTGGCAAATGGGGTTACGCTCTGCACCGGCTCGCTGGGTGCGCACAAGGATAATGATCTGCCGATGATCGCGAAGGCCTTTGCGGACCGTATTCATTTCGTACATTTGCGCAACGTGACGCGTGATACCGATACGGTTCCATGTTCCTTCTTCGAGGATGAACATCTGGAAGGCGCAACCGATATGGTGGCCGTCATCGCTGCGTTGCTGGAAGAAGAAAAGCGCCGTCGTGACGTGGGGCGCGAGGACCATCGCATCGCCATGCGGCCAGATCACGGGCAGGAAATTCTTGACGATATCGCCCGCGGCGCCCAGCCCGGCTACCCCGCCATCGGTCGCCTGAAGGGATTGGCCGAATTGCGCGGCATCGAGCGCACACTTCTTCATCCACAGTTCGGTCGAGTATAGCATGATGAACAGATTAACTGCCTCCACCTCGTTGCCCCAAACCGTTTCCGTCCCGGCCTTTGATCGCACGGCATTGAAGCCCGGCATTGTGCATTTCGGTTTGGGTGCTTTCCACCGTGCCCATCAAGCCGTCTTCACGCAAAAAGCACTGGAGCACAGCATCGGCCCCTGGGGCATCGTCGCCGTCAACTTGCGCTCGAATGAGCCTGTTCAGGCGCTGGCAGGACAGGATGGCCTTTACTCCGTAATCGTTCGAAGTGCCGAAGGTGATCGCGCTGACATCATGGGTGCAACAGTGGACTGGCTTTGTGCAGCCGAACAGAGAGAGGCTGTTCTTGGCCATCTGGCCAATCCGGATATCCGCATCGTCACCCTGACCGTTAGCGAAAAGGCTTACGGCCTAGACCCCTTGACAGGCGGGTTAGACCTGAAGCACCCATCAATCGCCTCAGACCTCGCCAATCCGCATGCTCCTGTGGGTGCAATAGGCTACCTTGTTGAAGGTCTTGCCAGACGGCAAGCGGCAGGACTTCTTCCATTCACAGTGCTGTGCTGCGATAACCTTCCATCCAACGGTCATGTCGTGCGCCGTCTTGTTCTGGAGCTGGCGAAGCGGCGTGACCCTGAACTGGCACGCTGGATTGACGACAACGGCAAATTCCCATGCAGCATGGTGGACCGCATCGTGCCTGCGGCGACGGATGAAACGCGGCAACGTGCGGCGCGGCTGCTGGGTGTCGAGGACAGACTCGCCATTGAAACGGAACCCTTTCTGCAATGGGTGATTGAGGATGATTTTGTCTCCGGTCGTCCTGCATGGGAGGCGGCGGGCGCTGTCTTCACGCAGGCGGTCGAGCCCTATGAAAATATGAAGCTTCGGCTTCTGAATGGTTCCCATACGCTCATCGCGCATTTGGGCATTCTCCACGATCTGGAGTTCGTGCGCGATGTCATGGCGGTGCCGGAGTATGTGGAAAAGGTGAAACGGCACATGAAGGCAGCAGCTGCCACGCTCGAACCCGTGCCGGGCATTGATCTTCCTTACTACCAAAACGAATTGCTTGAACGCTTCGCCAACCCGACGATTGCCCACCGCAACGAACAGATTGCGATGGACACAAGTCAGAAGCTGCCGCAGCGGATCATGGCTGCCGCGGTTGAGGCGTTGGCTGCGGGGCACGATGCCGCCGAGTTTGCTTATGTGGTCGCCCTGTGGATTGCGTCTGTTCACAAGCGCGGCAACCTGAATGATCCTCGTAAGGACGAAATTCTTTCTGCGGCAAACTACGTCGATCGTGCCGATCCATCGGCTGCATTTTTCGCAGTCGAAGGCCTGTTTCTCGCCGATCTGGTGCAGAACCGTGCGTGGCGCGATCTGGTCAATCAGGAACTGGCCGCTCTGTCATTCTGACCTATTATCCAAAAGCCTTCAAACAGAAAACCCGGCGATGATCTCGCCGGGTTCTTGTTTTGCGGTGATGGCTGGGCCTTAGTCCATCTTGTGGATGTCGCGATCCTTGGTTTCCGGCAGGAACAGCAGGCCGACGACCAGTGTGATACCTGCGAAAATGATTGGGTACCAAAGGCCGTAGTAGATATCACCCTTGGCAGCACTCATGGCGAATGCGGTTGCGGGCAGAAGTCCACCGAACCAGCCGTTACCAATGTGGTAGGGCAGGGACATGCCGGAATAGCGGATGCGGGTTGGGAACATTTCCACCAGCAGAGCGGCAATCGGGCCGTAGACCATGGTCACATAGATGACGAGGACGGTCAGAACTGCAATGATGGCAATCCAGTTCACGGCGGCTGGGTCGGCGACCATGGCAAATGCGCCACCGCCAGCAACTGTATAGACGGCCATCTCAGTCGCACCGTTCAGCTCGGGCGCGGTCATCAGCTTGTCAGCCACCAGCTTTTCGGCAGGCACTGTTTTGGCAGGCGTTGCGCGCACGGTGTCGGCATTTAGTGCCAGTTCCGGGTTTGCTGCCACGAAGGCATCAAGCTTGGCTGCGGGAACCTGTGCCGCGCCACGCACCAGTGGATAGCCACCTTCCTGAAGAGCCATGTTGATCTGCTTCTGGAATGCGCGGTCGTTTGCTGCGGCATTTGCACCGGCAGCGGCGGCATCATAGCTGGTGATGGTCTTTTCGCCAATCTTGACTGTTGCTGGCTGGCCCGCAGGTCCTTCGACAACGTCATAAGGCACGGAGTTTCTGGTCAGGAACGAGGTCGCGATATCGCAAGATGTGGTGAACTTAGCCGTGCCGGTTGGGTTGAACTGGAAGCGGCAATCGCCGGGGGCAGCGGTGACCGTCGCGCGAACCGAGGCCTGAGCCTGTGCAAGCGCAGGGTTACCTGCCCATGTCAGTGCCTTGAACAACGGGAAGTAGGTCAACATGGCCAGAACCAGACCTGCCATGATGATGGGCTTGCGGCCGATCTTGTCAGAAAGCCAGCCAAACAGGACGAAGAAGCCGGTGCCGAGAAGAAGTGCGCAGGCAACCATAATATTGGCCGACTGGCCGTCTACCTTCAAAATGCTCTGCAGGAAGAAGAGCGCGTAGAACTGGCCGGTGTACCAGACGACTGCCTGTCCAATGACGGCACCCACAAGCGCGATGATCGCGATCTTGGCATTTTTCCATTGGCCGAAGGCTTCGCTGAGTGGAGCCTTGGAGGTCTTGCCCTCTTCCTTCATTTTCTTGAAGGCAGGCGATTCGCTCATCTTTAGACGGATCCAGACGGAAACGCCAAGCAAGATGACGGACAGCAGGAACGGAATGCGCCAGCCCCAGTCAGCGAATGCTTCACGGCCGACAGCAAATTGAACGCCCAGAATAACCATGAGCGAGAGGAACAGACCGAGTGTCGCCGTGGTCTGAATCCAGGATGTGTAATAGCCGCGACGGCCATTTGGCGAGTGCTCGGCCACATAGGTGGCAGCACCACCATATTCACCACCAAGCGCCAGACCTTGCAGCATGCGCAGGATAATGAGGATGATCGGTGCCGCAATGCCGATTTGCGATGCATTGGGCAGAACGCCGACCAGAAAGGTCGAGAAGCCCATGATCAGGATGGTGACAAGAAAGGTGTATTTGCGGCCGACGAGGTCGCCAAGGCGTCCAAACACCAGCGCACCGAACGGACGAACAAGAAAGCCTGCGGCAAATGCCAGCAGCGCGAAGATGTTGCGCGTTGTTTCAGGATATTGGCTGAAGAAGTTCGCGCCAATGTAGATGGCCAGTGAGCCATAGAGATAAAAGTCGTACCACTCGAAGACCGTTCCCAAAGAAGAGGCGAAAATCACCTTCTTCTCTTCGCCCGTCATAGGGCGGGCCTTTTCGCTGCCTACGGCTGCAACATTTGCCATTTTCTGTCCTCCACAGATCGATGAGTGACACATCGCAACAGTCCGACTCCCCCGGACTGCCCTTGCGGCACGATGCACCTGAACACAGAGTGGCAGAAAATGAACGAAAGGAAGAGCGATCCTTTTGGCTTATGACTTTAGTCTAATCCAGGCCGGCCTGAAATCGAACGTAGCATGGCGCGGCAACGCGTTGGCAGACCAAATTGCCGCGTGTTTGCGCTTGACAGGAAATGCAAACACCATAATAGCTTTGCCGAGAAAAGGAGCACGATTTTGATGAGACATGTCACAGACATGACTGTCATGCATAACCCGGCAGAGTTTGCCGGTGATCGGTCGCGCCTTGCCTACTCCATCCGAATTACGGCCAAAACGACGATTAAAACCGTCTGACGTCTCTGGCCCACCGCTCTCTCCCCGGTTTGGTCGGGGAAGAAGGAAGCCGCAGGATTGCGGGTTCCCCCTCACCAAAAACGAGGAGAGGTAGAAAGAGAGCTTGATCATGGGTTTCAAAGTTGCAATCGCAGGCGCTACCGGCAATGTCGGTCGTGAAATGCTCAATATTCTCGCTGAGCGCGGGTTCCCGGCCGATGAAGTCGTCGCCCTGGCGTCGGCGCGCAGCCAGGGCACGGAAGTGTCTTATGGTGACCGCACGCTGAAGGTCTCCAATATGGAGAACTACGATTTTTCCGACACCGATATTTGCCTTATGTCTGCTGGTGGCGATGTATCGAAGAAGTGGTCTCCGAAGATCGGCGCGCAGGGCTGCGTTGTCATCGATAACTCATCCGCATGGCGCTATGATCAGGACGTTCCACTGATCGTTCCAGAGGTGAATGCTGACGCTATTGAAGGCTTCCGCAAGCGCAATATCATTGCAAACCCGAATTGCTCCACGGCCCAGCTCGTTGTTGCCCTGAAGCCTTTGCATGATGCGGCCACAATCAAGCGCGTCGTCATCTCCACCTACCAGTCGGTGTCCGGTGCCGGCAAGGAAGGCATGGACGAGCTTTTCCAGCAGACACGTGCTGTCTTCGTTGCCGATCCTGTTGAAACGAAGAAGTTCACCAAGCGCATCGCCTTCAACGTCATTCCGCACATCGATGTCTTCATGGAAGATGGATACACGAAGGAAGAGTGGAAGGTTCTGGCTGAAACGAAGAAGATGCTGGACCCGAAGATCAAGGTCACATGCACCGCCGTGCGCGTTCCGGTTTTCATCGGCCATTCTGAATCCGTGAACATCGAGTTCGAAAACGAAATCACAGCGGATCAGGCGCGTGATATTCTGCGTGAAGCACCCGGCTGCCAGGTCATCGACAAGCATGAGAATGGCGGATACATCACGCCGGTTGAATGCGCTGGCGAAGATGCGACGTTCATTTCGCGTATTCGCGAAGACGCAACTGTCGAAAACGGTCTCAACATCTGGGTCGTATCCGACAACTTGCGCAAGGGCGCGGCTCTGAATGCAATCCAGATCGCTGAGCTTCTGGTCAATCGTGGCCTCATCAAGCCCCGCACTGCGGCTTGATACTATTTTTTAACAAATGTTAACTATAACCCGCCCATTCCACTGTGGGAATGGACGGGTTTTCAGACAAACTGTTCATCACGGGCTGTTTATTTGCCGGTTTTGATGTCAGCAGGCAGGCTGAAAGCCGTACATCTCAGTCAAGTGGTGACCGAGTTAGGGCGCGAACCCAAAAACTTTGAAGGCAAATTCTGATGCGGGCACTAAAAGCTTTTTCCGTTGGCGTAGTTATGGTTTCCGCAATGGCGGCAACGTCGGCTATGGCGGCGCAGTGCGGTAATACTTCTGCGGGCTTTGATGCCTGGGTCGGCGCATTCAAGCAGGAAGCTGCGGGCAGGGGCGTCAGCCCATCGGTTCTGGATCGTGCATTCTCGAGTGTCTCCTACAATCAGGCAACGATCCGTGCAGACCGTGGTCAGCACAGTTTCAAGCTTTCGTTCGATCAGTTCATGCAAAAGCGCGGTGGTCAGGCGATCATTTCGCGTGGCAAGGCCATGAAGAAGAACAACGCAGCGCTTTTCGCCAATATCGAACGCGCCTATGGCGTTCCGGCTGGCCCGCTGCTCGCCATTTGGGGCATGGAAACCGGCTTCGGCGCTTTCCTTGGAAACCAGCACACCATGTCCGCCGTGGCGACGCTGTCCTATGACTGCCGTCGTTCCGAATATTTCACCGAACAGCTTTATGCTGCGTTGAAACTGGTCGGAAGCGGTGATCTGAGCTCCACCGCCAAGGGTGCGGCACATGGCGAAATCGGCCAGACTCAGTTCCTGCCTCTCAACGTCGTGCGTTATGGCGTCGATTTCGACCGCAATGGCCACATTGATCTGGTTGGTTCGCGCGCCGACGCTCTTGCTTCGACCGCCAACTTCCTTGTCGGTCACGGTTGGCAGCGTGGCGCTGGTTACCAGCAGGGCCAGACAAACTACACCGCCATTCAGGGATGGAACGCTGCAAGCGTCTATCAGCAGTCCATCGCCTTCATCGGCAAGGCCATCGACGGCCAATAATCCACTGAGATATCAAGGCGACCTCGTCGTTTTGAATAAGGAATGACCGCGCATGTGTGCGGTCATTCGTCGTTTTGGAGTGCCATCAAGGCTTAAAGTCCGAGTGTGCCTCGGACTTTGTTTCAGAGGTCACGGACGGCGGAAGTCGCCTGTCTTGCTGTCCATAATCCACAGTTCCCCAGTGGAAATATCAAACCACGCACCGTGCAACCTGACCTTGCCAGCGGTTTCCTGAGCCTTGACGAAAGGAAATGCGCGCAGGTTGCTGATGGAATTGCGAATGGAAACCCGCTCCATTGCAGTTTGTCTTTCACCCGAGGTCATCACGTCGTTGCTTTGGATCTGCTCGGCAGCGGATTTGACCATGTTCATCCACTTGCCAATAAAATCGCCGGGCGAGAGGGGTTCCAGGTTCGGATCGAGTGCCGCCTGTATGCCGCCGCAACGGCCATGGCCCATGACGACAATGTCTTTTACCTTGAGGACCTGCACCGCATATTCAACGGCAGCAGACGTCGAGTGGTATTGTCCGTCAGGCTCATAGGGCGGAACCATGTTGGCGACATTTCGCACCACAAACAGCTCTCCCGGGCCGCAGTCAAAAATGGTTTCCGGCGCTGAACGGGAGTCACAACAGGCAATGATCAGCGTTTGCGGCTTTTGCCCGGTGTCTGCCAATGCGCGGTAGCGTTCACGCTCATCGGTGTAGCGACCGCTCATGAAGTTCTTGTAGCCATTGAGGAGGTAGTCAGGAAAATCTTTCATGATGACGCAGTACCGTTTTGCTGGGCCAGGCTCGCAGAGAAGCGCGGCGTGTTGAAAATCCTACGTGACGATCCGTTATTTGCGCTTGCTGCGGGATGGATGCAAGAGATGGCGCATCTGCACCATGGCCATAGGTGTGGAAAGACTAGACGCATCGGTCTCCAGCGTCAGTTCGTTCGACCCTCTTTTCATCGTGCGGGCGAGAACCTCAAAAACGCTTGCAGTTGCCAGTTGAAGCGCCTTTTCATCGTCTAATCCCTGCAGTAGCCGAGCGAGGAAAAGCGCCGAAAGGAGATCGCCCAGACCGTTCGGAACGTTCTCAATGGCACGATGTTCAGCAAGAAGCGCATGACGACCGCTGAGGAAGAGATTGCCTATCCCGCCAACCGTCATCGGAACAGCCGATGTGACAAGCATTTTTGGCGGACCGAGCGCTAAGGCCGCATCGATGATTTCATTGTTCGTCTCAAGCTCGGCGCCGCTCATCCACGCAAGTTCATATCGGTTTGGCGTGGAAACTGTGGCAAGCGGTATCAACTCATCCCGTATGGCCTGTGCTGTTTCCTGGGGTATGTAGAGTCCACCCTTGTCACCCATAACGGGGTCGCAAACATAGATGAGATCAGGGTTTGCTCGTCTCATGTCGCGGATCAGCCGCGCGACGGAGCGCACCTGATCGGCGCTTCCGAAATAACCGGTGAGGATTGCGCGCACTTCACCGGACCATTTCGATGTCGCCAGATCCTTCATCGCGGAATCAAATTCGGTATTATCGAACCGCAGGCGGGTCGATGGTCCATGGCCGGGGTGCCAGGGCATGACGATGGTGGGAACGGCCCAGACTGGAAAGCCTAAAGTCTCGAGCCCAAAAACGACTGCACGGTTACCAACTGAGCCACGCATCACGTGGCTGGAAATGACGATGACGGAGCCGTTGGTATTGTCCTGCATGATGCACTCATTCCACATGGCAGCGGTCATGACGCAGATTTGGCGCCTTCGGCCGCGTAATTGGTTTCGTCATGGCACAATGCTGCGCGGCTTTCCACTGTTAGTGTGGTATCCACGTGCGGTTTTTTACCGGGTCACTTCCCGGCGCGTTCCAGTGCCTTCAGCACAGTGCGCTCTGAAAGGTTCAGATAGAGGTCCATTTGTGTGGCCGCATCCTCAACTTTTCCTTTGATCACCAGGCCCAGTATCTGCTCATTCATGTCCACGAAGGGAGAATGCAGCTGCTCCGGGTCGTTCAACAGCCCAAAGCTCAGGCGCAGTTCGGCGGCAACGCGCGCATAGAAATCGCTCAGCCTACTGCTATCGGAAAGATCAATGACGGCGGCATGAAATTTCATGTTGGCACTGCCAACTTCCCGCCACTCCTGCCGCTCGCGGTGGATCTTCGCTGCGTCGACCGCATCACGCATTGTGGTGGTCGCAGGATGTTTCGGCCAAGCTTGACGCAGTGCGCCGCATTCCAACATGCGTCTGACGCGGTAGATATCGATGATCTGGTCCGTGCTAGGCGTCGAAACGAAAACACCGCGATTGGCTTCATGCCGCAACAGGCCGTCTTTTGTCAGCAGCCGGAAGGCTTCGCGCAGCGAATTTCGGGAGACGTCGAGGCGTTCGCTGAAGGCTGCTTCGGAAAGCCTCTGCCCTGGCACCAATGCCCCCGTGATCAAGAGATCGCGGATATCCCGCGCTACCCGATCCGCTAGCGGCAGTGATTCCATCACGGTGTTGTCCTGGTGGCCGTTCATTCGCAGTCGATTGTCCCGATGGCGGTGTTGCTGATGCCGGCTGCAATATCACAAAAACATGGCAACGGAGATAAAAATGATGCTTAGTTTCGCGCCAATGGTGCCAAAAATTGCGCAGAATGAAAGAACGATATAATTTTATTGTTCAACAATGTTGACAATTTTGTAGATGCCGCCAAAGTTGCTTTAAAGTATCCGCGAGGGGCGGATGCGCTAAGGAGAAAATCCATGGAGCCTACAAAAATAGCTCAAAGTGCCGAGTTCGTTAAATCCCGACGAGCGTCTCTGACCGCAGCTGTCTTTCTGATGGCGACCTCGGCCATCGGTCCCGGTTTCATCACCCAGACGGCAACTTTCACCACCAAGCTCGGCGCGGCTTTTGCCTTTGCAATTCTGGCCTCCATCGTGATTGATTTCGTTGTTCAGCTGAACATCTGGCGCATCGTCACGCTGACGCGCATGCGCGCTTCCGACATTGCGAACGCTGCGATACCGGGTTCGGGATATGTGCTCGCTGTTCTCGTCATCGTTGGTGGCCTGTTCTTCAATATCGGCAATATTGGCGGTTCAGGCCTCGGCCTTAACGCCATGCTTGGCATGGATCCGAAGCTGGGCGGTGCGCTGAGCGCGCTTCTGGCCATTGGCATCTTCCTGTCGAAACGCGCCGGTATGGCCGTAGATAGGTTCATCATCTTCGCAGGTATCCTGATGATCGTTCTGACGGTCTATGTTGCCTTTGTTTCCGGCCCGCCTGTTGGTGATGCCCTTTTCCAGACATTCCTGCCTTCCACTATCGATTTCGCGACCATCACGACGATTGTCGGCGGTACTGTCGGCGGTTACATCACTTATTCCGGCGCTCATCGCCTACTCGATAAGGGCATGGTCGGCGTTGAAAATCTCGGTGCCGTCAACCGTGCAGCACTCACGGGTATCGCGGTCACCGGCGTCATGCGCTACGTTCTGTTCCTCGCCATTCTGGGTGTGGTCGCTAGCGGCGTAGTTATCGATGTGTCGGGCAAGGGTGCCAACCCTGCTGCTCAGGCTTTCCAGGCCGCTGCGGGCGATATCGGCTTGCGCATCTTCGGCGTCGTTCTGTGGGCTGCGGCCATTACTTCGGTGATCGGTGCCGCCTATACGTCGGTTTCCTTCATTACCGTTTTCAAGCAGGACATCAGTGAACGCGCTCGCAACATTGCGACTGTCATCTTCATCGCGGTCTCCCTGTTCTTCTATGTAGTCATAACGACACCTCCAGCGCAGATGCTGGTCTTCGTTGGCGGATTGAACGGTCTCATCCTGCCCATCGGCTTGTCGATCTTTGTCTATGCTGCCTGGGCGCGCTCCGATCTTATGGCCGGTTATCGCTATCCACGCTGGCTTCTTGCGCTCGGCGTTATCGTCTGCGCACTGACCTGGTATATGGGCTACAAGTCGATCGGGCCGATTTTCGCCCTGCTCTTCTCAGCCGCGTAAGGGGGAAACAACATGGCTTCCATTGATTTGAACAGCGATCTTGGCGAGGGCTACGGGGCGTGGGCCATGGGGGATGATGCAGCCATGCTGGCAGTCGTTTCCAGTGCCAACATTGCCTGCGGTTTTCATGCGGGTGATCCGGCGGGCATTTTCCGCACGGTCAAGTCCGCTGCCGAGAAGAATGTCGTCGTGGGAGCCCATGTCTCCTATCCGGACCGCGTCGGCTTCGGCCGCCGCGATCTGGATGTTACGCGCGAAGACCTGATGGCCGACGTTATCTATCAGATCGGCGCGTTGAAGGGTTTGGCGCAATCGGCTGGCACGTCGGTTAGATACGTGAAGCCGCATGGCGCGCTTTACAACCGCATTGCCAATGATGCCGTGCAGGGTCAGGCCGTTATTGACGCCATCAAGGCAGTTGATCCGTCGCTTGTTCTGATGGGGCTTGCGAATGCTCCCATTCTGGAACTTGCGCGCCAGTCCGGTTTGACAGTTGTTGCCGAGGCCTTTGCAGATCGTGCCTACACGCCAGATGGCCAACTCGTGTCCCGCCGCGAAGCGGGTGCCGTTCTGCATGATGCTGACAAGATCGCGCAGCGCATGGTGCAGCTTGCCCGGGACGGCACGTTGGAAGCCATCGATGGCAGCGTGATCAGCATCGAAGCGCAATCGATCTGCGTTCACGGCGACAGCCCGGGCGCAGTCGCCATTGCCCAGCAGATCAGGCAGCGTTTCGAAGCCGAGGGCATCGATATCCGTTCTTTCATCTCAAAGCCGTAAAGGGCCAGCGATGACCATTCCGACATCTTATCTTCAGCATACCAATGCAGATACGGCGCGTGCTGCGCGCACCCAGTATCGCAATGGTCTGGTCGCGCCGACATCCGGCATCGCACCGGGCTTCACACAGGCCAACATGATCGTTTTGCCGCGAGACTGGGCCTATGATTTTCTGCTCTATGCGCAGCGCAACCCCAAAGCCTGCCCGGTACTGGATGTATCCGATCCCGGCTCACCGACGACTTTGCTGGCACCGAATGCCGATCTGCGCACGGACCTGCCGCTCTATCGCATCTGGCGAGATGGCAAACTGGATGAAGAAACCGCCGATGCCACGGCTGCGTGGGCAGAGCACGACGATCTTGTTGCGTTTCTGATCGGGTGCAGCTTCACGTTCGAGACACCCATGGTGGAGGCTGGCATCGAAATCCGCCACATGACGGACAAATCCAATGTGCCAATGTATCTGACTAACCAGCCTTGCCGCCCCGCCGGACGTTTGAAAGGCAACATGGTCGTCTCCATGCGCCCCATTCCCGCCGCGCGCGTGGCCGATGCGGCGACAATCTCCGGGCGGTTCCCTGCGGTTCATGGATCACCCGTTCATGTCGGCTCCCCGGCAGAGATTGGCATTGCTGATCTGTCAAAGCCTGATTTTGGCGATGCCGTGCGCATTGAGCCCGGCGAAGTGCCGGTATTCTGGGCCTGTGGCGTCACGCCTCAGGCGGCCGTGATGGCGTCAGGCGTGCCCTTTGCGATTACCCATTCTCCGGGGCACATGTTCATTACCGACATTCCGGATTCGGCCTATCATGCGTGAGGACAAGATGCGTTTTTTACCGGTCAGTCTCACGACGATCCTTGTTGAGCTTGCCGATCTCGATCAGACGCTTGCGCTGTTTGCTTCGCTTCAGGCCCATCCTGTTGAAGGCATCGAAGAGACGGTGCCTGCGGCGCGGACACTGATGATCCGTTTCCGGCCCGAGATCATCTCCGCGCAGGCACTGGCGGCTGATATTGCGACCCGCGATCTCTCCGCAAAAATAGCACCATCCGACCAGTTGGTAGACATACCGGTGCGCTATAATGGTGAAGATCTGGCCGATGTTGCGGAATTGACGGGTCTCAGCATTGATGAGGTCATCAAGCGGCATACGGAAAGCGAATTCACCGTTGCCTTTAGCGGTTTTGCGCCCGGCTTCGGTTATCTCGTTGGTGGTGATCCCGCCTTGCATGTGCCGCGCAGGCAAAGTCCGCGCACGCGCATTCCGGCTGGATCGGTTGCGCTCGCAGGGGATTTCAGCGGCGTATACCCGCAAAACAGTCCCGGCGGATGGCAGATCATTGGCACCACCCCGCTGAAGATGTGGGACATTGAGCGTGAACCCGGCGCGCTGTTCCAGCCCGGTTACCGCGTTCGTTTCTTTGATATGGATAAGGAAACGGCCAAGGTCGATATTGCCCAATCAAAGCCTGCGGCAACCAAGGCTTCTGCCAAACCAGAGGCGGACCGGTTCGAGGTTCTGGCCGCACCCATGCCGGTTCTGTTTCAGGACCGTGGACGTTTCGGGCAGACGGGGCAGGGTGTGTCCGCCTCCGGCGCGCTGGATCAATCCGCGTTCCATGCTGCCAATCGCATTGTCGGCAATCCGGTTAATACGCCCTGTCTGGAAATCACGCTGGGCGGCTTCTCCTTCAGAGCAACAAGCCGCGCCGTGATCGGCATTGCCGGTGCCGCTGGCGTCATCACCGTTAAATCGGAAGCCTATAGTTTCGAGAGTTCAGCATATGTGCCGATCGCTCTGGAGCCGGGTGATGTGGTGACATTCGGGCATCCCGTCAAAGGCATGCGCTGTTATCTCAGCGTCCGTGGCGGCTTTGGCGTTGCGGCGGTTCTGGGAAGTGCTGCGACCGACACATTGGCCATGGTTGGGCCAGAGGCTGTCAACGCTGGTTCGGTCATTCACCTGAGAAACGAGACGTCAGGCCTTTCCAGCGTCTCGATCAATGAAGGACCCGCATTTGATCTGCCAGGTAAGGACGATGTTGTGACGCTCGATGTCGTCATGGGTCCTCGCAGCGACTGGTTCACGCAGACTGGTTTGGAGACGCTGACCAGCCAGCTATGGCAGGTCACACCGCAATCTAGCCGCGTGGGCATTCGCCTTGCCGGTGACACGCCGCTTGAACGCAAGGACAGCGCCGAACTTCCGAGTGAAGGCACAGCAACCGGTGCAATCCAGATACCCCACAGCGGTCAACCGGTTCTGTTTCTGGCCGATCACCCTCTGACGGGCGGTTATCCTGTTATCGCTGCCGTTGCCGAGCATCATCTTGATCTGGCAGGGCAAATTCCGGTGAACGCCAAAATCCAGTTTCGCCCGCTTGGGCCTTTCGCCGAGATATCGGCGAGCAAGAACACAGAGCTTTCGGGAGACAAGCCATGAGAAAAGTGCTGATTGCCAATCGTGGCGAGATCGCCGTGCGCATCATCCGCGCATCCCGTGACTACGGCGTCGGTTCGGTCGCCGTTTATGCGGATCCTGACCAGGATGCGCTGTTCGTGAGGTTGGCCGATGAAGCCTATGGGCTTGAAGGTGTGCGTCCTGCGGAAACCTATCTCGATATTGCAAAACTCATCGCCATCGCCAAGCGTTCGGGCGCGGATGCTGTCCATCCAGGCTACGGGTTCCTGTCTGAACGGGCGGAATTCGCGCAGGCGGTTATCGATGCAGGGCTGATTTGGATCGGGCCTGATCCTCAGGTCATCACCATGCTGGGCGACAAGGTCGAGGCACGACGCCTTGCCAACAGCGTCGGCGCACCCTTGGTTGCGGGCAGTGACGGCCCCGTCGCAACGGCTGCCGAAGTGACCGCCTTTGCGCAAGCGCATGGCTTGCCGGTTGCCATCAAGGCGGCGCATGGCGGTGGTGGGCGCGGCATCAAGGTCGCGTGGAAGATGGAAGAGATTGCCGATCTCTATGATTCCGCCGTGCGTGAGGCCACAGCCGCCTTTGGCCGTGGCGAATGTTTTCTGGAACGGTTCCTGGATCGCCCGCGCCATATCGAAGCGCAGGTCATTGCCGATAAGCACGGCAATGTCGTGGTGCTTGGCACGCGCGATTGTTCGCTTCAGCGCCGAAATCAGAAGCTGATTGAAGAGGCGCCAGCGCCGTTCCTGCAGCCTGAGCAGCGTCAGAAAATCCACGATTCTGCCAAGGCCATTTGCGCTGCGGCGGGTTATTCCGGCGCGGGAACGGTGGAGTTCCTGCTGGGCGTAGATGGCACCATCTCGTTCCTTGAGGTCAATACACGGCTTCAGGTCGAGCATCCGGTGACGGAAGAGACCACGGGCATCGATCTGGTCGTCGAGCAGTTTCGTGTGGCTGAGGGGCATCCGCTCCAGATCCTCGAAACGCCTGAGCCACGTGGACACTCCATGGAATTTCGCATCAACGCGGAAGATCCTGGTCGCGGGTTTTTGCCAACGCCCGGGGCAATCACTGTCTTCGATCCGCCATCCGGCCCCGGCATCCGTCTGGATAGTGGTGTCGTTACCGGATCGACAATCCCGGGCGTGTTCGACTCCCTCATGGCAAAGCTGATTGTGACCGGCACAGATCGGGATCAGGTGCTGCGCCGTGCACGCCGTGCGCTGCAGGAATTCCGCATTGAGGGCGTGGCGACCGTTCTGCCCTTTCACCGTGCAGCGATTGATACGCAAGATTTTATCGGGACTGATGGTTTCAAGGTTCATACCCGCTGGATCGAGACGGATTTTGCCGACATGCCTGATGCGATGGAGCGGCAAAAGCCTGTCGACGACATTGCGATGACACGCACATGGCTGGAGATAGACGGAAAGCGCGTCGCCGTTGGCCTTCCGCATCTGTTGTTGGCTGGCCTCGGTTCCGCAGGCGGTGCGGGTAAGCCCGCATCGGAAACGCATTCCGAAAACGCCGGTATCGTCGCGCCCGTTTCAGGAACACTCCAGTCCTTCAAGGTGGAAGATGGCGCTGCGGTCTCAGAGGGCGATCTGGTTGCCGTAATGGAAGCCATGAAAATGGAAACGCAGGTAACAGCACCCAAGGCAGGCACGGTGCGTCTGCGTGTCAAAGAAGGCGACTACCTTCAGGCCGGAGATACGCTGTTCGTCTTCGAATAGGTGACGCTCAACCCGATCAGACGTCATGGCAATGGAACCTTGCGTCGATTGTGAGCCGTCAATAACGGCCCCCGTCGGCGCAAGTGGCTATAATATCGCCCCATTGTTTGGGATAGGGTGGCGAACTTATCATGGACGCCGGGCAGCATATTGGATACCGAAAATCAGATATTCATCGGGCAGGATCTTGTCCCTCAAAGATCACTGCCCGACGATGTTGAAGACATTCAGCGACGGACCTTTGATTATTTCTGGCTTGGCAGCCACCCGATTTCTGGATTGGCACGAGACCGCCTGCGCTCTGATGGCTCGGTCATCAACGAAATTGCATCCGTTTCAGGCACTGGCTTTTCATTTCTCGCAATCGTCGTGGGCGCGGAACGGCGCTGGATAACCCGTGACGAGGCGCTGGATCGTGTCACGCGAATGGTCGCAGCCTTGCATAAGGCCAAGCGTTTTCACGGTGCATTTGCACATTTCATTCATGGAGAAACCAGCGAAGTCATTGCCTTCGGGCCGAAAGATGATGGCGGCGATCTGGTCGAGACGGCCTTTCTGTTGCAGGGTCTGATCTGCGCCCGGCAGTACTTCTCCCGCTCGACACTAGCCGAAACCCGCTTTCGCGCCCTTGCAAATGACCTGATCGAAACCGTCGACTGGGACTGGTACACGCGGGCAACGGATGGCCCGCTGTGGTGGCACTGGAGCCCCGGACGCCGATGGTCGCTGGATCTGACCATCACCGGTTGGAATGAAGCTCTCGTCTGCTATGTTCTGGCCGCAGGCGCGCAAGATCACGCCATTGATCCGGTCCATTACCACAAGGGATGGGCGCGGTCGGGGGATATGGTGAACGGCAACGCCTATTTGGGAACGGTCTTGCCGCTGGGCGAACCCTATGGCGGGCCACTGTTTCTCTCGCAATATTCCTTCTGTACGCTGGACCCGAGGGGCCTTTCCGATACCTATGCGGATTATTGGCAACAGGTGGAGGCGCACACGCGGATTAACCATGCGTATTGTCAGTCAAAATATCCCGGATCGGATTTTTGGGGAATGACCGCCAGCGATGGCCCAAAGGGCTACCGCGTTCATTCTCCAACGCAGGATAATGACATCATCTCCCCGACCGCCGCTCTCTCCAGTTTTCCTGTCTGCCCTGACGAAGCGATGGCAGCGGCCAGCGCATTTCTGAACTATGACGGTGGCAAGCTGATGGGGCGATACGGCTTTGTCGATGCCTTCTCTCCGGTCACCGGTTGGATTGGCGAAACGCATCTGGCGATTGACCAGGGCCCCATCGTGGCAATGATTGAGAACTATCGTTCTGGTCTGTTATGGGCGCTGTTTATGGGGGCGCCCGAAGTCCAGCGCGGCCTTGTCCGCCTCGGCTTTCGGGTTGGCGATACACAGAATATGTCTGACCAGACCTGAAAATCAATCTCGCGGTATTCCGGCGGGGCGGAGCAACCGACGTTGCGCGCCGATGCGGAATGGCGCGTTCATAGCGCCGTATCCGGCATAATTCCCGCGTCTTTCGACAATCTCGAAGAAGAAGCCTTCGCCAAATGTTTGGCTGTAGATCTGGAAATATTCCCCGTGGTCGTCACGGTCGTAGAGAATGCTGGAAGCGCGTAGCGCGTCGGAAAACTCTGGCTCCAACCCGAAACGTGCCTCTAGATCATCATAATAGTTGCGGGAGATAGGCAGGGCTTGAAAGCCGCGTGCGTGCAGTGCCTGCGCCGTTGCAAAAATATCGTCGGTTGAGAAAGCAATATGTTGGATGCTGGTGCCGAACCCTTCTGCCAGGAACTTCCCAGCGAACGTCTTGCGGTTATCAGCACCATTCATCGTCAGGCGGAAATCGGGTTTTGGGAGGCTTTCTATGGCCTGACTGCGCACGAGGCCGCCCGGCTCCACCACATCAACCATAGGGGTGCGGCGCATGGAGAAAATCGACGTGTAAAACAGCAGCCATGTCAGCATTTCATCGTAGCGTGTTGTCTGCGCCAGATGATCAATGCGGGTCAGTCCGGCATCTCCAGTGTTTTGCGAAGGAAGCCGCGAAAACTCTTTGTCCCAGATTGAAGCAAGGTCGGGCGATCCATCAAGGAAATAGATCACGCCATTTCCGACGCCCTGAATGGCTGGAATTGAGGCTTCGCCACTCTTGCGCGGCTCAAAAAAGGTGGGTGCACCGAGTGCGGCCGCCCGCTCCAGTGCTGCCTTCGCGTCATCGACCTTCAGGCCGAAGGCATAGGCGTTCGTGCCATGCACGGAGTAGGATGCGCCTGCAAAGCTGTCACCCGTGCTGTCGGTATTGATGACGATGCGAATATCGCCCTGCGTGTAAAGCTCAACCTCGCGATTGCAATGGCGAGCAGATTTGTTGAAGCCGAGTGTGGTCAATAATGTTTCAAGCTCGGCTTTGTCGTTCTGCCCCGTCGTGAACTCCACGAATTCCACACCGCTTGTTTCCACAGGCGCGGGCATATTGGGCACATCGATACGAATATCGGGCTCGAGACGGTGGACTTTGTTCATGAGGTTGATAAGCGAGCGGTGGCCATCTTCTGCGAGCAGGCGGGCGGAGCCGCCACGGAACTGGTCGTTGAAGATTTCCAGAGACAAAGGCCCGGCATAACCGGTTGCGGCGACAGCCCGCATGAAGTCAACGACTGGAAGATCTCCCTCGCCCGGCATGTTTCTGAAATGGCGGCTCCAATAGAGGAGGTCCATGTCAAACAGCGGTGCGTCTGCCAATTGCACGATAAATATCTTGTCGCCGGGAATAGAACGGATCGAGTTCGGGTCGACCTTGCGCGACAGCGTGTGAAAACTGTCCAGAATGATGCCGACATTACGATGATCGGCGCGGCGCACGACTTCCCAGGCATCGCGGTGGTCGTTGACGTGACGCCCCCAGGCCAAAGCCTCGTAACCGACTCGCAGACCGTGCTTTGCGGCACGTTCCCCGAGTTCGTGAAAGTCTGCCGCTGCCCGGTCTATCCCGCCAAGCGAAATCTGCGAGACGTTGGAGCAGATCAGCATGAGTTCGGTGCCAAGCTCTCCCATGATATCGAACTTGCGTTCTGCTCGTTCAAATGCACGCTGGCGGTGCTGGTCGGGCATGCCTTCGAAATCACGAAAGGGCTGGAAGAGGGTGATTTCCAAGCCGTGGTCTTTCACCATCGCGCGCACTTCACGGGGGGAGGCGTCGTAGGTGAGGAAATCATTTTCGAAGATTTCGACCCCCGAGAACCCCGCCTTTGCAATCGCCGCAAGCTTTTCAGGAAACTCGCCGCTGATGGAAACGGTCGCGATGGAGGTCCGCATGGGCTGCTTCTGCGTCTCGATGCCGGAGATGACCATATTGCCTTCCTTTCCGTGATTATGTACTAATTAGTTAATAGTGACGGTTTCAGTTCGGGCCGATTGGACTATTGATAGGTGTATGATGACGAAAGCGGCGACTTCGAACGATACCCTCGCGCCCCGGCAAGCCAAGCGCGACCCAGAGGGTGTGCGACGCGATATTCTTTGCGTTGCCATGGATGAGTTTGCGCAAAACGGGCTGTCTGGTGCGCGCATCGATGAGATTGCTGCGCGTACCCGCACATCCAAGCGCATGATTTACTACTACTATGGAGACAAAGAGGGCCTCTACCAGCAGGCGCTTGAAGCTGCCTATGCGCAGGTGCGCGGCGGTGAAAGCGGCCTTGAACTGGACGAGATGGAGCCGGTTGCCGCACTCGACAAGCTCTGTCGGTTTACCTTCGATCACCATCGTCGCCACCCTGCTTTCATTCGAATGGTCATGATCGAGAACGTTCACCATGGCCGTCACATGCAGGCTTCTGAAACGATCCGAGAACTCAACCGCCCCGCGATCGATGCCCTGCAGAATGTTCTCGTGCGTGGCCAAAAGCAGGGCGTCTTTCGTGAGGGCGTCGGCGCGCTTGAACTGCACTGGCAGATCAGCGCGCTGTCGTTCTTCAACGTTTCGAATGCTGCGACCTTCTCGTTCATTTTCGGTGGCAACCTGTTTACCGACGATGGTCAGGAAACCCTTTCGAAGCATGTCGCGGAAATGGTGCTGCGCTATGTGCTTCGGGTTGAACATATCGGGGCTACCGAAAAGACCGGTCGGTAAAGCCGGTCCACATCTTGTGGTCACTACGCGCAGACGATGTCATGTCGCAGCCTCATCCATGCAAAGTTCGTCAAAGTGCGCACGCATGCGGGTCGGATCTGGCTCCAGACCCGAAAACAACCGGAAAGCACCCACGGCTTGGAACACAGCCATGCCACCGCCGGGCAGAACCTGACAGCCTTTGCTGACCGCTTCGGCGAGCAATTGCGTGATAAGCGGCATGTAGACAATGTCTGCAACCCAATGGCGGGGCTCGATCAGAGCCGATGGTACGGGCATTCCGGGATGTGCAGGCATGCCGGTGGGTGTTGCGTGGATCAGGCCGTCTGCGTGCGGCAAGGAGTCTTCTGGCTTCTCAACGACAAAAGCGCGCTCTGCACCGAACCGATCATTGAGATGGTCTGCAAGCTGTGCTGCGCGGCTGATATCCTGATCGAGAATATCGAGACGTTGAATATCCAGCTTCAAAGCGGCGTGCGCCACCGCAACGCCTGCGCCGCCAGCGCCAATCAACAAAACGCGGTCGCGCTTTGCTTCGGGCAGGCCCACTTTGAAACTTTCATAAAAACCGTACCAGTCGGTATTGTGGCCGGTTCTTTTGCCATCGCGAAACACGACGGTGTTAACGGCGCCCAGCATCCGCGCATCTTCCGACAAATCATGAAGGAGGGGAATGACCCGTTGCTTGAAGGGGTGGGTAATGTTGACGCCTGCAAAACCGAGACTTTCCGCCTCGTCAAGAAGATCAGATAAGGCGCTTTCCGGCAGGTTCCGAGTGTTAATGTCTATAAACGCGTAGTCGTAGTCGATGCCATGGGCGGCACCTTCACGCATGTGCATTGCTGGCGTTTTGGAAAGCTGGATGTCGGCACCGATCAGCCCGACCTTCAATGTTTTTCTGTCTGTCATGTCGGTATTCTCATCAGGGAAAGACTGCTTGGAAGAGGGGATCGCCCACTAATAGTGGGCAAGAATTTCACCAAGGAAGGTGCGGGTCCGCTGATGTTGAGGGTTCTTGAAGAACTCTTCCGGCGGCGCTTCTTCAATGATTTCACCGGAAGCCATAAACACAACGCGGTCTGCCACCTGCCGGGCAAATCCCATTTCATGGGTCACGCAGATCATCGTCATGCCGTCCTTGGCAAGTCCGATCATGGTGTCGAGAACTTCCTTGACCATCTCAGGATCAAGAGCCGATGTGGGTTCATCAAACAGCATGGCCTTGGGCTCCATGCAAAGCGCGCGCGCAATGGCTGCGCGTTGCTGCTGGCCACCGGACAGTTGGGCCGGATATTTGTCTGCCTGATCGAGGATGCGAACACGTTCGAGATATTTGCGCGCTGTCTGCTCGGCATCAGCCTTCGACAGGCCCTTCACGCGCATGGGCGCAAGGGTGCAGTTTTCGAGAATTGTCTTGTGCGGGAACAGGTTGAAGTTCTGAAACACCATGCCGACTTCACGCCGGACGGTGTCGATGGCACTTGCGGACGACGTCAGCTTGGTACCCTCGACGGTGATCATGCCCTGTTGAATGTCTTCAAGGTGATTGATGCAACGGATCAACGTCGATTTGCCTGAGCCTGACGGCCCGCAAAGCACGATCTTCTCGCCTTTGCGAACCGTCAGATTGATATTCTTCAGGGCATGAAAGGATCCATACCACTTTTCCACCGCTTCAAGAGCGATCAACGGAACTTGTGTATCGGTGGTTTGCAGCATGGGAGCCTCCAGCTTACTTTACGGTGAAGGGGATATCGGGGAGGGATTCCGGGAAGGCCGGAACGTCCCGCTTCATCCACTTCGTGTAGATCTTCGCCAGTTCGCCATTGCCTTTGATTTTCACCAGGAACTCATTGACGGAGGCGTTCCAGTCTTTTTCGCCCGGACGAGTGCCTGCGCCGTTGTAAAGCGTGGTCAGATCGAACTTGGATTCGTATTTTCCGGCAGCTGCCGCATTGAGGCGATCACCGTAAAACTGGTTGCCGCCTACCACTTCGACCTGACCTGAGATCAGAGCCTGAATATTGGCAGCATCGTCATCGAAGCGAAGGATATTGGCTTTCGAGCCAGCACCAGCGGTGATGGACGTATCCATTGCACTCGACTTGGGAACGCCGACAGAAACGCCTGTCAGGTCATCGTAGCCAGCAATCTTCTTGTCCTTTGGTCCATAAACCGAGAGAACGTTGCCCGCGTAAGGCTGGGAATACTGGATGGTCTTTGCACGTTCTGCTGTCATGCCCATGGTGGCAAACAGCACGTCAACCTTGCCTGTCATGAGAGCAGGAATGCGGTTTGCGACGGCCAGCGGCACAAACTGAACCTTAACGCCGAGGTGGTCGGCAAATGCCTTGCCGATGTCAGCGTCAAGTCCGTCCTGAACGCCGCTGGAATTCACAAAGCCCCAAGGTGAGTTGTCGCCCTGAATACCTATGACGACGGTGCCTTTGGCCTTTGCTTCTTCAAGCGTGCCGGCAAAGGTGTTGCTCGACGCCATAAGTGGCAGGGTTACGGTGGCTGCGGCCAGCGCAAGCACCATACGGCGATTGATTGTCTTGCTCATGAACTTCATAGTTTGCTCCTCCTTACAAAGCAGATCTTATGATTTAGCGTGATGCGGTTTGAAGGCGTTTTTCCACCCCGGCGCCCCACAGGGAAAGCGGCCAGCAGATCAGAAAATAGATGAGGCCAACGATGGCAAAGACCGTCAGAGGCTTGAATGTCTGGTTCGAAACGATCTGTCCGGCACGCGACAACTCAACGAAGCCAACAATTGCGGCAAGCGATGTGCCCTTGATAAGCTGGACGAGAAAGCCGATGGTCGCTGGCAGCGATATTTTGAAAGCCTGAGGCAGAACGACGTCTTTCATGCGCGAAACATAGTGGAGACCGAGTGCCTTTGCGGCCTCTGTCTGGCCCTTCGGCACGGCCTGAATGCCGCCGCGCCAGATTTCGCCCAGAAACGCGCTGGCGTGCAGCGTGAATGCGATGGCCACCGCAAGCCATGCATCAATGTCCAGACCCACCAGAGCGACGCCATAATAGACAACGAAGAGCTGCATCAGCAGCGGTGTTCCCTGGAAGATGGCGATGTAACCGGCGGTCACTCGCTGGCCGATCTTGCTGTCGACTGTTCTGGCCATGGCAACGCAAAGGCCAAAGACCCCGCCGCCGATAAAGCCGATGAGCGCCAATGCCACGGTCCATTTCAGACCCTGCATCAGGAAGAACAATTCGTTGGTGCCGATAGGTGTCATCGCCTTTGCCTCACTTGACCGGGTAGCTGAATGAAAGGCGCGAAATCAAAGCGAAAACGGCCATCATCAGAGACGAAATGACGAGGTAGAGAAGCGTAATGGAAAAATAGACCTCGAATGAACGGAATGTTTCAGCCTCGATCCGCTGAGCAACGGACGTCAACTCATAGGCCGCAATCGATGTGCAGACCGATGTTGTCAGCGTCAGCATGATGAACTGGCTGGTGAGAGAGGGATAGACCGCGCGCAGTGCAGGCTTCAGAATGATGTGGCGGAAGATCTGCGAGCGGCGCAATCCGAGCGCCAGCCCTGCTTCGATCTGCCCCTTGGGAACCGCGTCTACACCTCCACGAATGATTTCGATCGCATAGGCGCCGCCGTTCAAGGCCAGAGCAACAATCGCTGTTGTCGTGGGGTTCAACCGCAGGCCCATCTGCGGCAGCGCGAAGAAGATGAAGAAAATCTGGACCAGAAATGGCGTGTTACGGATGATCTCAACAAAGGCGATAATCAGTGCCCGCAGCGGCTTGAAGGATGATCCACGAGCGATAACGCCCAGTACGCCGATAATCGTTGCCAGAAACATGCCTGCGAGCGCGAGGCCTATTGTTGCGAGGCACGCCAACAGCAATTCCGGCAGGCGGTCGTAAACTGCCGAGAAATCCAGCGTATATGACATCTGTCCTCCCAATCCCGCAAAGCGTCGGTTTGCTCTGCTACTGCCATTTTGCGGGACGTTTTGCACCGTCCTTGTATCTTGCCGAAACCAGCGCCTCCCGCGCATCAATCCATCGGCACCACAATGTTTGTACCAGTTAGTTCAAATCTGTCAAGCGAGACGGATTTCGATACGTCACGGTCATTTTCACTGTGGTCGAGGCGGGTTTCTGCACAATTTGATGACCGCAAATCGTGTGTGAAAAGCGATGGTGACGCTCACACGCAAGCAAAATGGGCTAAGGACCAATATTCGTCCCACGGCGTCATCCGTTTGCTGATCGTGCTCGTAATATCCCGACAACATAAGGAAATTTCTGCATGACGCATTGTCGGAACCTTGTCTTTATTCTGGGGGATCAGCTCTCACCGTCGATGTCCAGCCTTCGCGGGGCAGATCCATCGAGCGACGTGATCCTGATGTGCGAGGTTGCTGAGGAAACCACCTATGTCCGGCACCACCGCAAGAAAATTATCTTCATTCTCTCGGCTATGCGCCATTTTGCGGAAGAGCTAGCCGGTCTCGGCTTCACGGTCAGGTATGTGCGACTGGATGATGAAGACAACACTGGATCCTTCACAGGCGAGTTGAAAAGAGCGGTCGACGATCTGCATCCTGAGGCAATTGTGGTGACCGAACCCGGTGAGTGGCGCGTCCTGAACGAGATGAAACGCTGGAACGCAGAAACCAATCTCCGTGTGGACATTCGCCCAGACGACCGGTTCCTCTGCTCGCATGAGGAGTTTGCCCATTGGGCCGATGACCGCAAGCAACTCACCATGGAGTTTTTCTATCGCGATATGCGTCGGAAAACCCGGCTGCTGATGGAGGGCGATGTTCCTGCGGGCGGGCGCTGGAATTTTGATAGCAAAAACCGATCCCCGGCCAAGCCAGATCTGTTTCGCCCCCGTCATCCACGGTTTGCACCAGACGAAACGACCCGTACCGTAATGAACCTCATCGAAGCACGCTTTCCCGATCATATGGGTTCATCAAATGGATTTGCCTTTGCCGTGACGCGGGCTGATGCGCAGGCATCGGCAGACGCATTCATCGCCGACTTTCTTCCCAAATTTGGTGAAACGCAGGACGCCATGGTCACGGGTGATCCGTTTCTCAATCATTCCCTGCTGTCGTTTTACATCAATATAGGCTTGCTGGACCCACTGTCGGTTTGCCAGGCCGCTGAGCGGGCCTATTTGCAGGGCGATGCGCCCATCAATGCCGTCGAAGGCTTTATCCGCCAGATTATCGGCTGGCGCGAATATATGCGGGGTATCTATTGGCGCTTCATGCCGGATTATGCGCAGCGCAATTTTCTGCGCGCAACACGGCCGCTGCCGGATTTCTTCTGGACGGCAAAAACCGACATGGCCTGTTTGGCGACGGTGATTGGTGAGACCATTGAAAATGCCTATGCCCATCACATTCAGCGCCTGATGATCACCGGCAACTTCGCGATGCTGGCGGGGCTCGATCCCCATGCGCTTCACGAGTGGTATCTGGAAGTCTACGCCGATGCCTATGAATGGGTGGAAATGCCCAATGTCATTGGCATGAGCCAGTTTGCCGATGGTGGTCTGCTGGGCTCAAAACCCTATGCCGCCAGCGGTGCTTATATTTCCCGCATGTCGGATTATTGCGAAAACTGTCGATATGATGTGAAGCGCAAAACCGGTGAGGGAGCTTGTCCCTTCAATGCGCTCTACTGGGATTTTCTGGATCGGAATGCTGAAAAACTGTTCGGCAATCACAGGCTTGCTCAGCCTTACGCCACATGGCGGCGCATGAGTGAGGAAAAGCGCAAGGACTATACCGACAGCGCGCAAGCCTTTCTGCAAAAGCTGGATGATGGTGTCCCGGTCTGATCGCAGCTGTAAGGAATCTTTATTTTTTCCTTATGTAGCGGGCCTGCATTCCCAATCGAACCCTGACGTGGTCAGGGCGTAGGGTGGGTTTCTCAACAAATGGAGAGACCCACATGTCTGACCTTTTCTTCATCCTCGGAGGCAGTGCCTTGCTGATCGGCTTTGCCGTTTATGCGCGCGCGCTGAACAAGCTGTGAGGGCGACATGATTGAAGCTTTGCTCGCGCTGGCCGTTGCCGGCGCTCTTGTCGTCTACCTCGTCGTGACGCTTTTGCGTCCCGAACGCTTCTGACCTTTCGGGAGAACGTCCATGACCATTCTCGGGTGGCTGCAAATCAGCCTCCTTTTCCTCGCCGTGCTCTGCGTTGTCAAACCGCTGGGCCTTTACATGGCGAAGGTGTTTTCAGGTGAACGAACCATTTTGTCGCCGGTCTTAAGCCCCATTGAGCGTGGTATTTACCGCGCCGCTGGCGCCAGCCCGGATAAAGAGCAGAACTGGCTTGCCTATACGCTGTCCATGCTTGCCTTTTCACTGGCAAGCTTCCTCGTTCTTTACGCGATCCTGCGCCTCCAGGCCTATCTGCCACTCAATCCGCAGGGCTTTGCAAACGTGCCAGCGGATCTGGCCTTCAACACCTCTGTCAGCTTCATCACCAATACGAACTGGCAAAACTATGCCGGTGAAGCGACCATGAGCCATTTGAGCCAGATGGTTGGGCTGACTGTGCAGAACTTCCTGTCTGCTGCCGTCGGTATCTCGCTTGCCATGGCCTTGACCCGCGCCTTCATGCGCTCGCAAGCCACCACACTCGGCAATTTCTGGGTCGATATGACCCGCGCCACGCTCTACGTTCTCGTGCCGCTCGCCATCATTGTCGCGCTGGTTTTCGTGTGGACGGGTGTGCCGCAGACGCTGGATGGCACGGTCACGGCAACCACGCTTGAGGGTGCACAGCAGGTCATTTCCCTTGGGCCTGTCGCAAGCCAGGAAGCGATCAAGCAACTGGGCACGAATGGCGGCGGTTTCTTCAACGCCAATGCGGCTCACCCGTTTGAAAATCCAACGGCATTTGCAAACTACGTCAACATATTTGCCATGCTGTGCGTCTCATCCGCGCTCGTCTACACCTTCGGCCAGATGGTGGGCAACCGCCGCCAGGGCTGGGTGCTGTTGTCGGCCATGGCGACCCTGCTCATATCAGGTGTGGCAGTCATCTACTGGGCGGAAGCTTCGGGTAATTCCATCCTGACATCGCTGGGCGTCGATGCGCTTCAGGGCAATATGGAGGGCAAGGAAGTCCGCTTCGGTCAGGCCATGACCGCTCTTTATGCAGCCGTCACGACAGGCCTTTCCAACGGTGGCGTCAACGGCATGCACGGCTCTTTCACCGGTCTTGGCGGCTTGGTGCCCATGTTCCTCATCCAGCTGGGTGAAATTCTGCCTGGCGGTGTCGGCTCTGGTCTTTACGGCATGCTTGTCTTTGCGCTTCTGGCCGTTTTCGTGGCTGGCCTGATGGTGGGAAGAACACCGGAATTTCTGGGCAAGAAAATCGAGGGCCGGGAAATGAAATGCGCCATGCTGGCCGTTCTCATTCTGCCGGTTGCTATCCTCGGCTTTTCAGCGGTGTCGGCCATGCTGCCCATGGCCGTTGCCAGCATCGGCACGGCGGGTCCTCACGGGCTTTCTGAAATTCTCTACGCCTATACGTCGGCGGCTGGCAATAATGGCTCGGCTTTCGGGGGCCTCTCCGGCAATACGCCCTGGTACAATACGACGCTTGGCATCGCCATGCTTCTGGGTCGCTTTGCCTATGTCATTCCTGTCATGGCCATTGCCGGTTCACTTGCCGCAAAGGTCAAGGTTCCAGCCTCCAGTGGCACGTTCCCGACAGATGGACCGCTCTTTGTCGGCCTCCTGATCGGCATCATCATCATCCTCGGCGGGCTGCAATATTTCCCGGCTCTGGCACTTGGCCCCATCGTTGAACATTTCGCGATGCTGGCCGGTCAGACCTTCTAAAGGAAAACACTCATGTCACAAAAGCCAGCAAAACCTGGTCTTTTCGATCCTGCAATCGTCATCCCCGCCATTCGGCAGGCCTTCGTAAAGCTCGATCCCAGACAACTCTACCGCACACCTGTCATCTTCGTAACCGAAGTCGTGGCAGCCATGGTGACAGTGATCTTCATTCGTGACCTTTTGACTGCCAACGGCACAGCAGGCTTTTCGGGCCAGATCGCCGCATGGCTCTGGTTTACGGTTCTGTTTGCCACCTTTGCCGAGGCCGTGGCCGAAGGCAGAGGCCGTGCACAGGCCGAGAGCCTGAAGCGCAGCCGCTCCGATCTCAACGCGCGTCGTCTCGATGCCAATGGCGTGGCGCAGTCCGTTCCGGCCACCATGCTTGCGGTGGGCGATATCGTCGTCGTCGATGCCGGTGAGCTTATACCCGGCGATGGCGAGGTCATCGAAGGCGTTGCCTCGGTCAACGAAAGCGCCATCACCGGCGAATCCGCACCTGTCATCCGTGAATCCGGCGGTGACCGTTCGGCTGTAACGGGCGGAACGCAGGTTCTGTCCGATCAGCTTAAAATCCGCATCACCACCCCGCAGGGCGCAAGCTTCGTGGATCGGATGATCGCGCTCATCGAAGGTGCCGAACGACAGAAGACACCGAATGAGATAGCCCTGTCCATTCTCCTGTCCGGCCTGACGCTGATATTCCTGATCGTCGTTATTACGATCTTGGGCCTTGCTGGCTACTCCGGCACTGTCCTCTCCGTAACCGTTCTGGCAGCTCTCCTCGTCACCCTCATTCCTACCACGATTGGCGGATTGCTGTCGGCGATAGGTATTGCGGGTATGGATCGCCTCGTTCGCTTCAACGTCATTGCCACGTCCGGCCGTGCGGTCGAAGCGGCTGGCGATGTTGACACGCTACTGTTGGACAAGACCGGTACGATCACCTTCGGCAACCGCATGGCGGCGGATTTCATTCCGGCTCCGGGCGTGACCCAGCACCAGCTGGCAGAAGCCGCGCTTCTCGCCAGCCTGTCTGACGAAACACCGGAAGGCCGCTCCATTGCCGCACTTGCCACTGGCGAGTTCGGCCTTGCTGCACCGAAGGCTGTGGTCGACAATACGATTGCTTTTAGTGCGCAGACCCGGCTTTCCGGCGTGGATATGGGCGCTCATCAATTGCGCAAGGGTGCCATTGATGCCGTGTTGAAATTTACCGGCATGACGGACAAGGACGCCCCGCGCGAATTTCTGCAGGCGGTTGAAAGCGTGGCTCGATCTGGCGGCACGCCGCTGGGTGTGGCGGATGGCAAACGCCTGCTCGGAGTCATCCACCTGAAGGACGTGGTCAAACCCGGCATCAAGGAACGGTTTGCAGCCCTTCGCGCCATGGGTATCCGCACCGTCATGGTCACTGGCGACAATCCAGTCACTGCCGCGGCAATCGCTTCCGAAGCCGGTGTCGATGACTTCCTGGCCGAGGCAACGCCTGAGGATAAGCTGGCCTATATCCGTAGGGAACAGCAGGGTGGTCGCCTGATTGCCATGTGTGGTGATGGCACCAACGACGCGCCAGCCTTGGCGCAGGCCGATGTGGGCGTGGCCATGCAGAGCGGCACACAGGCCGCACGCGAAGCCGCCAACATGGTCGATCTCGATTCCAGCCCGACCAAGCTCATCGAGATCGTCGAAATCGGCAAGCAGCTCTTGATGACGCGGGGATCACTGACGACGTTTTCCATCGCCAATGATGTCGCCAAATATTTTGCGATCATCCCGGCCTTGTTCGTTACCACCTACCCAGCGCTTGCTGCCTTCAACATCATGGGCCTGTCCTCGCCGCAATCGGCGATCCTGTCCGCGGTCATTTTCAACGCCCTGATCATCATCGCGCTTATCCCTCTGGCGCTCAAGGGCATTGCATACCGGCCATCCAGCGCGGCCGCCCTGTTGCGCCGTAACCTCCTGATTTACGGCCTGGGCGGTTTGCTGCTGCCCTTTGCCGGAATCAAGATTGTCGATCTCGCCGTTTCGGCCCTGCATCTGGTGTAATCATGCTTAAACTTCTTCGACCTGCATTCACTGTTCTCATCCTCCTGACGCTTGTAACCGGCGTTGCCTATCCGCTGGCGGTCACCGGCATTGCTCAGCTTGTCATGCCGCAGCAGGCGAGTGGCAGCGTCATTCGTCAGGGTGATGCTGTTGTCGGCTCTGCCCTGATTGGCCAGAATTTCACGTCCGAGCGCTATTTCTGGCCGCGCCCTTCGGCAACTTCGCCTGACCCCTATAATGCTGCTGCGTCTTCCGGCTCAAACCTTGGCACTACGTCCGCCAAGCTGAAGGACCGTGTGGCCTCTGATATCGAACGGCTGAAAACAGCAGGCATCACGGGCGCTGTTCCTGCCGATAGCGTCACCGCATCCGGCTCGGGTCTTGATCCGCATATTTCGCCGGAATTTGCGCAGGCGCAGGTCGCCCGCGTGGCTGCTTCGCGCCAATTGACTCCCGAACAAGTGCAAAATCTGCTTCTGGAGCATACCGAAAAAGCGGCTCTTGAAATTATCGGTGAGCCGCGCGTGAATGTGCTAGAGCTGAACCTTGCGCTGGATGCGCTCAAGAGCTGATACGAATGCCGATAAACGAACCTTACGAGACAAACCGTCCCGATCCTGATGCATTGCTTGCCCTGGCGGAGAAAGACCGCCGGGGCAAGCTGACGATTTTTTTAGGTGCCGCCCCCGGTGTCGGCAAAACCTATGCGATGCTGAACCGCGCGCAGCGACTACGTGTTGACGGAGCGGAGATCGTCGTCGGGCTTGCCGAAACCCATGGCCGCACCGAAACATCCGCCCTGCTGGACGGGCTTGAGATATTACCCCGGCTTTCGGTTTCCTACCACGGCAAGGATTTGCAGGAATTTGATCTTGATGGTGCGCTGGCCCGAAAGCCCGCCATCATCATCGTGGATGAGCTTGCCCACTCCAACCCGGAAGGCTTCCGGCATCCCAAACGCTATCAGGACATAGACGAACTCATCGAAGCGGGCATCGATGTGTGGACCGCGCTCAACATCCAGCATCTGGAAAGTCTGTCCGATCTTGTGGCCCAGATCACCGGCGTCAATGTGCGCGAGAGAATTCCCGACACCGTCCTGAAAAAGGCCGATGATGTGCTGCTCGTTGATTTGCCGCCCGCGGAGCTGATCACGCGCCTGCAAGACGGTAAGGTCTATCTGCCAGCCAGCGCAAGGCGTGCTGCCGACCGCTTTTTCCGTCTGGGAAATCTGACGGCGCTGAGGGAACTGGCGCTTAGGCGCACCGCCGACCGGGTAGACGATCAGATGATCGACTATCTCAGGCAAAACGCTATCGAAGGCCCATGGGCGACCGCCGAGCGTCTGCTGGTTTGCATCGGTGCAGATGCGCTTTCCGAAAAGGTCGTACGGGTGGCGAGCCGCCTTGCTTCGGGCTTGAATGCCCCTTGGCTGGTCGTCAATATTTCCCATTCTGACCGGGAGACGATGGACGATGACGATTTACGGCGCATCGATGACACGTTCCGTCTCGCGGAGAAGCTGGGTGCTGAGACGCGCCGGGTGAGGGGCAGCGATTTCGTGACGGAAATCATGAAGCTTGCCAAACGCGAACATGCAACGCAGATCGTGATCGGTTCGCACTGCCGGCGGTGGTTGCGAAATCCGTTGCGCACAAGTCTCGCTGATGCTCTCTCGCAGGAAACCAGCGGCATTGGTCTGCACCTTGTTACTGCGGATGATAAGACGTCGCGTAAAACCGGTCGAAAATTCGTCTTTCCGCCATTGCCGACACTGGCAAAGCCTTTCGGCATCGCCTTTTCATGCGTGCTGCCAGCGGTGCTGCTTGGGGCGCTGATTGACCGCATTGTCTATCTTCCAAATATCTCGCTTCTGTTCCTGATCGCGGTGCTGGGTGCTGCCACCTATGCCGGTTTTGCCGCCGCCCTCATGGCGGCGATGCTTTCGGCGTTGGCCTATAATTTCTTCTTCATACCGCCGCTCTACACCTTCACCATCGCCTCTCCGCATGAGGTGTTTGCGCTCTTTATCTTCGTTGTGGCTGCCGTACTTGCGGGTAGTCTTGGCTCGCGCATTCGCGATCAGGCAAAAACGGCGCGGGCACGGGCAGCCGCCATGCAGGCGCTTTATGATTTTGCGCGAAAGCTTTCCGGCACTGCCGATGTCGATGAGGTGCTGTGGGCTTCCGTCAGCCAGTTACATGCAGGCATCAATCGCAACATCGTGCTTCTGCGACCGAACGGCGATACGCTGGAAACGGCAGCCGCATGGCCACCCGATACGGAACTCGGCATTTCCGAAATAGCCGCCGCACGATGGGCCAATTCGAGAAAGGAAGCAGCGGGCGCTGGTACCGGCACATTGCCAAATTGCCGATTTCAGTTCAGGCCGCTCACCAGCCCGCATGGTGTTGTCGGTGTCTGCGGTTATGAGATTGGCAGCGAACCGCTTGATTCCAACGCAGAGCGCATGTTTTCGGCCATCATAGACCAGACCGCGACCGCTATCGACCGTGCGCGCCTATCATCGGAAAGCGCAAAACAGGCGGTGCGGCTGGAAAGCGAACGCTACCGCGAAGCCCTTTTATCCTCCATTTCCCACGATTTGCGCACACCACTTGCCACCATCACCGGCGCCGTGACCAGTCTTCGGGAACTTGGTGAACGAATGACGCCTGAAAGCCGCGACGATCTCTTGCAATCCATTGAGGAAGAGGGAGCACGTTTAAGCCGTTTCGTCGCCAATCTGCTGGATATGACGAGGATTTCCACGGGCACTCTTCAGGCCAAGCGCGAATGGGTAGATGTCAGTGATGTCGTGCGCTCGGCAACCGAGCGTGCGCGCAAATACTTCCCCGCACAGAGTTTCGAAACCGGCATCGCGACGGATTTGCCGGTGTTGCGCGGCGACAGCGTGCTTCTGGAACAGGTTCTGTTCAACCTTCTGGATAATTCAGCAAAATATGGTGGGGGGGAACCCGTCAATATCTATGCGCGCCGGGATGGCAGAGAGCTGGTTTTATCAGTCACGGATCAGGGCAAAGGCATTCCCGCCGTTGATCTCGACCGGATCTTCGAGAAATTCTACCGCCGCTCCAAAACGGATGGGCGCTCACCCGGCACGGGGCTCGGCCTCTCTATCGCCCGTGGCTTTGTGGAGGCGCTTGGCGGACGCATCCATGCTGAAAGCCCGGCTGTGAGAAAGAGGGGCACTCGTATTGTCATGCGTTTCCCGATAGAGGAAAAAGAACAGACTTTGGGATCATCATGACACTTGCCCGTATTCTCGTCGTAGATGACGAACCACAGATCCGGCGATTTCTGCGGCCAGCGCTGGTTGCCGCCGGTTATGATGTCATTGAGGCCGAGAATGGTACCGATGCGCTAAAAGCCGTGGCCACCGCTGCGCCAGATGCCGTGATCCTTGATCTCGGCTTGCCGGATATGGACGGCAAGGACGTGATAACAAGCCTTCGCGGCTGGTCTGACATTCCCATCATTATACTTTCCGCGCGCGACCGCGAGGTGGAGAAGATCGCTGCCCTTGACTTGGGCGCTGATGACTACATCGAAAAGCCGTTTGGAATTGGCGAACTGACCGCCCGTATCAGAACCGCCATGCGCCACCGGGCAAATGCCGGAAAAGCGCCAACCGTCGTCCATGCGGATGGGTTGCTGATCGATGTGGTGCAGCGGCTCGTCTCGAGAAACAGCCAATCCATTCGGCTGACACCCAAGGAATACGATCTGCTGACCCTGCTTTCGCAGCATGCCGGTCGCGTCGTCACACATCGCACACTGTTGACCTCTGTATGGGGCCCTGCCCATGAAGAGGACTTGCATTATCTGCGTGTCTTCATTGGCCAGCTTCGCCAGAAGATCGAGCGTGACCCAGCGCAGCCAAAGATTGTTCAGACGGAACCCGGTGTCGGATACCGCCTGATCAGTGATTAAATCGCGAACGCATCCACCCGCTTGCCCTCAACGCGGAAGAGCTTTTCCAACGCGGCGATGTCAGGCGCAGGCGGCGCTTTGGCGAGAGCCGCTTTGGCTTGGTCGTGTAAAGGCAACGCCATGGCAGCTGTTATCAGAATGGTTTCACCAGCTGCGAGTGCCCCGCGCAGTTGCGGAACCAGTGTTCGGGGATGGATGAGGTTGGTGTTGGCTATCGCCTGATGAGCCACGCGATCGCGAAGAGAGCCGGGCGAAAGATCGACAATTGCACTGATATCCTTCTGGCCAAAGCACACAGCTTTACCGTTGCCAATCTCGTTCGTATCGCGATTGAAGTCAGCGCGCTCAATGGCAAAACCGCCCTCGGATGTTTCCAGCCCATAGGGTGTTTGGATCCGGTGAACTCTCACATGCCACGGGTTTTGCGGTATGAGCCATGTCTCGACCACCACATCCCGCCACGGCCTCCAGCGAGAATAGAGATGATCGCCCGCGATGAGTGCCTCTTCCATCGTCTCGCGTGTGCGGAAATGAATCCCATCGTCGGATAGACCCAGCATGCCATCGAAGCTCGCCGCTGCAAAATGGCGGTCGTCTGCCTCGATGTTGAAGGCATAGCGTGTGGAGTAGACAAATTTTGAATATTTTTCCTGCGCGCCCCGCATCTTGTCATGCTGCTGGCCGGAAGAGAGAACGACCACATTGCCTGATGTGTGGAATGCGACCATTCCGGGTTTGGGCAAAGGGATCGGTTCGGCAAATGTTTCAGGCTCGGCTTCTGGCGCTGTCCAGAACGGATGGTCGGCGGGAAGGGCCAGAGGCAGGAAGAACTTGAGCGCCCAGTAAGGCGAGCAGGGGGAGTTGTAGCTCTCGCTCATCAACAGGTTGGGGTAGCCATAGCCAATGGATAGCACGCCATCGCGGTCACAGATCGGCAGCTTTGACCACCATCGGATATGCCGCATGTAATAGCCTTTGAGCTGAGACCACGGCAGCGCCTCCAGATTGGCAAAGGCAAGCGCGCCCCAGAAACCGCCTGCCGCGAAACGATAGGTCTGGCTGCGCCCGAAGGCGAGCGAAGCGCCGTCTGGCCCATACCAATGTCGCATATCGGCTGCAAAACTTCTGGAGCGTTGTAGCAATCTTGCTTTTCGCTCATCATCGCCAGTGGCAAGCACACTATAGATCAAGCCGTAAAAGTGCATGGCGAAGGGGACGTAGTGGTCAACCCGACGCACTGGCCCATCGCGGTACCAGCCATCGCCGATGTCAAACGCTTCCAGCTCATCGAGATAGGCGTCCGTCTTAGACGTGTCGAAAGTGACCCCGACCCGGGTGAGACCGAGATCGATCAGCACGCGGAAGAATTTCCAGTTATTGTCAACGAACTCGCGTTCACGCGCAGCCAGAAGATAGTCGGCGACGACCTGTTTGTCGGACTCGCTCAATGGCTCCCAGATGTGCTGCGGCACCAAGGCCAGCGCAAAACCAATGGCTGCCAGTTCCACCAATCGTTGGTTTCTGTCTGAGACATCGCCCCAATATTCGTCGTGGTGAGGATTGGTGCCGTTTGCTAATCCGCGCCGGTACAGGTCCCAATGCGGAAAGTCATATCCGCCCGCGGCCAAGGGAACGATACCCCAAAGCGGCCGTGCAAAACCCTCAAGCTCGGCAGCAGGAAAATCGAATATTGCCCCCGTTGAACTCAGCCGCACTCTTGCGCCACCTTCAGAGAAATACGGCAGAAGCGGATTGAAAAGATCCATCACCGCTTTTGCAAGATCGTCCCGCGTCTGTAGCGGATTGTGAGAAAGCGGGTTGGCCTTGGCGCTATCGTGATGCACGGCAAATCTTCCAAATTGGGATCATGAAAACGGCGGTCGCGAGAGGCCCCCGCGACCGCCAGATAGTTACTTGATGGCTTTCACGCCATCGTCCATGTCCTTGATGCCATCTTCGATGGAGATATTGTCGGTCATCAGCGCATCATGGACGCGGTTTAGAACAACCTCGATCTTTGCGGCATTTGGGTTCACGGCCATCTCCAGATAGGCTTTGCCCGCCTTCAGCGCATCCTTGCTATTCTGGTCTTGTGGGAAGCCAGGGAGGGCTGCGATGGTCTGTGCGACAGTGTCAGAGCGTAGCGCCGGGAATGTGCCTGTCGAGGCCACGATGGCGGCACCTTCTGGGCCGGTCACGAACTTGATGAAATCAAGCGCGGCCTCTTTATGCGCGGAGTTGGAATTGACCGAGAGGCCTGAAATCTGCGCAGCGGTGGTGCCTGCTACCACACCATCGGGATGCGGGAACTTCACGATGCCCCAATTGGCGCTTTTGGATTCGCCCGACTTTACCTTAGCGATCTGTGTTCCCATGAACCATGTTCCCATGGGAAGCATGCCAATGGTGCCATT
Organism: Rhizobium sp. WCS2018Hpa-16; assembly: GCF_031843705.1. Classification (NCBI taxonomy): domain Bacteria; kingdom Pseudomonadati; phylum Pseudomonadota; class Alphaproteobacteria; order Hyphomicrobiales; family Rhizobiaceae; genus Rhizobium; species Rhizobium sp. WCS2018Hpa-16. Next base: position 156,002 of record NZ_JAVTIX010000005.1, read on the forward strand.
GAAGAACAGCGCTGAATAATGGGTGTTGGAGGTCTTCAGCGATGCGTAGGAGGGGATTGCGCCGCTCTTTTGTAGCGCAAGCGCGCGTTCGTACCAGGGCTTCAGAAACGCGTAGTCTCCATCCACCAGCGTCTGCTTGCCATCCTGAATGCCCGGTAGTTGAACGGTTGAACGCCATGTGTGAAGCAGCGCGCCATAAACGCGGTTTGCCCCCATGCCGCCCTTGAGCTTGGTGGCGATCTCATCAAACTGTGCCCAGGTCATATCATTGGTTGGATGAGGCACGCCTGCCTTGTCGAAGATGTCCTTGTTGTAATAGACGATCCAGAAATCCGAGCGGAACGGCAAAGCGTAGATCTTGCCGTCGACCGTCATTTCCTCAATTAGACCGCCATATCCTTTCGGATCGATCTTCTGGTCTTTCATATAGCTGCTGAGATCGGTGATGTTTCCGGCACGCACAAGGTTGGCATAGCCGGGAACATCCTTGATGGTGACGATGTCGATGTCTTTGGAGCCGCCGGTCAGCTGCGTCGAGATCATCTGGGTGTAGTCCTGCGAACCGAGATCGACAGGCTCAAAGCTTACATTGGGGTGCTTGGCTTTATAGGCATCCATCAGCGGCTTGAAATAGGCACCCTTATCAAGATCCCAGAGCGCCCATTTGAGGGTGACAGGCGCATTGCTCTGCGCAAAGGCCGCGCCGCCCATGCTCATTGCTAGACTGATGCCTGCGGTGGCCAAAGCGAATGCACGTCGTGTGGTGTTGAATTCCATAGTCGGTTTCCTCCCGGACTGTGTTCGATTTTTAGTGATCTTGTGAATAACGTGTCCCTGTAAGGCGAGAGTTCTGCGCCTGCGCTGCGGCAAAGCAGATCGCAAACATGCCAAGCGAGAAATTGATTGTGGCGGGCATGAAGACCGACACCGGATAAAGCAGGATATGCGCGAGCCACAGCGCGGCGACAAATGCCAGAGCCGCCAACATGGGCAAGGGTTTTACCAATGCGAGAAGAGCCGCCCGCCGAAAAAGGCTTGCAAGTGAAAACTCGTGCGTGACGGTCAGCACGATGGCGTAGGCCGAGCCCAAGGCGACAAAAAGGGTCATGACGATACTGATAGCCAAGGGCAGGCTGTAGATCAGCGCATCCTGAACCAATTTTGCGTAGGTCATGACGGCGTATATGCCAGCAGCCATTATCACTGCGCAGACAGCAACAAGAAGAGTGCCGCGCAACGCGTAGCGCCTGAAAGCCTCGGTAAAATCGCGTAGCAAATAGGTGTTTTCATCCGCAACGATGGAGCGTGAAACCCGCGCCATGGCCAGCGTCGCCGCCGGGATTGTTACGACAAGCAGGCTGGCTATCAGGAAGAGCAGATTAAGCTTTACCAGTTCCCACCATTCCCGTTTGAGAATGTCGAAGAACACGGCAAGGCCGGTGGCGCGCGGGGCATCCTTTTCGATCCCGGCTCCCTCCCTCGTCCACAGTCCTTCAAGCCATTGCATCATGCGCCTCCCAGCGGTTTAGTAGAGAATGGAACGTTCCGTTTCAGGGTCGAACAGCTGCGCGCCGGTTAGGTCGGCTACGAGTGTGATGTCATCGCCAATTTTGCCTTTGAAGCGCGGAGATACGCGCGCAATAAGTGCCTTCCCGCTTGCCACAAGATTGAGATGAACCTCCGATCCCATCGGTTCGGCGAGTTCCAGTGATGCGTTGAACGGAACGGTATTGGCCGCATCGATATCGGCGGGCGCAAACTCGTGAAAATTCTCCGGGCGAATGCCAAGGATCACATCCTTGTTTTCATAAGGCCGCAGCCGTTCGGCATCGATATTGGCGGGAAGAGGCAAAGGCTTGCCATCGAAGACTACACTGAAACGTTCGCCGTCGCGCATTATCGTGACCGGCAGCATGTTCATCTGTGGCGCGCCGATGAAACCGGCAACGAACATGTTGATGGGGCGGTCGTAGAGGTTTTGCGGTGTATCCACCTGCTGGATGTGCCCGTCCTTCATGACAACGATCCGATCCGCCATCGTCATGGCTTCGATCTGGTCATGCGTCACGTAAATGAAGGTCGCATCCAGCCGTTTGTGCAGCTTGCTAATTTCAGCGCGCATCGTGCCACGCAGCTTGGCATCCAGGTTGGATAGCGGTTCGTCGAGAAGAAACACTTCCGGGTTGCGAACCATCGCACGGCCCAGCGCCACACGCTGGCGCTGCCCGCCTGAAAGCGCTTTTGGTTTGCGGTTCAAGAGATGCGTAATATCGAGAATATTGGCGGCTTCCTTGACCTTTTCGTCAATGAAATCACGCGGTGCTTTGCGCAGTTGCAGACCAAACGCCATGTTCTTGTAGACCGTCATATGTGGATAAAGCGCATAGTTCTGGAACACCATGGCAATGTCTCGGTCCTTGGACGGCACGTCGTTCATCACATCATCGCCAATGCGAAGCTCACCACCGGAGATTTCCTCCAGCCCGGCAATCATGCGCAAGGTTGTGGACTTGCCGCAGCCTGACGGGCCAACCAGAATGATGAATTCCTTGTCGGCAATTTCCAGATCGATATCGTGAACGACCTTGAGCGCGCCAAAGGTCTTGTTCAGTTTTTTCAGCGAAATGCTTGCCATTGTTTCCTCACGCGCTCACCAGTAGGAGGCCCACTTGCGCGAAAGTCGCGTCAGTGCTTCCAGATAATAATAATCACCCCAGGACACGCACTCATCGACACCTTCTCCGCGGCAGGTGTTGTGCGGTGTCTTCTTCGAATAGGTGCCGTCGAGAAGCTGCCCGTTGGATATCGCAGGGTCTTTGACTGAATAGCCATCAACGAGGCTTTTCATCATGCGCCGGGCCAGATCGCGATATTGTTCCGCCTTTTCGGGCTCTTCCAGATCGGCCATTTCCAGCAAGCCGCAGGCAACGATAGCCGCTGCCGAACTGTCGCGTGGCTCATTGTCTCCGTCGGAAAAGACTAGATCCCAATAGGGCACAAGATCGTCTGGCAGACGCTTCAGGTAAAAGGCGAGCAGCCGCTCAAAAGCATCGCGATAGGCTGGTAGGCGCTCATAGCGATAGGAAAACGCCATGCCGGCAATGCCCCAGGCCTGACCCCGCGCCCAGTAGCTTTCGTCGCTATATCCCTGCTTCGTCACTCCCCGCACCGGCGCTCCGGTTTCAGGGTCCATGTAAAATGTGTGATAGGTGGAATCATCTGGGCGGACCGAATGCGCTAGCGTCGTGCGGGCATGCGCCAGGGCAACTGTGCGATAGTCTTCCCGACCCGTCCGCTCCGCTGCCCAGTAGAGCAGCGGCAAATTGAGAAGGCAATCAATGATGTAGCGATATTCATTGGGGTTGCCCTTTGCGCCCCACGCCTGAATGAACTGGCCAACAGGCTGAAACCGTTCCATCAACTGGTCGGCTGCCATTAGGGCGGCGCGTGCGCCATCCTCGTCGCCCACAAGTTTCCATGCGGCGATGCAGGAGGGCGAGTAGAGAAACCCCATATCGTGGTGGTCAGTCTCGATGCGATGTTCGATACGGTGGAGAAAACTCTGGACCTGTATCTGGGCTGCGTATTGGAAAACCTTGTCGCCCGTATGCTCGAAGGCAAGCCAGATCTGGCCGGGCCAGAAGCCCGCAGTCCACTGGTTGTTGGCAACGGCTGGATAGACGTTACCAACGCTCGAATGGTTCTGCGCCGTGTAGGTAAACTCCGGCAGATTGCGGCGCACCTGCTCCACAGCGGTCGCCATCGCGGCACTGATTTCGGCGTCGCTGATCGTGTTGGGTTGCGTGTTTGGAACTTGCAGCATGATATCAGCCCTTGATCCCGGAAGAGGCGACGCCTTCGACGAAGAAACGTTGCAGCGCCAGGAAAACGATGAGCACAGGGATCAACGCCACGACGGATGCAGCCATGATCAGCCCGTATTCGGCTGAATACTGTGAGATGAACATGCGAAGCCCGATTTGGATCGTCTTTAGTTCGGTTTTCGTCAAATAGATCATCGGCCCCAGAAAATCGTTCCAGGTGGTGACGAAGGTGAAGATGGTCAGCGTCGATAGCGCAGGCTTGGAAAGCGGCAGCATGATCTTCGCCCAAATCTGGTACTCGTTCATACCATCAATGCGCGCCGCTTCGCAGAGTTCGTTGGGTATCGACATGTAGAACTGCCGCATCAGGAACACGCCGAAGGCCGTGAAGGCTTGCAGCAAAATCAGCGCAAGGTGCGTGTTGTTGAGGCCGAATTCCCGCATCAACAGAAACTGTGGCACCATATAGACCTGCCAGGGCATGGCGATGGTGGCGATATAACCCAGAAACAGCGTGTTCTTGTAGGGAAAGTTCAGCTTCGCAAAGGCATAAGCCGCGAAACTTGACGTCAACAACTGCATGATCGTGACGATGATCGTCAATTTCGATGTGTTGTAGATGAACAGCGCCAGCGGGATTTTTGTCCAGATCTCGGTGTAGTTCTCCCAGCGCGGCTGCGACGGTATCCACTCGATGGGAAAGGCGAAAACATCGCGGCTTAGCTTGAGCGATGCAGACAGCATCCACACAAATGGCAGCAGCATCACGATGGTGATGGCGATGATGGTTGCATACACGGCGATTGTTCCAAGCGTGACTTTTTTGCCCATGATGCGCATCGCTTCAGTCCTCCCGCTGTCTTTTGAACTGGATGACGGTGACGGCAAGCACGAGGAAAAACAGCACCAACGCAATCATGCTGGAATAGCCAAGATCCCAGGAGATGAAGGCCTCGCTATAGATGTGGTAGACGAGAACGAGCGTCGATGTTCCGGGTCCGCCCTGGGTGATCATGTAGACCTGATCGAACACCTTGAAAGACTGGATCGTGAGCATCACGGTGACGAAAAACGTGGTCGGTGCCAGCTGTGGCAAGGTGACGTGGATGAATTTCTGCCAGGCATTGGCACCATCCAGCCCCGCCGCTTCATACAGCTCGGAATTGATGCCCTGCAGTCCGGCCAGATAGATCACCATGTAGTAACCCATGCTCTTCCAGATGCCGAAGAGGATCACCGTTACCATGGCCCAGTGCCTGTCTGCCGCCCAGCCGGGCATATCGGCAGGGTCCATGCCAAGCGTATAAAGCAGCATGTTGACCGGACCCATTTCCGGGTTGAAAATCATGTTCCATACGACGGCCACGGCGACCAGTGAAGCGACATAGGGAAAGAACATTGCCGTACGGAAGAAATCACGCCCGAGAATTTTCTGGTTAAGGAGGACGGCAAGCCCCAGCGCGCAGGCCAGCGTCGCCGGCACAGAAACCACGGTGTAAACAATCGTGTTCCAGAAGGCGGAAATGAAGGCCTTGTCTTCAAACAAGCGCCAGAAATTATCGAGCCCCGCAAAGCTCATCGCATTTGAGCCGTCCCAATGCATGAACGCCAGTGCGAAGGCAAAGAGGATGGGGCCAAGCGTGAAGATGGCAAAGCCAAGAAAATTCGGGGCAATGAAGGAATAGGCGATCAACGCATTTTCAAGTCTGCGCCGTTTTCTTGAAACGATACGCACTTTCTTTTTGCGGTATGGGGCCGCCTGCGTGTCAGACGCGGTCGTAATGGCCACGGCACTTCTCCCATTGTCGGTCAACCGTCGTCATGATCGGCGTAGACCGGCTGCAATATCTCCTGCGATCAGCTTTTCAGCCTGACGCCTCCTGCCGTTTTGATAACACAAAATCCGCATTGGTCAAACAACTTCGCATAACATCAGACAAATTCTCTGGAGATTTGAAAATACGTATGATAGGAGCGAGCATCTGATATCGGATGCGCGGGAGGTCCAGGGCGTGTTTGCAGAAATGATACCGCTCTTGCCAGAACGGCTCGAAGACTTTGCCGCGGATGTCACCATTGATCGGATCCGCGCTTGTGCGTCTCAGGAGAGCCGTGCGCAGCTTGTCGATCTGGCTGTGAAGGCATTGGATGAGCCATGGTCCTTCATTCTCGCAAGCGATTATCTGGAATATACGTCCAACGGAAATCGCTCGCGCTTCGAGGCGCTTTATTTCGCTCGTCGGCTCAAGCTCAATGCGTTGGTTCTGGGCGAATGTATCGAAGGCGAAGGCCGTTTTTTGGCCGCTATAACGGATGGCCTGTGGCTGATCTGCGAAGAGAGTGGCTGGCAGTTGCCAGCGCACAATGCCCATGTGAGGGGTGGCCCGCGAACGCCACTTCCTGATCCGCAAAACCCTGTCATTGATCTTTTCGCAGCGGAAACAGCGGCCAATCTGGCGCTCGTGTCGCATCTGCTCCACACAATGCTCGATCCAACGCTGGTTGCGCGGATATCCGCCGAAATCGACAGTCGCATAACCGATCCGTACCTCACGCGGCACTTCTGGTGGATGGGAGATGGTGCGGAGCGGATGAACAACTGGACGGCATGGATCACGCAGAATGTGCTGCTTGCCACATATCTGCGCCCCACCGGGCAGGCTACGCGCCGCGCCGTTGCGGAGCAATCACTGAAAAGCCTCGATGCGTTTCAAAAGGACTATGCCGCTGATGGTGCCTGCGAGGAGGGTGCTTTGTATTATGGGCATGCAACGCTGTGCATGTTCGGTGCTATCGCTGTTCTCAACGAGGCGGCACCCGGCGTCATGTTGCCCCTTCTCAGGCACGACAAGCTTCGAAATATGGCGGAATTCATCAGTCACATGTACGTCGCTGACAACAGGTTCTTCAACTTTGCAGATGCTCCGGCACGGTTTGAAACCTGTGGCCTGCGTGAATACTGGGTCGGCAAAGCCATCGCATCCCCCCAGCTTCAAGCCTTTGCCGCAGAGCGGTGGCGGACGTCATCCAAGCGGCTGATGCAGGATGAGTGGAACCTCTGGTATCGGGTGCAGGCAGTCCTGCTGGGTCAGGAACTGACAGAGTCTTCGCTGGCGCCGCCTGATAAGCGTGACATTTTTTATCCCGGCATTGGACTCGCGATTGCCCGCGACGACATCGTCGATCTTGCCGTCAAGGGCGGGAATAATGGCGAGAGCCATAACCACAATGATGTCGGCAGCGTCACGCTTTACAAACATGGGCGGCCTCTTCTCATTGATGTTGGAGTGGAAACCTACACGGCGAAGACTTTCTCGCCGCAACGCTATGACATCTGGACGATGCAGTCGGCGTTTCACAACCTTCCCACCTTCGGCGGCGTCATGCAGGCCGATGGCGCGGTTTTTGCGGCTCGAAATTTTCAGGTCGATTTTGGCGGCGATTGCGCCGAAATATCGCTCGACCTTTCTGCGGCCTATCCCCCGGAGGCTGGTGTGCAAAGCTACACCCGAACGGTTCGGCTTGTCCGCGGCCAGCACGTGGAGATCATCGATGAACATAGGAGCGGCAGCGATGCCGTTTTGTCGCTCATGACAGCAGAAATGCCCGTTGTTGGTGGCGATGCACTGGTGATTGGTGACCTCGCAACTGTCGATGTTGAGGGGGGAGGTATCCCGACCGTTGAAGCGATCAAGATCGATGATCAGCGTTTGCGCCAGTCCTGGCCAGAAACCATCTACCGCACACTCATTCCAATCAAAGGCAATCGCCTTCGCCTTGTCATCCGCTAAGGGAGAATGCTGATGAAGCTAACATTGAAAGTCGTTGACGCCACGGGAATGGTCCTGGCGCAAACGAGCGCGGATGATGAGGCCATTCTGGTTTATCGCAGCGAATATGCACAAGGTGACAGGATCGTTATTGAGACAACAGAGCCGTGCCATCTGGATATCAGCCTTGATGCCGGAATGCCGTCAGCGCGTGTTTTCATGGCTGGAACCGATTTTTCGCTACCTGTTCCTTTCGGCGCGACCCGCAAGACTTATCCACCCCAGGCTTTTCTAGGGAATTTGCACCGAATTTCAGTCTGTCATGTTGATCAGCAAGAGGCAAAGACACGTCGGAATCTGACCTTCAACCCATTTGACCACCACGAAAATAAGACGCTCTTTCCCCATGCAAGTGCCAATGTGGAAACGCGCGGAGAGGCCGTGTTTGCTGCCCGCAATGCCATTGATGGCGAAAAAGCCAATACGGACCACGGCTTCTGGCCTTATACCAGCTGGGGCATCAATCAGGATCCGACGGCGGCGTTAACGCTTGATTTCGCACGGCCCGTCCAGATTGATCAGGTCACCTTGTATATTCGAGCCGATTTCCCCCATGATGCGTGGTGGAGTGAGGCCAGCCTGACGTTTTCTGATGGGCATACACTGACCGTTCCATTGCTCAAATCCGGCTCTGCGCAGGTCTTTGCAATGTCACCCAGAATTGTGGAATGGGTGCGGGTCCACGACCTCAAAAAAGCAGATGATCCATCACCTTTTCCGGCGCTCACGCAGCTGGAAATATGGGGTTCCGATGTCGCTTGAAGTGGTGAGCTTTTAGTTGGCTGAAATTCCGCGCAGATCCCGCATCATCTCACGATAGCGGAGCTGGCTTCCGCGCAAGTGCTCTTGCATGGCAAGCTTGGCGGCCTGTTCGTCGCGGTCTGAAATTGCAACGATGATAGCCTCGTGCTCCCTGTGGATCAGGCGCCGATAGGCTGTTTGATCGACTTCCTCTAGTTTCGGGACAAACCTAGATTGCGGAATGGCCGCCGGTCCATGGAGTTCGAGAAACTGCGTGAACAGGGGATTGTTCGTTGCTGCCGCAATTGCGAAATGCAGTGCCAGATCGGCTTCGCGGATGGATTGGTTCTTTTCGATGCAATCCAGCACCCTGGCATGGCAATCGAAGATTGCTTCTTCCTGAGAGGGGGAGCGGCGAAGAGCGGCAAGGCCGGCGGCTTCAATTTCAAGCGGGGTCCTGATTTCCAGTACCTCCAGATCCGAAGAAAGCCTCGCCTTATCGACGTTGACGGGCGGTCGGACGTCCTTTTCCGTTTTCAAAACGAATATGCCCGCCCCTTGCCGAACTTCGACTAGACCGTCGTGGCGCAGCGCAGCGATGGCCTCACGAACAACAGTGCGGCTCACGCCATGCTCTTCTGTCAGTTCCACCTCACTGGGCAGCCGGTCTCCCGGGCTGTATCGACCGGATGCGATAACGTCCCGCAGAATGCCGCTGAGTTGGCTAACCAGCGAAGCCCCGTTTTTGGGACGCTCTTTTCGATTGAGGTGCATTTCGGAGACTCATGGATGAGAACGACAGCGATATCATCACATACATATGATGATTTACCCGATTTGCCAATCAATTCATTATTTGTCTGATGTTTTGCCAATCGCTTATACAGAGTGGGACGCAATCACCTTCGATATTTCGCTTGCGAGCTGGTCTTGCGTGTAGGGTTTACCCAGTCGGTTGATTTCCAGATCGGTGCCTTCCGGCAGCTCTGCGTAGCCGGTGGCGATGAGGATGGGAAGGCTGGGGATCAACTCGCGCGCCCTGCGGGATAGCTCCGCACCATTCATGCCCGGCATCGAAAAATCCGTCACCAGCAGATCGAACTGGCGTTCGCTGGCCAGCAGCTCAAGCGCCTGCATGCCCGAATTTGCCTCGACGACGTCATGCCCAAGATCTTCCAGCATGTCGACCGAGCTCATAGCAATCAGCGGATCATCATCCACCATCAGAATCCTCAATGGCCTGTCGATGGACGAGTTGTCCACCTGAGCGGGCAGGGCCGGTTCCGTGGGGTAGCCCGCATCATCGGCATAGACCGGCACCCACAACTCAGCAGTGGTGCCTCTTCCCTTCGTGCTGTGGAGAATGAGTGCGCCTTTTAGCTGCAAGGCAAGGCCGTGGATCATGGAAAGGCCAAGGCCCGTGCCCTTGCCAAGTTCCTTGGTCGAGAAGAAGGGATCAATCGCCTTTTTCAAGGTGTCTGCGTCCATCCCAACACCCGTATCTGCAACGGAGAGAACGATATAGTCTCCGGCAGACAGCTCCGCCGTCGAGTGCGCGATGGTGTCTTCGCGCAGGCTGATTGTCACGGTGCCACTATCAGGCGTGGCGTCTCGTGCATTTACGACGAGATTGAGGAGAGCGAGCTCGATCTGGTTCGCATCGCCCAAGGCAAAACGCAGATCCGCATCAATTGCACGCTCAATCGAAATACGCGAGCCGGCGGACCGACGGAGCAATTCATCCATGTCCTCGACAAGCTTGGGCATATCGACCGGTTTCACTTGCAAGTCCTGCCTGCGGGCAAATGCCAAAAGCCGTTGGGTCAGCGACGCGCCACGCTTTGCACCCTTCAGCGCACCATCGATAAGCCGGGTGGCTTTCTCATCGCCGGAGACGTGCTTTGCCAGCAGTTCGAGATTTCCCATTACCGCCATGAGCAGATTGTTGAAATCATGTGCCACACCGCCGGTGAGTTGGCCGATGGCCTCCATCTTCAGCGCTTGCCGCAATTGCTCTTCGGCTTTTTGCCTATGATCCACCTCGGCCATGACAGTTTCATGGGCCTTCAGCAATTCCGCCGTTCTTTCGGCTACGCGTAGCTCCAGAGTTTCGTTCACGCGGCGCTGTCGCTCAACGATTTCCTTGCGCTCGGTTATGTCAGCCGCGACACCGACCAGCTTGCTCGGTACGCCCCGCCTATCACGATAAAGCTGTGCTTTCGTTTCCACCCAACGCACAGAGCTATCGGGCCGGCTAATCCGGTACTCGATGGCATATTCGCTACCATTTTCGACGGTATCGTGAACCGCAGCTTCCACGCGCAAGCGGTCGTCTGGATGGGCCTTGGCTAGAAGGTCCTGATACGTGCAAGCCGCATCCGCCTCAAATCCGAAGATGGTCTTGCACGCCGCAGAGCTGATAAAGCACATCGACGACAGTTCAAGCTGCCACGAGCCGAGCCTGCCCGCACTCAACGCAGTTTGAAGCCACAATTCGCTATCTGCCAAAGCTTCGATCTTGGCTCTGGCATCGAACTGGCGAAGACGGTTTCGGTATGCGGTTCTGGAGACGCTGATGAAGGTGGTGACATGGAACGGTCGTTCCAGAAAGCTGACATTGCCGAGAATTTCCGAGAGCCGCAAAGCTATCGGGTTGCGATCTGGCCCTCCACCACGATGGGTCAGAACGATGAAGGGCAGGTCGGACCACGCGGCTTGCGCGCCGATCCAGTCGGAAAGGCCCCGCAAGTCTGCAGAGCGCAACGTGTCCTCAGTCACGACGACAAATGCCACATCCTCGCCCAGCGCCGATACCATGCCGGGCAAAGAGGAGACCGATCGTGAGTCTATACCTGCTTCTGCGAGGATAGATTTTGCTATGTCACCATCTCTGCCATTTGGCGTGTAGATGAGAGCGAAGTGTCCGGGATCAATAATTTTCCGAGCTTTCTTAATCTGGGGAGTCGATAGACTTTTCGGGCATCAGAAACGGGACACCCCTCAGCACGCCCTGGAAGGACGAAATCGGTTCTCCGAGCGTCAAGCCGCTCTCGTTGATCTTGTATTCGCGGATCGTGTCTTCATGCATGCCAGTCCGCTTCTTGATAACTGACACGGCCCGTCTGACGCGGCCGACAGCCTCGAAATAACGAAGCAGGATAACCGTATCTGCTAGGTAAGTTACGTCGACGGGAGATTTCATGTCGCCGACGAGACCGTGCTGAGCAACTGTCAGAAAAGTGTTTGCCCCCTGCCTGTTCAAGAACTGTAGCAGCTCATGCATATGCAGGATAAGCGCATTTTCCTCGGGCATTGATGCCTGATACCCGTTGATACTGTCGATCAGAACGGTTTTCGCATCATATTTTGCGACATGTTCTCTCACGCGTTGGGCAAACTCACCGGGAGACAGTTCCGCCGCATCGAGCTGCTCGATGTAGAGGCTGCCCTCGTCGCGCATTGCCTCCAGATCGATGCCAATATGTCTCATTCGATTAAAGAGCAGGCCTAGTTCTTCATCGAAAATAAACATTGCTGCCTTTTCCCCACGAGCCAAGGCGGCGGCAACGAACTGGATGCCGAAAATGCTTTTCCCTGTGCCAGCAGGCCCAATGAGAAGAGTGCTCGATCCGCGATCAATGCCGCCACCGAGAAGCCCATCGAGACTATCAATGCCACTGCTGAGCGTATCTCGCACAAACGTCGTCTTGTGTTCGACAGCCCGAAGACGCGGAAATACCGCCACGCCACCGGTGCGAATGACAAAGTCATGGTAGCCGCCACGGTAGGATTGTCCACGATACTTCAAAACCCTCACTCGCCGACGTTCCGAACCATAGTTAGGGGAGAGTTCTTCAAGATGAATAACGCCATGCACGACGCTATGGACTGTCTTGTCGAGAGTATCAGCGGTCAGGTCATCCAGTAGCAGAACCGTCGCGCCCGACTTCGAGAAAAAGTGCTTCAGTGCCAGTATCTGGCGCCGATAGCGTAGGGAACTCTGGGCAAGCAATCGAATTTCCGAAAGGCTATCGATGACCACTCGATCAGGTTTTATCCTCTCGAAGGCGTCAAATATCAGCTTCGTCGTTTCACCGAGTTCCAGGTCGGAGGAATACAGCAGGCTCTGCTGCTGGTCCGCATCGAGCAGGCTTTCCGGCGGCACCAGTTCGAAAATTTCGATGTTCTCGTGCAGAACCATATTGTGAGATGCCGCACTATCGCGCAACTCCTCTTCAGACTCCGAAAGACTTATATAGAGGCAGCGCTCACCCCTCACTGCTCCCTCAATCAGAAACTGCAGCGATATTGTCGTCTTGCCGGTGCCGGGCGATCCCTCAAGCAGAAACACATGCCGTCGTGTCAGGCCTCCAGACAAGATGTCATCCAGACCTTCAACGCCCGTCGTGGCTTTGCTATCAATTTCTCTCATGATTGTTCCTGTTTTGGGCACGTATCTTTGACGTCATCATAAGTCCGATTAAGGGAAATAACTTATAGGATTTGCGGTAGAAATGATTTCAGAGCAGGTTCTGTTCCAATTGGGGCGAAACGCGGTCAGTTGAGCGACGTTCATCATCTCCATATGCTTGTGCCGATGATGTGCTATCTCGAAGAGCGACCGGTTTGCCGCATTCCAACGCCATGTTCGCATATGAGATTTTTGGATCGTTGAAGCAACGAGCTTGGCCCTATAACCTATGAGCCAGCGCGAGCCAGGACAGTTAACTCTTTGTTATCCATACAGTTAAAGTTTTAGGCAAATTCTAACGGAATTGCGGAACGTGCCTTACCTTTGTGCCATTCTTAGCCAAAACCGCAATCAGACGCACAGTCCAGGATGTGTTTTAGAATTTAGTGGCCAGCTTGGGTCACAGTGTAAGAACAAAGTGTGGAGTAAACCTATGTCGAAGACCCTGAAATCTGTTGCAGCTGCAGCCCTTGTCTCTCTTGTGGCAGCACCTGCTTTGGCTGCAGATCTGTCATCCTACGAGGCGCCGCCGCCTGCCTATTCCGAGGAGCCGAAGACCTCCTGGACTGGCGCCTATGTTGGTGGACACGTCGGCGCGGCTATGCCAAGCGCCAACCCTTTCAAGGGCGGCAAGGGCTTGGCGCTCGGCGCGCAGGCGGGTTACGACTATGATCTCGGATCTGCCGTCGTTGGTGGTGAAGTTGAAGCCACGCATCTGGGCGACACCCGTGCGAAGGTGCCAAATGGTAACCTCAAGGAACGCTGGCGCGCAGCCGCGAAAGTTCGCGCCGGTGTTAAGCTCGACGACACGCTGGTCTACGGCACAGCCGGTCTGACCGTCACCAGCCTGCGTGATGGCGGCGGTGTGACAGGCCCTGACGGCATGAAGGAAGGCTACCTGCTTGGCGCAGGTGCGGAGCACCGCTTTACGCCACAGGTATCTGCCAAGGTCGAATACAACTATGTAGCAACAGACGATGTTCGCACCTTCTCCAACGGCGTCACCTCGCACACGGATTTGACCGACCACGTTGTTAAAGGCGGCGTGAACTACCGCTTCTAATTTTGAGACAGGCGGCGGACCAGTTCCGCCGCCTTCTAGCTGCCTAGCCGAGCAATATGCTTAGACATCGCAACGGAGCCATCAGGCCGCATCCGTCGGCAATGAGGGGTGAATTTTAAGGGTATGCGCTCCGCAGTCGAGCTGTGCATCGCCAAGTACTATAAAATTCAATGCCTTACGTTACGTAAGTGGTTGCTGAAAGGCAACAGCGCGCTTGTTACCGCTCTCATCTTTTCAATTTTCAGCTTCACTGATATTGTCCGAAATCGCTTTGATGCTATTCCTGCGTGTATGTGATTCTATTGCGGGGATGTCGGATGAAGAAGGTTGCGTCGGTACTTCTTTTGGCTTTGTTGGCCGGTTGTGCAAAGCCCTCGGATGGTCCGACTGCCGGAAATATCCGGTCAGCAACTCTTCCCAAAACCAACGAAAAAATTCGTGTTATCGAGTTGGCGGACGCACCTGCTGCGCCATTGTTGCAGTCTTCGCTGGAAAGCGCTAACGGCCCGGGCCTGACTGCCTTGCGTAATACTGGCTATAATTCCCAGCGTCTGCGTCGTGGCGATGTTATTGACATCACTGTATTTGATACGGGCGAAGATGGACTTTTCTCGTCGACGCAGAGCAAGACCCTCAACCTCGGACGTTTTACGGTTGATCAGAGCGGCAGCGTTAATCTGCCATTCATTGGCAAAAAGCGAGTGATCGACTCGACACCGGAGGGCCTGCAGTCGCAGGTCGTGACCGGTCTCAAGGGGTCTGCAGTCAATCCCCAGGCTGTTGTCACAGTTATCGATAAGCCGACCAGCGCGGTTATGCTGAGCGGCGCAGTCAAGACGCCCGGCAAGATTGCGCTGACTGCCCGACAGGAACGGGTGCTGGATGTTATCAACCAGTCTGGTGGGCCGACGGTCGCACCGGCTGCAGCGCAGGTGACTGTTGTTCGCGGAAGCCAGCGCGCCAGCGCCTCGCTGGATCGCATCATGCGGGAAGATCGCCAGAATATTCGCGTGTCACCGGACGACCAGATCATGATCGATGGCGATGCCTCCAGCTTTACTGCGCTGGGCGCATTTAAAAGCGCAGGCGAGTTTCAGTTTGAAACTGGAAAGATGACGCTTGCGCAGGCCGTTGGTCGTTCCGGTGGTTTGCTGGATGACCGCGCTGACGCCCGCAATGTCTATGTTTTCCGCAATGAGATTGTGAATGTGCCAACCAGGGCACCTGCGGGCTCGAAAGATCCGGTCGCTTTTACATCAACGATGAAGCCGGTGATTTATCACGTCAATATGCGTGATGCGTCCAGCATCGCCTTGATGCAGCTCTTCCAGATGCAGAAGGGCGATGTTCTCTATGCGAGCAACGCGCCGCTGGTGGATTCTGCCAAGCTGCTGACGGTCTTCCAGAAGAGCGTGCCAACCGCAGCAGCGCCGCCGCCCGGCGGTTCAAACTGATTTCTGCCGAGGCGAGGCGGCGGTGATATAACGTCACTCGCCGCTGAGAAGAAGAGCCGCATCGGTAGCAGAACGAGGGCGCTTAGACGCATCTGATGCGGTGCACAGCTGCATAAACCTTGCAAGCTTTTCATCCGCCTCGCCATCAAGCGCGCTGATCATCCGCTCTGCGAGCCTTCCGATCGAATAGATATCGTGCTTCGGATGTGCTGCTTCGCCCGCCAATTGCTCCGGAGCTGAAAATTCAGGTGAACCCGCATGGCTGATGCCGTGCATATGGTGGAATTCGCCTGTTTTCAACGTTATCCCGAAATCGCCAAGCCGCGCCTTGTCGAGTTCTCCGTCTGGAACGAGAAGATTTGCGGGCGTGATATCACCGTGGACGAAACTCTCAGCATGAAGAGCAGAAACCCCGCTTAGAAGCCGATGCAAGCTGGCGTTGATCTCATGCGGTGTCAGTTTTCTGCTGCTCAGAAGAGTTGCTAACGTAAAAGGCGTCCATGGCTGCAGCAGGCCCGGCCGCCCGTCCGTCAGCCGTAGCAGTGCCGAGATTTCCTGAAGGCAGGGATGCCGAAGGGAAAGCCCGATCTCAGCTTCTCTTCGCAGGTTCTGAACGAGAAAGGCATCATCACGCGCTTTTTCCGGCACTGTCTTGATGGCGGAGGAGGTGCCTAGGTCGCGATGAGTTACCTGCAGGATTTGTGTGGTTTCCGTTTCATGGGTCACAGCCTCAACAATGAAACTGTTTTCGATATAGTCAGGATTTTGATGAGCCAGCGCCGTCGCCTTGCGGTCAAGTGCATCGCGAATACGATCTATCACGTCGTCCGGTGTTTCCGACCGTCGTATCGCCGCCCACAAATCGGCAAAACGCCTAGCAACCTCGTCATTGCTGCTCAAGCTGGTTTCCGATCACAATCGCGCTGATATTCTCTCTGATATTCTCGATAAGAGCTTCCTGTATCAGAGCATTGGCGCAATCGTCGATCCGCGTTTCTTGCAAGATCTCGGCAACCACGCGCTCTTTCAGAGCCTGTATAAGCGGGAAACTGCACAGCAGGAGGCGGTCGCGCAAGCCCCATTCTTCGCTTAGTGTATCTGGACGGAACTGTTGGGAAAGCCCAAGGCATTGCGACAGCTGCTTCCTTATGCCGACGCTCACGTGATCGCGCGACAGCATATGCATGGTGCCATCCCGCATCAGATAGGCGCGCGCATCACCTGACCATAAAACTCTGAGAGTGTTTTCAACAAGAGAAGCCAGAACCACGCTTGCCATCGGCCGTGGTGCTTCCGTGCCGACCTGGCGTGATAGCAACAGGCTGTTGACGGTGCCGAGTTTGCCTTTGATATCCTGCGCGACAAATTCAGCATGGTCGTTGCTCGTTATGTCTGTTAGCGCATTCATTGTCAGCCTTGCAGCCTCGACTGCTGCATTGCTGTCTCCCACACCGTCGGCAATGGCAAAGAGAGCAGGGCTCTTTGAGACGAACAGTGCGTCCGCGTTGACGCTGAGGCGCGTGCCCGGATGGGTGGCGTAACTGTAAACAAGTGATGGCGCGGGTGCAGCTTGCGGCGGCGGGGTTGGCACAGCAGCGGGTTTTGGTGGGACAGCGGGTTTGGTTTCGGTCGTGGCTTTCTGAGGCGGGGTTGAGGCGGGGGCTGCATCCGTGGCCGCCTCATCCGTGGCAATCTGCTCACGAAAAAGCTTCACGAAATCCGTTGCCTTCGGCTTTCCTTCAAATTTCATACCGCGGGCGCGGCGCGTGTCGGCGTCAATGTACCACCACAGGCTTATCGGTTCCCCGGAGCGGGCTGAAAATCTGATATCTTCATCTTCGCCCTTCGGTTTAGGCATTCGCAACCGTTTGATCGCGGTGGTGAAACGCTGCATGTCGAAGTCTTGTGTCATGGACGTTTCGGCCACCGCCTCTGCTGCCATGAACCACGTGTCATCAAGATAGATCGTTCTTGGATGATAGTTGAAGTCTGCCATCTGCGCCAAGACGACCAACGGATATTTACGGCCAACCCTGTCCCGGCTGGGAAGGAGAACACCCGCATAGGCATTGGGGCCCCAAATTCCGCGCTCGGTAATGAAGCGCAATGGAGGGGATGCGGAAAATACGGAATTCCAGCGCGACGCGAATGCATCAGCACAGGCGTGCATTCCGGCCTGTACCCAGCCATCGAGGGCGCCGATAAGATCGCGGTCCAGACCCTCGGAGAGGAAATCTCCGTGGCTCTGGATTTTCCCGAAAAAGCCAATCCGGTCGCTTTCGACCGCTGCTTTTGCGGGAGTGCTGACTTGCTTTGCCATCAGACTGACAAGTCAGCTCTGCGGCGTCGGTCTAGTTTCATTGTCATCATCCCCTCCGTTAAAGGTGACATCTGTCGCTCAGAATTGAGCAGGGCAGCTAAACTTCGCAAGCGCGTCCAGCCTGAAAGGATTGAGCACTGATCCAAATTGAATATCGAACTCTGCCACCTGACCGCTATTCTCAAACCTCGCTCGCAACAGATCACCGGCTTGATTATCGATTTTAGCATCATCGAGCAGGCGGAAAGGAGACCAGTCTCCGTTTTCTGTTTTCGCCTGCTGCCAACCACCTGGCTGGAAGGCGATGCGCGAAAGATTGGCGGAGTTGGCCTCCGATGGCCACGTGATGGATTTCGCCTGAACCGGACCATGATAATAGACGACCCGCTCGCCTTCGATTTCCAGCATCACCGCGCTGGATGCCTGAGACAGCGACACCGGCTTTACGTTGATGGAAACGGCTGGGACTTCACTTCCATTGGGAAAGAATGCGCGGAAGATCTTGTCGGCATTCTCGAATTGCGCAATGGCATCGCTGGGTATACCGGTTGCGCCAAAAGTACCTTTCCAGCCCCATGGCGTTGTCGTCTTGTCCACGAATGGCTCCATGCGCTGTTTGAAGAACGTCTGGAAGGTGCCGGTCGGGCCGAAAAGCCTCGTGAAATCCGCCATCGCAACATCTCTCGGCGATGCCCGATCAAATGGGTAGCGTCCAGAAACTATGGATGAGCAAAGTGAAGCTGCCTCTGCCGCCCAAAGGTCGGCAATCCGGCCACGGGCGGATTTGACCGCTAGCGAGCCGACATCGGCGGCAAGCCCAGCAACCCATATATCAAGCGGTGCCGGAAGCTGACGGGCCTCTTGCAACAGATCCTGATTGGCTTTCGTCAGCTGGCTGTCCACATCGAACACCTTCGCCACCTCATCTGATGTGGTTGAGGAGCGTGCCAATTGCTCATGCAGTTCTTTGATATTTACCAGAAGCTGTTCGGATGGTGAACCAGCGTCCTTGCTGCCATTCTCCTGGTTGGCACTGCCTGAACCTTTCACCGCCAGCATGTCGCGCAGAGGGCCGTAGGGGTCGGAGGCATCGACGGTCGCGGATAAAATCGCAGCGGTATTGTCGCCGTCTGCGGTTGAGGCAAGTGTCGTCAAACTTGCCCCCGCATTGGGGCGCAGGTCTGTGGCATCGGCAATGGATCTGGCGGCTTCAATGACAATGTTGCGATCATTGGCCAGAATACGTGTGGTCTCCACCGCGTCACCAAGGCTTTGCGAAGGCTTGATGCGGACATCTGTGAGAAGGTCGTTCCAGCGCTTTTCAAATCGGTCGAAGTATATCTGAAGGGCGGCCTGCGCCACGGTTTCAACCGTTGCACCACGAATGGCATCGTCAGACCCGCGAACCCAGGCCTCAGACAATGCGACGCGAGAGGCATAGGAGACCTGTGGAATGACGACGCTGCGATATCCATTGGCGGTAAACAGCCCTTCGATACCATCCACCAGCGGTGCCTTGCTTTCACGTTCCACGGCACGTTCACCAAGCGGACCGAACGCACCAGAAGGGTTCCACTCCGCAAGCTCGCGTGCCTGCGGAAGGCCAGCCAGAATATCATAGGCACGCGCACCTATGGCCTGATTCCGGATCGTGTCTCGCGCTTTGGATATCAGCCTCGCATCAAGTTCAATCGGTGCAAGTGCACCAGTCGCCAGAGCGCGAGCATGTCGATTGAGTGCATCGCGGGCAGCAGCGCGCCCATCCCCCGGATAGAGTGAGGCAAACATATCGTGCGACTGCACAGTCATGAAATCCCGATCGAGATTACCAAGACCACCCAGCATGCCGTAAAGCTTGAGTGAGTTGAACGTGCGTGTCACATCGTTCTCATCTTGTAACTGCTTTTGCAATTGCACGATCATTCGCGGCAGGAGCAATGCATTCAGCGCACGCTGGTATGCGTCACGCTGCCGTCCTGCGATCTTTTCTTCCTGATCCAGCCCGAAGCCAACGTTCCAGACGCGATCCTTCTGAAAGCCGGAATTCACGTCGCGCAGATTGTCGAGCGCCGGCAGGATGCGCAGAAAATCGGCATCCGATACATTGCGCACCGGAATACCCTGTACGAGCTGCTGATAGGCGTTCAGCTTGCGGTCGGCTTCCGCCAGCGCCTGCGTATTGGCGAAATAGGTGAAAATCCAGCCAGCGAAAACGATGGCTACGACAGCCGTACATACGCCATAAGCTACGCGCCGGACCAGCAACTGTCTGCCGGAAAGGCGCTTGTCACGCATGACGAGTGCAGCTTCCGGAAAGATGACGTCCTTGAAAAGGCGCACGAGAAAGTAACTGCGGTGGGCGCGAGGCGCTGTTGTGCCAGCTTCCGCCTGTGTGCCCGACGCAAAGTAGACACCCCGCAGCAACGGCGATTCGATGAGCGGCGAACTGGCGCAAAGCTCGCTCAGTGCCTCGTGCAGTCTGTCCTTGAGCTTGGAAAGTTCTGCCGGGAAGCGGAAAATGCGCCCCCTGATCTCGGCATTCTGCTCCTGTTGCAACCGTTCGATCAGCATCGCATCGACACGCT
Organism: Rhizobium sp. WCS2018Hpa-16; assembly: GCF_031843705.1. Taxonomy (NCBI): domain Bacteria; kingdom Pseudomonadati; phylum Pseudomonadota; class Alphaproteobacteria; order Hyphomicrobiales; family Rhizobiaceae; genus Rhizobium; species Rhizobium sp. WCS2018Hpa-16. The sequence goes on from NZ_JAVTIX010000005.1 coordinate 176,290, forward strand.
GCTGCAACAGTTCAAATTCTTCGAGAAAGCGTTGCGGAAGATCCTGCCCAGAATAGCTTTCGTCCAGCTTGAATGTCGTGCCCCAGACCTGATGGCGATCCGTCTTGTTGAACCCATCGAAGAATTCGATGAAACCGTCCAGAAGGTCAGCCTTTGTCAACACGACATAAACAGGCACGCGGGCATGAAGATACTCGTCCAGTTCCGACAGCCGCTGCCGGATGGATCGAAGCTCTTGCCGCTGTTCTTCCGGGTCACGCGTCAGAAGGTCGTGGATGGATAGAGTGACGAGCGCACCATTGATTGGCTGGGAGCGACGATAGCGGCGCAAAAGGTTGAGGAAACCCTCCCATCCGGCCTTGGATGAGCCGTCTAGATCGTCCTGTGTGGTGTAGCGCCCCGCGGTATCGATGAGGATTGCCTCATCCGTGAACCACCAATTGCAGTTTCGCGTACCGCCGATACCCTTCACGGCGTTTTCGCCCAGAGCGTCACCCAGCGGAAATTGCAGGCCGGAATTGGTCAGCGCCGTGGTCTTACCGGAACCGGGTGCCCCGAAAATCACATACCAAGGCAGATCGTAGATATAGCCAAACCGCTTCTTTGTAACGCGGCGCAAGAGGGCAAGCGCCTCTTTCAGGCGGGTTTGTATTTCCCCGACCTCTGCATTCCTGTTGTTGAGCGCCTCTTGCTCGATGCTGTCTACGAGTTCCTTGTCCTGCTTGCGGGCACGGTAGAGCGTGACAGCGATGTAGATGATCCAGATCAGCAGGATGATGCCGATGGCGATCAACCGCGCTTGGGTTGTTCCGAACGGCTTGAACGTGCCGAAGCTGACGAGATAGCCGTAGAACCAGATGACGACGCAGAGCGCCACGGCCCACAGCAAGGAGATGAACCGCCTGCCGATGATGGAAGCGTAGCTATCGACATATGACCGGATCGTATAAAAATAACTCAGCGGATTCATTGCTGGGCCTCACCTGGTTGCTGTCCGGTTGTCGTTGTAATTGTGGGGGAAAGAATGCCCGCTTCGCTCAGTTGCTCGCCGGGATTGGTCAGCACCATGATTTCAGTTCTGCGGTTCTTCTCGCGACCTTCCGCCGTGTTGTTATCGGCAATCGGGTCACTATCGGCGCGGCCCTCGGTCAGGATGGCATCGGGACCGGTGAAGGTGGAGAGAATATCGCCCACCGCCTTGGCACGAGCTTCCGAAAGGTGCCAGTTTGATGGAAACTGGATGGTTTTGATCGGCACATTGTCCGTGTAGCCGATAACAACCGCACGGAACTTGTCGGCCGCAAGTGCGCCGCCAATTCGTTGGATCAGATCACGAAATTGCGGGCTGACATCGGCGCTTCCCACATTGAAGAGGCCGGAATTGTTGATGCGCACGCGAAGGCGCCCATTCACATTTGCCAGCGTTACCAGATTTCTTTGAACCTCTGGCTGGAGGAAAGCCATCAGATTATCCAGTCGCGTCGGTTTTGGCGGCTCGACAGTCCTTGGAGGCTCGGCTCTCGGTTGCTGCGCCTGAACAGTGGGTGTTTCCGGTGGGGAAGGCGGTGTTGTGATGAGAACACTCGGCGTATCCGTTGGCGGCAACGATGCCAGCCGCTCGAAGGTTGTATCGGAGGCGCTGTTCAGAGACAGGGTGAAGAACAGGTAGCCGAAGGCGAATGCCAGTGCGATCAGTGAGAGCAGCGTCCAGAGTGCTGCCATGGTGCGCAGCGGCGTGTGGCGGGCTTGGACACCCTGCCAGTGCGGAGACAGTTCACGCTCAAACACGCCATATTGGCCAATCAGCGTTTTATAAAGGCTGTCGCGGATTCGGGAAAGCTCGAGCGCTCCCTTGGCGGAAACGCGTGTGCGACCCTCAAAGGCCAAAGAAAGGCTGAGATAGAGGAGCAGCAGAAGATCTTTGTTGGCACCCGGCGACTGGTGAAAATGGTCGAGAATATCGAATACGCGGTCACCGCCGGTCACATCGTTATGGAAGGTGGAAACGAGGCCGGAGCGCGCCCAGCCAGCACGCACGCCCCACGGCTTGCTCAAGATAACGTCGTCCACGGTGGCGCACACCACGTAATGGGCGGCTCTGGCGCGTTCCGGGCTGATACGCGCTGACCCCAGGTCGCGCTCGTAACGTGTGATGGCTTCCATGCAGGCGCGGCGCAGATGTTCCGGGTCGGGTTCAACATCGCTGAAGCGCAGCACATGCGCAAGGTTGAGCAACGGCGCTGCCGATTGCACCAGCGTTGGCACCTCTTCGCCGCCGAAACGGAAATTGGAAAGCAGCGCATCGATCGGCAGCGAATTATCGCCGCGTCCCGCACGTGCGGGCACAATGTCAGTCTCGATGATGTCATCCAGAATGGCAGCCATGTTGCGGGCATTCTTGTTTCGAAGCCGGCTTTCGTCGGTGATTTCCACCACTGTCGGCAAATCCTGCCATGAAGAAGGCTTGTCGTTGCTCATTCGCGTAACGCCCACATTTCCATCTCAAGGCCGGGGAACTCACCCGCGAGATGCAGCGCAATGGCGCCAGAGGTTTCAAGCTGCTTCCAAAGAGGTGACTTGGTATCGATCTCGAAATAAATCGTGCCCGAGCGATAGGGGAGCTGTCGCGGCAACACCGGCAGAGACCGGACGGGAATGCCCGGAAGCGCCACATTGACCAGCTCTGAAATGCGCTCCACCGGACCGACCTTGATCTGCGCTGGCAGTTTGCGGCGAATGTCCTCGGCGGACATGTCAGCTCGCACGGCGAGAACGAAGCCGGCATCGCGCAGGAGGGTGCGATCGTGAATGGTTCCGACGCGCACGCCGTGCCTGCGCTCTATGAGTTCGATGGCGACAGCGGCCTGCTCGAGAACGGCTGAGAGCGATGTGCGTAGATCATCGAATACGGCGGCGAAGCTTGTTTTCAGGTCGTCATGCCGATAGGGCGGAAAATCCGTTGCGCGCTTTTTATCCGTCGTGAATGTGGCAAGTTCACCGGCCAGCTGAATGCAATCCTCGTAAAAGCGAATGGGGTGGAAGCGCGTTGCATTGGCGGAACGGTGAGCAAGCAGCGGATCGGCGCGATTGAGTATCTGCAGAAGGAAGTAATCCCCCACTTCCGCCGTGCCTCTGATCGTCGGATCACCGATCCGCTCCGAAATGGCCTGTGCCCGGTGCCTGACGATGCCAAGCAACTCGGTCAAAAGTTCGCTCAGCCGAGATGACGCGGCGCAGTTCAGCACCGGCGGGATGAAATCTGGGTCCAGGATTACGGCGCGGTCAGACCTGACTTCAACAACGCGAGCCAAACCTATGAGGTCATAGCCGGAAAGATCATCACCGGTTTTCAGGAACTTCAGGCTTAGCCGTCCAACTTCGATGGGTGCTACGAAATCGGTATCAACATTGGCGTCCGTGGCCTCATAGGTCGTGGCAACAATCCGCACGCTGTTGACATCGGCTTTTCCACCGGTGGACATGTCAGCCTTGCCGGGTTGGCGGGCGGGAAGCGCCAGATACACAATGGCATTCTTGACGCTCTCATCCAGATCGAGCGGCAAAGGAAGGTCGGTATCTTCAGGGGCTTCAAACGGCGTTCCATCCGGCAGGATACCGCGCAGATTTGACAGGGCGAACTGCCCGATGGCAAGTGCGCTTCGGTCTATGCCAATCTCTGCCACACCCCAAGGGTAGGGCGAGAGATTGCGCGTCGTGTTGCGCACAAGTCGTTCCGTCCAGCGGTCGGATTGCTGAAAATGTTGAACGCGAAGGAACATGCCCTCGCTCCAGGCGACTCGGTTTTCATGCCTCATCTTGGTTGCTTACCCCCTTGGTGTCTGTTTGGCGTGGGTTGAGAGCCTCTTCAAGTGCGGCGTCTCCACGCGCTGCCCGTTGAAGAAATTCCCTGACCGATAAAGCTCGGCCACCCTCTTCGAATTGCTTTTTGAATGTGGACCAGTAGTCCGTTCTGCTGATCATCTGCCGCCATTGCTTGTGAGCAAGCAGGGTGCGCCAGTCGTTCTGCGCGTCTGCCTTCGCTTCGATCAGCCTCGGCTCCAGCTTGAGCGTGGAGGTACGGATCAGCGTTTCGAGCGATGACGCAAGAAGCCGTTGCTGGCGAATGAGGCCCTCAAGCCGCGCCCTGTCGGTCGTTGCATCGGTCTCATGCGCGAGGTCGGCTGGGTCGATATCCAGAACGGCTAGGCATTCTGCCGTTTCTCTTTCCAGTTGCGTCAGAAGATCATCGACCGGGTCATGACCCGGCGCACTGATGAAAGCCTCTGGCTCCTTTTCCTGCGCTTGCGCTTCCGGCGTGAAGATCGCGTCGAAATCCTGCGCGTCCGGCTTCGGCTTTGCAGGGCGGGAAACGAGCACGGGAATGTTCATTGCATCGGTATGTTCGTGTTTGCTGCTTTCGACCGGCTCCTCGTTCCAGTCATTTGGCAGCACGGTCCCAACGCTACTGGTGGAGGGCGGGGCATCCCAGCCCACTTCCACATTGCGCGAGATGGTCTTTGTCTTCTTCCCCGATGGGCTTGGTTCAGCATCAGGCCAGCCGTCATTAGAAGCGCCTGCGGCGATCGGCCCTCGTGAGGCACGACCGCTGGGGGTAATGTCTGAGAGGATTGCCGAGATTGTCATTGTCTCGTCGCTGATGCGCAGTGACTGATCGGGATCACTAAAATCCGCCTCTGCCTCACCGGTAATCACGACCTCGAAGGTGCGCGTGCCGATGCCGATGCGTGAGCCGCTTTGCAGACGTGTCGTTTCGCCCTCCAGCAATAATCGTCCATCCACCTGAGTTCCATTGGCGCTTTGGTCGACAATGAAGAACCCGGCCTGATCCCGCGAAATAGTGCAGTGATGCTTGGAGACCCGCCGAGCGTCGTCATTCACTTGCCAGTCGCTATCGCTGGAACGCCCAATCATGCGACTGCCGTGTTCAAGGCTCCACTGGTTGGGCTTTGCTCCACCGTTCGTTTGTGCGCCCTTCAGCACAAGTTTCATGATAACGCCCCCACGCTGGAGATCGCCGAGCCTTCGCGCTCGGTTATGATCGCATCCATGCTATCCTTGCCTGCCGGTGCAACCCGCGCCCAGCTGTTCCAGCCAAGTCTTGCCGGGGAGGCGTCTTGGCCAAGGCGGCAGAACGGAATGTCCTCTTTCTTCAAAATGACCTGAACATCGAAATCGAAACCGCTGCCGACGAAAAGGCGTGCCACGGCGAAGATTTCGGCAAGCCGTTTCGAACCGGGCGTCAGCGCCAGATAATCCGCATAGCCAACCGGGCCGAGAACGATGCGAAAGCGGCTGCTGAAATCCTCGATGGCACTGCCAGCTGTCACGTTCTGGCCCAGACGCAAGCCACCGGCTTGCCCAAGTTGGCTTTGCTCGTGGACAGGCAGCGGCACCCAGCGTCTGCAGAACTGCTCGATGGTTACAGGCAGGCCGGTGAATTCCTGCAGCATCGAAGTCAGCGCCGTCGTGTTGCGGTTGCGATTTGCCAACAGGCCGCTAAACCGAAGGAGAACGTCGTCCTTGACGCCAGCATTATCACTCAAACCTGCAGTGCCAAAGCCTGTGAGCGACAGCAAGGTCTTGCGGAAAGCATTGTTTTCGCGGTCTTGCGACCAGCGCAGCCCACGCGCCATCCGGTATTTTTCGGTCGCCGAAACAAAGAGTTCGCTGAAACGGGCGGCAAACAGGTTGAAGAAGCTCGTCAACGCCTTGGAGCGATTGCGCTCCTCGCGCTGCTGCAATTCCGAATAGCTAGGCGGCAACGAACCCAGCGGCCCGATGATAGGGGCAAAGGCAGAGCGCAGTTCGAGCGTGCCATTCTTCCTGCGATAACCGCTGATAACAACGGGGGTAGGGCGGGCACCGTTATGCGATCCGATCGTCAGCTCATCATCGGAGGCCAGATGCTGCGCAACCCGGAATGCCGTGGCAGGCTCGAAGCCACCTGGGTTCGTTGCCAGAAGCTCTGCTTGCTGTTTCTCAATGTCGAGCATCTCACGCTGCATCGTCTTCCTCCTACAACAGGGGTCGGTCCGCCGCACGGGCAGGCCAACGGGCAAGAGGTTCGGAGTGGCCCCGCATTGTCGCGGTCAGGCGGGTGAAGCTGTTGATCGAGGTGTAGAGCCCGAAGAAATGGTTGAGCACACTGGCGAAGATGTAGGCCGCAGGCCTGTCGATCATTGCTGGGTCGAATTCGAGCGTGGTGTCAGTGCCGGGAACCATGGCAGAGCCAATGCGCGCATGGGAATTACGGGCTTCGACTGATGTAATCGCTTCCACCAGCTGTCGCGTTTCAGGCGAGTCGCGGAAGGCATAAAGGGAGAGAATATCCTTCAGCGGCGCGCCACCATTGTCGAATAGCGAAAGATGATTGAGCAACAGGTGAGACACCAGCCGCCATTCGCGTGCCGAACGTTCATTCATCCGCACGGCGGGCGTTGGCGGCATCAAGGCCTGGATCGAGCCCACGGCCTCGTTCCCCGCAGATAGCTGCAAAAAGGGATGCCCACCGCCAAAGGGAAGCTGGCTTGGCAGCTCGCGGTTGATGCACAGCGTATCGACGCTGGCGACGACATCAAGCGGGCCGAGCGGACCACGTTGCTGATCGATGAACGCAATATCCGTATCGGAGGAACCGTCATCATCATCGAACCGGCGATAGGTCTGCCAGAATACATTGGACCCGTTGCTGCGTTGCGTGCGACCGAAGAAGGGGGATGTCTTCTCGATCTGGCCTGAACGGGTGGTCAGTTGCACGTTTTCCACGCCGTAGATTTCGCGGGTCCGTTGCCGCCTTGCGTCCGGCAGCAAGCGATATTCCGTGCGGGTGCCATCAAGCGTCAACGGCTCGCAGCTCTGCTTGAAAAGATTGATGACAGGTGACGCGTTGAGCACGAAATCCTTCGCTGCAACCATTCTCTCGAGGCGAGAGTCGGCGGCATCAAGATAGATGTAAAGCTCGCAGTCGCTACCGCTCCATTGATCGAGCCCGGCAATATCGAAACACAGGAACTTTTGCGGAAGCGCGAAGAATTCTGTCAGCAGGCGGTAGCCATCAAAGCTGTTTGCTGGGTAGGGCAACATCGCCTCGTCCTTCGAGAAGCCTGATGGCTTCAGGCTCGACGGCGGTAGAAACACGGCGTTGCGGTCTTCGGAATGCTGCGCAAGCGCAAGGCCTATGCAATGGTTGGTCAGCAGTTCATGAAGTGCCGTTGCCTGCTGCCACGCCGAGGAAATAAAGATCTGCAATGAATTCAGGCCCATTTCGCCAAAGCTTGTGGGCCGGGGCGAGGTGGTGCGCAATGAAAGGCGCAGACACGATGCGGCTCCAGCGGATGAGGGCGAAAAGGGCGCATCGATCGGCTGGCTGGCAAGCGTCGCAGAGGCGATCTCCAGCGGTACGATATGGACGTCTTGTGTGGTGCGGAACCGGCAGCTTTCACCGCCAATCGGCTCGGCCAGAATTTCGCTGTGTCGCGGCAGGGTCTGCACGGTTGCCAGCGCAGGGCTCGGCGAAAAATGCACGACGCTCATGGAGGGCAGCGGTGCAAGATAATGCGGGTACAGCGTCTCCAAAAGGCTGTCGGAAAGCTCCGGAAACTCGTCATCCAGCTTCTGGCGCACGCGGGCTGCGGAATAGGCAAAGCTTTGTATCAACCGTTCGACATGCGGATCATCCGCAACCTCGCCGGTCATGCGCAGTCTGCCCGCTATCTTCGGGAAAGCGGCAGCGAAGCGAGACGCGCGCTTTCGCAATGCGAAAAGCTCGTCATTGTATTTTTCGAGAAAGCCTTCAGCCATGACCCGCCTCCACAAGGAAACGCTGGGTTGATGGATCAATCTTGGACTCAAAGCTGATCGGCGGCATTCCTTCATGAAGGCGGAAGGTTGCGTTGATCCGCATCCGCAAAGCCCGGTCTCCATCAATGCGGTTTTTTATGATGGTCACCGTCACGTCCGACAGGCGCGTTTCGAACATGGAAATCCGCCGTTCGATTGTCTGCGCCAGCTTTGCCTTCGACTGGTCGGTGACGAGGTTTGCCGAAAGAATGCCGTCCACGCCGTAGCTCACCAGCGCGTCCGTCAGCTCCTTCAAGACAGCGGGCGGTCCTGCCGGATTGCGCCTCGTGTTGAGCAGCTGCTCAAGATCGCGCCTGATGACTTCGCGCATCTCCCGTACTTGGTCGGAAAGACTTGTTGGAGGATCGCTTTCCATATCCGGCGCGTCATCCAGCAGCCGGTCGAGAACCGAGCGGGCCAAAGTTCTTTGCTTGGGGCGGTACTGTTCCAGCGGATTAACCAAGGGCTGACTGCCTTTCTTGGTTGCGCGCCGGTGCCGACATGCTGGAGATTTCATGGAAAGGCACGAGATCATCGCCAACAATCAGGCAGCGTTGGCCGCTTCCAGTCACAAGCGCCGCGTCCTCGTCCCAGACTGTTTCGCGCGCCAGCAGCAGTGAGGTGCTGGTTTCATTGCCGTGGTAGAGCGCGGGCAGCAGGACTGAGGCGATAGCGCCATCGTGAAGGGTCAAGTCCGCCTGCCGGTAGGCCAGATCACGCGGACGGCTCATCGGCTCGATGGCGAGGCTTTCGATGCGATCATAATCGATCCAGAGATATTTGCCGCCGTTGGTCAGCACTTCAAGCGCGTGAGGTACACGGTCGTCGAGGTCGCGAATGTAGCCCGCCTTGCCCTCGTTCACGGTAAGGGAAATTTCGGCACGCTTCTCATCCAGTTCGGCCAGCGCCTTGCGTGCGGTTTTTGCGTCACCGTCACGGGCGGCAATATTGGCCTTGATGGCCAGCTGGTCCAGCTCGGATGGTCCATGTGTGAAGTCGGGAACGGCACCTTTCTCGAACCACGCTACCCGCGCCGCCATGGCCCGCAAATGCTGGCGGAAAAGGGAAAAGCCGACGGCATCCTGCGGCGAGAAGGTTGAGGCCACGTTGCATTGGGCGTCCGCCTTTTCAAGTTCACCCGCCAGTATCAGGAGATCGATGTAGAGATAACGCCCCTCTTTCTCGGAGGCGTTTTTCTTCACATGGTCCCGCGCATGGGCAATCGCTTCCTGCAATTGGTCGGCATCGATGAGGCGGGTGATGTCGTCGCGAAGTGTCATGCTTGTATCCTTTGTGGCTCAGGCGAAGACCGCGTAATCGATGCGGTTGGCGTGGTTGTCTCGGCAATGAGGTGAAAGCTGGTGGATACGTCGTCCAGTTGGAAATGCGGCTGCAGCCGCACCGTGCAGGAAAAGCTCCCCGGCTTTCCGGGAATTTCGTAAACCTTGATGCCAGCTGAGCGCAGCGGATAGCGGATACGAAGCGAAGCTTCCGCGTCGTCATTGCCCAGAGTGTAGGACGACAACCAGTTTTCCAATTTGCGCTCAATCGTCAGCGCATCGCTGAGCTGGCCGATATCGTCGCGCATGATGACCTTGAGGTAGTGCGAGAAGCGCGAGGCGCAGAGCACATATTGCAGCATGGCTGCCAGCCGCGCATTCTGGCGGGCGCTTTCCTTGGAATAGTGGCCAGGGGCATGGAGAGATTGATTGGCATTGAAAATCGCCATGCTCGACAGATATGTTGTCGATACAGGCACGATGCCGAGATCGGAAAATTGCTGCTCCTGACCCATGGTCAGCTGCATTTCGACGGGCGGCTGGGCGGAAAGACCGTTGCTCTCAATGCCCAGATCAAGTGGCGGCAGCTGCCAGGACGACAGCATTCCGCCGTCGATCTCATCCTGCGTTACGCCGCGAATATCGGCAAACCAGCCTGAATCGATGAAGTTGCGCACCACCACTGAGGCGAAGGCGAAAGCGGGGTTGCCCCACAGCAATGTATCTCCATCTTCGCCAATATGTTCGCGAAATGGAAACGGGTCTTCGCGTCGGCGGGAAAAGGGTTTGTGGGGCGAGCGAAGCAGGATGCGCGGCGCAACGAGGCCGATGAAACGGCTGTCATCGCGGGCGCGCAAGGCATTCCAGCGCAGGCGCGATTTCTCCTGCTTCAGCCATGAGAAATCCTGCACGCGGACCAGTTCCGAAAAATCTTCCAATCCGATTGTGGACGGAGAGGCACCGGCAATGAACGGGCAGAACGCGGCAGCAGCCACCATGCCGATCTGCGACAATGTGGTGATGCCGTCTACACCACCTATATCGTCAGGGGAAAATGCGTAATCACCTACCATCAGGCCGATGGGCTCTCCACCCGGCATGCCGAATTCGCGGTTGTAGACGATTTCGAAAAGATGGCTCTGATCGAAGTCGGTTGCCCTTTCCATGCTGCGCGCCAGTTCACGCCAGCTCGCATTCAAAAGCTTGATCTTGACCTCGGGGCTACGGCTCGCCTCCCGCACGACCATGGCAAGGCCACGCCACCGTGCTTCCATGGCCTGAAATTCGGCATGGTGCAGAATAGCGTTAACCTGGCGGTTCAGCGCATCATCGATCAGCGCGATGAGCTGATCGGCCTGACTGCGAATGTCCGAAACGGACCGTGGCGGCATGAATGGGCTCCGGGCAAGAAGGCCGGGACGGGGGCGGGAAAGCCCCCATCACCTGTTTGGTTCAGTTCTTGGTTGGAATACGAGCGACCATGCGCAGCGATGTGGTCAGTTCTTCCATCTGCAACCACGGACGCATCCATGCGACTGCGTTATAGGCACCCGGCTTGCCCGGAATTTCCTGAACAGTCACTTTCGCATCCCGCAAAGGATACTTCGCTCGCGACTCTTCGCCCGCTTCGTCATTGGCGTTGACATAGTTGGAGATCCAGCGATTGAGCCAGACTTCGCAATCGGATGCTTCCATGAAGGAGCCGATCTTGTCGCGACCCATGACTTTCAGGTAGTGGGCGAAACGAGAGGTCGCCATCATATAGGGCAGGCGCGCGGAAACTGCGGCATTGGCAGTTGCTTCCGGGCGGTCGTAGAGTTTCGGCTTATGGGCCGTTTGCGCTCCGAAGAAGACGGCATAATCCGTGTTCTTGTAATGGCACAGCGGCAGGAAGCCGAGCTTGCCAAGTTCGGCATCGCGACGGTCGGTAATGCCAACTTCAGTCGGGCATTTCAGATCCAGATCGCCGTCGTCGCTGGAGAACACATGCATCGGCAGGTTTTCAACCTTGCCGCCGTTCTCCGCGCCGCGAATGGCCGTGCACCAGCCATATTTGGCGAAGGCATCGGTCAGCTTCGTTCCCATGACGTAGGAAGCGTTCATCCAGCAATACTGGTCGTGCGGCAGGTCACCATTCGGGGAACCATTCGTCTCATCATAGGCGAACTCGTCCACAGGATTTGTCTTCGGGCCATAGGGCATGCGCGCCAAAACACGTGGAAGGGCCAGCGTGACGAAGCGTGAGTCGTCGCTCTCGCGGAAACTACGCCATTTCGCATATTCCACCGTGTCGAAGATCTTTTCGAGATCGCGCGGCCGTGCCAGGTCGCGGTAATCGTCAAAGCCGAACATGTGCGGGCTCGCAGCCGAGATGAAAGGCGCAAAGGCGGCAGCGGCAATGGATGACGCGCCCTGGAGCAGCTGGATATCATCAAACGAATTGTCGAATTCGTAGTCGCCGATGATGGCACCCATCGGCTCGCCACCGGGTGTTCCAAACTCGTCTTCATAGATGGACTTGAACAGACGCGACTGGTCAAATTCCACAGCCTTTTCAAGATCGCGTCCCAACTCACGCTTGGATGCGTTGAGAACACGGATCTTTAGATTGACGCTGGTTTCGGAGTTCTTGACGAGATAGTTCAGCCCGCGCCATGTGCCCTCGAGTTTGGTGAATTCCGGGGATTGCATGATCGCCGAAAGCTGACTGGATATGGCCTTGTCGATTTCGGCAATGGCTTGGTTCAACGTAACGGTCAGGTTGCGATCGTATTTGACGGTGCCTTTCAGCGCCTGGTCGGTCAGCGTGCGCAGCAGGTTCTGGGCGCGATCGGGTTCGGTTTGGCGAGTGGCAGCGACAACCTTAGACAGCAGACCGCCGTCCTGTTCGGTTGTTGCCTGTGTCTCATTCTTCAGCAGGCTCTCAGCGCTCATTTTTCAATCCTTCCAAATGCGGCGTCTTTCGCCGCTAGAACAGGTGAAGCCCCGTGCGCCGGGGCCATCAAAGACAGGTTGAACTGCAGCGAATTACTGTGGTGCGCCATTTTTCTCTTTCAGTTCGGATACGAGCTTGCCGAGATCCGTCTTGTTCTGAAGGATGTCCTCCAACAGCCGCTCAAGGTCTTCGGATCTGTCCGCCTTGGACAGAAGGTCACGCAATTCGTTGCGCGCATCGAGCAGCGCTTTGAGCGCAGGCACCTGGTCGACAACCGATGCCGGAAGGAAATCGTCCATGCTTTCGAACTTCAGGTTCACCTGAATATCGGTGCCATCGTTCTGCAACGTGTTAGGAACGGCAATGTTCAGACCAGGTGTCATGCGGCGCATGACTTCATCGAAATTGTCGCGGTCGATCTGAACGAACTTTCGCTCACCGAATGGCTTTAGCGGCTGCGTCGGGTTGCCGGAAAAATCGCCCAGAACACCAACCACAAACGGCAGTTCCTTCACCACCATCGCGCCTTCGGTTTCCACCTCGTATTTAATGTGAACGCGGGGCTTGCGAACCCGCTCCAGCTTTTCGTGCACACTTGCCATTCAAACCTCCTTGATGCCTTTTGGGCATTGCTGACTGAAGAGAGCGCTCACGCTCCCGTGGTTTCACTATTTTCCGTTGTTCTCGCCGCCGGGCTTGATGCCCGCAGCCGTCAGCACAGCGTTGCGTGCCTGCGCCTCGGGTAAAAGCTCCGCGAGCAATTCTGAAAAATCCATGCGCCCCCTGCGAACCAGTGTTTCAATGGCCAGCGATATTGGAGAATGTGGCTCCATCCGGCGGAAATAACGCGCAACTGTAAGAAGAGTTTCAAAAGCTTCGTCACGTGAAGCGATTTCTTCGGGATTTTTTATCGCTGTTTTCTGAACCGCTGGCTGTGCTGGTGCGCCGCCATCCTCCGCTATCCGTGCAATCTCGCCGACGGCAGCAGGAATTTCGTCGCGCCCGCCAAGCGCGCGGATAGCGGCTGCGACCTCGATCAGGGCGTTGCGAATGTTGGAACTGGCAGGCGCATTCGCCCCGCATTTCTGCGAGAGGATCATGCTGATCTCATCAAACAGCGACAGACACGCATTGACCTGCGCAAGATGGGTCGACATGGCCGCAATGCCTGCTTCGGACGCCGCGTTATACAGCTCTTCCTTGCGTTTGGTTTCGGATGATCGTTGTGCCAGCTGGAAATCCCAAAGCGTGTTCTCACCGAATTTGCCGCCAGGAATGAGAGAGCTGAGGCGCAAAGGCTGAATGAGCGTTCCCTCGCTGCCAATGCCGTTCAAACCGGCAAAGGGTGCAAATCTTTCATCATCATCCTCGTCGCTGATAGAGCGGACCGAGTCCCACTGGTTGCAAAATATATCATATGTAACGCGGTAAACTTCACGCAGCCCGAGAAAGCCCTTTAAGCGTAGTTCTGCTTCAGCAAGCCATGCTAATATTTCAACGTCGCGACTTTCCGAATATATAATTTGCAATCCGAGATTGCTGACCTCTGTCCATTTATTAGAAACCCGAAGAACTTCTTGTGGTGAGACAGTGCGCTCTTCTGCTCTTGCTTGGTTTCTTTCGTCTTTAATTTTGTAATATAGTTCGCGAGTTCTTTGGTTGGAGCGAATATTTTCTCCACAATCGCCAAGGTATTCTTTAACTGAAATGTCTTCACTGAGATCCAAAGCCAGTTTATCCCCCGTAGAAAATGATAGTTCTGTGACAGTTACTTCCGTTACGTAAGGTTATTGATTGAACAGACTTATGGAAAATGAGGCATAATTGTGACCACCCCTTTTTAAACTCGTCAAATAAAAATGCAACTTTCGGCTAGACAAGCGAGTTTTAGCAACCTAACTATGCCACGTCACGTTGTGGAATGATCCAAACTGGAGGCTCGCTGCATGTCGCAAATTGATCTCAATCGCCTAGTAGAAGCGCTTGAGCCGGGGTTGCGCGTGTCGCTTGAAAGCGCTGCATCTATAGCTGCGCGGCGCGGTCATCAATTTGTAGATATTTCCCACTGGTTGTGTGCAGTTGTGGAATCGGACACCAACGCTGACCTTTTCCAGCAACTTCAGATACCGACAGACAAGCTCCAATCCGAGATTGATCGTGCTCTCGATGAGGCTGCGATTGGTGATGGGGAAGCACTGGCACTTTCGCAAAACGTGTTGACTGCAGGACGTGAGGCCTGGCTTCTGGCATCCCTGCAGGATGGCCGCACAAAGATTGCGCTGCTGCATCTTTTGCTGGCTTTGGACGAGGACGCATCGCTGCGCAGCATGGTCCGCGCCGCTTTTCCGTCGCTTAAACTCATGGATCGCGGCGCTTTAGAGCGTTTGCGAAGCGAAGATGTGTCGCAACCGACAGAAAATCGGACAGATCCAGCGCTCGGCGGTGCGGGCAAAGAGCAGAATGATTTCCTGCGCCTCTACACTCAGGACATGACCGACGATGCACGCACAGGAAAGCTGGATCCTGTCATTGGCCGTGACGACGAACTTCGCCAGATGGTTGATATCCTGACTCGCCGTCGGCAGAACAACCCTATTCTGGTGGGAGAGGCTGGCGTTGGCAAAACCGCAGTCGCCGAAGCTCTGGCGCTGGAAATCGTGTCAGGCAACGTGCCCGAAAAATTGCGAAATGTTCGGCTGTTGAGCCTCGATCTGTCGCTGCTTCAGGCCGGGGCTGGCGTTAAGGGAGAGTTTGAGAGGCGGTTGCACGGGGTGATTGACGCGGTAAAGCGTTCAACTGATCCCATCATTCTTTTCATCGATGAAGCACATGGTCTGGTTGGTGCGGGTGGCGCCAGCGGGCAGGGCGATGCAGCAAATATATTAAAGCCTGCACTTGCCAGAGGTGAAGTTCGGACTGTCGCCGCCACCACCTGGGCTGAATACAAGAAATACTTCGAGAAGGATGCGGCTCTGACCCGGCGGTTCCAACCTGTGCATGTGCGCGAGCCGGATGAAGCGACTGCCATTCGCATGTTGCGTG
This sequence comes from Rhizobium sp. WCS2018Hpa-16, assembly GCF_031843705.1. NCBI lineage: Bacteria > Pseudomonadati > Pseudomonadota > Alphaproteobacteria > Hyphomicrobiales > Rhizobiaceae > Rhizobium > Rhizobium sp. WCS2018Hpa-16. Next base: position 191,407 of record NZ_JAVTIX010000005.1, read on the forward strand.
GTGTTGCGGATAGTTTTGTGCAGCATCACGGCGTCGTTATCCGTGATGAGGCGATTGTCGCCGCGGTGCAATTGTCCGCTCGTTACATGCCCGCCCGCCAACTGCCCGACAAGGCCGTCAGTTTGTTGGATACGGCATCTGCCGCTGTGTCGCTGGCACGCCAGACGCTTCCTGAAAAGCTGCGATCCATGGAGAATGAACGAACACTCCTTTCCACCGAACTGGAATGGCTGGCGCGTGAACCAGCAAGCGAGGACATAACCGCCCGCATTGATGCGATTAAGTCCGAAATTGGAAATCTGGACACGGCGATTGAAGGGCTGCACTCGCGCTACGACGCCGAAATCGCCGCGCTGAGTGTGCAAGACGACGGCAAGGGCGGCGCTGATGCTGCCAAAAAGAAGCGCAAAGCTTTGGCGATAGCCCCTGACAACAGTGACGAGAGGTTGGTCCCGACAGTTGTTGACCGGGAAATGATTGCCGCTGTTGTCTCGCGCTGGACTGGTATCCCCCTTGGTAAATTGCTGGCGGACCAGATTGAGAGTGCGAGATCGCTTGACCAGCGCATGAAGCAACGGGTTGTGGGTCAGGACTGGGCGATTGATCGCATTGCCGATGCCATGCGCGCTGCCCGCGCTGGTTTGTCCGATCCGCGTCGTCCGCCTGCAGTGTTCCTGCTGGTTGGCATGTCGGGCACAGGCAAGACGGAAACCGCGCTTTCGCTAGCTGACATGCTCTATGGCGGTAACAGCCACCTGACGACGATCAACATGTCCGAGTTCAAGGAAGAGCATAAGGTCTCCCTCCTTCTCGGCTCGCCACCCGGTTATGTGGGGTATGGTGAGGGTGGCGTTCTGACAGAGGCCGTTCGCCGCCGCCCGTTTGGCGTGCTGTTGCTGGACGAAATCGACAAAGCGCATCCGGGCGTGCAGGATATATTTTATCAGGTTTTCGATAAAGGCATGTTGAAAGACGGCGAGGGCCGGGACATCGACTTCAAGAACACCACCATTTTCATGACCGCGAACACAGGTTCGGAGCTGCTGACGGCACTCGCTGCCGACCCGGACACGATGCCGGATGGAGAGGCTCTGGAAGCGCTGCTGATGCCGGAACTGACGAAACAGTTCAAACCGGCATTCCTTGGGCGAACGGTCATTCTGCCGTTCATGCCTTTGGGGCCGGAGCAGCTTTCCCGTATCGTCGATATGCAGATCGCAAAGGTCAGCGGGCGCGTCCATGACGCCTACGGCACGGAGTTGGCTCTTTCAGATCGCGCCCGTGACGCGCTGGTCGGACGGGCGGGCTCGAGCGAAATTGGCGCACGCGCCATCGAAATCATGATTGGCAGGGATTTGTTGCCGCCACTCTCCAGCTTTTTCCTGGAAAAGGTCATCGCTGGCGAGAAGGTGAAGCGGATTACTGTCGATTTTGGTGAAAGCGGTTTCGACATCATTGTCGAAGCGGCTGGGGAAAGTGATGAATTCGCAGCAGCCAAAAAGGGTGCAGTGGATAAAGTTGCCGCGTCGGATGGGAAGTCCCGGCGCATGCGGCAGTAGTTGAGAGGCAAACACGACCTCGGAGCAAGAGGTCTTTCATTAGCTACAGGAGCATTAAGCATGCCAATTTATTTGCAGATCGACGGTATTCAGGGTGATGCGACTCACGAAGAACACCGCAAGTGGATGGATATCGAGGCCATTCACTGGAACGTATCCCGCAACATGAACACCTCTGCTGGTTCTGCTGCAAACCGCGAAGCCTCCGAGCCCACCATTTCGGAAGTTATTCTCACCAAGGTGAGCGACTCGTCCTCCACAAAGCTTTTCAGTGAAGCGTGCTCTGGCCGCCAGGGCAAGCTTGCGACGATCCATCTCGTAACGACAGGTGACCCAGGCAACACCTACATCCAGTACCTGCTGACGAACACACTGATCGCCAGCTACTCCGTCGATTCCAGCGGTGATCGCCCCGTGGAGACCATTAAGCTCAACTTCACCAAGATGGAAGTTAAGTACACGCCTGCCGATGAAAACAACACGCAGCAGGCGCCAATGATCGCTTCTTACGATCTGGCAACAACCAAGGCCGGTTAACAGATCGGTCCGGCCCGGCGCTTCCATGGCGCGCCGGGCCAGCTCTTGCGTCATCGCAGTTCCGACAGTTCGGATACGCGCAGGTTCCATTTGTGCCAGGTGTTTACCGTCCGCTCTCGGACGCTGCTGGGAGAAGTTATCAATGCCAAATTTCGCTGTTTCAACGGACTCTTTCGTCGTGCGCCCGGTGCGCGAGGATGAAGTCGTACCTGTTCAACGCATGGGGAAGGGTCCTGACTCATCCTATATGTCTCTGCCCGATGGGCCTCGCCAATTCAACTCTCGGATGGCTGCTGGCGGTGCCGTCGCTGCTGTCTTCAGCCAAATATCGGGCGGGGTCAATGAATACTCGCTATCGGTCTGGCTCAAGAAGTGGCTCAAGGCGAATGATGCCAAGATCAAGCAAGCTCTTCTCCAGAAGGGCCACGGCGCATTCGCTTTGCAGGTCAATTACGCCATCGGCAATTCCTTCGGTAATCAGGTGTTTATGTCGCGAGACATCTACCTTCTGGGAACCGCGCAATCCGGAAAAGAGATCGGCACCGTTTTGACGCCTGAGCTGATGTTTGGTCCAAAAATCGATGACGTCCCAAACAACGCGACGAAGTTTAAATACGCATATCTCGTCGGAGAGCGTCTCTAATTGCGTTGAGCCCGAGATTTTTGCGTATGTATAGCGGAGATAGACTGTGACCGAACAACCATCGTCGTCCGATTTCATCCAGGCCAGCCGTGTTTTGAAGGTCAAGTCGCCGCTTGGCGAAGACCAATTGCTGCCCGAGCGGATGGAAATCACCGAGGGTGTCTCGCAGCTTTTCGAGATACAGTTGAATGTCCGTGCCAAGAAAGAAGCGGTCAAGCCGGAAGAGCTGATCGGTCGATTGGTGGATGTGTCAATCGAGGTGCAACAGGGTGACGGCGACGAGGGAAGCGGCATCCGCCGCCCCTTCAATGGCTTGGTCACGGACCTCCATGAAGGACCACCGATCACCCGCGGCCTGCGCTCCTATTCCATGACCATCCGCCCGCAAATGTGGCTGCTATCCCGCCGCTCCGACTGCCGCATCTGGATGGACAAGACGTCGGTGGATGTGGTCGAGACGCTGTTTTCCGAACACGGCATTCCCGCCCCGGATACATCAGGCATCATCATAGTTCCGCCTGTGCAACACTATAGTGTGCAGTTCAACGAAGATGATCTGTCTTATTTACTTAGACGGTTCGAAGAAGACGGACTTTTTTACTGGTTCAGCCATTATGATGGCTCTCACAAGCTGCATGTGGCTGATACCGCCAATGGATGGCTTGGACCATCGCCTTCCGCTCAGGGCGAAGGCAGGGTGAGATTGGCACAAGGCTCCTCAGATCGCAACCACATTAACGACTGGGCTCGCCGCTTTTCCTATGTGTCGGGCCAGCGCGCAGGTGCCGACTGGAATTTCGAGACACCCGGCATGGTGCCAGGCAATATGACGCCATCACTGGTGCAGATGCCAGATGCGACCAAGCGCGAACTTTACGAATATCCCGCCCGCATCAAGACTGTGGAAGAGGCAGAGCGAGCACAAAAACTGCGGGCGCAATCCATCGAAGCCGACCACGATCGCGTCTTCGGCGGATCGACCTCTCGTATTCTCGAAGCAGGCCGCCGCTTCACGCCTTACGAGGTTGCCCACCCCGAACACGAATACGAAGAACACGTCATCATAAAAGCGAGCCACACCATTGTGGATCGCTCCTATGAGACCAACAGCAACGAGCCCGAATACCGCAACACCTTCGAAGCCATCCCCGCCCGCGTGCCTCTCACCCCGCACCGCACCACAAAGCGTCCGAAGATTGAGGGCACGCAGGTGGCTATTGTCGCAGGGCCAGAAGGTGAAGAAATCCATCCGGATCAGTATGGCCGCATCAAGCTATGGTTCCCGTGGGACCGCAAGGCCAGGAAGGATGGGACAGATACTTGCTGGGTCCGCGTCGCCCAAAACTGGGCAGGCTCTACCTGGGGCGGTCAGATCATACCTCGCATCGGCATGGAAGTGATGGTTGCGTTTGTGGATGGTGATCCGGATAGGCCTTTGGTGACGGGGGTGGTGCCGAATGCGCGGCAAACGGTGCCGTATTCTTTACCGGCGAATAAAACCCGAAGTACTTTTCGAACACAAACTCACAAAGGCGAAGGTTTTAATGAGCTCTCATTTGAAGACGAAAATGGTCGTGAAGAGATTTACCTCCACGCTCAAAGAGATCATCGCATTCACGTCGAAAACTCTAGAGCGAAACGTATTGATAACAATCAAGCTGAATCTATAGGTCATAACAAGACGATAGAGGTAGGAAATAACCACGATGAAGTTATCGGAGGTAATATGACGCTCATGGTCGGCCCGAACATTTTACAACGAAGTGTGACGTCAGCGATGGGGCTAATGCGTAATGTAGGAGGTGACCTTGTTAGTGATAAGCTGGCCTCCTTTACGGATAAACTTGGTTTCCTCTCGGCAACTGCCATGGGTGAAGGCAACATGATCATCGGCGTCGGAAAGAATAAGGCGGAGACGGTTATGGTCAGTTCCACAGAAATCGTTGGAGGTGTCAAGACGGTGTCGGTGGGAGGTGGCTATCAACTTTCAGTTCAAGGAATCGAAAATAAGTCTGTCCTCCTTGGCGCATATGAAGAGGTTGGCCAAAATAAAAGTGTTGTAGCTGGAAGGATGATGGAATTTATATGCGGTAAATCATCAATTAGACTTAAAGAAGACGGAACTATTACTATAGAGGGTGTTCACATTGTTGTAAATGGAAATAGGATTGATTTGAACTAATGGGATATTCAGATGGTTTCTTTGCTAGACGAGACCCTGAGCGGCGAGCATTGAGAGACGCCACTAGGACTAGATTTTTTTCAGATCTCGGAGTTGAGCCAAGCGGTGATCCGTTTTCTCATAGTCACACGGATGCCCAAAATACTCTTGTTGAAAAATTACTGATGGATGCAAGTCGAGATCTTGGGGCGGATAACGAGGCTGTGAAGATCATGCTGTGCTCGATTCGGAACATTGGTTTTGGTGATCAAGGAGTGAGACAAAACCAATGTAATTTATTGTTTTCTGCGCTTTCACCCACAGCATTTGCTGAAATGTTTTTTGTAAATCATTGGGGCAATCAGTCAAGCGAAGCGGTGGAGAGTGCTTGATGGGAAGTTTATCGGCACCGGACGCAGGAGTACCTGATACATTTCTCCAAGATAAGTCTTGCGGCCAGCTTGCTGATGATAAGCTCACGGAGGCAAAGGCTCGGATCATTTTTTTAGGGCTTTTAGCCGGTATCGGCGATGACCGAGAAATTCAAGCGGCAAGAAGCTCCTTAAAAGAAGCCGTCATGGAGGTCCAAGGTTTGGGTCTCGACGATGCTGATCAGCGTAAGAAAGTTTTGGAGCTACAAAAGGAATGGTATAATTTAAAATACGGTTCGCTGCCGGATGGAATGTCTGCTGCTCAACGGGATCAAAAAGTAAAGGATATCGATGCAGCAATAAGTGGTATGCCGGTCGTCAATAAATGGACGCCCGTAGGTGTAGCTGACCGACTTGAGCAATGGCTAAAAAGTTGGATCGATGATTTTAGAAAATACTATGATGAGGTCAAAGCTCTTATAGAGGCTGATAGGTGGGGGGCCGCAGTTTGCAAGGTGGGGCTCGATATCACATTTATCGTTGCTGAAGAGGTCTTAGTTTGGGGGGCGACAGCCTTGGTAGGTGCTGCCGGAGGTGCGGCTGCGGCTGTAAGTGTGCATATTTCCGCTAGAGTAATTGCTAGAGGCTCTAAACTAGCTTCCATAATCGTTCGTGCACGCAAGTCCCATGCGGTCAGCCTGCCTCATAAGGCAGGTCATGACGTTAATTTTGGCCAGATTGATACCGCTAAACCAAAAGATTTAACGATTTCAAAAATCGATGACGAAGTAGGAATGGGAGGAGCGGGCGATGACCATGAGCCAAGTACGATGGGAAATAAAATAATTGATGCGCGCCTTAAAAAACGCGACGAAGTATACGACCGGGTTACGGGCGGCCTTTCTCACAAGGACTTAGATTTGGCAGCTAAAGAAGGATACAGTCCGGCCCAGGTATCCGCGCGACAAAAACTATACGATGCATTTGCTCAAGAGTACGGGGACGGCACATCCATCAACAAAGGCATGGATTGGAGCAAGCCTATGCGGATAGTAAAAACTCCGCCTCCGAGTAAACTAGCCATGTGGCGAAACGAGAATGATATGGATCGGCACGGGAATTATTACGACCCGAATGCTGGTGCATCCACTCCCGATCAATCGGGCATTAACTCAGTTGGTCGTCATATGGGGATATTTAAGAACGAAAAACCTGGATTGGCTTTCGAGGGGTATGGCGCTCCAATAACCGATACATGGTCAGTTCATGGCGTAAACAGTTCTCGCAACACTCAGGGTGGGACAAGGCAGTTTTACGTTCCAGACGAATTTAAGCCGGAGCCAGCCGATCGCATCGGGAATTTACACAACTGGCGCGATCTGCCGGGTAATAAACCTTGGGTGAAAGCTGAAAAAGATAAATCCCTAAGGTACGAGCTGAATCCTACGAAGGGTTACCCGGTTTGGTATTATGACGGTCCTCCAATAAAGGAAATCGGCGGTGAAAGATAATCGAATTCCTAACAGTGCAAATACCTTAATACGAGATGACAGCGATGCTGACAAAGTTATCCGGAATTATCTTGCTTGCGATAATCAAACTGTGGAAGGTTCAGGCGTTGAAGGGATGCTGTTGTTGCTCAGAGATTGCTTGCAGCAAGGAATAAATTTTCGCCAAAAATTAAGGGAGCGCTTTTTTATTGAGTGTTATGAAGCTTTAGATGGTGCTGCGAATTTATCAACTGACCTTTATACTGCGTTCACGTACGTCGTTAATAAAATAGAGAAGAATGAGTTAGATGCCGACTACGATCCAGTTTTTTACTATATGATCGAATTCGCCGGTAATTGGTTTCATAATAACGAGAATTTAAAATCTGTACGTGAAAGTAATTCTAGGTCAGTATTTTCATCGTACTTTGGAAATATAAGAAATTCTGTCATTATATACAGGATTTTAGAAGAGCCTAATGATCAATACACGAAGGATAGTGCTAAGGAAACTGAAGTAATTGCTACCTCAGTTTTGAGAAATTATTATAATATTCCTTTTTATATAGCATATCATCAGGAGGCGTGGGGCGAAGCGGCTACGCTTGCACGCGCCGTATATGATTATGTCTTTGATCCCTCTGCCCGCGGTCGGCCTTCGAATTTACTTCCAATATCTGGAGAGTTGACGATCAATTGGCGCCGCAACGCGGACTGGATATTTGATCCTGCAAATCGTCATTGGCTGACTTCCGGTGTCGAAAACACAGACCAAATTGAGCCGCGCTTTCTGACGAGTGGATACATGATGTAACTGAGATTCGGAGATGATGATGCCCCCAGCCCACCGCCGCACTGACATAGGCTCCGGCCACTCCTGCCACTTCCCGCCAACTCTGGCCACCGGCGGCAGCCCCAATGTCTTCGTCAACAACAAGCCGTTGATGCGTGTGGGTGATGCCTATGTGCCGCATGGTTGCCCGGTGTGCCCGGAGCCTGTCCATGGGCGCAAGTTAGCTGCTGGGTCATCCACCGTCTTCATCAACGGCAAGCCTGCCGGGCGCATCGGCGATGCTATCGATTGTGGCGGGCAGGCGCAGACGGGTTCGGCCAATGTCTTCATCGGTGACGAGGGCGGTTCTGGCTCGGGAGGTGCGGGCGGGACGGAATGTCAGAATAGCATGGCTTCTCAGTCGATGCCGATGGTGCGAGGATAGATTTCATGACACCTGATGCCATTGACGAGACCCAGCTGTCTTCAGTCGCTCAGGCTTTGCTGAAAAGCGTTTCCGAAATTGCCTCCGATCCAGACCACCGCGTTTACGTCGTCATGGACGGTTCGCAGTTTGATGATCTTCCCAAACTGTTGAAGGCAGCCAATGTCTCTCACAGGCCGCTTTATCGTTACGCAGGTGGTGACTATGCGGTTATCGTCGGAGGTCCATGGCTGATCGACCCGTATCAAGCCGCGCTCCCCAAAACGATTGACCAGACCTTGGTCGACGAGGGCGCAGACGACATTTCTGATGAGGAGCTTGAGGCGCACTCTGCCGCCCTTTCTGCAAATATGGTCTCGGCGCTTGAGGCGGGTGATGCGACCGGCGGCGGAATGCTGCCTGCACAGTTTAGTCATGACCCGGGTTTGGTCATCGAGCGTCTTCGGCAGATCGTGATGCTTTGCGATGGAAAGCCTGCGGCTGTTTTCTGGGCGGGTGAAAGGTCTTTGAATAACGAGCATCTCTACAAACACCTGCGAGGGCTTAACCGCATATCCGTGCCGAAGGTATGGAAGGATAACCAGCTTACACATGAGGGGCCGCGCGTCAGGAATGAGGATGAATTTTCCGCCGCAGGCGACGATGTCCCGAGGGAAGATTTGACCAATGGTGGGCAGGAGATGGTCATCTTCAGACATGCGGATGCGAATGTGATGATGCAGACGATCCCGGCTCTGGATGAGGTCCAAATAGCGCGCCTGTTTGGCCCGGCGACACAGCTTATCTTCGCCCCCGGTTTGGTCTGGGGCGGAGGTGTCAAGCGGGCACGTCACGCGGCGAATATTAAACCTCCCCTTGGATCACTCCAGTTTGATCCTGCAGCGATGCAGGCGATGAGTGCCGCAAGGTTGGAAGTATCCCGACAGCGGGTCATGGCCTATCTGCGAGAAGCTGACCCTGAAAACAATAAGCTTTCCGATGCAGATCTACGCAAGAAAACATTGTTTTATGAGGCAGATGGCAAGGAAATGGGGCTGAGGTCAGAAGGAGCGCATGCGCGCTGGGCGTTTTTGATGTCGTCCACTGATGGTGAAATAGGCCAAGAGCAGGAAATAAGAAAGGCCGTGAAGTCTTCGGCCGATCCGGATCAAACGTTGGCCGAAATTATGGACGGGATGGTGCGAATTGGCCAGTCTGAAATCCAAGGCAAACGAATATCGGGGAGCGGTTAATGGCTCTTCCTCTCGTTATACCGGTGGCCGTTGGATTAGGTCGTCTTGCCATGCTCGGCTACCGTGCATATCAGGGCTACAGGGCTGTTCGCACAGCGCAGGCAGTCACAGCGACTGCGGAGGCTGCTCTTGCGGCTGAACGAGCAAGAAAAGCAGCGCAATTGGCTCAGGCTGCCGCGATGGCTCAACAACTTGCCCAGACCAAGGCGCGAGATGAGCCATGTGATGACTGCCCGTGCCACGGCGTCGTCGTGATATCCAAAGGGAAATATCCTGAATCGGCGCAGCACATACTGGATGCCCAGGCGGCGGGAAAGCCGGCAACCTTGACAATCGACCGACCGAATGCTGCCATGCGCAGGACGGCGGCAACCGGTACGTATCCCCGAGAGGCTGGGAAGCAGCCCGATGAATACCCTCCTGCCATGTTTCTGGAGGGTGGGGCTGGCGCAAGTGTAAGAAACGTAACCGCCGGTGACAACATGGGAGCAGGTGCTTCGATGGGCAACCAGCTTCGAAAGTATCGTGATGGCTGCAAAGCCACAATTACTGTTGGACCGTGAATATGGCAGAGATTTTTCCTCTTTTTATAAGCTATCAGCAACTGGCAGTTTTCAATGACGGTCTCGACAACCCTTTTAATGATTGGAAGCCGCGACACGTCTCGCAAGGATTTTCCTGGCGCGCCGAAAGCGTTTCCTTCAGAGTGCCGGAAGGTGAGAACTACATCGTGGAAGTGCTTCAGGATTCGGACGTATCGGCCCTGGTCGGTGAACCGACGCGTATCATCCTGACGCCATTTGTTCGGATCAAAGACAATTCCGTTACCGTTGGCTCCATCACTGAAGAAAGCAGGGTCTCGATTGAAGAGGCCGCGAAATATCAATTGTTTTTTGAACTGCTGCCTCGTGGCGTTTACGAGGACAAGCAGTTCGAGCACGGCATTCGGCTCAGATTTGTAAAAGACGATAATCCTGTCTTTGAAATCCGCAAAGCAGATGATGAAATGGATGTGTCGTCTGACTTGGAGTTGGTGGCTCAACCAGCGGAATAGTTGTCTCTGGCTGATCTACACAATTCATGTTCCCATGTTCTGAATATAATCTCTAGCAGTGAGATTTTTGCTGTGTTTACGGAATTTGATTTAACGACACTGCATACCCAACTTGTCGTTCAACACGCTGATCTGCAACTGCCGGGCTTGCTGTGGGATGATGATCACGTGGATCAAGGCTTTGCCTGGTCTGAAGGTATTGTAGGTTTCGGAGTGCCGGATCACGATGGGCAGTGCTTTCTTCGAATTGATGTCTCTGACGAACTAAAACTGGATGCTGGCGGTGAGTGGGCGGTTCGGGTTCCTTTCGAGGTCGACTCACTCTTAAAGATTGGCACGGTGACAAATATGCGTGACGTCTTCGTGCCAAAAGGCCTTTATGGCCTAGTGTTTCAAGCTCTGCCCGGCTCTGCAATGGCGCGCGCGGGATATACCTATGTTCTCTTGCTAACGTTTATAAAGTCTGCCGATCGATCCTTTGAAATTCTAAAGCAGGGAAGACTTGGCACTGACAAGGCGTCGCGGCTGGATGCGCAACGCACTTGACAAGTCGTATCTGCTTTTGCACCTCTGGTCCGATCGGATCGAGTGTGTGCGCTTCCTCAGTCGGTTTCCACCACACTCTTTTCCCGCCACTTTCTAAACCGTGGCATCAGAAGGGGTGTGAGCAGGACTGCTGCAGCCATGACCCAAAGAGCGATAGAAATTGGGCTGGACCAGAGGATCGCCACGTCACCCGCAGAGAGGGAGAGTGCCCGCCTCAAGCTCTGTTCCAGTATTTTTCCAAGAACGAGCCCGAGAATGAGCGGTGCCATGGGTACTCCGAACCGTCTCAGGAAATAGGCTCCGACGCCAAGCACGACCATCAGCACCAGATCAAACGTGGTCGATTTGCCGGAATAGACGCCGATGGTGCTGATGACCACGATGAAGGGCACAAGCACCCAGGCTGGCACGGACAGCATTTTTGCAAACAGGCCGACCAAGGGAATGTTGATTGCCAACAGGATGATGTTGCCGATGAACAGTGACGCAATCAGGCCCCATACCAGATCCGGCTGCGACCGAAAAAGGGCAGGTCCCGGTGTGATATTGTAGAGAGTGAGCACACCGAGCATGATGGCGGTGGTCCCAGAACTTGGAATGCCGAGCGTCAACATGGGAATGAAATTGCTGTTCGACGCGCTGTTATTAGCGGCTTCAACGGATGCGAGGCCGCGCATATCACCTTTACCAAACCTGCTGCCTTCAGGATCACTGCGCTCTACCACGCGCTTTTCGGTCGTGTAGGAGAGTGCAGAGGCAACCGTTCCACCGGCGCCGGGAAGGATGCCCACGAAAAACCCGATTAGAGATCCACGCAGTGTTGCAGCATTGGTGAACTTCATCTCTGCACGGTTGAAAAGCGGTCGCCCAAGCTGCTTGATGCGCGGGGCGGCTCCACCTTTCATGCTCTCAAGCATGATCAGGAGTTCGCTGATGGCGAAGAGACCGATGACGACGGTGGCAAACTGGACGCCATCCACGAGATTAGGTGAGCCGAACGTATAGCGATAGACGCCGGAATTTGCGTCAATGCCCACTGTCGAAATTGCAAGGCCAAGCATGATGGCGAGCAGTGCCTTGACCGGCTGGTCAGTCAGCAGGCCGGTGAGGCATGCGAAGGCCAACACCATCAGCGCAACATATTCGATAGGGCCAAAGGCGAGCGCCCAACGCGCAAGTACAGGGGCCGCCAGTACGATACCAACGGTCGCGATCGCCGAGCCGACGAAGGACGTCCAGGCAGATAGCGACAGAGCAATACCCGCCTTGCCCTGCCGTGCTAGCGGATATCCTTCGATGGCGGTCATGACCGCCGAAGCTTCGCCGGGAACGTTCAGAAGAATCGCACTGATTCTGCCACCATATTCCGAGCCGATATAGATGGCGGCCATCAGGATCAGCGATGACTCCGGTGTAAGGCCGAGTGCAAATACAACGGGTACCAGCATGGCAACAGCGTTGATCGGCCCAAGTCCGGGCAGTACGCCAACCATGGTCCCGACAACGGCTCCAATCGCTGCCAGTAAAAGATTTGTTGGCTGCAGCGCAATGCCAAAGCCATGGCCCAAATAAGACAGGGTTTCCATCAGATCATTCCCCCTAGGGGTCCAACAGGCAAGATAACGTCAAGAACTTTGTCGAAGAGGAGGTAGGATGAAACGGCAAGCAGCACACCTGTGATCGCGCCCTGCCACCACAGCGCTCCAAACACCATCGCAATCGGAACCATCATCACCGCTGTCGATAGGACAAAGCCGAGTGGCTGGAAAAGGAGAGCGTAGGACATAAGGCAAACAGCAAGAACGAGGATCGGGCGGCTGATGCCCGATCCTTCTGTCGTATCCGCTTGCCCGGGTTTCAGCACTAGCAGCAATCCGCATACCGCAATGACGCCCGCGGCCATCAATGGAAATGCGCGTGGTCCTACCGGTTCGTAGGCAAATGGCGCTTGCAGATTGTAGCCATAGGCTATCATGAAAGCGGCCAACGCTAGCGCTGCGACGCCGAGGAAGCGATCCTGTGTCATCGTTGCAATCCTACTTTGTCGTCAGGTCAAAGTCGGCTGCGAGAGTCTTATATGCGGCGACCTGTTTGTTGACGAATGCAGTGGTTTCGTCCGCCGTCATCGGCAATGGAAACAGATTACGTTCCTCGAGAAGTTTTGCGTATTCCAGTGATTTCATGGTCGCGGCAAAAGCATCGCCCCACCATTTGTAATCCGCATCGCTAACCTCTGGTCCGACAAAGAAGCCGCGTGCGATGGGCCACTTGATGTCAAAACCCTGCTCGACAGCGGTTGGCACATTGGCAAGCTTCCCGGCAAGGCGCTGCTCGGAGAAGATGGCGAGAAGTTTCAGCGGTGCGCCGCCATCGATTGCCGCCTGGCTGTCACCGACATCGTTCATGCAGACGTGGACATGGCCGCCTTGAAGAGCCGTCGCGCAATCACCGCCGCCTTCGAACGCCACGAACCGCATGGCTTTGTAATCAACGCCCGCAGCCCGTGCTGCCATGGCCGCTTTCATCCAGTCCTGGCTGCCGATAGTGCCGCCTGCACCGATGATGACAGATGTCGGATCGGCTTTGATGGCAGCCATCAACTCGGTGAGGGATTTGTGTGGGCTGTCCTGTTGCACGACGACAGCGCCGTAGTCGGTTCCAATATTGGCAACCCAGCGAACATCTTTTTCGGAATATGCGCCGAATTTCCCTTGGGCAATATTGAGAAGCGAGCCGGCAGAGAAGGCAACGATGGTACCGGGTTCTGCGCGGCGCTGGCCAACGATGGCATTATACGCAACTGCGCCAATGCCGCCCGGCATATACGAGACGCGCAATGGTGCCTTGAGTGCACCAGACTTCTGCAGGGATGCCTGGGCGAGCTTGCAGGTAATATCGAAACCGCCGCCAGGCTGTGCCGGTGCGATGCATTCAGGTTTTGCGGGTTCCGCAAGCGCGATAGTTGGACTAGTGAAAACAGCAGATAGAATAGCGGCCGCGGACGCTACGCGAATATAGGCGCTCATAAAAATCTCCTCCGGAAATCAAGAATGCGGACCTCCATCCGCATTGCTTCCGCTATATCTGATTGCAGCTTTCAATCAGCTTTCAAAGCGGGGACGAGTCAAGATTTGGCAAGGAGATGCAGACGATGAGCCCGCTTTTGTCTGCGCGATTGCGCACCTCCATCGTTCCGCCGGACGCACGTGCCACGGTCAAGGCAATTGCCAGACCAAGGCCGCTGCCATCGCCAGACCTCTTTGTGGAACCCCGTCTAAACCGGGTGCCGGCATGGGAAATCTCTTCTTCGCTCATCCCTGGACCCTCGTCCATGATCTCGATGATGGCATGTTGCTCGTCGGTCAGAAGTCGAATGGAAATGACGGATTTAGGTGGCGCAAAAGCAATCGCATTATCGATGATATTAACGAGTGCCTCCTGCAAAAGTCCGGCATTGGCGCGAACATGCACAGTGTGGGGCGGTGGGTCGAACACACATTCCATGCGTCGGGCACGGATTCGAGACCACAGCATTCGAACTGTGTCAGCTATGGTCTCTTCAAGAGATATCCGTTCCTGCGGATATGTGTCGTAGCCATGGGATGTTCGCGCGCGGGCGAGCGCCAGAAGCTGGTTCGTCGTGCGCACGGAGCGGTCGAGCACATCGCGTGACGAGGTCAGCGTCTTTCGAACCTCGTCCAGATCCGTCTGATGGAGCGCAACATCGATCTGTGTTCTCAAGATTGCCATTGGGGTTCTGAGTTGGTGCGAGGCATCGTCCAGAAAGCGCCGTTGCTGATCGGCCTGCTCGACATTGCGCTGCATCAGCCGATTGACCGCCTCCACCAATGGGCGCACTTCAAGCGGCAGAGACGCGACTTCAATGGATGTCAGATCGTCCGGTTGTCGCTTGTCGATTGCTTCACGCAGCCGGTTGAGTGGCTTGACTGCCGCATAAACACCGACAGCCAGCAGAACGGATAGAGCCACAATGACCAGAAGGTCACGAAGAATGGCGCGTGTGATCAATTCATTCTGAAAGCCGAGGCGCGATCCTTTTGTTTCGGCAACCTGAATGATGATCTGCGTACTGTCCGGCGCCTTTGACGAAAGAGGGCGCTTCAGTGAACCGAGCCGGATTTCCTGACCAAGATAGGTCTCATCCTGAAACCGCAGTTCGCCTTTGGCAAGGGCTGGAGCAGGTGGAAGCAGGACATCGCCGATTTGAACCAGGCCATCATCGGTATAGACGTTGAAATAGACCGCGCCCTGAGCCGTCAGCTCGAAAAATTTGAAAAGCTGGTAAGGCTGTTCAACGCCCACGCCCCCGCTTTCGGTAGAAATATTGGCGTCGATGGCCCGTATTGCACCGGCCAGAGAGCGATCATAGGCACTGTCTGCAAGTTCGTTGATTGTGGTGGCGCTGAACCAGAGCGTAGACACCATGCCAAGCATCAAAGCGGGCAAAGTCCACATGACCAGCGTGACAATCAGTCGGCGACCTGCTTGCCCTCTCACGTCGGGTCGACCTCGAGAACATATCCGAGGCCCCTCAGGGTGCGGATGTGAACATCATCGCCCAGCTTCTTGCGAAGGCGGTGGGCGATGACCTCCACAGCGTCCAATTGGATGTCGACATCGTAGGAAAACATCCGGTCGATGATTTTCTGTTTCGACATGGGCTCTCCCGCATGTTGAAGGAGTATACGCAGCATCGAATGCTCCCTCGGTGTCAGTTCCAGTGGCTCTCCATGAAGGGAAAAACGCTGTTCGGAAGAATGGTAGCTCAGCGGACCGGAGGAAAATGTGCCAGCGTTCTTGCCATGCGAGCGGCGCACGAGAGCCACCAATCTCGCCTCCAACTCCTCGACAGCGAAAGGCTTTGCAAGAAAATCATCGGCGCCCTGATGAAGGCTTTCTATTCGTTCGGCCAATGTGTCTCTTGCTGTGAGGATAAGCGTTGGCGTGGCATCTCCACGCGCCCGCATAGTCGATAGCAACGACCGACCGTCCATTTCAGGAAGCCCCAGATCTAGGATGACCGCGTCAAATTCCTCTGTCTGGAGGCGCTGGTTGGCGATGGCCCCATCTTCCGCCCACTCAGTCATGAAGTTATAGCGAGCCAATGCTTTCAGAAGCCACTCCGCAAGCTCGGTATCGTCCTCAATCAGCAATATCTTCATCAACAGCTCCGCTTGACCGGGATGATAGTGCCTAAGCTTTTCGCGTTCTAAGCAACGGATTTATTCGAGCAATAGTGCTGAGAGATTACAATCGCTTCCCTGCCCACAGTTCGGCGTGTTGGCGCATGCAACCTGCCGTTGGCGGTCGATCAATTGCAGGCGCTCAGTATTTCTTTTTTTTGATCGTTTTATTGCCCTTCGGCCCGCTGGCAACGGGTGTCCTGTCGCGATTTTCGGATAAAAGACTGCGCCAGCGTTTCACACGGTCGCCATCGAGTTCGCCGTTTGCGACAGCAGCCTGAACGGCGCATCCGGGTTCATGAGCGTGGGTGCAATCGCGGAATCGACACAATGGGGCAAGTTCCGTGATTTCCGCAAACAGGGTATCGATACCGTCGCTGGCGTCACTGACGAAAAGCGTTCTAATGCCTGGCGTATCGATGATCCAGCCGCCATTGGACATGGCATGCAGTGATCGTGCCGTTGTCGTGTGGCGTCCCTTCGCATCCTGCTCGCGGATGGTCCCGGTCTTCTGCATTGCGTCCGGTCTAAGGCCTGAAAGCGTGTTGACAAGCGTTGACTTGCCAACGCCCGACGAGCCGACCAAAGCCAAAGTCTGACCTTCACCACACCACGGCCGTAACGCGGAGGCCGCATCGGCTGAACGTGCATTCAGGACGATGACGGGCAGATCGCGCTGCAGCGCTTCTGCCTGTTGTTGAAACGTTGCTGCGTCGTCAGTGGTGTCAGCCTTGGTCAAAACGATAACAGGATTTGTCTCAGCCTGATTGGCCATGACGAGATATCGCTCCAACCGTGTGAGGTTGAAATCTGCGTTGCATGACGTGACAATCAACAGCGTATCGATGTTGGCTGCGGCAAGCTGGTGGCCGTGACCGCCCTCCAGCCGACGTTGGAACACGGATTTTCTTTGCAGCCGCAGAACGAACATGCCCGTTGCAGGGTCAGTCAGCACCCAGTCTCCCACCGCAAAATCTGCGGTGTTGGAATTGGGAGGCAGATCAAGTTCGACTTGCCCGTTGACATTTACAGCTTCAATCCTCGCGCGGTGAACAGAGGCAATGCGCGCGGGTATCAGGTCCACCTGATCTGGCTTGACCTGATCTGCGAAGAAATCTGACCATCCCAGCGTGTCCAGTGAGAGTGGCGGGTTGGAAAGGGCCAAATCGTGATCCTTGTTATCGAGCGCGCAGGGCATACGGCATGATTGAGCTGTTGATGCTGCGTTCTATACTGAAAACAGAGCAACTGCCACAGACACAGCGCCGTTCTCATCATCTAGCAAGATGTTTGCGCAGAAGATCAGGTTGTCGCCGTCGGGCACTCCGCTGTACAGCTTACTGAATGTCCAGCAGGCGCTCCAGATATCGACGCTCGATTTCACCGGGCGGGTTGTTGCCCAGCTTCTCTCGGATGGCTTCCAGTATTTCGCGGGCGCGTTGAACGTCGATCTCGTCCGGTACACGCACCTGGTTATCGCCGAAATCCGGGCCATTGTTTTCGCGGGGTCGTCCAAGAGGATCGCGACCGTTCTGGCCGCCCTGTCCCATCATGCCTTCCTGGCCTTGGCCGGGCTGCTGGCCCTGCTGGCGCATCGCCTGCATGATTTGGCCCATCATATCCTGCGCGCCTTGGCGCAGGGCATTCATGGCGTTACCCTGTCCTTCGACAGCCTGTTCGCCTTGTCCATCGCCAAGCGCCTGGCCTGCACCCTTCATTTCCTGCTCGGCCTTGCCGAAATTCTGACCGGGCTCCATTCCCAGATCCCGCAGACCCTGCTGCAATTCACCCAGCTGCTTTCCAAGCCCATCCTGCTGCTGGCGCAGCTTCTTCAAGGCTTCACGCAACTGCTCGGCCGTCATCTGGTCGGTCGGGTTCTGCTGTTGCTGGCCCTGTTGGCCATTCTCACCCATTTGCGGGTCGCCACCTTCTTGCGCCCCAGGCTGATCGCCTCGCTGCATGCGATCACGCAGTGCCTGATCCAGCTTGAAGGTTTCGTCCATCAACTTCTGCTGTTGCTGCATGATCTCGCCAAGCTTGTCTATTTGCTGGCGCAACTGGCTGTTCTGTTGCTGCTGTTGGCCTTGCTGCCCACGCTGGGGACGACCGGCCTGAAGATTGTTCATCATGCGCTGCAATTGCGAGAGCATTTCCTGTGCTGCTTCGCGGTTACCAGAACGGGCCAAATTTTCGATCTGGTTCATCATATTTTCCAGATCGCGCTGACGCAGAACATTTTGCGCCTGCTGGTTCATGTTGTTCTGCGGAGCGTTCTGCATGCGTTGCGCAAGTTCACGCATGAACTCGTTCATGGCGTCGCGAAGCTCCTGCATCAGCTTAGCGATCTCTTCGTCGCCCGCTTTGCGATCCATGGCATCCGCGAGGGCATCCTGTGCATCGCGCAGTCGCTTCTCGGCTTGTGAAAGATCACCGTCTTCAATGCCGAGTGCGATTTCCCACAGGTAATCGGCGGTGTTTTTCAGCATCTCGTCATTATAGGCAAGCTTCATGCGTGTTTGCGCAGACTGCAGAAGAAGGTAATGCGTGGAGTTTGGAATTGTCTCGGCAGGTCTCATGCCCACGGCTTCGTTAAAAGCGACTGCTTTGGGCATCTGGCGTGTGTCGAGTGAAAAGATCTGGCGCTGTTCGACGATGGATGCGGCCAGAGGCTCTGAAAAATTCCTGCCGGGAAGCGTCAATTCCTGTGTCGGGCTACGACCGATTTGTCCGGCGCCATCGGTCGCGATAAGGGTTATCCGCACCCTTTTGCCAGCCATCGGGTGTTCTGTCAGGTTGCGACTGGTCACACCCTTCATGTCACGGGGATTTTGGCGTGGCAGGTCCAATTTGAATTCTGGCGGGGGATAGAGCGGCGTGGCGCCTGTTTCGACGCCAATGGGTTCAATCACCGCATGGGCCTCACGAATGCCGTAGTCATCCTTGGCGGTAAAGCCGATTTCCAGTGCACCATTCACCGCACGGCGCGGCAGATTGTCAAACGCGATCGTCGGAGTTTGATCAGGGATGATATTGAACTGCCAACGCTGGCCATTCGCTTCCACCAAGCCGCTTTCTGACACATCCATGCCATAGGTCCGTGGTTCGCGTGGCGCAGAAGCGTCCTTGGTTTCAGCTGTCGCGACGGTCTGCGCATCGGCCTTTTCAGCGCCTTCGGGGATAAGCGTTTTCACCTCTCCACCCACATCCGGCTCAAAGGTAATGACCTCTTCGCCACTCCCGCCTGTCATGCGAATGGTGAGCCTTGAGCCCTGCGGAAGAGAGACTACATCATTTGTTGCGGCATTGCTGCCTGTGAGGAAAATGGGCGCGCGTCCGGTGTAGGAGGGCGGAGTGGCCCAGGCGTCGAGGCGAATATCTGGGTTGGTCAGCCCGCCTGCGGGACGGTTCCGGAAGGCATCGATAAAGTCCCCGGCACCATTTGAGAACGAGAAGCCGAAAGCCGCAAACAGCACAAGCGCTGGAATGGCGCGCAGCGCCATAGGGTCTTGGCGGGCGATGTCAGGCCTTGGCGGCCCCGCATCAAGCTCCGCAATCCGCTTTGCCATGCGCAGCTGGTGCTCTTTCCAAAGGGCCTGCGCAAATGGTGTATCGAATGCGGGTTCGTCTTCCTGAACGCCGACGGGTTGGTGAGCCAAACCATTGCGCTCTTCCAGCAGGCGGGAGGCCTCGTCCTTCGTCGGCCATTTCAGGCGGGCAATCGGCAGAAGCGAACTGATGAAGGCAAAGATGAGAACGAAAACGATGGCGAGGCGCAGCACATCGGGCATTTGCCGGTAAAGGCCGAACCATGACAGGGAGACGAACAGTGCGGCAATGGAAAGCGGGAGCAGGGTTTTGGGTGCGATCCGCTCTGAAACGATGACCAGTTTTGCGATCAGACGTTTGGATGCCACACGCCGCGCAAGGTCAGGCCTATCTTGGAAAGCCCCTTTTCCGCCCTTACCCGATGTGGTCATTAATCCGCTCTCCCGGTTCTGGCCACCCGATTTCACCATCCCGAGACAGCAAAACAATTCCGTGCAACGAGCGTCAGGATAACACTCTTTATGGCGAAGACGAGGGGAAGCCGACGCTACCCCCCGTTTTTAAGGCCTATTCGCTCAATTGTGATCACTCAAGCCAGGCGGGCACGGAATCCAGAGCGATCAGTTCGTCATAAGTTCCGCGAGGGCGCACGACGTGAAACTCGCTGCCTTTGACCAGAACTTCCGGCACCAGCAGGCGAGAATTGTATGTTCCGGCCTGCACGGCGCCGTAGGCACCGGCGGAGCTGACGGCAATCAGATCACCGGGCTGCGGTGCCGCCATATCTCTGTCGAGCGCCAGATAATCGCCTGTCTCGCAGACAGGGCCGACAATATCCGCCTTGATTCGCGGTGCGTCGGGCATGGGCTGCACAACAGGGCGGATGCCGTGATAGGCTTCATACAGAGTTGGACGAATGAGGTCATTCATCGCACCGTCGACGATGACGAATGTCTTTTCGCCGCCATCCTTCACATAGATGACTTCGGTCACCAGAATTCCCGCATTGCCGACAATCAGGCGACCAGGCTCTGTCACGATCTTGCAGTTCAGGCTCTTCAGCTCGTTCTTGACAATGTAAGCATAGGCATCTGGCAAGGGGGGCGGATTGTTGTCGTCTCGGTAAGGAATACCAAGGCCGCCGCCAATATCCACATGGCTGATCGTGTGGCCATCGCCGCGCAGCGCTTCCACAAGTGCACGGAGCAATCGGAAGGCAGCCTCAAACGGCTGCAATTCGGTGATCTGGCTACCGATATGCATATCGATTCCGCTGACCTCGATGCCGGGCAGGGTGGCTGCGTGGGCATAGACGGCGCGGGCGCGCTCATAGGGAATGCCGAACTTGTTTTCCTTCTTGCCCGTCGAAATCTTTGCATGGGTGCCAGCATCGACATCGGGGTTGATGCGGAAGGAAACATGAGCCTTCTTGCCGGCCTTGACGGCGCGCAGATTCAGAACCTCCAGCTCGGGTTCGGATTCGATGTTGAAACAGTAGATGCCAGCATTTAGCGCGAAATCCATTTCAGCAACGGTCTTGCCAACGCCTGAGAACATGATGCGGCTTGCCGGAACACCTGCCGCCAACGCGCGGCGCAACTCGCCACCGGATACCACATCGATCCCAGCGCCAAGCTTGGCAAGCGTTTTGAGAACGGCCTGATTTGAGTTTGCCTTCATGGCATAGCAAACCATCGCATCCACATCGGCGAAAGCTTCAGAAAACACTTTGTAGTGCCGCTCCAGCGTCGCTGTGGAATACACGTAGAACGGTGTGCCGACAGCCTTGGCGATTTCAGGCACAGCAACGTTTTCGGCGTGGAGCACGCCGTCGATATAGTGAAAATGGTTCACAGCGATGGACCTTAAAGAAGCTTGTCGAGAATAAACGGCCGTTCTGGTGTTGGCTGCACCTTGTCATCCGTCGAGCGGATGTTGCGCTGTTCTTGCGGCGTGCTCGGCGGATCGATATCGCCTTTGCGGCCGCAACCTGAAAGAACGAGGCCGACGGCAAGCGTCATGCCGACTGGAACAATGAAACTACGCAAGGTTTTTAAAAACATGGGCCTATCCAAAGGAAATCTCTGCATTCCTGATAACGAAAAACAGGGCACTTGTGCACCCTGTTTCTTTTGATGCTGGCATAACGTTGCCGTGCTGGGCATCTGCGGCTGTCCGTTGCCCTGCACGTTGGGCAGTATCAGTTCTTTGTCCGCCACCAAGCGATCTGCTTGCGCACTTCCGATGGTGCCGTGCCGCCGAAGCTAGTGCGACTGGCGACAGAGGCCTCAACCGACAAGACATCGAAAATGCCAGCCGTTATCGCCGGATTGATGGACTGCAATTCTGCCAGCGAAAGGTCGCTCAAATCGCATTCCTTCTTTTCTGCTAACGCAACCGCGTGGCCGGTGGCGTGGTGGGCATCGCGGAAGGGTAGTCCTGCCTCACGCACCAGCCAGTCGGCCAGATCTGTGGCGGTCGAGTAGCCAGAACCGGCCGCTTGGCGCATCTTGTCGGCACGCACCTCTAGGTCACGAACCATGCCCGTCATGGCCGCGATGGCAAGCTCCAAGCTTTCTGCAGAATCAAAGACCTGTTCCTTGTCTTCCTGCATATCCTTGGAATAGGCGAGCGGAAGGCCCTTCATGATGGTCAGAAGAGCAATCAGCGAACCATTGATCCGTCCCGTCTTGGCGCGGACCAGTTCTGCCGCATCCGGATTTTTCTTCTGCGGCATGATGGAGGAGCCGGTTGAGAAGGCGTCGGAAAGGCGGATGAACCCGAATTGCGGTGTCGACCAGATGACGATTTCTTCGGCAAGACGCGACAGATGCGTGGCGCAGATCGACGCAATCGACAGGAACTCCAGCGCGAAATCGCGGTCCGATACGGTGTCAATCGAATTGCGAGTCGGTTCGCGGAAACCGAGCGCCTTTGCCGTCATATGGCGGTCGATGGGGTAACCGGTGCCGGCCAGTGCGGCAGCGCCAATCGGGCTCTCGTCCATGTGTTCGATGGCGTGGCGAACACGCGCGCGGTCCCGGCCGATCATTTCCACATAGGCCATGCAGTGATGGCCGAAGGTCACCGGCTGGGCGGTCTGGAGGTGCGTGAAGCCAGGCATAACAGTGTCGGCATGTTCTTCGGCACGATCCAGAAAGGCCGCGATCAGTCCCGTCAGCATGGCTTCGGTCTTTTGCAGCTCTTCTTTCACCCAAAGGCGGAAATCGAGCGCGACCTGATCGTTACGCGAACGTGCAGTGTGAAGACGTCCAGCTGCCGGGCCGATGAGATCGGCGAGGCGCGCCTCGATGTTCATGTGAATGTCTTCGAGCTTGCGCGAGAACACGAAGGAACCGTACTCGATTTCTGACAGAATCGTGTTGAGGCCGTGAATGATCTTGTCTTTATCTTCCTCAGAAATAATGGCTTTTGCGGCGAGCATCGTGGCATGCGCTATTGAGCCGCGGATGTCCTGCGCATAAAGCTTCTTGTCGAAGCCGATTGAGGCATTTATCTCTTCCATGATGGCAGAGGGACCGGAAGCGAAACGTCCGCCCCACATCTGGTTGGAGGATTTCTGTTCGGTGCCATCAGCCATGTTTTGCCTGCCCTGGAGTATTCAATGACAGAAAAAAGGCCTTTCAGGCTTCCTTCCGCCAGACTTGTTGCAATTGCTGCCCTGGCCGGCATCGTCTGCGGCGCGGGCGTCGTGATGTTCAGGCTTATTGGGTCTGAAGATCAGGTTCAAGGGGAAGTCGCCGCACAATCGGGTTTATGTGAGGGTGCGGCACAGCGGATTGCATCCTTGAAGCCATTTCTGAAGGGCGATGTCGCAGCCATGTCGGCAAGCGAGCGGCCACGCGTCGTTCCGCTATCCTTCAAGGGACCGGACGGGGCGGCGATGTCCCAGGCAGACTTCAAGGGCAAGACCGTCCTTCTCAATCTCTGGGCCACGTGGTGCGTACCATGCCGCGAGGAAATGCCTGCGCTCAACGCTCTGGAAAAGGAAAAGGGCGCGGATAATTTCGAGGTCGTCACCATCAACATCGATACGGGTGACGATGAGAAGCCGAGAACATTTATGAGCGAATATGGGATCGATTCGCTCAAGCTCTACCGTGACAGTTCCATGGGCGTGTTCAACGCCTTGAAAAAGGAAGGCCTTGCGTTCGGCCTTCCTGCAACATTGCTGATCGATGACAGTGGATGCTTGCTCGGCTCCATGAACGGCCCGGCGGCCTGGGACAGCCAGAACGCCAAGGCACTCGTGGAGTTTGCAAAAGCGAAATAAGGCTGGTGTTGATTACCGTGTCGGGACCGGTGTCTCGCCACGGTAATCGTAAAAGCCGCGACCGGACTTGCGGCCAAGCCAGCCAGCTTCGACATACTTCACCAGCAGCGGGCAGGGACGATACTTGCTGTCAGCCAACCCATCATGCAGCACCTGCATGATCGACAGGCAGGTGTCGAGACCGATGAAATCTGCCAGTTGCAGAGGACCCATCGGATGGTTTGCGCCGAGCTTCATGGCCGTATCGATGGCTTCTACCGAGCCGACGCCCTCGTAAAGCGTGTAGATCGCCTCGTTTATCATCGGCAGAAGAATGCGGTTGACGATGAAGGCGGGGAAATCTTCCGCAACGGTGATCGCCTTGTCCAGCGAACGAACGAAATTCTTGGCTGTTTCAAAGGTCTGTTCGCCGGTGGCGATGCCACGCACAAGTTCCACCAGCTTCATTACCGGAACGGGGTTCATGAAGTGAATGCCCATGAATTGCTCAGGGCGGTCGGTGGCAGAGGCAAGGCGTGTGATGGAAAGCGAGGACGTGTTTGTTGCCAACAGCGCCTCGGGCTTCAGCACGGGGCAGATCTGCGCATAGATCTTGCGCTTGGTCTCTTCGTGCTCCGTTGCAGCTTCGATCACCAGATCCATGGCTGCGAGGTCGTTGACGTCGGAAGAGCCGGAGATCAGCGCGAGTGCCGTCTTGCGCTCCTCATCCAGCATTTTGCCATTGCTGACCTGCCGGGCCAGATTGCCGTTTATGGTTGCAAGACCTGCCTCGATACGGTCCTTGGCAAGATCATAAATGTGAACCTTGTAACCGGCCAGTGCCGAAACATGCGCAATGCCGCACCCCATCTGACCGGCTCCAATGATACCGACATTCTTGATAGGGGCTGTCATGGTGTAGTTCTCCTGTAGGGCATGGTCTGGGCACTGCGGCTCGGCGGTGATGTTACGCATATTGCCGAAAAACGAAAGCGGCGCGTTGGAAAAACGCGCCGCTTTCAAAATTAGACTGGATCAGAGTGCTTTTTCAAGCTCGGGTAGGGCGTCGAAGAGGTCAGCCACAAGGCCGTAATCCGCGACCTGGAAGATCGGTGCTTCTTCATCCTTGTTGATGGCAACGATGACTTTGCTGTCCTTCATTCCGGCGAGGTGCTGGATGGCACCGGAAATGCCCGCCGCGATGTAAAGCTGCGGTGCGACGACTTTGCCGGTCTGACCAACCTGCCAGTCGTTCGGAGCATAGCCTGCGTCAACCGCTGCGCGGGATGCGCCGACGGCGGCACCCAGCTTATCCGCAACTGGCAGCACCAGTTCCTTGAATTTTTCTGCCGAACCCAAGGCACGGCCGCCGGAAATGATGATCTTTGCAGATGTCAGTTCTGGACGGTCAGAGGATGCCAAAGCGTCCGATACGAAAGAGGAAACGCCTGGGTTTTCTGCAGCGGCTACCGTTTCAACCGGAGCGGAACCGCCTGATGATGCGGGGGCAAATGTTGCCGTGCGCACAGTGATAACCTTTTTCGCGTCCGTCGCCTGAACGGTCTGAATGGCATTGCCAGCATAGATCGGGCGCTTGAATGTATCGGGGGAGATGACTTCGATGATTTCAGACACCTGCGCAACGTCCAGATGGGCAGCAACGCGCGGCAGAACATTCTTTGCCGATGCTGTTGCTGGTGCGATGATAACGTCATAGGAGCCAGCAAGCGAAACGATCAGCGCAGCCAGCGGCTCCGCCAGCGCGTTGGCGTAGGATGCGTCATCCGCAAGCAGGACCTTGGAAACACCGGCAAGCTTGGCAGCTTCATCGGCGATAGCCTGTGCGCCGGAACCAGCAACGAGAATCGTCACGTCGCCGCCGATCTGCGTTGCCGCCGTCAGCGTCTTTGCTGTCTGGTCGGAAAGGGTCGCGTTGTCGTGTTCTGCCAGAAGAAGAATGGCCATGGTATAATCTCCCTTTCGCTTATCCTTAGATGACGCCGTCAGCTTTGAGCTTCGACACCAGTTCGGCAACAGAGCCAACCTTTACGCCAGCCTTGCGGCCTGCGGGCTCTTCGGTCTTCAAAACCTTGAGGCGTGGGGCAATATCGACTCCGACATCAGCCGGTGTCTTCTTGTCCAAAGGCTTTTTCTTGGCCTTCATGATGTTGGGAAGCGATGCGTAACGCGGCTCGTTCAAACGAAGATCCGTGGTCACAACTGCGGGAAGCTTCAGCTCAACCGTCTGCAAACCGCCGTCGACTTCGCGGGTGACGGCGACCTTGCCGTCCGATGGTTCGACCTTGGAGGCGAAGGTGCCCTGGCCCCAGCCCAGAAGAGCGGCCAGCATCTGGCCCGTCTGATTGCTGTCATCGTCGATGGCCTGCTTGCCCACGATCACCAGACCCGGAGCTTCCGCTTCAACGACGCCCTTGAGGAGCTTTGCAACGGCCAGCGGCTCGACGGCTTCATCCGTTTCGATCAGGATGGCGCGGTCTGCACCCATGGCAAGCGCGGTGCGAAGGGTTTCTTCGGCTTTAGCAGGGCCAATCGAAACGACGACGACTTCCTCTGCCTTGCCCGCTTCTTTCAAGCGAAGCGCTTCTTCAACGGAAATTTCGTCAAACGGGTTCATCGACATCTTGACGTTGGCAAGCTCTACGCCTGAACCATCCGACTTGACCCGGATTTTCACGTTATAGTCCACGACACGCTTTACAGGGACAAGGATCTTCATCGATAACCTTCCTTCAACTCCTGACCACAGGCGTAAACACCGCATGGTCCTCCTGACAATCAAGTTGCGACATGGATACGCATTTTTTCCGTGAATTCAACGGAGCAATGCTCATGATCTCATGCGCTGTGGAGATATCTTACGTTAACGTGAACGTAAATATCAATCCTCGTTCCAATCTTCATGGATTACCATCGCAACGTCGTCCCGTTTGCGACACGATGCAGACCTATGGCCGGTTATTTACATGCTCGACAGCGCGTGGTGTGACAATTTCACGGTCGAACAGCAGAACATCGCGTCTGCGCAGAATGATGACGAGAACGGCACCCGCCAGAATACCGCCCACATGCGCGCCCCAGGATACCTGCTCCTGCAGTCCGAAGGCGAGCATAAAGAATTGCTGACCGATCCAAAGCGCAAGCGGAATGTATGCGGGCAGGGGAATCGGGATGCGCATGAACACCAGAATCCACACACGTACCTTGGGGTGCAGCAAAAGATAGGCTGCGACGACGCCAGAGACCGCACCTGAGGCACCAATCAGCGGCCCTTGTGAAGACGGCGAGACAAGTCCATGAAACAGCGCGCCCGCTGCGGCACAGGCAAGGTAAAAGACCAGAAAGCGAAAATGCCCCAGCGCATCCTCTACATTGTCCCCGAAAACCCAGAGGAACAGCATGTTGGAGGCCAGATGCCAGAAGCTCAAATGCATGAAAGCATAGGTCACGACTGTCATCTGATCGGGAATGATTTGCAGTGCAGGATCGAGCTGCGCACCGTCAAAAATCACAGCGGGAATGAACCCGAACCCCAGCATCGCAGCATTCCCGTCCTTGATGCTGGCCAATACACCGAACAGCACCCAGACGAGGACATTTGCTGCAATCAGCGACAGGGTGACCCATTGCAATTTGATATGCTTGAGCGAATTCGCATCGTGCAATGGAATGAACATGCGAAAACGCCCTGTCGTAGATTAACGGTTCTTGCCCGGAACCCACAATATGTCAGGCACATCCGAATTGGTCGCGTTATTGGCGTACCGCGCCGCAACGAACAAAAAGTCGGAGAGACGGTTGATGTATTTCAGCGCGGCAGGGCTGACGACTTCACCATCCATCCGCGAAAGCTCCACCATCTGGCGCTCCGCCCGTCTCGACATGGTTCGGGCAAGATGGAGATAGGCCGCTGCCGGGGTGCCGCCGGGCAGAACGAATGATTTGAGCGGCGAAAGATCGGCATTCAGTGCATCGATCTCATTTTCCAGACGCGTGACCTGTGTCTCCACGGCTCGCAAAGGCTCATAGGAAAGAACTTCGCCGGTTTCAGGCGTTGCGAGGTCAGCACCAAGATCGAACAGATCGTTCTGGATGCGAAACAGCATGTCATGAAGTTGAGGCAGCTCTGATGTGTGCAGGCGCGCAACGCCGATGGCGGAATTCGTCTCGTCCACGGTGCCGTAGCTTTCGACGCGCATGTCATATTTTGTGCGTCTCGGGCCGGAAACCAGCGCCGTCGTGCCGTCATCACCGGTGCGGGTGTAGATTTTGTTCAGCTTGACCATTTTTTACTCCTGCGATCCTATCGCCCGCCGCCTGTCAGCCACAGCACGAACATGATCAGTATGATGGCAATCGCCTGCAACAGCAGTCGCAACTGCATAAGCTTGTTGGATTTGTTGGCATCGGTACCTTTGAGCATGTTGAACAGCCCGCGTATCAACACAAGCACAACCAGACCCATCACGATGACTGCAAGAACCGTTGCGAAACTGGACATGCTCTACCTTCCCGAAAATGCCACCTGTGCCTATTACGTGCGTTGTAGCTGATTGGATTACGCGAATGCTAGTCGAACTTGCGCAGCAGACGGTAAAACAATCCGGCAGGCAAAAGCCGTTTCAGGATCATGGCTTGCTTGGCTGGTGTGGTGACCAGATAGTGCGGCTCGGGGTTCGACGCCGTCAAAGCATGTTTCAGTCGGCTGTACACGGCATCCGGTCCAAGCTTGTGCTTGTTCGGCGGCCCGCTGCCATCCAGCCGCGCGAGTTGTCGCTTGTATTCCTGCGCATGGGCAGAATTTTCGAGATCGATATTGCCTCTGATATGGGCCAGCGCCGTTGCCGTGAATTTCGAGGCAATGGGGCCCGGTTCGATCAGGCTGACATGAATACCGCTGCCTTGAAGCTCCATGCGCAATGTTACGCCCAAGCCCTCAAGCGCAAATTTCGACGCCGTATAGGCACCGCGAAAACGGTAGGGTACGAGGCCGAGAATGGACGAGCAATGAACGATGCGGCCTTGGCCGCGCTGGCGCATGAAGGGAATGACGCGGCATGTCAGGTCGTGCCAACCAAAGACATTGGTTTCAAACTGCTGGCGCAGCACATCGACCGATAGATCTTCGACAGCACCCGGTTGGCCATAGGCCCCGTTGTTGAACAGTGCGTCGATCCTACCGCCGGTCTTTGCAACGACCTCGTCGACCAATGCGGCGATGCTTTCCGGCTTCGTATAGTCCATCAGCACGGTCTCGATGCCCTGCTGCTTAAGCGCTTGTGCATCTTCTTGCCGCCGCACGGTGGCAAAAACCCGCCAGCCATCGTGATGAAGCGCTTGCGCGCAAAATGCACCAATACCAGATGAACAGCCGGTGATGATGATGACCGGTTTTTCAGTCATGGAAGGTCTTTCCTAAGAACGAACATCGTATAAAACATCGGCGATATAAGCGGGCAAATTTCCGTAGCGCGCAATTCTTTTTCTGAATCTTTGGAACCGGCGCACGGTTTCACGCGCTGTACAAGCGATGCTTGCCTTCCCATATATTGCCGTGGGTTACAATTGAAATGTCGATTTAGGAGGTGACATGGTCGCCGCATTGGACATCGTCCGTAAGGTCGCCTGGGACGCCTATATCCACTTTGCAGAGGACGACGGCTGGGCAATGGCGAGCCATGTGGCACTGTCCATCCTCCTCGCCTTGTTTCCCTTTCTCATCTTCGGAACGGCGCTTGCCAGTTTTCTGGGTGCTGATCAGTTTGCGGCGACGGCTGTCCATATCATCTTCGACACCTGGCCGGAGGCCATTGCGGCACCTCTTGCCGCACAGGTCCAGCAGGTCCTGACTATTCCCCGTGGTGGATTGCTGACGATTTCGGTGCTCGCGGCAGCCTATTTCGCGTCCAACGGCGTCGAAGCCATCCGGATTTCACTCAATCGCGCATATCGGGTCAGCGAGACGCGCTGGTGGTACGTTACGCGTCTGCTCAGCCTGTTCTATGTCGTCATTGCCGTGACCATATTCGCCGTTATCAGCATTGTTCTCGTTGCGGTTCCCGTCGCGCTGTCTTTCGCCGAAACCCGCTTTCCGCTTTTGAAAGACTTTCTGGAAACGGTCTCGAATCTTGGGCTTTACGGTACCATCATCCTGCTGGCTGTCGGGCTGGCGGCCGCGCATTTGTGGCTTCCAGCGGGAAGACGGCGGATATGGGATGTCTTGCCAGGCATCGTTTTAACGCTGCTCTTTTGGGTGGTCGGTGCAGCCATATTCGCGTATTATCTGGCCACCTTCGCCAATTACGCCGCGACCTATGCCGGTCTGGCATCGGTCATGATCGTGCTGGTCTTTCTCTACATGGTCGGTGTCATCTTCATGCTGGGGGCCGAAGTTAACGCCGCTTTGATGAAGTACCGCGTCCGCCACATCATCAAGGCGGGTTACCATAGCGGCAGCCTGAGAGAGGCATTAGATGCCGAGGAGGCTGCGGATATCTGACGGCTGCAAGCCGCGGTCCCGAAGGGCACTCAGAGAAGTGCTGGCAACGCTCTTGGATAGTTTCTTGCCCTCATCATCAAGGATGAGGCGGTGATGATGGTAGCGTGGTGCTGGCAGTGAAAGCAATTCCTGTAGCAACCGGTGAACGGATGTAGCATGGTATAAATCCATGCCGCGAACCACGTGGGAAACAGCCTGCAGCGCATCATCCAGCACGACAGAAAGATGATAACTTGACGGTGCATCCGAGCGAGAGAGCACAACGTCGCCCCAGGCGGCCGGTTGCGCTTGAATAATCGTCATCGTCCCTGTGCCATTTTCCTCCCATGTGATTGGATGCTGAAGCGACGAAATCGCCTTGTCCATATCCAGCCGCCAGGCATGTTTCGCACTCGAAGAGAGAAGCCTTATGACTTCTGCGGACGATCGTTGCTTGTCCAGTGGTGGGTATAGAGGTGCCCCGTCAGGATCGCGTGGCCACGTCTTTCCGTCAGACTCGAAGCTCGCCACAAAGTTTTTCGTTTCCTGGCGGCTCATGAAGGAGGGATAGGCCAGTCCCGCCTCTATCAGATGTTCAAGCCCTTTCTTGTAATGCTCGAAATGATCGGATTGCCTGCGCACGGGCATTTCCCATGTCAGGTCAAGCCATTCAAGGTCCGTATAGATCGCTTGCTCAAACTCAGCCGTGCACCGTGTCAGATCAATGTCTTCGATCCGCAGCAGAAACCGCCCGCCCGTGGCCTTCGCTATGTCGTGATTGAGGATCGCCGAAAACGCATGGCCAAGGTGAAGCCGCCCATTGGGGCTGGGGGCGAAGCGAAAAACCGGCTTTTGACCTGAAAGCAAAGACATGGTTTCTTCTGCCATAGTTTCTGGTGCTTCGCCAAGATGAAGTCCTATGTGGTGAGCTGCCTTGGTCAACATCATTCGAAATGCTGATGATATCGAAGAGGGATTGGCGGCCCTTTTGAAAATAGATCCCCGCCTAGAGAGCGTCGCTGCGATAGCGGGGCCGTTGCCATTGCGGTTGAGCGAACCAGGATTTTCCGGTCTGGCACACATCATCGTCTCGCAGGTCGTCTCCCGCGCCAGCGCGGATGCCATATGGCGCCGGATGTTGGACGAGATGAAGGTGGTGAGCGCGGAGAATTACCTTGCGGCAGTAACAGGCATCGAGCCGCAATTCGGGCTCTCACGGGCGAAAGCGAAAACCTTGCATGGCGTAGCCAGCGCCATAGCCAGCGGTTTGCTGGATCTTGGCAGGATGAATGCGCTTGATGAGGCGGAAGCATTTGCTCGGCTCACCGCGCTTGACGGCATTGGCCCGTGGACGGCTCAGGTCTATCTGATGTTTTGCGGCGGACATGCCGATATCTTTCCATCCGGCGATGTTGCGTTACAGGCTGCGGTTGCTAGAGCGTTTCAGATGGATGCCCGCCCCAGCCCAAAAGTTCTGGCAGAAATCGCGATGCGCTGGTCGCCCTACAGGTCCACAGCCGCCCGGCTTTTCTGGGCCTATTACGCATCCAAGACGCGCCGAGAAGCGCTGCCGATCGCCTGAAATAAGCCTTTCTTTGAGAGCTTCATTTATGGGCTTCACAATCCTGTAACAACAGACCTAATATACAAGATGTAGATGCAGAATCGGTCAGGAGACGCCCTTGACGATTGCCGTTTCACCACAGGCTTTGCCTGCGCTCGTATTGAACGCAGACTATCGGCCACTGAGTTATTACCCCTTGTCGCTGTGGTCCTGGCAGGACGCGATCAAGGCCGTCTTTCTTGACCGCGTGAACATCATTGCAGAATATGATCACTCGGTTTGTTCACCAAGCTTCTCCATGCGGTTGCCGAGTGTCGTCAGCCTCAAGACATACGTGCAGCCCACGCGAAATCCCGCATTCACACGTTTCAACGTGTTCCTGCGGGACAAATTCGAGTGCCAATATTGTGGATCGCATGATGATCTGACGTTTGATCACGTCATTCCGCGTGCGCATGGTGGCGAAACGACCTGGCAAAACGTTGTTGCGGCCTGCTCGCCCTGCAATCTCAAAAAAGGCAGCAAGCTGCCCAAGATTGCAGGCATGATACCGCATCAAAAGCCATACCAGCCGACGGTGCAGGACCTGCACAATAATGGCCGGTCATTCCCGCCCAACTATCTGCACGAAAGCTGGGTGGATTATCTCTATTGGGATACTGAATTGCAGCCGTGATCGGCTTAAGCAGCCTTGCGGGTCGCGCCAAAGAAGGCGATGCCCGCGAGCACAACGCTTGCAATCACGTTCCAGCCGGCAAAGGAAAGGCCAAGCACCCGAAGCGCCGCGTCATTGCACGATGGCGGTTTGACAGCGTTGAGGTCGCTCAGCAAGCTGCCGGCATTGGTGGTGATTGATGGCGCGCCGGTGGCGCAGGTAATCGGCCCCGCCCAGAAGCCCCATTCCACGCCCGAATGATAAACACCAAGTCCTGCACCAATCACCATGGCAATGCCAACGAGGATGAGTGCCGCGCGCGTGATCCAGACCGGCAGTTTGAAGAGGCTTGCCGCAATGGCCAATAGGCCGACCGGTATGGCGTAATAATAGGGATCTCGCTGCAAAAGACAAAGCGCACAGGGCGTGTAGCCGCCAACATGCTGAAAGCCGAGCGCCGATCCCACGGTAAAGATCATCCCCGCTGTCACCGCAATCGCAGACATGCTGCGGTTTCTCTCAGGTGAGACTGAACGTGCCATGATCTTTTCCTCAATATTCGACGCGAGATTTAAAAGCACCTGATAAGGTGAAAAACAAGGCGGGAAAGGGTATTTTCGAATTAAACGCATAGCCTCTATTCGACTCCCACTCGGCTTGCAAACTGGCCATGCCCGAGAGCCTTCAACAAAGTTTCACCAAACCAAGATTTTCGCAAAAATCTGTTGACCTGACACCATCGGTTCGTATAGTCCCGCCGCATACCAAGGAACAAGATTTCCAAAGTTGCCCCTTTGGCGGAATTGGTAGACGCGCCTGACTCAAAATCAGGTTCCGAGAGGAGTGCTGGTTCGATTCCGGCAAGGGGCACCACTACTGCTTAAAAATCATTGAAATCGTTGATCTTTTAAGGTGTTTTTGCCCCACCTTTTACTAACCCATGATCGTGTGGACATTTTCAGTGCTGATTTGTTCCGGCACCAGATTCGTTACAGCATTTTTTGGCGGTGTGAGGATTGTTGCCGACCTGTCGGTGGACAAGTCCACCTTGCAGGTTGTGCTCTCAAAAAAGCTCTAAGACAGGCCCGCGAGCGCAAACTTGTCTACGCGATAAAAGGCAGACTGTGATGTCTCGATCCGGCGCGCCTGCGCCGTGCTGAAGATCATGGACATCTGCCAAAGGCGTGTGCGCTACGGTTATTATCGCGTGCATGTCCTGCTGAAGAGTGACGTTTGGCCGGTCACTCCGAAGTGAATCTATCGTCTTTACAAGGAGATGGACCTTCAGCTCTGCAACAAGGTTCCCAAGCGCCGGGTCAAAGCGAAGCTGCGGGCTGACCGCAAAGAGCCGACCCACGACGCGTTCATTTAGAACCAAAAAATGCAACTGTAATGCTAGTCTGCGTTAGGAGTTTGATTCAGCTGTACACCCCGAAGCGAGCGCTCTTCAGGTGCACGCGACTTAATCGACCCATTGAAGAACAGGCTAAGGATTCGAGACTTGTCGACAACGACATATCCGACGTAAGCCAGAGCGAGCGTCAGAAGGCAGATAGCCAAGAATTCAAAAAATATTGGTGCGTCTACATAGAATGCCATCATCCCAAGCACGCCGATGATTGGCTGGTGCAGAACATATATTGCCATAGAGCCCAGTACTAGGCGGTCAATGATCGGATTGGGCTTATCGTACCACTTTTTGCAGGCACTCAACACGACGTGTGCCATAAACAGCCCTGCGAAGGAGCTACTGACGAGTTCGGCAATCGTCTGAATATGTTGGTTTTTGATAAGGAGGGTACTTGCCGCGTAGGCCGGGATGCTTACTCCCGCTCCCAACCAAACTGCCGGAATTGGCGTCACGAAGCGCTCCAGTATTTGACTATCACGGGAAAGGAACGCGCCAAGGAGGAAAAACGGCGCGAATATAAGCGTGTTTCGGAGTTGGAGCATGCTCAAAATTCGGTGATTATTAAACCCGGTAAAACTCATCCCAATGACGGACGCAATGGATACCGCCGCGATTAATACTGCCGCGACGAGGAGTGAAGGGACGGGGTTCCTGCTGACCAGCGACGAAACTCTCTCTTCCGGGCGCCAATAAGCTAGCTTCGGCCAGGCAGAATGCGCGAACGCTAGCAGCGCTGATAGTTCAAGAAGTACGACAAGAAACCAAAAATGGCGGAGCCAGTGTATTCCAGATGTGGTGATTTCTTTCAGCAATTCCGCTCGAACGTCTCCGAGAGTCGCCAGCGTAAGATCAAGTCCAGCAGCTGCTGTGATCAGCATCTGAAAGGGGTTGATTAGGATCACTCCGGCAATCAGTGGTGCGCCTATTCTAATGACTCGGGATTTGAGCCAGGCGCCCGCTTCCTTTCTGACGAGCAACATTCCGGCGAAAAAACCAGCAACGATAAAGAACGCCTGCATCCGAAACGAGTGGATAATGAGATATATCCAGTCGAACAAGACGTTGCTGGATGTGGCTGAAACGGCCCAGTCTGTATGGACCGCATAAAGTAGAGACGCATGCAGAGGGATGCCTAAAAGCATTAAGAATGCACGCGACGTATCCCAATACCGCTGCCGGGACTTCGGCGGATTGCTGACAGGCATGTCGGTCCCCATGGAAAAGTTAAGTTGCGGCAGCGTCGCCTTAATTCCTCGGGAAGCTTTAATATCGAATTTTAGACTATGTAAAGTAATGTAAGTGCGCTAGTGATAGAAAAATACGCTTTCAATTGTATATGGTATTAGTTTGCATTAGAATATTGTTTTTTAATGTTGTATAATGTTAGTGAGAGCTATATAAATAGATACTAAAATACCGTAGTATGATTTTCTGTAACAGAAATTATTATGTTTACGTCATGTTTTGTAGAGTTGATGATATAAGTATGTGAATTTAAATACTTAACCATGCTTTAGCTTGGCAATCGGTTCTGCGGCAAAGTTTCAGCCAACCGAAAACGGTGGTGTGAAGATTCGGACATCACATTCACCAACGATTGCGACTTGTCTAAAGAATTTCTTAAGGACTATCTGTAAATCCGACCGGCACATTCCTGTGTGAATACCCTCCAGCGTCTTCTGATTTGTTGCTTTCGTGTATCTGGTGACCTCTTTGGAAGTTGTGTGGCGTGGGATGTACATAATCTCACGTTCAGTCGCGCCACTGTTTGGAAGCCTGGTTCATCAACCGATCAAAAGCGGCATAGCACGACCTTCAAAATCAAAGAGTGGCTGACCCTTGGCGGTGTCGCAATAACGTTTGTCGTGGTGCTATTCTAATGCGTGACGCCAAGCATATTCGACGCCTCCGCGCTGCAAACCCGGCATGTCCTTTCCGGCGTCTTCAAGGAAACGCGGGTGTTATCATCGACAGATAAAACAAAGGGCCGGAGGCAAATGCCTCCGGCCCTTTCTGATTCCTGTCTGATTGTGATCTTTCAGGTGCAAGTGCCAATAGCTAGGTTTAGAACTCCTGCCACTCTCCACCATTCGCAACTTTCTTAATCGGTGCGGCTGTGGCCCGCGAAAGCTGTGGCCGAGAGGGTTTGGGAAGGTCTGCGGGCCTGGAATTGCGTCCTGTCGAAGGCGAGTTGGTGGCTTTTGACGTGCGAAATTGTCCGATGAGGGCGGCAAGGCTGTCAGCACGGGCTGCAAGCTGATGGCTTGCACCGTTCTGCTCCTCGACGCTGGCGGCGTTCTGCTGCGTTCCCTGATCGAGCGCATTGACCGCTTGATTGATTTCCTTGATCCCGATGGTCTGCTCGCGGCTCGCCTCCACGATTGCCAATACGTTGCGGTCAATTTCCATCACCCGAACGACGATAGTCTCAAGGGCTTTTCCTGTGCGATCGACAAGATCAACGCCGGACTTAACATGGTTGGACGACGTCGTGATCAGATCCTTGATCTCTTTGGCTGCCTTTGCAGACCGTTGAGCAAGTTCACGCACCTCCTGGGCGACGACTGCGAAACCCTTGCCCGCTTCTCCAGCGCGGGCAGCCTCTACGCCTGCGTTCAGCGCCAAAAGATTGGTCTGGAACGCGATCTCGTCGATCACGCTGATGATATTGGAAATTTCCTTCGAAGACTGCTCAATCTGCCCCATGGCGGCAACCGCGGCAGAGACGACCTGACCCGACTCCTCCGCTGACTGGCGGGTCTGGCGCACCAGATCACCAGCTTCCGAGGCGCGCTGGCTGGAATCGTTCACTGTTTGGGTGATCTGCGTGAGTGCTGAGGACGTTTCTTCAAGCGCTGCGGCCTGTTGTTCAGTTCTCTTGGCAATCGTTCCGGCGTTATCAAGCATCTCTTTCGCAGTCTCTGCGATGTCATGCGATGCGCCAGCGATCTCACTGATGACTCGGTCGAGTTTGACGACGGCGGTGTTGAAGTCCTGGCGTGTCGTTTCCATCGAGCGATCTAATGGGGTCGTGAGTTGCGAGTTCAGATCACCGTCGGCGAGGTTTCCGATTGCGGAACTCAACATACCAACTGCGTTCATCCGTTCAGTGATATCGGTGGCAAATTTTACGATACGGTAGATGACGCCGCGCGAGGAGAAAACAGGATTGTATGTCGCCTGTATCCAAACATCACGGCCATTCTTGCCCACGCGACGATAGGTGTCTGAAAAGAATACGCCCGCCCGGAGTTTATTCCAAAATTCAGTATAGTCTTCCGAAGCAACATAGCTCTGTTCACAGAACAGCCTATGCTTCTGTCCGATGATTTCACTGCGCTCGTAGCCCATGACCTTGCAGAACGCGGAGTTGGCTTCAACGACTACACCTTCAGGGTCGAACTCGATCATTCCGACCGAACGCTCGAGCGCTCTCAGAATGTTTTCATTGTGAAGTGCGGCGATTTTGGTGGCGGTAATGTCTGCAGCGATCTTGACCACGCCGACCACCTTGCCGTTCTCGACGATCGGATCATAGGATGCCTCAATCCAGACATCGTCACCGTTTTTTGAAATGCGGCGGAACTGGCCACGATTGTGCTTTCCGGCGGCAAGGTCACGCCAAAAAGAAACATATTCATCAGAATCTTTGATTGCTGCCTCAACAAACAACCGATGATGCTGACCGACGATTTCCTTTAGATCATATCCCAGCGCCTTGCAAAAATTGGCGTTAGCGCCGCGTATAACTCCCTCGGGGGTGAACCAAATCACTGCATGCGACTGTGATATTGCATTGTAATGCGAGACTGCTGAGCGGTCAGAAGAAGAAAACCCGAACATATTCATCCCTTAGGCGTTGTTTCTACATGCTAATATCCTAAAATTGTTAATAATAAATTTGCGGCGTTATCACCCTAAAGTACGCCTTTAGTATAAGACTGGAGGTTGCGGCTATCTAGCGATGATGTGTTGCGTCACTGGAGGTTTCCACTTGGATATAGTTCAGTCATTGTCCGCTTCTTGGTTTGATGTGTCGGGTGAAAGACCCGTCGCTCTCATCTCTGAAATAGCATTTATTGCTCACTTTATCAGCAAAAAGACAGTCATTTCCGAGGCAATTGCGCAGTCAAAAAGCGTCTTCTAAAAAGAGCCGAACGCTTGCGAAATTGGGCTTTACAAATGATATAAAGTGATAACAATAGAAATAATAAAGCGATGCCTTTGCTGAGGAAGCGACCTGTATTTCGGTCGTGTGAAGGGTCGTCATGCACTGGAGGTCGTCATGGAAATGTCATCGCTTACCGCGCGTCAGATTTACGAGAGCGCCAAGCAAAATCCAACACGCAAGCGATTTGGATTCGGTCGCAAGCCAATGCTGATCAACATTGATCTGCAGTGTGCCTACACGTCTTTGGGCGAGTTTGTCTCCGCTTACGAAACCGATCCTCGGCAGCTGGAATATGTCAATACGCTGTCGAATCTCGCTCGCGCCAAGGGTCTTCCTGTCACGTGGACCTATGTGGCTTATATGGAATCGGGTGAGGACTGCGGTGTGTGGGGTACGCGAACCAACACGCCGGACTCGCTACAAAACATTAAGGTGGGTTCCCGCAGAGCAGAGTTCGATCCTCGCTTGGAGATCGATCATGTCAAAGACATTGTCATGAACAAGCGTATGGCCTCGCCGTTTCATGAGACTAATCTTCAGTCACTGATGGTCTGGCACCAGTGCGATACGGTTGTTTTGACGGGCGGTTCGACATCCGGCTGTGTTCGCGCCTGCGTGGTGGATGCAATCTCGCGCGGCTACCGGGTCATCGTTCCCGAGGAATGTGTGGCGGACAAGCATGAGAGCCCGCATTTCGCCAATCTCTATGACATTTCGGTCAAGTATGGCGATGTGATCCCCGTTGCGGATGCCATTGCCTGGTACGAGGCCTACCAGCCGGAGGTTCGCTGAGATGGCCGCTGAGGGTACCGCAATGAAGTCGGATCTGGGGCTTTACGACTACCTGCCCTGGCCCAACCGTCCCAAGATCGTCTGGCCCGGCAATAAGAAGATCGCCGTCTGGATTGCTCCGAATATCGAGTTTTACGAATACAATCCGCCCAACAATCCAACCCGCACGCCGTGGGCGCGGCCAAACCCGGACGTCTTGCAATACTCCCATCGCGATTACGGCAATCGCGCCGGTTGGCAACGAATGATGGCGGCGATGGACAAGGCCGGTTTTCGCGGGTCTGTCTCTCTGAATGTTGCCCTGTGCGATCACCATCCTGAAATCATCAAGGCCTGTGCGGATCGCGGTTGGGAATTCTTTTCCCATGGCATCTACAACACGCGTTATGTCTACAATCTCGACATAGAGCAGGAGCGCGCCATCATCCGCGATGCGTTCGATACGGTGCGCAAACACACCGGCCAGGAACTGGCTGGTTGGCTTTCGCCGGCGCTGTCCAACAATTTCTGGACGATGGATATCCTTTCAGAAGCGGGCATTCAGTATACCTGCGACATGTTCCATGACGACCAGCCGATGCCGGTCAAGGTCAACACAGGCAAGCTCATCTCCATGCCGTACTCGCTCGAGATGAACGACGTCATCGTTTATAACAGCCAGAAGGTCACGCCGCGACATTACGGCGAAATTATCAAGCGGCAGTTCGACCAGCTTTACAAAGAAGGCGATGAAAGCGGCACCGTTATGTGCATTCCGCTGCATCCATACCTAGTTGGGCAGCCGCATCGCATCGATGCTTTTGCCGAAGCCATAGAATACATCGCGGGGCACGAGGGCGTGTGGCAGACGACTGGCCGCGAAATCGCCGCCGCCTATCACGCGACAGGCGCATATGACGCCATGAGTGCCGCGATGGCGACCCACAATTCCGGGAAGGGGGCGCGCTGATGTCTATGCCTGAAGACTATCTCAACTATCCCAACCGTCGGTATGGCATGGACCATGATCGCTATGAGTGGAGCGATCTGTTCTCTCGCAAGCCGATTGCCTGGCCAGATGGCGCGCGCATTGCGCTGTCGATCGTGACCCATGTCCAGCATTTCCCGCTTGATATGCCGTCCAAGCCATTCAAGGCGCCCGGGGCATTGTCCATGCCTTACCCGGATTTTCGCTATTACACGAACCGCGATTATGGCAATCGCATCGGCATTTTCCGCGTCCTCAAGCTTCTTGCCGAAAAAGAGCTTGAAACCAGCTTCGCGATCAATGGTGTGATTGCTGCGCGTTATCCGGCGCTGATCGACGCTGTGGTCAGAGGCGGCCATGAAATCATTGCGCATGGACTGGATATGGGCAAAGTCCATCACTCCGGGCTTGGTGAAGACGAGGAAAACGCCATCATTGCCGAGGCTCTGACGCTGCTTCGCGAAGCAAGCGGGCAGAAGGTCGAGGGCTGGCTCTCGCCTGGCCGTGCGCAGGGCTTCAATACGCCTGATCTGCTGGCGAAGAATGGCATTGCCTATAGCCTTGATTGGGCCAATGACGACCTTCCTTACGAGATGCAAACTCGCAACGGTTCGTTGCTGGCCATGCCGATGGCCTACGAGACGGACGACCGGGTGGTTGCCGACGAGTATTTCCACTCTGAAGCGGAATGGGTGCAGCAGGTCAAGGACCGCTTCGACGTGCTGTACCGTGAAAGTGCGCAATATGGCGGTCGCGTCATGAGCCTGCCGCTGCACAGCTGGGTCTCGGGCATGCCGTATCGCGTGGAGTATCTGCGCGAGGCGCTGGATTACATTCTGTCGCATGAAGGTGTGTGGAATGCACCCACAGGCGACATTTGCGCGGCATTCCGCGCCGCTGACTAAAGCCGAACGTCGAACTGATAACAGAAAGACAAGGTCATGGCGCAAGCTTTTGCACCGCGCACAATGTTGGGCAAGATTTGGGATGAGCATGAAATATTGCGCCATCCGGCAGGCCCATCGCTGCTCTATATTGATCGTGACATGATCCACGAAGGCAGCTTCCATGCCTTCGCCGATCTGAAGCGACGCAACCTGAAGCCACGGCGTCCGCAACAGATTTTCGGTGTCGCAGATCACTACGTGCCCACACTGGGGCGAACATCGAGCGATGCGGCAAGTCCTGCCATCGCCCACATGATCGATACTTTCGATGAAAACATGGAATGGGGCGGCATGCGCCATTTCGGCCTGTCCAGCCGTGAGCAGGGTATCGTCCACGTGGTTGCGCCGGAACAGGGTATCACGCTGCCAGGGCTGACCATCGTTTGTTCGGACAGTCATACGTCGACGCAGGGCGCGCTAGGCGCGATAGCGTTCGGTATTGGCCAATCCGAAAATGCCCATGTTCTGGCAACCCAGACGCTATGGCAGTCTCGCCCCAAGACTATGCGGGTCGTGATTGATGGTGTGCTGGGGCAGGGCGTGACTGCCAAGGATGTCATGCTGGCGTTGATTGCGAAAATCGGGGCAGCCGGTGCCGGTGGTCATGCCATCGAATTTGCCGGGCAAGTGGTGCGCGATCTTTCCATCGAGGCGCGGCTGACGCTGTGCAACATGTCCATTGAAGCCGCAGCCCGCTTCGGGATGGTGGCAGCCGATGAAACGACCTTCACCTATGTCAGAGGTCGCCATTTTGCACCATCGGAGCAGGAATGGGACGGTGCGGTTGCCCACTGGCGCACGCTCGCGAGCGATAATGACGCGTTCTTCGACGCGGAAGTGAGTATAGACGGTGCGGATATAGCGCCCATGGTAACATGGGGTACTAGCCCGGAAGATGCCGTTTCCATCAATGGGCGCGTTCCCGATCCCGCAAGCTTTGAAAGTTCCGACAGGCGCAAGGCTGCGACGAAATCACTTGAATATATGGAGTTGGCACCCGGCACGGCTCTGGATGGCTTAAAACTGGACAAGGTTTTCATCGGTTCCTGCACCAACAGCCGGATCGAGGATTTGCGGGCTGCCGCTTCCATACTCAAGGGCCGCAAGGCAATGATCCCGGCCATCGTCGTGCCAGGGTCGACACAGGTAAAGGAACAGGCGGAAGCCGAGGGCATTGCCCAGACGTTCCGCGAGGCGGGTTTCGAGTGGCGCGAGTCTGGCTGTTCCATGTGTGCGGCCATGAACGGTGATGTGGTTGGCCCCGGTGAGCGTTGCGCCTCCACCTCAAACCGCAATTTCGTCGGCCGTCAGGGCCCCGGCGCACGCACCCATCTAGTCAGCCCCGCCATGGCGGCCGCCGCTGCCATCAGCGGCTGTCTGACCGATGTCAGAAAAATGTGAGGGCGGTATGATGAGAGCATTCACACGCGAAACGTCCAAGGCAATTGCGATCCCCGGCGTCAACTGCGACACAGACCAGATTATTCCCGGACGCTTCCTCAAAGCTGATCGTGCGCAGGGCTACGGCCAGTTCCTGTTGCATGACATCCGTCGCGATGAGCATGGGGAAATCGATCCTGCATTTCCGCTCAATAAGCCCGGCGCCGATGCCGCGACCATTCTTCTTGTCGAGGACAATTTCGGCTGCGGTTCATCCCGCGAGGGTGCCGTATACGCGCTTGTGGATCATGGCATAAGGGCGCTTATTGGCCCAAGCTTCGGCGACATCTTCTTCAACAACGCTCTGAAAAACGGGTTGGTGCCAGTCCGTTTGGCTGCGGAACACTGTGAGGCGCTGGCGGATTATCTCGCTCGTTGTCCTGACGCTGAGGTCACAGTTGATCTGGAGGCTGCAGAGCTTGTCTTGCCGGGTAATCTCGGCATTCATCCCATTGCCATCGATCCCTTCGCTCGGGACTGTATCTTACGCGGTCTTGATGAGATCGAGATGACGTTCACTTTCATGGAGCAGATCACCGCCTTCGAAACAGATCGAATGGCGTCGCATTCCTGGCTGAGCCGTTGACGGGCGGACCAGCGAGTTTCTTTAGCCGTCTCATAAAAAAA
Organism: Rhizobium sp. WCS2018Hpa-16; assembly: GCF_031843705.1. Lineage (NCBI taxonomy): Bacteria > Pseudomonadati > Pseudomonadota > Alphaproteobacteria > Hyphomicrobiales > Rhizobiaceae > Rhizobium > Rhizobium sp. WCS2018Hpa-16. The sequence continues at coordinate 234,310 of NZ_JAVTIX010000005.1, forward strand.
CTGGGAGCATAAAAAATGACATTCAAAATCGAAAGACGCGACCTTTTAAAAGTATCGGGAGCGCTGGCTGTCGGCCTGGCCGCACCCTCCATCCTGCGTGCGCAGACACCAACCGTGAAGGTGGGCGTGATTGAGCCGCTCACGGGTAACCTCGCCTATAACGGTACGCAAAGTGCCGCCGGAGCAAAGTTCGCCGCAGAAGCGATCAATGCAGCAGGCGGCATCAAGAGCATGGGCGGCGCCAAGATTGAACTCGTGGTGGTGGACGCACAAAGCCGCCCGGAAGCCGCCGCTTCAGCCGTCGATACCCTCATTCAGGCCGATGCCTGTGCCTTCACCGGCGCGACGGCTTCTGCGCTTGGCCTTGCATCCTCTCAGGCCGCGGCGAAATACAATCTCGCTCAGGTCTTCTCCATCGGCACAGCCGAAACTGTTGTCCAGCGCGGCCTGCCAAACGTGTTCCGCTTCACGCCGGGCGTCAACAAATGCACCAGCGTCGCGCTTGAAAACCTGAAGCTTCTCAATGAAGGAACAGGCAACACGGTCAAGACCGCAGCCATCGTGCATGAAGACGGGCCTTTTGGCTCCAATATGGCAAAAATCCTTGCCGAGCAGCTGCCAAAGCAGGGCATTGAGGTTGTTGAGACGATCTCCCATCCAACGCCCCAGCGCGATTTTTCCAACATCGCCCTGCGCGTCAAGGCATCCAAGGCCGATATCCTCATTCCGTCCAATTACATCAATGAATACACCCTGATGGCACGTGCGCTGAACCAGCAGCGTGTGGAATTGAAGGCGATCTATTCCATCCTTGGCGGTGCCGCGTCCAACATCAAATTCGTGCGTGAAAACAATGCAGTCGCGCAGTATGTGATGGATTGCAATCATTGGTACGATCCGTCCAAGGAGCTGTCCAAAGCGCTGGCCGCCAGCGTTGCCGCGGCAAAGCTCGACATGACCTACGACGTTATGGTGTCCTATGCGACAATACAGGTTATCGCAGACGCGCTGGAGCGCAGCGGGTCTGCCGATCGTCAGAAGATGATCGAAGCCCTGTCGGCCTCCACCTTCGACCAGTCGATCATGCCTTATGGTCCGACGAAGTTCGTCAATGGCGACAATGTCAATTCACGCCCTGTGAACACCCAGATCCGTGGCGAAAAGATCGAGCTGGTCTTCCCGAAAGAGTACGCCACCGCAGAGGCGGTCTTCCCGATCCCTGCCAAGAAGTGACACGGTCTCGCCCCCATGATCCCATGGTCGTGGGGGCGCTCTTCAAACGACAGAGAGGCGAGCCCTGATGTCAAGTCTGATCTTACCCGCCGTGTTGAGCGGCCTGATGATGGGAGCCATCTATGCGCTTGTGGCGCTAGGATTGACCCTCATTTATGGCGTGCTCCACATCATCAACTTTGCGCATGGCAGCCTGTTGATGCTGGCGCTCTATGCCGTCTATTTTCTGTATTTCTATTTGGGGGTTGATCCGTATCTGGCCATTCCCCTCGTTCTTCCGGCATTCTTCGCTCTCGGCTACGTCTTGCAGCGTTTTCTAATTGCGCCGATGAGCAGCGGCTCGGAACAGAACGTGCTTCTCATTACCCTTGCGGTATCGATGATTATCGACAATCTGGCACTCTATTTCTGGACATCGAATACGCGCACGGCAGATATTGCCTATGCCTATGACACTGTTGAAGTGCTGGGTGCCTATCTGCCGCTCGGTCGCGTCATCGCGTTTGGCGCAGCCCTTGCCGTCGCACCGCTGCTTTGGTGCTTCATGGCCTATACCCGCACGGGATCTGCCATTCGCGCCGTTGCCATTGAAAAGCGTGGAGCCGAACTAGTCGGTATCGATGTCAACCACACCTATGCCGTCTGCTTCGGCATCGGCACCGCCTGCGTGGCACTTGCTGCCTGCCTGCTGTTGCCAACCTTCTACATCACACCGCAGGTCGGCTACACCTTCGTGCTGGTCGCCTTCACGACGGTGGTGCTGGGCGGAATGGGCAGTCTTCTGGGTGCCTTGGTCGCCGGTCTTCTGCTCGGTGTCATTGAGTCGCTCTGCGGCCTCTTCCTTGGCGAAAGTCTCGGCCAGATCGGCATTTTCCTCGCCTTCATCCTCATCCTTCTCTTCAAACCGTCAGGGCTTCTTGGGAGGGCAAAGACATGAGACCTCAATCTGTCGGGCAGATCGCCCTTATTGCTGCCGCTCTCGCCTATCTCTTCGGGGTCTATTTCGCCTCGTCGCCAGTCTGGATGGGCTTTACCATCAACGCGCTGATCGTGGCGGTCGTCGCCCTTTCCTGGAACATCACCGGCGGTTTCGGCGGCCTGTCGTCCTTCGGTCATGCAGCACTTTACGGCACTGGGGCCTATGCGTCGGCCATCCTTCAGGTTCAATACGGCGTCAACGCCTGGGTTGGCTTCGGTGCTGGCATTCTTGCCGGTGCCCTCATGGGTGCCTTCATCGGAGCCTTGGCGTTTCGCTATGGCCTGAAGGGCTCTTACTTCGCGCTCGTCACGCTGGCTTTCGCCGAAGTGCTGCGCATCTGCGCATCGTCCTTTGATTTTACAGGCGGCGGCAGTGGGCTGCAGTTAAAGCTCGACCCCGGCGTTGCCAACCTGCAATTCAACGACCGCGCCATTGCCTACACCGCTCTTCTGGTGGTGGTGGCACTGGTCATGGCGCTGACGGCGCTCATCAAATACTCCCGCTTCGGTGCCTATCTCATCGCTGTCAGGGAAAATGAAGACGCGGCACGTGCACTTGGTATCGACACCTACAAGATCAAAGTGCAGGCCATGGCGATATCAGGTGCCTTCGGTGGTCTGGCCGGTGTTCTCTACCTCCAGCTTTGGCTCTTCATCGACAGCAACGTGGTCTATGGCAGCGCCGTTTCCATCGAAGCGCTGATCGGCCCCATCATCGGCGGTGCCGGAACCATCTGGGGTCCGCTTCTTGGCACACTCGGTCTGCATCTTCTTGGCGAAGGTGCGAAACACCTGCTGCCCAATGCGCCCGGCCTGAACTTCGTACTTTACGCGATTGTGCTGATCTGCGCCCTGCGCTTCCTGCCAAACGGTCTTGTCGGCCTTGCTGGCAAGCTCGGCACCTTCAAGAAGAAGGAGGACGACAATGCTTGAGGTTCGTAATCTTTCCAAAAGCTTCGGCGGGTTGAAAGCGGTCACAGACGCCTCGCTCGATGTGCCCGAGGGCTCGATCGTTGGTCTACTGGGACCGAACGGTGCGGGCAAGACCACCTGCTTCACCATGATTGCCGGTTTTACGAGGGCAGATGAAGGCACTGTGCGCTTTCAGGGCAAGGATATTGTCGGCCTTGCCCCACACAGCATCTGCGCGCTGGGCATGATCCGCACGTTCCAGATCGTCCAGCCCTTTGCTGGGCTGACGGTGCAGGAAAACATTGCGGTGGGTGCCTATCTTCACCACCACGATCGGCGCGAAGCCATGGGAATGGCGCGAGATGTCGGCAAGCGGTTGGGCATGGGCGCGATGCTGGATCGGCCCGCATCTTCGCTCACCATTGCCGGACGCAAGCGGCTGGAGCTTGCACGTGCGCTGGCAACCGGTGCTAAGCTGCTCCTGCTCGATGAGGTCATGGCGGGGCTGATCCCGTCCGAGATCACCGAGATCGTCGGCATCATCAGAAAGATCCGCGAGGAGGGGCATACGTTCCTGATGATCGAGCATGTCATGCAGGCGGTCATGCAGCTTGCCGAAACGGCCTATGTGCTGAACCAGGGCAAGATGATTGCCCACGGAACACCACGCGAACTCGTCAAGGACCCATCCGTGGTGGAAGCCTATCTCGGCCACGGCGCGGCGGCGCGCCTGCAGGAGGAAAACCATGCTTGAGATTTCCGGTATCCGTGCAGGCTACGGATCTATGAGCGTGCTGCAAGGCATCGACATGAGCGTCAACAATGGTGAGATTGTCGCTCTCCTTGGTTCGAACGGCGTGGGCAAGACCACGCTCAACAATGTCATTTCCGGCTTCATTAAGCCCAGCGCTGGTTCGATTTCCTTCAAGGGCGTGACAATTACAGGCAAGAATGCGCGTGACATTGTGGCGCTCGGGATCGCCCATGTGCCCGAGGGGCGAAAGGTTTTCCCGAACCTCTCGGTAGGAGAAAATCTCAAACTCGGCGCGTTTCGTCGTGCGAGCAAAAACACCAAGCAGAACTTCGAGAAGATCTGCGAGATTTTTCCAAGATTGCGCGAAAGAATGAACCAACTGGCGGGCACGCTGTCTGGCGGTGAACAGCAAATGCTGGCGATTGGGCGTGGCATGATGTCAGAGCCGGAACTGCTCATTCTGGATGAGCCGTCCCTCGGCCTTTCGCCCATCATGGTGGAGGAAATGTTCGGCCTGATCACGAAGATCAATGCAGACGGCGTTGCCGTGCTGCTGGTCGAGCAGAACGTCATGCAATCATTGACCGTCGCCAAGCGCGCCTATGTCATCGAGCAGGGTCGCTTCGTCATGCAGGGAGAAGCCGCAACCCTGCTGGCCGATCCGCAGTTGCGTCAGGCCTATCTCGGAATGTGAAAAGTCGCCCCGGACAGCATGAGCCGGGGCGCAGCCAATTTACGGAGAATGGAGAATACAATGTCCCTAACACGTACCCAACGTCTGCGGCAGTTGCTCGCAGGCGAACGAGCCCTCATGGCTCCCGGTGTCGTTGATGCCATGTACGCCCGCCTTGTCACAGAAGCCGGTTTCGACGCCATGTATATGACAGGCGCTGGCACCTCAGCCACGCGCCTTGGTTACCCGGATGTCGGCCTTTTGACCATGACCGAGATGGTTGATAACGCCACCCGCATTGCCGACGCTTCCGATATCCCCCTGATTGCAGATGCTGATAATGGGTTCGGCGGCCCGCTCAATGTGCGGCGTGCCATCCAGCTTTATGAGCGCGGCGGCGTGGCAGCTGTTCATCTTGAAGATCAGGTCTTGCCGAAGCGCTGCGGCCATCTCGCGGGTAAACAGATTGTGCCTGTCGAAGATATGGTAGCGAAGGTCAAGGCGGCTGTCGATGCCCGTATCGACGAGAACTTCGTCGTCATTGCCCGCACGGATGCGCTGGCATTGCATGGCCGAAACGCCGCATTCGACCGTGCCGAAATGTATCGTGAGGCGGGCGCCGACGTGATCTTCATCGAAAGCCCCGGCCCGGATGACTTGGCCCATATCGCACCGCGGTTTCCCGGCATTCCGCTGCTCTACAACATGGCCACCTCGGGCAAGACGCCTTTCCTGACCCGCACGGAAATCGAAGCGTTGGGCTTCAAGCTTATCATCTACCCCAACTGGCTGCTTCTTTCCGCCTGCGAAGCGGCGCGCAAGACGCTTCAGGTTCTGAAGACCGAAGAGACCATCGCGTCTGTCGCGCCCAACGTGATGAATTTCAAGGAATTCTTCGACATGGCGCGCATGCCTGAAATTCAGGAACTGGAAGCGCGCTACGGCACCCCGGACGAAAACCGTACCACCTATTGAGCAGGAGATTTGAGCCATGGCAGTGCTACAAGCCGAAGGCGTGACGTTCGATTTTGAAGTGCCTGTCGTGGTCGTCGGGGCAGGTGCCTGCGGTCTGGTCGCAGCCCTTGCCGCCCATGATGCGGGACAAGAGGTCATGGTGCTGGAGCGGGATCAGAACCCCACGGGCTCCACCTCGCTCTCTGCCGGTCTCATTCCGGCACCCTGCACAAGATTGCAGAGGGAAGCTGGCATCGAAGACAGCCCGGAGCTCTTCGCGCAGGATTTGGTCGCCAAGACCCATGACCACACGCCCGATGACATGGCACTGGTTGCGGCAAAAACAGCGGGTCCGATGATCGACTGGTTGATGGACAGCCATAAGGTCGAGTTCGAACTGGTCACGGGCTTCATGTACCCCGGCCATTCCCGTCTTCGTATGCATGGGCCGAAAAGCCGAACCGGTGCCGATCTGGAACAATCGCTTCTCGCTGCGGTATCCAGCGCCAATATCGATCTTGTAACCGAAGCGTCGGTTGAAGACCTTTATGTTGACACCAGCGGTCGCGTCACCGGCGTTCGCTTCCGCAGGCCTGATGGTGCACTGGAGATGTTGGGCTGCAAGGCGCTCGTTCTAGCTTCCTGTGGCTTTGCAGGAGACGTCGCGCTGGTGCAGAAATACATCCCGGAGATTGCCGATGCCGAGTGCTGCGGGCATCTGTCGAATACGGGTGATGCTGTGAAATGGGGTTTGCAGCTCGGTGCAGCTCTTGCCGATATGGGTGCCTATCAGGGGCATGGATCGGTTGCTCACCCGCACGCGTTGCCGTTGACATGGGCTGTCATCACCAAAGGCGGCATTCTTCTCAACACGCAAGGTCAGCGCTTTTCCAACGAGATGCGCGGCTATTCCGAACACGCCGCTGAAGTCGCCGCCCAGCCCGACAACATTGCCTGGGACATCTATGATGCCAAGGGTGAAGAGGCGGCAATCGGCTTTTACGACTACCGCGAGATCCGCAAACTGGGTGCCGTAAAAACGGCCAAGAATCTGGAAGAACTGGCAGCTGTCACGGGTCTTCCGCTTGCCGCCATTCGTGAGGAGTTCGAGGCCATCGAAAGCTGCGCACGCACCGGCGAGCCAGACCGTTTCGGTCGTAGCTTTACCCAGGATCAGCTGCTGGTCGCGCCCTACTATGCGGTGAAGGTCAACGGCGCGCTGTTCCACACTCAAGGTGGTCTGGTCATTGATGCCGAGGCCCGTGTGCTGCGCGAAGATGGAACGGCCTTGCCAAACCTGCTGGCGGGAGGCGGTGCTGCGCGTGGCGTCTCAGGCGATTCCAACTACGGCTATCTTTCCGGAAACGGTCTTTTAACGGCGACCAGCTTTGGCCGCTTGGCTGGCATCACGGCTGCCCGGCTTGCTGCTGAAAGCTGAAAAACAAGAGGAGGACGTCATGAAGAAGGTTATGGTCATCGTACCGTTTCCAATGGGCCAGGACGATATCGCCCGCAGACAAGCGCAGATGAAGGCGGTGGATCTCGGTCCTGGGATCGAGTTTCACTATCGCTCCGTGCGGGTTGGGCCCAAGAATTATTCCAGCCAGCACGACATGGCGCTTGCCGACTTCTCTATCCTCGATGCCGGGCTTGATGCTGAGAAGGAAGGCTTTGATGCCGTCTGCATCGACACAATGTCTGATAGCGGCATGTCGATGCTGCGCTCCGTCCTCACCATACCCGTCATCGCGCCGGGGCGTCATTCCATGCTGCTGGCACAGATGCTGGGCGATAAGTTCTCGATCCTGATGATGTGGGATCGCTGGAAAATGCTCTACACTAAAACGCTGGGCGAGCTTGGAATGGAGCATAAATGCGCTTCGATGCGTTCGATTGGCGTTACGCCTGATAATAAGAGCCTGCTTGCCGGCAAGGAAGACGAGGTATTTCCACTTCTGCTGGCCGCTGCGAGAAAATGCGTTGAGGAAGACGGTGCACAGGCTCTGATCCTCGGCTCCACCACCATGCATGAAGCGCATTCCTGGCTCGCCGCCCGCATCGGCGTACCCGTCATCAACCCCGGCCCACTGACTTACAAAATGGCGTCTATTGCGCTCGATCTGAACCTCACCCACAGCAAGGCGACATGGCCGACGCCGCTTACGCCCAAGCATGACATGATCCGCGCCATTGGCGCTGCCGGTGCAGCCTATCTTGAGGGCAGCCAATGACCCGCATTCTCGTCATCGTTCCCTTCGCGCTGGATGCCGAGGGCGTGCGTAACCGCGAAGCGCAATCGCAATATGTGCCGCTGCCTGCGGATTGGGAACTGACTTATCGTCCCGTCACCTGCGGCCCGACCTCCTTCATGTCCCCTCATGATTGGGGCCTGATGGACCTCGCCATTTTCGAGGCAGGATGCAACGCGCAAGACGAGGGGTTTGATGCGGTCTGCATTGATACGATGTCGGATAGCGGCATGGTCATGCTCCGTTCGGTGCTCTCCATTCCCGTCATCGGCGCAGGCAAGGCATCTATGCTCTATGCGCTTACACTCGGTGGCAAGTTCTCGGTACTCGCGCAATGGGCACCCGCGTTACCGAGATACCGCAAGGCCATCCGTGAATATGGTTTCGACCGGCAATGCGCCTCGGTGCGCAGCTTCGATCAGCCGCCGGATTTCTCCAACCTGCTGGGCGGCAAGGAAGACAGCGTCTTTCCCCGAATGCGCGATGTCGCCATGCGCTGCATCGAGGAGGATGGCGCGGAGGTCATCTGCCTGGGTTCAACCACCATGCACCAGGCTGGTGAATATCTCGCCGCGAACCTGCCGGTACCCGTCGTCAATCCCGGTCCGCTGACCTACAAGCTGGTCGAGACGTTTCTCGCCCTTGGTCTCACCCACGGCAGAGATGTCTATCCGCCGCCGGTTGAGCCAAGAATGGATATGCTACATGCGATGATGAAGGCGGGAGCGGAGGCAGAGCGGAAGGGGAAAGAGTGAGAAGGTCGCGCAGCGCTGCGATTGGGACGCATCAGCGATGACCTGATAACTTAAACGAAATGGCCTCCTGCAAACCCGGTTCGGTTCACGAGACTCCCGTTATCGAGTGCTCGCTGTGTTGAAATTATCGATGCCCTGGTATCCACTTCCATACAATGCTGCGACGCCATAGATTATCGTGGCCCACATGATGGTGGATATCGACAACACCGTGACAAAAGCCTTTGCTCGTGTGGACATGATACCTCCAATTGCTCATGCTTGTTGATAAGGGGAAACAACCTAAAAATGGGTAAAGTTGTTTCCGAGCCGATATGAAGCATTAGATGAGCCTACTGAAGAAGACGGATGGGCTTCCTATTTTTATGAAAAACTAATATTTTGGCTTATGGATACTGCCGCTTTTTCGGACGCCGAGTTAAGATGTCACGCTCCGCCTTCAGCGTTCCCACTTCTCTCTGAAGCCTATCCATCTCAATCTGCTTGGCCTTCATCTGTCCGTGACGAGAAAAAGCCTGCGCAAGGCTGACCCCTTAGTCTCGTCCCGTCACCGCCGCAACATTTGGCGGACATACATGCAAGGTTGAATAACTCCATGAAATCCGTCGCATATCTTGCCAAAGCCTTAAGACGAATCTGTCAACTATTGTGTATGCGTATCGCGGCAGTTCAAACACTGCTTTCGACAAGGTGCACGGTGAGGCAATAAGCGGTCATCCATGATTAAGAAGTTCTGGAGTTTTTTCCGAAGATCGAATCCTAATTCGTTCGCCGCACCCGCGCGTCGGCGCCTTGATCTCGGAGATAGCGATCCTGCTTACCCCATCTACGCCATAGGTGATATTCATGGCTGCATGGATTTGCTTGAGGCGGGTGAAGAAAAGATCATCAACGATATCAGAAATACTGGCCGTAAGGGGTTGGTTGTTACGCTTGGTGACTACGTTGACCGAGGAAGAAAGTCTTCGGCAGTAATTTCCCATCTCTCATCGCCAGACGTTAAGCCGTTTCGGCGTATTGCACTTTGCGGCAACCATGATCAGGCGTTCCTTTATGCGATAGAGCATCCGGAAACCATTGAGGAATGGCTTCGCTTTGGCGGCAAGGAAACCCTGCTGTCCTACGGCATAGATATCGATCATATGCGCCAGCGTCGGCAGCACATGCCCCTGATCATTGGTAGGCTTTTGCGGGACGCTGTGCCCGATGAGCACATTAACTTTTTGCGGAATCTGCCTGTGAGCCTGAAAATCGGGCGGTACCTTTTTGTACATGCAGGCATTCGTCCCGGCATCGCACTTGGAGATCAGAGTGACGAAGACCTGATGTGGATTCGGGAGCCATTCCTATCTGCGGGTTCTGGGCTGCCATTGACAGTCATTCATGGCCACACTCCCAGCCCAGCGCCATTCATGTCACAAAGTCGAATTGGGATCGATACCCAAGCTTACTCAACCGGCAATCTGACCATCCTTAAAATCGACGGCCAGAACGTGTGTCTCTTATGATAAATACAGATCGATAATTGGAATTACTCGACTTGGGCGTCAGGTTTTTCTGTGATCCGAGTAGCGTTAATGATAAATCAATTATATCATTGAATGCGTAGAGCATAAGCTTCATACGTCCGAGGTCTTATAACGGTAAAGATACCTGGATATGAATAAGAAACCTGTGAAAATGGATCTGCTTGGTCCAGCCTCTGCTCTAGCCGTTTTCACTGTTCTGACCAATGTGCTTCTGCTCGTCATGCCGCTTTACATGACCCAGGTCTACGACCGGATTCTACCGACACACAGTGTGGAAACGCTGATTTATCTGAGTATTATGGCCGGTGCAGCGCTTGGTCTTTTCGGTCTTATCGAAACTGTTCGGCAGACCCTGGCCCGGAAGCTTGCTGCACGCTACGAGTTGACTGTCCTGCCATATCTAATCAGCGGTTCAGATAGTTGGGTCTCCGCTATTGATCCGCAACTGGCAAGCAAAGTTGGAGCGGTCAAGCGCTTCGTGTCTTCAAGCGCCTACATCAATCTCTATGACTTGCCATTTGCTCCATTGTTTCTGCTCTTGATGTTTCTCGTCCACCCGCTCCTGGGCGCTCTCACGGCTGGAGGCATGGTTCTGCTTGCATTGGTCACTCTGATGAACGAGTGGCTTTCCCGTCGGGCGTCGGCTGCAGCATCGGCGCAGCAATCCATTGCGGCACGATACGCTGAGGAAGCGCTTGGTGCGCATGAAGATTTGAGGGCCATGGGAATGGGGCCAGCAATGGTAACCCGCTGGATGGGCAGCGCGCTTTACGCCGCAGATGCTACAGACCGTGCAGGCGCGGTGCAGGCTCGATTTTATGGCTTGTCTCGCTTTATTCGCCAAACACTACAGATGGCCACACTTGGTTTTGGCGCTTGGCTAGTTATCCGCGGTAATATGTCACCAGGTCTTATTTTTGCATCTTCCATCGTCTCAGCACGCGCCCTTATGCCAATCGAGCAACTTGTAGGGGCGTCGAAGGTTATTTCGGAAGCTCGCAAGGCCAAGCGCGACATTGATACGGTCATTAATCAGGTTGGCGCGACGACAGATGCTCGAGTCGATTTGCCTTCACCGGCCGGGCATGTCTCGGCGCGCAATGTCAAACTCGAGCTCGGAGCAGGGTCCGACGCCCCGCTCATTGTGAACGATGTTTCCATTGATTTCGCTCCAGGTCAGATCAGCGTGATCGTCGGCCCTTCCGGCTCAGGAAAATCGACACTTTTGCGGTTGCTGTGCGGCGCAGGCCTTCCAACTGGTGGTGAAATAAGGTTGGACGGATTCCGGCTTTCTGAATGGCCTACCAAAGCTCGAGGGCAAGCATTTGGATACATGGCCCAGCAGACCACGTTATTCGAAGGAAGCGTAGCGCAAAACATAGCTCGCTTTGATTTGGCAGCCAGCGATAGTTCTATTGTAGAGGCTGCGCGCCGCGCTCACGCCCATGAATTCATTTCCACTCTTCCCCAGGGTTACAACACCCGCATTGGGCTGCGCGGCGTCAGGCTTTCTGGTGGCCAGGCTCAGCGCATTGCACTGGCTCGCGCTTTACATACCCAACCCGCAGTACTGGTGCTGGATGAGCCGAATTCAAATCTGGACAGCGCGGGTGAAGACGCCCTGATTCAGGTTCTGGTAAGCGAAAGGGCAGCTGGTCGTACGATCATCGCGGTCACACATCGCTCAAGCCTGCTTGCCATAGCCAACACGGTTTACCTGATGGAAAAGGGCAAGGTCCGCCTCGCAAACTCACCAGTCATTGCGCGTGGTCAGATGCTAACGGTTTCCGCCACCCCAAGTGGCGGAGCGCAAGCAGGAACGTAACATGGACCAAAGAGATCTCATTAAAATCCGGCACCGTGTAACGTCCATCAATGGTACAATGTTGATTGGCGCGTTGATGACGGCAGTTTTTCTTGGCGGCTTTGCTGCATGGGCGTTCACCGTTCCACTCTCTGGTGCAATCATAGCCCGGGGCTCTATTATTACGGATGGTAATGTCCGGGTTGTAAGGCACGAGCGCGGCGGTGTTCTGGCCAGTCTGTCCGTTCGAGAGGGAGAGCAAGTCAAGCAGGGCGACGTTATAGCAGTCCTCTCGCGTGCAGAAGATGAGGCTGCGGTAAAGGAGCTTGAAACGCGAAAGGTTGGTTTGCGTCTGAAACAGGCTCGACTGGATGCCGAAATGCGTCAGGAGCAGAGTCTTGATCTGGATATCAAGTCCTTGATGGAGGCTGAGCCTGCAATCAATCCGGTAGAAGTTGAGCAGTTGCTGGAGGACCAGACACGGGAATTCACGACGAGACGGACGCAGTTAAACGATATGCTGGAGATTTTCCAGTCGCAGCGGCGGGCGTTGACGGGTCAGCTAACTGGCTTGTCAGGTGAGCTTGACTCCCTTCGTAAGCAGCGGGAAAGCATGGCAACGGACATTGCTCTCAGGCAACAAGCCATTCGTAACGGCCTTGGCCGTGAAAGCCTGCTGCGTGAAATTGAGCGCCAGTCCGATGCATTGTCCGGTAATGTCTCTAAGACAGAAGCGGCAATTGAGGCGATCAATCACCAGATCAGTGAAACTGATAACCGCATTGCAGCAGAGCGCTCGGTTTTCTACCAGAAGATCAGCGATGAAATGTCAAAAACCCGCTCCGACTATCTGGAAATCAGCGAAGGCCTCAAGGGCAAACTGGATGCGACTGCTCGTATCGAAATTCGTTCGCCAGTTACGGGCGTGGTCAACAAATTGCATGTCAATACAATCGGAAGTGCGGTTGAGCCATTCAGTCCGCTCTTCGAAATCGTGCCAGTGGACCAGCCCTTGCTCATTGAGGCCAAGCTTGATCCTTCAGATGTTGACGATGTTTATCTTCGCCAGAACGCACGTGTCGTGATTTCTGCATTCAACCGGCATCTTTACGATCAGATCTCTGCGCATATTACCTTTGTCGGTGCCGATGTACGTCAGGATCGTGCCGATTTGCCGCCTTACTATACAATACGGTTGGCAGTGGATGATGGGGAACGGGCCAAGATTCCTGAAATCGTGCCAGGCATGCCAAGTGAAGTGTTTTTGGCCACTCATCAAAGGACATTTTTTGAGTATTTGGCCGAGCCCTTCGTGCAAAGCTTTCGAAGGGCTTTCCGGTAGTAAAAAAATCAGCGCAGAGGCATCTTCGATAAATCATAATTGAGACACGTGACAGGAATCTTGTTATCAGGACTCGATGCTGATCGTAATGGAGAAGCGAGAATACTGTAGCTCTGGTCTGGTTACTTATTCTGAATGATTAAAAAGATACTCTTGAGAAAGCCATTTGGATTTCGAGAGCCTAACCATTGAGGGCGACCGTGGTGAATGAAATGCCGACGTTTCAGCAAAGGCCTGCTTTCAACGACAATACAGATGTCGAGGGTGACGGGGTGATCGATCTCGAACGGTTGTTCAAGGCCGTAATGAGACAGCGGGTCATTGTCGCGGCGGTCGCCGCTTTGATGATGGTTGTTTCAGGCATCTATGCGATTACGGCCGTCCCCATGTTCACGGCCACTTCCAGTGTCATGATCGACAAGGGACGGAGTCTGGTTCTCCAGCAACTCACCGACCTTGGGGGCAGTTCTGATGATGAAACGACCGTTCTTAGCCAGATCGAAGTCTTTCGCTCACAAGCGGTTGGCTACGAGGTGGTTGATCGGCTGAAACTCGTCGATAATGCCGAATTCATGGCTGAAGACCGTTCGATCATCGACGTGCTGAAAAGCGGGTTAGCGGGCATTTTTGGCTCGGATGAGACCGAAGGCTCGCCGGATGCGGACCAGCTTCGGGATTCCGCGCTTTCTCGGCTGCAGGCAGGCATGGATGTAGAGCGCGTTGGGCAGACATACATCATCAATATTTCCTACACGTCGCCCTCGCCCGAACTTTCCGCGAAAATTGCGACGGGTATAGCAGAAGCCTATCTCAGGGATTCGCTCAACTCAAAATATGAGGCGACCCGCCGTGCAAGCAAGTGGCTGCAGGAACGCATAGCCGAATTGGAGCAAAAGGCCCTACAATCTGATCTCGCGGTTGAGCGCTTCCGGGCATCGAATGGCTTGCTCAGCACGGGCAATGGTCTCGTCACTGACCAGAACCTAGCACAGATAAACAGTGCTTTGGGCACTGCGCAGTCCCAAGCTGCCACAGCGCGGGCACGTTACGAGGAGATCACGAAAAACATCGAAGCAAACGACGTCGATGCCGTGGTCAAGGAGGTTCTGGACAGCCCGATCGCTAATAATCTCCGCGAACAATATTTGCTGTCTGCAAAAAGCGAGGCGGAAATTTCGGCTCGACTTGGGCCAAACCATGAGCAGGCAGTTCGACACCGCCGAAACATGGCGGAGTACAAGGCCCTTCTTTTTGGTGAACTCGGTCGTATCGCGCAAAGTTATAACAACGAAGCGCAGGTGGCGGACGGACGCGTACGAAGCCTACTGGCCAGTCTAGCAACATCAAGCTCGCAAAGCGCTGTTGCAGATCAAAGTCAGGTCAAGCTGCGTGAACTGCAGCGCGAAGCGGAGACATATCGCAACCTCTACCAATCATTCCTGCAGCGTTACCAGCAAGCTATCCAGCAGCAGTCCTTTTCAGCGACCGGCGCTCGCATTATTTCGCGCGCTGCCCCTCCGTTGATTCCTTCTTCTCCGAAATTGATGCTGAGCATTGTCGGAGGCCTCCTTCTCGGCGGCATCCTTGGCGGCGCAATCGGCGCATTACGTGAATTTCAAGAACGCTTTTACCGGACAGGCGATGGCATCAGAGAGGACTTGGGCAAAGAGTTTCTCGGCATGCTGCCGTTGGTTGATGATCGCGATAATACAGCTCTGCCTGTGGTTTCCGAACAAGCAACGGAACGAAGCGTTCGTGCAGGAAGCCTGACCTCTCGATATTCGCTCAGCAACCCATTGTCCTCGTTTGCGGAGACACTGAGAAGCGCAAAAATTGCCGTCGACTTCAGCACGAGCCCAAATGCAAACCGCATAGTAGGCATTGCTTCCACATTGCCAGATGAAGGTAAGTCCACTGTTGCCGTCAACTTCGCACGTCTTCTGGCGAGCCAGGGTCATCAGTGTGTGTTGATAGATGCAGACCTTCGGAGCCCGGGAGCAACGCGGATGATCGCTCCACACGCCAAGGCCGGTTTGGTTGAAGTGCTTCTGGGCGAGGTATCTATGGAAGATGCGTTGATGACAGATCCCCTGAGCGGCATGAAGTTTATGCCAACGGTCCTGCGCGAGCGACTTCCATTTTCTGCCGAACTTCTGGTTTCGCCAGCAATGCGCGGTGTCTTTGCCAATCTTCTTAGTAAATATGAATATATCGTGCTCGATCTTCCGCCTGTTGGGGCGGTGGTGGATGCCAGAGCGCTCTCATCCACAATCGACAGCTTTGTCTATGTCGTGGAATGGGGCAGAACAGCGCGACGTGCTGTAAGGAATGCATTTCAAACCGAAGAACAGATCTCTCGTAAATGTGCAGGCGTTATTTTGAGCAAGGTCGACCAGAAAAAAATGCGTCTTTACAGCTTACACGGGGATACGGAATACTACGCTTCCCGTTATTCAAGTTACTATGAGGAGGCCAGTTGATGACTATGCCTATCTTCTTTCTTAAGAATTCATTAAGCAATATTGTTTAATATTCGGTAACCATCCGGAGGTTATCGATGCGACACTTGGGGTTGACCCTGGCGCCTGTTCTGCTGCTGGCACTGATGCTGATGACCGGCTGCTCTCAGACGGCCTCACAGGCGTCGTGCCCGGCTCCAGACAGGACGTGCGCTAGCGCCGTTCCAGCTCAAAATCGAGATCGGGCGAACCTTGGCCCTCTTTCTCAATCGGCCGGGCAGACCGCCGAAGTCCGAGCATCGCTTGCGCGTCAGGGAGCGGCAAGCAGTGAAATTGATTCAGCGCGAGCGATGTCACGTCCGACCGTTTCTCTGGAAGCAAATTACAAACTGACGCCATTACAAAACGGGACACGCAATCTGAGCGGAAACGAGCAGAGTACGGCGCTTGTTATGGATATCCCGATTTATCAAGGTGGCAGGGACACCGCCGCATTAGCGCTGGCTTACTCCAACTATCGCGCGTCCAGCGCAACGACCGCGACTACATTTCTCTCAGTTTCGGTAGCCATATTATCGTCTGACCTCGAACTGCGTCGCCAGGATCGCACCAAGGCTATTCTGACGCAGCACGGCAAGGCTTTAGCCCAATTGCGCCGTGCGGTTGCTTCGGAGCAGACTGAAGGATCCGCAACGCGCGTGGATATTACGGATGTTGACAGGCAATTACTTCAGATCGAACTGAACCAACGCCAATCCAGCTTGCAGCGGCTTGAGGCGGAACGGACTCTGGCAAGGCTACGCGCCCCGGCTTCGATTGAAGCCAGCATGATGTTGGCGAAACTGGAGTCCCGTTTCCCAAAAGCGGTAGCGGAGTTGCAATCGCTTGCGGCCGCGAATAATCCTCGTATTGCTGCAAGGCAAGCCGAGATAGAGGCGGCATATGCTCGACTCAGTCAGGCCGATGCAGCTTATAAGCCGCGCCTCGGCCTTCGAATTTCTGCGGGTTTGGATCGTGAGAACTACGGCCAATCGGACAATTCCACGGATGCCAGTGCAACCTTGAACTTTTCGATGCCTCTCTACACCGGAGGTGCACGAGAGGCGTCCCTTCGCAGCCGCGAAAAGGAAATTGAGGCGGCTACGTTCGATAAGCACGCTATATTACAAGATGTCGGAACCACACTTGCCGCTTCCATGCAGCGTCTCGAGACCGCTCGTGCGATACTTGCGCTTGCGCAAAAGCAAGAGAATGGTGCGCGAATGAGATCGGTCGGCGTGAAAACAGAGAGAGAACTGGGTGAGCGGAGCGTTTTCGACGAAATTCGTGCTATTTCCGATATTGCGGATGCGCAACTAGCGGTGAATAACGCACGCTATGAGGCAGACATGGCACGTCTCACCATCGCAGCGGAATGCGGCCTACTGAGTGACGGTTCCATCAGCCCAGCCGTTCAAATCTCGGGGCTCTAATTAGAATCTTGTGGATCTATTAGATATTGCGGTCCTTTCCATCTGGATCAACCCTTGTGTTTGTGAATACAACTGGGCACGTCAAGCTAGCTGAAAGCCTTTAAAAACCGTACCGCGCATGACAGCCCACCCGGGCTGCACCATCCACCGGATTCATGCGGGCTCTAGAGGGCCGCTATTGAGCCGCCCCTTGGCCTTTTTAGTCCTCCGTTGATACAGAGCCGCGGTCGCTTTATCGGTGCCGCATCTTATTCGGGGGCAGGGAGGACAAAGCTGCCAGGATGCCGGATGTTGATGCAAACCAGACCGCAAATCCAGGTATCTGTAATGAGAAGTCTAGGGCGCTGTGCAGCATCACCAGAAGCAGAACTGAAAGCCCCAGAATGCCAGCGAAGCGGAATCTGCGACGTTTGCGAATACCATGTATGAATACTGATGCAAGAGCGGTAATCGTAGTGACGATCATTGCCAACCCCATCGCGCCGAAACCCACTATGGCCTCCAGATAAACGTTGTGCGCGCGGTCAAAAACGCCACCCAAGCCGCAGGCCGGATCGCGATAGGCGGGAAACACATCTCGAAAGCTCGTTAATCCGGCTCCCATTGGCCAGCTTTCAGACAACATCTTCATAATTCCAGGCAATATACAAAAGCGTGAGTCGGTGAGACCACTCTCCTTGGCGCGCAATACTGCTTGCCCTGAAAACGTGCCGAAGACAGCGCCGACGATCAGAAGCATCAAAGCGGCTACCAACGAGCGTTTCATCCAGGTGTTCAATGGAGCTTTGGTTTCCGGAGTTTTTCTTTTACGGGTATCAACCAGCGCTGAAATCACAAGAAAGAACGATACTGCAATTGCGGTAGCGCCAACCCCGGCTCGTGATCGTGTCAGAAGCAAGGCTGTGAACACCACGAATGTCAGAAATGCGATTAGCCATGTTCGCCGCACGATAAAGCTGTGCTGAAGGTCGAAAATTGTCGCCAGCAACCGACCGCGGCTGAGGTCAAGTGAGCGCCAGCATTTTAGTAGCAAAGCTGTGAGAATGAGCAGTAGGACTCCGTAGAATGTTGCTGCGGTATTTCGGTTCACGAACGGTGCCGTTAAACTGTCGAGATAAAAGGTCTTCTGTCCGAACAGTAGCGACCTCGGCGCTATGGTGAATTGTAGGACTGCAAATATAGCCAGCGCTCCGCCACCGAACGCCAGCATTCTCAATCCATGGCTCGCGCGGTCATCATTGTTGAAGAGCAACAAAGTCAGAATGAATACAGCAAAAGGAAGCGCAAGTTTCACTATGCCCGTTGGTGCGTCACCGGGAGTGAGGCTTACTGTGTGCTGAATATCGTCGGCTAAAAGCCCACCGGTTTGATCCCATACCAGGTCTGCGAAGGCTGAGCTGTAGCTGGGCAAAGCTTGGAAATGAGCCCATGCGACGCCAGCAGCGAGGGTAAGGCACGCGAGAAAGAACAGACCACGGATATGCTCCGGGATGCCTCGATTGCCGATGACAACAACTGGAAGGTACAGAAAGGCAAAAATGGTGACTGCAGCGACCGCAGTGGTATCCACTGCGCCATAAGTCACGAGTGAAAAACAGATGATTAGCCAGTAACCGACCTCCATAACCCGGAATAGAAGGTCTTTCGATTGCTGCGTCCCCGCGGATTCGACGTCTTTAGTTCGCTGCAAAGATAGCGGCTCTAGCGGCGCGTACGAACCTGTCGACGGACGATCTTTCAACATACCTACTCCTCACCGCCTCTGCTCTGTCAATTCAACTGCAGCGATTTAAGCAAGGGCGAGGTTGTTAAAAACTATTTGCACGGATTCCGGAAGATAAATCTCTTCACTGGACCCACATCAATCGACATGGCGGCCGCGAAACTAGTTAAAGTAAGATTTGTACCAATCCACAAATCTACCAACACCGGTTTTTACATCGATTTGCGGTACGAAGCCGGTAAGTGACTGTAGCAACTCTGTTGCAGCAAAAGTTCGAGGAACGTCGCCCTGCTGCATTGGCAACATGTTTCGAATGGCTTTCTTGCCCAACGCCTCCTCGATCGTGTCGACAAAATCAAGCAAGGCGACCGGCTGTCCGCCGCCGATATTCACGATCCGGAACGGTCCTTGAGCCGAAAGCGTGTCTCCTGCGACGCGGTTTTCAGGGGAGGGCGGGATATTGGCCAGCCTGACGATTGCTTCTACGAGGTCATCGATATACGTAAAGTCCCGGCTCATCTGGCCTTCACCATAGATATCGATTGGCCTGCCGTTCTCGATGGCATCGACAAACTTGAACAGGGCCATATCCGGCCGCCCCCACGGTCCATAAACAGTGAAGAACCGGAAACACGTCGTAGGAATTTTATAAAGGTGCGCATAGCTATGCCCCATGACTTCCATCGACTTTTTGGTGGCAGCATAAAGCGTCATGGGCTCATCTGCGCGATCGGTTTCCGCAAACGGAATCTGCTCGTTGGCGCCATAAATAGAGGACGTTGATGCCATCAAAAGATGCTTGGCGCCAACCGTCTTCGCCAGCTCAAGTATGTTCCAGGAACCTATTAAATTACTGTCGACGTATGCCTTTGGGTTTTCCAGGCTATATCGAACGCCAGCCTGAGCAGCCAGATGAATGATGACATCTGGCTCCCCAGCGTCCGCGGCTTCAGCAAGTGTCTCCTTGCTTTCCAGCATCCCGATAACGGGTCGGAAACCGTTAGAGCGCGCAAGTATCGAATGGCGGGCCTCTTTGAGCCTGACGTCGTAATACGGCGTCATCCCATCGAGTCCGGTCACAAAATGACCTTCATCCAGCAACCGCTTTGCAACATTAAAACCGATAAATCCGGCCGTTCCAGTTATCAGATATCTCATGTTACTGCCTTTCGCATTCGCCATTCACGCCGCTAATCCCTATTCAGGGCGACCGATACTGCTGTAGGTGAAGCCATGTTTGGTGACCTCATCGCTACGATAGATATTGCGCAGATCCACAAGCACGGGTTGGTTCATTATTGTCTTGAGGCGATCAAAATCCAGCGCACGGAACTGGTTCCACTCTGTCACGATGACCAGCGCATCCGCGCCTTCCGCAGCGGCATAGGGGCTCGATGCATAGGAGATGTCGTTCATCATGCTACGCGCGTTTTCCATACCTTCGGGATCATAACCAACAACCTTGGCACCGGCATCTGTCAGCGTCTGTATGATGGTAATGGCGGGACTATCGCGCATATCGTCCGTATTCGGCTTAAATGTTAGCCCGAGGATAGCAATGGTCTTGTCACGTACATCACCGCCGGCTGCGGCGATGATTTTACGACCCATGGCTCGTTTACGGTTGTCATTGATTGCGACCGTGGTCTCGATCAGACGTACCGGGCTGTCGTTGTCCTGAGCCGTCTTGACCAGCGCCAGAGTGTCCTTCGGAAAGCAGGAACCGCCATAGCCAGGTCCAGCATTGAGGAACTTGGAGCCGATGCGGCCGTCTATACCAATACCACGCGCAACTTCCTGAACGTTCGCGCCGACCTTTTCGCACAGATCGGCCATCTCGTTGATGAACGTGATCTTCATAGCCAGGAAGGCGTTGCCAGCATACTTGATCAACTCGGATGTGCGGCGAGTTGTAAACAGCAGCGGAGACTGGTTGAGATAAAGCGGACGATAGACTTCCGTCATGACCGGACGCGCTCGTTCGTCATTCATGCCGACCACAATTCGGTCTGGGCGTTTGAAATCTTCGATCGCGGCGCCCTCGCGCAGAAACTCTGGGTTTGAAACCACCGCAACATCCGCATTGGGATTAGCTTCCCTTACGATACGTTCTACTTCGTCGCCGGTCCCGACCGGAACTGTCGACTTGGTTACAATGACGGTAAAGCCGTTTACGTTCTGCGCGATATCACGTGCTGCAGCATAAACGTAGGAAAGGTCTGCATGACCGTCACCGCGGCGTGAAGGAGTGCCCACTGCGATGAAAACCACGTCTGCTCCGCTGACACTTGCTGCCAGATCCGTAGAGAAACTCAGTCGTCCTGCTGCCACGTTTTCCGCAACCAGTTGCTCCAGGCCCGGTTCAAAAATCGGAATCTTGCCGTTCCGTAAGGCTTCAACCTTACTTTCGTCTCGATCCAAACAAATGACGTCATGTCCAAAATCTGCAAAGCAAACACCGGACACCAGGCCAACGTAGCCTGCACCAATCATCGTAATCTTCATAGCGGGTCTCTGCCTCTTAAAACCATACGGGTCATTGTTTCTGCAATGCAGCAATTGTCGCCTATCATTGCAAGTTTTAATTTAGTGCCAACAAGATATGAGCTTGTCGATTTCAGATTAGGGACGGGCATTTGTTCTGTTGACAATCCGCGACATCACTTCGCGCGTGGCCCCTATAGTTGCAAATGTCAGCATTTTGACGAAGGGTTTCAATCCACCGTCGTACCGATAAGCCTTGAAAAATCGCGGGTTGACGTGCGACTTGGCACCCGCCGAGTAACGCGCATACTGCATAAGCTCAAGATTTATAAGCCGCTTTAGCAGCTTCAGCGAAGGATCCTGGGTATCCTTGATCAGTTCCAGCGCACTCGTAACTACGATAGGCACAGCCCCATGCCGTGTCGTACGCGTTACGCGGTTTACCGTATCCTGACGGAACTCTGCAGTTTCCTTGCCGCTGAATGCAGTTTTTGCGCGTGCAGTCGCACGCAACCACATATCCTTGTCACCGCCGCGTCGTGCCTTGCCAGCAGGAAACAAGCCAGCCTCGATCAATACAGAGCGGCGGAATGCCGATGCGCCCGTCCATATGGGGCAGAGACCCGTCTGGAGCCAAGGCTGCAATATGTCATGGAGTGCGAGTGCCTTCCCAACAGGGATCGGCGCAAGAGTACCGGCATAGCTGCGCTGCTTGCCGCCCTCTACTATCTTGACCCCTGAAAAGCCACAGCCAACATCTGGCCCCGCCGCCACAATGGCAGCCGAGAGAGTTTGCAAATGATCGTTATGCCATACGTCGTCCGCATCAAGAAAAGCGATCCAGTCGGCGGTTGATGCCTCGATGCCGAAGTTGCGCGCTGCATATCCGCCTGGCCCGGGAGGTGAACGGTGCAGCAACCGGATACGATTATCCCGCGCTACAAAGCTTTCGACAATCGAAGGCCCTTCATCTGAAGACCCATCATCGATCACGATGATTTCCCTAGGGGCTAGTGTCTGTTGCAGCACGCTCTCCAAGGTTTCCGCGATATGAGGTCCCTTGTTGAATAGCGGAATGACGACTGCGATATCCTTCAAGCTGAAAATCCTTTGCCGCAGTTAATAAAACCGCAAACGCACACGCTCTGCAATAAAGCAACACCGGAAACGTTGGAAGATTCACGTCTCACTTTCGTATCAACCGTCAAGAGCATGGCGTGTAATCTCCTTCTTCAACATCGTCACCGTCGTCAACAAGATTGTACCGTAATGGACAACAAGGAGAAGACTATAAAACGCAATGACGTATTTTGGGTCCATAGCATAGTAGAGGGCAAAGACAAATGGGATGACTGAGAGACAGCAGCGCTCAAAGCTTATACGCAGGTTATATTTGTTTTTGTTGAGCACTGAAATGACGGAGGCGGTAGGAGATACGAGCAACTGCGCGAAAAGGAGTGGTGCCAGATATTGAGCGAAGGTGCCGGCCTGAGACCACTGTCCTCCGAAAGCAAACTCGAAAAGCGGCCTGCCGCCAATGAGAAGCACAAGAACGGGACCGGCAGATATGATTGCGGATTTCTTGCACGTGCTGATCAACAGCGAGAGAATTTCCTTTGGACGGTGCCTGCCGATTTTGGAAAGGATACCGATAAAGGCCTTGCTCGTTGTCTGTCCTATGAGATTTACGGTCGCAAAAAGAATCGAGAATGCAAGGCTTAGCTGTCCAACTGTTTCCGAGCCATACGCATAGGCGATCATCAAAATTGGGATTTGCGTAGCGAGCCCCGCCAGAATCTGGGCAGGCAAGCGAAATGTTGGCATTTCCCGGTAATAGCGGAAAAAGAAGAACAAACGTCCGAGGCTCGCACGGGTAAACAAAGATGGGATATCCATCTTGCTCATTCCGCGCAGTAAGGACAGAATTCCCATGGTGCGTTCTGCCACGCCACCGATAAGCAAGTTCAATGCAGCAGGGTGCCACCAACCCAATGCTATCTTGATGACTGCGCCCGAGATGCTTTGATTGAACTGAGAGCCTGCGATATTCTTGAACCTGCGACCGCGGATGGCCCACTGAAGGGCGACTTCATAAAGACCGGCTCCAGTGGTTCCGAGTACCAGAATCCACCAGTATGTGCCGATCTGCGGCGCCCCGAGCGCATTCCCCAGATGTTCACCAAAGATCAATAGTCCCACAGAAATGATTGGCGCAGATAGCAGCGTCATTGCGAGACAAAGCGCCAGAAGCAGAAATGCTGATCTTTCGCGCCTGGGCAGCGGGATGGCCAAGACGTATCTCAGGGTCACGAAGGGATAAAGAAAGTTCACGACGGTGTTGAAGATTGCGTAGAGACCGAAATCTTCTGGCGTGTACATGCGTGTCAGAATGGGCATCACAAGGATAGTGATGAGTTTGGCAGATGTCGCACCCAATAAAAGTACAATAAACCCTTTTTGCATCCCGTGGGCGTCATTGCCCAGCAAGCCGCTCAACCGCCTTTTGACGGCACTAAACAATGTTCGTGACATGAGATTTCCGGAAAATCGGTTATGTTTGGGTAAGGTATGGCGGCAATTTTTTGCAGATTTCGGCTGAAATCATCGTGAGGAGTAGAAGTTGAGCTTCCAACTTATACACCTCACGTTGTTAAGGCATGAAGAACTTTGGTAACCCCACGATTTACGAGAACAGGAAGTCATCGTGGCCGGGTGCGTTAAGCGATGTCACATTGATTATCAGATCCGCAGTTCTGTCGCCGTTTACATCGGCACTAACTTCGAAATAGCCTGATTTGGCTTGGACCGACACTTCGCCCTGATGGCCGGAAAATGCAGCGTTGTTTATAAATGTCAGGCTCTCCCCCGCCTGATGCAACGATGTGTTGATATCCCGGAGATCTATCTTGTCCACACCTTTCTCAAAGTCGGTAATCAGATCGATGCCCGTTGCAGCGCTGCTGTCACTAACAGAGTTGTATACAAAGACGTCGGCTCCCTTGCCGCCGGTGAGTGTATCAAGCCCGCCCTTGCCGGAAATGACGTCATTTCCATCGCCACCGATGATGCCGTTGTCCTGACCATTTCCAATCACTGTATCGTTTCCAGCACCAGCATCGATCGCGCGTGTGATCCTGTCGAAAGAGACCGATGAGAAGTCGAGGTAATCTGCATCGGCCGACCCCTTGATCTGTATGCCAGCTTTGCCGCCGCTCGAAATCCGCTCGATGTTGGAAATAGAGGTCAGGCCGATCGTGGCATTGTTCATATTGCTCATAATCGTGTCGAAACCCTCGCCCCCGTCCACGCGGTCGAAACCGTTGTTCTGGAACGTGTAGTAGATAAAGTCGTCGCCACCGCCCGTGTTGATGATGTCCTGACCTCTGCCACCACTGATCTTGTCATTTCCCCCAAGCGTGGTGATCGTATCGTCCCCGTCGCCGCCATCAATCATCCAGTGATCGGAGGAGGGCACCTGGACAACGTCATTGAAAGCACTGCCGACAAGGTTCTGGTTTTCGACAACGTTGCTTAGGTTGACGACCAGCTCTAACGGTGCGGAGCGCCCCTGATCGTTCGATGCCACAACTGAGAGCGTGTAGCTTTGCTGGGCCTCGAAATCCAGCACTGCCCCTGCTGCCACGCTGATGACGCCGGTTGCGCTATTAAGAGTGAACCACCCGCTAGGGTCGATCATTTCATAGCCGGTCGCTCCATAGCCGGAGAGGGTGGCTACCACGGTACCCGCAGCTGAGTTTTCTGCGATACTACCGCCAATGAAACCAACTGCACTTGGAGCCTCGACAACGTCATCGACGCCTATCGAGAAGACCTTGTCGATGAAACTGCCGGCGGTATCGGTTATCCTGACAACAATGTCGTGCGACGCGGATGTTTCATAATCAAGTTGATGAACGCCCGCCACAGTGATGAGGCCCGTTGCCGCGTCTATCGCGAAGCGTCCGCCAGCATCGTCAACCATGGTGTACGACAAGGTATCACCGGCATCCGGGTCCGCGGCAACGATGACACCGGCCACGGTTCCAATTTCGGAATTTTCCGCCACATGGCCGCTAACGAGGGAAGCCGAGCTTGGGGCCTCGTTGATGTTGCTGACCTCAACGGTAATGGTGCGTTCCACAAATTGGCCCGCCGGGTCTGTAGCTCTGATGATGATCGCGTGGCTCGGCGAGGTCTCGTAATCGAGAAGCGTGCTGTCCTTGACCGTCAAGGCACCAGTTGTCGGATCGATTGAAAAGCGTCCACCAGCATCGTCGCTCAGACTATAGGAGAGGATATCGTTTGGATTTGGATCTTGTCCAAGCGCAGTTCCAACGAGTGTGCCGTTGACGCTGTTCTCCGCGATGACTGTGGGAAACAGCTGAACATCGGTCGGTGGCAGTTCCAATCCGCCCACAACATTTGCCACGGTAAGATCACCATCAGCGAAGCGGACCGTTTCGAACCCTACAATAATGTCGGCTCCGTCAGGCGAATCCTGACGGACATCATTTATGTGCAATTGCCCATCGACAATGGCAAAGCCGTAATCTGAAAAGGCTCCACCCAGAACGAAGGTATCGTTGCCGCTTCCACCGTCAGCAAAGTCATTGCCGCCGCCGCCAGTGATAACGTCGTCTCCACCGCCACCGTACACAGCATTATCGGAAGCGTTTCCGATGATTCTGTCCGCATATCTGGTGCCAACGATATTCTCGATGGCAATCAATTCATCGCCTTGCGCATCGCCGCCGACGCCCTTGCCGCCAGCCAGATTGACGGAAATCCCGTAGAGACTGTCAGAATAATCGACGGTGTCGATTCCCTGTCCGCCGTCAAGAATGTCGGCCCCACCACCACCGATCAGGCGATCATTTCCATCCATACCCATCAGGTGATCAGCGGCAGCGCCGCCGGTTATGATATTATCGAGACTATTACCGGTGCCGGTAAAGGTTCTGGTGCTGGTATGGGTAAGGTTTTCGACATTGCTTGTCAGGCTGTAGTTATCAAGGTTTGTCTTGACAGAGTCGGTGCCTTCATCCGCCAACTCATTTACAACATCGCCTGCATCATCGATGATATATGTATCATCGCCAGTGCCGCCGACCAGCGTATCTGCGCCGGCACCGCCGTCCAGCACATCGTTGCCATCCATGCCGTAAATGGTATCCGCTCCACCCCGTCCATAAATGGTATTCGCAAACTCGTTGCCGGTCAGCATGTCGGCGTAGTTGCTGGCACCCATGTTTTCAATGCTGTAGAGCAGATCTCCTGCGGCCGTATCGCCGAGATTGATGTTCGTGGTCAGGTTAACGGTAATTGCTGTCGCGGCCTTAGAGTAATCGACGTAGTCGTTACCTTCGCCACCGTAATAGGTGTCAGCTCCCAAAGAACCGTTGAACTTGTCAGCCCCGTCGTAACCGTAGAAAGTTTCCGAGCCGCTGCCGCCGGAAAACGTATTCTTGTCGCTATTCCCGTACCCGACAAAGGCTTGTGTGCCGGTATAGGAAATACCTTCCACATTGGCACCAAGCGTATAGCTTTCGAGCGAGGTTGAGATGAGGTCGGTTCCACCGCCGATTTGCTCTGCAACGACATCATCATAGGAATCGATGATATAGGTATCATTGCCCAGACCACCGATCAGCAGGTCCGCGCCTGCACCGCCATCTAGCGTGTCGTTGCCATCGCCGCCCTCCAGGCGGTTATCCGCACCGTTGCCGGTAATGACATCGTTGAAGGCGGTGCCAATCACATTTTCTATCGAACTGAACACATCGCCCGTCGCATCGCCGCCTGTCGCGACGCCGCTTGCCAGATTGACGGTAATGGCCAGACTGCTGCTGCGATAGTCTGCGGTGTCATTTCCGGCCCCGCCATCCAGCCTGTCAGCGCCGGCGCCTCCTGCGAAGATGTTGTCGCCATCATCGCCAGTCAGGCTATCGTCATAACGCGTACCGATAATTTTCTCGATGCTGATGAGTTGATCGCCCTCTGCATCCCCTCCGAGACCTGTGCCGAGAGCGAGGTCCACCGTTATAGCGGCCGCACTGGCGCCGTAATCCACGGTATCGATCTGATTGCCGCCATCAAGAATATCTGCCCCTGCGCTGCCGACAAATATGTTGGCTTCGTCATCACCGGTCAAGTTATCTGAAAACGCCGAACCAATAACCCGCTCAATGCCGCTTAACGTATCGCCTTCGGCATCGCCACCGGAACCTACACCCAGAAGCAGGTTGACCGTGACGCCCGAAGCGCTGTCTGCGTAGGAGGCGGTGTCGAGACCTTCTGCTCCTTCAAGAACGTCAGCCCCCGCGCCACCGCTGAAAGTTTCATCGCTGCTACTACCAATCAACGTATCGTTGCCTGCGCCGCCACGAGCTTCGATAATGCTGCCGCCAAGCCGGACCGTGTCATCATAATTTGAACCGGAAACAATTTCGATGCCCTGCAATATGTCGCCAGCAGCCTCTCCCGCTGTGCCTGCGCCAAGTATGCCATCGATTGTAATGCCAGCCTCTGCCGTCGAATAATCTACCGTATCAATGCCTTCACCGCCTATGAGATTATCTGCGCCAATACCTCCCGACAGCAGATCGTTGCCGCGTCCGCCTTCCAGGGCATTGTCGGCAGCATCACCGATCAGGACATCATCCAGTGCAGTGCCGATGACGCGCTCTATCTGCGAAAGCACGTCACCCTGTGCGTCGCCACCCTGACCGGTTCCCAGCGCGAGATTGATGACGACCGCCGCGTTGCTTGACGAATAGTCGGAGGTATCAAGGCCTTCGCCGCCATTCAGGCTGTCTGCGCCTTCTCCGCCGACAAGGATGTCGTCACCGTTGCCGCCGTCTAAAATATCCCCGCCCAAGCCACCTTCCAGACGGTTGGCACTGTCGTCACCTGTCAAATTGTCAGCAAAGTTCGAACCGCGCAGATTTCCGATGCCTGTGAGAATGTCCCCCTCGGCGTCTCCACAAAGATTGACATTGGTTTCCAGATTTACAGTTACGGCGGACTGGCTGGAGGTGTAGTCGGCATAATCCAAGCCACCTCCGCCTTCGATGGAATCTGCGCCTGCGCCGCCAATAAAGGTTTCGTTAGCGTTGCCGCCAATGAGCGTATCATTGCCACCAGAGCCGACGACGATTTCTATGCCGCTCAGCAAATCGCCTTCCGCATCGCCACCGCTGCCGGTCCCTTGTTCAAGGTTTACAGTGACCGGAGCCGCGCTCCCCGTATAATCTGCGGTGTCGATTCCTTCGCCGCCGTTCAGAACATCGGCACCCTCGCCACCGCTCAAGGTGTCATCACTACCACGGCCTTCGAGGACGTCATTGCCCGCGCCGCCGATCAAGTAATTCGTGTCGTCCGATCCAAAGAGTTGGTCATCGTAACTGGAGCCGACAAGTCCTTCTATATCGACGAGAAAGTCGCCCGCCGCGGCACCGCCGGGGGCTCCACCGGCCAGATCGACCGTAACGCCGGAATTGGCCGAAGCGTAGCTTGCCAAATCGAAACCCTTGCCTCCGATCAGCACATCTGCGCCGGCGCCACCGTCCAGAACATCGTTTCCGGCCCCACCGATCAGAAGGTCGTCGCCTTGCCCTCCCTCAAGAAGGTCATTGCCATCGGAGCCGCGCAGGACGTCTTCCCCATGGCCGCCGACCAGGATCGCATTACCGGCGTTGCTGTAGAGGTAAACGTCTTTCGTAGAACCTGAATAGATATAGGGGTCAGACAGTGCCGCAGCATTGATGCCACTGTCCTGGCCGTTCACGGTCAGGACCGAACCGGACCCTTTTCGCAGCCATGAACTGGTTGAACTGACCGAGGAAGTCAGGTCCGTTACCGTCAAGGCGGCGTTTTTCTCAGTCAGGTTGAATACTATGGTCGCCGGATCGGTATCTGAAATATGGGCGCTGTTAATCGTCGCCTTTGCGCCCTTGGCCAGCCAGAAATGGTTCTGGTTGCTTGCTCCGCCCTGAAGGTTAGGGTCGAGACTGACCACATCCTCGAGCACGGTATCAGTTGCCCAGAGGCGGTAATTGCGGCCATTGCCTTCCGATATCGTTCTGGTCAGCGTGGTGGATTGCGACTTGATATCATATCCGCCATCCGAATTGTTTGCCGAAACGGTGTCAATGAAATGAACGTTGTAGACGCCCCGTTCCGTCGCGAACCCGTCTCCATTCCAATAGGTGTTGATGGTATCAAGCGTGTTTGAAACTTCGACGCGACGGACAATGATATCGTGCGCGGTTCCATCAATGTGAACGCCGACCGCAAAATTGTCGCCGTCCTGGAATTGGCTGTCGGCCTTTACATCCTCAATCACCACGTCATGCGTATCGTATTGAAGCTTGATAGCCGCTTTAGAGAACCCATTAATATCTACATCGCGGATGGTCAGTCCGGAAATCGTCGCAGATGTTGCGTCGCCGGAAACATTGTTTTCAAAGAACCGCTGCACATTGGTCGCGGTGATATGTTCGATTGTCAGGTTCTTAATATCGTCGCCAACGCGGATCGCGCCATAGCCGATATTGGTAAAGCCCAGGTCGGAAAATGTTAGGTTATCGGCGCCAGCAATCAGGCGAAAGCCTTGTTCGCCTGCAAAGCCAGCGGGATCGTAAGGGTCGGACCGTGTGCCGACTATATTGGCTTCCATCGCGTTGCCGTTGCTGTCAACGCCGTGAATCCATACGGGTTGACCGTCCTCGCCGCCGTTTGTGATCACAATCGGGGTCGAGTCGAGCTTGTAGTCGCCCTGGTCAGCAATCATGCGCACTTCGCCGCCTGGGCCTGCCGCTGCTACAAATGCAGGGATATCATAAAGGCTGCCCGCGTTTTCGATGCTAGACCCATCCATAAGTCCCGCTCCAGTCGGGGAAACATAAAATGAAGCCATGGTCAGAAATCCTCGACGGTCCGGTTTATCTTGCACTGCGGTGAATGAGCATTCCATTAATAATTCGTTAAGCAAATAACGCAAGTAAACCTTGACTGTCATTGCACCGTACCCCGTGTTTTTTAGAGACATGGTAAAATTCGAAATATATTGGGAGGAATTCATTTGGATGTTCATGGGATATTTGGCCCAGATCCAGAAGGAAGCCCCAATGACCGATTTCTATATTTCTCCGACAGGTTGCGGTGACAAAAGCGGAAGCAGCATTGAGAACGCGGCATCGATCAACAGCATTAATACTGTGGTTACGCAGGCATCCGGCGGCGACCGGGTTGTGCTGATCGCTGACCAGGGTGACTATAACATTGCGAAATCGATCAATATTTACAGCGGTGGTGACGAGGGTAAGCCCATAACCATCGTCGGGATGTCATCGACCGGTCAGGAAATGGACGCGACTTTCGTCAGCAATCGGGCTGAAGTCTATTCTCCGACTGCCCAACAGGGCATCGAGATATTTCGGCTCAACGAAGGTTCCAACAACCTCGTCTTCGACAATGTCAATTTCAAAAATGTAGCAACCGCATTCCGCCTGGGCGGAAATCTGGAAAACATTACGATCCAGGACTCTTCTGCAGAGAATGTGAGCCGATATGTTGAAAACCTGGCCACAGGCAAGAATGTCGCTGCGTCCGTGGACGGGCTTACCATTCGCAATGTCGAGGTTGATGGCTTCGCCAAGGGTGTTGTCCGTCTGCAGTATGACAGCCAGAATGTCGTGATCGACAATGTCAAAGGTGACAGCCAGCATATCGACGGAGCAAGTTTCGCAATCGGCGTCCACATCGATGGAACTGCACATGACATCGTTGTGCGCAATACCGAGATTGGCAACATCACCGACACAACGAGCAGCTACTATAATGGCGATGGATTTGCCACAGAGCGCGGAGTCTATAACGTCGTCTTTGAAAATACACGGGCGTACAACAATACCGACGCAGGCTACGATATCAAATCGACGTCAACGCAATTGATCGGTGCCGTTGCCGACGGTAACAGCAGAAACTTCCGCATCTGGGCAACAGATACAGTGGCCGACGGCATTGTCGGGTTGAACCCCACTTATCACGGCGGTAGCAGCACCAAACCCGCCAATGTCTGGCTTGCTGCCGGTGCGCATGCAGATATCACAAACTCTCAATTCCTGGATGATGACGGTCTCGGTTTTCTGTTCGATCTTGCTGAAAACGGTGCGTCACTCGCCATCGGCGGCGTCGAAAGCAACCAGTCGGCAACCGGCAACTCGAAGCTCACAAATCCAGTCATCATGGGCAAGACCGCATCGCTGATCGGAAGCGTGGAGCAAATGCTGGCCAAGCCAGCGGAACTTCATGCAGCAAAGAATGCTATCCTCGAAAACACTGCGGCTGGCACATCAGTTGCCAAGGTCACTTCCGACGGGGCAAGCTCTTTCAAGCTTTCTGATGACGCTGGCGGCATGTTCAGAATCAATTCCCTTACCGGCGAAATATTCGTGGCGAATTCGGCTGGTCTCGATTACGAAAAGGCACACTCTTTCTCGGTGTCTGTCGTTGCATCCAATGCTCATGGTGCGTCGACGACCGCCACCTTTGTGCTGGAGTTGACGAACGTCGTCGAGAACCAGAGCGTGATCGGTACCGGTGCCAACGACCGTATGATTTTCACTTCGGCCGACAATTGGACGATCGATGGCGGTGATGGCAATGATTTGATCGTGACATCGGATGGCGCTGACCGTGTTCAAGGCGGGCGCGGTGACGACATCATCAACACGGGCGGCGGTGACGACACAATCACGTTTAGCCTTCAGAGCAACGGTTTCGATACTATCGACGGCGGTGCAGGGCGCGACACCATTCTCGCGGACAAGAACAACGCCACTATCGGCCTGCATTCCTTCACAGGTATTGAGGTTATCTCCGGCGGCGGTAAGGCTGGTATTCGTATCATGGGCTCTGCCGATGCGGACTATCTTGATTTCTCCAATACGGTCATAGACCGGATTACTCGCCCGATTGATCTTGGTGCCGGAGATGACGTTGCAATCGGAAATGCCCAGAACAACAGTTTTGCTGGCGGCGCAGGCCACGATATTATCATCGGGGCAGGTGGGAGTGATGTGATCGATGGCGGAGCTGGCAATGACTGGCTCTACGGCGACATGAAAGATGGATCGCCGCTTGCTGGCGGGGGCAATGATACGATTACCGGTGGTGCCGGTGACGATCACCTGTTCGGGGGACGTGGCGATGATACTTTTGTCTATTCAGGCAAGGGCTTTGGCCATGACACCATCTACGACTTCGGCCAGGCAAACGGCAATCACGACCATATCGATATCTCGGGAACCGGCCTCCACTACAGCGATCTTTCCATCAGCTATGGAGCCGCTGGAGCGCTTGTTCAGTTCAATTCTGGGGACAGCATTCTCCTGAAGAACGTCGCTTCTCTATCCGCCAGCGATTTTATCGCCTGATTTATACTGTCTCGGCGCGATCAAGCATCGCGCCGCAGAACATTCTCCTGCGATACGAAGTCGTCCCGAAAACCGGGGAGGCGTGGGCCGATGGGAACATAGGGTCTTTTCTGTGCAGGGACACGAACGGCTTCACTGAAGGAAAGCCCGACGAGTAATGAGTAGAAAATAAGCCCTTCGATGCTCCATATGGGCATGGTGGACATGTTGAGAACGAAAAACCCTACATATGCCAGCAGTATGAGAATGCTGTGTCTACCCTGAAGACTTCTTATGGACATCACAAGAAACAGCGACAAGAAGGACAACGATGCAAGGAAACCGAAAATCCCTGTGTCGTAAAGCGCTGATACCAGGGTATTATGTGCATATACCTTGAAGCTCCCCTCCCAGGATGAAGGCCCGAAGCCAAACAGCAATTGCATATTGCTTCCCTGCAAATACGCGCTGAGATATTGACTCCAGATATAGGGGCGACCGCTCATCAGGCGCCTTGCGTCAGTTGTATAATGATCGGGAATGACGAAAAGGCGGTCAAACTCTCCTGCTGATGCAAACAAATCGACGAAGCGGTCCTGGAAATGGATGCCTGCGAGTATCACAAGACCGATCATCGGCAGCATGATGATTGACAGTAGGATCTTCTGCTCGTTTCTGACTCCGCGCGAGGTGGTGACAAGGACAATTGCCGCAACGATTGGTAAAGCTGCGATCAAGGCTGTGCGATAGTTCGCCAGCACGATTGATGCAACGCCGATAGCGAGAAGACCCAGTCCACGCGCTTTCCAGTTGGCTGCGAAGATTCCCGCCACGAGAATGAATGTCAGTGAAACCATTGAGAAGCCGGATTCGTGATTGAAGCCGCCAATGACGCTGGCCGAACCATCAGTTTCATTGGCCTTGGCAACACCGAACACGAATCCAATAAACTGGAAAGCGACCGGCACTGCAAGTGCCAGCATCAGAACGCGTGCGACGCGATAGGTTCCGACCTCCAGATATGCTCTCATTGCTGCCGTGGCGATGACCAGGAAGTAAACGGCTTTGATCGAGCCATCTATTGCTCCTCCCATGAACCCGTTGAGAATGCCGCTGCTTAGATTTGCGAAAATCAACGCGTAACAGGGGATTGCCATCGGCGACCGAAAGGCCCGGAACCCGACCAGCAAAATTCCAATGCCGATGGTGGCTAGCGAAACCAGGGATATTATGGAAGCGCCGCCAACCGAGCGAAAGGTGTAGATCGGGAATTCTGCGGAAATGAATCGAGCCCACAGGGCGAGTGCGAGAAAACGAAGCATCACGCTTCGCTCCGTCCGAATGATTAAAAAGAAGCAGACCAATGCCACGCAGAGCCCAAGCAATGCAACGTGGGGGGGCAGCACACGCATAACGCCGACTTCCATAGCTCTACTTTCTCGCCATCAATAATCGGCACTAGCAATGAGTAAGGTTTGCCTGTCTGGCAATCAGAATATTGTCACCGGAAACGGGGAGGGTAATCAGCTACTGGTCCGGCCTTGTTATTGATATAGCCTTCGCTACCTTGCGAAGAAAGAAGTTTGGCGGGTATGCCGCCGACTACCGAGTCATCCGGAAAATCCTTGGTGACAACAGCATTGGCACCGACCGCGCTACGTTTGCCCAGACGGATGTGTCCAATAACCTTAGCCCCAGATCCGAGGAAGCTCTCATCTCCCACGATCGGCGCGCCCTGGCGCTCGCCTCTGTTCATATATCCCAAGACAACGCCATGCGTAAAATTCACGTTCGAACCGATTACTGAATCGCCGTGAACGTAGATCCCGCCAAATCGGTTAATAAATAAGCCCGGTCCAATGACTGTATATTCCGGAATTGCAATCCCGAATTTATAACGGCAACGCAAAAGCATATACTTCACAAAATAGTAAAGCCAATGGCGTGTCACTGGGTTTATCTTCAAGTATCCGCAAAGGCGCATCCATACTGTATATTTGAAACCCGGCGTCGCAATAAAATGCTTCAGGAATGACTTTGTATCGGCGCGACCAGAATAACGTGTGAGGTCGGCAGCCAGCAGATCTTTCAGCTGCCTGAAGGATCTCGCGCACCCTTCAGTATGTGCTTTACCCCAGACCTTTTCCGGTTCATCCATAGGTATGGAGGTGCTATTTTCGGAACCGGTAGCTGTGGTGGTCTGCATATCGGACATTCTTGTTCTCCGGTCTCTCTATAGCATTAGCAAACAAATCAAATTCCATAGGGCTTTGCCCACAGAAATCAAAGCGCCAGCGTAGTGATTTCATATCCGTCTGGTTTATAGTTCTATTAATCTTCCTGAATGCTTGACGAAATCGCAGGCACAACTTATCAGCCTTAACGATATAAAAAGATTCCAATCGACGCAATTCTTAAATCCGAATATAACCACTTCCATCTCAATCCTGGCCTGCGGGTTCGGCAGGAGCGTAATTCGGCCAGTGCGTAGACAATGACACGCGATCGATGGTCGGATTTGCCGTTCGTTCTGCATCGCAGCCACCTTACCGCAGGAATGGCTCTGAATGAACCGACCCGAAAATTCCAGTACATCAGTTCATGAGCCGATGTGCGTATGTGTGGTAGGCTTGCGTGGAATTCCAAATGTAATGGGCGGTGTGGAAACTCATTGCGAAGAGCTTTATCCCCGTCTCAAGCAAATTCTAGGGGACAAAATTCGAGTTAAGATCCTGGCAAGGCGGGGTTACGTCAGTGCACCGAGCATTTATAAAGGCGTAGAGGTCGTCCCGATCTATTCCCCGGCCAACAAATATCTGGAAACGATCGTGCATACTGCTTTGGCGATCATCCATGCGAAATTCCGCCACAAGGCAAATGCTGTCCACATCCATGCCATAGGGCCCGCGTTGATGGCTCCGCTTGCCCGACTTCTAGGTATGAAGGTGGTGGTCACACACCATGGTGAGGATTACCGCAGGGCAAAGTGGAACTGGTTTGCCAAGACAATGTTGATGCAGGGCGAGGCGATGGCCGTACGATTCGCTTCAAGGCTAATCGTCATCACGCACAACATAAAGGATCGGCTGAAATCCGAGTACGGAATAAAGGATCAGCTGATATCTTACGTTCCCAACGGCGTTTCCATCGGTGGTGATGTGAGCGTTGATGAAAGCATTCTCGAGGAATTTGGCCTGGGTCGTGGCGAATACGTGCTGGGCGTTGCGAGACTCGTACCGGAAAAAGGCTTTCAGGATCTGGTCAAAGCCTGGGCCAACGGGCGAGGCCGGAACCGCGCGAGGAAACTGGTCATAGCTGGTGACGCTGATCATCAGGACAAGTTTGCTCTGGAGTTGCTGTCTCACGCCAGCGAGGACATCATTTTTACTGGACGGCAGCCGCGCTCAAAGGTGCTGGCGCTCTTCAAATCTGCATCGCTGTTCGTTCTTCCTTCTTATCATGAAGGTCTTCCGTTTGTGGCACTGGAAGCAATTGCCTGCGGTGCGCCAATCGCGCTCAGCGATATACCTGGAAATCGCGAATTGGGGTTGGCAGAGCATGCCTATTTTCTCCCAGGGGATATGGACGCGATGACAGCCCGCTTGAGTGACGACCCAAAAATATACGAGGCTGACAAACGCATACTTGACAACTACAGCTGGGAATTTATCGCCAGCCGGACAGCTGCCCTTTATGCTGATCTGTTGAGTATGGAGCCGCCACCTCCAATCTATGCGACGACAGCTGCCAATCCGTGACCGTTCAATGCCGCTGCCTCGTGTCTCCAGCCATTCCAGTACGATCGAGAAGAAGATGACGACTATCGCCAGATCGCCAAAGCTGATGTTTGTTATTAATTCTTTGGAGGGTGGCGGCGCCGAGCGCGTTCTGTGCACGATTTCGCGCGAATTTGCAGCCTCTAACCCCGGTGTCGATGTCCATATTGCAACGCTGGATGACGTAGAAGACAAATACAGTGTACCTGACAGCATAAAACGGCACCGTCTGGATTCCAAAGGCGCGATGCTGGCGAGCCTGAGAAATTTGCGCCGCGTGCTGAAGTCGGAAAGACCTGATGCGGTCGTTGCGTTCCTGACTCGATCCAACCTTGTTGCGGCACTTCTTGGCAAGAAATTGGGTATCCCCACATTGATCAGTGAGCGCGTCAATACGACGAGCCATTTCTCGACGAGGCGCGCTGCGGGTATCTATAAGTTTCTCATTCGCCTTATCTATCCGCTCTCCCGGCGCATTATCTGTGTCTCGGGTGGAGTGAGCGAGGATCTAGCCACCAATTTTGGCATATCCCGGAGTAAGCTGGTAACCGCTTTCAATCCCTTGGATATTGAAAGGATCAAGTTGCTGGGTTCGCAAGAGCCCGCCATTGCTCTTCCATCAAATTACTTAGTGTCCGTCGGTCGGCTTATGCCCAACAAGAACCACGCGCTGACCATCAGCGCACTTGCCAGGTCCAAGACGGATTTCAACCTTGTGATCCTGGGCGAAGGGCCGGAGCGTTCCTCCCTCGAGGCACATGCTCGCAACCTTGGTCTGGCCAGTCGCGTACAATTCGCCGGTCATCTTGCGAATCCTTATGCTGTTGTTGCAAATGCGCAGGCTTATGTTTCCTCCTCGCTTGCAGAAGGCTTTCCCAATGCCCTTGTAGAAGCAATGTGTCTTGGGCGACCCATTCTTTCGACCGACTGCGACTCTGGACCGTCGGAAATTCTCGACGGCCGCGCCACTTTAAAGGTCACCAGCTGTACTGAAGCTCCCCACGGACTTCTCGTGCCGGTTCTGAACGAGGAGGCGCTGTCCGATGGTATACGGAAACTGTCCGATCACGCATTGAGAGCAGATTATGGCCACCGTGCAACAAACCGCGCGCAGGATTTTTCCATGGAGAAAGCTGTAGAGGCTTACTCCAACATTATCCGGTCGGTCGCTGCTTTGGAACCGTAAGGCGTCGCCTAGAGCCTAAGTCCAGTCAAACGTTAGATTGAAATATTTCTGTCAGATTCATTCTCTAAGAAATAATTTTTTATCAATAATAATAAAGTGTTGAATATGCAGGACGCCGCCAGAATTTCTTCGCCCAACAAGCGGATAGCTTATCTTGATATCTTCCGCTACTCGGCAGTAACATTCGCGATTATTTCCCACATCGTGATACATCACCAGATCTATGACGAAACGGCGTCGGACGAAGCCGCGATGATGAAAGCCGTCACACGAGCGGCAACGCCTGCCTTACTTGTTTTGTTCGGGATGATGATCGAGCTGGTGTATTACCGTAAATACAAGACGTCCTTCAAAGGAGCCATGACCAGCTTAATCCAGAGAGCGATTATGTGCTATCTCGCTCTCGTCGCCCTCGCGACTGCCTTCTTTGTGAGTGGAGCCATGACCGCGAAGGGTCTAGTAGGGGGCATCACTCTTCTCGGCCAGGTGCATAACAACGATATCTTCAAGCTATACATGATTCTACTTGTTCTGACCCTGCCGCTGCTCTTCATCCGCCACCGATGGGGCGCTATTGGTGTTGGCGCGTTTGTGGTCACTTTGTGGGTCGGTCACCATCTTCTTCTTAGCAGCTTGTCCCCGCTGCCCTATCCGCTGGGTCATATAGGCTCTTTGACGATGGGCATTGGATCAGGGTTTGGCCCCAGTATTCTTCACAGCAGCGTACTGCTTGTGTTCGGTATGGCGCTAGCGGCGGCGCTCTTGACTGAACGTAACAGCAGCGCAAGGCGATCCTGGCTGGTGCTTTCAACTGTCATCATTGCCGGGGCTTTGATAGTCATTCTCCACCAAATGATCACATACGGACCAATGGGCGTTGTCCGAAAGATCGCTGTGATCAGGGAGTGGCGAAACTCTCATCACCTTGGCTATTATGCGTATGGAATATTAGCCGCTTCGCTGCTTCTCCTCTTTGCTGTAGTGGGTGATCGTCTCCTTCCTGCGCGAGCTAAGGCCGCTATCTCGAAAGCAGGAGGCGTCACTCTCATGTACTTTTTCCTAGCCAATCTTCTGTTGGCCCTTATTCCTACATTCGCAATGCCAGCGTCTGCTATTTCTGCAGCACTTGTGCTTGTCTATGTCGCGGTTTTCACAGCCCTTGCACTTTGGTGGGCGAGAACCGGCAAGAATATGCCGATGGCCAATATCTACATGAATGCCATCGGCGCTTTGTCCAGATCGGTCGCCGAGAAGCTTTCGCCTTCAGTCACATTCATGAGTGCGACCGGCAATTCCGATATAGAACGTGCTTCCGACGGCGCAAGCAATGCGCGATAAATGAGTAAAAGCTTGAGGTGGACTTGCGTCGCAAAGGTAAGGCGGCATTTTCAGATCAAGCGGCTATTTTCTCGAACTGTGCTGGGCTTAGAGTGTCAAACGCAGGGCCTTCGCGTCGGCATTCCGGTTTCCTTTTAACTCAAGAAAACCTCTCCACTTTTCCGATGCAAGCCCACCATGGTCCTGCCTCGGTTTACTGACGAAACGCGCGTCTGAAGCTTTGCACGAAGGGTTCAGCGATATATTCAGCAAATGTCCGGTCACCGGTGACCAGATAAGCCTCCGCTGGCATGCCGGGTACAATCGGTGGCAACGGTTTGTCGCCCGTTGCATCTACCGCCAGACGGACGACGAAATAGCTCTGCCCCGTCGCCTCGTCTTTTGTCGCGTCGCCTGCCACAAACTCGACATGCGCGTCGGCAGGGTCGAACAAATGGCGATTGAAAGCAGACAGGACAACCTTCGCTTTTTGTTGCGGAAATACATTGTCCACATCGGTCGGCTGTATATGCGCCTCGATGAGGAGGGGGCGACCTTCCGGCACAATCTCAAGCAGAGGACGATAAGGCTCTACCGCGCTGCCTATGGTGTTCACATGCAGTGTCTTTACGACACCGGTAACGGGCGCTCTGATATCGACACGGGCAGCGGTCTCCGCTTTGCCGGCGAGTGTTTCAATCGCTTCGATCAATTCCGAACGCGTCTTGGATAGTTCATTGCTGACCTTCTCTTTGAATTGCGAACGGGTCGAGCCGATGCGCTGATCTATCTCCTCAATCTGGTGGCGTAATGCCGCGAGCGTTGAGTTCATTTTTGCGATTTCGCCGCGAGCCGAACCCTCCTGCCGCTCCATCTCGCGCAAGGCGCTTTCACGCCCGAAGCCATCCTTTATCGCAGTACGTCGCAATTCAACATCGGTGGCAAGACTTGAGAGCTGGCCGTTAAGGGCATCGAGTTGACCCTGAGATCCGAGCATTTGCTCCTCGAAAGCCCGACGCTGCGCCAAAAGAACCCCAAGCGTATCCGAAAGCTGTGTGCGACGGTCGCGGAATTCGGTCATCTGGTCATTGATGAGATAATCGATCAGGGTTGCTTCGAGACCCTCTACAGATTTTGGAAGGGTATCTATCGATATGGCAAGATCATTGCGATCAAGCTGCTCAGCGGTAAGTCGCTGCTGTCGTGCAGCCAAGCCGGCAATCCTCGCCCGTAGCTCCTGAAGCGCGGATTGTTCCTGAGCGCGCTGCAACGTCGCGACAATGTCGCCTTCCTGGACATGGCTACCCTCACGGACCAGCAGCGCCGCCAGTACACCGCCTCGCTCATGTCGAACAATCTGGGCATTGCTGTCTGTAACAATCTTGCCCGTGGCAATAATTGCCCCCGACAACGGCGCGCTGAAAGCCCAGGCGGAAAAGCCGCCTAGAAGGAGCGCGATAACCCCAAGACCTGCCATTGCAGGTCCCCGGATAGAGGTGATTGCGTCAATGGAGCCCGGCAAGCGGTTCGCCCCGCGAGATTTAGTGCCACCCTTCTTCATCAAAGCGCACCACTGGCAGGCAAAGCCTTCGCCCGCACCATATGCACATCCGCCACTCTGCCCGGTGTCGGGCGTGGTGCAATGGCCGTCAATTTGCCCTTTTCCATCATGTAAACCTGGTCCGCCACGGAGAGAATCCGATTCCGGTGGGTCACCATCAAAATTGCACAACCTCTAGCGCGCTGCTTTACCAGCGCCTCAGTCAAAACAGTTTCACCCATGCTATCCAGGTGGCTGTTCGGTTCATCCAGCACCAGAACCTTGGGACTACCAAAAAATGCGCGTGCCAAAGCAATGCGTTGGATCTGCCCGCCAGACAACCGCAAACCTCCGGCCCCTACGCGTGTACTATAACCGTCAGGCAATGTTGCGATAAAACTATGGGCCCCTGCCGCCATGGCCGCCTCAAGAACGGCTTCATCGGTCACAGACGGCCCAAAGCGACCAATGTTTTCGGCCACCGTTCCCTCATGTAATATGCTTTCTTGTCCCATATAGCCAAAACTTGCGCCGCGCTGGGCACTTGGCCAATGGCGTAGCGGAAATCCGTCAAGCAGTATTTCGCCCGCGGTTGGCAGCATCGTCGCTGCGGCAATCCTTGCCAGCGTGGATTTCCCCGAGCCACTTGGGCCGACAAGCGCGGCAATCTGGCCCGGTTGAAGAACAAGACTTACATCTTGAAAGAGAGCGGGGCTCGACGCGTCGCGGCTGAACGAAAATGCGGCCTGGCGAATTTCAAGACGGCCAACTGGCTCAGGCAGTGTCATGAGGGGCCGCGAATTTTCCGTCGTTTCGAGTTTTGTAAACGAACGGTCGACTTCCCGAAACGCCATCAGCGCCTCATTGATCTGGCGCCATGACCCGACAACTTGTTCGACGGGCATGAGCGCACGAGAAGATACCAGCGACGCTGCGAAGATTAGGCTAGCAGACATTTTGCCTGTGATCACCAACCATGCACCGGCGCCCAGCACC
The DNA here is from genome assembly GCF_031843705.1 of Rhizobium sp. WCS2018Hpa-16. Taxonomy (NCBI): domain Bacteria; kingdom Pseudomonadati; phylum Pseudomonadota; class Alphaproteobacteria; order Hyphomicrobiales; family Rhizobiaceae; genus Rhizobium; species Rhizobium sp. WCS2018Hpa-16. Next base: position 275,863 of record NZ_JAVTIX010000005.1, read on the forward strand.
AGTACCTGAATACCTTGCCTTACAAATCGGGACATACCGTAAAAGCTGGCGTTTGTTTTGGCCAAGGAGTCGATCGGCTTTGATGCGGCCAAGGCAGCGTTGCTCCAACGCTGAACCATGTTGAACCCCATTCCCATAGCTCGGATTTCTTCGCTCTGGCGCAGGGCATCCCCTGCATGGCGCATCGCCTTGCCTTGCAGGAATGAGAGATTGCGCGAGCCTCTGTCTTCAATGCGCTGATTGGCGAACGTCACAAGAACCAGCAGAACGATACCGCCGACTGTAGCCCAGCCAATGACAGGATGAGCAAGAAACATGAGGCCCAAAAATAACGGTGCGAAAGGGAGATCGAACAAGCCGGTGAAACTGCCGCTCGCAATGAAACGCTTGACGATTCCCACCTTGCCTATCGACCCGGAGGTCTCCGACAGGATTTGAGCGCCATGCCCATCCGACGCGGCCATAATCAGCTTTGGCATGACCGAGAATTCGTAAAGGGAACTCAATCTCTGGGCAATGATTTGTCTGACTGATTCAATACAGCCAAAAACAAAAAGCCCTCCGCAAGCGATGATAGTCAGGAAAACGAGTGTCTCCACGCTACTGCTTGGTAACACACGATCGTATACCTGCGTCATGTAAAGCGGAATGACGAGAAGCAGTAGATTTGTGAAGGTCGTAAACAGCAGCATCCAGAAAACGCCACCCCTCATACCCTTCGAATGGGAGATTGAGGTGAGTAAGGACCGATCTCCGACTGACATTTCGTACGCTCCAGACAGGCATAATACACCAACGCAAGAGCAGAATATCGCTGTTCAAGGTTTAGAAAGTATTCACAGTCTCAAAAAAAATTGAAGGGCTGGATTAATCAGATGTCCAACTTGGTTTGGCGGCTAGAAGTTTGATACGTGTCCTGAAAGGTTACATCGTGTACCACAGATGCGGGTTCGAGCCCGACTGTATCTTGACCCAGCGTAGATCCGCATTTCTCCAGGACTTTATAACGTTCGTCCGGTTGTCCAAAACCACGTCGCCGGTCGCGGTCTTTGCAATAAGAACCGCATGACCTTCGCCAGAAGAGGTGTAGGCAACGGCAATACGCAGTGCTGCTGCTGGATAGCCTTTGGACATCAGAATGCGGCGTTTGGTCAAAGCGTAATCTTCGCAATCGCCCGATTTGGCGCCGACCTGCCAGATGTCAACCGACTTTCCGTTCTTCTTGTCGTTTCGACCTATGATCGATGAATTCACCTGAACGTTCACCTGCTGCAACATCTGTCGCGCTTTTTTATCTTCAGGCGCGGCTGGCTCGACGTCGCTTTTCTCGCAATCAACGGGATTACTAAGACAAAAGCGAACCTGGGCAAATGGAGCTAATGTCGGGCGCCCTTCGGAAACGAAAGCACCTTCAATTGCGGTGCCGACACTACGCATGGCATTAGGTGACGCGGCATTCGCAGCACTCAAACTTGCTATCACGGCGCCAGCTGTCAATGCAGTTTTAATAGAAAGCTTGCCCATTTCTACTTGCCCTTCCCGTAACGATCTATAAGCGTTGGCTCGGTGTCTTACTGTGGGACAAGTTAGCAGGGCTGAATTGCTCCGAGGCTAAGGATTTAGATCGAATTTTATGAATTTCCGCTTTTCCAATTCATCCGAGAGATGATCGCATACATCAGCGTTGTTGCTTCAAAACAACAACTAAAGAACAGGATGTGTACAATGCCACATAGCCCGCTTGCCATGTGGCGCAATTGCGGCTAGAGACTGTACCAAGTAACGTGCTGATGAGGGGTCTCAGCCTGAAACAAGCTAAACAATCAGTTAACGTTATTGCAATGAGAATTTCTTAATCAAGTTCTGCCATACTTGGCGAACATTTAATATATGGACTCGTGAATAATGCGCTCAGCTTTGACGGGAACTCTTGTACTTGCCCTGCTGTCGGGGTGTACATCTACACCAAGTTCCGGTCCCACCTTTCGTGATATTGAGAGCGGTGCTTCACTGAAGGTTTCCAGCAAAGATTCAGTCAATAAGGTTGTTGGATTAGACTATGCTCTAATAGACTTGGATCAGCGTGTGCTGAATTATTTCGAGGAAAAAGGCGTTACTTCTCTCGCTGGCGGCTTTGGTGGTGGGCGCGGCAGTGCGCCGGGCATCCCGCTTGGTGCGGGGGATGTGGTTCAGGTTGCTATCTTTGAATCACAGGCTGGTGGCTTGTTCATTCCGTCGGATGCGGGTAGCCGTCCCGGTAATTTCATCACGCTACCAGAGCAGACAATTGACCGGAACGGGCAGATCAATGTGCCCTATGCAGGTCGGATCAAGGTCGCGGGCCGATCTGTCGATCAAGTTCAATCCGAAATCCAAGATGCTCTTGCCAACCGTGCAATCGAGCCTCAGGTCGTTGTGACAAAAGTTCGCAATCGTTCGGCTCAGGTGGCCGTTGTCGGTGACGTTAACACGCCAGCAAAATTCGAGCTTACCGAGGCGGGCGATCGGGTTCTGGATGCTATTTCCCAAGCGGGCGGACTGAATGCTCCAGGCGTGGAAACTTACATTACACTACAGCGTGGCGGTCGTTCAGCGACAATCCTTTACGATCACCTTATCAACACGCCTGCAGAAAACATTTATCTCGCGCCAAATGACACCTTGATCGTGAACCGTGAACGCCGGACCTTTATCGCCCTTGGGGCGTCGGGGATCAATGGTCGTCTGGACTTCGAGGATGCCAACCTCACGCTTGGCGAAGCAATGGGTAAGGCTGGAGGCCTTCTTGATGGTCGCGCCAACCCGTCTCAGGTTCTTGTCTATCGTGAGGTTGACCGTAAGTCATTGTCGGGTCTGGGCATAGATACGGCCAAGTTCAGAGGCGACTCAGTTCCTGTAATTTTCCGTGCCAATGTTCGTGATCCGTCTGGCTTCTTTGCAATGCAGAAGTTCCCGATGCAGGACAAGGATATCCTTTACACGACGAACTCCGATTCTGTTGAACTTCTCAAGTTCCTGAACGTCGTGAACTCTGTATCAACGACTGTATCAGGTGTGCCGATCGATGCCGCCAATGCGAAGGATGCAGTGCGCTCATTCTAATTGCTGTGTACTAGGTGCGCGGACAAATTAACGAAATTTCAACATTGAGATTTAAGTATTTGTCCGGCACGTTAGGCGATGGTATGTAGTGTCCAATTCAACGAACTGGAAGATAAGACATGCGCCCGAACGTTTTATATTTAAGTGTGAGCATTGGTCTTTGCCTTGTAGCGGGAAGCGCATTTTCTGCTCCGGCGGTCACTGATTCCACTCAGCCAGCCTCATCAGGTCCTGCAGGTGCTGTGAGCTGCCTGGTGTCCCCGGCCCGGGTGTCAGATGAGAGTATTGTTGCGTTTCTAGCTGCTCCAGAAGATATATACCGTGACGTTGCCGGTGATCGGGACGTGAATGCACTCGTGTTATCTTCGCGCATCAGATCGCTAGCGGCATCTTCTTCAGATACCCTGATCCCGCTGCTTGAGCTGGCAAAAACCGCGACCCCCAGTCAGCAAGCAGCAATTGGCGCAGGGCTCGCACGCGCAGCAACGTCGTGTGTTTCGGCAAATGCCGAATATGCTTCGAAAATTCAGGTTGCTGTTGCCGAACTCAACAGTCCGGTTCTTGCTGAGGCATTCGCCGGAGGTCTGGATGACGTCCAGACGTCTGCTCTTGCCGGTGCTTCTGGTGCGGGCCCCTCTGCATCATCAATCGGCGGCGGCGGAGATGCCGGTGGTGGAACCCGAGGAATTGTTCCAGATGATGTCTATACGAACGGTGATGATCCGCTTTCGTTCACATCTCGGAAATATTCCGGCAGTGTTGTAACCACTTCTTCTGTCAGCCCGAGCGATGTGACGCCATAACTGATTTTTTGCTTCTTCGAACATATTGAAGGCCGCGTTTACGCGCGACCTTCTTTTTCATTAAGCACAGAGGGCTGGCGGCCTCCAGAGAGGTTCAAAATTGAATATCCAGAGCCACAGCGATACGACGCGTCACCAGTTGGATCAGAAGTCGATTTTACCGCAAATGCCGGTAGTCGATTTCGAGAAACTGGTTCAGATTGCGACTCGACGATGGAAAATCTTCGGTGCCGCATGTTGCGCTGGCCTGGCATTAGGGCTGGTTTATCTTTTCGCCGCTCAGCAACTTTACACATCTGAAGTCACAATCTTGATGGATGATGGCAACGCCAGCGTGATAAACGAGCTGCGCACGGTGCAGGATGCGGTAGACAACGAAAATTCCATATTAAGTCAGGTGGAGTTGCTGCAATCGGATGCAGTTATCGGCGGCGCAGTTGATCGCCTGAAATTGGCAGATAACGACAAGTTTTTGAAATCGGATGGATTTCTATCTGACGCAATCAAGACGGTGCGGAAGCTCGTTGATGTAAAAAATTGGTTTGTGCCTGATGAATTGACCGGTGACACCGCTACTGCACGGCGGAGGGCAGCAATTAATCAGATTGTTGCGAATCTAGATGTTGTACGCGTGCCTCGCACCTATGTCTTGAACGTAAGCTTTACTTGGGTAGATCCTGTTCTCGCCGCACAGATTACGAACGAAATTGGGCAAGGCTACTTGCTCGATAAGCTCAATTCGAACTTCGAGACGACAGAACGCGCCAGCAGCTGGCTCAATAGCCGTATTGCAGAACTGCGAGAGCAGTCACGTGCCTCCGATACTGCCGTCCAGAAATTCCGGAGTGATAACAATCTCCTTTCTGCAGGGAGTGTTTTGGTCTCGGATCAGCAACTCGATGAGTTGACCCGTGCTCTAGTCGTTGCCCAGGATGCTGCGGCAAAAGCAGAGGCGCGTTACAGCCGTATCATGGAAGTGCTGGATAAAGGCAATGTCAACGCTGTTGTTGCCGATTCCTTAGACAGCAACATATCCAACGATCTGCAGAAGAAATATCTGGAAGCTTCCAAGCGCGAGAGTGAAATATCCAATCGCCTCGGACCCGACCATATTCAGGCAATACGGCTTCGGGCGGAGATGGAGCAATACAAACTCCAAATGTTTGGTGAACTTCGCCGCATTTCGAACTCATATCGAAATGAACTCGAAGTCGCGAAGGCTCAGGAGCGGATAACAACAGAAAACCTCAATAAAGCCAAGGTTGTGACAGCGGTCGCTGGCGAAAAGCAGGTCGAACTTCGCCAACTCGAACGGACTGCAGAAACTGACAGCAACCTACTGAAGCTTTTCCTCGAACGCTATCAGCAAGCTCTTCAGCAGCAGTCGTTTCCCGTCACGGATGCACGCATCATTGCCAAGGCGAAAGTGTCTGACGTTCCAAGCCATCCGCGCAAGCCACTCCTGCTGGCGCTTTTCCTGATGGCCGGAGCCGCGATTGGTTTGTGTCTTGCTGCATTAAAGGAATTCCGCGACCGTTATTTCCGCACTGGCGAGCAGGTTACGGCTGAACTGGGACTGCAGTTTCTAGGCGCTGCGCCTTTGCTGACGCCGGCCAAGGGCGAGAAAGCACCCGTTAATACGTCCGCAAACGAGATTGAAAAAGTCAGTTCAGTCACAAACTATGTCGTTGAGCATCCCCTGTCAGGTTTCGCGGAAACCCTTCGCCGCGCGAAGATTGCTGCTGACCTCGCTATTCCGGGGGACGGCTGTAAAACGATTGGGATAATCTCCACTCTTCCAGGAGAAGGCAAATCGACCATTGCAGCAAACTTTGCTGAATTGCTGGCAAAGCAGGGGAGCAGGACGGTACTGGTTGACTGCGATCTCCGCAATCCAGGCTCAACCCGGTCCTTGGCTCGCAACGCTCGCTATGGCCTATTGGAAGTAATCCTGGGCAAGATGCCCATTCGGCAGGTTTTGGTTCGCAATAGCAAAACCAACCTAGGATTTATCCCTGCAGTTATCTCGCAGCGGGTGCTCCATTCGTCGGATCTTCTTACATCTGCAGGAATGTCTGAAGCATTGTCCGTTCTCGCTGCCGATCACGACTATATCATACTCGATCTACCACCCCTTGGCCCAGTCGTGGATGCGCGAGCGATGGCGCGCAAAATCGATGCATTTGTATATGTTGCCGAGTGGGGCAAAACATCGCGGCGAGTCGTCCGCCATACATTGGAAACTGAGAATCTGATAGCTTCGAAATGCCTGGGTGTAATACTCAATAAGGTCGACGAGCAGAAACTGCGCCTTTACAGGTCGTTTGGCTCACTGGAATTTTATAATTCACGCTATCAAAAGTATTACATTGAACAAGCTTAGGCTGAACATATTCACCTTATTCGGGTCTGCCTTATTCGGTGTAACGGCGTTTTATATCGTCGTTCTAGCGTCAAATTCCTTGATGTTAGATAGTGACTATAGCGGGGTAAAGTTTTACTCACGCACAGTGCAGTCCGGCGAGCCGCGCACGCGCAAAGACGTGGTAAAGCTAAGCACTATCTCTAATGAGATCGCGTCTGAAAATGTCTGTCGATCTGATATTCTGAAGGCTGGTCTTGTCCTTGTGCTGAGCCGGATTGAGGTCAACCTTGCTCCGCAGGATTATGATTCCTGGCTTGAAGCGGTTTCCAATGCGAACGGCTATATCGCTCACGCGATCCGCTGCATACCAACAGATGGAAATTTATGGCTAAGGATGGCAATGGTCACCCGTGCGGGTGCGGAAGACCCAGAACGGATTGCCGAGTTAATGACACGGTCCCAGAGCTTGGCACCAGCAGAAATCTCGGTGGTGATGGACAGGATCAGGTTTTATAACTCACTTGGTGCCAGCACATTGGAAAAGACGTCACTGGTTGTGCAAAAGGATATTGCCATCTCACTCCAGCAGGAGCCAAAGCTGCTGCGTGAGGTCCTCGATAAGCCGAGCAAAGCACTGACGCCGTATCTACGTGCAGCAATCCGTGAAGCTGATTTCGTTTGCAGAACGGACTGGCCTTCCTGTCAAAACGCAGAGAGCAAGCTTTAAATAGCATCGGGAGGAACCGTTGTATCGACGCAATTGGCATTTGTTGTCATTAATGCAGGATGCGCACAGGATTAGGGTCGCTAAATTTCATCCAACTTGAGGTTGGGTTGCTTCTACATAGGTTTGATACTTCCTCGCATTACAAAACAAACGAAGGTGGCGGTGGATATGGATAAACTGCTTCGACGTGATTTTCTGGGAGTTCTCGCGGCTGCGGTCTTACCCTATGGATCAGCGCTGGCTACAGACGACAAAGTGGCGCAGGCGCCGCCTTCCGCACCCAATCTGCCAAAATCTGCGCAGCCGCAAATCAGCAAAGGCTTTGCAGCGCAACCTGCGCAGAGGATTGCGTCTAAAAAGTTTGCTGATAGCCCTGTTATCCTGAAGGTCCGTCCTGGGAGCTTAGTCGAAGGTGTTAGGATAACCGATGTCGAAATGCTTCGCTCCGGCCGATTGGTAAGCTGTGATGGCGATAAGGGGCATGACATAATGAGCAGTGCCCCGGGCCTTCGCGTCGATCGGGTCCGCTCTATGGACGCAAGATCCGCTGGACTCATTCGTTTGCGCGGACGCTCGGACAACGTTATCATCCGAGATGTGCGCTATCAGTCCAGCGCGGTTAATACGGACCGCAAGAAGATTAGCGCCGTTATACAATTAGGTGGAAAGTCGGATCAAGATATAGGGAAGAACATCCTTATAGAACGCGTCTATGCCGAAGGCATGATTTCCGATTATGACGGATTTCTTAACGGCGATATATTCGCAGACGAAGCGGGCTGGAGTGGCGTCGTCTATCGGAATTGTTACGGAAAGAGAGCATCCGACGCTATCTTCGACCTGAAAAGCCAAAATACCGTGCTCGATCGCTGCACAGCGGAAGGTGCGCGGCGTAATTTCAAAATGTGGTACGACAAGCGTTCAACTCACCTCATCAGCATCAATCCGGGGCAAACCGGAAACGGTCGCGCCGCACACTATTTCGCCAAAGGCAGCGATAAAGAACTGTCCGTTCAAGTGATCGAACATATCGACTTCATTGCCGATATGCCTGTCCCACTTATTGTGGTTGAAGAAGTTCCTGTAGAAATTCGAATTCGGAGCTACACGTGCCAGGTTCCGGCCGGGACTCCGATCATCGGAGGAAACACGGATCTTGCCAAGGTGATATGGGAAACAGGGGCTCCCCGCCTCTAATTTCGTCGTCGGCGTTGTATGGGGACAGACTGCAGAGAAAGCGGGAAGGCTGAATGTCATCCTTTAGACGCTGTGCCGGGGCCCACCTGTTTACAGGAACCGGTCTCTTCGTAGATCCGTAGGAGCTGGTCTGCATACCTAAAATGTGTCCGATGGCTATGAGCCGAGGGGGACATTGAGGTAACAGCGAAAACACACAAGGCTGAAGATGTCGTCAAAAAGCGCCTTCAGGGTGACGTCCTGAATGCACAGTGCAATTTGATGGCGGAGGCGATCCGTTGGATAGGGGTGACGGAAGGTAAAGACTACCGTTGGTCAGCCGAATAATGTGGCCTCAGAGGCGATCAGGCAAACGGCTGGAACGAATTGGAAACCGAGAACGCTCGCCTCCGCCGCGCTTTTTCCGATCTAACCCTGGCCAAGATGATCCTAGCAGAGGCCGCCGGCGGAAACTTCCTCGCACCGTCTGCATTCGTTTTCACCGATATCGGATTAAACATTGCGGCATCAGGGCTAAGGGCGGATATCTTCCAAAGAAACGCCCGTCGCATGCTTTCCTATAAGCAGAAACGGCGCGTTACTAACAATTTGGACGAAGCCGTCGTATGTGGTCGCCGACCGTTGCAAAGACAGTCGTGCAACTTGTTACGCGGCAAAGCCACTCAGCGACAATCGAGAGGTGCTACAAGTCAGCGGATAGCCGCTGACTCAAATTTTAAGCGCGGCGTCAAAACCCTTTGCCACCTTTAAGTTCCGAAATCACAGTGCCGAACATGATCCAAAGATCCAGACGAATGGAAAAGTTCTCGATGTAATACAAATCGCTGGCGATACGAGCACGAGCCTTACCTGGCCTATCAGTTGGTCCACGCAGGCCTCGCATCTGAGCTAAACCCGTCAGCCCTGGTTTCACGGCATGTCGATCGTGATAGTGAGGAACAAGATCCTCGTACCGAACCCCGGCAGCTAGCATTCCAACAGCATGACACCGCGGGCCGACAAGTGACATGTCTCCCCGTAATACGTTCAGAAGCTGCGGCAATTCATCGATATTGGTCTTGCGAATAAATGCGCCAATACGGGTCAGGCGCGGATCATTCTCAACGGTTTGGGCTACACCGCTCGCATCTCCCGCATCAGCCCGCATTGATCGGAATTTATAAATTCGGATCCTGCGACAATTCTGCCCCCAGCGTACTTGCGTGAAGAGAGCAGGTCCGGGGCTATCAAGCCTAATGAGTAATGCTATGAGCAGCAGGACTGGAGCAAGTGCGAGAAGAATAGATGCGGCGATAAAAACATCTAATGAACGTTTCGTCGCGAGCTGAACAGGGGAATAAGAAATCGACGATGGACCTGCTCCAACAACTTTAGCAGACTGGTACAAGTGGCGCTCTAATCCGCTAGATTTCGCGTACTCCACGTTTTGTCCTAGTTCCGATATCCTCATCTAGATCAACCTTTGAATATACTTTTACGAAATGCCCTGTCTCCTTAGTACAATTTAAAGACAGAGTCATTAAGAATATTAATGAAAGGTTAATCATGGAGGCGTCTCTGAGGAGATTATAACATAATCTGTAATATGTACATTCGATGATTGTATAATCTATCTTTTGCTTGTGAATGGTTGCGACCAAGCGAATAATCATGGCTGGCTCCGCGAGCATACTGTCGCCGACGCTGATTTCAGCGCGGTTTACACTTTCTAGGCCCTCTTTGGCTCGGTGGATATTTGCCATGGTTCCAGCAAATCGTGCGTGCTCCTCGAATCGTCTATAGATTCACGCTCGGCCACTATGATGGTTCCTATTTGGTGGCTTATTCGAACCGGCAGGCAAGCCTCTCAGCTGTTTGGTCCCAGCATGTGCAGGCACGGAGTTTTAGTGAAGATTTCAGGTTTTCACGCTCAGTTGCTGTACCGGTTCGAAATGCGTTTTGAAGCGCCAGCAGTCCCTAAGGCGTAAGTCCGCGATTGAGGCGTGATGGAATGATTCGACGGTCGCCTCTTTGATCGTTCGTTAAGCCTGACCATTGGTCCAGAGGTGCGTGGTCTTAACCTCCTTCGCCATTTCCCACAACGTAAGAACTCTTACTGCTTGGATGCCTAAGGGTGATAGGCTGATCACCTCACTTATGCACAGGTCATTGTTTCATCCTGGCGCACTTTCTCGTATTGATGCAATATTAGCATGGGGAATTTAGCAAAGTGTAAGCTATGCTTTTTATTGGCTGTTTAACCAGTGCCAATGCTGAGGCATAGTCGCGTTCATGACGAAGCGATTTAAAAATTATGTGGTTGTTTTATGCGTGTCGCTCATAATGTGGGTGGTTATCGTCGGGGCGATTGTTTGGCTGGTTTAGTCACACAGTGGTGGCTCGGGAAACGTGCAAGGGTAGGACAAGGGCAATTTCTGCCTGACAACGTCTTAAATTGCGGGGAGACGTCAATTGCCGAGTGAAAAATCCTTGCCGTCTTCGCGCTTTAGCGAGACCCGGTATTCGTAGCGGTCAGCTCTGTAGAATATTTCGGCGGCATAGAAAGGCTTCAGTTCCGCGTTAAAAAACAGCCTGTTCACCAGCATCAGCGGTGCGCCGATGGGTATTTCGAGGTGTTTTGCGGCATAATCGTCTGCCAATGTAGCGGTCAGCGTTTGTTCAACCTGTTCCACAACAGCGCCAGCTTTTTGAACCAGATCAATCATATTGGTCGTCGCTAGATCCTGTCGCTCCAACGTCTTGCCAATTTCCGGCAACAGATAAGCCGTCGAGAGTGAGTAGGGGCGGCGGTCCAGCGAGCGTACACGCACAGCGCGAACCAGTTCTGTGGTGGGGAACACGCCCATCTGCTCGCAAATGCGTGGAGGCGCCTCGCCGAGATCGAGGCTGATAACTTTCAGGCGCGTGCTTTTCCCCACCGTATTCAGGTAGCTGAACAGGCTGTTTATGTTTGAAACGACGACACGGTTGAGCTTATTGTCCTTTGTGCGATCGGTAACATAAGTACCGCGCCCCCGAGTACGCGTCACCAGTCCTTCCGCCGTCAACATCTCCATGGCTTTGCGGATGGTAATGCGGCTTACCGAAAAGTTCTCGGAAAGCTCGGCCTCGCTCGGAACCGCTACGTCAGCCGGGTAATAACCTTTGACGATGCGCTCGCGCATGACCGCGTAAACTCGATGGTAGAGCGGGGTCGGGGAGTGTCGATCTGCCATCTATTATGAAATCCAGAAAATAAGCGCGTTTAAGACAACGACTTGAGAAGTTCGGCCTCTATCAATGCTGCCGACTTGCCATCTTCCTTCATGTCGTTCAGTCGCGCGGTGGGATTACGTTGTGTCCTTCCTCGAAATAATCTCACAGGACAGAGGGCAGTGCAATTTAAAAGATTATAAGGTTATGTCATTTATATCATTTGACGTTCGACGCTGCAGTTTACCAAATCTGGATACCGTGACGGCCAGCAATTAATCTGAACCTAACACGCAAATTTCTGAACTGAGCTTCAAGCCTGTCAGTAACTAACCGATTCAGGAGGCTCGTTTTCTCTTTATTTCTGCTGAGGTTCAATGTTGGCGCTCTCGTGACCTTTGCAAGACTGTTGCCCCTTCCGCCGACTGCATCTTCGACCCAAACAAATATCCTGATGATGCATGGTTCTGCTGACAGGACCATACCACCCGCCGCGACAACGGCGGCGGCTAACCAGTTGCAACCCTCGGGCTTGAACGTATCGTCCAAAATCTATCCAGGGATCAGTCACACGATATCATCAGAGGAGGCAAGGGACACCGTAATTTTCCTTCGCGTCCGTTTCAAATAGCAGCATGACGGTAGTATCATCGGATGTAGGTTCGCCCTCCATTTCTTGACTGGGTATCCGGGTGCGGGTAGAAAAGATGGGCTTACAGGAGTCTATGACCATGGACATTGCTCACCGGTAGTCCGGGCCAGCACCATTGATGTCGCGTCTTGCAACATCGCGCATCTTGAGTTCTCATTCTCACTATAAGGATCTACTCATGCCCAGACTTGAGGGGAAAACCGCACTCGTAACCGGGGCTGCGCGCGGCATTGGCGCAGCTATTTGCCGTGCTTTCGCTGACGAAGCGGCGAACGTCATTGTCACTGACATCGATGTGGAAGGTGGCCGAGATACAGCAAAAGCTATTGGAGCGACCTTCATTCGAGTTAATGTGTCTTCGGAAAACGATTGGATGGAAATCGCCCGTCAGTTTCCAAGGATTGACGTGGTTGTCAACAATGCCGGGATCACGGGGTTTGAGGTGCCAGTCGAGAGCACTCCGCCTGCTCATGATCCGGAAAACGCCCAACTTTCTGATTGGCGCGACGTCCATGCCGTGAATTTGGATGGCGCTTTCCTCGGTTGCCGTTATGCCATCGGGGCCATGCGCGAAAATGGAGCGGGCTCGATCATCAATATCTCGTCCCGCTCGGGCTTGGTTGGAATTCCGATGGCTGCGGCCTACGCCTCATCCAAGGCGGGGGTGCGCAACCACACCAAGAGCGTCGCTCTCTATTGCGCTAGTCAAGGCTTGAACATCCGTTGCAATTCGATCCATCCGGCCGCGGTGATGACTCCCATGTGGGAGCCGATGCTGGGCACAGGCGCGGATCGTCCAGACCGCGAGGCCGCGTTGGTCAAGGACACACCGATGCGCCGTTTTGGAAGGCCGGAGGAAGTCGCCGCACTGGCTGTGTTGCTGGCTTCGGACGAGGCGGCTTACATGACCGGTGCTGAATTGACCATCGACGGCGGTATTTTTGCTGGATCAGCCGCGGCGCCGGGGAGCTGAAAAATGACAACGTCTGACCGCTTTGGGCCGTTGCAGGTCAACTGGATCATAGCCACCGGGCTCGTTTGAAGCGGTAATACAGAATGCCGCAGAGAAGGAGGATGACTGCCAAGACGACGTAGTACCCGTATTGCGCCTTCAGTTCGGGCATGTTTTCGAAGTTCATTCCGTAGATGCCAGCAATTGCCGTCGGCACCGCCAGGATCGCCGCCCATGCAGCGAGCTGTCGCGTAATCGCGCCTTGCCGCTGTTGCTCCAGAAGATTTGCGGCCTCGAATACGGATGTCACGATTTCACGCAGCCCGATCACCATGTTTTCGACACGCCGAACATGATCGTGGACGTCCTTGAAGAACGGCCTGGCATTGTTGTCGACGCATGGCAGTTCAAGGTGGGCAAGCTTGCTGGCAACTTCCGCCATCGGACCCATCACCCTTTGGAACTTGATGACCTGCCTACGCATTCGGAAGATCCTGCGGATCTGCTCCGGCTCAAGGAAAGATATGAGAACGTGTTTCTCGATCTCCAGAACCCGGTCTTCTATCGTTTCGACCAAGGGGAGGTAACCATCGACGATGAAATCGAGGATGCCGTGGAGAACGTAGTCTGGACCATGCGAGAGAAGCTGTGGTGCCTGCTCCAGTTGTTCGCGTAGTTTCTGGTGTGATCGTGCCGACCCATGTCGTACGGTGATGACATGGTTCTGGCCGACAAAGATACAGGTTTCGCCATAGGCGATCCTGTCGTTTTCGAGATACGCGGTCTTGGCGACGACGAATAGCTGGTCGCCATAGATATCGACCTTCGGGACCTGTTTGCCATTTAGCGCGTCCTCGACAGCAAGAGAATGAAGCCTGAACATCGCCTTCAAACATGCCATCTCTTCGAGCGTCGGATCGGTCAGCCCGATCCAGACAAAGTCGCCTGCGTTCGTGTCGAAAGGCTGCGAGGAGAGTGTGACCTCATCAGAGCGCTTACCGTTGCGGTATAGATAGGATGCGACGACTGTCATCTTTTCCGTTTAAGCTGTTATGGCAAGAGGGAATATGGGTGAAGACTGCAGGGAGTGAATACACGCGATGCTGACGTAGAGGTAGAGCTCTGAGACCTGTCGCCAACGATTTATGCCTTCTGCCACTTAAACATGAGGACTGACAAGACGGATATGACAGCGATCTGGTCCCCATTTGTGCGCACGACCTCGACGCTGCTGTTGCTATGATTTTTCCGGTGATAATATGCGCGCATCGGACGGAAGGGTCGAAAGGCCGCCGTGCGGATGCCAAGCTTCCTCAGACTTGCCTTGGATTTGTTGTAGATGATCCTAAATAAGGTGTCCCACGCATCACCAAGGAGCAAGACATGATTTCCGCGCGTCGCATCCTTCTGGCAAGCAGACCAACAGGTCAGCCTGGACAGGACAATTTCCGTATCGAAGACTTTGAATTGCCAGAGGCAAATGAAGGGGAGGTCACTGTCAGGTCTCTGTATCTTTCGCTCGATCCTTACATGCGTGGTCGTATGAGCGATGCGAAGTCCTATGCTGCACCAGTGCCCATTGGCGGCGTCATGGAAGGCGAGGCGATTTCCGAAGTGGTCAAGTCACGACACAACGGTTTTTCGCCGGGCGATCTCGTCCGTGGAAGGACTGGTTGGAGCAGTCACGCTGTGATCAAAGGCGACGAGCTCCGTATCGTTGAGACGCACGGCGCCCCGATCACGACGTCGCTTGGTTCGCTGGGAATGCCCGGTTTCACGGCCTGGGCAGGGCTCAAGTTCATCGGACAGCCGAAGGCAGGTGAAACGGTCGCCGTTGCGGCGGCATCTGGCCCAGTCGGATCAATGGTGGGTCAACTCGCCAGGCTCTCAGGAGCTCGCGCGGTCGGCATCGCTGGCGGAGCAGACAAATGCGCGTTCGTAAAGAACGAACTCGGTTTCGACGCCGTTGTCGATCACCGATCGGACCGGTTCTCGTCCGACCTGCAAGCCGCATGTCCGGATGGTGTCGATGTCTATTTTGAAAACGTGGGCGGCCAGGTCTGGGACGGTGTGTTGCCGCTCCTCAATCAATTCGCTCGTGTCCCGGTTTGCGGTCTCGTTGCCCACTACAATGGTTCGGGTGCGGCCGATACCGATAGGCTTCCCGCAACCATGTCTGCGATCCTCCGCAAAAGCATTCTCGTCCGTGGATTTATTCAGACAGAGTTTGCGGCCGGACATTTCGACGAGTTCCTGAGCGAAATCGGGCCTCGCATAGCGTCCAAAGACATCCGCTACCGTGAGGACATCGTTGATGGTCTTGAAAACGCGCCGGAAGCCTTCATCAGCATGCTGACAGGCGGCAACTTCGGCAAGCTTATCATCAAGATCGCTGATTGACTTTGACAGGGGGTGCTCCTTCAGGCCCTTTCGAATTGTTCGAACCAGGCTGCGTATGGAGTATTCTTGGCGAGGTGCCGGTTGAAATCCGGCGCCCCGTCATCCCACCAAGCCGGACCGCGTGCTCCAAGGGCGACCTCGGTGGCGTCTACTCTCTTTCGCGCTTCGACCATTTCTGGCGAGCCGGCTGAGTTTGGGCTACTGGAAAGCCCAATGGTGCAGTGCATCCCATGGGCCCGAAGCGTCCAGATGCCTAGCGTTTGTGCTTTACCCTCATTGAGTTTCAGATGGGTGTTTGAAAGGCCACTTCTTCTAACGGAGAGGCAAGTTTCGCAAAGACGTCTACGGCATGCCTATAACCGCGCAAATGATGGATGGCGCCACACAGGCTTTGCGACGGCCGGCGTGACAGGGATGGGTTACGGACTGTCTGCTTTTGGGCAGCAATGGCCGAAATCTGGCCTACCGCATGCGACCGGTTCCGAGCCTGATCGCTTCTTCATCCACCTCTATTGAACCCATGCTTTGAGCGCATGGCCGACCTGAGAGCTTGTGCCTTATCGGTGGATTGGCAAAGGCCTATATTCCAATCATCGAAACGACGTTGGAACCGAAGCAAGGTTGCTGGCGTCAAGAGACCTCACGAAAGGGGATCATCATGAACGTAGCACGCTCTTTTAACAACTGGCGCAAGTACCGTCAGACCGTTTCCGAACTTGGCCGCATGAGCTTACGCGAACTTCAGGACCTCGGCATCAACCGCGCCGACATACAAAGCGTTGCCCGCCAGTCGGTCGGTCGCTAAGCGCAGCTTCTTCGCCATCCTGAATAAGACTACGCCCGCTGATGACGCGGGCGTTTCTGTACCTGGACTGCAACGAAGGCCTGAGTCGCAGATTTCTTACGTCATGAAGAGGCCGTGCATTTCCCGCATGGCTGCACTGCAGCAACGTCTATTTAATGTGCGGGGAAAACGGGTATCTTGTGTTCATCGAAGCAATGCACCTCCTCCCGCAGAGCTTCGAATTCAGACGGCCCACTCCTCCTCCCAGGGCACGTCTGTCGGAACGGCGGCACTCCTCCTCCCAGTCGCTGTTCGGTTCTTTTCGAAAAGCCTGCCGCACCTCCTCCCGCGGCAGGCTTTTTCGTTTTGTGGCTTTTTTCGCCTGGGAATAACCAAAAGTTGACCGGCCATGGTGCGCTGCGGAAGCCTTATATTTCAGAAGCCTTGAATTCGCCGAATTTTAAATCAGTGTTAAGGAATACATTCCTTTTTCGGAGATCGTCCATGGCGTTTGGCGCATCGCATCGCTTGCAGGAAAGCCTGGCGGCGGTCGAAACGATGACACGTTTCGCCCTTGCCGTTCTGGCACTCGCTTCCGGCGTCTACACCTATCTGGGTGTGCGCAGCATTCTGGACGGCTCGCCGACAGCGGTGTTTTTTGCTGCAATCATCTACTCCGCCTCCGTCTCCGTCGGCATTTATGCCTTCTGGTCCTACATGGCGCGGTTCTATCCGCATGTCACCAGCCGTTCCAGCCGCACTGCCATGCTGGCGGTGATGGCCGTTGGCTGCGTGATGATCCTTGCTATGTCGAGCTGGTTGAACGCTGCCGCGCTTGCAGGATCGGCGGCACTTGAACAGCATCTTGCTGAAACGGTTGAGGATTACACGGAAGATCTGGATCAGGCGCACCAGAACGCGCTGGCAGCACAGAGCCTGTTGCCCGACATTCAGCGCGCCAAAGAGCGTTTCACCCAGCTTGCGGCATCCGAACGACAGTCGGGCGCGCTGACCGGTACCACCGGTTCCGGCAGCGTCGTCTCGCTGTTGTCGCAGATGTCGTCGCAACTGAACGAACTGGAAAACGGCATCAATGCCTCGCGTGAGCAGGTCACCAGCCTGTTCAACGATGGCCAGAGACGCCTCGAGACCATGCGTGGTCTCGTATCGGCACCCGGCGTCGTCGAACCCCGCGCAGACAAGTTCTCCTCGGAAGTCGTGGCCCTGACCGGCGTTATTACTTCGCTGGGGCAAACCTCGATCGCTCCATCCATCCGACGCGCGGCTGATGATCTTTCGCTTGGCTTCATCGCTCCGATCCCCGACGGCGGCGAACAGGATCTGATCACCCGTCAGGACCGCGTGATGGAAACCATCCGCACCTCGGTTGCGGCGCAATCCAAGGTCTTGTCCGACGCTGCCGACGAAATTCTTGCGCGCCCTCCCGTGGCCGAGCGGCGTTTCGTTCCGCTCTCGTCGGCGGAAGCCGTTCTGCGTTATGCTTCCGACTTCATTCCCGCATGGGCAGGGGCTATTTCCATTGACCTGTTGCCGGGTGTCATGGTGTTCATTCTGGCGGTGGTGAATGGTGCAATCCGTGGACAGGAAGAGACCATGCCGTTTGCCGAACGGATCACCGTGGCAGAATTACTGCAGACGCTGGCGATGCAGAAGGCTATTGCCGCTGAGGCCATGTCAGCCACCCAAGTGCAGGCCACAGAAGACGCAATTGCTGAAGCCGAAGACAACAAGGACGACGCGGAGGCCAGCAACATCACCAGTCTCGGTCTCAATAAGCCGCCGCGCAAAGGTCCGGCGACATGAAACCGACATCCGTGCTCAAGGCTTTGATCAGCGTTGACGACGGCGTGCTGATGCGTAGTGCCTTCTATGTGCTGCTCGCGGCAGCGGCCGCCTTTCTGGTGATCGATGTCAGGGAGATCAGCACCGCCGAAGCGGCACGACCTCGCCTTGAAACATTGCCTGATGTACCGACCTTTCTCCCGCCGAAGACCGCACCGGGAGCGCCTGGCGCGCCGCCAGTCCAACCCTCGAGCCCGGAGGAAGTCTTGCGCAAACCGATGACATTCAATCTTGTCTCGGGTGGCGTGCTCGTTGCCGAAGGCACCATCGACCCAGGCGCAGCCGCCCGTTTTGCCAACGAGGTCGAGGCCCGTGGCGAGTATATCAAATTGGTCTCTTTGAACTCACCGGGAGGGTCGGTCGATGACGCCATCGCGATGTCCAAGCTGATCCGGGAGAAGAATATCGCCACGAAGGTTGCGGAAAGGGCGCTCTGCGCCTCCTCATGCCCAATCGTCTTTGCCGGTGGCGTGACACGATCGGCGGAAAAAGATGCCGTGGTGGGCGTCCATCAGGTGTTCAATGCCGGCATCGACCGCCCATCACCTGAGCAGGCAATGTCCAGTGCGCAAACAACCACCGCGCTTGTCGCGCGACATCTCGACGAAATGGGTATCGGCGCCGGTTTGTGGTTCCACGCACTGGAGACCCCACCCAACCAGCTCTATTATCTCACGCCCGCAGAAATGTTGGAATATCGGCTGACGACTGACGCGACTACTGTGGCTGGACCACGCGCTGGCTGATGCTTGATCAGACATATCGAAACCCGGTGACCATACCCGTGAAGCCTTGAAAAGGTGACCCGCACAACAGGAAATGGTTGGCTCTTTGACGGTTTCAGCAAAAGTGATTGCTAGGCAAATAGCACTGTCGACTTGGCAAATGTTGGGGGGAAACACGAGGGGTCGAACTTGGAAGGCCGGATGACACTAATGCCTATCTGCCGGGTGAGCCGGATTGGATATGCGAGCCTGTAAAACGTACCAGAGCTTTCAGGCCACGAAGCTCGTGCGTCTCGGTGGCCTCTATCAATCAACATTCAAATCGTCGGCTGTGGTTGAACCACTGCTCGTCTAGATAAGCGATGAAAGCGGCGAAAAGGCTGCCGTCTATGTCAAGTATGGCGACGTACGCGTCTGCCTTTATCGGCATGATTGTACGCAGTCGATCCGACATCCCGCTCGCGTCGGCGATGCTATGCCGCTGGTTCGTGGTGCATCGGGGCGTGTCATTCTTGCCTTCACTGGTAAGCTCAACGAGTTAAGTCAGAGGACTTCTGGTTGGGCTTCTGCCTGCTGACTGTCGCTGCTCAGTATCTCAACGATCAGGTCATAGCCATAGAGAGTAGCGAGGCTCAGTTGTGTCAGGCCAGAGTGAGTTTTCAAATCTCGGCGAGCACCTTGTACCAGAGACGCAACGGCAGCCTACTGGAAGAAACAGAAGCCAGCGTCGGGCAGAAAAACGCAATACCCACGGGCCTAGCACGCCTGAAAGTGCCGGAAGGTTTCGGGCGCACGCACGTCCTTCCGTCGCTGCATCGGTAAATGAAAGGGTGGCCCGATCTGCAGGTCGACGTGAACTTCAGCGACCGTATTGCCGATATCGTGGAAGACGGTTTTGATCTGGCCGTTCGGATCCGGACCTGTCTATTCAAACGCGCGCCTCTAACATGTCAGACGAGTGGCTTGGTGATGAACGTCCGGCACTCTTGCCACTTGTTATATGAGGCATGATGCTACCGAACACCATCTGTAACGGCGTAATGACTGCAATGCGCCAACTGCGGTCATTGGACTAGTGGAGAATTGCTGATACTTTATGGGCCACAGTCGCCACGCAGTGTGCACGCTCCACATGAAGGTATTTGAGACGTAAAATGGCGATCTGGCCGTGGAGAAAAAAAGGGCTAACGTCGATGATTATTGTAGAAATGCCCTCTGGTATCACGCTGCCGATGGGAACTATGAAGCATTAGACGCCGAGTTGCGTTGTGCTGACAGCCGTTCCGCCGCAGACCAATATGGGTTTACCACTCTGCACGTTGCCGCTCAAAACGGCCACCTTGATATTGTGAGAAGGCTTATCGCGGCACATGCGGAGGTTAATGCCGTGGACCGACATGGAAAGGGTCCATTATGGACTGCGAGCAGACAGGCAAGCCTGGCGATCGCCGTGGAACTGTCTTTTGAAATCGTAGCGCTGCTTTTGAGCAACGGTGCCGATCCGCACCACCTTAACAACGCTGTAAGATCACCGTGTTTTTGGGCGGCTGGAAGTTCGAGGCTTCGAGAAACATACACCACCGCCGGTGTACCACTCCTCCCTGGTTGCATGTATCTCCGAGATTTTATCTAGGATATAGCGTCTTTATCATGTGCAAGATCCTCTTTGGGCCAATTATCGCCATGCGCTTCGCGCAGACAGCGGACGTCTTCAGCCATCGGTAACACCAACGACGCTGTCATTCTGTCAAATTCTATGAACATTTCAAAACGCAGGAGAGGCAGGTGGAATGTCTTCTGAAGACTGGTAAGACGAAAGGGCTGGAAGACCGGAGGCAGGCGTAATGACCAGAGAAGAGATGCTTACCTATTCTCAAGCGGTGTGCGATGGCCTTCGTGATGACCAAGACGGTGTGCGACGCGAGGTTCTCACACACGCGGGAAGCCGATGGTCGCTTGGCGTCATACATACCCTGGGTGTTTATGGCAGGCTCCGGCATGCAGATATCGGAAAACGAATGCACGGCGTCACGCAGCGAATGCTCACCCGAACGCTCCGCCAACTTGAAAGAGATGGTCTCGTCACTCGCCACGATCTCGTTGAGATGCCGCCTCGGGTTGAATACGAACTGACAGAACTAGGGATGGGTCTTCTCATCCGAATGGTTCCGCTGTGGACATGGGTCGTGGAGAATTCCGGCGAGTTTCGCAAGGCACGCGAGGATTACGATTCCTGCCCGCCAGAAAAACCTTCCTGGCAGACATTTTGACGAACAAGCGTTGCGTCGAAATGGAGGAGAGCACGCCCGCATTCTAGCGTATGTGGATCGCAGCGTGGCTTGGGGGCATTCTCGGACCACGCTCCCAAGTCACTGTCTCCTGTCCACGATTCCTGCGGGCGATCTCACTTGCCGCTAAGATTCGCCTCGATCCAATCGGACACAGCCGTCACTTTGACGCCTTGGCTTACGTTGAACGTGTTGGCTTTGTCCCACGCCATGCCGCGCCCAATACCAAAGGCTGCTCGGTACTTGCGCATCATGTTCTGGGGGTCGTTTGCTAATTCCTCCATCAGAACCGGGACAGTCCATTCGGACCGGCTGAAGGGGCGGTTCAAACCTACTTCCAGCTTGTCGGCGAGTTCACCGTAGGTGATAGTATCCCCGGCAAGGAAGACGATCTCGTTGCTAATGGTCGGCTCGTAGAAGACGATTTCAGCGGTGAGAGCACCAATGTCGTCGGGTGTGGTCAGCGTGACAGCAGTGTCGTAGCTGCCGAGGGCGTTGACTGTGTGCGTCTGCAGATCAACGACGCCGAAATCCGGTTCGAAGAGGTAGCTCATGAACATGCCGGTGGATATGATGACCCACTCAGTCTTGCTCTGGGAGCGAAGGAGTTCCCGGACATCAAGCTGAGCGTCGAAAATGTCCTGCGGGCCGCCGCGACCGATCGCTTCGAAATCGACGCCGAATTGCCAAGGGAAATAGCGTGGAATCCCGGACTGCAACGCCGCCTTGGCAAGCTTCATCGGTGTATTAATCCCAGCCGCATAGCCAGCGCAGCCGATGACGGTGTCGTACCTCGAGAAAAGAGACGCCAGTTCGTCGGTTGAGCTCTTCACCAAATCACCTTCGACGATCTCTATACCAATGTCTTGGATTTCAGCGATGTCGCGCTGCTTCGCCGGCACATCTGATACAACGGCACTGGCGCGCAGAAAAACGCTGATCTTCGCGCCCTCGACGTCCTTGGCGCGAAGAGCCAGGTTGCGCAGAACGGGCAGCCGAGTTCCCCGGCCCCGAGGACAAGAATGTTTCGAGACTTCACGGTGGAGACTGTTGTGTTCATCGATTTAAATCCTTCAAAATCCTGTGTTGCCGCTATTTGGCAAGTCAGGCCAATGAAGAAAAGAAGGTACACGGATGATACTGCAGCGAATCAGAAGAACGACAATGCCGTAATCGGCTGACTGCTTCGGGCCAAGAGGCGACCTTGCGTCTGGGCAAACTCGAACAGCCTGGCCTGGAAAGCTTTGGCCTTATGTGCCCCGACGCCTCGCCAGTCTAGTTCATTCCTCATCAGGTTGCCGGGAGAGAGGATGTCGTCGTCGAATAATTCGAGCTTCCGGGCTCCTGATCGTACGAGCATCGCTGCTATCCTTGAGCCAACTGAACCGCATCCGATCAGGCCGATTCGCTTGTTGGCCAGCGCCGCGTTCGTGCTCGGTAGTCGCTGTTGGTCAGCGTCGATGACACACGTGGAGTATCCGTAATCCTGAGCTCCACCATCCGCCCTACGATACACCATCGCTAGCCGCGCGGTCGTGTTATCCACCAGCACGCCGTGATCGCGGCAAAAAACGCCATGTGGATATTCATGCTGCAAACACTCAAGTAATTCAGCGCATTAGTAGTGATGACGGGAGTTATACCGCACAGTTTACGAAGCGCAAGGCGACGGAGCGGGTGACAGATTTTCTGAGTGAAGGTCTTCAAGAAGTCTGACCTCGGTATGGATTCGTTAACGCTAAGGGCCAGGTTGAGATGCGGGCGTTAAAAATACCGCAACGCCAGTCCTTGATACTCTACGCGGTCCGCTTGAGTTTTCTGTCGGTTTTCCCGCTAACAGGTTCATCTTGCTTGTGTGGCCGGAATCACCATCTCAAGACCGATTCCCCGGAGCCTCGACATCGACGGCCTGATCCTCACGACTGTATATGACCACGACTTAATAGACATCCTGCCGCCAGAGCGTAACTCTTGCTCCGAGGGAACAGAGGCATGTTGCACTTGCTGCGGACGGCTTGCCAAGATGGATGAGGACTGTTGTGGGATCTGTGAGGAGTGCCTATCGCCGTGACCGTGAAGGAGAACAATGCCATCGTTTCTGATTTCGAGCATAAGCTCGCACGATTTTCGTCGGGCTATGTTGAAGGAACTTTCGATGGACGGAAGTGGGGGGCGAGCGTTAGGCGTTCCACAGATGGACGTAGGCTATCGCTCTTCGCAGAGGAACTGGGTGCAACGGACATCGTGTCGTTTAACCTTTACCGCGGACCACGATCCTTTCTAAAGCCGTGTGAGATGTCGTCAGCCAAGGTTGTCCGGTTTGTTTTGGAGTTTCAGCCAGATACTTGAGATGGAACTACATCGAAGGCCTTGAACTTCGTCTACGGGTAGAAGATTGGATTGACGGGTTTGGAACCAGTACCTGTATCGCGCCATGACTTAAGCGCAGCGCGCATCCCCGCATCATTCTTAGTCGTAGAAGTGCAGTTGGTAGTTTCTGATTCTAACAGATTTTAATATGGCAGTATAAGATAATGCCTACGCCCATCAAAGACGTGCTAAAGTGAAATCTTTATAGAAATAATACTTGCATAGCTCAGTGGTAAAGCAGCCTGTTGATAAACGCACCAAAGTGAGCAGTGCTTTGCTCCTGGTGTCAATTTTCATTGCAGCTCGGATAGGTGATCCAAATGTCCATTAAGACTGTGCTTTGCCCTGTCGAAGCAAATAGTTTTCGCAACGACGTGGAAAATGCCATCGCTTTTTGCAGGCTGCACGATGCGCATTTGTCTGTCCTCGTCGTTTATACCAGCGCCCCGACGCCTATCGGTAGCTATGATGTGATTTCGACGGTATGGATAGCGGAACGAGAACGGGAGATCGGCAAGCTCGCCGAGGTCAAAACACGAATAAGCGACATGCTCGTCGGATGTGGTGTTTCCGGAGACGTGCAGGACCTTTACGCCGAGTTTGCATGGGCCACAGAAGAAATTGCTGAAAGAGCCATGTATTCGGATATCGTGTTCATAGGCTCAGAGGCCGCCGCTGTTCAGACGTTCCGCAGACATGTCGTGGATGGCGCTCTTTTTGAATCTCCGACAGCCCTGCTTATCGATAACAGGCGCAGTAACGTGCCACTTCAACCTAAAACGATCCTTTTGGCATGGGATTCGAGCAACGAAGTGGCGCGCGCAGCTCAACAAGCCCTAGGATTTCTTCAGGCTGCCGAGCGTGTCCACATCACATTGATCGATCCCGTTGCCTCAAGCCGCAGGAATGGTGAAGAGCCCGGAGCAGACGTCGCGACTTATCTTTCCCGGCATAAGGTGAATATTACAGTCGAACGCATAGCGAGTGGAGGCCGGGCACCTGCCGACGTTCTGCGTATGCATGCGCGAGACATCTCTGCTGAGATGCTCGTCATGGGTGCCTTCAACCATCCTCGTCTGCAACAGAGAATATTCGGCGGAGTATCTCTGTCGATGCTGAATGATCCGACCCTTCCGCTTTTCTTGTCACATTGAACAAGTGCAGAGAATTCGTTGGATAACTTACCGTCCAACTCGCCTCTCGGCTCAGGCGGAAATTCGGTAGGAGGAAGCTGTGCCTGACCCTGTATGCGTTCATGCTTCGCTAGGCTGGGGTAACCGATACGCCAGAAGACCGGGCGCACCAAATAAACTGTCAACGGTCATCGTTCTCGCAATGGCAATGAACGCAGACCTGCCCATGGTACCTCAGAACCATAATCGTTGAAATCAAACTGAGTAATTTCCGAGCCTGACACTGCTGATTGTAGACGGCGTATGTATCGGTCGTCCTTGCTGTGACCTGGAAAATTCGGGTCGGCCAATAGCCGCTTCAACCAGCTTCCTGAACCGCGAGAATCGCTAACGTTAGAGCCTTACCCAGGCGTCGACAAAGCCCATGAAATGAAATTCGTCCGGCCGCTCAAATTCCCTGGAGATAAAGATGATCGAGAAAAGAATGTTCGCCCGACCCGTCCTGCGCTATGACGCAATTGCTAGGAGTGTTCATTGGCTGACTGCAATCCTCATCGTTTTGGTTTTTTCTCTTGGCTTACTCGTCGACGCATTTCCGCCCAGTTGGGAAGACAGTGTTGTCAACACGCACAAGCTAATCGGCGTTTCGACCCTCTGTCTGGTTGCGTTTCGTTTGGTCTGGCGACGTAGCCACATGCCGCCGCCGCCCGAACCGATTGGCATCATGCTTCAGCGCGTGTCTTCGATCAGTCATGTCCTCCTCTACTGCCTCATGATAGCCGTGCCCCTCATAGGCTTGACCTTTGCGGCTCGAAGCGGCCAAGGGATCGATTTCGGATTATTCTCCCTTGGACCTGTGTCGGCTGAAGACAAGGCTGTCGCTAGCCAGATTGGTGAAATTCACGAACTCTTGGCCTACATGCTGGTCGGCGTTGCCGGACTGCATGGCCTGGCGGCACTCTGGCACCATTTCGTTCGCAAAGACGCCGTCCTGATGAGGATGCTTCCGCCAGAATGACCATTGAGGCATTTTCGCCGCTTAGGTCAGTTGCAATCTCTTGACTTGATGGGAAGACACAATGTATCCGCACCTGAGAAATTTTTTGCGCCTCCAGCAGTCTCGCATTCTGATCGGGTTTGCAGCAACGGGGCTTGCTGTGGGTGGGCTGCTATTCTGGTCCTCGCATCTAGGCGCTGCCGGTTGGGCATGGTCAGTCGCAACCGCCCCTGTGCTTTTAGGGCTCTTTGTTCAAATCGTGATGTCGCTCGAAAAGGGTGATGTAGGCCTCGATATCGTCGCCGCCATTTCCATGTCTGCGGCGTTGATTTTTGGCGAACCCTTGGCGGCGAACGTTGTTGCCATGATGTATGCGGGAGGGCAGGTCCTTGAGGACTTTGCGCAGGGCCGGGCCAAAAAGGAGATGACGGCTTTGATGGGGCGCGTCGCGCAAACCGCGATGCGTTTCGACGGCGACGTCCTGCAACAGGTTTTGATTACGGCGATCAAACCTGGCGACAGGCTTTTTATTCGCCAAGGTGACGTCCTGCCAGTCGACGGACGTGTGATGAGCGATGTCGCTATACTCGACCTGTCTACTCTGACGGGTGAATCACTTCCGCAGAATATCTTCAAAGGTGGCGAAGCGTTGAGTGGCTCTGCATCCGCCGGTGCCGCGTTTGAGTTGATCGCGAGCCGGCCGGCGTCTGAGAGCACCTATGCCGGCATCGTGCGTCTGGTCGAGGCCGCACAATCCAGCAAAGCGCCCATGGTCCGCATGGCGGATCGTTACGCCATGGGTTTTCTGGCGCTGACGGTAACGATTGCCGCGATCACCTGGCTTCTGACAGGTGATACAATCCGCGTGCTGTCGGTTCTCGTCGTCGCTACGCCGTGCCCGCTGATACTTGCCGTTCCGGTTGCCTTGATTTCCGGAATGTCGCGCACTGCACGCATAGGTGTTCTGGTGAAAGGTGGTGGCGTGCTCGAGACGATGTCGCGTGTCCGAACTGTCATCCTCGATAAAACCGGTACGATAACCCATGGACAGGCAGCGATCACCGAGATCAGGACACGCGACGGCTTTGCGGAGACCGATGTTCTCAAGGCCGCAGCCAGCCTGGATCAGGCCTCCGGCCATGTGGTTGCAACGGCGCTGATCAAAGCGGCCCAATCGAGAGGGTTGGTTCTATCCGCACCCGCGGTCGTCGTGGAAACACCTGGCACAGGGATCAAGGGAACCGTGGATGGCCGGAAGGTAATTGTGGGCGGCAACAGTTTCGTTGCAGCAGAAAGCGGAAGTGTACGGGCGGATGATCTCCTGAAAGGCATCGATCCGGCCGCCATGACTGTGGCCGTTGGTATAGACGGGAAGATCGCCGGGATTATCGTCCTTCAGGATCAGGTCCGCACGGATGCGAAACCGACGCTAGACGACCTGCGTCAGGCGGGCGTAAAGCGACTGGTGCTTGCCTCCGGCGACCGGCGAGATATTGCCGAGAAGGTCGGCAGACAACTCGGTTTCGATCTTGTGTTGGGAGATCTTTCACCGGATGCCAAGGTCGCGGCCGTCCGAAGCGAGACTGTCAATGGACCCGTCATGATGGTCGGCGACGGTGTCAACGACGCCCCGGCGCTTGCAGCAGCCGATGTCGGTGTCGCGATGGGCGCACACGGGACGGCCTCGTCGTCCGAGGCGGCCGGGGTCGTGCTGCTGGTGGATGAACTGGCACCGCTCGTGAAGGCGATGGCGGTCGCGCGCCGCAGTCGCGCCATAGCACTTCAAAGTGTCGTGGCGGGGCTTGGACTTTCGCTTTGCGCCATGGCGTTG
Source organism: Rhizobium sp. WCS2018Hpa-16 (assembly GCF_031843705.1). Taxonomy (NCBI): domain Bacteria; kingdom Pseudomonadati; phylum Pseudomonadota; class Alphaproteobacteria; order Hyphomicrobiales; family Rhizobiaceae; genus Rhizobium; species Rhizobium sp. WCS2018Hpa-16. The sequence goes on from NZ_JAVTIX010000005.1 coordinate 303,244, forward strand.
GCGAGTTTCGGGTATCTACCTCCGGTTCAGGGCGCCCTCACGCAGGAGGTTATCGACGTCGCGGTGATTTTGAATGCACTGAGAGCGCTTCGATAGACAAGCATCAGCATCAGGGGCATACCAGAGGTTCTCAAGAAAACCCGGCGATCAAGCACAAGCTATGCGCGCTGTTGTGTCGGCAATCCGATCCCGCTCCCCTAAAAATGCGTTTTTCTTGGATAACTGTCGCCTGTTTGGGCTCGATCTCAAGGCGCACGATCCTGTGCCGACACGCGACGTCGTGGGTATTGGCTGCCAAGTTTAACTGGGCAGCATGTTCAGTAGCTCTGTCTTCCGCTGATCGTATCGACTCCGATTTTGTCAGCGCCTTGTCTTCTGGCTTTTGGGATGCCGGCTCCCACCACAGGTCTCACTCCTGAAGCAGGTCCCAGGCGTGGATACGTTCATTGTGGTGTTGTGAGGTGTCGGGCAGCTCGTGATACTGACCCTGCACCAGCACGCTCTTCCAGAGCCCGTGGTCCGAGTGCTCTTCCATTTGAAGGCAAGCGTGTGGGTTTGATCTCAGCCAGTCGATTTTCTGACCCGGCATCGAGAAGACGTACATCCGGTCGATGCCATAGGCGTAGTGACAGGCACGATGTAGGGATGGCCGTCTTTTGAGCAGGCAAGATGCCCAAAGTGTCCCTTCGACAGGCAATCCATGCATTCGTGGTCGGTCATTTCCCTGACGGGCATTGGCAAGCTCCATTATAGAGAGGCGGCAACAGCACCGAGCCACGACGGCCACTGGGGTGCAGGCGGTTGCTGGAGCGTGGGTTCGGTGCCGCCGTATTGGACTTCACCATAAGCGTGCCGACCAAAACTAATAGCCTCGGAAACTACCTAACGGGATATGCGGCTCGGTCTCGGTTAAGGGACGATCGTTATTCGTGCGTGGTACGCGTGCTTGTTGCTTAACTTCGCAGAACACAGCAGTTACACCGAGACGTTCACGGTCCTAGTCGCGGATGTACCGTTGATCATCGGCGGAATACAGACTGCCCCATTTTGGGGTATCTCGACAGTTGCCTTGGTCGTCGAAATTTGCGCGAGTAAAGCAGCCTGGGTGCGGTTTGAAGCTCCCAGTTTACGCATGATCTGACGAACGTGAACCTTGACGGTAGCTTCCTGCATATTTAGTTCGCGCGCAATGTGCTTATTAGATTTACCGAACCGGAGCCGTTCAAGAACCTCATTCTGGCGACCCGTTAAACCTTGCGGCGACAACCCTTTCAGATTGGTGCTGCTACCTCTTCCTACAGTTGGGGAGTGGTTGGCCAATAGTGCTTCTCTTGGGAAGTATGTCCCTCCGCCCAAGATGAAAGTCAAAGCTTGCTTGACGATTTCAAGTGGTAGTGCAGTGGGAAGAAATGCCTGGAAGCCACGCTCGGCGGCGGCAATTGCCTCTTCTGGATCTGCGCGATCTGAAATAAGGGCATAACGTGCTTCGTGCAATGCTTTGGTGCAAAATAATGCACTATCTGCCTCGAGGCTGTCTACGCTGGTTCCCCCCAGGTTGATAATCAAAAGAACAATCTCACTGCAATTGCCTAGCGGTAAAGAAATCATATCTCCTGTCGCCACAAGATCCAGAGTCAGAGACGTAGCCCACGGGCAAAGCGCCGAACTCAAGCATTCGCGCCTCATCTCCAGTGGATCAACCAAGAAAATAGTCCCGTGACTAGCCATGGTGCTTACTGCCTCCCCTCGCGCTTAATCGACGAACTTTAAAATCTGACTCAGGCCCCCCCGGACCCGGTCATCACCTCATGGTAAATGCTATGCTAGTTTTCACAAAACCCGCTTGTGACGAGTAAGCCTTTTGATATACAGCACTTTGATATTGAACAGTGTTGCCCAATATGAGTACCCGCTAGGGCTCTCTACTATACGAACGGCGTCGGCTCGAATGCTCACTTAAAAGTAATGCATATTTGTCATCTATTACTTTAGATATTGCCGCGAGTCAAATTGGTTGCAACAGCTTTCTGTAGTTCGCTCGCTGATACTAGCATCTTTTATCCAAGTTGGTGATGCCGATCGATGCTAAAAGAGCGATGTATTGATATGGCCCAGCGTATTTTTGATTCGTCTCCCTAATCGAAATTTATTTTTCCTATATATTTTCGATACTTGCACTCGATTCATCGATGGGGCACGTCCCCGCACCCGAGGATGAATTAGGGATAGACGAGTAAATGTAAAAGCAAAAAAAAGACAAGTAAAAACACATTCACTTCGTGTGGAGCTTGTGGGTCAATTCGATTACCAAAATTGGAATGCGGTAAAATATCTTGAGACGGACATGGGGTGCAGGACTACACGCAAGTCGTATCAGCCTTCTGCTAACAGGCAGCATTCTTTAAGTTGAGCTAACGTCTTGCCGATGGCTGCGGAGTAGTAGCGATCTCTAAACGATTCGGATGTCACCCATGAGTTCCCATACCGATAATCTAGTCATGGTTATAGTTGACGAAAAGCCTCTTCGGCGGGAAGCATACGCCGCGCTTTTTTCCGGCTGGGCGTCTGACCACAATCTCGATGTCGTATGCCACGCTTTTGGCACAAAGACCTCGCCAGCGCGAGAGATTGCCATGATTGTGATCAGCGCCGGAAACATGTCGGTTACTGAACTTCGATTGCGTGGAGAGCTAACGCATGTTCTGGCCGGGGGGCCTGCCGCAGTTGTTATTTCAGACCGGGATGATCCAGCCGAAATCGCCGCCGCCATGATACTTGGGATCCGTGGATTCCTCCCCACAGTTTTGACTGCGGAACTGGCGCGCAAGACTCTCACCTTTATCCTTTCGGGTGGTGATTTCTTTCCTTCTTCGGCGCTACAGCCGCGTTTTCATTCACCGCTGGCACAACCCTGGCTAGACGAGCCGGAATAAAAGCGGCTACAGGGTCCACGCTTAACAAGAGCAAAAGCGACGGAGGCGGCCACGCCAACGAGTGAAATACTTCCTTAAGTCGCTGCCACAAAAGGATTTAGTATCAGCTTCCCACGCGCGAACACATATCCACACACAGAACGATTCTATTCGGCACCTTGCATGTTACCAGCAGCGTTGTAGTCATGGTTTTTCGACTTGTGCAGGTTGCGTAACTGTGACGATGGGCGCAAAATATTTTCTTACTAAAAGGTTTAGCGCCTTTGTGGGTATTATCTCCGGTAGGTGTATATAACTATGCGCCACTGGTCTCCGCTCTATTGTGACTTATGCTTGAAGCAATCAATGGCGGGAGACAGGGAATCATGTATTTTTCACAAAATGCCCAAAAACAGCCTGAGGCCCGCCACTGCGAACACCGAGGAGGAAACGGGCGCGGAGATTGTGGGCATCCCGATATCAAGCCAACGACGCAGACCGCGACCGGTGGCATAGCCGTCTCGGTATCTACCGCTGCCGACGCATTTGGCGTTGCGACCCGCGCCACGACGACTATGGACATACATACCATTGACCGCGGGCTCGCAAGCTACGCCTATGGCAGCGTGAGCACCGCTGCCAGCGCCTCCGGGGAGGGCGCATATGCGTCGACCGTGACCAATGTCGGGATGATCGGTGCAGATATCGGCTATGTCTCTTCAATCGATACAGTCAGTGATACCGGCGCGGTTATGACGACAACAACTTCCTTTGCGGGAATCAATCTCAAGTTTGATCTGCCGGGGTGCGTGGGCGGCGTCCAGTCTGCGAATGACGTGAAGGCCAACACATCCAGACCTGCTTCTGACGGCAACGTCGCAGAGTTTAAGGTCAATGCCGATGCGCGTGGGGACAATACATCTGTCACTGTAAACGCGGATGCCACGGCCATGGACATCGGCTTTGCCTCGTCAACGGTCTCGGCAGTTGTCGCCGCATCTAGCACCTCGACCTACCTCCTTTTCGAGGGCACGAAACGAGATGAAAAAATCGATGGGACGAGAGGCACAGATCTCATTTATGGTGGGCGAGGTGATGATACTATCAACGGCTTAAACGGTGATGATTGGCTGTTTGGTGACCGCGGTAGCGACAAGCTGACGGGCGGTTCTGGCAGTGACACCATATTTGGCGGTAACGACGACGATACGATAACCGGTGGAGACGGTAACGACTGGATCTTCGGTGGTGATGACAAGGACGAATTGGACGGTGGTGCTGGTGACGATTTGTTGCTGGGCGAGGAAGGGGGCGACGTGTTGCGTGGCGGGGTTGGCAACGACGTGCTGTGGGGTGGTGAAGGACGGGACCGTCTGTTTGGAAACGATGGCAGCGATGTATTTCGATTAGGTGCGCCTAGGGGCGATGACGACGACACCTATACCGGAGGTGCTGGCGCCGACTTCTATCAGATTGTTGACCGCTTCGATGATGATGTCATCTTGGATTTCTCGGTGCGCGATGGGGACCGTCTCGTCTTGGATGGCGAAACGGAATCCTGCCTTGTCTCTATGCATAGATCGAGCTGTGATTTGGATGATCTTGAGATTAAATTTGGATCAGGCGCCTCCGCCTCCACACTGCTGCTAGACGAGTTTTTCAAGGTCAATTCGGGAATTATCGCATTCTCAAAATCTGTCGGAATTTCGCTAGCGGATGTGTCCTGGCTGTATCAGGCGATATTCCATGAGGGGTCGAATGCGGTGCTAGACCAGGCTGAGGCAAATTTCACCTTCGGTCATTTGCTGGCAACGCTCGACTGACCGCTTCCAGTTAGGTTCCGGCAGAGGCAATGCCACCTTTTGAGCAGACACATGGCCTTTCGGGCGCGTTTCCAAGTCCTAGGGCGATGGTGCTCAATGGTTTGGGGATGCACCCCCGTCATGCCTCATCAGGTGTATCACTCATTGAGCGCCTGCTGTGTCGCTTGCACTCGCGTAATATGCACCTTCTCCCATCGTGAAAGGTGCTGTTTATGCCTGTGACGTATTCTTCTTCGATCGGCTCCCATCTGAGCATCGTATCCGGCGATCCTGACGCGGAGCAACCGCTGGAGATTTTCGAACAGAGCATCAGCACCGATGCTGCCATGGGGCAGCTCTCTTCCCAGATAAATGAGAATGTCGGGCTCTCCGCCACAGCCGACACGACGGCGCTCGGCACCAACACAACGGCTCAGCTTACTGGATTGGTGACCGCTACGGCCGGATCTTGCGTGACATCAACTCATGCAAACATCGAAGCCTATGCCGCGGCGCATTCCGATGGCGATTTCGCACTGGCCACTACCTATATCGATGTCGTCTTTGACGGAAGCGGTTCGTATCTTTCAATATCCGGGATCGTCAGTCGTACCGAGGTCGAAATTGATACGACGACCTCAAGCTCATATTCCCGTTTCTCTTTCGTTGTCACTGATTTCACCGGCTCAGTGGAACATTCCGATGCGGACGAGTCCGACCTCGTCATTCCGGGGTCGGGCGAAAGCCCCGGTCCAGCAGACGACAATTTAGCCTTTTTCGGTCACGATGTTGACGATGATCCAGTCGGTCTCGACGGCAATATGACATTTTTCGATTTCACTGTTACCGCTTATGGCGAAAACACCACAGTGGGCCTGGTCATTGATAGCCTCGTCATGGAACACACGATGTCGAATGTCATTCTATTGATTTTGCTCGAAATAGGATGAAAAATTAAATCGGTAAATATATAAGTTTTGTTTTTTAAAGTAGACAATAAGTAGTACGTCGCTTTTTAAATTGTATTTTTTCGTATCTATACGCCCTTTGGATATTAATCCCTGTTATCATTTGTATATATAAGAAAGGTTTCATAGTCTTTTACTTGTCAGCAGGAGCTGATATATATCAATCCTAATAGGGAGACTGACTATGACTGGAAATAACTACGGTAATTGGGACAACGTTGATCTCGACGCCAGCTACGACTACGACTCGGTTATCGATGTTGAATTCGACCTCAGCTCGGAAGTCTTCGTGACACTGGATGTCGAGAAAGACATTTGCGTCGATGTGAATATTGATGGTAACGAAGCCAGCTTTGCTATCGACGTCCAAGCCTATGGCGACAACACGTCAGTCGACCTGAACCTCGTCGTGGCCGTCCAGGAAGGCGAATGGTCGAGCATTACGGCGACCGGCTACGCCGCAGCCACCTAAGACGATGCCCGCGGAAGTTTGGTCAAAACTTCTGCGGGTTCGTCGTGAGAAGGGCGGCCCCCAAAGCCCTTCTCATGCCTTCCGGATCTTGTCATCGTCACCTTTATGTGCCGGGCTACATCGCAAGATTGCGCTACCAATGCGCAATAGGCGCAATTCCCCGTTCAATTTAACTTCGCCATATCACCACCCATTACAGCTTGGGTTGGCTTGAGGAGAGAATTATGGCCCGCACGACCGTCAGGACAAACAAGGCAAGTTCGAACGCAAGTTCCCTCTCCGCGTCAGCCCCTCTGGATACGAATCTTGCATCAATGTCGCAGACTGAACTGCCGACCATGGCGAAGCAGTCCGGTGTTGCAAACGCGACAGCAGTCGGGCTTTTGGCAGCACCGAGCTATGCAACGGTTCAACTAACCAGCGCCAACAATGTCTACACCCATAACGCCAACGGAAGCTTCCGGATCGAAGGATTGGCGGGAAACGATACCATTACCGTTTCCGCCACCAGCACCGGTAATGACTACCTTGATGGTGGGCTTGGTAACGACACGCTGAATGCGGGCGGATCAAATGACATTCTGGACGGCGGTGATGGCACGGACATTCTCAACGGCAATGCCGGAAATGATATCTTACGGGGTGGCGCCGGTAGCGACACACTGAACGGTGGTGCAGGCATCGACACTGCCGACTATTCGACCTCGAATGCCGGCATCACTCTTTCGTTGCCCAGCGACCCTAATAAAACGTCGCGCGGCACGGGTGGGCATGCAACCGGTGACACGATCAGCGGTATTGAAAACATCCTGGGCTCCGCCTTCGACGACCGCCTAACCGGCAACCTTCTCAACAATCTCCTCGTGGGCAATGGCGGCGAGGATATTTTGCGAGGCATGGACGGCGATGACGTGCTGATCGGTGATGGGATGACAGATACCGACATGAACGGCGTCCCTGACGATGAGGATGCCGATGGAATTGCCGATGGTGTCAATGAGTCGGCAGTCGGAGCCGACGATCTGTTGGATGGCGGGTTCGGGAACGACACGCTTTATGGGGGTGCCGGAAAAGACACGCTGAATGGTGGATTCGGAAACGACACCATGTATGGGGGAACCGGCGACGATTTCCTGAACGGCAGCGATGGTGATGACCTTCTTGATGGAGGTGACGGTAACGATACGCTCGTCGGCAGCCTTGGTAATGATATCCTGCTCGGCGGTGCTGGCGACGATTTCATGGACGCATCGATCGGCAATGATGTTCTCATGGGTGGTGATGGTTCCGACACAATGAACGCCGGTGATGGGCATGACGTGTTGGACGGTGGCGCCGGTGACGACAGACTGCTTGCAAGCGCGGGTGACGACACCCTGTACGGAGGCTCCGGAGACGACGAACTTGACGGTGGCGATGGTAACGACACACTCACTGGCGGCGATGGGGATGACCTTCTTCGGCCGGGCGCCGGTACCAACAGCGTCGACGGCGGCGCGGGATTGGACACGCTCGACTTTTCCAAAGGCGGAGCCCTCGGTATTAATCTGGGAGACCACAGCGTTTCAGGTGCGGCGGCTGGCACCACTTTTCTCAATGTGGAAAACGTCAAGGGGTCAGGCTCCAACGACATCATCATCGGCGACGCCGCCAACAATGTGCTCACCGGTGGCGGCGGCGCCGACCAACTGGTAGGCCAAGGCGGAGTGGATACCGCAGATTATTCCGCCTCTGCGGCGGCCGTTACCATCACGCTCAACGCATCCGCCGCGGATCCGACTGCGGTGGGAACAGGCGCGGGTGGCGATGCCGAGGGCGACCAGCTTATCCTGATCGAGCGGATTATCGGCTCCTCCCTTGTTGATGTCCTGACCGGCGGTGGGTTGAACGACATATTGATGGGCGGCGCTGGCGCCGACATCATCATCGGCGGCACCGGCTCCGATACCGCAGAATATTCGTCCTCTGGCTCCGGCGTGACCATCATGCTTGATGCGACCGGCGGTGCCACGGGCGTGGGTGGCGATGCTGCCGGGGACATCCTGTCTTCGATGGAAAATCTTATCGGGTCAGACCACGCCGATAGTCTCCACGGAAACAGCCAGGTCAATCGTCTTGAGGGTGGCGCAGGCGATGACATGTTTCAAACCGGCCTGGGAGGGTCCGCAAATACCGGGGTCTTTGAAGTTGTCATTGGTGGAGCCGGGGTCGATACGATTGACTATTCGCAATCCACAGGTGCGGTGTTTGCGCAGCTTTTCAACACAACGTCAGGCTCTATTTCCGTAAGCCAGGGTGGCGAGGCGGATGGAGACCTTCTGCTTCTCGTGGAGAACGTCATCGGAGGTGGCCTTGGTGACCAACTCTATGGTAGCGAAATTGCAAATCGTCTCGATGGCGCAGGAGGAAATGACCTGCTTCAAGGTTTTGCCGGTGCCGATGTGCTGATCGGTGGCGCAGGCACCGATACCGCGACCTACTCCGCTTCGACCGCTGGGGTGTCCATAACGCTTGCAGACACTGGGTTTGGAACCGGGTTGGGTGGGCATGCGGAAGGTGACCAACTGAGTACGATCGAGAACCTGATCGGCTCCGCTTTCGGTGATCTTCTTGTCGGCAATTCTACCGCCAACCGACTTGAAGGCGGGGCTGGCGACGATACGTTCCGAACAGGGCTCGGCGGCACGGCGGCAGGCGGCGTTTCAGAAGTGGTCCTGGGCGGTGATGGTGTCGACACGGTTGATTATTCCGCTTCTACAGGTGCGGTTCTGGCACGTTTGTTCAGTGGAACGACGGGTCTAAGCTTCAGTCAGGGCGGACACGCAGACGGTGACGTTCTGGCGCAGATCGAAAATGTGATCGGATCTAACTTCAACGATCGACTGGAAGGAACAGAACTCGCGAACATTTTGAACGGCGGCAACGGCGATGACGTGTTGATCGGATTTGCAGGAGCAGACACTCTGATCGGCGGGGCGGGTGTCGATATGGCAGACTATTCCGCATCGACATCGGCGGTCAGCATACAGCTTAGCGCGTCCGGCGTCGGGACAGGTCTAGGTGGGCATGCCCAAGGGGACCAGCTCACCGGCATCGAAAGCGTTACAGGCTCGGCGTTTAACGATCAACTTATCGGCAGCGCAGGCGCGAACAAGCTGATTACCGGCGCAGGTAACGACATTGTTCGCGGTGGCAGCGGCAACGACATCATCTCGGCGACAGGCACGGGTGCGGCTTCTGGCCAGAACAGCCTGTGGGGCGATGGCTTCGAAGATGGTGGCGTCGCAGGCATGGACACATTCCGCATTCTGGGCGGAACCAACATCATTCGCGACTACCAGTCCGGAGAAGATATCGTCCTGAATAGCTGGAACAATTCCCCCGGCCTGACAGGTAACCTCAACATTGGCGGCGTCGCCCATTGGGCGGGCGTTTTCACCGGAAGTACGCACCAGACCTATGTGGTTTTCGGAACAGCGACCGCGATGACCCAGAGCCAGGCAATCGCGATGATCAATACTGTGGTTCAGAACGACTTGACGGTGGATGCCGGGCTGATCGCCTGAGACGGAGGCAACGGAGAGGGGCAAGACAATGATCGGGAAAAACAGAAACAGACGCCGTGGGTTTCGAAAGACTGAACTCGACCAGACAAAGGAGCAGATAGGCTCCGTGCTAATTCTACTTGCCCTCTTTAGCCTCGCGATCAATATCTTGATGCTCGCCTCGCCCATTTATATGCTTCAGGTCTATGACCGGGTGTTGACAACAGGCCGGTTAGAGACGCTTGCTCTCCTCACCATCGGGATGTTCGCCGCTTTTGCAGTTCTTGGTTTTCTGGATGCAATCCGGAGCATGATCAGCACGCGCATGGCGTGCTGGCTAAATTCGCGCTTGTCCCCAATCCTTTTGGCGAGCGGTGTGCGGGCAAGGCTCATCGGTGACATGGCCGGCACCCAACCGTTGCGCGATCTCGCCCAAGTGCAGTCATTTCTGTCGTCTCAAGCGTTAACCGCCCTGTTTGACGCACCCTGGACGCCTGCATTTCTGGCTATGATCTGGCTCTTGCATCCCACCCTCGGCATGTTCGCCACCGGGTCAGCGGTTTTTCTGATTCTCATCGGAATACTGAACGAGACCCTGACACGGGGTTCAACGCAAACTGCAAGCGCGGCGCAACTCGTCGCGCTGCAGCAAGCAGACATGACAATTCGCAATGCTGAAGTCGTGCGAGCCATGGGAATGCTTCCAGGTTTGACCGATCGATGGAAAATAACCAACGACAGTTACCTGACCGACACATCACTCAGTGCAGAGCGAGGCGCTGGCATAATTGGTTTTACCAAATTTGCTCGCTATTCCGTCCAATCAGCAACTCTCGGGCTGGGTGCTTATCTGGTCATTATCGGTGAGGCCACCGGTGGAGCGATGATCGCGTCCTCCATTCTTCTCGGACGGGCACTCGCGCCCCTAGAGCTCATATTGGGAAGTTGGCGCAGTCTTGTCGCCACTCAAATAGCATACGGACGTCTGAAAACTCGCCTTGAAGGCATACCACCTGAGCCCGTGAGAACGCGGATGCCTGAGCCATATGGTGATGTTTCAGTCGATCGGGTGAGCTACAGCATACCAGGCACCCGCGCACCGATCCTCAATAATGTCAGCTTCAAGATGATACCCGGTGAGGCGCTGGCCGTAATCGGAGCATCAGCAAGCGGCAAAAGCACGCTCTGTCGCTTGCTGACTGGTGTCACGGTTCCCACGGATGGAGTTGTCCGCCTGGACGGGACTGATCTTCATCACTGGCAGATCGATCAACTCGGGGCTGCCATTGGGTATCTGCCACAGGATGTCGAACTCTTTGCAGGTTCTATTCGCGACAACATTGCTCGGATGCGCACTGCATCGGATCAGGACATCATCCAAGCAGCGGTTTTAGCCCATGCGCATGAGTTGATCCAGCGGCTGCCGCAAGGCTACGAAACGCAGATCGGCGAGGCTGGCGCCCGCCTCTCAGGTGGACAACGGCAGCGCATTGGGCTTGCTCGTGCCGTATTTGGACGCCCGAAGCTGGTGGTCCTTGACGAGCCCAACGCCAATCTCGACCAGGCAGGAGAAGTTGCGCTCGCCGCCACCATACGTGATTTGAAAGAAACAGGTGCTGCCCTCCTTATTGTCGGCCACCGGCCTTCAACGCTGGCACAGGCCGACAAGATGATCCTCATGAGGGATGGAAAGATCGAACTTTACGGTACGACGGAGGAGGTCATCGGCCGCCTTCGTCTGGCAAGCGATGACAACAAACGAATGACCCGCAAGGCGCATGATGAATTTGAAGAAGCTGGATCTTGAACAAGCGGAGAACTCGAGGCGTACCATCATAGTCATTTAACCCACAGAGCATCGGGAGTACACACTATGAATATGAAACCGCAGAACCTCTTTATCCGCTCGGCGGCGGCTTCCCGCGAGGTGTCGCCTATGCTGGAAATCGAACCGGTCAGGCCGCGCTTAGCAGCGACGGTGCGTGGCCCTGCAAGAATTGGCTTTTGGGTCATTCTCATATTTTTGGTCGGTTCGCTCGGTTGGGCAAGCGTAGCACCCCTTGCCAGCGGGGCTGTTGCCACAGGAATCATCAGTCCGGACGGAAGCCGCAGGACGGTTCAGCACCTCGAAGGTGGCATTATTCAGGAAATCAAGGCGAAGGACGGTGACGAGGTTTCCGCAGGACAGGTGCTCGTGACGTTACAAGCAACACAGACATTGGCGATGAATGAAATGCTGACGGAGCAGGCACAGACCCTGCAGGCCATGCGGGCACGCCTCCTGTCGGAGCAGTCAGGAATGGACCAGATCGTCTTTCCCGCCGAGTTGCTGGGGGCCATGAGCCCCCATTTGGAGGCGATGCTCCAAGGCCAGACCTCACTGTTTGAAAAGCGTGGAGACGCTTTTCGTGCGCAACTAAGAATTATCGAGAACCGGGTCGCTCAGTTTTATGAGCAAATTGGAGCATTTCAGTCGCAACTGGACAGTGCTTCTGCGCAGATCACATTTGTTGAGGATGAACTCAAGGGTAAGGAATCGTTGTTCAAACGCGGATTGACGACCAAAACCGAAGTGTTACGCCTTGAAAGATCAAAAGCAGCTCTGTTTGGTGAACGCGGAAAGCACGTTGGTGCCATTGCCGAGGTCAAGCAACGGCTCGACGAACTGGCAACTCAGAAAATTTCACTGGAAGCGGACCGCGCTCAGGAAATTTCTACCGAACTCGAGCGTTTGCGTACAGAGTATGCCGAAATCTCGGAGAGGCTCAATAGCAGCCGGGATATTCTAGAGCGTACAACGATTATCGCCCCTGTCAGTGGGAAGGTGGTCAATTCCCGTTTCAAGACGACAGCCGGCGTTATCAAACCAGGCGAGCCCATAATGGATATTGTGCCCACCGGTGAGCGCCTCTTGATAGATGTTCATATATCTCCCCGCGACATCGACATTGTTCGGCCCCAGCTTCCCGCAATCATACATCTGACAGCCTATTCCAGCAGAGGGTTGCCGCGCATCAACGGTTTCGTCCGGGACGTATCTGCAGACAGCATGGTGGACCAAGTGACAGGACAATCTTTCTTTCTGGCGCGCGTAGAGGTTCTTAAGGAGGATCTGTCGCGCATTGGCGATGAATACATTCTTCTTGCGGGCATGCCGGCCGAAGTGATGATTGTCACAGGTGAGCGTACCGTCGTCAGCTACCTCCTCGAACCCTTCCTCGATGCATTCCGGCGTGGTCTGCGCGAGAGCTGAGGTTTCACTTGAACTACTTTCCACTCAGGACGGACCCGATCATAGTCGCCCAAAGAAACGACATCCTCAAGTTTGGCAAAATTACCAAAGCATTGTATCTGCTATGATCGGCATTTGCTCGCGATCTGGGCCATCTCGGGTTCCTCGCACTTGATCCTTAGCTTGGCCGCGAATTTTGACGCGCAGTCGGTGTTCGTGATTGGCTTGCCTGCTTCCCGAAGGACCTCAAGAACGGTTTGGCGTTTGTTCACCCTTCCAATAGCAGCCTTGGCCTCAGCCGACAGCCCTCCGGGTTCGCGGGCGATGCGCGCAGGTCCTGCAGTGGAAGCAAGCTGATAATCGGGATCAAAAGTGCTGATGACTAAGTCCTATGCGATGACCAGCTTCTGAAGCTCGATCTGCTCCTTGGCGATCTCCGAGAGCCTCGATTCTAGCTCCGCCCGTTTCTGCTTCAACTCGTCCGCCACGCTCATGAAAGGCTCCCGTGTGCAGAGTCAACATAGCGATCGGGCCGACCTAAAACTGGTGCATTCTGCTACCGAATGCCGTACTTTTATGTGGTGCTTGTTTTCTTATGACCAGAGCGCGAATATCAGAGCGTAAAGATGTTAGTCAAACTTTATGCACCAATAACCTATCGGTTCGTATGGATCACCTTTAATGGAATCGAACCGCTGGCCTTTATTTCAGTAGTTCTGTCGACCTCAATTTTTTTACTTAAACAACTGCTTGCTCTTCTGAGTAGATGGCTTGGGTCGGCGACCTCAGTAGCTTAGCGCCACAAGCGGTTACCACTCAAGATTCGAGGAATGCCTATTCTAGGGTAATGACTTACGTTCTCCGAGTAGAAATGCTTAATACCGGGAATGACAGAACCTACGCCTGAACAAATCGAAAAACTTGCTACCGCCTTTGAGCGCTTTACCCGTCGTTTCAAGGTTGCGGAGGCAGCGGCAGTCATGCAAAACTCGCTGAACCCCCTCGACATTCAAGCGCTTCTTTTTATCGATGAGCATCCCGAGTGTAACCTAGGGGATGTTGCCCGGCACCTTCAGGTCGCTCTGACGACAATGTCGTCTTCGGCCGACCGGCTGGTCCGTCGGGACATGATTGAACGGCAGCGGCCAGAGGCAAACCGCAGGTCGGTGGCTCTCACGATCACAAACAAGGGAAAGGAAGCGGTTGCAGGCTATGTTGACGGGTATCGAGCCTCCTGCCAAGCAATGCTTCAAGCCCTCGATCCCGTTGACCAAACCGAATTTCTGAGGCTAACCCAACAAATCTCAAAATACGAAGGTTGAATAATACGAAATTCGTAGTAAGTCTCTCGCATCGAAATGGTCAGGGACTTTATCATGACTCACACATCGCCCACTGCGCTCGTCACGGGAGCAAACAAGGGAATTGGGTTCGCCAT
>NZ_JAVTIX010000006.1:0-281178 GCF_031843705.1 Rhizobium sp. WCS2018Hpa-16
GGCAATGTGTCAGCGAGCAACTCCCTCGTCGGCACCACGCAAAATGATCAGGTGGAAAGTTACGGCGTCACCGCGCTGACCAATGGCAATTATGTGGTCAGAAGTGCATATTGGGACAACAATTCGATCAAGGATGCAGGTGCCGTAACTTGGGGCAACGGCAACGGTAGCACCTTCGGTGCCTTGTCAGAGAACAATTCCTTGGTCGGCACAACAAACGACGATCAGGTGGGTCTCCAAGCCATCGTTTCGCTGACCAACGGCAACTATGTCGTGGTCACTAGGTATTGGGACAAGGACTCGGTCAAAGATGTCGGTGCCGTGACATGGGGCAACGGCACTGGCGGCACCTTCGGCAAGGTGTCAGCGAGCAACTCCCTGGTCGGCACCAAAGCCAATGATGAGGTGGGGAATGGCTCCGTCTATGCACTGACCAATGGCAATTATGTCGTGCGTAGTACCCTTTGGGACAATGATTCAACAGCCAATGTCGGCGCCGTGACATGGGGTGACGGCACAACCGGCATCTCTGGTTCCATTTCCGCGAATAACTCTCTGGTCGGCACCACGCAAAATGATCAGGTGGGGGCTAGCGGCATCACCGCGCTGACCAATGGCAATTATGTGGTCAGCAGCAGGAGTTGGGACAATAATTCGATAACAGATGCCGGTGCCGTGACATGGGGCAACGGCACAACCGGCATCTCTGGTTTCGTGTCCGAGACTAACTCCTTGGTCGGCACCAAAAGCGGTGATTATGTCGGGAATGCCGCAGCCATCGCACTCACCAATGGCAATTATGTGGTCAGAAGCTCCTATTGGGACAACGGTTCGGTCGCCAATGTCGGCGCAGTGACATGGGGCAATGGCCTAATCGGCACCATTGGAGCCGTGTCAGAATCCAACTCCCTGATCGGTTCAAGGAGCAATGATGCTGTCGGGGGTAGCGGGGTCTATGCCCTCAGCAATGGCAACTATGTGGTAAGTAGCAACACTTGGGACAATGGAGCGACGGCCGATGTCGGTGCACTGACATGGGGCAACGGCTCAATGAGCACTTCTGATTTCGTGGGAGCCAGCAACTCACTGGTCGGACAGTCAATGGGTGACCAATTGTCTTACGATGAGGAAAATTCCTCTGCCGGCATCTTCATTGGCAGAACCGTCAATGACATTACTCATGTTTATGCTGGCCTCACAGATATCAACGCCGCAAATGGCGGACTCACCTACCAGAGGCTTCCCGGCCAAACGCTAACGCTCTCCACTGGTGCGCTAACCTCCATTCTCGATTCGGGTACAAACCTTTCCCTCCAGGCCTCGAACGACATTTCGATCCTGAGTCCTATCATTTCGCTTGGCATGGGCTCGCTCAGCCTATCCGCTGGTCGCTCCATCATTATCTCTCGTGAAATTACTGTGGGCGGAAACCTTACCCTGCTGGCCAATGCGCCTCAGAGTGACGGCGTCATCGCGGCAGACCGTGAAACGGGCGCGGCGGTGATCGATACGTCGGGTGCCATTCTCAACGTAGCTGGCACATTCACGGGAACCATCGGAACAGGTGATGGACGCACAGAGAATGCAAGCGGTAATCTAAGCCTCGGCAATATCACCGCTGGAGCCGTGAATCTTGCCAATCTAGGGCTGACCACAGGCACCGCGATCGCGCTCACCGGTAACATCAGTACGGCGGGTAATCAGGCCTATGACGGCGCACTGAAAATCAACGGGGCAGATGTCACGTTGGCCACCGACCACGGCGGCAAGATCGACTGGAAACAGGAAAGCACATCCTCAATCTCTGCGGGCACCGCCGGCAATAAAATCACCTTCTCTGAAGGTGGTGTGACGACCCGTGTTGGTGTCCTGGATACCGCAGACGCCGCCCGCCTCGCCCTCGCTGGCGGCAACGTCAGCCGGACCTATGGCGACGCCAATCCTGCTCTCGGCGGATGGGCCCTCACAGCAGGCGCATTACGCTCGGGCCATACCCTGGACACGCTGCTTACGACAGCGCCAACTCTGAACTGGGCCAACACTGCCGCCGATGCCAACAGCAATGTCGGTAGCTACGAGTACCAACTCAACGGAACCGGTGCGGCTCTTGCGTCGAACGCTCAGGGGTATTTCCTCAATCTGGCCCCCGTTACCGGAATGCTCACGGTCAACAAGGCACAGCTCACAGTGACCGCCGCTAACGGTACCATGGTCTATGGTGACGCTGCACCGAACCTCGGCTACAGCGTATCGGGCTGGAAAAACGGGCAAACGGATAGTCTGCTTTCCAACGTCACCGTCTCGACCAATGCAAACTCGTCTTCAAATGTTGGTAACACCTATCAAACCGCTGCATCCGGCGGAACCCTGTCAGGCCAAGCGACGGGCAATTACACCCTCGCTTATGCCAATGGCAGCTTCTCCGTCACACAGGCTGCGCTGACGATCACCGCAGATGACGCTTCCATGACTGCGGGTGCGACAGTCCCGACAATCGGCTATAGTGTTGCAGGCTGGAAAGGCAATCACGGCAACAGCCTCCTCAGCAACGTGACGGCCTACACCAATGCAACAGGCTCGTCGCCAGCCGGATCGCAATATTCTACCTTTGTCGAGGGCGGCACTCTTTCGGATTCTGCTAGCGGAAATTATAACGTGCGCTATCAGGCCGGTCGAATGACCGTGACCGCAGCAAGCAGTGGCAGCACAGGTGGCGGAAACGTCATCACCCTACCAACGCCGACAACAATTCCGTCTCTGCCTAATCCGGTCTTTACGTCATCTCCGTCCGGTGGATTTAACCCTGTACAGGTGACAACCGTCGCATCGATTTCGCCGCAGCGCGTATCCTTTAACACGGACATCCAGGCCAGAATCCAACAGGCAGTAGCGACAAGCATGACGATCGAAAGCCCGAAGATGAGCGGGGCAGTCTGCTCGCTCGGACCAAATTTCTCCGTCTCCTGCTCAGCTAACTAAATTACGGTAAGCAATCATGAATGAATTAAAGTCGATATTGTTGGCTGGAGTTGGCTCGGTAGTATTTGCGGCTGCGGCTATGGCCCCGGCAGGCATCGCGCAAGCTCAAACGGCCGGACAGTTGGTTTCACCAACTTACGCGCCACCAGCGGTGCGCCCCGTGGACGGTGGCCTCTCGATGGAAGGCTCCACCGCTCAGGAAGCGCCAAAGGGTGCGGAAAAACTGCGCGTTACGCCCTCTGGCCTTTCGGTACAGGGAGCGCGACCAGAGCTTGCTGCAGAGACCGCACGGGTGGAAGCTTCGCTGAAAGGCAAGCAGGTCACCGGTGCCGATCTGTTCGCCGCCGCGCGACAGTTGGAAGAAATCTACGCGAAGGCTGGCTTCATTCTTGTTCGCGTCAGCCTGCCACCGCAAACAATCAAGAACGGCATGCCTTTGCGCCTCGTCGTAACGGACGGTCAGGTCGAGGCAATCGATTCTTCAGCTCTGTCGCCGGTCGTCCGCAGCCGTATCGAGACAATGCTTTCACCGCTGGTCGGCAAGTCAGGCCTGACAAAGGCTGACGTCGAGCGAAAGCTCCTGCTTGCAGGAGACATGCCCGGCGTCATGCTCAAGTCGACCCTCAAGGCTGGCTCCAAGCCGGGCAGCACCATCATTGTCATTGATGGCCGTTATGATGCCATGACGTCGACGGTAACGTTCGACGACAGTCTCGGCCGTAATCTTGGCACCTTCGCCATGGGACTGGGGGTAGACTTCAACAGCATGCTCGGCCTTGGTGAGGTTGGTTATCTCCGCATGACCGGCTATCCCGGCTTCAACAACAGCATTGCTTCAGATGATCCGCGCAACCGTCAGATCGTCGCAGGCTTTACCCTGCCTCTGGGTATGGACGGCGCATGGCTGAACATGGAAGGCGTTGACAGCCGCACCAATCCCACGTCCGATTTCGCCTACACGATGGAAGATCACTATCAGCGGCTATCAACCAAGCTAGGCTATAGCTGGGTTCGTTCGCGTGATTTCAATACGAGCTCCGTCATCGCCTATGATGTTTTGCGAGAGCGACAGAAGCTGGATCTGGCTGGTACCTCCACACCCTTCACCGAAGATCAACTGCGCGTTTTCCGCCTGTCTCAAACGGCTGACGTCATTCTCCCCTGGGGTGCTTCAGTTGGCGGCAACCTCAGCGCATCCTTTGGCGCCGATTCATTTGGCGCACGTTCAGCCACATCGGCACTTCCCCTTTCGCGCGATGGCGCGGAGCCGGACTTTTCGAAGTTGGAACTCGCCGTCAATTATGGCCAGTCCATGCTGAACGAGCGCGCCCACCTGACGATCGCAGGAAAGGCGCAAACCTCATTTGGTGACTCCCTTGCATCATCAGAGCAATTCGGTATTGCGGGTTTTGACTGGTTGTCGGCCTTTGACGGTGGCAAGCTTCAGGGCGATGGCGGTGTGGCGACACGCGCGGAGGTCAGCTTTCCCATCGTGCTCGGCATGACGCCTCCATTTGGCGGGGCGGTGGCACCCTATATTTTTGGTGCGGCTGGATTGACCAAGCTTGAGAAGCCAAGCGCTGTCGAAGATGCCATCACCCGTGCAACGAGTTTCGGTGCCGGACTTCGTGTCGGCCTTTCAGAACAGGCGACGCCTCATTCCACCACTCTGACGCTGGAATATGCCCATGGGACAGCCACGGGGCTTGAAGCAGAGAACCGTTTCAATCTGCGCTTTAACGCAACATTCTGAACCGGCATCATCTTACGTCATTTGCGCGGCCGCTCCTGCTAGCAGGCCGTGCATAGTCTTAAAAGCAAAGTAATTCGAGAAATTTATGCGTACCACAATTTCCCTCCCATTCGCCGCTGCCGTCATGAGCGCAGCGCTCGTCATCTGTTCGCCCGTCGCTGCGCAGGACGCTTCGAAAACCGCGCCAGCCGCAGCGAAGGGAGATGCTCCCAAGCCTATCGTCGCGTCTGAGCCGACCGTTACCACCGCACTTTACGGTTCCTGGACATTGCGTTGCATGCAGTTGCTGCCCTCTCAAGGTACCGAAGGCAAAACGGCCCGTCCCGCCGCACAAAGCTGTGAAATCATTCAATCCGTTCAGCTTCAGGGCCAAGCACAGCCTATCGCACAGATAGCCTTGGGCCGTTTGCCCAATGACAAGGACTTCACCTTAACCGCGCTTTTGCCGGTCAACATTGCCATTCCCGGTGCCGTTCAGATATTCGGCAACGGCAAGTCGGATGCAGAGGCAAAGAGCATGCTGACGCTTGCCTGGCACAAATGCAGTGCCGGCGCCTGTGTCGCGACAGCTAAGCCGGACGCCGCAACACTCGCCATTTTCCGCAAGGAAGAGGCTGGCCAGCTTCGCTTTGTCGATGCAAGCGGCAAGGTGCTTGGTATTCCCGTATCCTGGTCCGGGTTTGAGCAGGCGATTGACGCGCTTGCCAAGAAGGACTGAAGCAATAAACAGCACACCGACCCGCCGGGCTTATCATCATCCCAGCGGGTTGGCGAAGACCTGCCGCTGGAGTGACATCCGGCTGCGATGAGAGCCGGGGCGGAGAACACCCATGGTTTTTTCCAGCCCGACGTTCGCTCATTCGGTGGCGATCCATCAAACCAGCAACAGCTTTCCGCCCTGCTGCGGGCGTAACCACTTCTTTCCTAAAATGTTTTGAAAGCGGCATTATCGAGGATGTCATCCCCCAGGAGCCGCTTCAGCTAAGAGGCCTCGTCCTTTAGCACGTTCAGCCGCTTGGCTCGGAATACGTCCACGCCGTCGAATTTGGCCTGCGCGGGCAATGAAATATGGCAAGCAACTGGGTGTTCCGATAAAGGTTACGGTGATAAAATGAGCAACGATATTGTACACATTCCGGCTTGTCATGTTTACAGGAAAAAGAAATTTATTTCTGTGAAAACCATGTCAGGATACAGGCTGCGTCTCGGTGACTTTCGTGCCGGTGAGAAGCGATTTCCCCCGATGTGGGGAACGTTCAGTTGGGTGAAGCCGTCATAGAGGCGCTTGCCAAAAGTCGCCAGGTTTCGCCAGAAGAGGATCCTGAACTCTGGGACAACAAGAAGCATGCGGCGCGGTATGTCGCCTGGATTCAGGATATTATGGAGACGTTCGGTTTTCGGACAAAGAGCTTGATGTTCAAGGGTATGGTCCTTTGCTCGGTTGAATGCTCGGACAGTAACATCGTGATGAAGCCGACCAAACGTTCCCGTGGTGATGGATTTGAGGGCACACTGGGCCGGGAAAAGGACTATGTCATCATTTCCAAGGATAGCAGCAACGAAGACATCGGCGCCAACCTCCGTGTTGCGCTGAGCCGCTGCTTCGGTTGACCACCCCAAGCTGAACTCGCGCTGCTGCGCGCGCGTTACGCAGCGGGGACTGAATGTCCATGTGGAATGGTAGGGACGAGTGCGGACTTCGCGCATACGCCCAGCCAAGGCATCACAAACGCAACGTGCAAAGCTGCAGCAAGGGCTCTGGCTTGTGACTCAAGCAGCGTGCGCACAAAAGCCGGCCCAACCAAGGCACATGTTGAATGACGGCTGGCTGGGAGAGACGTTCAACCGGTCCGCAAGACATCGCGGACGATGGTGAGCCCGTGCGTTGGAGTGCTAGCCAGCGTCCTTGCGATAGAGCAACACTCTAAACGCATATTTTCCATCAAAATGCAATACATATTTTTTAAATGACTTATATACCCAGATCGATACTAATAGATATCAACGCCAATACTTAAGAAACAAGACGGCATTCGATCGACTGTCGGTCGATATACTGTCAGAACATAAGCGGTCGACATCAACCTTTACGCGCACCTCGCAGATCGCTTTCCAAACCGTCGCTCGTCGCCATTTCGCCGCCATATGTCGTTGTCGCGTTAGTCGAATAGCTATGTTGATGTTCTGCTGATGGGGTTGAGGTGCATTGTCTTTCGGCATGATCTTTTGAGGAGAAAGAGGTTTGGCTGATCAGGCGAGCACTTGAAACGTCGTATCTGAACTCGGAGGAGAGTTAGGAATGAGCAGGAACAGAGGTGTAGTGTATTTGCGGCCGGGCAAGGTCGAGGTGAGAGATATCGATGACCCCAGGCTTGAGGCGCCGGACGGCCGTCGGATAGAGCATGGTGTGATCCTCAAGGTCATTTCCACCAATATTTGCGGGTCCGATCAGCACATGGTGCGAGGTCGCACGACGGCCTTGCCGGGTCTTGTGCTGGGCCATGAGATTACCGGTGAGGTCATCGAAAAAGGCATCGACGTCGAGATGCTGGAAGTTGGCGATATCGTTTCCGTGCCGTTCAACGTCGCCTGTGGTCGGTGCCGCTGCTGCAAGTCACAGGATACTGGCGTGTGCCTCACCGTCAATCCGTCACGCGCAGGGGGAGCCTATGGCTATGTCGATATGGGCGGCTGGATCGGTGGCCAGGCCCGCTACGTGACCGTGCCCTACGCCGATTTCAATCTGTTGAAATTCCCGGATCGCGACAGGGCTCTGTCGAAAATCCGTGATCTCACGATGCTGTCGGACATCCTGCCTACGGGTTTTCACGGGGCGGTTAAGGCTGGCGTCGGTGTTGGATCGACGGTCTATGTTGCAGGGGCCGGTCCAGTCGGTCTCGCAGCCGCCGCCTCAGCGCGCATTCTGGGTGCTGCTGTCGTGATGATCGGGGATTTCAACAAGGATCGCCTTGCCCATGCCGCCAAGGTTGGATTTGAGCCGATCGATCTGTCGAAGAGCGACCGGCTCGGGGAAATGATTGCTGAGGTAACCGGGAGCAACGAGGTCGATAGCGCCATCGATGCCGTTGGGTTCGAAGCCCGCGGACATTCCGGCGGCGAGCAGCCGGCGATCGTTTTGAACCAGATGATGGAGATCACGCGCGCAGCAGGCTCGATCGGTATTCCAGGTCTCTACGTCACGGATGACCCCGGTGCGGTTGATGAGGCAGCCAAAATGGGCAGCCTCTCCCTTCGCCTGGGTCTTGGCTGGGCGAAGGCACAGTCCTTCCACACCGGCCAGACCCCCGTGCTGAAATACAATCGCCAGCTCATGCAAGCGATCCTTCACGATCGGCTGCCGATTGCCGACATCGTCAATGCAAAGATCATTTCGCTTGAGGACGCCGCACAGGGCTATGAAAGCTTTGATCAGGGGGCTGCGGTGAAGTACGTGCTGGACCCACATGGAGACCTGACAAAGGCTGCCTGATCTGCTCGAGCGGCCCTCAAAATGGCGACACTTGCCCTCCGCACGCGGCAGGGCAAGTGCAGTATTCTCGGCTGAATTGCCATTCCCGGCAAACCAGAGGATGCGAAAGAGGAGAACCCACTTTCGCATCCTGTCTCACGACGCTGGTCAAGCGGAGTGACGGAACTCCTCATCATACGCGTCTGGTCCACCCATCGACATATCCAGCGCGAAGCCTTTCGCACGTGCCTGCTGTGACTGCAGGGAGTGATCCTTGGCAGAAGGGCGTGGGGATGCGGCTGGTTTCGCTGTGCTCCGTGGTTGTGGATTTGACCGGGATGGCTGTGCGGAACCGGTGCGATCGACCTTGAAGAAGGAAATGCTCGCCTGAAGTTCTTCGGCCTGTGCGGCCAGTTCTTCTGATGTTGCCGACATCTCTTCGGACGCACCCGAGTTCTGCTGCGTTACCTTATCAAGCTGCTGAATGGCCTCGTTGATCTGGCTTGCACCAATATCCTGTTCGCGGCATGCAGCTGAAATCTCGGCCACCAGTTCCGCGGTCCTGCGAATGTCGGGAACGAGGCGGTTCAGCATGTCACCGGCTTCGGTCGCAACCTGAACGGTTTCACCCGACAGCTCCGAAATTTCGGCTGCTGCGGCCTGACTGCGTTCTGCCAGCTTGCGCACTTCAGATGCAACGACCGCAAAGCCCTTGCCATGTTCACCGGCGCGTGCGGCTTCCACAGCAGCATTGAGAGCAAGAAGGTCGGTCTGGCGCGCAATTTCCTGCACGATGGATATCTTTTGGGCGATGGTGCGCATGGCGGTTACCGCACGGCCCACGGCCTCGCCGCTCACTTCCGCATCCTTGGAAGACTGGCGGGCAATCTTTTCGGTCTGGGCGGCGTTGTCGGCGTTCTGCTTGATGTTGGCGGCCATCTGTTCCATCGAAGCAGATGCTTCTTCGGCAGAAGACGCCTGTTCTGTTGCGCCCTGCGAAAGCTGTTCAGAGCTGGAAGACAGTTCCTGGCTGCCGGATGACACATTGCCGGCTGCGGCAAGCGCGTCAGTGACAACACCGCGAAGGCGTTCCACCATTTTCTGGAGAGCGAGGCCCAGTGTGTCATTTTCCGAAAGAGGTTTGGGGGTAACGGTGAGATCACCGTTGGAAATCAGGTCCGCAACCTTGGATGTCTCGCGCAGATTTCCAACCATGCGAAGCATTGCCTGACCGAGCACATCCTTATCAGAGAGTGGCTTGACGTCCTTAGACAGGTCGCCCTCGGCGATCGTGCTGGCAACCTCGGCGGTTGCGCGCAGATTTCCAGTCATGATGTTGATGCGGTTGACCAGATCCTTGATTTCGTCATTCGTCTTGATATCGACGTCCTGGTTGAGGTCTCCCAAAGAGATAGCTTCGGCAACGACCATGATCTTGCGCAGACCGCTGCTGATACCAAGGGCGATCCAGAGAGCCGTGCCGACTGCAATGACGACAGCTGCCAACGAAATGATAATCAGCAACATGCGGGTCTGCAGATAGTCAGCATTCTGAGACGCTTTGGCATTCTCAAGACGTGTGCGGTTCATGGTGACGCCCTGCTCGAGCTTCTGCGTCAGCGCATTTGCAGCGGTGCGGCCTTCTTCCGATGAGTAGGCGGATGCGGCAGATGTGTTGCCTTGACGGACGTATTCCCGAACGCGGTTGTCACTGGCTTCAAACGCCTGGGTAACCGCCAATAGCTCAGCCCAGTAACTGCGCGTCTCAGTGCTGGCTGTGGCTGCCATGTCGTTGATCATCTTGTCCATTTCGGACCGTAATTCGTCGCTTGTGGCGATGTGTTTTTGGACTTCCTCCGGTGTCGCTGCCAGAATGATATTTTTCTGAGCGCGTACCGTGGAAATCGACAGGGCATTGATCTGGTGTGTCTTGTCCAGGCGCACGACCGTGCCGTCCACCACATCATCCATTGCGTCCTTGGCAACGCCAAGGCTATAGGTGCCGTATGCAGCAATTCCGGCGAGCATAAAGATCAAAAATCCGAATGAAACCGCTAGTTTCATTTTAATCGTAAATCGCATTTTAGACTTCCTTAGAGAGGTCGATATTTATTACGAGAAGTGCCGTTCACGTGTGTGTCTGGCTATGGGTCGAACTGGTAAATGGCTCAAACAGGGTTCGACACTCCATTCTCCTAAGAAATCTATTGAACATCGAATAAGTCGACGCGTTCAAAGGTAGATGTTCATTTGAGATTCGACTGCGGCACCTGATCTTTTTGAAAGCTCCCATGAGGACGGGGCGCACCGCGCCTTCCTGTTGGACATAGTATTCCCATCTCAACGCCGTGTACTCAGACCGCCACTCCCAAAGCGGCAAGCACAGACGCGCATCGATGAAATCGATTTGTAATTTTCCACAAGCGGGCAGGCTGGCAGGTGCGTAAACGCTCCAGAAGTCAACCAGATTGAAGAACTATTTTGGGAGGGGAACTGCTGCTCTCATCATGTGATCAGCGGGGTGCAGTAACTTCACAAACCATTGAATTTACGAAGTGACTTTCCACGTAGAGGACTAAAGTAGTTACAGTTAACAGGAGTTTAAAAAGCAAATGCGAAACTTCGCCCATTGGCACCGAAGCACTGCGCCAACATGCGGAAATGACGATCCAATCGATATGATAATTCTAGACACGAGCCGACAGTGCGGCCTGTTTTTGGCAGGCTAGGCGAGCTTGCCATCCTGTTTTCGCATCAATTGACGCACTTGCGCCGCTGGCGCATCCGGCCAATAAATCAGGCCATTGCTGCCGTTATTCCTGCTGGGAAGAATAGGTCCAAGACCGAAGGCTGGACGGAGTCTGATCGCCATCCACCGGGCTTTCACTCAGCTGGTAATTGGCCGACCTGAACAGGCTTTACAACTCGGTTGGACATGTTGACCGACAGATTTCTGTCTAAAAAAATAGAGCTCTGAAACTGACTGAATGACCGCCATTTACGCCGAAATATGACGTAAATGGCATGATGCCTTTTGCCTCTCAGAGCTGTTTATTTCTCGCAACCTGAGACAGCATACGCTCTGCTTCACGCGTGCGGGCGCAAACGAGCGCGTCCCAGATCTTCTTTCCAAAAGAGCTACGTGCGTGGTTTGAATTGCGGTTCATTTGATTGCTTTCTGGTTTGCTTTCTGAGCCTATTGATAAATCAGGCAGGCGGAAAGTTGCAGTCGAAAGCTTGCATCGCTGCATTGCGTTTTTGTCTTGATGAAAGCTTCAACAGCTAAGACGATGCAGTAAGGTGAGGTCACCCCGCAAAACCTTGCCGCAGATAAGGCGACCGAGAGAGTTCGAGAAAGCATGCAGCTTCCCATTAAATCGATTCTGGTTTTTCATGCTGCGGCAAGAGCTGGAAGCATTTCACGCGCTGCGGAAGAACTGAGTGTTACTTCGTCGGCTGTCAGCCAGCAGATTCAGGTGCTTGAAGGCCAGCTTGGGGTAACGCTGCTTGCAAAGGCTGGTCGCGGCATCATGTTGACAGAGGCGGGCGAACGATATTTTTCGATGATTGCCGATCAGATCGAACGTATCGAAGAGGCCACACGGACTATCAGGGGCTTCAGGTCAGTCACGACACTGACCGTGCGGGCCACACCCACTCTCTCCAACAAATGGTTGCTGCCACGGCTCGGCACTTTGCTTGATACGCATCCCGACCTCGAACTGCGCCTTGATGGCACCAATGAACCAACGGATTTCAATCAGGAAGCAGTCGACATCGAAATCCGGCATGGTGATGGGCGCTGGCCGGGCCTTTTCGTAGAGGGCATAGCGGAAGAGCAGTTTTATCCGGTTTGCTCTCCGGATTACGCGGCAGCTGGCAGCTTGAGCGCGCAAGACCTGCTCGAACACCGCCTTATCCATTCGGTAAAATCGCAAGCCCAATGGAACAGCTGGTTCCCTTTGGCCCAGATCTCTCCAAAGGAACGATGGCCCCGTATTCTTTTCGACAGAAGCCACATGGCCATTGATGCCGCAGTTCGGGGAATGGGCATTGCTCTGGAGAGCACCCTCATGATGGGCGATGAGATTGAAAGTGGGCGGCTGGTCTGCCCGGTCGCTTCGCCACCGACTGTGAGGATCACGACGCAGTGGATTGTTTGCCCACGAGACCACCTTCGGCAGAAAAAGGTGCGCATCTTTCTGGACTGGTTGCGGCTTGAACGAGAGACCTGGCAGGCAATCTACCCACTGGGCGCCCTGCCAGCTTAGCTGGCCGTTGCGCTTGAGGATCGTCCGCCCCGGACGATCCTGAGATTCGAAGTGTAAACGCCTCAGTACATGCCCAGCAGGCGGATCGGCCCCAAGGTCAAGACTGGAAACAGCACGAGGGCAAATATAGCCAGCGTCAGCACCGCCATGGGCCCAAGCGATCCACGAATGACATCCTCGACACTCATGTTCGCCACCTGAGCCGCTGCAAACAGGCAAACACCAACGGGTGGCGTCACAAGCCCGAGCGTCAGCGTCATAACCGTGACAATCAGGAAGTGCATGGGATCGATACCGAGCGCCTCTACGGGAGGCATCAACACCGGAATGAGAATGAACATGGCCGGGATGGCTTCCATGAAGATACCGATGATCAACAGGAAGACAAAGATAACGAGCATGCCCGTCATGGGACCCAGGTTCATGCCTTTCAGCAGCTCGGCAACCTTTTCCGGCAAACCATCATAGGTGAAAACCCAGGCTGCGATCTGCGACGTCGCTGCGATGAAAAGGATCGTCCCGGAAATACGCGCGGTTGAGATCAAAATCTCCGGCAATTCCTTGATCGGCAGCGTCCGATAAACAAGAACGCCGAGGATGCCGACATAGACCACGGCAATCGCTGCCGCTTCCGTTGGCGTGAACAGGCCGCTGGCGATGCCGATGATCAGGATGAGCGGTGTCAGCATCGGCAGGATGGCGCGAAGACCGGTTACGATAACGACGCGCATGTTGAAGGGTGAAGGCGGATTATAGCCGTAATAGACCGAATAGATGTGATTATAGACCATAAAGGCGAAGGCGATAAACAGACCCGGCACCAGACCTGCAACCAGCAGCGTTCCAATCGAAACATTCGCAATTGAGCCTGCAATCACCACCAGGATCGATGGTGGAATGATCGACGACAGCGTTGCCGTGCAAAGCGTCATGCCAACGGCATAGCCTTTGGGAAAGCCGTGGCGCTCCATGGCCTTGATTTCGATGGCGCCAACGGAGGCAATATCGGCAACCGATGAGCCGGAAACGCCGGAAAAGATGACCGACGAGATGACGTTGACGTGGCCCAGGCCGCCCGGCAACCAGCCGACCATTGCCTCCGCAAAGTCAAAGATGCGTTCTGCGACACGCCCACGCTCCATCACCGTACCCACGAGAATGAAAAGCGGCACTGCAACGAGCAAAAACGAATTCATCGACGAGAACATCGTCTGCGACAGGAGATCGAGCGGCATTGAGGTGTAGATTGACAGAGTCGCGACACTGGCAAGAGCCAAAGCGACGGCCAGCGGAATGCCGAGCATGCTCAGCCCGAAAAAGGAGACGAGAAGAAACACCGACATGGTCTAATGTCCTGACGTGATGGACACATCGGCGTGGGCAATTTCGCCCGCCGGAAGTCCGAGTTCTGGAAGTGCGATCAAGTCGCGACGGCTTTGCAGAGAATCGATGATCGCCAGGATTGCGATGACTGCCGACACCGGCATCACCATGCCAATGAGCCACATCGGTATAGGCAGCGTCGCAGCCGTTTCATTCATCATGACTTGCTGGCGCATGAGCGTGAACCCGGTCCAACCCATCAGACCGAAGAAAAACACGGACGAACCGACATAAATCGGAACCGCCAGATGCTGGAACAGGCGCCGACCCATAACGAGAAAGATGACGACGCGGGCGCTTTCAACGGTTCGAAAACCGGCTGCAAGGCCAAGAAAAACCATCCAGATGAAAAGAAAGCGAGTGGCCTCCTCGGTCCAGGGAAGGGGATGGCCCGACAACCGGCCGATGACCTGCAACAACACGACGATCAACACGCCACCACAGGCGACACCAGCTGCAACATCCGCAATGATTTTGACCACGGTACCCAGCAGCGAACTCACGGAACTACGCATATAAATGCCCTTTCAAGGAATGATGAAAAGATGGGAACCGACACGTTGCACTGAGCACAACGTGTCGGAAAAGCATCAATTCGTCTTGATGAAAGTACGCGTGCGATCGAAGAAGGACTGATCCTTGACCAGGGTTGAGAATTTGTCGGAAAGACCTGCCGCGACATCGACAAAGGCCTTGCGCTGCTCGTCGGTCAACTCGTTGACCTCCATACCATTCGCCTTCAAGGTCGCGATGGATTTTGCGATGTCGCCATTATCGTTTTCAGCTTTCCACGCTTCCGTTTCTTTGGCGGCATCGTTCAGTGCGGCCTTGAAAACGTCGCTCAAACCATCGTAGCGTGCAGGGTTCATGCCAAGCACCCAGGCATCCGCAATGTGGTTGCTGATCGTCACGTATTTCTGGACTTCGTAAAGCTTTGCGCTGACGGGGACGTTGATCGGATTTTCCTGACCGTCGACGACCCGCAACTGCAATGCGTTGTAAACTTCTGCGAAGGCCATAGGCGTCGGTGCCGCCCCCATGGCGCCGAAAAACTCGACCCACAATGGATTGTTCGGAACGCGCAGCTTCATGCCCTTCATGTCAGCGGGGGACGTGATGGCAACCTTGGAATTGGTAATCTGGCGGAGCGGCCTTGACCAGAGATCGAGCCCCTTGATGCCGATTTTGCCGAGATCGGATTGCAGCTCCTGGCCAAGATCGCTGTCGAGATAGCTGCGCAGCTGTTTGATATCGCGGAACTGATAGGGAATGGCAATTGCCGTGAATTTCGGGTTGAAGGTTGCGTACAGCGATGTCGAGTTCAGCAACAGATCAAGCGAACCGCCCGCCAGCTGCTTCACGCCAGCCGATGGGTCACCGCCGTAGAGCGTGCCGTTGGGGAAGACCTTGATGGTCAATTCACCCTTCGTCTTGGCAGAAACAATTTCTGCGAATTTCTTCGCGGCAACTGTAATTTCTGATGTGTCTGCGTCTGGCGTGGAGAGTGTCAGCGTTTCCGCATGTGCGATAGAAACGGACATAAGCGCCGCCGCAGCGATCAAGCTACGAATCCCGTTATATTTCATTGTCATTCCTCCCGTTGGTGGTCATATCGCACGCATTCAACAGTTTGACTGTGAATTCATACGCTGTATTTCGCGGATAACTCCGCTGTGATCCAGTTCGCCATCGCCATTGTCGACCATGGCCTGGAAAAGTCGGTCGACCTCCTCGCCGACCGGTAGTGTCAAGCCACGGCTTCGCGCAAATGCCAGAGCCGTGGATGTATCCTTCACCTGATATTTAGCGGGTCCACCCGGCACAAAATTCCCTTCAACCATGCGCAGGCCATGTTGACGGAAGACGGTTGAGTCGGCAAAGCCCCCAAGCAATGCTTCGCGGACCTTTGCCGGGTCCGCACCGCCGCTTTTAGCAAGCGTGAGTGCCTCGGCGACAGCGCAGATTGTTGACGCCACGATCAGTTGGTTTGCGAGTTTCGTCAGCGCACCGCTGCCCAAAGGGCCGACATGTGTGACACGTCCAAGGTGGGAAAAGACCGGTCTAAGACCGTCCACAACAGCCCCTTCGCCACCGGCCATAATGGCCAGGGTGCCTTCAACGGCCCCCTTCTCCCCGCCCGAAACGGGCGCATCGACGCAGAAGACGCCGCGCGCTCTAGCAGCCTCAGCGATGGTAACGGCTGTTTCCACCGGAATGGAGCTCATCACTACGAGCACCGATCCAGCCGCCATCGCGTTAACGACGCCGCCCTCGCCAAGCAGAACCGCTTCGCAAACCGGCCCCGAGCTCAGCATACAGACAACCACCGTGGCCATGGACGCGGCCTCTGCTGCAGTGGCAACCGTGGCTACGCCCCTGCCATGCAGTGCCGCTGCCTTTTCCAACGTCCTGTTCCACGCCTTGACCGTGTAACCTGCCTGCGCCAGGCGACCGGCCATGGGTGCGCCCATGATGCCGGTGCCGATGACGGCAACGGTCGTGTCACGCCTTTGCCCGTCCATTTCGCTCATGGGTATTGCCGTGTGGAAAAGCGGACGGGCCGCTCTTCCACGATCAATGACGGGAAAGCGTCTCGAAACCGGCCGAGATGTGGCGTTTCCAGATGCGCGTCGAAGGCTTCCCGGCTGTCATAGACTTCGTAGAAGACAACGACGTCATCAGAGCCTTGCTGGCAGATCA
Source organism: Rhizobium sp. WCS2018Hpa-16 (assembly GCF_031843705.1). Lineage (NCBI taxonomy): Bacteria > Pseudomonadati > Pseudomonadota > Alphaproteobacteria > Hyphomicrobiales > Rhizobiaceae > Rhizobium > Rhizobium sp. WCS2018Hpa-16. The sequence continues at coordinate 16,556 of NZ_JAVTIX010000006.1, forward strand.
CATCGAACTGGTGGCAGCCCGGTTCATCTGCCACAGAATGCTTGGCATCATCCTTTGCTGCTTCCAGAAAGGCGGCCAGGCAACCCGGCTTTATCTGGAACTCTGCGATGACCACGAAGGCCTTGTTGTCTAGCGTTGTCATGGGGCTCACTCCGCCGCTATTTTGGCAGGACGGAAGCGATTTTCCATCTCCTGGCGAAGTGCAACGACATCAAGGTCATTCACAAGTTCCACGTCATCGAAGGACACGATCTGGTCCTTCTTGATCGCACGCTTGAGTTTGACATTATGTGCAAGCCCGATCGGAAGCGCCTTGAGATCCAGACTGCGGCTGGCCGGAATGGCATTGGCCCAAACGGCGTAACCGCCCTCACCGTCCAGCATCTCGCCCGGCTGCATGTCCTTCTTCGCGGTTGCAACCGCATCGCCGCGAAACTCCTTCGAGCATCCGGTCGGCTCGTTGCGCAGAACGGCAGACAGAACGCTGATGGATGTTTCAAGGCCGATGATGTGGAACGGACGCCACATGGACGCGTACCAGCCGGATGGATCCGTCAGAAGGCCGTATTGCTTGAAGCAGGCACGTGCATACTCATTATGCGCCTTGAATGTAACGAAAACACCGTAACGGATGTTGTTGAAGACCTCGCGGCCATCGGGCTCCTGACTGGCCGCGATATCGACCAGACCCGAGCGTGCCATGCGGCCGCCGTCGGCAACCGGTCGGAACACACGAGCCAGATCATGCAGGCCTGCGGGCGGGAAAGCCAGACCGTCATCCGGGCAATCAAGACCAGTCCCGTTGGCAACCGCCGCCATCTCGATCGCAGCCTTGGTGCCATCGGTGAAGGAGTTGTAAAGCTTCGGATTGAGATTGTCCGCAGCCACCTGCTCCTCGGTCCATCCGAACAGACCCCAGACCGTATCGGGGGTCGAATAGCGGTAGCGCGGCTCAAAATTCATGCCTTTGCCCGCCGATGTGATTTCAAAGCCTGTTGCTCTGGCCCAATCGACGAGTTCACAAATGAGGGCTGGCTGGTCACCATACGCCATGGAATAGATCAGGCCCTTGGCACGAGCCTTTTCCGCGAGGATGGGCCCCACCATCACGTCAGCTTCCACATTGACCATGACCACATGCTTGTTGTGTTCGATAGCGCCGAGTGCATGGCGCGTGCCTGCAATCGGGTGGCCGGTCGCCTCGATAATGCATTCAATCTCGCCGCATTCAAACAGCGCCCTGACATCGTCAGTGACGAAGGTCGTGCCGTTCTTCATGGCATCTGCGGCGCTCGTGGCGGAATACCGCTCCTTTGGCCAGCCAACCCGGTTCATGGATTCTTTTGCTTTGCCGACATCGAGATCAGCAACGGCAACCATATGGAAACCGTCGATCCGTTGCGCCTGAGCAAGGACCATGGAGCCGAACTTGCCGGCACCGATCAGTCCAACCCTGACCGGCTTGCCGCCCGCGGCCCGCAACGAAAGAAGAGAATACAGGTTCATTAAACAAAGTCCTCAACTAGGGAATGAATGTGAGGAGTGCTCTGCTTGGCAAAGCTACACGAGTTCACCAAAGCAAAGCTCGCGCTTCGCTGGTCCAAGGTGGCGTCAATGCTGTTTCAATCTCCTCCAAGAAGCACCGGCAGAACCGCCACTCCCAGCTGCCTCCCAAGCAACTTGTATTAAACCTATGTTAAGGGAGAAATTAGCTCAATTTAGAAAGTCGTAAAAACACATTAGATTTTCTAATCTATTGGCCAGCAGTTGAACTGCAGTTTTCGAGCCGAGTGCCTGCACGCCCCCTCGCTTCTGAACCGTCTAGCCACACCACTGCGTATTATTTGCAGCTCCCATCTTTGAATTAGGCGCCGGGCATGTAAGAACCCTTGCAAGTGTTGAAAGGCAGCAGCGATATGCCTCTTGACCCTGTGCGGGCTGCACAAACATTTGGGGGTGTTATGGTATCGTCTGTTACGGTTGAGGATGGCCTCAAAATTGCCGGTGTCGGCGCGTTTCAAAAGCGGCTTTTTGCGATTTTTGGCCTGGTCTGGGCAGCGGATGCCATGCAGGTTCTGGCGATCGGCTTCAGCGCGCCGTCAATTGCCAAGAGCTTCGGCGTCACCGTGCCGCAAGCGTTGCAGACGGGCACGTTTTTCTTTCTCGGCATGCTGGTTGGCGCATTCGCGTTCGGGCGGTTGGCGGATCGGATCGGTCGGCGGCCGGTTTTGTTTATCGCCATCATTCTCGATGCGGTTTGTGGTGTAGCCTCGGCCTTCGCGCCTGATCTGCAATGGTTGATTGTCGCACGTTTTCTGACCGGCATCGGTGTCGGAGGTACGTTGCCAGTTGATTACGCGATGATGGCCGAGTTTCTGCCCTCTGACCGGCGCGGACGCTGGCTGGTTCTTCTGGAAGGATGCTGGGCCATTGGCACGGTTGCGCTGGCGCTTCTGGCGCTTGTCGCTGGCACACAGGGCGGAGAAGCCTGGAGAACGATATTCTTCGTAACCGGTCTTCCAGCACTCATCGGCATTCTGTTGCGCCTTTATGTGCCTGAATCGCCCTTCTACCTCAATCAGAAGGGCCGCTCGGATGAAGCACGGCAGGTGTTGCAACGGGTGGCGAACACCAATGGCAATACGGACGAAATACCCCCGTTGGCCCCACAGGCGCGGCAGCGCACCGCGCTAACCGACCTGTTTTCAAGCACTCTGCGCCGCAGAACGCTCTATCTCATGCTGGCATGGCTGCTGATCTCGGTGTCCTACTACGGCGTGTTCGTCTATCTACCGGTCAAGCTGGCGGCAGATGGCTTCGGCTTCGTGCGCGGTCAAGTCTTTCTGGTGTATCTGGCTATTGCTCAGTTGCCCGGCTACGCGCTTGCGGCTTACGGCGTGGAAAAATGGGGCCGCAAGCCCACCCTGATCGGCTTCCTGTTGCTCAGCGCCATCGGCACCTTCGCTTTTGGACTGGGCCAGAGTGCGGAAATCGCGGTTGCGGCAAGCCTGCTGCTCAGCTTTTCGCTGCTGGGCACTTGGGGCGCAATCTACGCATTCACGCCCGAGCTATACCCCACTGCCCTTCGCGCAACGGGCATGGGCACAGCCGGGGCCGTGGCACGCTTTGGTGGTTTGCTGGGACCGCTCGTCGTCGCGCCGCTGATGGTCTCGAATTTCGGGCTGGCACTGGGGCTCATCTCGGGCTTGCTGGTTCTCGCCGCCGCCAGCGTCTGGCTGATAGACGCTGAATCGAGACATCAGGCCCTAGAATAGAGCCTGATGTCTCCAATATCCTATCGCTTTTTAAGCAGCGCCACGCCGTGGCCACCAGTGACCTCTGCGGGGTTGATCGTCACGCCGAGCTGCCATTCCTTGCTTGTCAGCACATCCACATAGGTGTGGTTGGCAAGTTCGGGCGGAAGCGGAATCTCGACAGATGAATAGGAGCTCTTCCCATCGCCGTCGGCCTGCATCGTCATGCGTTGCGTAATGGTGATGAGAGCCGCGTCCGGGCTCACCCGTGCAAAGGCAACAAAATGGCCAGCGCCTTCGCCCTGTTCAACCAATGGAACATAGGTGCCGGCACCAAACAGTTGCGGTATTTTCTGGCGCATCGGCAACACGGTGGCGATCAGATGCTGTTTCAGTTCAAGGCTTGAGCTGTGCTCACCTTTATCCAACTGCTTCTGAAACGTGTCGAAGTCCGGCATACGCCTGTTATCAGGGTCCACAAGGCTGAGGTCGAAACCTTCGCTTCCCTGATAAATGTCTGGAATGCCCGGCGCTGTGAGCTTTATCAGCGTCTGCGCCAGACTGTTGGAAAGCCCCGCCTTGACGAAAGGCTCCAGCGTATCGTTGAAGTCCTTGAGAAACCCGCTGTTTTGCGGCGCAAGAAGATCGCGCACATAGCCCGCCACGGCACCTTCATAGGCCCCGTTGTTCTCGCCCCAATCCGTGCGCAGCTTGGCTTCACGCAATGCCTTCTCAAGATAAGCAAGAAAGCGTTCTTCCAATTCCTTCAGCGCTTTTTCATCCGTCCAATCAAATTCGACGGGCCAGACACCCGCAAGCGCCTGATAGATCAGCCACTCCACCGCAGGCTCAGGCGCGGGGCCATCGTCCAGCGTCTGAACGAAAGGCGCATTCATGGTCTGCCAGCGCTTCACGGCATCCGCCCATGTGCCCGGCTGCTCCGTGATGGCGTAGAGCCGCGCACGGGCGTCTTCGCCCCGTTTCGTGTCATGGGTCGACGTGGCCGAGAGGGCGTCCGGCTGCTGCCGAAGCCGCTCAGTCATCGCCTCATGAAACTGATTGACGGAAAATGCATGTTGCAGGGGCTCAGCGCCCACTTCATTTAGCGCAAGCGCCATGTTCTGCCGATAAAACAGCGTGTCTTCCACCGATTTTGCCATCAGCGGGCCGGTCAGTTGCTGAAAGCGCGTCCTGAATTCGCACGCCAACTCACCCGTGCCTTCGCTTAGCAGGCTCTGAAGACTTGCAAGCACGTCGGCATCCGGCGCGTGAGGGCCGGCTTTGATGCTTTCAACGACATCATCCAGAACCGCCTTGCTCTCATTGGGAAATCCATCAGGCGTGCCATAGGTTCTGTAGACCGGAAAGGCGACCAGCAATTCACGCAACGCCGACCGAAGCTTCTCGTCATCTGGCTGTCTGTTATGCGGCTCAGCGCCAAGCAGGTCACGCGCCATCTCAAGCAGCCGGTTGAACTCGCCGGCAAAGTTGCGGTCCGCCATTAAAAGCTTGGCATCCCGCAAGCGCTTGGGCATATCCACGGGCTCGCCGAGACATGCCTCATAGGCCGCGCGCAATTCACCCAGCTTATTATCAGCGACGAACAGATTGCTCAGCGCCGCGATGAACTCGTAGCCGGTGGTGCCGAAAACAGGCCAGTCCTTGGGCAGTTGCTCCTCTGGGCCCAGTATCTTCTCAACGGTGATATGGCACTCTGTACCAGCTTCGCGGCGCAGACGCTCCAGATAGGCTTTGGGGTCGGCAAGGCCATCGACATGGTCCACGCGCAAACCATCCACAGAGCCGTCCCGCACAAGCTCCAGAATGAGGCGATGGGTGTCGTCGAAAACGTCGGGGTCTTCAACGCGTACGCCCACCAGTCCCGCAACTTCGAAAAACCGGCGATAGGACAGGTCGCGGCTGGCATCGCGCCAGGATGTGAGGCGGTAGGGCTGGCGCTCATGCAGCTCAGCAATTGCAGCCGTATTGATCGTTTCGAGCACGCTACCGTCCAGACCGGCATAGGAGGCCGGGTTTAACGGATAGAACGAACCTTCGTAAAAAAGTGCGGGCTTGCCCGTCTCAAGGTCTGTCTTGACGCTGATCTTGCCCGCCTCCAGTTCCTTGTCAAAGTCATCACCCAGAAACGGCAGTGTCAGGCGGCGTGACCAGTCGATATCGAAATGCCGGGCATATCGGCTGTCTTCGCCATGTTCGATCACATCTTTCCACCATCGATTATCAAGAGACGACGCCATGTGGTTGGGCACGATGTCGAGGATCATGCCAAGACCTGCTGATTTCAGCGTCTGCACCAGCCTGTCGAAGCCTTCACGACCGCCAATGGCAGGATCGATCTCGTTGGCGTCGGTAACATCATAGCCATGGGTGGAGCCTTCCGTGGCCGTAAAAACGGGTGAGGCATAGAGGTGGCTGATGCCGAGTTGTTTGAGATAAGGCACGAGTGTCGCTGCGCGATCAAAAGTCATGCCGTTGCGGAATTGAATGCGGTAGGTGGAAGTCGGGACGGTCATGCAAGGCTCCAGTGGGAGAGGAGCGAGAACTGCACCGGCCACGACTTGTTCCACATTTCAGCCGGGAAATATCAAATGGCCGCCGCAGTCGACATCGTGTCGCCCATGTGGTTGGCGAGAAAATGCTTGGCTCTGTTCACCCGGCTTTTGACAGTGCCGACGGAAATCGCGCATTTGTCCGCCGCCGCATCATAGGCTTCGCCATCCTCGATGACGAGATGAAATACATCGCGGTAAATCTCCGGCATGGCTGCAAGCGCGCGGTCATACTCGATTTTGCGAATGGCCCATTCCTGCGGCGAGGGCGCTGCCGGAATAAGGTGTTCCATATTGTTCGTACCAACGGTGATACGCTTGTTTTTCTGGTAGGCCGTATGATGCGCATTGCGCATGATGGTGAACATCCAGGATTTCAGATTTGTTCCTGGTGTATAGGATGGCAGGGCGCGCAGCGCTTTCAAAAGCGTTTCCTGCACAAGATCCTCGACGTCGGTCTGGCTGCGGTGAAATCTCGATCCGAACCGGTGAAGGGCTGGAATAAGGGCAATGACTTCCTGCTGAATATTCTGCTCTGCTGACATTCTCGATCTCCCTTGGTGCATGGGAGATCAAGTCATTGCCACCGTCATCGTTCCGGCTTCCGCGCTCTGGGTACGATAACGTACGCTGGCGCTAATATGCTTGATTTTCTCGGCATCTGGCACGTATCGGTCGAATGTTCAGCAAAGCGCCGAGGATCGACGCATGGGAAATACGGTGCTTCCGGAACCACCTTTTCAGGGTTCGAACTTTACGCTGTCCCTGAAGGGAACAGTTCGGACGATATCGCCGTTTTCCATCGTTATTTCGAAAACCTCTCCATCGATCACCTCCCCACGGAGCAACCGATCGGCAAGGATTTCACGTGCGGAATGAAAGGCTTCATCACATGCTGCGTTCAGGCTCTCAAATTCAGCCCCTTCAGGGTCGAGTGCCAGCCCATCATGGCTGCGAACGTGAAAATAATATCTCATTGCAATTCTCCAGTGTTCTTCCCGAACCAAGGCCACTTGCAAAAGTTTCATCACAACAGAATTTACGGCCAGAAACACCGCAGGCCTCCCGCCCGGCATTTGATGGCCTCACATGTTACAGACCATTTGAAAGGGTATCGCTTTGACCTGGACCAATAACGGCCTTCTTAAAACCCTCAATCGGGAAGACATGGCGCTCATTCAGCCGCTCTTGGAAAAGGTGACACTGACCCAGGAACAGTCCCTGTTTGAAAGCTACGAGCCCATCAGCCATGTCTACTTCTTCGAAAGCGGCCTCTCTTCAGAGGTAGTCGTAGCCTCGAAGTCGATTGAAGTCGGCTGCATCGGCCATGAGGGCTGTTCCGGCGTTCCAGTTTTGCTGGGAGTGGACGCCAGTCCGCACAAGGCCTTCATGCAGGTTGGTGGTGATGCGCTGCGCATCCCCTCGCCTGAATTGCGTGCCCTGATGAATGACAGCCGGACGCTTCGCGAGCACCTGCAAAAATACGCCCATGTCTTCATGATCCAGATCGCGGCCACAGCCCTTGCTGACGGCCGGTATGATGTAGAACAGCGGCTGGCGCGCTGGCTTCTCATGTGTCAGGACCGGTTGGGGGATGAGCTACCTCTGAAGCATGACTTCCTCGCCATCATGCTGGGCGTCAGGCGGCCCAGCGTCACCGATGCGCTTCACAAGCTGGAGGGAAATCTCGCCATCAAGGCAGAGCGCGGCATGATCACGGTCAAGAACCGCGACATATTGCTGGAAACTGCTGGCGATTCCTACGGCATACCGGAAGCCGAGCACCGGCGCCTCATCACGCAACAGCAAGGGTAAGACACGGCCTTGGCGTGAATCAGTATCCGGTCATTTCCAGATAGCCCACGCCCTTTGCGCTCCCGTCAAAGCTGATCGGGCCTTCCCAATAGGGCATGGAAGTCTTCATCCATGCCTGCTCGTTCAACGCCCGCGTGGTGATATCCAGCCCCTTGCCGGGAACACGCACGCGCCATTCAACCGGCACGTCCTTGCCATTCACGGAAGCGCTGCGCACCGGCTCAAGCACAACATCGCCCGGAAGCAGTGGTGTGGTCTCGCCGCTCGCCGCTATCCAGTTGCCGGATGTGTAACCCGCGCCAGCATCGCGCAGCCGAAACGCCATGAGTTTTTCGCCAGATGGCAAATGCAGCGAGAACCAGTCCCAACCCGTCTGGTCAGATGCGAGCGGCTGAGACGACCACTCGCGGTCCAACCACGCCTTGCCCGTCACCTTAACTAGTGCCCCATCCAGCGTCACCGTTCCCGTGACATTGTAAAATGGCTGGGAGTAATAGTAGCTGGCCTGACCGGAGGCTGATTTGACCGAATAACCCTTGTCGCCTTGCGCAACGAGTAGCCCCTTGGCTGCGAGTGTCAGTTGATAGCCGAAATCATTGCCTCTGGCGCCAAGCTCAAGCCTGTCCAACTCGTCGCGGCCATCATTCGGCAAAGCCTTCATCTGCCAGTCATCGATCCAGGCTTCAAACGGTGTGGCAGTTACGCCCGCCTGCCCCACACCACCTCGCCCCAGCCGCTCCGCAACGTAATGGCGGGAAGCCGTGGTGGCCGCCGCATGGCCGATCCATATTTGCGGACTTGCCCACCCTTGTGCGTTCTCAGGCGCAAGTGCCGATCGAAACAGCGTCCATTGTATGCCCAGCGGCGTACCATCCTCTGCCTGAAGGTTGGCGGTGACATACCACCATTCGATGCGAAAATCCGGGTGAGGACCATGATCCCTAGGGAAGGACAAGGCCGTTCCCCGCACAGGCACCTGGAAGCCTTGCGCATCAGACCCAAGCCCCGCAAAGCCTTGAGCAAGCGCGCCACCCGCCAGCGAAACAAGCGTCAGTAGCGTGGTCAGAATACGCAGAATTCTAGCGTTCATTGGCAAATACCCGCAGCAGATCGGAAGGGTTGATGGTTGCCAGCCGGATGACGGGCACCGCCACGGACAGCATCGCCGCAACAAGCGCAATCGCGGCCAGCCGCAGCCAATCCCACGGAAAGATCATCATCGGCAACTTCCAGCCAAAGGCCTCGACATTGATGACTGACAGTAGCACCCATGCCAGTGCAAGCCCGACGGGAATAGCGGCAACAAAGGTCACGCACCACAACGCAAATGTTCTCAAAACCTCGAGCAAGGCAAGGTTTCTGCGGCGTATCCCCATCGCCCAGACGGGCGCAAGCTGCGGCAGGCGCAATGTGGAAAGCGTCAGCAAACTGGCAAACATGGCAAAGCCCGCCACACCCAGCGTCAGCACATTCAGCGCGCCAGTCACAACGAAGGTCTGTTCGAACACGGCACGTGATTGCTGTTTGAGCGAGACTTGATCGATAATACCCGCCTCGGGAAGACCAATCCGCTCGAAAAGCTGCTTTTTCAAATCCTGCACCCGGGCTGGATCAACGCGAATGCCATATCGCAGTTTCGAAACGTCAGGGTAGTGTCGGGTGAGCGCATCCACACCCACCATCACCTGCCCCTTCGGATTTCCATAGTCGGAATAGACCCCAGCAACGGTTACCACCCAGCCACCCGGCAATGTCAGCTCCTGCCCCGGCTGAAGCTTCTTCTCTCGCCATAGCTGCTCGTTGATCAGCGCACCCCGTCCCTCGGCCACGCTGTCCCAAACATCAGGCTGCTGTTCCAAGAGCGGCCAGTGGTCGCGATAGGTCGCGTGGTCGGAAATCCCGGCAATCTCCAGCTCCTCTCCCAGAACCGTCCCTCGCGTGCTCCAGATGGGCAACACAGCATCGGAGTGGAGCGGCAGCCACGCACGAAGCTTCATCGCCTCGTTCTCATCGCGGGCTGTCACGTAAAGCTCAGCCACCAGCCTCTGGTCCAGCCAACCGAGAAAGGTGGTGCGGAAACTAGACACCATGGTTCCGACACCGACATTGGCAGAAAGCGCCAGAAGAAGCGCCATGAGCGCCAGCGAAAGGCCCGGCAGTTGCAGGCGCGTATCTGCCCAAAACCAGTGGGTCATGGCGCGCCGCGACCGGCGCTCGACGGATCGCAGAAAGATGGAAAGCACAGGCGGCAGCAAAAGCGCGCAACCCAGCAGAAGCGCACCCAGAACGACAAAGCCAGATATGAGGCCAGAGCCTGCCACGGCAAAACTCGCACTGATCAGCAGCAACGCGACACCAGCCAGAGACTGGAACCGCAGCGCCGTTGCCGATGCCAGACCCCAGGCCTGAGGCTGCGAGGATGCCAGAATGGGCATCGTGCGCACTCGCCACAGGCTCTGGAGAGAGGACAGCGCCGTGCCTGCCAGCGCCATGCCCATGCCCGCCAGCCACCATTCCGGCCGCAGCGAAAGAGTGCCGGAAACTTCTGCGCCATAAAGCCCGCGCAACGTGGCAACCACACCCGGCAACAGCATGGATGCCATGACATAGCCAATCACCACGCCAAGAACGCCCGAGATAAAGGCCAGCACCATGATCTCGATGACCAGCATGAGGGTGAGCCCCCGAAACGAGACGCCCAAACAGCGAAGAGTGCGGAAGGTTGCGCGGCGTTGCTCGAAAGAAAGCCCCGCCGCAGAATAGACGATGAACAGACCAACGATAAAGGCAAGGAAGCCGAAGGCGGTCAAATTCAGATGGAAACTGTCCGTCAGCCGCGCCATGTCAGGCCGGTCTGGCGTCTGGAGCCCAAGATCGGGCGCGAGGCTTTCCAACGGCTCCAAACCGGGCAATTGCACCGGCGCGACAACCAACCGGCTGATGAGACCGTTCTTCGCGAGCAGCCGGTCGGCGACACTGATATCGGCAAAGGCTGCACCATCGGGAATGGTTTCGGAAACGCGCAGGCGAACCCTCTCAGGGCTTCCAAGACGCGTAGCCGTTGCGGGCGAAACGATGAGCACATCCTGCCCCGCCATAAAATCCACCAGATCTGACGACCCGGTTATGGAAACGACGCGGCCTTCGCTCGGCATGGTCAGGGCATCAATACCGATCAATTTTATCCGCACGCCGCCTATTCGGGTTTCACCCTCGATGACCGGAGAAACGTTCCACCCGGCCCGTCGCAAGGCGGCGAAGGTGCCAAGCGAAATGCTGCCGCCATCTTTTGCGGTCAGCTGCGAAAGGCCGCTTTGTTCCAGAATGGAGGCAGAGCGCGCATAGCTTGCTCGCGCCTCGGCATTGATGGCCTGAACACCAGACCAGAGCGCAGTTGCAAGCGCAATGCCCAAAATCAATGTTAGGAGTTGAAGCGGGCGGTGACGCCAGTGCGAGAGGAGAGCGAAAAATGCAACCCGGCTCATGTCGCGATTTTTCCGCCACGCAGCACGATCTTCGAGCCCAGCTTGTCTGCCAGCCGCATGGAATGGGTCACGAGCAACAGTGCCGAGCCGGCCTGCCTGCTGAGCGAGAGCATTAGCTCCAGAACGGCATCACCACTAGCTTCGTCCAGATTGCCAGTCGGCTCATCTGCCAGCACAAGTGCTGGCTTTGCCGCCAATGTGCGCGCAACCGCCACCCGTTGCTGCTGCCCACCGGATAGTTGCTCTGGATAACGTTGTAACAGGCTCTCAAGCCCAAGCTTTTGCACGAGTTCTGCCTGCCATGCCGCATCGAACCGATCAGCAAGGCGTGCATGAAAGCTGATGTTGGCTTCCACGTTGAGCGATGGAATAAGGTTGAATTGCTGAAAAATCAGCCCCACCTCGTTGCGCCGGTAAAGCGCGCGTCCCGGCTCATCCAGTCCAGTGATATCCCGGCCATTCATGGTGATGGTGCCGCCATCTGGCTTGTCGAGGCCCCCCGCCAGATGCAGCAAGGTGCTCTTGCCGCTGCCGGACTCTCCGGTCAGCGCAACGCTCTCACCGCTTGAAACCGAGAGATCAACACCTCTCAAGACCTCGATGGGGCCTTCGGGGCTGACATAGGATTTGCGGATATTAGACAGGGACAGGATCATTGCGGCCAGTCTTGCACCGGAAATGCAGAACCGCAAGACCCTTGACGTGCCGACGGATCAGCCTTGCGCTGGGTCGGCACGCTGGTCAGGCTAGCTTTACTTCTCGTCGGTATCATCAACAACATCGGTCTGTGGGCGGTCGCCGCCCTTCACATGCTGCTCCTGCCATGTGCCATCCGAAAGCTGGAAGGAAATATCCACCTCTTCACCACCAAGCTGCTGGCGTCGTGCGGCATCATTGGCCGCGTTCAGCGCAGAATCATGGTCAGGAAACGTCTCCGACCAAACATCGCCAAGCCGGTAAGCGTATCCGCCATCGTGTTCACCAACGTGATAGGTCACTGCCATCATAGTCTCCTTTTTCAAGCACAGGAAAACGCTGCGGCCTCTGAGATGTTCCTCCGGGCTGTTTTAATCTTAAGCGGCATTGACCCTAGGTATTGTTTGAGACCCATCGAAGGATGCCGGGACATGCGCGGTAGGCCAGTTCGATCAGCTTTCCCCGACCGGGATAGTTAATCTCCCGTCCCACCTCCAGCGCCTTTTCGACAGAGGCCACAACAGCCTCAGGGGCCATCATGTGTGAGATCCACTTGCGACCATTTTTGATGAAGCCAGGGCCATCTTCAATGACCTGCGCGATCAACGGCGTGTCCACCGCTGGCGGACAGACGAGCTGAAAACGTAAGCCCGAATTGCGGTTTTCGCTGATCAGCACCTTGGCATAATGGTTGACCGCCGCCTTCGTCGCCCCATAAGCGCCAAAGCGGTTTACCGGAACAATGCCCGCAGTCGAGCCGTAAATGACGACATCGCCCTTTGCCCGAGGCAGCATGCGTGAGAGCACAATCCCGGTGACATTGACCGTGCCACCATAATTGATCTGCATGAGGCGATTGATCTTTTCCGGTTCGTCCGCCGCCAACTCGCCACCCGGCATCATGGCCGCGCAGACAAAGAGCCGGTCGATCTCACCGAGATCACGCTCGATTTCGCCGACGAGGTTCTCCATTGCGGCGTAATCCGTCACATCGCAGCGGAAGGCGTGGATCAAAGCGTGTTTCGCCGAAACCTCCGCAAGCCCCTCATCATTGAGGTCGATAATGGCAACGGTCGCGCCTTTTGCAGCATCGTGAAGGGCGTGCAGCCTGCCAATGCCGCTTGCCCCACCGGTAATCAGGGTTACGCCGGTCATGGTCAGAGCCTCACATCCATGGGCGTATCGTCGCGCTCCAAGCAGAATGCATAGGGGCCGCTCATGCCCTTGAGGTCCATGATGCCCAGAACACGACTGTCATCGATCTTCACGAAATGATCGAAGATCGGCTTGCCATCATAGGCCATCGTGGCGGTCGAGCGCCCGCGATACTCGATCATCCGAAGACGGGCCTTGGGCAAACGCGTTTGCAAAACAGGGCGCAGAACGGCCATGGCAAGACCCAGCACCGATGAGCGTGGGAAGGGCAAGCCCAACGGCACCAGCAGAGGATCAACGGCGTAAAGCTCTTTGCCGTCGCGGGCGTTGAACAGAAGCGGGTGCACCGCTTCCGCGCTGATGAACAGTTTGCCATACCAGCCGCTTGGCTCCAGTAGCCCATCGAGCCTGTGACCGGTCTTGATCTCGAAACCCCGCCAGCGCCCTGCCATAAACGAAAGATCGACCACCGGCAGCGTGTCGAAACATTCGAGCACCTGTGCCGGACTTGCCACCCGCGTGGCAATTATATTTTCTATCATACTGAACTCGACAATTCGCTTATTCGCAACAAACCTAAAATATATACTCTTCTCGTTGTATGAGATGGGCACGCCAATGCCAAACAGTTTCTATTTATTCCCACATGCCACGAAAAAACCCGCACAAGGCGGGTTTCAACATCTCATATCGGCAGCAAATAGGAGCGATGCTCAGATTTCAGGGCAACCGCGTTCATTTGCGAAGGTGATCGTGCTCGGGCCGCGACGGGTAAAGCCCTGCACGACAACTCGGCGAGGCGTTACGCGCACGATTTCTGGATCGCGCAGACCGGAATCACGGGCTGCTGCACGGGCTTCGCGTTCACCGCATCCACGGCGAGGCGGTGGGCCACGGCGGTCGATGTCGCGGTCGCGAATGACAGGGCGAACGCCGTCACGACCAATTCTGAGTTCCATGTCCTGCGCATTGGCGGGGGCCGTGGCCGCAACACCAGCCATAGCCATGACCATCGCAAGACCCGACACCTGAATCAATTTAAACATATATCCTCCTGGTGCCTTATGCTGGCACATCAATTTCACGAGGCAATAACGCAGATGTGACCGAATTGTTCCTTGACCCGGAAATATAGACCGGCCGGAGCCGGTCTATCCTCAGGCAGCTGCATCCGCTGTGAAAGCAGACTGGATCAGGGTTTTGGTGTAATCGGCAGCAGGGTTGTTGAACACCGCATCCGTCTCACCCTCTTCCACGATCTTCCCGTCTTTCATCACGATCACATAATCTGAGATCGCCTTGATGACCGACAGGTCATGACTGATGAAAATATAGGAAAGACCATGCGCAGTCTGAAGGTCGCGCAAGAGATCGATGACCTGCCCCTGCACCGAACGGTCCAGCGCCGATGTGGGCTCATCCAGAATAACCACATCCGGCTTGAGGATAATCGCGCGTGCAATGGCAATACGCTGCCGCTGACCGCCGGAGAACTCGTGCGGATAGCGGTTGCGGGCTGCGGGGTCGAGGCCCACCTCCGTCAGCGCCTCAATCGCCCGCTTGTCGCGCTCGGCACGGCTCAATTGCGGTTCGTGCACGTATAGACCTTCGGTAATGATTTCACCCACCGTCTGGCGTGGAGACAGCGAACCATAGGGGTCCTGAAACACCAGCTGAAGCTGGCGGCGCATGGGCCGCATGGCCTTTCTGTCGAGACCTGAAATCTCCGTCTTGCCGAAGAACAGCCGCCCGGTGGATGGGGTCAGTCGCAGCAAGGCGCGTCCAAGCGTGGATTTACCCGAGCCGGATTCGCCGACAATGCCGATGGTCTGGCCCTGACGCAGGTTGACGGTGACGCTTTCAACGGCCCTGAACGCGCTGGCCTTGGTGAAGATGCCGCCGGGGATTTCGTAATCCACCGTCACATTCTGGCCGGAGAGAACCACAGGTGCATCGCCACCAATAGGCGGCTTGTGGCCGCTGGGTTCGGCATCCAGAAGCATCTTCGTATAGTCGGCCTGCGGACGCTCGAAAATGTCTTCCGTCGTACCCGTTTCCACGATCTCGCCACGCCGCATGACAGCAACACGGTCGGCAAAATGCCGCACGACGCCCAGATCATGGGTAATCAGCACAACGGCCATGCCGAAACGCTGCTGCAAGGATTTCAGGAGGTCGAGGATCTGCGCCTGAATGGTCACGTCAAGTGCAGTGGTCGGCTCATCCGCGATCAGCAGGTCCGGCTCATTGGCCAGAGCCATGGCAATCATCACGCGCTGGCGCTGCCCACCGGAAAGCTCGTGCGGATAGCTGTCAATGCGTCTTTCAGGGTCTGGAATGCCAACCAGCTTCAGCAATTCCAGCACCCTCGCCCGCGCTTCCGTCTTGCTGGAACCGCGATGGTGGACGATCGGCTCGGCAATCTGCTTGCCGATCTTGTAAAGCGGATCAAGCGAGGTCATCGGCTCCTGGAAGATCATCGTGACCTTCGCGCCGCGGATGCCGTTAAGCTCATCGACGGGAAGGCCAACCAGCTCGCGACCGCGATATTTGGCTGAACCCTGTACACGACCATTGGCAGCCAGTAGCCCCATGATGCCCATCATGGTCTGGCTCTTGCCGGAGCCGGATTCACCGACCACAGCCAGCGTCTCACCCGCTTTTACATCGAGATCGATACCCTTGACGGCGTTCACATCGCCATCCGGCGTTGTGAAATCCACTTTGAGACCGCGCACGGTCAGGATGGTGTCAGATGTCGTATTCATATCAGCGATCCTTCGGGTCGAGCGCGTCACGCAACCCGTCGCCCACAAAGTTCAAGGAAAACAGCGTCAGCACGAAGAATGTCGCCGGGAATATCAGCAGCCATGGGGCAGACTGGATATTCTGCGCACCTTCGGAAATCAGCGCGCCCCAGCTGGTCAACGGTGCCTGAACGCCAAGACCGAGGAACGACAGGAAGCTTTCCAGAAGAATGACTTTCGGCACCACAACCGTCACGAACACGACCACAGGGCCGATGGTGTTGGGAATGATGTGGCGGCGGATGATCTGCCAGTCGGTCAGGCCCAGCGCCTGTGCGGCACCGACGAATTCACGACGTTTGAGAGCCAGCGTCTGGCCACGCACGATGCGCGCCATATCCAGCCATTCCACCGCCCCGATAACGAGGAAGATCAGAATGAAACTTCGCCCGAAGAACACCACAAGCACAACGACGAGAAACACGAAGGGAAGCGAATAGAGGATTTCCACAAAGCGCATCATCGCATTATCGACACGCCCGCCAATATAGCCAGCGGTTGCGCCATAAACGACGCCGATGCCGAGCGACACGAGGCTGGCGAGAACGCCCACAGCAATCGAGATCTGCCCACCCAGCATGACGCGAACGAGAAGGTCACGGCCGTTGCTGTCTGTGCCGAAGAAGAAATATTCGCGGTTCACATCGCCTTCTATCTTCAGCGTGCGGCCATCGTCCTCCGTGGCAACGACTGTGGTGTTTTCAAACTCATTGGCGCGGTCGAAATAGCGTGTCGTGCGTGGATCAACCGTGCTTGAAGAAGTGACGGTCGCGGTAAATTTCTGCCCTTCGACAACAAATTCCCTAAGCTCTACCCGTGCCCGCTCGGCAACGCCCTCCATCACGCCCTGGAGACTGCCGGCATCAGGCCGCGCCTCAAGACTTGGTGGAACCGAGACATAGGACGAGAACACCTGGTCGTAGGTGTGGGTGAGGAACTGCGGCCCCAGGAACGAGAACAGCGTAATCAGCACCAGCATGACCGATCCGGCCATGGCAGCGGTGTTGCGCCGGAAACGCATGGTTGCGAGCTGGAAGAGGCTTCGGCTTTTCACCGAAGGAGAAACGGCTGTTGTGCCGGGGATATCAGTCATGTCTGACCCTCGGATCAAGAAGGCCGTATAGAATATCGACCACCAGATTGAAAACAATGACGAACAGCGCGATGAGAACGACGGTTCCCATCACAAGCGTATAGTCACGATTGATAGCGCCCAGAACGAAGTAGCGACCGACACCGGGAATGGTGAAGATCGTTTCGATCACGGCGGAGCCGGTCAGCAGTGCGGCAGCGCAGGGTGCAAGATAGGAAACCACCGGCAGCATGGCCGCACGCATGGCATGCACGATGACGACCGTGCGGCTGGGCAGGCCATAGGCCTTGGCGGTTCGGATATGATCCATCCGCAGAGCCTCGATCATGGAGCCTCGTGTCAGGCGAGCAATGACGGCCAGCTGCGGCAAAGCCAGCGCAATCATCGGCAAAAGCAGATAGCGCAGCGAACCATCGCCCCAGCTTCCGGCGGGCAGAAGACCGAGTAGAACCGCAAAGACCAGCGTCAGAACTGGCGCAACAACGAAGTTCGGCACCGTCACGCCAACCGTGGAAACGGACATGAGCGAGAAGTCGAACAGGCTGTTTTGCCTCAGCGCCGCAAAAGTTCCGGCCAGCACACCGCCGATCAAGGCCAGCAGCAGCGCGTAAAAACCAAGCTCCAGCGAATAGGGCAGACCCTTGCCGATCAATTGGGCAACGGTGTTGTCCTTATAGATGTAGCTCGGGCCGAAATCGCCGGTCACGGCGTTCTTCATGTAGATCAGATACTGACGCCACAATGGTTCATCCAGATGATATGTTCTCATCAGGTTTTCCATGGTCTGCGGGGGCAGAGGGCGCTCAAGATTGAACGGACCGCCAGGTGCAAATCGCATCAGAAAAAAAGAAATCGTGACGACGATAAACAACGTCGGCACGGCGCTCGCCAAACGGCGCAGAACGAAAGAGATCATGATAATTCGGGCTCCGGCATGGCACGGCGGCGAAATGCGTCGGGATTTTCATCCAGCCGCACATATAACCCGTTCTTGCAAACATGTCGCGCGGGCAAGATGCGCGACATGTTTCAGAACCACCGTGGCAGCATTGCTTATTCGGAAACGCTCAGGAAGCGGCTGAGGTGCTCGTTATTGGCATTGTCCTTCCAGCCCTTGACGCGGTTCGAAACCAGCCAAAGGTCAGCCTGCGTCAGGAACGGCGCAACCGGCTGTTCCTTCATCAGGATGGTTTCTGCCTCGTGCAGGATCTTGTTGCGAGCAGCAGCGTCTTTTTCTTCGTAAGACTTCTTCATCAACGCATCGAATTCAGGATTGTTGAATTTCGAATAGTTGAAGGTCTTGTTGGAAGAGACAGACAGAGCCAGGAAGTTTTCCGCATCCGCGTAGTCGGCAACCCAGCCAGCACGGGCAACGTTGAACTTGCCGCCTTCCTGCAGATAGCCATAGTGCGAGGCCACGTCGAGGTTGACTAGCGACACATTGGCACCGAATGTGGTCTTCCACATATCGGCAACGGCTGTCGCAACGCGCTCATGGTTCGGGTTGGTGTTATAGCGGATTTCGACGGACAGCGGCTTGCCGCCTTCGCCATAACCGGCCTCCTTCATCAGTTTCACGGCTTCGTCTTCACGGTCGAGCTGCGAAAGTGTGGCGAAGTCTGCCTTGGCAGGCTCGCCATAGCTGCCCATGCCGGGCGGAACCATGGAGTAGGATGGCAACTGCGAGCCGCTGTAGATTTCCTTGGCAAGGAAGTCACGGTCTACGGCCATGGAGAGCGCGCGGCGAACGCGAACGTCGTTATAGGGCGCTTCACGCGTATCGAAGGTGTAGTAATAGGTTGCGAGTGTCGGCGTTACGCGGACCTGATCACCGTAGGATGTCCGTAGACGATCCAGCTGATCGGCCGAGAAATTATAGGCAAGGTCCATTTCCTTGGCTTCGAAACGGCGCACGGAAGCGGCCTGATCGTCAATTGGGTAGAAAATGACCTTGTCGATCTTGGTGTTGGCCGCGTCCCAGTGGTTCGGGTTCTTCACGACTGTCAGGCTGTCATTGGGAACATGCGCCTGAAGCGTATAGGCACCGTTCGAAACCATGATGCCCGGCTTGACGAAGTCCGCGCCGTTCTTCTCAACGCTTGCTTTTGAAACGGGCAGTGCAGTCTGGTGCGCGAGCAGCTCAAGGAAGAATGGTGTCGCGCGCTCAAGCGTGATTTCCAGCGTCTTGGCGTCAACAGCCTTGATGCCGAGCTCTTCGAGCTTGGCTTCGCCCTTGTTGATCTTTTCGGCATTCTTGATGGGGTAGAGAATATTTGCGTATTTCGCGGCAGTCTTCGGATCTTCAACGCGCTGGTAGGAGAACACGAAGTCCTCGGCGGTCACTGGTGTGCCGTCAGACCATTTTGCGTTTTCGCGCAGCTTGAATGTGTAGACCGTGCCATCGTCAGACAGCGTCCAGCTTTCCGCAGCGCCGGGAACGATCTTGCCCGCGGCGTCATAGATGGTGAGGCCTTCATAAAGGTCCTTCACGATGAAAGCTTCGATGTTGATCGAGGTCTGGGCCTGGTCGAGCGTCTGCGGCTCGCCGGAATTGCCACGGTGCAGAACGGTTTCTGCGAGAGAAGGAGTTGCGCCAATCAGGATCGAGCCTAGCAGGAGTGCGGCTCGCGTTGTTGTTTTTATAGATTTCATTTTTTTAATTTCCCCATAAAGTGTGAGAACCCGCAAACAATGACAAATCCGCCTGACGCGCAACCCCAATATTTATCAGGCGGACAATTTAAAGGGTTTATAACCCCGTAGATTGTGGAAAACCTGCGCGAAATGCGCCTCTCTACCGCTTTCGTTTTCTCAAAAAATGAAATAAAACGAAACTTCATCCATATTGCCGGGTAGAAGCCTTCATGATGTTCTCATCGCGCCAACTTGATATCATCGAGCTTGCAAAATCCGAGGGCAAGGTCAGCGTGGATGATCTGGCGTCACGATTTTCGGTAACGGCCCAGACAATCCGCAAGGATCTGAACGACCTTTGCGAAGCGCGTGCGCTCACACGCATCCATGGCGGCGCTATTTTTCCCAGCAGCACGGAGAACGTCAAATACGAGGCGCGACGCTCTATTGCCGCGACTGAAAAACAGGCGATAGGCCGCGCAGCAGCCGATATCATTCCCGGAAAATCATCGCTTTTCATCAATATCGGCACCACCACGGAGGCCGTTGGCGAAGCCTTGGTGGACCATCAGGAACTGATGGTCATTACCAATAACATCAATGTTGCCAACAGGTTGAGGATATTCTCAGGCATCGAGGTCGTCATTGCCGGTGGCGTGGTGCGCGGCACCGATGGCGGCATCGTGGGAGAGGCGGCTGTCGATTTCATTCGACAGTTCAAGGTGGACTATGCTGTCATCGGCGTTTCTGCCATCGACAAGGACGGCGCACTCCTCGATTACGACTTCCGCGAAGTGAAAGTCGCACAGGCCATCATCGCCAATGCGCGGCACGTCATTCTCGTCTCGGATTCAAGCAAATTCGACCGCACGGCACCCGTCAGAATTGGCCATCTATCGCAGGTTCACACCTTTATAACCGACCACTGCCCCTCTGCATCGGTCAAGGCCATCTGCCGCGAAAACGACGTCCGGCTGATCGAAACCGAAAACCAAACGAAGCCGAATTGAGTTGCGAACATTCGTTTGACATTCGCTTTCTTTTCATTTTAACTCTGATTAAGTTCGGATTTAAAGAGAACAAGCGGCGCATAGTCGCATCAGGGAGAATGCAGTGGCTGAGAGCGCTGTCCGCGATATTTTCGTGATCGGTGGAGGCATCAATGGATGCGGAATCGCGCGTGACGCTGCGGGCCGTGGCTATTCCGTGACGCTTGCCGAGATGAATGATTTCGCCTCCGGCACGTCTTCAGGCGCAACCAAGCTCATTCACGGCGGCCTTCGTTACCTCGAACATTACGAGTTCCGGTTGGTGCGCGAGGCCTTGATGGAGCGCGAAGTGCTCTGGGCCATGGCGCCCCACATCATCTGG
Organism: Rhizobium sp. WCS2018Hpa-16; assembly: GCF_031843705.1. NCBI lineage: Bacteria > Pseudomonadati > Pseudomonadota > Alphaproteobacteria > Hyphomicrobiales > Rhizobiaceae > Rhizobium > Rhizobium sp. WCS2018Hpa-16. The sequence goes on from NZ_JAVTIX010000006.1 coordinate 37,436, forward strand.
CCCATGCGTTTCGTTCTGCCTTTCCACAAGGGCGGCATTCGCCCGGCCTGGCTCATCCGTCTCGGCCTTTTCCTTTACGATCACCTCGGTGGCCGCAAGCTGCTGCCCGCGACCAAATCGCTCGACATGCGCCGCGATCCTGCCGGAAAGCCGCTGAAGCCGCTGTTCACCAAAGCCTTTGAATATTCTGATGGCTGGGTGGATGACGCCCGCCTCGTCGTCTTGAATGCGCGTGATGCGGCAGACCGGGGCGCGGATATCATGAGCCGCGCCAAGGTTACATCTGTGCGCCGTGATGGCGGACTGTGGAATATCGACGTGAAGGATACCGCAAGCGGCGCGATCAAGACTGTTCAGTCCCGCATGCTGGTCAACGCATCCGGCCCATGGGTAGATAATGTCCTGTCCAATGCGGCGGGCAAGAACCAGGTTCACAATGTGCGTCTGGTTCAGGGCAGCCACATCATCGTGAAGAAGAAGTTCAACGATGTCAGGGCCTATTTCTTCCAAAACCCTGATAACCGCATCATTTTTGCCATCCCCTATGAAACGGATTTCACGCTGATCGGGACCACCGACCGCGACTACACCGGTGACCCTGCCGATGTGAAAATCAGCGGCGAGGAAACCGATTACCTGTGCAACGCCGCCAGCGAATATTTTGCCGAACCTGTCACGAAGGACGATATCGTCTGGACTTATTCGGCTGTGCGCCCGCTTTTTGATGATGGCGCATCCAGTGCGCAGGAAGCCACGCGCGATTACGTGTTGAAGCTTGAGGGCACGGACGGAGCCGCACCACTTCTGAATGTGTTCGGCGGCAAGCTCACCACCTATCGCCGTCTGGCCGAACATGCGCTGGAAAAAGTGGCGGAAGCCATTGGTGACAAGGGCAAGCCGTGGACAGGCAAAAGCTCGCTTCCGGGCGGAGATTTCGCAGCAACCGGCTACGAGACAGAAGTAAGCAAGCTCAAGGCAAAATACAGCTTTCTTTCAGATCGTCAGGCGCGCAGACTGGTGCGTCTTTATGGAACGAAGGCACACGCGATCCTCGGGAATGCGGCCAGCATGGAGGCGCTTGGCCAGCATTTCGGAGGCGATCTTTACGAGCGTGAAGTTGAATGGCTGATGCAGCAGGAATGGGCCAGAACCAGCGAAGACGTGCTGTGGCGCAGAACCAAGCAGGGCCTGCATTTTTCTCGTGAGCAAGCGGCCTCACTAAACGACTACATGGCAACGAACGCCGCTTGAACCATGCCCGCAGGGGCATAAAACACTGACATTGAAGCAGAATCTTGCAGGTTGGGAGGCCTCGGGAACGCATGCTGGAATTACGAAATATCGCAAAGATGGTGGGTGGTGAGTACCATATTCACCCCACAAATCTGACCCTGAAACGGGGCACATTGAATGTGCTCTTGGGGCCGACTCTATCTGGAAAAACATCACTGATGCGGCTCATGGCCGGTCTGGACAGACCGACCGAGGGACAGCTTCTGTTTGATGGTGCCGATGTCACGGGCAAGCGCGTGCAGGATCGCAGCGTCGCCATGGTCTATCAGCAGTTCATCAATTATCCCGCGCTCACCGTTTACGAAAACATCGCCTCCCCTATGCGCATTGCCAAGAAGGATGCAGCAACGATTGACCGGGAGGTGCGGCGCGCCGCCGAAATGCTGCGGCTGACGCCCTATCTCGACCGCACGCCGCTCAACCTCTCCGGTGGCCAGCAGCAGCGCACGGCCCTTGCCCGCGCCATCGTCAAGAATGCCAGCCTCGTTCTGCTCGATGAGCCGCTCGCCAACCTTGATTACAAGCTGCGCGAAGAGTTGCGTGAGGAACTGCCGAAGATCTTCGCAGAATCCGGCGCGATCTTCGTTTACGCAACCACCGAGCCATCCGAGGCACTTCTGCTGGGCGGCAACACAGCTACCATGCATCAGGGGCATGTGGCCCAGTTCGGCAGCACCATCGATCTCTACAGAAACCCGGTCGATCTTGTGTCGGCAAAGACCTTTGCCGATCCGCCACTCAACATCCTGCCGCTGACCCGCTCCGGCGCGTCCTTCCTTCACAATGGCGAAACCGCCTTTCCGGTCCCGGCCCATCTCTCTGATGTAGCAGAAGGTCCGGTCACGCTCGCCTTCCATCCCCACCATCTTTACCCGGCACCAAGCAATGACGGTGGGACGGCAAAGCTCGGCGCGAAAACGCTGATTTCGGAAATTGCCGGTTCGGAAAGCTTTATCCATCTCAATTATGCGGGCAACCGCTGGGTCATGCTGACACGCGGCATTCTGGATATCGAGCCGGATCGTGAGGTCGATGTCTATCTCGACACCCGCCATCTGATGGCGTTCGATGCGACGGGACGCTCGCTTGGCGCCCCGCAACAAGCAGCCGCGTGAGGAGAAGAGACCATGGCACGCATCAGTCTCGACCATATCCGCCACGCCTACAATGCCAAGGCACGGGCGGCCAATGATTACGCCTTGAAGGAAGTGGACCATGAGTGGAGCGATGGCGGTGCCTACGCGCTGCTCGGCCCGTCCGGCTGCGGCAAGACAACCCTGCTCAACATTATCTCAGGCCTGATCCATCCATCCGATGGCCGCATCCTGTTCGATGGCAAGGATGTCACAAACCTGCCGACGGAACAGCGCAACATCGCGCAGGTGTTCCAGTTTCCCGTCATTTACGACACCATGACCGTTTACGACAATCTGGCCTTTCCCCTGCGCAATCGCGGTGTGGCGGAAAACGATGTCGGTCGTCGCGTGAACGAAATCCTCGAGATGATCGATCTCAAGGATATGGCAACCCGCCGCGCCAATCGGCTGACCGCCGACCAGAAGCAGAAGATATCGCTGGGACGCGGCCTTGTGCGCGATGACGTGAACGCCATCCTGTTCGACGAGCCGTTGACGGTCATCGATCCCCACATGAAATGGGTTCTGCGTTCGCAGCTGAAACGTCTTCACAAGCAGTTCGGCTTTACCATGGTCTATGTCACCCATGACCAGACCGAGGCCATGACCTTCGCGGATAAGGTCGTCGTCATGTATGACGGCCAGATCGTGCAGATCGGCACGCCTGCCGAGCTCTTCGAGCAACCCCGCCACACCTTCGTCGGCTATTTCATCGGCTCTCCGGGCATGAACTTCATGCCTGTGGCGCTGGATGGTGCAACGGCCCGTATTGGCGATCAAAATCTGGTTCTGGCATCGGCACCTGGCGTGAAGGCCGGTGCGCGCACAGAGCTTGGCATCCGGCCTGAATTCATCACCCTTGGCCGTGAGGGCATGCCCGTCACCATCAGCAAGGTTGAGGATATCGGTCGCCATAAAATCGTACGGGCAAGCTTTGCCGGACATCCGTTGACGGTGGTCGTTCCTGAGGATGGCGACATTCCATCCGAACCGCATGTCAGTTTCGATCCCCAAGCCATCGGCATCTATGCCGATAGCTGGCGCGTTGGCATGGAGGCCTGACCATGGAAAAAACAGTCAACAACAAGGCATGGCTGCTGCTCATTCCCGTTCTGGTGCTCGTGGCATTTTCTGCGATCATCCCGCTGATGACGGTGGTCAATTATTCGGTTCAGGATACATTCGGAAACAACCAGTTCTTCTGGGCCGGAACCGACTGGTTCATGGAAATCCTGCATTCGCCCCGCTTCTGGGATGCGTTGATGCGCAACCTGATTTTCTCCTTCGTCATTCTGGCAATCCAGATACCGCTCGGCATTCTGATTGCGCTCAATATGCCCAAAACCGGCCTTGGCGTCCCCGTCTGCCTCGTGCTCATGGCCTTGCCGCTTCTCATTCCATGGAACGTTGTCGGCACCATCTGGCAGGTCTTCGGCCGCGTCGATATCGGCTTTCTCGGGCATTATCTGTCGATGCTCGGTGTCGATTACAACTATACGCAGGACCCTGTGGATGCCTGGGCAACCGTCATCATCATGGATGTCTGGCACTGGACGAGCCTTGTCGTGCTGCTCTGCTATGCCGGCCTGGTCTCTATTCCCGATGCCTATTATCAGGCGGCGCGCATCGATGGCGCATCCCGCTGGTCGGTCTTCCGCTATATCCAGTTGCCGAAAATGAAGCGCGTGCTTCTCATCGCTGTGCTGCTGCGCTTCATGGATAGCTTCATGATCTACACCGAACCTTTCGTGGTCACCGGCGGCGGACCGGGCAATTCCACCACTTTCCTGTCCATCGATCTTGTAAAAATGGCGGTCGGTCAGTTCGATCTGGGGCCAGCGGCGGCCATGTCGATCATCTACTTCCTGATTATCCTTGCCCTGTCCTGGATCTTCTACACAGTCATGACCAATAGCGACGAACAGGCTTGAGAAAGGAGATTATCATGAGCAATTCAAAGTCCATCACACGCTTCTCCTTTTTGATCCCAACGATCTACATCCTGTTTCTGCTGCTGCCGATCTATTGGCTCGTGAATATGAGCTTCAAGGAAAACGGCGAGATTCTCGGTGCCTTTTCGCTCTGGCCGCAAAACCCGACGCTGCGCAACTACACCGTCATCTTTACCGATCCAGCCTGGTATAATGGCTATATCAACTCCATCATCTACGTAGCGATGAACACGGTGATTTCCGTCGCCGCCGCCCTGCCCGCAGCCTATGCCTTTTCCCGGTACCGCTTTCTGGGCGACAAGCACCTGTTTTTCTGGCTGCTGACCAACCGCATGGCACCACCCGCCGTGTTTGCGCTTCCCTTCTTCCAGCTCTATTCCGCTTTCGGCTTGATCGATACGCACATCGCGGTGGCCATTGCCCACTGCCTGTTCAACGTTCCGCTGGCAGTCTGGATTCTCGAAGGCTTCATGTCCGGCGTGCCGAAGGAAATCGATGAAACCGCCTATATTGACGGTTATTCCTTCCCGCGCTTCTTCGTGAAGATCTTCATGCCCCTCATCGCCAGCGGCATTGGTGTGGCAGCCTTCTTCTGCTTCATGTTCTCTTGGGTCGAACTTCTGCTGGCCAGAACGCTGACGACAACAGCCGCAAAGCCGATTGCCGCCACCATGACACGCACGGTTTCCGCCTCGGGCATGGATTGGGGCGTGCTGGCTGCTGCCGGTGTGCTCACCATCATCCCCGGCGCACTCGTCATCTATTTCGTCAGAAACTACATCGCCAAGGGCTTTGCGCTCGGTCGCGTCTAACAAGGAGAAGATCGATGAGTTTTTCCTGGATGGCGTGGACGCTGCCCACGGCACTGTTTTTTATGACGATTCTGGCGCTGCTGATCGGCATGGCGGTTTGGGAATATATATCGCCCGGCGGCAATCCGCGCATTGGAATCTTACGCTTTGAGACGACACGCGGCGACCGGCTGTTCGTGTCGCTGCTCGGCTCGGCATTCATCCACCTTGGTTGGCTCGGCCTTATCGGCCCCGGCCTTTGGTGGGCACTGGCTCTTTCGGTTGTCTATGCGATTGGCGTGTTCCGCCTCATATAGATCAACCGACGGAAATACCGGGCGGAGGGACCGCCCGGATATGGGACTGCAAGCAATCGTAAACATTGGGAGGATGATTATGCGAGCGCATCTATTAGCAACCACGGCAGCCGCGCTGCTGGCACTGACCGGCGTGGCCAACGCCGGGATGAACGAGGCCAAGACCTTCCTGGACAAGGAAGTCGGCGATCTCTCCAGCCTGAGCCGGGCTGAACAGGAAAAGGAAATGCAATGGTTCATCGATGCGGCAAAGCCTTTTGCCGGCATGGATATCAAGGTCGTTTCCGAAACGCTGACCACGCATGAATATGAATCCAAGGTGCTGGCCAAGGCCTTCTCGGAAATCACCGGCATCAAGTTGACCCACGACCTCATCGGTGAAGGTGACGTGGTGGAAAAGCTCCAGACGCAGATGCAGTCTGGCGAAAACATCTATGACGCTTTCGTCAACGACAGCGACTTGATCGGCACCCACTGGCGCTACCAGCAGGCCCGCAACCTGACGGACTGGATGGCGAATGAAGGCAAGGCCGTCACCAATCCTGGCCTCGACCTGAAGGATTTCATCGGCACGAAGTTCACCACCGCGCCGGATGGAAAGCTCTACCAGTTGCCTGACCAGCAGTTCGCCAACCTTTACTGGTTCCGGTATGATTGGTTCAACGACGAAAAGAACAAGGCGGATTTCAAGGCCAAATATGGCTATGACCTCGGCGTTCCCGTCAACTGGTCTGCCTATGAAGACATCGCCGAATTCTTTACCGGTCGTGAAATCAACGGCAAGAAGGTCTACGGCCATATGGACTATGGCAAGAAAGACCCGTCGCTCGGATGGCGCTTTACCGATGCCTGGCTTTCGATGGCTGGCAACGGCGACAAGGGCCTGCCAAACGGCCTGCCGGTCGATGAATGGGGCATCAAGGTCAACGAGAAATCCCAGCCGGTCGGTTCCTGCGTTGCGCGCGGTGGTGATACCAACGGACCTGCCTCGGTCTATGCTATCCAGAAATATCTCGACTGGTTGAAGGCTTACGCGCCTCCAGCAGCGCAGGGCATGAACTTCTCCGAATCCGGCCCGGTTCCGGCGCAGGGCGAAGTGGCCCAGCAGATCTTCTGGTATACGGCCTTTACGGCGGATGCGGTCAAGAAGGGCCTGCCCGTCGTTAATGAGGATGGCACGCCGAAGTGGCGCATGGCCCCCTCCCCGCATGGCGTCTACTGGAAAGACGGCATGAAGCTCGGCTATCAGGACGTGGGTTCCTGGACATTGATGAAATCCACCCCTGACGATCGTGCCAAGGCCGCATGGCTCTACGCGCAGTTCGTAACCTCGAAGACCGTGGATCTGAAGAAAAGCCATGTCGGCCTGACACTCATCCGCGAATCCTCGATCAACCACGAAAGCTTCACCAAGCGCGCCAAGGATCTCGGCGGCCTGATCGAGTTCTATCGCTCGCCAGCCCGCGTTCAGTGGTCGCCAACCGGCACCAACGTTCCTGATTATCCAAAGCTTGCACAGCTATGGTGGCAGGCAGTGGGTGATGCATCCTCCGGAGCAAAGACTGCTCAGGCGGCAATGGACTCACTTTGCGCCGAACAGGAAAAGGTCTTGCAGCGTCTGGAACGTGCAGGCGTTCAGGGCGAATTTGGACCGAAACTCGCTGAAGAACACGACCTCGAATACTGGAACAAGGACGCCGTTTCTAAGGGCAACCTCGCACCCCAGCTGAAGGTCGCCAACGAAAAAGAAAAGCCGATGACCGTCAACTACGACGAACTGGTCAAGAGCTGGCAGAAGTAAGTCTGCTGAAGTCAATGACGCCGGGGGCGGCTTACTGCCCCCGGTTTTTTTGCGACCAACTCCACCAGCCCCACCATCCGACCAGCCAACCAACCATCCCACCTCCGTCACCCTCGGGCTTGTCCCGAGGGTCTACTGCCGCCCAAGCGACTTCGACGTGGGCTTTCAGAAACGCAAAAGCCGAAGGCGAATTCATCGCCTCCGGCCTTTTTTGTCTTCATATCACCTTCAAGAGCCCACTGGCGTCGCGAAAGACGAACCGTGGCAGATCCTCGGGTCAAGCCCGAGGATGACGACCGAGTGGTGTAAGCCCGTTTACGAAATCACAGGATCCAGCGAACCGGACGCATAACGCTTCGCCATTTCCCGCAGCGGCAGCGGCGTGATCTTCGACGCCTGACCTGCGGTCCAGAACAGTTCAAACCGCTCTTTGCACAGCTTGGTCATCGCATCGCGGGCGGGCTTGAGATATTTTCGCAGATCGAACTCGGCTGGGTCTTCCGCCAGTACCTTGCGGATCTGGCCCGTAATGGCCATGCGGCAGTCCGTGTCGATGTTGATCTTGCGCACGCCGTTCTTGATGCCGCGCTGGATTTCCTCGATGGGAACGCCCCAGGTCGGCTTGATGGCGCCGCCATAGGCATTGATGATATCCTGCAAATCCTGCGGCACGGTCGATGAGCCGTGCATCACGAGATGCGTGTTGGGCAACTTGTGGTGGATCGCCTCGATCACATTCATCGCCAGCACGGAACCATCCGGGCGGCGAGTAAACTTGTAGGCGCCGTGGCTGGTGCCCATGGCAACGGCCAGCGCATCCACCTTGGTTTCGCGCACGAACTTTACGGCTTCGTCGGGGTCGGTCAGCAACTGGTCATGCGAAAGCACGCCTTCGGCACCGTGGCCGTCTTCGGCTTCGCCCATGCCGGTTTCCAGCGATCCCAGAACACCCAGCTCACCTTCAACAGAAATGCCGCCGTAATGGGCCGTCGTCGTCACCTCGCGGGTCACGCCCACATTGTAGTCCCAGTCTCCAGGCGTCTTGCCATCGGCCTTCAGGGAACCGTCCATCATCACGGATGTGAAACCGGCCTGCATGGCGGTCATGCAGCTGGCTGGCTCATTGCCATGGTCCAGATGCACGCAGACGGGAATGTGCGGGTAGATTTCCACAACGGCATCCATCATGTGCTTGAGCATGATGTCGTTTGCATAGGCACGCGCGCCGCGTGATGCCTGCATGATGACGGGAGAGTTGGTCGCATCCGCTGCATCCATAATGGCCAGCGCCTGCTCCATATTGTTGATGTTGAAAGCAGGCACGCCATAACCGTGTTCTGCCGCATGATCGAGCAATTGACGAAGCGTAATTCGAGCCAAGGTGTTTCCCCCAAACGAGTTCTCTTGCGGACGACATCCCTCAACGCCATCCTGCCCTTTCCGGACAACTCCCATTATTGGCATGGGAAAATCAACTATCCAGCTTTTTTTGACATCCGTCAGCAAAGAGTGCGTGATCCTGTTGTCGCGATCGCCAAATGCTCAAAAAGTTACCTAAAGTTTAAAATGCCCCGCACTGTCGTGCTTGGGTAACTCCCCGTCGCATTTTGCGCAGGTTCGCACCGGGCTTCGCGCCATCATCCGCTCAACTTTGCAAAGACAAAGACAGGGGCAACCCCAAGCGGCAGGCTTGCCTCTTTATAAGCGTCGCGAATAAAGGGAACGGATATGAAGTCATTGCTTGCATCAACCTGTCTGGTGTTTGGTTTGCTGGGAGGCGCGGCGGCAGCCAATGCTGCCAATTGCGGAAGCCCAACCATCGCCAGCATGAACTGGCAGAGCGCCGAAGTGCTCTCCGCCATCGACAAGATCATTCTCAATGAAGGCTATGGTTGCAGCGCCGAGATCACCATTGGTGATACCGTGCCAACCATCACCTCGATGGTCGAAAAGGGCCAGCCGGATATCGCGCCTGAAGCCTGGGCGGATACGCTGCCTGAGGTCGTCAAGCGCGGCGTGGATGAAGGCAAGCTCGTGGTGGCCGCAACAGCCCTGCCGGATGGCGGCATTCAGGGCTGGTGGATACCCAAATACGTCGCCGACGCCCATCCCGAAATCAAGACCATCGGCGATCTCATGAAGAACCCGAAGCTGTTCCCGAATGCGGAAAATCCGGATAAGGGCGCCATCGTCAACGGCCCGCAGGGCTGGGGCGGCACCGTCGTCACGGGTCAACTCTTCAAGGCATACGGAGCTGAAAAAGCTGGCTTTACCCTCGTCGATAGCGGCTCTTCCGCCGGTCTGGATGGCTCCATTGCCAAGGCTTATGAGCGCAAGCAGCCATGGGTCGGCTATTACTGGTCGCCAACCGCCCTTCTCGGCAAGTACGAAATGGTCAAGCTTGAGCCCGGCGTTGCCGCTGATGCCGCCGAATGGAAACGCTGCAACACGGTCGCCGATTGCCCGGACCCCAAGCCAAACGCATGGCCGGTGGACAAGGTCGTGACACTGGTTGCCAAGCCTTTTTCCGAAAAGGCCGGGCCTGAAATCATGGATTACCTCAACAAGCGCCAGTGGAGCAACGCCACCGTCAACAAGCTGATGGCATGGATGACCGACAACCAGGCCACGGGCGAAGACAGCGCCAAGCATTTCCTCAAGGAAAGCCCCGATATCTGGACGAAATGGGTGTCTCCAGCCGCAGCCGAAAAGATTAAGGCCTCTCTCTGATGGCTTTCCCTGCTGCCTGAACATTCCGGCAGCCACGCAAATGGACATGCGGCGGGCAAACCCCGTCGCATGTCACCGCGATCACAGGGGAAAGGCATGGACTGGTTTTACAAGTTTCCGCATATGGATGACGAAACGCTTCGAAATCTGAAAAAGATGATCGATGACGGGTTTCGCGAGTTCACCCGCGCCTGGGGCGGCAGCATCGAGGGCTTCTTTTCACCGCTGCAACAATTCCTGATCTGGGCCGAGCGTTTCATGACGCAAACGCCGTGGCCGGTCATCATCCTCATCATTTTAGGCATCGCATGGGCTGGCAGTCGCAGCCTCAAAATCGTCGTGGGCTGTCTCTTCACGCTTCTGGCCATCGGTTATTTCGATATGTGGATGGATACGATGCGGACCATCTCGATGATCTTCGTCTGCACCGTTCTGTCCATCGCCATCGGCCTGCCCATCGGCATTGCCATGTCCCATTCCAATCGCTTCCAGCGCGTGGTCAATCCCATACTGGATGTGATGCAGACCATGCCAAGCTTCGTCTATCTCATCCCGGTCGTCATGCTGCTCGGCATTGGCCGCGTCCCGGGGCTGATTGCTGTCGTCATCTACGCCATTCCGCCAATGATCCGGCTCACCAATCTCGGCATCCGCCTTGTGGACCGCGATGTGCTGGAGGCCGCCGATGCCTTCGGCTCTTCCGGCTGGCAAAAGCTGTTCAAGGTGCAGCTGCCGCTCGCCCTTCCCACCATCATGGCTGGCATCAACCAGACCATCATGATGGCGCTCGCCATGGTCGTCATCGCCTCCATGATCGGCGTTCAGGGGCTTGGCCAACCGGTGCTGAAAGCCATCGCCAACCAGTATTTCACGCTGGGCATCTTCAATGGCCTCGCCATCGTCGGCATCGCCATCATCTTTGATCGCATCAGCCAGGCCTATGGCAAAAGGCTCCAGAAACATCAGGAGATTTCCCATGGCTGAAACGTCTTTTGGCGGCATCACGATCAGAAATCTCTACAAGATTTTCGGCGTTTCACCGCAGACCCATATCGACGCCGTTCGCAATGGGTTGACAAAAACCGAGCTCAACGAAAAGCACGGCCATGTTCTGGGCTTGCGGGATATCAACCTAGATATTCCCTCCGGCTGCATTCAGGTCATCATGGGTCTGTCAGGCTCCGGCAAGTCCACCCTCATCCGCCACATCAACCGGTTGATTGATCCGACAGCGGGCGAGGTGCTGGTGGATGGTGTCGATGTGGTGAAGATGAATGCGACCGAATTGCGGGCCTTTCGCCGCCACCAGACGGCCATGGTCTTCCAGAAATTTGCGCTTCTGCCCCATCGCAACGTGCTGGATAACACGCTTTACGGCCTTGAAGTGCAGGGCATGGAGCGGGCAAAGAGCGTCGATATCGCCATGCGCTGGCTGGAGCGGGTGGGCCTGAAAGGCTTTGAAACCCGCTTTCCCAACCAGCTTTCCGGCGGCATGCAGCAGCGTGTGGGGCTGGCGCGCGCCCTTTCCAACGATGCACCCGTGCTGTTGATGGACGAGGCCTATTCCGCCCTTGACCCGCTCATCCGCACCGACATGCAGACCGTGCTTTTGGATATCCAGAAAGAAATCAAGAAGACCATCGTCTTCATCACCCATGATCTGGATGAGGCGCTTCGTCTGGGAGACCAGATCGCCATATTGCGTGACGGCGAGGTCATCCAGCAGGGCAACAGTCAGGATATCGTCCTGCGCCCGGCAGACGATTACATCGCCAATTTCGTCAAGGAGGTGAACCGCGGTCGCGTCATCAATGTCGAGGCTGTCATGTCTCAACCCCCGCCGGGCTTTGTTGCCGCCCACCGCAAGGTGCTTGTCGGCACCAGCATCGAAGACACGATGGGCTTGCTGGCGCGCAGTGGCGAGGAAACCGCTACGGTCATCGATGCTTCAGGCGAAATTGTCGGCCATGTCACCTTCCGTCAGCTCGCCAGCGCCATCGTTGGTGTGCAGGTTGAAGGCCCCGCACATGATGGTGCGGGGACCCTTCGCGCCAAGGCCTGAACAGACTGTTCACAATCATGGCGATACAATCGCTGATCGGCGCACTATATGTTTGGCAACGAAACATATGCAGATCAGGTGAAATAACATGAAGAAGATTGGCTTTCTGTCATTCGGTCACTGGGGACCCGGAGCCTATTCCCAGGCGCGCACCGCCAAGGACGTGCTGCACCAGTCCATCGATCTGGCCGTTGCCGCAGAAGAGATCGGGATCGATGGCGCTTATTACCGGGTGCACCATTTCGCCCGCCAGCTTGCCTCGCCCTTCCCGCTTCTGGCAGCGGTCGGCGCACGCACCAGCAAAATCGAAATCGGCACCGGCGTCATCGACATGCGCTATGAGAATCCGCTCTACATGGCGGAGGATGCTGGCGCTGCCGACCTCATTTCCGATGGTCGCCTGCAACTTGGCCTCAGCCGTGGGTCTCCCGAACAGGTGATCGAAGGCTGGCGCTATTTCGGCTATCAGCCGAAGGAAGGCTCAGATGATGCCGATATGGGCCGCAACAGTGCGGAAGTCTTTCTGGAAGTTCTGAAAGGCGAAGGCTTTGCCGAACCCAATCCACGGCCCATGTTTGCCAACCCGCCCGGCCTGCTGCGTCTCGAACCCCATTCCGAAGGTCTGCGCGAGCGCATCTGGTGGGGTGCCGGTTCCAACGCAACAGCCGTCTGGGCGGCCAAACTCGGTATGAACCTGCAAAGCTCGACGCTGAAGAACGACGAGACCGGCGAGCCGTTCCACATTCAGCAGGCAGCGCAGATCCGCGCTTATCGTGAGGCATGGAAAGAAGCGGGCCATACCCGCACCCCTCGTGTGTCCGTCAGCCGCAGCATCTTCGCGCTGATGGATGACCGTGACCGGTCCTATTTCGGTGGAAGCGGCAAGGATGGCGACAGCATCGGCTATCTGGATGCGCAAACACGTGCCGTTTTCGGGCGCTCTTATGCGGCAGAGCCGGAGCAACTCATCAAGCAACTGGCGCAGGATGAGGCCATTGCCGAGGCCGGCACGCTGCTCCTCACGATCCCCAATCAGCTGGGCGTCGATTACAATGTGCATGTCCTCGATTCCATTCTGAAACATGTCGCGCCCGCACTCGGCTGGCGGTAATTCTTCCAAGTCCACGGCATTCCAATCTGAATGCCGTGGACCAAAGCTTACTCAGCAACATCCATCACAAGTCCCTTGGTCAGTTCCAGCGCCTGACGCTCGAACAGACCGCGATAGATGCCGCCCTTTTTCTGGATGAGGCTGGCATGCGTACCCTCTTCCGCAATCGTGCCGTGGCTGAACACCAGCAACCGGTCCAGCGACCGAACCGTGGACAGGCGGTGCGCGACCACAAGCGTCGTGCGCCCCTGCATCAACCGTTCCATCGCGGTCTGGATCAGCATTTCCGATTCCGAATCCAGACTTGATGTCGCCTCATCCAGAATGAGAACAGGCGCATCGGCCAGAAATGCCCGCGCAATAGCAATGCGCTGGCGCTCGCCGCCGGAAAGCTTCACGCCCCGCTCACCCACCAGCGTGCCATAACCCTTGGGCAAGGCGCTGATGAAGCCATGGGCGCTGGCCAGTCTGGCAGCGTTTTCAATCTCCCGCTGCGTCGCGTTCGGCTTTGCATAGGCAATGTTTTCCGCCAGCGACCGGTGAAACAGGATCGGTTCCTGCTGCACGATGGCAATCTGCTGACGCAGCGATGTCTGCGACACCTGCGAAATATCCTGCCCGTCAATGCGGATCGTTCCATCACTCACATCATGAAGCCGCTGGATGAGCTTGATGAATGTGGTCTTGCCAGAGCCGGAATGGCCGACAAGCCCCACCCGCTCGCCCGGCTTGATGGTGACGGAAAAATCCTTGTAGAGCGGTGCCAGATGCTTGCCATAATGGAAGCTCACCCGCTCGAACTCGATTTTCCCCTCGTTGATCCGCAACGCCTTTGCGTCCGGCACATCATCGATGCCCAGCGGCTGCGAATGGATGGAGACCAGCTCTTCCATGTCGTTTACCGACCGTTGCAGATTGCGGATATGCATGCCGATTTCGCGCAAATATCCTTGCAATATGAAAAAAGACGTGAGGACGAAGGTGATATCGCCCGCATTGGCATTGCCGCTTGCCCACAGCATCAAGGCCAGACCGATGACGGCAGCGCGCATGATGCTGAGCAAACCGGCCTGAAGCGTGCCGTTAATGGTGCCGCGCACCCAGGTCCGCCGTGTCCGGTCCTCCCATTTGCCCATGACGCGGGTCAGCCGTGCATCTTCACGCTCTTCCGCACCAAAGGCTTTCACCACGCCATTGCAGGTCACCGCATCGGCCAGCGAACCGCCCAGACGCGTGTCCCAGCTATTGGCAAGGCTTGCCATGGGCGCGACGAAACCGAGCGACATGGACATGGTGATGATGACGAAGAGCAACGAGCCGAGACCCACCAAGAGGCCCATCATCGGCCAGTACCATGTCATCAGCGCGGTTGTACCGACAAGCATGACGATGGATGGAAACAGCGCCACGAACACCGTGTCGTTCAACACATCCAGCGCCCACATGCCGCGCGTCACCTTGCGCACGGTGGAGCCCGCAAAGCTGTTGGCATGCCAATCGGACGAAAACCGCTGGATGCGGTGAAACGAGCCCGCCGCGATATCCGTCATGGATCGCAACGTGAATTTGATGATGGTGAGAAACGTTGCGTGACGCAGGATCACGGCTAAAACGGCAAGCCCCATCAGCCAGCCGAAGGCCGAGAGCGCGCTGTTCCACGCACCGGCATCGCTTGCCGAACCTGAGACAACGGCATCCACCAGACGCCCAGCAAACATGGGCGTCAAGACATCAGCCAGCGTTGAAAACAGAACGGCACACAGCATGAAGGCAACGCGGCCCGGTTGCTGTCGCCAATGGCCCCAACAGAAGCGAAAAACGCTGCGAAACGCCTCACTGCGGCGCAATTTCAATCCAAAAGACATGATGATCATCACCGGTCGAAACCGGTCCCGAGAGAGATTTGAAAGGGAAATTCGCGCGCATTGGCTCGCGAAAAATTCTGACGAATGTGAGAAATGACCGGCCTACCGGTTGGTACGTGTCGATCTTTTGTCGGAAAAAGAGAGAGCGTCAGCTCTGCGCGGCGCTAGCCACCGGGGAGGTTGAAAAATATGACATCTATACCTCCCTCGTTCACGTTGATGCGTCCATACTATGCAACCAGAAAGAAAACGCCAAGCCGGTTTTGTGCGGTATGGTCGACTAAACCTCCAGGTGCGGCAAACTTGCCACAGGACTTTGGCGGAAAACGGTTGTCGCCTGAGAGGCTTCAGCGAATATATCTGCTCGCTATTGCCCATATTCTGGATGAATATTTGGCGACTTTCGCCCTGCAACAGGCGAAGATCATCGCATAACCCTTCACCGGAGTATGCCATGACCTTGCGTATCAATCAGACCGCCCCTGACTTCACTGCCGATACAACACAAGGAGCCATCCATTTCCATGAATGGATCGGGGATAGCTGGGCGGTTCTGTTTTCGCACCCGAAGAATTTCACACCCGTCTGCACCACCGAACTTGGCGCGATGGCGGGCCTGGATGGCGAGTTCAGGAAGCGTGACGTCAAGGTCATCGGCATCTCTGTCGATCCGGTCGAAAGTCATGCCAAGTGGAAGCAGGATATTCAGACCGCAACCGGTTTTGAAGTCGCCTACCCGTTGATCGGCGACAAGGATCTCAAGGTCGCCAAGCTCTATGACATGTTGCCGGATGATGCCGGTGACAGTTCCGAGGGACGCACCCCTGCCGATAACGCCACGGTTCGCTCGGTCTATGTTATAGGTCCCGACAAGAAGGTGAAGCTGATCCTCACCTACCCGATGACGACAGGCCGCAATTTCGATGAAATCCTGCGCACCATCGATTCCATCCAGCTCACCGCCAAACATCAGGTCGCCACACCGGCGAACTGGAAGCAGGGCGAGGATGTCATCATCACGGCTGCCGTTTCCAACGAGGATGCGATCACCCGTTTCGGCTCTTTCGACACCGTCCTGCCCTATCTGCGCAAGACGAAGCAGCCAGCATAATCTCCCAAGACCTCGGGCCTTGCCATATGGCGGGCCCGAGGATGACTGTGACTAGCCGTTATCGCGCTTGAAGATCCAGTCGTGATCGGGATGGTTCTGGAACCGCCATTTGCGCATCGGTCCGGCCATCACGTTGAGATAATACATCTCATAGCCATAGGGCGCACCGCAGGGGTGGTGGCCCTTCGGCACCAGCACCACGTCTCCATCAGACACCGCCATAGTCTCATCCAGCGTTCCGTCTTCGGTAAAGACCCGCTGGAAACCGAAGCCTTGCGCCGGGTTGAGACGGTGGTAATAGGTCTCTTCCAGATAGGTCATGTCGGGATAGTTGTCTTCGTCATGGCGGTGCGGCGGGTACGATGACCAGTGGCCTGACGGCGTAAACACCTCCGTCACTAGCAGGCTATCGGCCACATCGCGGTCTTCCATGGCAATCGGGAAGATATAGCGCGTATTGGCACCCTTGCCGCGTTCGCTGAGCGAAATCCCGGCAGGACCGATCACCTGCGCCTTGCGACCGGGCTTGGCCGGTGCCGTGCACACACCGATGGTGCAATCGCTCATCGCCGTCACCGACCAGGAAGAACCTGCCGGAATATAGACGCAGTGCGGCGGCTTGCGCTCGAACACATTCATGCGGTCGCCGAGTTCGCCGAATGTCTGCTCCTCGCTCGAGACGTCCGCCTTGCCCTCGACAAGAACCAGAATGACTTCCTTGTCCCCTGTTTCTTCCGTCGCAGTCACGCCTGGCTTCAGCCGGTAAAGACCAAAACCGACATAGCCCCACTCAGCGCTTTCAGGCGTGATATCATGGACCTTGCCGGACTGGCCGGTCGGCTTGCGCAGCAGATTTGCCATCACTCATCTCCTCATTCAGGCTCTATCGAGCCCGGCTTCCCTGGCGTATGCCCGAAGCGATTTCAGCCCGAGGCTTTGATATTCGAAGGGGTTGCGAACATCAGGATCCTGCTCGGCCTCGATCACCAGCCAGCCACTGTAACCATGCTCTGCGGCAACTTTCAGAACGGGCGGAAAATCCACCCCGCCCTCGGCATCGCCCGGCACGGTGAAAACGCCGCGGCGCACGCCCTCAAGGAACGAAAGCTTCTCGTCGCGCACCTGAGCTGCAATCTCTGGCCGCACGTTTTTCGCGTGGATGTGGCCCACGCGGCCCATATGCTTTTTGGCAAGGCGCTCAGGGTTTCCACCGCCAAACAGGCAATGGCCGGTGTCCAGCAGCAGCTTGGCATGTGGGCCGGTATGCTCCATCAGCCGGTCGATCTCATCCTCGCTCTCGATGATGGTGCCCATATGGTGGTGATAGACCAGCGCAATGCCCTGATCGGCAGCAAACTTTGCCAGCGCTTCAACGCCTTCGCCAAAGGATTTCCATTCAGCATCGGCGAGTTTCGGGCGGTCATTCACCGGCTTTGCATCGTCACCATGAATGGCATTGGATGTTTCGCAAACGATGATGACCTTGCAACCCATGGCCTTCAGGAGATCGAGCACCGGCTGCATCGCCGCCTTCTCGTCCTCTATGGAATTGGTCAAAAGGTTCAGCGAATGCCAGCCGGAAACATAGCGCAGATTGCGGGGCTTAAGCACCGCTTTGAGCGCATCCGGTTCCTGCGGAAACTTGTGGCCCTTCTCGATGCCGTCGAAACCGATCTTCGATGTCTCATCCAGGCACTGTTCCAGGCTGATATGGGCGCCGAGCGTGCGGTCATCGTCATTGCTCCAGGCAATGGGGTTTGTGCCGTAGAGAATCATGATGACTGCCTTTCCTTCAACGCCGCTTCGTAAGCTGTGCGTGCATCGTTAACATTCTTGCGCTCAGAAACCTCCGGCACCGCCACATCCCACCAGTATCCACCCGCATCCGGGGTCGGGTAAGGGTCCGTGTCGATGACGATAACGGTTGTCACCGCGGCCGCGCGGGCGGCCTCAAGCGCTGTTTCAAGCTCTGCAATCGAGGTTACCTTGTGCGCATCCGCGCCCATGCTGGCGGCGTGCTTGGTAAAATCGATGGCGATGGGGTTGGTGTGGTTGGTGTGTGCATAGAGATTGTTGAACTCCGCACCACCGGTGCCCATCTGCAGCCGGTTGATGCAGCCATATCCCCGGTTATCGGTAATCACGACGGTGATTTTCACGGCCATGGCAACGGCTGTGGCAAGTTCGGAATTGGCCATCATGTAGGAACCGTCGCCTACCATTACGATCACATCACGCTCAGGCTGCGCCATCGCAATGCCAAGGCCACCGGCAATCTCGTAGCCCATGCAGGAAAAGCCGTATTCCATATGGTAGGAGAGCGGCAGCTTGGCCTTCCACAGCTGGTGCAACTCACCCGGCATGGTGCCCGCCGCACACATGACAACCGTGTTGTCACGCGAAGCACGCTGAACCGCGCCGATAACCTGCATGTCTGTCGGCAGACTGTTGGCCTCTTTTGGAGCCGCCGTCACCGCATCGGCTTTTGCAAACCACGCCTCTTTCAGCGCCGTATCAGGCGCTGTGAAGCGGTGGCTTCCCAAAGCGCTGGAAAGCTTTTCAAGTCCCACCTTCGCATCCGCCGTCAGGCTGATTGCATCATGCTTGGCGCTGTCATAGGCCTGCACGTTCAGCGCCAGAAGCTGACGGTCGGGATTCTTGAACAGCGCCCAGGAACCTGTCGTAAAGTCCTGAAAGCGGGTGCCGATACCGAAAATAAGATCGGCTTTTTCGGCAATGGCGTTGGCGCTGTCTGCGCCTGTCACACCCACGGGGCCGAAATTGAGCGCATGGTCCCAGGCCAGCGCAGATTTTCCCGCCTGCGTCTCGATCACGGGAATGGAATGCTTTTCAGCAAAGGCCTTGAGCGTTTCCGTCGCACCGGAAAAATGCACGCCACCACCCGCAATGATCACTGGGTTCTTGGCAGCCTTCAGTGCCGCAACCGCCTCTTCAAACTCGGCATGGTCAGGCTCAGGACGGCGCTGGCGCCAGACTTTTTTCTCAAAGAAGCTGGCCGGATAGTCATAAGCCTCAGCCTGCACATCCTGGCAAAAGGCCAGCGTCACAGGCCCGCAATCGGCCGGGTCCGTCATGGTGCGCATGGCGCGCGGCAGCGCGGTCAAAAGTTGTTCGGGGCGGGTGATGCGGTCGAAATATCGGCTGACAGGCTTGAAGCAATCATTGGCCGAGATTGTGCCATCGCCGAAATCCTCGATCTGCTGCAACACCGGGTCGGGGCCGCGATTGGCGAACACATCGCCGGGAATGAGCAGCACGGGCAGACGGTTGACATGCGCAAGCGCCGCAGCCGTCACCATATTCGTCGCGCCGGGGCCGATGGAAGACGTGACCGCCATCGCACGACGACGGCCAAGCTGCTTGGCGTAAGCAATGGCGGAATGCGCCATGGTCTGCTCGTTCTGGCCGCGATAGGTCTTCAGCTCATCGCGGATGCCATAGAGCGCCTCACCGATACCGGCCACATTGCCATGGCCGAAAATGGCCCAGACACCGGCAATATAGGTATCGCCATCCTCATTCAGTTGCGCGGCCAGATAGCGCATCATCGCCTGCGCGGCTGTCAAACGGTATGTGGTCACGCTGCACCTCCCTTGTTGCTTGCGGCGCGCGCCTCATCCCATTTCTGGCAGAGTGCGCTGTAACGTTGCGTCATCTGCGCAACGGCCTCCTCATCGCTCATCTTGCCCGAAAGCCATGCGCGGGCCGCATCCGCAAAAATCGTGCGCCCCACCGCAAAGCCCTTCACAAGATCAAACCCTGCCGCCAGCCGGAAGCTCTCCTCCAGCTCCGCCTGCGGCGCATCCAGACCTAGCACCACGATGCCCCGCACGTAAGGGTCGTTGCGCTCCACGGCATCAGATGCGGCTCTCCACGCGGCTCCGCTTTTCATCGGTTCCAGCTTCCACCAGTCGGGATAAACGCCGATTTCGTAGAAACGCTCGATGATCCGCGCCGTCGTCGTGTCATCGACATTGCCAACCTTGGACGGGATGATTTCAAGAAGCAGTTCCAGCCGGTTGCGCCGCGCCGCCTGCGCCAGCCGCACCACCGTCTCTTCCTGCTCTTTCCGCAGCTCCTCGGCATCATCAGGGTGATAGAAGCACAGAACCTTGACGACATTGTTGGCTGGCCATTCATTCAGGCCACCAAAATCGAGGCCAAGTTCCGGCTCCAGCGTCAGCGGGCGCGAACCCGGCCATTCCACCGGTCGGCCAACCCACAGCTTGGTGCCGCTTGCCTCATAAAGCGCATCGCGCCCCAATCGGCTGTCGCACAGAATGCCGTATCCCGCATTATCTCCGGCCACTTCAAGGGCTGCTTTCAAACACAGCTGCTTGAATGCGCCAATCCTTGCGTGATCGACATCAGCCTCATCCGCCATCGCCTCCAGCTGCATGCGGTGGTCAAAGGCAAAGACGCGCATGGTGTTCCAGTCACCCTTGCGGTTGGTGGCCCAATGCACCTGCTCCAGCGCCGCATCCTTGCGCAGCGCCTTGTTTTTAATGCCGGTGCGGAAGAAATATTGCAGCTCTTCCCAGCTTGGATAGGCCGGTGTGCAGCCGTGGCGAGACACCGCGAAAGCACCGCAGGCATTGGCGTATTTCAGCGTTGTCGGCCAATCCTCGCCACGCAACCACCCCCGGAACAGCCCGGCCATAAAGCCATCGCCCGCACCCAGCACATTAAACACCTCAATCGGAAAACCCTGACCGGACTGGCCATCATCAAGGCTTGCAGGAATATCGCCGGTAAAGACAGACGCGCCCATCGGGCCGCGCTTGCACACAAGCGTCGCCTTGGAAACCTTGCGCACGGCTTTCAACGCTTCCAGCGTATCGGTGGAACCACCGGCAATGTGAAACTCTTCTTCCGTCCCGACAATCAGGTCGAAGAAATGCAGCGTCGATTGCAGTTTGGCCGTGACCTTGGCCGATTCCACAAAACGGCTTTCACCATCTCCATGGCCCGCCACACCCCAGAGGTTGGGCCGGTAATCGATATCGAGCGCCGTCTTCGCGCCGTTTTCACGCGCCAGCCGCAACGCCTTCGAAACCGCAGCTTCCGTGCGCGGATGCGACAGATGCGTGCCGGTGGCGCAGATGCATTCCGCGCTGGCAATAAAATTGGGGTCGATATCATCTTCGCACAGCGCCATGTCGGCGCAGTTCTCGCGGTAGAAAATCAGCGGGAATTGGGATTGATCGCGAATGCCCAGCAGCACAAGCGCCGTCAGCCGCTCCGCATCCGTCACCACGCCGCTCACGTCAACGCCTTCGCGCACCAGCTGCTCACGAATGAAGCGGCCCATATGCTCGTTGCCGACGCGGGTGATGACGGCTGTTTTCAAACCCAGCCGCGCAGCGCCCGCCGCGATGTTGGTGGGGGAGCCGCCAATATATTTGTTGAATGAGGACATGTCCTCCAGACGGCCACCCACCTGGGCGCCATAAAGATCAACCGACGAGCGGCCGATCGTAATCAGATCAAGCTTTTTCACGACCGTCCTCCTTCGCGATGTCACGTCGCTGGAATGACACTCCAATATCATTCCATTTCATGCTATTTTTGGACTATAAATTCCATTTTTTCTGATTTCAACATAAATATTCAATCCTTGCGGTGTGTCCCCACGCCAACCGCCAGAGCAATTGCCACGCATAAAGTGGCCGAAAGCGAGCGGAATGCGCCGAAATCCACCTCTGAAACCGAGAGAATGGTCGCGCCAAGTTTCCGCATGGGGCTGACGCTGCTATCGGTCAGCGCCACCACGGGCACGTTCCGCGCGAGGCTGGATGAAACCAGCTCCATGGTCTCGGACGAGTAGGGTGAAAAGGTAATTGCCAGCACCACATCGCCTGACCGAATGGCGCTATCGCTGTGCAACTGCCCCACAGAGGCGTGCAGCATGGCAGGGACACGCATTTTCTCAAACGCATAGGCAAGATAGCTGGCAACAGGGAAGGATCGCCGCAACCCTATGATATGGATGATGTTTGCCGCCGAGAGAAGCCGGATCGCGGTTTCGAATTCCTGCGGATCGACCGTGTTCAGCACACCTTCCAGCGAAGCGCGGCCTGCCTCCACGAATTCGGCCAGAAGCAGCGAGCCGCTATCCTCATGATTATCGCGCAGATTGCTCAGACGGGTCGTATAGTCGGGCCAGCCACCGGTATAATGCTCGCGAAACAGCCGCTGCATCTCGGAAAAGCCTGAAAAGCCCATGATCTGGCTGAAGCGCATGATGGCCGAAGGCTGAACCCCCGCCCCTTCCGCCAGTTCCGCCACCGTCGATACCGCTATGCGGTCGGCATGGGCGGCAACATAGTCGGCGCATTGGCGCAGCCGTTTCGGCAAGCTGTCCGATAGTTCCAGCAATCGCTCCTGAAAGGCTTCCACTGTTGCCGGAGGCGTGTTCTCGCCCATGGCCTTCTCCTCACTTTTGTCCCCACCCGCGATATGGAATATCCATTCCAAATTATTTGACAAGTATTCCAAGACGATTCATCGGGTGACAGTGCGGGTCGGGCGTGGCATAGGGACCGCCAAACCTCCAAATTATCGGCTATATCCAATGATCCGCATCGAAAATATCAGCAAATCCGCCAGCCATCGTATTCTCTTCATCGAGGCATCGGCCGCGCTCAATCGCGGAGAAAAAGTGGGGCTGGTCGGCCCCAACGGCGCGGGCAAGACCACGCTGTTTCGCATGATTACCGGCCAGGAAATGCCGGATGAGGGTCAGGTCGCCGCTGACAAGCATGTCACCATCGGCTATTTCAATCAGGATGTCGGCGAAATGGCAGGCCGCAGCGCGGTCGCCGAAGCCATGGAAGGTGCGGGCCCCGTCAGCGCGGTTGCGACAGAGCTTCGCGCGCTCGAAGCCCGCATGGTCGATCCTGATCAGCTCGACCAGATGGACGAGATCATCGAACGCTATGGCGAAGTGCAGGCGCGCTATGAGGAGCTTGACGGCTACTCACTGGAAGGCCGCGCCCGCGAAGTTCTGGCGGGCCTCAGCTTCAGCCAGGAAATGATGGACGGCGATGTCGGCAAACTCTCCGGCGGCTGGAAGATGCGCGTGGCGCTCGCCCGTATTCTTCTCATGCGCCCAGACGTCATGCTGCTCGACGAACCGAGCAACCATTTGGACATTGAAAGCCTGATCTGGCTCGAAAACTTCCTGAAGACCTATGACGGCGCGCTGTTGATGACCTCGCATGACCGCGAGTTCATGAACCGCATCGTCAACAAGATCATCGAAATCGATGCGGGCTCGCTCACCAGCTATACTGGTGATTACGGCTTTTACGAACAGCAGCGCGCCCAGAACGAAAAGCAGCAGCAGGCGCAATTCGAGCGTCAGCAGGCCATGCTTGCCAAGGAAATCAAGTTCATCGAGCGGTTCAAGGCCCGTGCCTCCCACGCCTCGCAGGTGCAGAGCCGCGTCAAGAAACTCGAAAAGATCGACCGCGTCGAACCGCCCAAGCGCCGCCAGACGGTCGCTTTCGATTTTCAGGCCCCACCGCGCTCCGGCGAAGATGTCGTTTCCCTGAAACAGGTCCACAAGGCCTATGGCCAGCGGACGATCTATGAAGGCTTTGATTTCATGATCCGCCGCAAGGAGCGCTGGTGCATCATGGGCGTCAATGGTGCAGGCAAATCCACCCTGCTCAAGCTGATTGCCGGAACGTCTGAACCGGATACGGGCAGCGTCAATGTCGGCGCCAGCGTCAAGCTCGGCTATTTCGCCCAGCATTCCATGGATTTGCTGGATGGTGACGCCACCATTCTGCAATGGCTGGAACAGCGCTTCCCGAAGGCCGGTCAGGCTCCCCTGCGCGCGCTCTCAGGCTGCTTCGGTTTTTCCGGTGATGACGTGGAGAAGAAGTGCCGCGTTCTTTCCGGCGGTGAAAAAGCGCGCCTCGTCATGGCCGCCATGCTGTTTGATCCACCGAATTTTCTGGTGCTGGACGAACCGACCAACCACTTGGACCTCGATACCAAGGAAATGCTGATCAAGGCCCTCAGCGAATATGAAGGCACCATGCTCTTCGTCTCGCATGATCGCCACTTTCTGGCGGCCCTTTCCAACCGCGTGCTGGAACTGACACCTGAGGGCATCCACCAATATGGCGGTGGCTATGTGGAATATGTGGAGCGCACGGGTGCAGAAGCACCGGGCCTGCTCAAGGCATAAAAAATGCGGCCCTTGGCCGCATTTTCTTTGATCTGGAATCGCCCGCTTAATTCAGTCTTTCCGGCCTAGAACAGCGCATCGGCAAAGAGGTCATCATCGTCGGCAGCGGCCGTTGAATGGCTTACCGCAGCAGGCGCTGAACTGGACGAAGAAGCGTTGGCTGGCAGGAAGCGCAGGTGAATATCGCGCTCCTGAGACATGGTGTAGAGCTTGAACACCCGGCTCGTGAACGGGTTGATCTTGTCGGCAAAGCCAGACACATCGGCGTTGAAGCCCTGCGGCATCTGCGCTGCAATCTCGCAGCATTGCTTGAAGGTGTCACCGAGTTCGCTTTCGAAATCGAGGCTGACAACGGCCGAGCTGATGCGGCTAAACACCGCCTGGCCTTCTTCAGCCAGCGCATCGATGCCGGATTCCATCTGCGTCTTCGCCTCGCGAATGGTCGACAATGCTTCGTTCAACGGGGCAGCCAGATCGCCGGAAAGCCCGCGTCCCTGCTGAGCCAGTTCCTTCGTTGTCGTTTCAACGCGATGCAACTCGTCAACAATGGCGTCGGCTGGCGTTTCCAGCTTGCCCGCAAACACGCGCATTTCACCGCTGACCACGTTGACGGAGCGGCCAGCGTCGCCCAGCTTCGAGCAGCGAAGGTTCGAGTTCAACGCCATGTAATGAATGTCGATCTTGATGGATCGCAGGATCTCGATGCCGCGCGACAATTCCTGCGCGCTGTTCGTGACCGATTCCACCACTTCGTCGGCTTCAGCGCTGCTTTCCTGCACGCGGGCCACCAGATCGCAGGCTTCGGTAATGCCCTGCTCCATCAGTGCCAGCACGTTGCTGTCGCTGTTTTTGGTCTTGTCCACCAGCTCATCGCGCAGGGAAAGAATGCGTGCGGCATCATCGGCGAAGCTGGAAATGCTTGTGAAGATCTTGGCGCAATCACGCTGGAAATCGGACGCCGTTTCGTCCATCTGTGCGCTGGCCATTTGCAGCACAGCTTCGCGCAGGATCACATTTTCATTGTGGTCGAGCGTCTTACCTTCGGGCGACGCGGTAAAATCATCCAGTGCTTCCAGCATGCTCTGGATATGCTCAATGCGCTGGCGCGTGATATCGCCAATCTGCAACAGAGACAGAACCGTTCCGATCTTGCCCTGAATGGCTTGGGCGATTTTCTTGGCCTGCGCGGCGGTATCGGCCATTTCCTGCTGCTGCTGGGCAATGCGGGTGGAGTTTTCGTTGAGGCCCTTGATGATCTGCGGGATGGTGTCGTCAAAATCGGCCTTCGTCCCCGAAGAGAACGACAGCGCCTTGATCAATTGCATGCGCATGACGCCAAGGTTCTTGGCAAAGCGCCCCACTTCATCGGCACCGGATTGAATTCGCTCGCGGATTTCATCGGCAAAACCGGCAAATTCGGAAAGACCGGCACCGGTGATTTTCACCGTGATGGCAAAGGTCTTGAGATAACGGATGGTTTCAGAGATATCATCGATATGGCCACCCGTTGAGGCACACATATCGGCCAGCGACTGGAACCCGGCCTGGCGGTTTTCCTCGGTCTTTGGCAATTGGGCAAGATCGTTGATGGTGTTGTGGAAACCCTTGATATTATGCTCAACGGACCTGCCGTTCAGCGTGCCGGTCATGCCGTCGAGAATGCCTGTAAGGTTGCCCAGAATTTCCATCACGGAGACGAGCACCGCGCCACCATCGAGAAAGCGCTTTTCGATCTTTGCATGCGCAGCCGTCAGCTTGGCGCTGAGTTCGCCTTGCTTATCAAGTGTATATGCCATGTTAGGCTTATGCAAAGTATTCATCGTCGTTTCCGATCTTGCGTTATAGTTGAACGCTAAGCGGATTTAGGAAACGACAGGTAAATCCATCGGCCCCACGCCGCACTATTACCAAACACAGTTAACAGTTGAGTCACTACAGCTGGTTAACGGCGAGCGCGAAAAAGCACATTACGTTGCAGCGTATCGAAACGTCAGATTAAACCGCACAGAGCCCGCTTCATCATGCACCCCTTTCTTCAAAGGCAGGATGCCGTGAAAGAACAGGCGCGACGGGCCACCCCAGACAACCACATCGCCATGGCTGAGAATGAATTTGCGCACAGGATCCGCCCTGTTGAGGCCACCAAACTGAAATGTAGCGGCTAAGCCAAGGGAAACGGAAACAATGGGATTGCTGAAATCCTTCTCGTCCTTATCCTGATGCAAAGACATTTTCGCGCCCGGCTCATAGCGATTGATCAGGCAGGCATTGGGCAAGAAATCAGGATATCCGGCTTCTTTCGCCGCGCTCAGCGCAAGCGCCATAAAGCTCTGCGGCATCAAAGGCCAAGGCTTTGCGCTTTCAGGATCTGTCGCCTGATAGCGATACCCCCTGCGGTCCGTCACCCAGCCGAAATCACCACAATTGGTCATGGCGACAGACATGGAGAAACCGCCAGGCGTGACCATGTGCCGAAAGGGTGCTGCCGCAGAAATGCTTTCGATATCCCGCAACAATTGCCCCGCGACGCTAGAAGCAGACCGATGCAGCAGCCACGCACCCTCCGCCATCATCTCGCGAGACGGCTTTTCGTTCTCCAGTGCTGAAAACAGATCATCCATCATGGGTGCTGGCTCGTTGCTATTGCTCTCTGGACACGCGATCAGCCTTCTCTTGCAGGTCGACCGCCCGTTCTGGTCATCGTAATGTGGCGTTAAGTATAATGGTTCATACCTGCATACTAATATTCGCACCCATCCATCACCGCAAGGACGTTCCGCTCACCATGCCAGCCACCGAAATGCGCCGGAAGCTGTTTTCGCACGAAAGGCCCGATGTCATCTACGCGGTTGGTGATGTGCATGGGTGCCTCGACCAACTGGAGCGGCTGCAACACAAGATCCTGAGCGATGCTGCCCAGCAGCATGGCTCAAAATGGATCGTGATGCTGGGTGACTATGTTGATCGCGGCCCGAAATCTTGCGGCGTTATCGATGAGCTGATGAAGCCGTTGACGGGGGATATTGAACGCTTCTGCCTTGCAGGCAACCATGAAGCAACCATGCTGGACTTTCTCGATGATCCGCGTCTGGATCATCTATGGCTGCAATTTGGCGGCGTGGAAACCTTGCGCTCCTATGGCATTCCGGAACTTCCGGAAGACCGGCGCAGGCTGAAGGCGCTGGTGCAGGAGGCCATTCCGGCAAGCCATGTGGCGTTTCTCACCGAATTGCCATCGCTTCTGGCCGTTCCGGGCTTCTGCTTCGTGCATGCGGGCGTGGTGAACGGCGTCCCCTTGCAACGGCAGGAGGACAAGCATCTTTTATGGATACGGCCAAAAGACCAGGTCGGGACAGGCGCAGACAACCTGTTTCTCACCGTTCATGGTCACACGCCTGTGCGAACGGTTGCCCTTTCAGACAACCGCCTGAATGTCGATACCGGCGCTTTCATGACGGGTCGGCTGTCTGCCGCAAGGCTTGCGCGTGATGGGACGATCAGCGTCATGCATGCCGAGTAAAACGAAAAAGGCGCGGATTGAAACCGCGCCCTTGATGCCTGCCAAGCTGTAAGCATTTCACGCGGCTGACATTTTCTCACCTACGATGCGCCAGTTCACGAGATTTTCCAGCACGGCCTTGATGTGTGCGGGTTTGCGGTTTTCGTAATCCACATAATAGGCATGTTCCCAGATATCGATGCCGAGATAGGCAGGGCGGCCAACGGCGACAGGGTTGTTGCCATCCTCATATCCCACAAGCGCCAGCTTATTCTCATCATCACGGGTCAGCCATACCCAACCGGTGCCAAAGACCTCGTCCGATGTGGCAACGGCTTTCTCAATGAATTTGCCGTAGTCGCCAAATGCGGCGTTGATCTCATCGGCTGCCTTGCCCTCGGGCCGGTTCGGACCGCCGGGAGTAAACTGCTCCCAGTAAACCACATGGTTCCAGGCCTGTGCCGCATTGTTGAAAATCTTCTTGTCAGCACCCTTTCCGGCTGCGCTTTTGACGATCTGCTCCAACTCCATGTCGGCATAGGACGTGTCTTTTGCCAGCGTGTTCAGCTTGTCGAAATAGGCCTTGTGATGCTTGCCATAGTGCAACGAAATTGTCTTGGCGGAGATATGAGGGGCGAGAGCGTCTTCTGCGAACGGCAAGGCTGGCTGTTTCAGCGGAAGTGCGGCCTTTGCAATGGATGGAGCGGAAAGCGTGGCGGCGGCAGCGGTTGCTGCTGTGGCGGCCATAACGGCGCGTCTCGTCATTAACATGTCTCATTCTCCCGGTTGATAACCAAGTCAGGCAAACCGGTAGGCGTCGGAAAAGTTTCTTTTCGACCTTGCTTATTGATGCAGTTCCCGGTTTTGTTACCGCAAATGGACGTTTAAGGTCGAGGAGGACCGCATGCAGTCGCAAGGAATATCGGGCACGGGTGAGGAGCGCGCGCTCGTTCTAGAGGAGTTGGGCAAGCTTTCGCTGCGGCCCTTCCCGCTGGAAGAACAGGTCGGACCGCATGATGTGCGCATTGCCATCCACACCGTCGGCATCTGCGGCAGCGACGTGCATTATTACACCCACGGCGCTATCGGCAATTTCGTGGTTCGTGAGCCGATGATTCTCGGCCATGAGGCCTCCGGCACGGTGACCGAGGTGGGTTCCGGCGTGACGAACCTCTCTGTCGGCGACCGCGTCTGCATGGAGCCGGGCATTCCCGACCCCATCAGCCGCGCCAGCCGCATCGGCCACTATAATCTCGATCCCGCCGTGCGCTTCTGGGCAACGCCGCCCGTGCATGGAGTGCTCAGAGCATCCGTCGTGCATCCCGCCGCCTATACGTTCAAATTGCCTGACAATGTGTCCTTTGCAGCGGGCGCAATGGTGGAGCCGCTGGCGGTTGGTGTTCAGGCGGCAACGCAGGCCAAGGTCAAGCCGGGCGATATCGCCGTCGTCATCGGTGCCGGCCCCATCGGCCTCGTCACCGTGCTGGCAGCCCTTGCCGCCGGTTGCGCCCGCGTCATCGTATCAGATGTCGACCCTGTGAAACTGGATATGGCCCGCTCCCTCGGTCCTGTCGAAACGGTCAATGTGCGCGAGGACAACCTCGCCGAGAAGGTGCTGAAATCGACCGCCGGCTGGGGTGCCGATGTGATTTTCGAATGCTCTGGCGCAGAAGCGGCCATCTCACGGGTGTTTGAGGCCCTGCGCCCCGCTGGCACCGTCGTTTTCGTTGGCATGCCAACCAAGCTCGTGGCCTATGACATGGTGGCGGCGCAGGTTCGTGAGGCCCGCGTCGAGCATGTCTTCCGTTACGCCAATGTGTTTGGCCGTTGCGTCGATATGCTGGCATCCGGTGCCATCGATGTTGCGCCGCTGATTACCCGCACATTCGACTTCAATGACAGCATCAAGGCGTTCGATATCGCCGCCTCGGCACCAGCCGGTGAGGTCAAGATGCAAATTATCATGCCCGACTGAGAATTCAGGGTTGCACGAAATTTAACAGCGGTTAGCTTGATCGCCGTTGACGGGCGGAGGCTTGAACCGTTCAACTGTATCGATGCAGGAGGAAGAATTCATGAAGACGATCAAAGGGCCGGGTCTATTCCTCGGTCAGTTCGCAGGCGATGCTGCCCCCTTCAACACCTGGGACGGCATTACCAAATGGGCGGCTGAAAAGGGCTATCTCGGCGTGCAGGTTCCCACATGGGCCAGCCAGTTGATTGACCTTAAAAAGGCCGCCGAATCGAAAGATTATTGTGACGAGCTGGCCGGTGTCGCGCGCCAGAACGGCGTCGAGATCACCGAGCTTTCCACCCACCTGCAAGGTCAGCTGGTGGCGGTTCACCCGGCTTATGACGAAGCCTTCGATGGCTTTGCCGCACCGCATGTGCGCGGCAACCCCAAGGCACGTCAGGAATGGGCCGTCGAGCAGGTGAAAATGGCGCTGAAAGCCTCGCGCAATCTCGGCATCGATGCCCACGCGACCTTCTCCGGTGCGCTGGCTTGGCCCTTCATCTATCCATGGCCGCAGCGCCCCGCCGGTCTGGTCGAAGCCGCCTTTGACGAGCTTGCCAAGCGCTGGATGCCCATCCTTGATTATGCCGATGAGCAGGGCGTCGATGTCTGCTACGAAATCCATCCGGGCGAAGATCTGCACGACGGCGTGACATTCGAAATGTTCCTGGAGCGGGTGAAGAACCACAGCCGCGCCAACATGCTCTATGACCCCTCGCATTACGTGCTGCAATGCCTGGATTATCTCGACAATATCGACATCTACAAAGACCGGATCAAGATGTTCCACGTCAAGGATGCCGAGTTCAACCCGACTGGCCGTCAGGGCGTTTATGGCGGATATCAGGGCTGGGTCAACCGCGCTGGCCGCTTCCGTTCGCTGGGCGATGGACAGGTGGATTTCGGTGCTGTCTTCTCCAAGATGACCGCCAATGATTTCTCCGGCTGGGCCGTTGTAGAATGGGAATGCGCGCTGAAACACCCGGAAGACGGGGCAGCGGAGGGTGCCGAATTCGTCAAGGCGCACATTATCCGCGTCACCGAGAAGGCATTCGATGACTTCGCCTCTTCAGGCACCGACGATGCCGCCAACCGCCGCATGCTCGGCCTCTCGTAATTTGCAGGAGACACAATGACGATCGAAGGAAAAACGACCGACAAGGCCAATGCGCGCATTCGTCTGGGCATGGTGGGCGGCGGCTCCGGCGCGTTCATCGGCGGCGTGCACCGCATGGCGGCACGGCTGGATAACCGGTTCGAACTGGTGGCGGGGGCTCTATCCTCCACGCCTGAAAAGTCCAAAGCATCAGGTCTGGAACTGGGTCTGGACGAAGACCGCTGCTACGGCTCGTTTGAAGAGATGGCGGAAAAGGAAGCGGCGCGGCCCGATGGCATTCAGGCGGTGTCCATCGTCACGCCCAACCATGTGCACTATCCGGCGGCGAAGGCCTTTCTGGAGCGGGGCATCCATGTCATCTGCGACAAGCCTCTCACCTCCAATCTGGAAGATGCAAAGAAGCTGAAAGCGGTTGCCGACAAGGCCGACGCCCTCTTCGTTCTGACCCATAACTACACCGGCTACCCCATGGCGCGGCATGCTCGCGAATTGGTGGAAACCGGCGCGCTGGGGGATATCCGCCTTGTGCAGATGGAATATCCGCAGGATTGGCTGGCCGAACCTGTGGAACAGACCGGAGCCAAACAGGCCGTGTGGCGCACGGACCCGGCGCAATCGGGTGCAGGTGGATCGACAGGGGATATCGGCACACACGCCTATAATCTCGGTTGCTTCATGTCCGGTCTTGAAGCCGATGAGCTGGCAGCCGATGTGCACACCTTCGTGGAAGGCCGTCGTCTTGACGATAATGCCCATGTGATGCTGCGCTTCAAGGCTGCACAGGGCAAGGCACCGGCCAAGGGCCTTCTGTGGTGCAGCCAGGTGGCAGTCGGCAACGAAAACGGCCTCAAGGTGCGCATCTATGGCACCAAGGCTGGTATCGAGTGGACGCAGGCCGATCCGAACTATCTCTGGTTCACAAAGCTGGGTGAGCCGAAGCAGCTCATTACCCGTGGTGGTGCCGGGGCCGGGGCCGCAGCAGGTCGCGTCAGCCGTATTCCATCCGGTCACCCGGAAGGCTATCTCGAAGCCTTTGCCACGATCTACACCGAAGCCGCCAACGCCATTCAGGCGCGCCGCGACGGCACGGCGTTGGATAGCGCCGTGCACTACCCAACCATCGATGATGGCGTCAAAGGCGTGGCCTTCGTGGAGGCCTGCATCGCCTCTTCGAAGCAGAACGGCAACTGGGTCAAACTCTAAGGTTTGCGAGAACAGGCCGGGGTGTTGCGCAGTCCGGCCGTTTTGCCTCGAATGAAAAATATCTTCGGCCAATCAATGGCTTGATAGAAATTTGCAAAAACTCGAAAAAAAGTTTCTCAATCTTCCCCCGACCCGAGCCTACAATCTCCCAGCTTCTCAAAGCCTAAGTGGATCGCGAGCCACGGTTGGTGAGAGAAGTGGCGTGTTGATGCCAGACCGGAACGTGCGGTCGGGAAACAAGGCGTCGATTGAGGCAGCCAATGGGTTGGACCGCTTGACCGTGATGCTATTCCGGGTCTCGAACGCGCAGCGCAAAACCCATTGGAGCGAAATACAAACGGCTGGACTGGGTCATTAACGCCCCGGCCCGGTCGTTCCACCTTTGAAACACCGAAAAGAGCAATGGCCACGCAAATGCGGACGCCAGACAGCCATACAGACCAGAGACATCACCGCATTTGCGTGTGCTCTTCCGGTTTGATGAAAGCAGATCACGGGCGCTCCTGCGCCGCGTGACGATTTACCCTGTCCGATTATCGGTCAGCCCGGCTTGCTTGCCGAAATGGCGAAGCGGTGCTGGATGCCTCTGGCTGCTGCTTTCAGCATATTCCAGTTCTTCGCCTGAGTTTTATGGATGGCGCGAAGATCGGTATCGATGACGACATTTTCAAAACCCGCCTCACGCAAAAGTGCCGCGACCGCCTCGGCCCGCGCGCCTTGAGAAAAATAGACACGTGACAGGATAGAGTTGTGAATACCCATCATCTCTGCCGTGGCATGCAACGGATCGGCTTTCAACACGCCGTATTTTTGCAGCCAGGCAGCGAGTTTCTTCAGCAGCTTTTCGGTGGTGCTCGCATTGACGAAATCCCCATCAACGATCAGCACCTTGCCGCCGGGCTTCAACACCCGCAGCCATTCCGTAAATGCCGCCTGCGGGTCCACTAATGTCCAGACCAGATGACGGTTGATGATGACATCATGAGCGTTCTCAGGCTCCATGGTGTTCTCCGCATCGCCCATGCGAAATGTGATGCTGCGGTTTCGGCTTGCCGCTTTGGCCTTGGCGCGCTCCAGCATGGGCTCTGCCCAGTCCAACCCGGTGACGCGGTAACCCAGATCATCCATCAGATGCGAGATGACGCCGGTGCCGGAGGCAAGGTCGAGCGCAGTTCTGCCCTCGCCGCGCCCAAGATGCTTTTCCACAAGACGATGCCATGCGGCGCGCTCTTCCTCGGAGAAAATTTCGTGGCCGGGAGAAAGATCAAAGGTCGGGGCGCGCTGGGACCAATAGGCCTTGATCTCATCGCGCAGGCTGAAATTGTTACCGTATTTGTTAGCGCCCGTTACCATTTCCGTCTTCCCAAATCTCTGCCTTAGAAACTGTCTAAAAGATAAAACTTGACTATTGCAATCATAAAACCATAAAGCGCAAACAGTTTTTACCGGAGAACAATTTCGATGCGCATTAGAGGCAAATCCGCCATTCTTGCAATGGGTCTTCTCGTTTCAACCGTCTTGCCCGCCTTTGCCGAAAAGGTAACGGTCAAGGATGTGACCGGTCGCGATGTCGAGGTCAATGTCCCGGTAAAGCACGTCATTCTGGGCGAAGGCCGCCAGATCTACTTCCTGGCCGCGCTGGACAAGAACAACCCCTTCGAGCACGTTGTTGGCTGGCGCGATGACCTGCCAAAAGCAGACCCTGAGTCCTACGAAGCCTATCTCGCAAAATACCCAGAGATCGCCAAACTGCCGACATTCGGTGGCATGAAGGACGGTACATTCGATATAGAACAGGCCGTTGCGCTGAAGCCCGATGTCATTCTGATGAACATCGATGCCAAGACCGCAACGGAAGAAGCCGGCTACATCGAAAAGCTTGGCAAGGTCGGCATTCCCCTGGTTTACGTCGATTTCCGTGAAAAGCCGATGGAAAACACAGAGCCAAGCATGCGCGTCATGGGCAAGCTGATGGGCAAGTCGGATGTTGCCGAAGACTTCATCAAGTTCCGTGCAGACAGCATCAGCCGCGTCACCGACGTTCTGGCAAAAGAAAATCCAAAGCGCCCCGTCGTTTTCGTTGAGCGCGCCGGTGGATATTCCGAAGATTGCTGCATGTCTTTCGGCAACGAGAATTTTGGCAAGATGGTCGAACTCGCCGGTGGCATCAACATGGCCAAGGGCATCATTCCCGGCACGTTCGGCACTGTTAATCCAGAGCAGATCATCGCATCCAACCCTGACCAGATCATCATCACCGGTGGCAAGTGGGAAGCCTATGTTCCCGGCGGCAACTGGGTGGGCGTTGGCTATGGTGCAGACCTGAAAGAAGCACGCCGCAAGCTGGAAAACCTGACCAAGCGCCCTGCCTTTACCGGCGTCAAGGCGGTTGCAGACGGCAATGTCCACGCCATCTGGCACCAGTTCTACAACAATCCGTACCAGTTCGTGGCCATTCAGGAAATTGCCAAGTGGCTGCACCCTGAGCTGTTCAAGGATCTCGATCCTGAAGCAACCTTCAAGGAACTGCATGCCCGCTTCCTGCCGCTTGACTACAAGCCCGGCTACTTCGTGTCCCTGAAGGACGACAAGTAAAACCGGGGACGGCGAAGGAGGAGCGCTGTCCAGCATCAAGGCAAGGCCTGACGACAGGGCCTTGCCGATTGCGTTTCCAGATCGAAAAGGAGTGACCATGTCCCGCACCATGCTCACGCGGATCCCAGCCCTCGCCATCGCGCTCATCGCAACACCTGCGCTTTCAGCAGAGATTATCGACGCTGCCGGTCGCAAGGTCGATATCGACCTGCCTGCCAAGCGCGTCATTGTTGGTGAAGCACGACAGATCCACGTTATTGCGGCGCTCAAGGGCGACAAGACATTCGACACCATTGTCGGCTGGCGCGATGATTTTCTGACGAAGGACCCGGATAGCTACAAGGCCTATGTCGAGCGCTTCCCGCAGATCGCAGATCTGCCGCGCTTCGGCTATATTCCGCAGGGCGATTTCAGCCTAGAGAAAGCCATTGCGCTTTCGCCTGATGTGCTGACGCTCAATCTTGAAGCGGAAAAGGGTGCCAAGGAAAGCGGCCTTGAAGAAAAGGCAGCCGCCGCGGGCATCAAGGTCGTCTATCTGGATTTCCGCCTCAACCCTGAAAAGAACAGCGAAAACTCGGTGCGCACCCTCGGCCAGATCTTCGGTGCCGAGCGCGGCGCGGAAGAATTCCTTGCCTACCGCAAAGACCAGATCGCGCTGGTCACCGACCGGCTGGCTTCCGTCAAAGACCTCAAGCGCCCCGTCGTCTTCATTGAACGCGCACCGGGCATATCAGGCGAAAACAACTGCTGCCGCACATTTGGCCCGGCCAATTTCGGCCAGATGATCGATGAGGCCGGCGGAAAGAACATCGGCTCCGAAGTCTTCAAGACAACGTTCGGCGATCTGAACCCAGAGCAGCTTGTTGTCTCCAATCCCGAGCATGTCATCGTTACCGGCTCCAACTGGGCAGCCGAATCCGATATCAACCAGTTCGTCCCGGCAGGGCGCGGTGCCGACATGGCGCTTTCGCGCCAGAGGCTGGCAAAGCTGATGGAGCGCACCCCGTTTTCAGAGCTGGATGCCGTGAAGAAGGGCCATGTCCACGCCGTGTGGCACCAGTTTTATGGCGCGCCTTATGAATTCGCGCCGATCCAGCAATTTGCCAAATGGTTCCATCCTGAGCTATTTGCAGACCTCGACCCGGAAAAGAACTTCGAGGAATTTCATAAAAAATTCCTGCCCGTTACCTACAAGCCGGGCTATTTCGTTTCACTGGAAGGCGCACACTAAATGGCATCCATCGTGGAAACCGTGGCTGAGAAGACAGGTGGCGCGCAATATCGCGCCCTTGCCGCCCGGCGCATTCTGATCCTGATCGGGCTGGTTGTTGCCCTGTGTCTCAGCCTTGCAACGGATATGGCGCTTGGCCCGGCACGCTATACGCTCTCGCAAGTCGTCAGCGCAATCCTTGATCCCACGGGCGTCGCCAACCAGTTGCGCGTCGTTATCTGGGACATTCGCATGCCGATTGCGCTGATGGCAGTCACAGTCGGCGCATCGCTTTCAGTCGCAGGCGCGCAGATGCAGACCATTCTGGCCAACCCGCTGGCAAGCCCGTTTACCCTGGGCATTTCCGCGGCCGCCAGCTTTGGTGCCGCCCTTGCGCTGGTCGGTGGCGTCGCGCTTTTTCCCGGTGCGGTCGAATATATGGTGCCCATCAATGCCTTCGTCATGGCCATGGTCGCGGCTCTCTTCATTCATTTCGCATCGACCATGCGCGGCGTGACCGTGGAGACCATTGTGCTTCTGGGCATCGCGCTGGTGTTTACCTTCAACGCCGCTCTTTCCATGCTGGAATATCTGGCATCGGAACAGGCGCTGGCCGCCGTTGTGTTCTGGACCATGGGCAGCCTGACAAAGGCCACATGGGCCAAGGTCTATGTGACCGCCGCCATTCTGGTGCTGACCGTTCCGCTGTTCATGAAAAACGCCTGGGCACTGACGGCTTTGCGTCTGGGCGATGACAAGGCCGCGAGCATGGGCATCAATGTGCGCCGCCTGCGGCTGCACACCATGCTCACAGTCAGCCTACTGGCATCCATCCCCGTTTCCTTCGTCGGCACCATCGGCTTTATCGGCCTTGTTGGTCCGCATATTGCCCGCATGGTGGTGGGTGAAGACCAGCGCTTCTTCCTGCCCGGTTCCGTCATTTGCGGTGCGCTGCTGCTGTCTGTCACATCGGTGGTCAGCAAGGTGCTGATCCCCGGTGCTATTCTGCCCATCGGCGTCATCACCGCACTGGTCGGTGTGCCCTTCTTCTTTGTCCTCATCTTCTCCAACAGGAGACGCTCATGGTAGCCCTTGCCCTTCAGGATGTTGGCGCCAAATACGGGCGAGTCACGGTGCTGGCCGATGTCACCATGGACATGCTGGAAGCCGGAAGCGTGACTGCCGTGATCGGCCCCAACGCGGCTGGAAAATCCACCCTGTTCAAGCGCATTGCGGGCCTCATCAAAGGCCCCGGCGTCGTGACTTTGTCGCAGACGGACAAAGGCCCGCGCACCATCTGTTACATGCCGCAGGATACGGGTGCCAATGCGGTTCTGACGGTCTACGAATCCATTCTTCTGTCTGCCAAGCAGGGCAGTAGCTGGAAGGTGCATGATGATGAGCTGGCGGAAATCGACGCCATTTTGAAGGCGCTCAACATCGGCGAACTGGCCTTCCGGGGCCTTGGCGAATTGTCTGGCGGACAACGCCAGCTGGTTTCGCTGGCGCAGGCACTGGTGCGCAAACCGGAAGTGCTGCTGATGGACGAGCCGACTTCGGCGCTGGACCTGCACAGACAGGTGGAGGTGCTCGATTTCATCACCAAGCTTGCCCGCAGCCAAGGCATGATCGTGCTGATCGCGCTACATGACCTGAACCATGCGCTTCGCTACTGCGAGCACACGCTCGTGATTGCCGGTGGTGCGATGGCGGTGAGTGGCCGCACGGGCGATGTGATCACCAGCGACATGCTGCGTCGAATCTACCGGGTGGAAGCACGCATCGAGATGTGCTCCAAGGGACAGCCCTTCATTCTGGTGGATGGCACGGCTTGATGTGAGCAAAGGATGTGCCGCCGAACAGGGCGGCGTGTCACCCGCGTCCCCTACTCCACGAAAATGCGAACACTTGACGCCCGCCCATCGGCATCGATGACCGTCAGTGTCGAAAAACCCTGCCCCTCCGGCAGCCATTCGGAGCTGCGGCGGCGCGATGGCTCTGGCAGCGGCTTGCCATTGGCCAGCCAATGGAACGGCGCACGGCCTCCTTGCAGTTTGAGCACCAATGGCGACAGGCTGCCGCTCTGGCTTGTCAGTTCAATGCGCGCGCCCTCCGGCGGATAGACGATTTGCGGCGAGGCTTCGCGCCGCGATGTGGATAAAAGACCGCTGCTGGTGACGCTGAAGCGGCGCTGGTTTGCCGGAAGATCACGATAGGCAAGCCGTGTTGTGCCAGATGGTGGCGCGGGAAAGGGCGTGATGGCGACGCCGGATTTCGCGAATGCCTCGAACAGGATGGGCGCAGCTGAGACATAGCCCGCAAGGCCGGGAACCGAGCCATTATCGGCCCGCCCTGCCCAGACGCCAATGACATAACGGCCATCAAAACCAACCGACCATGCGTCGCGGTAGCCATAGCTGGTGCCGGTCTTGTAGGCGATGCCGCGCTGCTTCATGCCGAGCGGCGGCAGAACGTCGGAGAGAATATCGGTGATGTTCCAGATGGCCGCCTTCGAAAACAGCGGATCGCCATATAGCACCTCTGGCAGACTGCGAATTCCATCCCCCAGCGTCACCGGCTGCCCGCCACTGGCAAGGGCTGCGTAAAGCTGCACGAGATCAACAAGGGAAAGACCGGCACCGCCGAGCGCAATGGCCAGACCCGGAGCCTCGGCCTTTGGCAGGGTGAGCTTAACCGAGGCGCGGCGAAAGCGGACCATCAAAGCGGCGGGGCTGACGGCATCCAGCAGGCGCACCGATGGCACGTTGAGGGAAAGTTGCAGTGCCTGGCGAATGCTGACATCGCCCTGATATTGCATGTCGAAATTGCGCGGACGATAGCCGGAAAAATCCGCCGGGCGATCTTCGATGACGGTTTCCTGCGCGATGAGGCCGTTCTCGAAAGCCAGACCATAGATGAAGGGTTTCAGCGTCGAGCCGGGTGAGCGCACGGCGCGCGACATTTCCACCCAACCCCGGCGGGAACTGTCAAGAAAATCGGACGAGCCGACCTCGGCTATGATGTCTCCCGTCGTGCTGTCTGCCATGACAATGGCGACGGAAACCCTGTCGCCCAGCTTTTCAGCCGAACGGCGTGCCAGATCTTCAAGCTCTTTTTGAATGGGCAGACGCAGCGTCGAGCCTATGGTGACGGACGTTGGAAATTTGGCGCGGGCCGCTTGCGCGAGATGCGGAGCATAAGCCGGCAGGTCTATGCGCCTTGCAGGAATGGCGGCGATAGAAGCCCGCGCCGCCTCGCCTTCTCCCACGACTTGGGAAACGGCAAGACGTTGCAGCACCCGCTCCCGCGCCTGTTTTGCGGCTTGCGGGTAACGATCCGGCCGGCGTTTTTCCGGTAATTGCGGAAGTGCGACGAGAAGGGCAGCTTCAGCCGTTTCAAGCCGTCGCGGGTCCTTGCCGAACCACGCGAGGCTCGCGGCCCTGACACCTTCCAGATTGCCGCCATAGGGCGCGATGTTGAGATAGAGGTCGATAATTTGGCTCTTCGTCAGCCGCCGCTCGATCTGGATGGCGCGCACCATCTGGAGCAGCTTGGCGCTGAGTGAACGGTCGGCACGCGGCTCGATCAACCGCGCAACCTGCATGGACAGGGTCGATGCGCCCGAGACGATGCGGCCATTGGTGAGCAACTGCCATCCGGCGCGTGCCAGCGCCTGAAAATCCACGCCGCCATGCTCGAAGAACCGCTGATCCTCATAGGCGACCAGCATTTTCACAAATTGCGGATCAACATCGGCGGCACTCGTGTGGAGCCGCCAGCGCCCCTCAGGCGTGGCGAAGGCTCGAAGCAGCTTGCCGTCTTTATCCAGCAGTTCCTGCGAGACCACGCGGGCGTTTAGCAAAGGTGGCGGAAAGGCGCGGTCCAGACGGTCGAGCCCGTAAACCGCAGCGCCGGTCAGCGCTGCTGCGACCACGAATCCGCCAATGAATGCCCGCCACCTGATCATTGCTGCGCCGCGCTAACCTCCATGCGGCCGGTGGCCGTGCGGGCCGAGAATTGCGGACGGTACATATCTTCCACCGATGCCGCCGGGTTGTCATAGGTGCCGGGTGTGACGGCGCGAACCACATAGGCCAGTGTGATATCGTCGCTTTCGCCAGCCGTGCGATCAAAGGCGGCGACAAAACGGTCATAGCGGAATTCGGTATGGGCTGCCTCGGTTTCCGGCAACCAGTCGAAGTTGGACAAAGCGGCGCTGTTGACGAGGCTTGGATTATCGATCTCAAAGCCCGAGGGCAGAAGATCTGTCAGCATGATGCGCTGTTGCCAATCATGCTTGGGCGTGACCGAGAGAACCACGACATAACGCTCGTTCTGCGTGGCTTCGCTGATATTGACCTCTTCGCCCTCAAGTGAATAATAGGTCTTGGTGATCTCGAAACCATCGCCACCCGCAGGCAGCGGTTGGGCCGGTGGAGCGACCGTGGTGATGACAGCCGTGACAGGATCTTTCGACACGTTGGTGATCTTGATCGGAGATTGCAGAAGATCATCGCCAACGATGGTCTTGGCATATCCGCCCGTTTCCAGCGAACCGTTGATATCAAGCTTCACGTCCTTGTCTTCGCCCTTCAGCGCGCGCGCGGCCAGAAGCATCCACGCCTGTTCCTGCGTGCTGGTATAGGCTTTCGCATCCCATGCCTTGGAAACAGCACTGGCCAATTGCGGCACGACCGCAGGCACAGGGCGGCTTTCGGCGGCAAGCGCAAGTGACGCTGCGCTATCGCGCAGCACCGAGCCATAATCAGACCGCAAAAGGCTGACCTTTGTGGTGGCGGCTGCCATGGAAAGGGACGCACCGAAGACGGCCTTGGACCGCGCCGCATCGCCATAGAGCGACAGCGCCGAGGCCAGTTGTGCCTTGGCAAGCGGGGTCGGGAAATCCTTCAAGGCCGTATCCGCATAATAGCGCAGATCATTGATGGCGGCCTTGCGGTTGCGGGCGAGAACATAAAGCGAGTATGCGATTTCGTTGCCGCGATCCTTGACATTGCTGTCATAGGCCAGACCATTTTGCAGATTGGTTAGCGCCTGTACCATGGCGGCCTCAGGCACATCATAGGACTGTTCGCGGGCGCGGGTCAGGAAATCCGTGATGTAGGAATCCAGCCACAGATCGCCCTCGCCCGGAGCCCACAAGCCGAAGCTTCCCGAGGAAGACTGGAAGGATAGCACGCGATAGATCGCATCCTGCACCCGCTTGCGCAGATCGGGATCATCGCTTCCACCGCGCTGCTTCATCAGCTCCGTAACATAGAGCAGAGGCAGCGCGCGGCTTGTTGTCTGCTCGGCGCAGCCATAGGGGTATTTGTCGAGCATCATGACCAATGCAGGCACATCGAAAGCCGGCGAGCGGGTGACGTTAACCGCGACGGATGAGCCCAAAAGCATGCTGTCTGCCAGCAATGCACCATCCACCGTGAGGGTACTATTGGGCGCGACCTTGATGTTGCGCCGTGTTGTGACCGGCAGCACGGAAGGGCGCACCGGAATGTTCAAGACCTGCTCCAGCGACAGGCCGCTTGCATTGGCAAGCGTGATCGTGATGGCGCCATCGCCGGGATTCTCGCCGGTCAGCGGAACGGTCAGCGATGTCTTGCCGCCCTTCTGCAAGGCCAAGGTCTGCGAGACTTCACCCTGATCGACTGTCAGCGCCATGTTGCTGGCGATGCCGAGGGTGTAATCACCCGCCTCGCCATCCGTATTGGCGATATCGATGCGCATTTGCGAGACATCCCCGGGGCTGAGGAATTTTGGCGCGCTGGCGGTGATCACGACGGGGTCTCGGATGACGACATCGGACATCGCATGGCCGACACCGGTCTTGGTCCAGGCCACAGCCATGACGCGGGCTGTGCCGTTGAACTGCGGAATGTCGAACCGGATCGTCGCCTTGCCATCGCCATCCAGCTCAACCGGACCGGCAAAGAAGGCCACGAGCTTTTCCTTGGGCGGGCTGCCCTGAAGGGCGACCTGACCGCCATCGCCACCGGTTCTGAGACGCCCGGTGGCACCCAGCGAACCATCGATCAGACGGCCATAGATATCGCGGATTTCAAGGCCGAGACGGCGCTGGCCGAAATACCATTCATCGGGCTTGGGCGGTTCGTAACGGGTGAGGTTGAGAATGCCGACATCGACAGCGGCAACGGTCACATAGGCCTTGTCACCAGCGCCCGCGCCCGAGACATGCACGGGAATTTCCAGTGCCTGACGCGGCAGGGTCTGCTTGGGCAGATCCAATGCGATGCCGAGCTTGCGTTCACCGGGATCGACCGCCAGCCACTTCACGCCGATGGCGCGCATGGGCATGCGACTTTCCTGCGCATCGCCCGGACGGAACAGGGTTGCGGTGACGTAGGAACCAGCACCCCAGGCTTCGGTGACGGGAATTTCGACCTCTCCGCCCTTCTCTCCGATATCGATATTCTGGACGGCGATCAGCTTTTCAGAGCCTGAAACCACCATCAACTGGCCAGCATATCGGGATGTGACCTGTAATTTGGCCGTATCACCAATTTTGTAGCTTTGCTTGTCGAGTGCGATTTCCAGCGCGTCCGGCGTCTCTGTCGAACTTGCGGAGACGAACCAGCCAGCATCGAATTCCACGCTCGAGGCCGGTCCACCAGCCTCTGCGGATTCGACCTCCAGACGGTAGCGGCCCCAGGTGGCAGGAACGGAAATCTCGCCGCCGTTTGCATCGACTGACAAGGTGCCGGTCTCAACCTGCTTGGTATAGACGACGGGTTCGTAACGCCATGAACTGCCCTGACGGTACCATTGATAGTTCCGCTCGACCTTGATGAGCTTCCATGTCAGCCCGCTCATCGGCTGCTTGACGCCATCTGCGCTGAGGCCAATGACGTGGAAACGACCAATGGAATTTTCCGCGAGATCGCCTGAGAACTGCGGCTTGATGCCGATCATCGGCGTTTGCGATTTGACCGGCAGCGTCAGCGAACGCTCCACGGCGCGGCCACCGGCCTCGCGCGTACGCACGGTGATGTTGGCGGACAGGAACTGCGTTGTGGACGGAAGATCGGCAAGCGAGACATCAAATGTCGCCTTGCCGTCTTCATCCAGCACCGGCAGTGCATCCAGCGTGGTGCGGCTTTCTTCCTGTGATTCCTCATCGGCGAGGCCGAAAACATAGCCTTCGTAATCCGGCCGGGTGCGTGTTGCCTTCAGAGCAACCTCGCCCTCAAGCTCAAGGCCGGATGCAGGTGCGCCATAGAGATAGCGGCCATCGACATTGATTGACGTATCAGCTGCCGGATCGATCTGCTTGGCATCGCTGGTCAGCGTGAATTCGGTGCGATCCGGCACGAAATCATCGACCAGAAAGGATTTTTCGCTGATGGCGGCAGCTTTTGGGTCCGTGTGAACACGTACCGTCCAGGTGCCGCGCATGGCGCTGTCCTGCAAGGCGAAGTCCACGGCATAGCCGCCCAAGGCCTCGCCATTGCGCACGAAGCGACGGTCTTCCACGCCATCGGGGCGCGAGAAAATGAAGGTAAGCGGCAGGTTCTCCACCGCATTGCCTTCGATATCCCGCGCCAAGGCTGCGGCATGCACGGTTTCGCCAGCGCGGTAAATGCCGCGCTCCGTCCAGCTGAAAACATCGAGCGCACCGGGGGCGGCGCGGCCTGTGACGCCTCGGTCGGAGAGGTCGAAACCGGCGCGGGTCATATCAAGGAATACATAGTCATCGGCACCGTTGCGTGCCGTGATGATGGCAGGTGCCTGACCCGCCGTGCCGCGCATCAGCCCCGCAGAAAACACGGCACGACCATCCGCATCCGTTTTGGTAGAACCGAGGATTTCATTGTTCTTCGCCAAAAGCTGAAGATCGACGCCTTCAAGCGGCTTTGCGGTGCTCAAGGCACGCACGAAGACATTGAGGCCATCCGTTCCGGCATAGGTGGTGATGCCTGTATCGGAAACCAGGAACCATTGCGTGGCGCGTGAATCCCAGTTCTCACCCGGTGTTGTGGGGGGAACGGCGGTCAGGACATAAATGCCGGGCTTGCGCTGCGGCAAGGCTTCATCCACGGGGAAGCTTGTGACGACATCCTTATTCAGCTCGTTCTGAATATCGATGCCGCCTTGCCAGACGAGTTCGCCGATTTCGCTTTCAATGCGGTCCGCGCCGTAGCCATCCATCTGCGTTAGGAATTGTGAATTGCTGAGCAGCGCGGTGATGTTGCGATCTCCCACGCGGTAAAGCTTGAGATTGGCGCTGGTGACATTGACAGACACAAGCGGAATGCCACGACGGGCTGTGCCGGGAAGCACGAAATTCTCCCCCGTGAAGCGCACCGAACCGGATCTGTCGCGCACGTAAATGTCGAGATCGACCTGCTTCTCCAGCGGCTCTTCAACCGAAGACGGAAGACCGGCGCGCAGCGCGATCTTGTAGCGCTGGCCGTGGGTCAGCCCCTCAACACAAATCTCGGAGCCCTTGGCCTCCATGGCCTTGGGTGCTGCGCCATCCAGCGTGACGAA
Organism: Rhizobium sp. WCS2018Hpa-16; assembly: GCF_031843705.1. Lineage (NCBI taxonomy): Bacteria > Pseudomonadati > Pseudomonadota > Alphaproteobacteria > Hyphomicrobiales > Rhizobiaceae > Rhizobium > Rhizobium sp. WCS2018Hpa-16. The sequence goes on from NZ_JAVTIX010000006.1 coordinate 81,990, forward strand.
TGAGGAATAATCCACGCCCTGTTTGACGAGCGGCTCTGAAAACTGGATGCAGGCACGCGGGCTGACACTATCGGTATCGACCGTGTTGTTGATGACGCGGAAGCCCTGACGGGTTTTCAGATCAGCATAGGTGGCGCGGGTCTGGGAATCATCGGAAAGCGCAAGGCTTGCCTTGTAGCTGTTGAGGGCAGCGCGGTAGCTCTGCGTCTTTTCAAACGCAAATGCCAGCGCGTTGAGCGCCTCAACCCGTGCGGACACGGTGCGGCTGAGCGAATAGGCGTTGAGCGCGGCTGCTGCCGCCTGGCCCGACACTTCGTAATTATTCTCGACTTTGGCCGCAGTGCGCGCAAGGCCGGCCCAGACGGCGCTATCTTCCGGGTCCAGCGCAAGCGCTGCCTTGTAATTGTCAGTCGCCGCTATGAGATTGGCCGCTTCGGACTGCTGTTGGGCGAGCGAAAGCAAGCTTTCAACATCCTGGCCGTCTACGGCTTCGGGCAGGACAGCCTTCAGGCGTCTGGCTTGCAAATAAAGGCTGTCATCGACGAAGGAGATTTTCTGCGGCGCGCCGATATCGGGCTCGCTGGCCACCTCCACGACTTTACCGGCAACGGCACCGGGAAACGCGTTGAGCTGGTTAAAATCCGACTTCAGGAAGCACCATTGCACCTTGGGATTATAGGTGAAGGCCTTGCAGGACGTGTCATTGATGCAGATGTCTTCGCATTGCGGCAGGGAGACATTCTGCTCCGTGCGCAAATCGAACCCGAAATAATCGCCGTTCTGGGTGGTGACGACTTTGCGCGTCGCTTCCTGCGCTGCGAGCGGTTGAACGGTCAGTGCCGCGACAACGAACAACAGGCTTTTCAAAACACCACGCATGGACATCAGTCCCTCCCCCGGTCTGCATGACCGCGCCGACTCTGGGGGGATTTATAAGCGAAAGTCAACGCAAAGTGATGACGAAGAATGGGCGGCGTGGGCAGAGCGCAGCTTGATTGCTGCCATTTGCTCTCAACTCATATTACGACTTATAGAGATTAATGGCCCAACATCTGGCGTGAAAGCGCATTCAAGCAGACGCCACCACAATCCCGAACGAATTGATGTCGATTGACATGCGCTTGTCATGCCATATAGATATGATGACTTGTAAAGAAATATGATTGGGCAGGATATGAGCCAGACACAATATACCAACCGCTTCGCAATAGACCCGAAGACCGCGGCCAAATTCGGCACCGAGGAGCTGCGCGAAAACTTTCTGTTGCCGCCGCTGTTTGTGAATGACACCGTTCAGCTTCACTACACAAATTACGACCGCATGATTGTGGGCGGCGCGGTGCCAGTGTCTGGCGCGCTGGAGCTTGAGGCCATCAAGCCGACGGGCACGAAATCCTTCCTCGACCGCCGCGAACTGATCGTCGTCAACATTGGCGGCAAGGGCACCGTGACTGTCGATGGCACAGCATTCGAAACCGGCACCCGCGATATGGTCTATGCCGGACTTGGCGCGAAAGTCTCGTTTTCGTCTGCCTCAGCAGATGAGCCTGCGAAATTTTACCTGCTAAGCGCGCCTGCGCATGCGGCTTATCCGGCAAAGCATATCAGCATCAACGACGCAAAGCGCGTCGATCTCGGCTCACAGGCCACCAGCAATGAACGCTCGATCTTCCAGTTTATCCACCCTGAAGGCGTGAAGACCTGCCAGCTGGTGGTTGGCATGACAAGCCTTGCACCGGGATCGGTGTGGAACACGATGCCATGCCACATTCACGACCGGCGCATGGAAGCCTATCTCTATTTCGACCTGCCGGAAACAGCCCGCGTCTTCCATTTCCTCGGTGAACCGAACGAAACGCGCCATCTGGTGATGAAGAACGAAGAAGCCGCTCTTTCGCCGGGTTGGTCGATCCATTCGGGCGCTGGAACCGCGAATTATTCCTTCATCTGGGCGATGGCCGGTGACAATGTCGACTATACCGACGTGGATCTCGTGACCATGGATGACCTCAAGTAAGGGACTGCGAGATGAGCGAGAGCAAGGCATTTGTACAGGCCGGTGATGGCACATGGACGCCGACGGAGCCGGGCGTTTCCCGGCGCATCATGGCCTATTTGCCTGAGATGATGATGGTCGAAGTCGTTTTCGAGGAAGGCGCTATCGGCTCGCTGCACTCGCATCCGCATATTCAGGCAAGCTATGTTGCCGAGGGTCGCTTTGAGGTGACGATTGATGGCTTGACGGAGGAGCTTGGCCAGGGCGGAACATTCATCGTCAAGCCCGATCTGGTCCATGGGGTGAAGGCGCTGGCCAAGGGGCGGCTGATCGACACGTTCACGCCGCACCGCGCCGAGTTTCTGTAAAATTAAAGAGGGCTGGCGGTAACGCCGGCCCTCAGTCCTAAACCTCGATCGTACGGGCTTCCGACATCAGCATGATCGGCACGCCATCCCGGATGGGATAGGCAAGTCTTGCGCTTTCCGACACGAGTTCGCTTTTCTCACGATCATAGGACAGCCGACCTTTGGTGAGCGGGCAGACAAGCAGATCCAGAAGTTTGGGATCAACGCGGCTTACTTTTTCATCCATGATCGCGCCCTATTGCAACAGCGTGCCGGGCTCACTGCTGCCCTGAGCCAAAGCGATTTCCGTAATGGCAACCAAGGTGTCTGCGCGCGCCTTGAGATCCGGCGCCTCAAGCAGCGCCTGCTTTTCTGCAGGGCCGAAAGGCGACATCATGGACAGTGAATTGACGAGCACGCGGTTTCCTGCGCGCTCCACACTGTCCCAGTCAGCCTCAAGCTGATTTGCGTCGAGAAAGGAGCGGAACACCCGCAACAGGCTTTCGCGATCAACCGCATCCTCATCATCCTCGCCGGTCAGATCCGAGATGAAAGGCGCGTGACGGAAAATCCGGTAGGGTTTGGTGGATGGCGCTTCTTCCAGCAGACGGAAGCGACACACGCCGCTGAGCGACACCATGTAGCGGCCATCGCCTGTTTCGGAGAAGGACGTGATGCGCCCGAGGCAGCCGATCTGGCTCAGCGCTCCGGTGCCGGTGCCGCTATCCAGCACAGCCAAGGAGGGCTGCACCATGCCAATCAGCCTGTCTCCGGCCAGCGCATCGTCCAACATGGCAAGGTAGCGCGGCTCGAATATATTCAGCGGCAATTGCCCTTCCGGCAGCAGCAAAACGCCCTGCAAAGGAAACACAGGCACCAGTTCCGGCAGATCGGTGCTCTTGAGATATCGCGCATTTCCGACATGCATTGGGCGGCTCCTCACGTGAACAGAGATTGATGGTGCATCGGGTGGATGCCGCGACCCGCAAGTCCAGAGCGAACTGCGCGGGCGGCGACCGCCATGCACATCTCAGGAAAACAGGATCGATGACATCTTGCGGCGGGCCGAAACAGACGCCGGGTCCTTGAAGCCCCAGCCTTCCAGAAACTCGACCAGCTGCTTGCGCGCGCCGTCATCCTCAAAGGTCCGGTCACGGCGCATGACGGTCAACAACTGCTCGGCAGCCTCATCACGACGGCCCTGCGCGTTGAAAATCCGGGCAAGCTTCATGCGTGCATCGTGATTATCAGGATTGGCGGCCAGATCACGCTCGAGAGCTGCGGGATCACCCAACAGGCGGGCTTCCTCAAACTGCGCGAGCTTTTTGGAAGCAGCCTGAATGGCGGCATCTGCCATGAGTTCTTCCGGAACCGATGCCAGAAGATCGCTGGCGCGCTGATGCTCGCCCACGGCAATCATGCATTCCGCGATACCGGCGATGGCTGCAGCATTATCCGGGTCCACCTGCATGACGAAGCCGAAAAGCTGGGCCGCACCCTGATGATCACCATCGGCAAAAAGCTGTTTGGCTTCGGCCAGCGCGGCATCGATTTCCGCCTGCGGATCATTGGCTGCAGGACCTGCAATCTTGTCGATGAATTCGCGGATCTGGCTTTCCGGCACGGCACCCATGAAGCCATCCACAGGACGGCCATCCTGAAAAGCGACGATGGCGGGGATGGACTGGATGCCCAGCTGGCCGGGAATGGAGGGGTGGTCATCAATGTTGAGCTTGACCAGCTTGACGCGGCCACCAGCCTCGTTGACGACTTTCTCGATCACCGGCGTCAGCTGCTTGCACGGGCCGCACCATGGAGCCCAGAAATCCACCAGCACCGGCTGCTTGCGGGAAGCTTCGACGACATCCTTGCCGAAATTGGCGGTGGTCGTATCCGAAACATGCGAGGCGGCAGCACTTTCAGGCGCGCCGCCAAACTGAACGGAGCCGGTCATCTGTCCACCCATTGATGTTCCGTAAGGATTGTCGCTCATAAAAGGTCTCCGTTCATTTCACATCATCTTGGCATCTTTGGCCCAAAGATCGTACTTTATTCGGTGACTTTCAAGACGAGCGGCACATGACCAGTCGCCTCCAGGAACCGAATGAGGTCATCTCGACCGATTGTTGTGGTCGCATCATTGGAAAGCGGATGGCCGTTAATGAGGTCGTGGCGCATCAGCTCCTCGTCCAGAACGAAGGTGACATTGTTTGCCGTATCGTTGATGGCACCAAAAACCGTGACGGAGCCTGGAACGACGCCCAGATATTCCAGCATCTTTTCCGGCTTGCCGAATGACACCCGGCTCGATGCGTCGATAACCTTGTGGACCGTCTTCAAATCCACCACCGCGTTTTCCTCGACGGTGAGAACGAAATACTGGTCCTTCTTGTCTTTGACGAAAAGGTTCTTGGTGTGGCCGCCGGGAATACGGTCTCGCAACGATTCCGACTCCGCGACAGTGAAGACCGGCTCATGCTGCGTGGTCTTGTGCTCAATGCCGAGCCCATCCAGCATTGCGAAAAGATCCTGTGCTGTCTTGGGTGTTTGCTCTGTCATATCAGCCTTCCCGCTCCCTCGGATTCGCTACTCCATGGCATCGTCATTAGGCCTTCGGCCAAGCCTTTGCAATCACCTCGTCAATTTTCCCATCAAAAAAAGCGAATGATTTCCGTAGCTTGTATGCTTTTTTTCAAAAATTCCGCACCTTTTGTCATTTCCCTGTTGCATTTAAAAAGCGGTTGAGCGATATAGCCCTCGTCGCAGCAATGCAGCGGCCCGCGGTTCAGCGATCTACCCCGAACCAGCGGACTATGAGCGGGTGTAGCTCAGGGGTAGAGCACAACCTTGCCAAGGTTGGGGTCGAGGGTTCAAATCCCTTCGCCCGCTCCAGTCTTTCCAATAGATTAAATTGCTTGCCCGGCCAGATTGTTTCCACCATGCGCCACTGTTCCAGAACCATGCGAGCCAAGCGTCTTTCAGACGACATTGCTTGCAGATGCATTGTCCGATCAACGTCGATGCGATTGACCCTGCGCTCCGAAAACGAAGCGCCACTCAAAATAAGACTTCACAGGCCATCATTTTTTTTGGCTTCCGGTCGCACTGGCTGTTGCATTTGAAAAGCGGTTGAGCGATATAGCGCTCGTCGCCGCAATGCAGCGACCCGCGGTTCAGCGAACTACCCCGAACCAGCGGATTATGAGCGGGTGTAGCTCAGGGGTAGAGCACAACCTTGCCAAGGTTGGGGTCGAGGGTTCAAATCCCTTCGCCCGCTCCAATTTTCTCTAAGTGAGAGAATTGCACACAGGTCCTGACATCGGGACCTAGCCAACCTTCAATTCTCGATCTGTTTTCTTGAATTTTATAAAGTTCATTCTCCAATCCCAGATTCGCTGAGCCTGTGGAAAATTTGCGAGCAATTACGGCGCGGAGCGAGTCGTGGATGCTGTGCGCTTTTTCATCCGACGTTCACATCGCATAGCTCATCGTGATGCTGCGGCATGGAACCGCTGATCCCTGTAAACGTTACTGGGCATCACAAGGAGAGATCACATGAAAATTGTTACGGCGGCTTTGTGCCTGCTATCAGTCGGCGTTTTGAGCGGCTGTGTGGACGACCGTGGCTACAGGGGCGGTGGCGGGTATTACGCTTCCAGCACCGTGACGCGGACATACGACCGTGATCGGTATAACAGATACAACAGGCATTATGACCGCGACTACCGACGAGACCGTGACTATCGCGGAGACCGTGGCAACTGGCGCGGCGACCATCGTCGTTACCCACCCGCTGGCGGCGGAACGCAATATGGCGTCATCATTCGCTAAATGTCATCCTGCTTCACCGACCGCGCCCCAAAAGCGCGGTCGTTCTGGTTTGGGCACCTAGGCCGCAAGCCGCTGTTCGGCGAGCTTGACCCAGTATGAAATGCCATAAGCGATGGCTTCATCGTTGAAGTCATAGCCGGGATTGTGCAGTCCCGCGCTGTCGCCGTTTCCGAGAAAGATGAAGGCGCCCGGGCGCTCTTTCAGCATGTAGGAGAAATCTTCTCCGGCCATAGATGGGTCGACATCGGGATCCACGTTTTTCTCACCCACAATATCTCTCGCAACACGGATGGCGTGGTCTGTCTCATCGGCGTGATTGACGGTGACGGGACAGAAGCGGTCATAGATTGCCTCCACCTCAGCGCCATTGGCGTGGGCGATGCCTTCTGCCATCTGCTTGATGCGCGCCTCGGCCTCGTCGCGCACACCCTCATCCAGCGTTCTGACCGTGCCAGCAATCAGCGCCTCGTTGGGAATGATGTTGTGGCTCGAGCCCGCCTGAAAGCGTGTGACTGAAACCACGACCGAGCGGATGGGATCGGTATTGCGAGAGGCAATCATCTGCAGGTTCGTGACGATCTGCGCACCGATGGCAATCGGGTCAATCGTGCGATGAGGTTGCGCGGCATGACCGCCCCGGCCCTTGACGATAATGGAAAACTTGTCAGGTGCCGCCATGATGCCGCCCTTGCGAATGGCAAAGGAGCCCAAGGGTATGCCCGGCATATTGTGCATTCCATAGACCTCATCCATGTTGAAGCGGGTCATCAAACCATCTTCGACCATGGCGAGAGCGCCCGCGCCACCCTCTTCCGCAGGCTGGAAAATCAGGGCGATGGATCCTGCGAAATTACGGGTTTCGGCCAGATGCTTCGCGGCACCCAGTAACATGGCCATGTGGCCATCATGACCGCAGGCGTGCATCTTGCCCGGCACTTTTGATGCCCATGGCTTGGCCGTTAACTCAACGATAGGAAGCGCATCCATATCCGAGCGGAAGCCGACCATGCGGCCCTTGCCGTGGCGACCGTGGATGACACCCACGACGCCGGTGCGGCCAATGCCTGTCACGATCTCGTCAACGCCGAAGGATTTCAGCTTGTCGGCAACGAAGGCTGCCGTATCGTTCACATCGTAAAGCAGCTCAGGGTTTTCATGAAGATGACGCCGCCACTCGGTTGCTTCCGCCTGCAATTGCGCGGCACTATTTAAAACTGGCATTCATTAATTCCCGATGTTCCATTCCGGCATGATGACTGACGCTCCTCCAAGCGGTGGATATTGCGCCGTATATTTGACGCAATCAATGTACTTTGCCATTGCGAGGCCATATATGTTGAATATTGCAAATCCCGTAACGAAGACGGGAATCCGAGGATACGCCTTGCAACATACATCGATATCCAGCCGCACCGCAGGGCGGCTCGTAAAAACCTTTGCCGCTGTAACGGCCAGCATACTGGCCATCACATCCGTTGCCCAAGCCAATCCCAAGATGGTGATTGATGTGAGGACTGGCAAGGTGATTTCCCATCAGGATGCGTTTCGCAAGTGGTATCCCGCTTCGCTGACCAAGCTGATGACCGCCTATCTGGCCTTCAGCGCCATGAAAACCGGCAGGCTTAGCCCTGAAACTGAAGTGGTGATGAGCAAGAAGGCGGCAGACCAGCCCGCCAGCAAGATGTATTTCAAGCCCGGCTCCAAGCTGACGCTGGACAGCGCGCTGAAACTGCTTCTGATCAAATCTGCCAATGACGTGGCGGTGGCGATTGCAGAGACGGTGGGCGGCACGAACGAGAATTTCGTGGCGCAGATGAATGCGCAAGCCGCACGGCTTGGCATGTCGTCCACGCACTTCATCAATGCCAACGGCCTGCCCGGCAAGGGGCAATACACGACGGCACGCGATCTGGCGGTTCTCGCGCTTGTTCTGAAGCGCGAATTTCCCGAATATGCGACCTATTTCTCGCTGGAAGGCGTCAGCACCGGCAAGAAGAATTACGCCAATTACAACATGCTCGTCGGCCGCTTTCAGGGCGCCGATGGCATGAAGACCGGCTTCATCTGCGCGTCCGGCTTCAATCAGGTCTCATCTGCCTCGCGCAATGGCCGTCAGGTCATCAGCGTTGTTTTGGGCGCTGACAGCCTTGCAGGCCGCACGGAACAATCCGCAGAACTTTTGCAGATGGGGCTGACATCGGCAAACAATCAGGGTGTTTCCATTGCATCGCTGGCACCTTATGGCGAGACGCAGTTCGTCAATGATATCAGTGCCGATATCTGCAACCCAAAAGCCGCCAAGGTACGCAGCGAAGGCCGCGATGATGCGGGCCGCATGATCATCAAATCGCCTTTTGTGCAGGAATTGACGCGCCCGCCCGTCTATTCCTATGCGGGCCTTCTGCCCGGTAGCGAGACCGTTGCGGCCAACACTGGCGGGAATGCTGGCGCTTCCAGCGGCACTACGGCCAATGTGCCGGTTCCCACACCACGCCCGGCATTCTGATCAGCGCTTATGGAGGGGCTTCGTCGCAGATGGACGATGCTCTCCTCCCATGTTTCGGCGCTAATTTCGCAAATCCATGCTTCCGTCTTGCGCATTCATTGCTATAAGGCGTCACTCAGCATGTAATGTTCTAACGCTACAGGTCTTCAATGGCACAGCCTCGCATCCCGGTTTCCATCATCACTGGCTTTCTCGGCGCGGGAAAATCAACGCTGCTCAATCAGCTGCTGAAAGACCCTGACATGCAGGATGCGGCCATTATCATCAATGAATTCGGTGATGTGAGCATCGACCATCTGCTGGTGGCGCGCTCTGGCGATGGCATTATCGAACTGGCCGAGGGCTGCCTGTGCTGCACCGTGCGTGGCGAGCTTGTCGATACGCTGGCTGAACTGATGGACGGCATTCAGACCGGCAAGCTCAAAGCGGTCAACCGGGTCGTGATCGAGACAACAGGCCTTGCCGATCCGGCACCTGTCATGCAATCCATCATCGGCAACCCGGTCATTTCACAGAATTTTTCGCTCAACGGCATGGTCACGGTGGTGGACGCCGTAAACGGCCTCGCCACGCTCGATAATCATCCAGAAGCCGTCAAGCAGGTGGCGGTGGCGGACCGTCTGGTGTTGACGAAGCGCAAGCTGAGCACCGAGGCGCAGATCTCTGCCCTGACGACAAGACTTCTAAGCCTCAATCCGCGTGCGACCATCGAAGATGGCGACGTCGACGGCTGGCAGGCTGTGTCGCTCCTGGAAAACGGTCTCTACGACGCAACGAACAAGATGGGTGATGTTGCACGCTGGCTGGGCGAAGAGGCCCATCACGATCATCATCATCATCACGACCATGACCATGATCACCATCATGACGTGAACCGGCACAACGCATCGATCCGCTCCTTCTCGATCGTACATGACAAGCCGATCGACCCCATGGCGATTGAGATGTTCATCGATCTCCTGCGCTCGGCCCATGGCGAAAAGCTATTGCGGATGAAGGCCATCGTGCAGCTTTCCGACAATCCCGACAGGCCGCTGGTGCTGCACGGCGTGCAGTCCATTTTCCACTCGCCGCAGCGGCTGGCGGAATGGCCTGACCCGGCAGACCGGCGCACGCGCATGGTGCTGATCACGGATGGTTTGCCGGAAGCCTTCGTCAAGGATCTGTTTGGCGCGTTTACCGGTGCGGTAAATGTGGACAGGCCGGACCGCCAGGCGGTGACAGACAATCCGCTCGCGGTGCCCGGCATGCGGTTTTAAAGCGTTTCTCTCGCGCTCACGAAATCAAACCCGAGGACCGCTGCGCCAATCAGGCCCGGCTCGATCTGACATTGGGCCTGCACCACAAGCGGGCGGGCAAAGCGGCGCAGAATTCGAGCGCGCACGGCCCTATCCAGCGCATCTAGCAGTGCTGGCGCGTTGGAAAGCCCGCCGCCGACAGGCACGATGGTGGCACCGGTGACATTGACAATCATGGCCAGCGGGCCTGAAAGCATGTCGATATAGATATCCATGGTGCGGGCCGCGTCAGCATCGCCTGATTGCCAGCTTTCGATGATCTCTTCAGCGGCGAAGGTTTTGCCGGTCAGATGCCGGTGCAGCTTTTCCATGCCGCGAGCGCTGCAAATGGCGTCAAGGCACCCTTCCAGACCACAGCCACAGGAAAAGCGCGGTAGGTCCAAAGGCGGATTGCCCGCGCGGGTGGCCGCAACAGGGCCATGGCCCCACTCCCCGGCAAAACCGCCTGAGCTGTTGATGAGTTTTCCATCCACCACCAGCGCGCCACCGACACCGGTGCCGAGAATGGTGCTGAAGACCACGCGGTGTCCGCGCCCAGCGCCAACGCCATATTCGGCAAGCGCGAAACAATCAGCATCATTGGCGATGAGGACCGGAAGACCAAGAGCCGCCTCCAGATCCGCCTTCAGCGGCCTTTGATGCGCGCAGGGAATGTTGGCGATGAAGGAGAGATCCGTATCGGGATCGATGACGCCGGTAATCGACAGGGCGACGCATTCCGGTGAACCGCCGATCTCTTCCATGACCGATTTCAGCACGCCGACAAAAGCATCGAAATCATGAATGGGCGTGTTGCGTCGCGGAAGCGGTCGGACATCATCCGCCGCATAGGCCGCAGCACCCTTGATGGCGGTTCCGCCAATATCGAAACAGACGATCAATCAATAGCTCCCGGCAAATGCACAAACAACGAACGCTCTATGCCAGATAGCGTTGGTTAAGTCTTGCCCACAATGGAACCACCGCCCGCCAACGCAGTTTTCCGTTGGCAAAAGCGCGTGAAGAGATCGGGGCAGCATTGACATTTCTGGGAACGATCGAGGAAATCTGGCGCTATCCCGTCAGTTCGCTTGGTGGCGAAAAACTGACTTCGGTCGAGATTGACGAGACGGGCATTATCGGCGACCGGCAGTGGTGCATTTCCGACGCAAAGTCGGGTGAAGTCGCAACGCCCGAGAAGCAGGAGCGCTGGCGCCCGGCGCTGTTTCTGAACTCCCGTTTGACCGACAATTCAGCAGAGATCGGCTTTCCCGACGGATGCTGGCTTGATGTGTGCGATGACAGCATCGACGCGAAACTGGCACAGCATTTCGGTTTCGAGACCACCCTGTTGGCCTATGAGAACACAGGCGTCCGTGACCCCTCCGTCCGTGGCATTGGCGTGAACCGCTATGAGCCAAGCCCCCTACACCTGATTACCACAAGCTCTCTGGATCAGCTTTCAAACCTGCTTGGCAACGAGACAGTGGACAGCCGACGCTTCCGTGCAAACGTGGTTTTGCGCACTGAAGGACAAGCGGAGTTTCGGGAGAAGGCATGGATCGGCCAGCGCCTTAAGCTTGGCTCCAGCGGCATTATCGAGGCGTATGAGGAGACGAAAAGATGCGGCATGACGTTGATCGCTCAGCCGGATATCAACGAGAATGCCGATATTCTGCGCACCATCCTGCGACAGAACCGACGCAACTTCGGCATTTATGCCTCGGTGACAAAGACGGGCGCCATCACTTTGGGTGACAGCGTCCATCTGCAGGATGTGTAATGAGGGCCGATCAGGCCGCTGATCGCTCCGAGGTAGCCGTTGCTTCGAGGATAGCCTTCGACACGGTGTAGCCGATATCTCTTGCGCTGGTGATGCCCTGCACGAAGGGCAGCTTGTGGAGGAGAAAGGCAATCGACCCGCAATAAAGCTGATTGCTCAGATTATCGTGGAAAACAGGTCTGAATTTCTCATCCAGATCGACGCCACCAGTGCGCACAACCTTCTCATCGAAGCCCAGCAAGGTCGTTGCCACGCTTGTTGTCGCGCGGCGCACGACGCCCTGCTCTTTTAGCGTTGGGAAGGGAATATCGCGGGCGGACAGAGTGTGCTGGCCGGTCGCGTCGATGAAAGCGTCAAACTTATGGGTTTCGCCCTTGGCTTGAACGGTGGCACCGCGTTCGACGCCCTTATTGTCGATTTCGCTCTCATTGCCCAGAGCCATAATTTCCAGTTTGCCGGCGCGGTGCAGCGCTAGCAGCCTGTGAATGGAGGCGTGCGGGACGGTGGCATAATCATCTACAAACACAGTCTTGAAATGACTGTGGAAGCGTTTCAGATCTTTGTCGTCCAGATGAGGAATGGCCGCCGCAATGACTTCGTGCATGCGCAAGATCGCATAGCGCCACTCAACCGTATACTGGTTCTGCTTGTTGGCTTCGGCTTCAGCCAGATTACGGGCGGCCCAGACAAAGGGTGGGGTGGTTTCGCGATCGTGGAAATAGGCTTTTGATACGGTCTCCACGGTCAGTTGCGAAAGACCGATGCGCGAGGCGTAATCGGGATCGCAGAAGGCAAGCTCTGTCTTGAACAACTCGAAGATTGCGTCCAGCAGATCGCTCTGTCGCGTTTCGATTGCATTCTGGACAGCGGCTTCCGTGCAGAACTGAAGCGGACGATAGGGAATTTCACAATAGAAATCTGCCTCCGGCAGAACGCCCTTGCGCGACATCATTGTGACGTGTAGCCCTTCGGTATCGGGCAGCGCGTGATATTGCAGGATGCCATGCTCATCGAGCAGGAAACTGCCATGTGCCGTCGCAACCGTAATCAACGCATCGATGCCGCTCAGCGACGTGCCGAGAATGCCAACGCGGACAGGCTTGATGGATTTCAACATGGGTGCTGGCCATGGCGACACGAAGTAGCCCGGCTTGATCTCGGTCGTCTCGGGGAAATCATGGCCGGTGGCCATGACCACATGGTCGAAAGCATATTCGAGCGGTTCGCTTTCAGGTGCCGTGACCGAAAGCCGGATATCCGATTGCCTAAGCTCAATATCGGCAACGCGATGCGACGCCTTGACCTCGATCGTATGGCCATTGGCCGCACCGATTTTCAAAAGCTGCATGAACTGGGCGTAGAAGAATTCTCCAAGCACGACGCGTGGATAATATTCGCGCTCGGCGATGAGCGAACGCTCGATACCCAGACGCTGCAATTCCTCATCGCTCTGGCGCACAAGCCAGGCCATCAGGGTCTCGCACACCGGCGGCAGCTCGATGCTGGCGATGTTGGACAGCATGGCACGGTCGTTGAGAGCGGGATGATAGGGCGTTCCCTTGCCGGGATCGGATTCGCTTTCAAAGATGGTGATCGAAAGCGGGGCTGATTTCCCAATCAGACCCTTTAACGTGTAAATGCCTGTCGGGCCCGAGCCGATGATGGCAACTCTAGGTGTCATATGCGCAAAATACCCCTTGGCGAAACGTCTGATGACGTCAGGTAGAAACCGAAATGTCGGGCTGAAGTTCCCCATGCAAGAGGCCAAGACATAAGATAATCTCAATATCTCTGGATGATGATATTCTACTGAACAAATATCCCTTCTAACCCAGTGGGCTGCATGATGAATGAAGACAATGCGTGCTTTACCTCTCTTCCCGCAGACTTCGGTGCCGTCGTCATCGGCGCAAGCGGCGGCATCGGCTCAGCCCTTTGCGAGCGGTTGCGGCAGGAACCCAATCTGGGTGAACTGTTCACGTTTTCCAGACGGAACGACCAACTCGATTTTGGCGATGAAAATTCCATTCAGGCCGCCGCTGAAAAGCTGCGGGGCAAGCCTATCCATCTGGTGATCTGCGCGACAGGCGCGCTTGGGGTTGATGGCAACCCGCCGGAAAAATCTTTGCGGCAGCTCGATCCCGATGCGATGCTGCGGCAGTTCACCGTCAACGCCGTGGGACCGGCCCTCATTGCCAAGCACTTCCTGCCCTTGCTGGATCGCAAGGAACGATCCGTTGTGGCATTCCTCTCCGCCCGGGTTGGCTCCATTGGCGACAACAGGCTGGGTGGGTGGATTTCCTATCGAGCCTCGAAAGCGGCGCTCAACCAGATTGTCCGCACCGCATCCATCGAATATGCGCGAACGCACCCCGAACTGGTGATGGCGGCCATTCACCCCGGGACTGTGCGGACAAGCCTGTCCGAAAAATATTCCGGCAGCCATCCCACTGTGAGCGCGGACGAGGCGGCGCTGAACATTCTGACGGCGTTGAACGCTCTCACCGCAGAACGGACAGGCTCCTTCATGGCCTATGATGGCAGCGAAATTCCCTGGTAGAGATGGTGTGCGGGTCATCGCCACGGAATCTTCTGAAGGGAAAAGACCCATCCGCTCTCGCCTGAACCATCTGGCACCGGCTTTGCTGTGGGCTCTTTCCAGTGCAACTGGCATGTCTTTCATGCCGCCTCAAACAGCGCTTGCGGCTGAGGGTGATGATGATGCCTGCCTCTATGAGCGCAAAGATCGGGGCCACCCGATCTGCATAGGCCGAAAAACCTTCAATGCCGATCTGTGCCGTACGACGGAGCATTTTGCGCGCAAGAATGACGTACCGCCCGCGTTTTTTGCCCGCCTGATCTGGCGCGAAAGCCTGTTTCGGCCCGAGGCCTTGAGCCACAAGGGAGCGGAAGGCATCGCCCAGTTCATGCCATCCACCGCAAGGAGCCGCGGATTGAGCAACAGCTTCGATGTGATCGATGCGCTGGAAACCTCGGCCACCTATCTGAGCGAGCTGAAGACACGGTTCGGTAATTTCGGCTTTGCCGCAGCCGCCTATAATGCCGGTGAAAACGGCCTTGCGCGGTTTCTGTCGCAAGGGCGTCTGCCGATAGAGACACGCGATTACGTGTTTGCCATAACCGGCCACCCAATTGAAACCTGGCGGGATGCGGTACCGGACGTTGCCGCTCCAGAGCTTGTCGATGGCCAGCCCTTTCAAACTGCGTGCGTCACACTTGCCGAAACCAGACGGATGCAGGAACCGGTCTTTGCGGGATCAGCCGACTGGGCGCCCTGGGGCGTGCAACTGTCT
Organism: Rhizobium sp. WCS2018Hpa-16; assembly: GCF_031843705.1. Classification (NCBI taxonomy): domain Bacteria; kingdom Pseudomonadati; phylum Pseudomonadota; class Alphaproteobacteria; order Hyphomicrobiales; family Rhizobiaceae; genus Rhizobium; species Rhizobium sp. WCS2018Hpa-16. The sequence continues at coordinate 97,044 of NZ_JAVTIX010000006.1, forward strand.
GCGCATTACCGTCCAGCCATCGTGGACAGGCTTTTTACCCGCGCCATCACCCGCCTGCCTTCCCCTCTCAATGAAGAACGGGCGCTGATTGTGCGCCAGCGCGGCGGGAATTTCGGCAATCGGCCCCGCTATGCGGCGAGAATTGGCCGCGAGACCCGAGCGGAAGCAAACCAGCTCTGTGCACAAATCCGGGCGGCTGGAACGCCATGCACTGTTCTGCGCAATCGCTGATCCGATGGCAGGCTGCTCTCAAACCTTGCTGCGCATGCTGGCTCGATATTGCTTGGGCCGCATCGCAACCCGTTCCGAAAAGGCCTGATAAAAGCGCGAGACGGAACCGAAGCCGGATTCAAAGGCGACATCGGTGATGGGCATGTCGGTTGCGATCAAAAGCGACTGCGCCGTGTCGAGGCGGTGGCGGATGATTGCGCGGTTGATGGTCATGCCAACGGCGCGCTTGAACACCGACATCGCATAATTGGGGTGAAGACCTGCATCGCGTCCCACATCTTCCGCCGAGATATCGTTGAGCGCATTTTCCGCGATGAAGCGCAGCATGCGCTCCACATGCTCCATGCGTTCGCTATCATTGGCGCCGAGGCTTGCAATGGCCGAGCCTTCCTCACGCAGATCGCGCCAGCCATCACGCTCGATGCGCAGAACGCGGGCGCTGAGTTCATTGCGGACGATCTCGATGAGGCCCTCATCGCCCGACCGCAATTCATCCCGCCACCGCTCGAAAATTTCATGGTCATAGGAGCGCAGCTCCAGTGCCTCGATCATCGCCCCGCGAAACACCGCGTCTCTGAACCGGGTGAGGCTGGCAAGGCCGAGAAAAAACGACATGGGCACATAGAGGCAGACGAAGGAAGTGCCCTCTGCGCGGCTAATGACCTGATGCGGGATCATGCCCCAGAACAGGCAAAGCCGTCCCTTATCAACGGTTAGCTCGCGCCCGTCGAACCAGTAGGTCATCCGCCCTTCCAGAACGAAATTCAGTTCCACTTGACTGTGCATATGCGGCCCGGCCATGACTTGCACCAGCGATGCTTCGCCTGCGCAAAAGCGATGGTCTCCGAAGACAACCAGCGGATGTCTCGGGTCATGCTCTGCATGTACCGGTACGGATTCGTCCTGAACTTCTGATGGTACAGAGGCCATAATCTTAGGATCCTGGAGAAACTATGCAGAATTTCGGTAGCTTATTGCGGGTTTCGGCTCAATGATCAAGCCGAACTTGGATTTGGCCTGGGAGGGCGTGCTTTTGGTTCACGGTCTCCACGGCAATGTGTCACGGTCATAGGGAGGAAACACATGACCCTTTTGAAAAGCCTCAGCGGACTTGCTCTGTCGGTAGCGCTGTTTTCGTCCGCCTTCGCTGGCGAGATCACCATCAACTCCGACCACTCGGACCCCGTGCCGAAGAAGGCCATGGAAGAGTTGATCGCAGACTTCCAGAAGGCAAACCCCGGCGTTACGGTGAAGTGGAACAACTTCGACCACGAGGGCTTCAAATCTGCCATTCGCAACTTTCTGACTGCAGATGCGCCTGATGTCGTTGCATGGTACGCCGGCAACCGCATGGAGCCTTTCGTCAAGGCTGGTCTTTTCGAAGATGTTACCGATGTGTGGACGGCCAATGGCCTTGAAGAGCAGCTGAAGTCTGCCTCCCCTTCCATGACGACTGACGGCAAGAAGTGGGGCGTTCCCTACACCTACTACCAGTGGGGCATCTACTACCGCAAAGACATCTTCCAGAGCCAAAGCATCACCCCACCCAAGACCTGGGATGAGCTTCTCGCTGCATCGAAGAAGCTGAAAGACGCTGGCATCACGCCATTCACCATCGGCACCAAGGCCCTTTGGCCAACGGCTGGATGGTTCGACTATCTCGACCTGCGCATCAACGGCTATGATTTCCATATGGAACTCACATCGGGCAAGGTTCCCTATACCGACCAGCGCGTAAAGGCCGTGTTCGAGAAGTGGGCCGAACTGGTCAAGCCGGGCTACTTCATTGAAAACCATGCCGCAATCGACTGGCAGGATGCCGTTCCACAGCTGGTGCAGGGCAAGGCCGCCATGTATCTGATGGGCAACTTCGCGGTTGCCACCTTCAAGAATGGGGGACTGAAAGAAGAGCAGATCGGCTTCCTGCCCTTCCCGGAAATCACTGCTGGTCTTCCCGTTGCCGAGGAGGCACCGACCGACACGTTCCACATTCCGAAGGGTGCGAAGAACAAGGATGATGCGAAGAAATTCCTCGCTTATGTCGCATCACCGGAAGCGCAGTCGAAAATGAACGCGACGATGGGGCAGCTGCCTGTGAACAACAAGGCGGAAAAGCCAACGGACCCGTTCCTTCTGGCTGGCTTCGAGATGCTGTCCAAGGCAACCGCCATCGCGCAGTTCTACGACCGCGACGCACAGGCGGAAATGGCAAAGGTCGGCATGGAAGGCTTCCAGGAATTCATGGTCAAGCCGGACAAGATCGACGCCATTCTGGCACGTCTCGAAAAAGTTCGCGCCCGCGTCTATAAATAATACCCCTTCCTCCCAGCTCCGGGTGCCATAAGAGGCACTGCCCAGGCACCCGGCCGCTCTCTTATATATATATTTTCCAAAGGTGCCGCCGTGAGCAACGCCGTTTCACCATCGCCCAGTTTCTGGAAGCGCAATCAACAAAAACTAGCCCCCTGGCTCTTTCTCGCCCCCGGCCTGTTGATGTTTGTCCTCTACGTTCTGGTGCCAATTTTCGAATCCATCTGGATCAGTTTTCATGACTGGGACGGCATGGGTGAGATGAGCTGGATTGGCTTTGGCAATTATGCCGAGCTGCTTCAGGACGATACATTCTACGTCTCGCTGAAAAACAACATCATCTGGCTGGTGCTGTATCTCCTGTCCATTCCTGCGGGTTTGGCGGTGGCGCTGTTCCTGAACCAGAATGTGCGCGGCATCCGGCTCTACAAATCGCTGTTCTTCTTCCCCTTCGTCATCAGTCAGGTCGTCGTCGGCTTGATGTTTACCTGGTTCTACGCCCCGGATTTCGGTCTGTTTTCGAAGCTTCTGGAATGGCTGACCGGCGAGCAGATCGCCATTCTCGCCGACGAGCGTTTCGTGACCTACGGCATCATCGTTGCTGGTCTCTGGCCGCAGACGGCCTATTGCATGATCCTTTATCTAACGGGCCTCAACAACATCAATCCAGAGCAGGTGGAAGCCGCGCGCATGGATGGCGCCAAGGGTTTCAAGCTGTTGTGGAACATCATTCTGCCGCAACTGGCGCCCGCAACCTTCATCGCCATGGTCGTGACAGTCATCGGCTCGCTGCGCTCCTTCGACCTCGTCTCCGTCATGACCGCTGGCGGCCCCTATGGCTCCAGCTCGGTACTGTCCTACTTCATGTATGAGCAGGCGCTTTCGGAATATGGTTTCCGCATGGGTTATGGCGCAGCCATCGCCGTCGTTCTCTTCCTCATCATGATGATCTTCATTACGCTCTTCATCGTGCGCATGCTGAGCCAGGAAAGGAATTCCTGATGTTCCCCGCACCTATTCAGACAGCCTCACCTTTCATTCGCTGGGGCTACAAGATCATACTGCCGATTGCGCTTATTCTCTGGCTGCTACCACTGATCGGCGTGGCGATTACCTCCGTCAGACCGGCAGGCGATTTTGCCGCCGGCAATTACTTCGGCATGCCTTCCGGTTTTGCGGGCGTTGAGAACTATACGGCAGTCTTTAGGGATTCCCCGATTGGGCTCTATATCCTGAACTCGTTCAAGGTCACGATCCCGACCGTCATCGGCGCAGTCGCGCTCTCCTGCCTCACCGGATTTGCGCTGGCGGTCTACAAGTTCAAGGCCAACCTGCTGCTGTTCTTCATGTTCGTGGCTGGCAACTTCATTCCGTTCCAGATCCTGATGGTGCCGGTGCGTGACATGACGCTGCGGGCCGGTCTTTACGACACGACGATGGGCCTTGTGCTGTTCCATGTTGCCTTCCAGACCGGGTTCTGCACGCTGTTCATGCGCAACTTCATCAAGGGCCTGCCCTTTGCGCTGATCGAATCCGCCCGTGTCGAAGGCGTTTCGGAGTGGAGAATATTCCGCCACATCGTGCTGCCGCTGATGCGCCCGGCCATTGCGGCACTATCGGTGCTGGTCTTCACCTTCGTCTGGAATGATTATTTCTGGGCCACCGTTCTGGTGCAGGGACAGCACGCCATGCCGGTTACCGCCGGTCTCTATTCGCTGAACGGACAATGGGTTGCCGCCTGGCATCTGGTTTCGGCAGGCTCGCTGGTGGCAGCCCTGCCGCCCGTAGCCATGTTCTTCATCATGCAAAAGCACTTCATTGCCGGACTGACACTGGGAGCGACCAAGGGATGAGCCATATCATCACAATCGGCAAAGAAAGCTTCACGCTGAACCTTCGCCTGCCCGAACTCGGCATGCCGGAAATTCTTTCTTTTGCAACAGCGGCAACCTCTGCCGATCCACTGTTCGACATTGAGCGTTCCAGCCGGGTGAACGGCATGGACGTGGCTGTGCCATCATCGGTGCTGCTGCCAACAGGTGGAATGGGCTTTTTCGGCTGGCCCGCCATATCGGGCCACCGGCAGGGGCGTGATTTCACGCTGCAGTTCGGCGCGTGGAAGGTGGAACCCGCAGGAAATGCAACGACGCTGCGCGGTCATGACGCCGTGGCGAAAATCGATATTGCAATCACCCTGACCGAGCAGGCGTCCGGGCTGATCTCCATGTCCACCGCGCTGACCAACCGCGCAGACACTGATTACCAGCTGGATCGCTGCATGGCGGCCACCTTTGCGGCACCGGCGGGCGAAACGGAACTGACGAGCTTCACCGGCATGTGGGGACGTGAGTTCCAGACGCGCAAGGAAGTTCTCGGCAACGGCATCTGGTCTCAGGAAAGCCGACGCGGGCGCACATCGCATGATCGTTTTCCGATGATCTTTGTCGAAACCGCTGGGCAACGCTTCGGCGTGACGCTCGGATGGAGCGGCAACCACCATGTTGTCATCGACCGCACGGATGATGGCCAGCGGCTGATCCATATGGGCGAATTGTTCGAGCCAGGCGAGGTCATTCTCGCATCCGGCGAAACCTATCAGAGCCCCGTTGCCTATGCCGGACCTGATACGCAGGCATTTCATGCCTTCGTGCGCGGTGAACTTCTGGACTGGCCGGGTGGAAAAATGTCTCCACGGCCGGTGACGCTGAACACCTGGGAAGGCAACTACTTCGACCACAAGATGGACTCTCTGAAGGCGCAGGCAACGGCTGCGGCAGAGGTCGGCATCGAGCGTTTCGTGCTGGATGATGGCTGGTTCGGCAAGCGTGACGACGACACGACAAGCCTCGGCGACTGGGATATCGATGCCCGCAAATATCCAGATGGGCTGAAGCCGCTGGTGGACCACGTGACCGGTCTTGGCATGCAGTTTGGCATCTGGTTCGAGCCTGAGATGATCAACCCGGTATCGGAGCTTTACAAGAAGCACCCGGACTGGGCCTTGCAGATCGACGGACGCCCGCTGCTGCAATCGCGCACCCAGCTTGTGCTCGACCTGACACGGCAAGAGGTTTCCGACTACCTGTTTGCCAAGATCGACGCTGTCCTTGCAAACCATGACGTTTCCTATGTGAAGTGGGATATGAACCGCGACCTGACCCATGCGGGCGGGCGGGACGGCAGGGTGAAAACCTCTGCCCAGACCCGCGCCGTCTATGCGCTGATGGACCGCGTGCGCAAGGCGCATCCCAATGTCGAAATCGAAAGCTGCGCCTCAGGCGGCGGCCGCATCGACTTTGGCGTTCTGGCCCGCACCCACCGGGTCTGGACATCCGATTGCACCGACGCTCTGGAGCGGCTGGAAATTCAGCGTGGCGCATCACTGTTCGTGCCGCCAGAAATTCTCGGAAGCCACATCTCCGCCTCCCCCAACCACCAGACGGGACGACGCCATACGCTGGCCTTCCGGGCGCTGGTGGCCATGGCCTATCATCTCGGCGTCGAGCTCAACCCGCTGGAGCTGACAACGTCAGAGCGCAGCGAGCTGAAACTCTACATCGAAACCTACAAGCGGCTTCGCGCCCTGCTGCATGCGCCAGAGGCGAATTTCCGTCTGGAGCCTGTGGACGGGCGTTACGTCTGGGGCACGGCGAGTGCCGACAAGATCGTCGTCATCATTGCGCAGGGGCCGCAGATGGTGGGCGAGCAACCGGCACCGCTGAAACTGCCAGCCAGCGTGACCGAGCTGGGCGGCACCTGGAAGATCACAAATTCACTTCCGGTAAAACCGGAATTCATTCGCATCTCCGAGGGCCAGACAAAGCTGCTCTCCGGCGATATCAGCTTCGAGCTTTCCAGCGTGGGCCTTGCAGGCCTGCCATTGCCGATGCTGAAACCGGAAAGCGCGCTGCTCCTCGAACTGGAACCTGTCAAGGGAGGCAAGATCAATGGCTGACGTAAGCCTGCGCAACGTCAAGAAAGAGTTTGGCGCTCTCAGCGTCATCAAGGGCGTCGATCTCGACGTGAAGGATGGCGAATTCTGCGTCTTCGTCGGCCCATCCGGCTGCGGAAAATCCACCCTGTTGCGAATGATTGCCGGTCTTGAGGAAATATCCTCCGGCGCGCTTTCCATCGGCGGCAAGGACATGACGAAGATTGGACCCTCGGAGCGGGGTGTGGCCATGGTTTTCCAGTCCTATGCGCTTTACCCGCACATGACGGTGGCTGAAAACATCGGCTTCGGGCTAAAAATGACCGGCCATGCGAAGGATATGATTGCCGAGCGCACGGCACACGCCGCAAAAATGTTGCAGCTTGAACCGCTTTTGAAGCGCAAGCCGGGCCAGCTTTCCGGCGGGCAGCGCCAGCGTGTGGCCATTGGCCGGGCCATCGTTCGCAACCCGGAAGTCTTCCTTTTCGATGAGCCGCTGTCCAACCTGGATGCGGCCTTGCGCGTGCAGATGCGCGGCGAGCTTTCCAAGCTGCACAAGGATCTGAAGGCAACGATGATCTATGTGACGCATGATCAGGTGGAAGCCATGACCATGGCGGACAAGATCGTGGTTCTGTCTGCGGGCAAGATCGAGCAGGTGGGATCGCCGCTTGAGCTTTACCACCGTCCGGCAAACCTCTTCGTGGCTGGCTTCATCGGCTCGCCGAAGATGAATGTGCTGAAAGTGCCCGCAGCAAACCAGGACGGCAAAATCGCGCTGACGCTGCCGGGCGGCGCGACGCTTGCGCTCGATGCCCCCAACACGGCTACGCTCAGCAATGCAAGCTTCGGCATCCGCCCCGAGCACATCAGCGCCAGTGGCGAGGGCGATGTGGTGCTGGAAGGCACGGTGCGGCTTGCGGAATATCTCGGCTCGGAAACGCTGTTCTTCGTGGAACTGGCGGATGGCTCGGAAATCTCGGTCAAGGCCGACGGTCTGGCCAGCGCCAAGCCGGGCGACACACTGAAACTCGGTATCAATGCCAAGGCATGCCACGTCTTTGACGAGCAGGGCCATGCCATCATCAATGGGGATTTGACGCGATAATGCTGGGCGTATGTTATTATCCAGAGCACTGGGACGAAAGCCGTTGGGCTGAAGACGCACGCCGCATGCGCGAGCTTGGCATTTCCTTCGTACGCATTGGTGAGTTTGCCTGGTCGCGGCTTGAGCCTGCGCGTGGGGAATTCGATTTCGGTTGGCTGGACCGCGCAATGGACGTGCTCCATGCCGCTGGCCTCAAGGTCGTTTTGGGAACACCAACCGCCACGCCACCGAAATGGCTGGTGGATGAGCATCCCGACATTCTGCCCTATGACGAAGACGGCAAGGTGCGCGGCTTTGGCTCGCGTCGGCATTACACCTTCTCGTCACAGACATGGTGGCGCGAAAGCGCACGCATTGTCGAGATTATTGCGCAGCGTTATGGCGCGCATCCCGGCCTCGTGGGCTGGCAGACGGACAATGAATATGGCTGCCATGATACGACCGCATCATGGGGTGCCGAAGACCTCAAGCAGTTCAAGCAATGGCTGCGGCTGCGCTATCAATCGCCGCAGCAGCTGAACGAAGCCTGGGGCTCTGTTTTCTGGTCGATGGAGCTGAAGAGTTTCGATGATGTGCGGCTGCCGAACCTGACGGTGACGGAACCCAACCCGGCAACCCGGCTGGATTTCTGGCGCTTCCAATCCGATCAGGTTGCCGCATACGACAAGATGCAATGCGATATTATCCGCAAGCACTCGCCAGATCGCTGGATCACCCACAATTTCATGGGTTTCGTGTCGGATTTCGACCACTTCAAGGTTGGCGACAATCTGGATCTCGCATCCTGGGACAGCTACCCGATCGGCTTTGTCGAAAAGTTTCCCTTCACGGAAGAGGAGCGCAATCGCTGGGCGGAGACATCCCACCCCGATATTGCCCCCTATCACCATGATCTCTATCGTGGCGTTGGCAAGGGCCGTTTCTGGGTAATGGAACAGCAGCCCGGACCGGTGAACTGGGCCCCGTGGAACCCGGTGCCGAAGCCGGGAATGGTGCGGCTCTGGACATGGGAAGCGCTTGCCCATGGCGCAGAAGTCGTCAGCTATTTCCGCTGGCGTCAGGCACCCTTTGCGCAGGAGCAGATGCATGCGGGCCTCAATATGTCGGGTCTGGACGAACTATCGCCCGGCGGGCTGGAGGCGCAGAGGGTTGGCGAAGAGCTGAAGGCTTTGGCAGACCTGCCGGCCAGCGAAAAGGCCCATGTGGCGCTGGTGTTCGACTATCAGAGCTACTGGACAACGATGATCCAGCCGCAGGCCAAGGACTTCCGCTACGAGGAGCTTTGCTTCCGCTGGTATGAAAGCCTTCGCCGCCTCGGCCTCGATATCGATTTCGTTCGCCCCGGCGATAGTCTCGAAGGCTATGCACTTGTCGTCGTTCCTTGCATGACGGAAGTCGATGTTGCCACCGAAGCCGCCCTTTCCAAGGCCACCGGCCACATCGTCATCGGCGCACGGACCGGCTCTCGCGACCGCAACTTCGTGATCCCGAAAAACCTGCCACCCGGTCCGCTGGGCCAACGCACCGGGAACCGCGTCATTCAGGTTTCGACCCTGCGGCCCGGTCTTTCCGACGCCGTTTCAGGTGCTGTCTCCGGTGCGGCCATCCGTTGGCGTGAAACGGTGCAGACCTCGGCAGAGGTGCTGGCCCGTTTCGAAAATGGCGATCCGGCACTGACGCAGAGTAGCAATATGCTCTATCTGGCCTGCTGGGCCGATGAGGAACTGCTTTCCAGCGTGCTTGCGCTGGCTGCAGAGAAAGCCGGTCTCGATACAATGCCCTTGCCGGATACGATTCGCATCCGTCGCCGCGGCAACCTCACCTTCGCCTTCAACTATGGCACCGAGGCGTGGACGGTCCCTGCCGGTGTGAAGATTGTGCTGGGAGAGAACGTGCTGGAACCGCAGGCCGTTTCCATCTGGACGAAATAACGAACATCTGAGAGCCCGCAAATATCATTGCGGGCTCTCACACTTTACGCTGCCGGGTTGCGCAGCAAGCGCAGCGCGTTGATGGTGACCAGAACGGTGGCGCCGGTATCTGCAAGGATCGCGGGCCATAGGCCTGTGATGCCAAGGATGGTCGTGACCAGAAACACGGCTTTCAGACCAAGCGATATCGCTATGTTCTGCCTGATATTGCGCATTGTGCGTTTGGAAAGCGCGATCATGTGCGCGACATCGCTGACGCGGCCATGCAGAATAGCGGCATCCGCCGTTTCCAGCGCCACATCCGTGCCGCCACCCATGGCAATGCCGATATCAGCCGCCGCCAGCGCCGGTGCATCATTGATGCCATCGCCAACCTTGCCGACCACATAGCCCGCAGCCTTCAACTCACCCACGATTCGCTGCTTGTCCTCCGGCATCAACTCGGCGCGCACCTCAATGCCGAGTGTCTGGCCGATGGCATCCGCCGTGCGCTTGTTATCGCCGGTCAGCATGATGATCTTGACGCCGCTCTCCTTCAGCATTGCCAGCCCCTGCACAGCATCCGCGCGCGGCTCATCACGCATGGCAATGGCACCGGCCAGATGGCCGCCAGCAATCAGAACGGAAACCGTCTTGCCCTCATCATTCAGCGCCGAAATAGTCTTCAGATGCTGTTCGGGAATGTGAACAAGGTCGCTGGCAGCTTTGGGAGAACCCAGAAATACTTCCCGCCCCTCAACGACAGCCGTCACGCCCTTGCCGCCCAGCGCCTTGGCATCCGAGGCGGATGGAATGGTGATGCCCTCTTCCTTGGCCTTGGCGAGAATGGAAAGTGCGAGCGGATGGCTGGAGCCTGTTTCGAGTGCGGCTGCCAGACGCAGGATGTCCGCCTGAGCAAACTCGTACGGCACGATATCGGTGACGACAGGCTTTCCTTCGGTCAGGGTTCCGGTCTTGTCGAGGGCAACGGCGGTCAGCTTGCCAAGCCCTTCCAGCACAGCGCCGCCTTTCATGAGAAGGCCGCGCCTTGCACCGGCAGACAAAGATGCGGCGATGGCGGCGGGTGTCGAGATAACCAGCGCGCAGGGGCATCCGATCAGAAGAATGGCAAGCCCTTTGTATATCCATTCATTCCAGTCACCGCCAAGAAACAAGGGCGGCAGGATGGCAACAAGGGCCGCGATGGCAACGACCGCTGGCGTGTAATAGGTGGAGAAGCGGTCAATGAAACGCTCGGTCGGCGCTTTCTTCTCCTGCGCTTCTTCCACGAGTTTCACGACACGGGCAATGGTGTTGTCCTCAGCCGTCGCTGTTACCCGAACGCGCAGAGCAGCATTGCCGTTGACCGTACCGGCAAAGACGAGATCATCTGGCCCCTTGTTGACCGGCACGCTCTCTCCCGTCACCGGCGCTTCGTCCACGGCACTGTCTCCTGAGAGAATGACGCCATCTGCCGAGATGCGGTCGCCGGGGCGAACGAGAATGACGGAGCCGATGGCGAGGGTCTCGGCCTTCACCTCACGCGTCTGCCCCTCTTCTTCCAGCAGGGCGGTTTTGGGAACGAGTGCGGCGAGGGACTTGATGCTGTCTCGCGCCTTGCCCGCCGCCACGCCTTCCAGCAGCTCACCCACCAGAAACAGAAAGACAACCGCTGCGGCCTCTTCCGTGGCATTGATGGCAAGCGCACCGATCGCCGCAATCGTCATCAGCATTTCAATGGAAAACGGCGTTCCGGCACGGGCAGCGATGAAGGCCCGGCGCGCAATCGGCACCAGACCAACCAGCATCGCCAGCGTAAAGGCATAGATCTGAATGGGCGGAAACAGATGCCCGACACCATAGGCCACAGCAAGCGTCACGCCTGCCAGAATGGTTGCACGCCCCTTTTTGCTGTTCCACCAGCGACCTGTGGAAGGCCCATGATCGTGACCGTGCAAGCCTTCGACCGGTGCCGCCGCCCCTTCCGGCTTCTTGTGATCGTGGTGGTCATGAGAACAGCCAGGCCCGTGTTGATGCGCGGCATCAGGTTTTACGGCTGCACCAGATGGAAGTTGCGTAGCGTCATAACCGAGGCCCGTCACTTGTCTGCCGATGGCGGCCAGATCGCTTGTCGGATCATGGCTGACGGTCATGGTGCCTGATGTGACGGAGACGGAGACATCTTCGACGCCCGACATGCGGCGCACCGCCGTGTCGATCTTGGCTGCGCAGGATGCGCAGTCCATTCCCTCTACCCGAAATCTGGTCTGCAATGACGCGCTCATATCGTGTTTCCCTTGTTCACGACACCAGTGCTACGACCTACAGCCACTAGAGCTGCAAGAGGAAAATTCAGAGATCGGCATCTTTCTGATAAAAAGAAGGCAGGGCGATAAACGGTACGCCACCCTAGCCCGCGCAAATTCATTTCCGTAATGCCGCTTCGCAGGCAATCTTTGCCCCTTGCCTCGCGGCTATTCCTTGCCATATGCTCGATCTGTTCTCAGGGCGGGGTGCAATTCCCCACCGGCGGTATCGGGATTTTTCCCGGAGCCCGCGAGCGCTTCCGGCCTGGCCGGAAGGTCAGCAGATCCGGTGAGATGCCGGAGCCGACGGTATAGTCCGGATGGAAGAGAACAAGGTGGCCTCTCCTGCACGCAGCGGGGGAGCGTTGCGTTGTTCGCCCAAGGGAGATTTGGCGTTTTGAAAAAACGCGAAAGTGCTGGCAACAGCATAACCCTTGAAAGGCAAGACATGACTATTTCCAAAATTGAAGAGGCGGTGGCAGCCATTGCACGCGGTGACATGGTCATCGTGGTGGATGATGAGGACCGCGAAAACGAAGGCGACATTATCGTTGCCTCTGACAGCATAACCGCTGAGCAGGTTGCTTTCATGATGAACCATGCGCGTGGCTTGATCTGTGTGGCCATGCCCGGCGAAAGGCTGGATGAGCTGGATATTCCCCTGATGGTGCCCCGCAACACGGAGTTCCACAAAACGGCCTTTACCGTTTCCGTGGACTATATTCCCGGCACCACGACGGGAATTTCCGCCAGTGACCGTGCCAAGACGGTTCGTGCCCTGGTATCGGCTGACGCAAAACCTGACGATTTTGCCCGGCCTGGCCATATCTTTCCGCTGCGCGCCAATCCCCTCGGCGTCCTTGGCCGCACCGGCCATACGGAAGCAGCGGTCGATCTGTGCCGCCTTGCGGGCAGGTTCCCGAGCGGCACGATTTGTGAAGTGGCCAATGATGATGGCACCATGGCACGGCTACCTCAACTGAAGGTGTTTGCCGCACGCCACGGGCTTCACCTCGTCACGATCAAGGATCTTGTCGACTATCTGACCGAAAGGGAGCCGGCGGATTTCGAGGAAATGGCCGTCGCCTGAGCGCACTGAAGTTGCACAACAAACAAAAAATGCGCCCCACCGGGCGCATTTTTCATTTGAGCAATCGACAGTATCAGTTCGGATAACGCGAAGCGTACCAGGCCTTGAACAGCGCGTACTGGCTTTCCAGCTGGCGGCGCTGCGAAGCGCTGAGTTCGTCGCTCTCGTTGAAATGCAGCGAATATTCCTCGGCACCGTTCAGCACCATCAGATATTTGTAGTGAAGCACCAGATCCGGGCCTTCATCATAGGACGACAGCACGGTGAGAGCTTCTTCGAGCTCAAGCGCCTCACGGCGCGCCGCGGCATCGCCCTTGGCGGCTTTTTCGCACAGCGAAACGAGGTGGAGAACCTCACGTGGCAGCGCGTTGCCGATGCCGGTGATGGCACCGCCTGCGCCGCAATTGACGAAACCGTGGTAGACGCCGGTATCCACACCCACCATCAAGGTCAGATCATCATCGCCTGCGGTGATGTTTTCAGCCGCATAGGTCATATCCGCCTTGCCGCCAAATTCCTTGAAGCCGATCAGGTTGGAATAGCGCGACCGCAGGTCGAAGAACAGGTCGGCGCGGGTGGCAAAGCCGTAATAGGGGCTGTTGTAGATCACCGCGGGCAGGCCGTTTGCAGCTTCCAGAATGGCCGAGAAATGCGCCTTCTGTGCAGAAGAGGACGAACCGCGCGACAGAACGCGTGGAATGACCATCAGGCCCTTCGCACCAACCTTTGCGGCGTGCGCTGCATGGCTGACCGCCGACTGGGTGTTGATGGCACCGGTACCCACGATCACGGGAATGCCCGCTTCGGCAAGGCGACGCACGCCTTCCTGGCGCTGCTCATCGGTCAGAAGCGGCCAGTCACCCATCGATCCGCAATAGACAACAGCAGACATGCCAGCCGCGATCAGCTCTTTGCCTGTCTTTACCAGACCGTCAAAGTCCGGTGTGCGGTCCGGGTTGCATGGCGTCATGAGAGCGGGGATGCAGCCGGAGAAGATCGTATCAGCCATGTGTTCAGCCTCGTTTAAACTCAGGCGCGCGCGCCCTATCCATCATGGACAGATGAGATATCACAGGACATCATCTCTGTCGACAAATAAAATACAAATGGCGTGAGCACGAGTATGGTGCTTCGTCATGACCAGAGAACGCTCGATTTAAAGCGGCATGTTGGTGGTCTGGCGCGTATCGGCAGCGATATAGGAGCGGATCTGCTGGACGATCTGGTCTGCGTGAGCAACGGCGATGCGGTCTGCTTTCTCGATATCACGCTCGATAATGGCGGCGATCATATCCTCATGCTCCGTCACATAGTGGCGCGGCAGGACATCATTGAACGATGAATAATAGAGCCGCAGAATGCGTCTGCCCTCATCCAGCAGACGGGTAAACAGCTCTGCATAATGGCGGTTTCGTCCGGCAATGGCGATGGCAACGTGGAAGTCTCGGTTGGTGGAAATCATGCCAAGTACATCGCGCTCGTTGACGGCGCTTTCGAAAGCCGCCTGAGACGACAGGATGAGCGGAATATCCGCCTCTTCGTGCCGGGCCGCCGCAAGCCGCGTGGTGACCCGGTACATCAGCGTCAAGGCATCGAAGAATTCCGGCAGGCCAAGAAAGTCGATCTGGGACACGATCGTGGCGCGGTTGGTGAGCGTCGTGATCAGGCCCTCGGAAGACAGCTTGACCAGAGCCTCACGGATGGGCGTTCTGGAAAGCTCGAAGCGTTCGGAAAGCTGCACCTCGTCAATGGGGCTGCCGGGGGCGAGCTTCAGTTCGATGATCTCGTTGCGGAGCGTTTCATAGACGGTGGAAACACCAAAGCCCCGGCGATGGGTCTGCTTTTCCCTGTCATCAAGTTTTTCTTTCGCAGCCATCAGCCCTTCACCCCGCAACCCTGTCGATGCTGTTCACTTACGATATTAGCCGGGATAACAAAACGCCTAAAAAAGAGGGGCTGCCTGTGCATTTCCACCAGTTTCCACTGCCGCGCCAGCTATTGTGACAGTTTTATGACAGAAATCAGTTGCGACTAATGTTTGAAAGTGATCATGAAGAACGTGGCGATTCATGATCGCCCAAAATCAGTTCATGGTAGGGAGGAAATTCCATGAAAGCCGTCTTCACTTCGGTCACCGTTGCCACATCTGCACTGCTGATGGCGTCCAGCGCCATGGCCGCCACGGAAATTCAATGGTGGCATGCCATGACTGGCGCCAACAATGAGGTTGTCGAGCAGCTTTCAAAGGAATTCAACGAAAGCCAGAAGGATTACAAGGTCCTGCCGGTCTTCAAGGGAACCTACCCGGAAACGCTGAATGCGGGCATTGCCGCCTTCCGCGCCAAGCAGCCTCCAGCCATCATTCAGGTGTTTGATGCAGGCAGCGGCGTGATGATGGGCGCGCAGGGTGCCATTGTTCCCGTGGCGGAGGTTTTGGAAAAAGCCGGTCTGACCTTCAACAAGGCGGACTATCTGCCAGGCATCGTCTCCTATTATTCCAAGCCTGACGGCACCATGCTGTCCTTCCCCTACAACTCCTCTTCGCCGATCATGTACTACAACAAGGACATTTTCAAAAAGGCCGGGCTGGATGCAGAAAACCCGCCAAAGACATGGCCTGCCGTGTTTGAAGCCGCAAAGAAGATCAAGTCCAGCGGTGCAGCGCCCTGCGGCTTTACCTCGACATGGCTGACCTGGATCCAGACCGAAAACTTTGCCGCCTGGAACAACCTGTCCTATGGCAGCAATGAAAATGGTCTTGCCGGAACAGACGTCAAGCTGGCCTTCAATTCCGAGCCATTCGTCAAGCATTTCCAGGCCATTGCCGATCTGGCCAAGGATGGCACATTCCGTTACGGCGGCAGAACATCCGAAGCAAAGCAGCTGTTCACATCAAGCGAATGCGGCATTCTGACGGAATCCTCCGGCGGCCTCGGCGATATCGTCAAGAGCGGCATGAATTACGGGATCGGCCAGCTGCCTTATTACGAAGGCGAAGGACGCCCGCAGAACACTATACCGGGCGGCGCGAGCCTCTGGGTCTTCGGCGGCAAGTCCGACGATGAGTACAAGGGCACGGCGGCGTTCTTCCAGTTCCTGTCGCAGACCAAGATCCAGTCTCGCCTGCACCAGGTTTCAGGCTACATGCCTGTGACGCTGGCCGCCTATGAAGACACCAAGGCATCGGGCTTTTATGGCAAGAACCCGGCCCGCGAAACGCCGCTTCTTCAGATGATGGGCAAGCCGCCGACAGCAAACTCCAAGGGTGTTCGTCTGGTTAACCTGCCGCAGGTCCGCGATATCATGAACGAAGAGTTCGAGACGATGCTTGCGGGCAAGCAGGATGCCAAGGCAGCGCTTGATAAGGCTGTCGAGCGCGGCAATGCGGCCATTAAGCAGGCCGTTGGCCGATAACCAACCTGGCTGCTGGTGCTTAAAGGTGCTGGCAGCCATGATACCATTGCGGTGTGCACTGCGCGGCACCGCCTGACTACACAAGCATCCGACTATTGTGAGACATCCGACATGACCTGTCGGATGCTCTAAAGGAGCCCGCCTTTGCAAAGCGTCGTCTTTCCCAACAAGATACTGCCCTATTTTCTGGTCGCCCCGCAGATCGTGCTGACCGTGGTGTTTTTCTTCTGGCCCGCCAGTCAGGCACTGTATCAATCTGCCATGAGTGAGGACCCCTTCGGTCTTCAGAGCCGCTTTGTCGGCTTTGACAATTTCTCCGCCATTCTGTCTGATCCGAATTATCTGCATGCGTTGCAGGTGACCGTCGTCTTCAGCATTGCCACGGCACTCGTCTCCATGGGCGCTGCCCTTTTGCTGGCCACCGCTGCCGATCTCGTGGTGCGCGGCAAGGGCTTTTACCGCACCATGATGATCATTCCCTATGCGGTCGCACCTGCCGTTGCCGGCATGCTTTGGCTGTTCATGTTCAACCCGGCAATGGGCACCTTCGCCTATATCCTGCGCAGAAACGGCATTGACTGGGACCCGCTGCTGAATGGCAACCAGGCCATGACGCTGGTGGTTGCAGCGGCCGCGTGGAAACAGATCAGCTATAACTTCCTGTTTTTCGTGGCAGGTCTGCAGGCCATTCCAAAATCGCTTCTCGAAGCCGCCGCCATCGATGGTGCGCGCGGTGCGCGCCGTTTCTGGACCATCATCTTCCCGCTCTTGGCACCCACGACCTTCTTCCTGCTGGTGGTCAACACCGTCTATGCCTTCTTCGATACGTTCGGCATCATCCACTCCGTGACAGGTGGCGGGCCGGCAAAGGCCACGGAGACGCTGGTCTACAAGGTTTACAATGACGGTTTCGTCAACCTCGACCTTGGTTCATCGGCGGCGCAATCCGTTATCCTGATGGTGATCGTCATTGCGCTGACGGCCTTCCAGTTCCGCTTCGTCGAGCGGCGCGTGCATTACGGTTGAGGAAAACAGAATGATCCAGAACCGTCCCATCGCAACTCTCATGGCGCATCTGATGCTGATCCTCGGCATCGTGATCGTCGCCTTTCCGATCTATTACACCTTCATCGCATCGTCAGCGACATCGACCGACATCCTGCGACCGCCTCTTTCCCTTCTGCCTTCAGGGCACCTTGCGAAAAATTATGGGGAAGCCATTTCCGGTGGTGTCGAACGCGTGGTCGGTGTCAGTCTCGAACGGCTGCTGTTCAACAGCTTCGTGGTTGCGCTGGCCATCGCCATAGGCAAGATCATCATTTCGTTCCTGTCGGCTTTCGCCATCGTCTTCTTCCGCTTTCCCTTCCGCATGGGCTTTTTCTGGATGATCTTCATCACCCTGATGCTGCCGGTGGAGGTGCGTATTCTGCCGACCTATAAGGTGATCGTCGATCTTGGCCTGTTGAACACCTATGCGGGATTGACCCTGCCGCTCATGGCATCGGCCACGGCAACATTCCTGTTCAGGCAGTTCTTCCTGACCATTCCCGGTGAAATGGTGGAGGCAGCCCGCATCGACAATGCAGGACCCTTCCGCTTCATGCGCGATATTCTGCTGCCGCTTTCAACAACGAACATAGCGGCCCTGTTCGTGATCCTCTTCATCTATGGCTGGACACAGTATCTGTGGCCGCTTCTGGTGACGGATCGCGCGGAAATGAACACGATCATTATCGGCCTGCGCCGCATGGTGGATTTCACCGACGCCTCGACCCCCTGGAATTATGTGATGGTAACGGCAATTCTCGCCATCATCCCTCCGGTTATCGTCGTGGTGCTGATGCAGCGCTGGTTTGTCAAAGGCTTGGTGGAGACTGAAAAATAATGGCAACAATCGAACTCAAGGACGTTCGCAAGGTCTATGGCGGCAATGTCGAGGCGATCAAAGGCGTATCGCTGAGCATTCAGGACGGCGAGATGATCGTGCTGGTCGGCCCTTCCGGCTGCGGCAAATCCACCCTGTTGCGCATGGTGGCGGGGCTTGAAAGCATCAGTTCCGGCGATGTCGATATTGGCGGCAAGCGCGTCAACGATCTGGAACCGGCGGAACGGGATATCGCCATGGTGTTCCAGAATTATGCGCTCTATCCGCATATGACCGTGCGGCAAAATCTGGCCTATGGCCTGAAGAACCGCAACACGCCGAAAGACGAGATCGACAGGCGCATCAATGATGCCGCCCGCGCTCTCGAAATCGAGCAATATCTGGAACGCAAGCCAAGACAATTGTCCGGCGGGCAGCGCCAGCGCGTCGCCATGGGCCGCGCCATCGTGCGCAAACCATCCGTATTTCTGTTCGATGAGCCGCTGTCCAATCTGGATGCAAAGCTGCGCGTGCAGATGCGGGTGGAAATCCGGCGCTTGCAACGCTCTCTGGCAACCACCAGCATCTACGTCACCCATGACCAGATGGAAGCAATGACGCTGGCTGACCGTCTTGTTGTGTTGAATGCCGGTCGCATCGAACAGGTCGGAACGCCCATCGAGCTTTACGAGAAGCCCGCGACATCCTTTGTCGCCACCTTCATCGGCTCTCCTTCCATGAACCTCTTGCCCCTAGACGGCAAGGTGTGGAAAGCACCCGAGAATGGCAGCATTCCTGCCGGTGCCGCGACAATCGGCATACGCCCTGAGGATCTCACCATTGCAGAGGCATCATCCGCAAGCCCATTCAATATCCCGGTGACTGTCGCAGCCGTGGAGCTTGTGGGCGCGGAAAGCTATGTTCACGCGGAGATGTCGGACGGGAACCCGATCGTCTTTCGTGTTGCCGGTCGCTCGGCAATCGAGATTGGCGACACAATGGCCATCACAGCGGACGCCTCCCGCTTCCATCTGTTCGATGCAGCCGGGAACCGTCTCTAAAACTTTTCAAAGCAACTGGCCCCGATTCGTCAGGGCCAGTTGCCAGTACAGCATAGTCTCAAGCGCCGGTCGGCTCCATTTCCGGGTGATGCCGGTCTTTCCTGAAGAGGAACTTCAGAAAGTCTGAAAACCGCTCGATCTCCACGAAGATCACGGGCGTCATGAACAATGTGAGGATCTGGCTAACAATCAGCCCGCCCACCACGGCGATACCCAGCGGCTGGCGCAGCTCCGAGCTGGCACCCGTTCCCAAAGCGATGGGAAGCGCCCCGAACAGCGCGCAAAATGTTGTCATCATGATCGGGCGCAGGCGACGAACCGCCGCCTCGTGGATCGCCTCAAGCGTCGGCATCTTTTCCTCCCGCTGCAAGGTCAGCGCAACGTCGATCATCATGATGGCGTTCTTCTTGACGATTCCGATCAGCATCAGAAGACCGATGAGGGCGATGATCGACAGGTCGAAACCAAAGAGTTTCAGCGTCAGCAACGCGCCGAAGGCGGCAGATGGCAGACCGGAGAGGATTGTCAGCGGATGCAGAAAGCTCTCATAGAACACGCCCAGCACGATGTAGATGGTGAGGATTGCAGCACCGATGAGCAGCCCGGTGCTGTCACTCGTCTGCTTGAAGATTTGTGCGGCACCGGCAAGATTGGTCGTGACCGTCGATGGAAGCGCGATCTTTTGCTTCAGCGCATCAAGCTGCTGCGTGGCTTGGCCCAACGACACGCCAGCGGGCAGGTTGAAGGAGAGCGTGACCGATGTCAGCTGCCCCGTCTGGTTCACCGTAACAGGCCCCGGCTTGCGGCTGATCGTGGCAAAACTCGATAGCGGCACCAGCGCGCCGGATGACGAAGCAACGCGCAATGAACGTAGCGACTGCTCTGTCCAGTCAACAGACTGGTCATATTCCAGAATGACATCGTAGCTGTTGCCCGTCGTTTGAATTTGCGTTGCGACATAGCTGCCAAAGGCTGCTTCCAGTGTCTTGCGCAGGGACTGTGAGGAAACGCCCAGGCTGTTTGCGCGGTCCTTATCGACCTCGACATGGGCTTGCAGGGCATTGTCCTGCAAATCCGAGGCGACATCGACAAAGGTGCCGCTCTCTGCCCGCATGGCATCGGCCAGCGTTTGCGACCATTGCCGCGCAGCACCAGCATCTATGGATTGCAGAACGACCTGATAGAGGCTCTGGGTGCTGCGTCCGCCAAAGCGCAGGCTCTGCTGCGGGGTGATAAAGGTCTTGAGGCCTGCAATGCCCGCCAGAGAGTGTCTCAAGCTGCCGAGCGTCGCCTGAAGTTCCGGGCGCTGGTCGGCTGGTTTGAGCTGAACCAGCAGCGTGCCGGAGTTGAGCGCCGAGCCCCCCGGACCTGAGCCGAGGGTCGAGGTGACGTGGGCGACAGCCGGATCGGCAGACAATATGCTGGCGGCCTGGGCCTGAAGGCCGCTCATGGCCTTATAGGAAATATCCTGTCGCGCCTGCGTCGAGACCGTTAGCAAACCGAGATCCTCGGTCGGGAAAAAGCTGCGGGCAAGGCTTGAAAACATCCAGCCCGAACCGACCAGCGTGAGCAGAAACATGAGGATGACGACGGGCCTGTGAACAAGGCACCAGCCGACAGAACGACCATAGGCATCCGTTGCCCGGTCGAACATGGTCTTTTTGGGGTTCTCAGGTGGTGCGTGGTGCGGCAGACGCGCGGCCAGCATGGGCGTGACCGTCAGGGACACGATTGCCGATGCCATGATCGCCAGCGTGACAACCACGCCGAACTCGTTCAGGACACGTCCAACGATGCCGCCCATGAGGAGGATGGGTAAAAACACGGCAACCAGCGAAATCGACATGGAGATGATGGTGCCAGTCACCTCGCGGCTGCCTTCGATGGCCGCCTGAAACGGAGGCATGCCCTCCTCAACCTTGCGGACGATGTTTTCCAGCATCACGATGGCATCATCCACCACCAGACCCACCGAGAGCGTGAGGCCAAGGAGCGATATGTTGTCGATGGAAAATCCCAGCGCATACATGGCACCCAGGGTGGCAACCAGTGACAGGGGCACGGCAAGGCCGGGAATAAGCGTGGCCCAGACCTGACGTAAAAACAGGTAGATGACCAGAATGACGAGGCCGAGCGTGACCATCAGGGTTGTCTCGACATCATCCACGGCAGCACGGATGGAGACGGATGCGTCATTGACGACATTGATATGCATGTTGGCGGGCAGGCTTGCCTGCAACTCGGGAAGCTTGGCCTTGATGGCATCCACCACAGCAACCGTGTTTGCACCGGGTTGGCGCTGCACTGAAAGAACGATAGCCGGCGTACCATCCAGCCAGCTTCCCTGATTGACGACCTCTACACTATCCTTCACCGTTGCCACATCCTGAAGCCGCACAATACGATTGTCCGGATTGGCAATGATGAGCGTGCGGAACGAGGCCGCATCGGTTCGCTGGGTGGAGGCATCGAGCGTCAGAGCCTGCGATGAATTCTGCAGGGTGCCGATGGGGGACTGGTCGTTGGCGGCGGCAAGGGTGCCGGAAAGCCCGTCCAGCGAAAGGCCACGGCTCGCGAGTTTGGCAGGATCGACCTCCACACGCACCGCATAGGTCTTGGCCCCGAATATCTGCGCTTGCGCAACACCTGAAATGGTGGACAAAGCCGGGGAAATCACGTTCTCGGCAAGGTCGTCCATCTTGGTCAACTCGGCACCATCGCTGGTCAGCGCCAGAATGATGACGGCAGCATCGGCCGGGTTCACTTTCCGGTAGCTGGGTGGCGATGTCATATTATCAGGCAGTTGCCGCTGCGTTCGCGCAATCGCTGCCTGAACATCGGCTGCGGCAGCATCGATATTGCGAGACAGATTGAACTGGATGGTGATCTGGGTATTGCCGAGCGATGAGCTTGCGGTAATCGTATCGATACCGGCTATTGTTTGAAACTGCTTGATCAGCGGCGTCGCCACCGAACTTGCCATCGTATCCGGTGCAGCACCGGCCAGTTGGGCGGAGACATTGATGGTGGGGAAATCCGCCTGCGGCAGCGCGGCGACGGGCAGGTTTCGATAGGCGGAGAAACCGGCAAGCACCACTCCGATCATCAAAAGGATTGTCGCGACCGGGCGACGGATGAAAATCTCGGAAATGTTCATGGCGCGACACCGTTTTGGGAAATTCGGGTCTCGGTTACGGCATCGCCATCCGTCTGCTTGACCGTGACCTGGCTTCCATTGGCCAAGCTGGCCTGTCCCTCGACGACAACCTTTTCACCCTCGGCAAGCCCCGCAGACACACCTGTAAGATCACCATTGCTGAGTGCCACCGTTACCTTGCGCTGTTCGACGGTGTTGTCGGCCCGCACGACATAGCAAACATATCCGCCCGCCTGCGGCTGGAGCGCCACAACAGGTACAACGGCCAGATTGTCGGCCATGCCAGCGGTGACTACCACTTTCAGCGACTGTCCCGGCCAGAAGTCTTCGGCGTTGTTCTCCAGCAGCATTCGCAGTTTGAAGGTGCCAGAGGCTGCATCGACATTGTTATCGATGAAGACGATGGGTCCGGTTGCACTGTGGTTTTTCGCGTCTGCCTGGGTGGGAGAGACCGTGGCGGACAGGCTCTTGGTGGCCATGGTGGCGCGGATCAACGCGAGGTCCGGTTCCGGCAGCATGAACTCGGCATAGACAGGTTTCATCTGTGTCAGTTGCACAACATTGGCACCCGGCGCGACATAAGCACCTGCAGACAAAAGCACGGCCCCCAGCCTGCCATCAAAAGGTGCGCGGATCTGCGTTTGCGATAGCGTGACATGATCGGCCGCAATGTTGGCCTGATCGACCAACAATGTGGCGGCGGCCTGCCGGGCCGTGGTGCTGGCATCACTGACCTGCTGCTGCGTATCCACTCCTGTTCTCGCCAGTGTCTCGGTGCGGCTGAGGGTGGCGTTGGCGGCATCCAGCGTTGCCTGATCCTTGGCAAGCTGCGCCTCATCACGCTGAATATTGGCTTTGATCGTCCGGTCATCCAGCTGAACCAAGAGATCGCCAGCCTTCACCTCCGCGCCATCCTTGGCCAGGACATTTGCCACAATGCCAGAGATCGGGCTGGTCAAGGCGGTCGAGGCCACGGGCACGATGGTGCCGATGGTTTCCCGCTCAACCGGCAAAGACCCTGACGTGACGACAGCAACCTTTACGGCCACCGTGCGCGCGCCCGACTGCGACGACCCTCGTCTTTCACCATGCCTGGATGGCCCGTCTCTTGATGCGCGGATGCCATCGGATGCTGCGGGAGCCTCGACCGCCCAGGCCGGAAGGTAGGCTACAAAGTCACTGCGGTAGACGAAGAGGAGGATCGAAATGGCAGCGACCACCACAAGCGATGAAATATACTTCATGCAGAAGTCCTCTGGAGAGGTTAATCCGGGTAGAGATCAGCTGAATTTAGGGAAAACATGAAATATTAAAGCATCACTGGAAATGTAATTTTCCACGCTTCATTCATTAAATCCCGTTATGGAAGTATATTCATAGCTCACAAGCCTCGCGTGCTGCATCAATGCGCAGAACCGATTGCAATCATACATGCGCAAACAGCCGATCGCGCGACCATCATTGTTCCTTGACACACTTAACGCGCCAAACACTGAAAATGGAAGGTGATGGGAGATTAAATTACTGTAATATGGCCGCAGCACGTTAGGCACAGCTGCTACCCTGCACCATGGCTCAATCGGCCAGTTTGAATTCCAGCATGATGTTTCGCTGCAGGAAGGAGTGGTTGTTGTCGGACACGAGGATCAGGCGCGTTGATCCATCCGCCGCCTTGATGACATCGATGCCTTCGATATTGTCGATCTGATTGGACAAATCCGCCTGAATCAGAACCTCACCATCCACGACAGCACCGGGCTTGATCGAATCGGCTTCAATAAGGCGAATGCGCATGCCGACACCGAGTGCCAGATCGAACATGCGTTCCAGCAGCAGCAGGTCGCCATTGGGCAGGAACGCCCCGTCTGTGACGGAAAACGCACTGTGCTTTGCAACGGTGAAAAGCCCCTTGCGTGGACCTTCCAGAACAGCAGCAAGGAGATGACCTCTGCTATCGACGCTGGCCTCGGCAACGGTCACCATCGCGCCCTTCAGAGGACCATCGGTTGGCGATAGGGCAAGCGTTTCCATGCCCGCATTGCTGCGGAATTCCCCATCCGGAATGAGATGCGGCAACCGTCCGATCGGCTTTGCCGTCGCCCTGCCCTCATAGGGGTAGACATCGATGCGGGGCTGCTGTTCGAAGCTGACGAAGGCCTTTCCTGCACGAAGGGCGAGCCCTTCGGCATCCATATCCACCTTGCGCTTGGCTTCGCGCCCATTTCGGTCCAGCATCGGGTCGATATGAACGTTCGACAGGCCTGAGAGAAGGCCGGATGCCCCGCGCTCGATGGCACCACTCATCCAGTGGCCCGTATCCAGCACGGCAAGAAAGTTCGCTCCATCCGGCAGGAAGCGAATGCTTGAAATGGCCCCGAACAAGGGTTCGGGCGAGCGCATGACCAGCCCGCCCACAAATTCCAGCCTGCCGAACCGCGTCTCGGTCGAGCCGACCTTGAACACATCAATCGGACGCGACGTGACGGATACATCGACCGTGGCGGCCGCCATGGCGGATGGGCAAAGGGCAGCAGCCGACGCAATGGTGGCGACCATTGCACGACGAAGAAATCTGACAGACCATGTGGAGGCTAAGGCCAGCGTTGACCTAGCTGGCACGGCGCATCCTGCCGGACCGGCGGGGGGCTGCGCTCGTATCTTCAAACAACGCGGCGAGTTGCTCGGTCATCGCGCCTGCCAATTCGTCTGCATCCACAATCGTCACGGCGCGGCGATAGTAGCGCGTCACGTCATGGCCGATACCGATGGCAAGCAGTTCCACCGACGAGCGTGTCTCGATCTGCTCGATGACGGCGCGCAGGTGGCGCTCCAGATAGTTGCCCGGATTGACCGAAAGCGTCGAATCATCCACCGGCGCACCATCCGAGATCATCATCATGATCTTGCGCTGTTCAGGCCGGTTGATGAGGCGGTTATGTGCCCACATCAGTGCCTCGCCGTCGATGTTTTCCTTCAGCAAGCCTTCACGCATCATGAGGCCGAGATTGCGGCGCGAACGACGCCATGGCGCGTCTGCCGACTTGTAGACAATGTGGCGCAGGTCGTTGAGGCGACCGGGAGATGGCGGCTTGCCATTGGCCAGCCACTGCTCACGCGATTGACCGCCCTTCCAGGCTTTCGTCGTAAAGCCGAGAATTTCCACTTTCACGCCCGAACGTTCCAGAGTGCGCGCCAGAATATCGGCGCAGGTGGCCGCAACCGTAATCGGGCGGCCGCGCATGGAGCCGGAATTGTCGATGACCAGCGAGACAACCGTATCGCGGAACTTGGTATCGCGTTCCTTCTTGAAAGACAGCGGCTGCATGGGGTCGATCACCAGACGCACGAGACGGGCCGGATCGAGATAGCCCTCTTCCAGATCGAAATCCCACGACCGGTTCTGCTGCGCCATCAGGCGACGTTGCAAACGGTTGGCCAGGCGCCCGACGGCACCCTGCAAATGCGCGAGCTGCTTGTCGAGGAACGCCCGCAGACGGTCGAGCTCGGCTTCGTCGCAAAGTTCTTCGGCGGAAATTTCTTCGTCGAATTCCTGCGTGAAGATGCGGTAATCGACCTTCTCGTTGAAATCATCGAAGGGGCTGTTTGGACGACGGGTTTCGCCGGGCGTTTCGGAATCCTCATCGAGATCGTCGGACATTTCGTCCTCCGACATCTCGGCACCATCCATCTCGCCGTCTTCCATCTGCTCCTGAGAGGCTTCGCTCTCTTCGGCAGGGGCGGCGTCGGAACCGGCTTCTTCCTCGACCTGCTCTTCCTGCGTCTCGTTGCTGGCGGGCTGGTCTTCTTCGCTCTCGGTTTCCTGGCTTTCGGGCTGGTCGTCCTCGTCGCCAAAATCCTCCGCCATCTGCATGGAGGTCAGCATCTTGCGGATGAGCTTCGAAAAGGCCTTCTGGTCTTCAACGACCTTGGACAGATCCTGAAGATCGGCAGAGGCCTTGTCTTCAATGAATGGCCGCCAGAGATCCAGCACCTGGCCTGCACTTTGCGGAGGCTTCTCGCCGGTCAGCTTTTCGCGAACCATCATGGCGATGGCTTCGGCGAGTGGCGCTTCTTCCTGGGTTTTGATATTGACGAAATTCGCCTTGGCGTATTTCTCGGCATTCATCGCGCTGATGTTGGATGCCATGCCAGCCATACGCATGGCGCCGATGGATTCCACACGTGCCTGTTCCACCGCATCGAAGATCAGCCTTGCATCCGGCCCCTGCGGCGACATGGTGGCGTGGATATCGCTATCGTGGCAGGCCAGACGCAACGCCATGGAATCACCAAGGCCTCGGGTAATGGCGATTTCCTGAACGGTCGGTTTCTTGGAGATTTCCGGCAGGCGCATGCGCTCACCGGCCAAACCGGGGCGTTCATTGGCAAAGACCACTTCGACTTCCGAGTCACCCGCAATCGAGCGCACACATCCGGTAATGGCCTGACGCAGCGGTTCTGCATCGATCACCGTCCCGGATTTGGGTCTCACATTGTCGCCGCGGCCTGCCATGGTCTTTCCTGTCGATCCTGAACGCTCGCCCTCCGCCGGATGGCGGAAGGGCTGGTGTCTTCAACTTACTGGTGACATTCTCCGGATATGCCGGGGAAAATCAGGCGCTGAGAACGATGTTCGCAGCGCTTTCCTTCAACTCGACGCCAAATGCGCGCTGATAATGTTCAGCCACCAGCGTCCGCTCCAGCTCATCGCACTTGTTGAGGAAGGTAACGCGGAACGCGAAGGCGACATCGCCGAAAATATCGGCGTTTTCGGCCCAGGTGATGACCGTGCGCGGGCTCATGACGGTGGAAAGATCACCATTGACGAAGGCCGAACGGGTCAGATCGGCAACACGCACCATCTTGGAGGCGGTTTCGCGGCCCTTGGCGTTATCAAGGCTTTTGACCTTGGCAACAACGATGGCAACTTCCTGCTCATGCGGCAGATAGTTCAGCGTTGTCACGACAGACCAGCGGTCCATCTGTGCCTGGTTGATCTGCTGTGTGCCGTGGTAGAGGCCGGTCGTATCACCCAGGCCAACCGTGTTGGCTGTTGCGAAAATGCGGAAGGCAGGATGAGGACGGATCACGCGGCTCTGGTCGAGCAGCGTCAGGCGACCTGATGATTCCAGCACGCGCTGAATAACGAACATCACGTCCGGGCGACCGGCATCATATTCATCGAATACCAGCGCCACATTGTGCTGGTAGGCCCATGGCAAAATGCCGTCCTTGAATTCGGTTACCTGCTTGCCGTCCTTCAGAACGATGGCGTCCTTGCCGACGAGGTCGATACGGCTGACATGGCTATCCAGATTGACGCGCACGCAAGGCCAGTTCAGGCGGGCCGCAACCTGCTCGATATGGGTTGACTTACCAGTGCCATGAAAGCCCGAGACCATCACGCGTCGGTTGTGAGCAAAACCGGCCAGAATGGCGAGCGTGGTATCACGGTCGAACAGGTAGTCCGGATCAAGATCCGGCACATAGGCGTCACCCTTCGAATAGGCAGGCACGCGCAAATCCGTGTCGATACCGAAAACGTCTCTCACGGAGACTGTGGTATCCGGCAGGTTTGTTATATCAAGGTCAATTTTGCTCATAACGACTCCAAGGCGGGTAGCAGCCACCCGGCCACAATATCTATCAGGCGCTCACAGGAAAGGGCTTAGCAGAAACCTGCTTGCTTTAACAATTGGTAGGCTTGAATTACAGCACGAAAACGCTCCTCCGAACCGCGATCACCACCATTAGCATCAGGATGGTGCTTTTTGACAAGGTCCTTATAGCTCCGTTTTATTTCGTCCTGATTGGCATTCACAGAAAGCCCAAGCGTATCGAAGGCTTTTTGTTCCAGGGTCTTGAGCTTGCGGCTCTGCTGATAACGGGGGCCGCCGGTCCGCCCCTGCCCGGATGCAAAGCCGAAGGGATCTCTGATGCGCGCATTGGTCGCACTGGCTGAACCGGATCGAAGCGTCGAATGCAGCGCACTTTCAGCAGCGCTCTTGTTGACGCCAACCGTCCAGGTGGGACGATGCCCGGTGATCGCCTCTTTCTGATATCGCGCGATTTCGGCATCCGACAGGCCGGAAAAATAATTATAACCCTTGTTGTAATCCTTCACATGCTCAAAACAGAACATGAAGAATTGCCCTTCGGCATGGCGGCCGACGGGGGCACGGTGAGCGCCCGGCTTTTCGCACCCATCCCACTGACAGGTCGGGGTCTGAATCTCAGGCTCCCGGTCCTTTCTGCGGCGTGTGCGAATGCGGTCGAAGTATTTCGAATCCAGTTTCATGGTAGCCTGATTATGGTGCGCGAAATCGCGCACAACAAGAATTGACAAAGCAGAATGTTACGGGTCTTTAGATAACCCCCTTTTAGAGGCACGACCCGTTGGAGACGCCACACATGACCTTGCGCGACAGCATAGAAAACAAGCTCAAAGAAGCGTTCGCGCCTGAGCGACTCAAGGTCATTGATGAAAGTCATATGCATGCGGGACATCAGCCCGATATCACCGGCGCAGACGAGACGCATATGCGTGTTCAGATGGTGTCAGAAAGCTTCGCGGGCAAGTCCCGTGTTGACCGCCACCGCGCCGTCAACTCACTTCTAAAGCCGGAACTGGATGCTGGTCTGCACGCGCTTGCGCTTGAGATCGCAGCCCCGGGCGAAAAGACCCGGTTCTGAGATCAGCCCGGATGCTTTTCGCTGAGGAACGACTGCACCTCTGACGCCGCCACATCATCTGCCACGAAGGACTGGCCGATGCCGTGGGTGAGGATGAAGGTCAGCTTGCCGCCCTTGACCTTCTTGTCCTGAGCAATCGCGGTCAGCAGCGTTTCAACCGGTGGCAAAGCGCCGGGAATATCCTTCATGGTCGTCGGCAGGCCGACGGCCTTCAGATGCGCTTCGACACGGGCGGCATCATCAGGGCTTGCCAGATTGAGGCGTGCGGAAAACTGGTGCGCGAGTACCATGCCGATGGCAACGCCTTCACCATGGACCAGACGGCGGCTGTCGTATTCCGTCGCACTTTCGAGCGCGTGGCCGAAAGTGTGGCCCAGATTGAGCAGGGCCCGGACGCCATTTTCCTTTTCGTCGGCGACAACCACATCGGATTTCGCCTGACAGCTGACGGCAATGGCCTCGATACGAGCCGGACCACCCGCAAGAATGTCGGTCCAGTTCTTCTCCAGCCAGCCGAAAAATTCCGGCTTATCGATCAGGCCGTATTTAACGACCTCCGCGTAACCGGCGCGAAATTCGCGCGGGCTCAACGTATCGAGTACCGCAGTATCCGCGAGCACGAGATCGGGCTGATGAAAGACGCCGACAAGGTTCTTGCCATGGCGCGAATTGATGCCGGTCTTGCCGCCAACGGACGAATCGACCTGCGCCAAAAGCGATGTTGGGATCTGCACGAAGCGGACGCCACGACGAACGATGCCTGCGGCAAAGCCCGCGAGATCGCCGATGACGCCGCCGCCGAGTGCAATCACCGCATCGTTGCGCTCTATCCGGGCCGCAAGCACGGTATCGCAAACGGTCATCAGATGCTCAAAGCTCTTGGTCTTTTCACCAGCCGGCAGCGTCAGGGAGACGGCCTCGATGCCATCCGTCTGAAGGCCATCCATCAAAGCCTCAAGATAGAGCGGCGCAACATGCTCATCGGTGATGATGGCGGCGCGCTTTCCCTTCAGGCGCGAGGAAATCTCGCCCCCTGCACGGCTGACGAGGCCAGGTCCGATCAGAATATCATAGGCACGGTCCGGCAGCGGCACATGTACGAGGCGTTCATCGGCGGGCATTTCGTGAGATGTCATGGATCAGGCTTTCTGCTCTGCACCGACGATTGCTTCCAGCACTTCATGCACGATGATTTCCTTGCGGACATCGCGTGACTCGATCGTTATGTCGGCTTCTTCATAAATCGGGTAGCGGCGCTCCATCAGAGCCTGCAATGTGGCTTTCGGGTTTTCTGTCTTCAGCAAAGGCCGGTGTTCGCGTTTGTTGACCCGCTCCCACAAGACATCGAGGTCGGCTTTCAGCCACATGGATATGCTGCCGCGCTTGATCTGCTTGCGCGTGCCTTCATTAACGAAAGCCCCGCCACCGGTCGAAACAACCTTAGGCCCGCCGCGCAACAGCCGCTTGATGACCCGCTTTTCGAGCGCCCGGAACTCATCTTCGCCGTAGGCGGCAAACAGTTCGGAAATCGTCATGCGCGATACGCGCTCGATTTCAACATCGGTGTCGATGAAAGGTATCCTGAGCTGTTGGGCGACCAGCCTGCCAATGGCGGACTTGCCCGCGCCCATCAAGCCCACGAAAACAAGGTTCCGCTTTCCAAGCGCAGCCCGCGCTTTTTCACCGATCGATTTCTCACCTGTAGCAGGGTGAAAACTTGTGTTGGGTTCGCTCATGAATGATGGTCCGTTTGGGATCGGTATCTGCAAATGTTTACCAAGCGTCAAGCCTAATTGCGCCTTATAGAACGAGAATCGCCTCTAAGACCCATGGCAAATGCGGGGTGCGGACCTTGCCTTTGCCGCAACTGCGCCTGATATGAAGTGCCAAGACCTGACCGGAGTATGCATGCCAACCCTTTTTCGCTTCATCTTCGTTCTGGTCGCCATAGCTGGCATCATCTATGGCAGCATGCTGTCGCTTGTCATGCTGGTGGAGCCGCGGGAGCGGGAAATTACGGTCAGAATTCCATCCGAGCGGCTGAACCCGCCCACCCCATGAGGACGAAGGCTGTTTCCATGAAGGCTCAGGACAATGCGCGGCTGGAAAGTTTTCTGGAAATGATGAGCGCAGAACGGGGATCGGCCGCCAACACGCTGACATCCTATGAGCGCGATCTGAACGACCTTGCAGACTTTCTGACAGACCGCAAAGTGGCTTTCAGCGAGGCGGCTTCATCCGATCTATCGGCCTATCTCACTCATCTTTCGGCACAGGGCTTTGCCGCCTCCTCGCAGGCGAGGCGTCTGTCTTCCATGCGGCAGTTTTACAAGTTTCTCTATTCGGAGGGTCTGCGTGGCGATGACCCGACGGGCATACTGGATGCGCCGCGCAAGGGCCGCTCCCTGCCAAAAACCATGAGCGTTGCCAATGTTACCGCGCTTTTAGCCCAAGCCTCCCAAGAAGCAGAAACGGAAGGTCCTGGCCAGCTTGCGCGCATTCGCATGCACTTGCTGCTCGAGCTTCTCTATGCGACCGGCATGCGGGTAAGCGAACTGGTTTCCCTTCCGGCCAAGGTTTTGCGCCATGAAGGCCGCTTTCTGATGATCCGGGGAAAGGGCAACAAGGACCGGATGGTGCTGTTGTCGCGCGCGGCCATGGCGGCGATGGACAAATACGAACAGGCAAGAAATGCCCTGGCACCCCAAAAGGAGGGCCAGCCTGAAAGCACGTGGCTGTTTCCATCCAACGGCAAGGAGGGGCATCTGCCACGGCAGGTATTTGCCCGCGACCTCAAAGATATCGCCATTCGCGCTGGCCTGACACCATCCACCATATCGCCGCACGTGATACGGCACGCTTTTGCCAGCCACCTGCTGCAGAACGGTGCTGACCTGCGCGCCGTGCAGGAACTGCTTGGCCATTCGGACATTTCCACGACACAAATCTATACACATGTGCTGGAAGAACGGCTGCAAGAACTGGTACAAACGCACCACCCTCTTGCCAAACAGGCCAAAAACCTTGAATAGAGCGTCCAAAACCGCCGGAATAATCCGGTACAACCTTGCGCAAAACGATCGGAATCGGATCTCATGCACAGCTACCTCGACTTCGAAAAACCTATCTCGGACCTCGAAGGCAAAATTCTCGAGTTGAAAAAACTCGCTGCCGAAGACGAGAGCATAGATACGTCGGAGGAGATTTCCCGTCTTGAATCGCGCGTTCAGGACGCGATGCAGGATATCTACTCCAAACTGAACGCCTGGCAGAAGACGCAGGTTGCGCGTCATCCCCAGCGGCCCCATTTCGTTGACTATGCCAAGGCGCTGTTCACCGATTTTACCCCCTTGGCTGGCGACCGCAAATTTGCCGAGGATGCCGCGATCCAGGCAGGTCTCGGCCGTTTCAACGGACAGGCAGTCGCCATCATTGGCCAGGAAAAGGGCAGCGACACCAAATCGCGCCTGAAACACAATTTCGGCAGCCCGCGTCCCGAAGGATACCGCAAAGCGATCCGCGTGCTTGAGCTGGCCGACCGTTTCGGTCTTCCCGTCGTGACGCTGATCGACACTGCAGGTGCCTATCCAGGCGTTGGTGCCGAAGAGCGCGGACAGGCGGAAGCCATCGCGCGTTCAACGGAAATGTGCCTCAACGCGAAGGTTCCGATCATCTCCGTGGTCATCGGTGAAGGCGGCTCCGGCGGAGCCATCGCTATTGCCACCGGCAACCGCGTCTACATGCTGGAACATGCGATCTATTCGGTGATTTCACCCGAAGGTGCGGCCTCCATTCTGTGGCGCGACTCCACCCGCGCCAAGGAAGCGGCCACCAACATGCGCATCACCTCAGAGGATCTGCGGTCGCTGGGCGTGATTGATGGCATCATTCCAGAACCCATGGGCGGCGCCCACCGTGACCCGGCCAAGGTTATCGCAGCCACCGGCAAGACCATCGACGCGGCACTGCGCGATCTGGTTCCGCTGGCAGGCACGCAGTTGCGCGCTGAACGCCGCCAGAAGTTTCTCGATATCGGCCGCAGCCTCTAAACCATTGTTGCCGACAAAAATTGAACCCATCCGCCGCAACGGGTGGGTTTTTTGTGTTTAAACCACAGGTATCACGCCCGAATGCCATGCGGCATGTTCGATAAAAGTGAACAACTTAACCATTGCTGTAGCAATGCCTTGCATAAGCAACCGCCGCTGGACTATTTACGCGATATCTAAAAAAATACGGGGCTTGCGGTGGCTAAATTATCTGCGTTCATTCAACGAACGCTTATCATGCTTGGGGTGGGCGTTGTCCTGCTCGTGGGGATGGTTGCGACATCGCTCTGGCTGGTCCAGGCAAACAACAAATATTCCCAGGAAACCGCAGAGCTGCGGCGGCTGCGCGCTTCCATTCTCGACGTCCTGACCACCGTACAGGATGCGGAAACCGGACAACGTGGCTTCCTTCTGACGAGTGACGAGCGCTATCTCGTGCCCTATCAGGACGCATTGGCGACGCTGGCCAACAAGCGTGCCCTGCTCGTTGAACGCGTGGGCGACCGCCCGGAATACAAGCCCGAACTTGGCGCTTTGCAATCCAACCTCGACGCCAAGCTGGCCGAAATCGGTCGCGGCATCGAGCTGGTCAGAAATGATCGGATGCCCGAGGCCATCGAGCTTGTGCGCAGCGATACCGGCCTTGCCTATATGCGCGCCATCCGCGATACGCTCAACCATTTCCAGCAGATGACGGATGACCGCCTTCGCGTCATCGTGGCCGACCAACTATCGGCGGCAGAGAACCTTCGCTGGGTAACGATCGGCGGGGCGATTGCCATTCTGGGTGTGCTTGGCGGTGCGCTGGGACTGATCGTGAAATACATCCGCGAGCTGATGCGCTCTCGCGAAGAGGTGGATGAACTGAACCGCGGACTGGAAGAGCGCGTGGATGAGCGAACCCGCGACCTCATTCGTGCAAACCAGGAAATCCAGCGTTTCGCCTATATCGTGACCCATGATCTGCGCGCACCTTTGGTCAACATCATGGGCTTTCTTTCGGAATTCGACGCATCGCTGAAGCCGGTTCAGGCATTTGTTCTTGCGGATGGAAAGCCGCTATCCGAGCGGGATGTGCAGGACGCAAGGCTTGCTGTGCAGGAAGACCTGCCCGAAGCCATGGGCTTCATCCGCTCTTCCACGCGCAAGATGGACCAGTTGATCAACGCCATTCTTAAAATTTCCCGCGATGGACGCCGCAAGCTTCAGGCTGAGAAGGTTGACCTCAAGGAAATCCTGACATCGGCCGCCGCAAGCGTGCAGCATCAGGTGACCGCCGTGGACGGCACCATCGATGTAGACGTGCAGAATTTTACGGTTATCAGCGACCGCATTTCACTCGATCAGATCCTCGGCAACCTCTTCGATAACGCCGTCAAATACCAGATGCCCGGACGCCCGCTTGAGCTGAGCGCCCGCATTCTGCCGCAAGGCCGGGGTATTGTGCGCGTTGATGTGAGCGACAATGGGCGCGGTATTGCCGACGACGATTACGAGCGCATCTTCGAGCTCTTCCGCCGCGCCGGAGAGCAGGATCAGCAGGGTGAAGGCATCGGCCTTGCCCATGTGCGCTCGCTCATCAGAAATTTAGGCGGAGACATTACGGTCGTGTCCGAGCTTGGCAAGGGCAGCACGTTCCACCTGACATTGCCGACAGACCTTAGAAAAATCACGCGAGGAAGCGACATATGAAAGCAACAGGCCAGGAAGTGACAATTGTCATGGTCGAAGACGATGAAGGCCATGCACGCCTCATCGAAAAGAATGTGCGGCGCGCAGGCGTCCACAACGAGATTGTTCCGTTCACGCTCGGCCACAAGGCGCTGGATTTCATTCTGGGTCCGGAGCGCGACGGGTTGGTCAGCAAGGACCGCTATCTTCTCATTCTGCTCGACCTGAACCTGCCGGACATGTCCGGCATCAAGATCCTTGAACAGATCAAGAGCAATGAATACACAAAGCGCCTCCCGGTTGTGGTATTGACGACTACGGACGACGAGACCGAGATTCAGAAATGCTATGATCTTGGCGCCAATGTCTATATCACCAAGCCGGTGGACTATGAGGGCTTCGCGACCGCCATCAGAAATCTCGGCCTATTCTTTTCCGTAATCCAGGTCCCGTGAAAGCCCAATGACCCTGCGAATCCTCTATGTCGATGACGACCCAACGCTCGCAAAGCTCGCGCAGCGGGTTCTCGGTCGTCATGACATAACTGTGGTTCACGCAGCTTCGGTCGGCACCGGATTGGAAGAGTTCGAGGCCGGGTCATTCGATGCCGTTGTTCTGGATCATTATTTCCAGAACGGCACGGGGCTGCAGTTTCTCGCCGCCATCGGTGAGGCATCACGCCGGATTCCCATCCTCTATGTGACCGGTGCCAGCGAAGCACAGGTCGCTATCGATGCCTTGAAGGCCGGGGCCGCCGATTACGTCATCAAGAATGTGGCGGATGATTTCTTTCCGCTTCTGCTCAATTCCATTCAGCAGGCGCTGGAAAATTTCCAGTTGCGCCGCGAAAAGGAAGATGCCGAACGGCAATTGGTTCAGGCGAAGGAACGCGCCGAACTGATGGCCAAGGAGATGAACCACCGCATCGCCAACAGCCTCTCACTCGTATCTGCGATGATCCGCATGCAGCTGAATGCTGTCGCAACGGAGGAAGCGCGCACCGCGCTTCTGGAGACACAAAGCCGTATCTCAGCCATCGCCGGCGTTCACCGCAGCCTCTACACTGCCGATAATGTCGGGGAGGTCGAACTCAATGCGTATCTCTCCTCCATCATCAATGACCTGGCCAGATCTTCTCGCGATAGTGAAAAGATCCGCATTTCGACGCGGATGGATACCGTTACGGCAACGCCCGATCAGGCCGTTGCCTTGGGCGTAATCGTGACCGAGCTGACCACCAATGCATTGAAATACGCCTATCCCGGCGGCGAGGGTGAAATACGCATCCACCTGACACGCGATAACGGCACGATCAGCATGGTAGTGGAAGATGATGGCGTTGGCATCAATGGCGAGAACCCGCCCAAAGGCACGGGTCTTGGCACGCGTCTGATTGGCGCGATGACGCAAAGCCTGCGGGCAAACCTCACCCAGTCTGCCACTGCCTCATCGAACGGCGCTTCCATTTGCGTTCAGTGGGAAGAAGACAGCTCCACCCACTGAACATAATGGGGACTTACATCGTGTCCAACATCGGCGCCATGGCGACGGATTGCGCGGCGGGCGCACCCGACATGACCACGATGGGCGTTCCATCCGGCACACGATTATAGAGATCGATAATATCCTGGTTCATCAGGCGCACGCAGCCCGATGAGACCGATTTGCCGATGGTCCACCATTCCGGGGAGCCGTGCAGACGATAGATCGTATCCACTCCATCCTTGAAAATGTAGAGCGCGCGCGCACCTAGCGGGTTGTTGAGCCCCGGTGCCATGCCGCCATTGGCAGCGCTGTAGGGTGCCAGTTCCGGCTGGCGGCCAATCATTTCATCCGGCGGCGTCCAGCGCGGCCATTGACGCTTGTACTGGATCACGCCTCTTCCGGCCCATTCAAATCCGGCGCGGCCCAGGCCCACGCCGTAACGCATGGCCTGTCCACCCTCATAGGTGAGGTAAAGGAAGTGATTGGCCGTATCGACAACAATCGTGCCGGGGCGTTCGCCGGTCGGGTTGGCGACCATCTGGCGATAGAAGCGGCGGTCGATTTTCTCGTAAGGGATCGCTGGCAGAGGAAACTGCTCGTCAGGCTTGGCACCGTAGATCTCGGCATAGAACGGGTCGGCCACAGGCTGCACGTTGCTTTCGACCTCGCGCGGCGTGGTGGTGCATCCGGCAAGCGCAGTCAAAGCCAGACCTCCCGTGCCGAAGAGGAAAGACCTGCGGGTCGTGTCTTGCATCGTCAATTTCTGTCCTTAAGGTTTTATCTTGCACCCGCAAAAGGGTCCGCAAGCGCCGCTTCTGGGCGGCTGATGGGGTATTTCGTACCGGAAACTTTTTCCGCCATGCTTTTCGGGCCGCTGTTTTTCAAAAGCGCCCGGAAGCTAGGGTGCATGCCGCCATCCACATAGGCGCTGACAGCGCTCGGCTTGACCTCATTCAGCGCCAGCGCAAGCTTCTGCTGCTCGGCACTGAGCTTTGCGGCAATTGCCGGGTCCGGCTGTGTTGCCATGGGCGGGCAGCTGGCGAGAGGATCGGTCGGTTCGCCACCGGCAAACTCGGCGTTGAACATATAGCGCCGACCGCAGACCGATACTTTTGGCTGACGTCTTGTCAGTTCGAACGTGTCGTATCCTTCTTTCATCGTCTTCCAGAACGGGAAGTTCGGGTCGTCCTTGTAGGCCGCCATATTGCGGGCCGTCATGCGGAAAGGAAAAGCCTGCACCTGAAACTGGCTTTGTCCGCCCTTCAGCGCCCGGTCGACAATCGCGTAGATTTCACCCACCTGCTGATCCGTCATCGCGTAGCAGCCCGACGACGAACAGGCGCCATGCACCATCAGCGCTTCACCGGTGTAACCCAGCGCGGATTCCAGCCTGTTGGGATAGCCCAGATTGAATGAGACAAAATATTGCGAGTTCGGGTTCAGCATTCCCGCCGAGACGTGGTAAAAACCTTCAGGCGCCTGACGGTCGCCGCTCTTGGTCTTGGGACCGAGCTTTCCAGACCAACGGCACATGGGATAGGTCTTGAACAAAGCGTAGCTGCCGGTCTTGTCGACCTTCCAGACTTCCAGTTCACTTTCCTGCTTGAAGATGCGCACCAGAACCGGGCTTTCAGGCTTCATGCCCTTTGCAGACATGGAAGCCGCAACCCTGGAGGAGAGTTTCGGCGCAGCCTTCTCGGCGCTATCGAGACCCATGGATGTGCAGGCAGCCAGCGCCGCGCACAGGCCGGCAACAGCCGCGCCGCGTGCCATCGTTCTTGCAATAGCTTGTAAATTCGAAGGTATGTACCTCGAAAACATCGATTCAGTCATTAAAACGCCTTGCCCGCCTCAGTAAGCGATACCTTACATAGAGAAGTTGGCCGCATCGCGGCAACTGACCCAGAGGACAAAGAGTCGTGAATTTGCGTTACAGCTTCGTTAATCATGACTACACAACAAAGTGAGGCCGTGACCATGGGGTGCGCCCGATGATCCCTCTTTCGCAATCCTTCTACGCAAGAGACGCTGTGCTGGTGGCGCAAGCGCTCATCGGCTGCACATTCCATGTTCATTCGACTGCTGGCATCATTGTCGAAACGGAAGCCTATCGGACGGATGATCCGGCGTCTCACAGCTTCAATGGACCGACGCCGCGCACCCGCACCATGTTTGGCCCGGCTGGGCATCTCTATGTCTATCGCTGCTACGGGCTGCATTGGTGCGCCAACATTGTCTGCACGCCGGGGTCAGCCGTTCTGATCCGCGCACTGGAACCAACCGATGGTCTCGATATCATGGCCGTTCGCCGCAACATGAGCGATCCGGCCAGACTTTGCTCGGGGCCGGGAAAGCTCACGCAGGCGCTGGGGATTACGCAGGAGATGGATGGAGCGCCGCTGACCGGTGATGCAGTCTTCGTCAGCGCCGCCGCATCTCGAGCCGTCAGCGTGGCTGGCCCGCGCATTGGCATTTCCAAGGCCATCGACCACCCCTGGCGCTTCGGCATGGCCCAATCGCGCTTTCTTAGCCGGAAATTTCCGGCTTGAGGCTGAACATACGCATCTCTCGAAATCGCTGCATATTCGGCACAAAATTGCAGGTTAAGACCACAATGAAGATGGCAGCACCTGCCTGTGCATGCTTAAGTGACAAGGATACACCGGCCAGCCTCGGACCGGGTGCGAATGCAATTGGACGAAGGACGCAGCATGACCATCATACCGAACTCCATGGAAGGCCGCGATATTGCCTATCAGATGCACCCGAGCGTCAATCTGAGGAAATATGAGAAGACCGGCGGCCTCGTCATCGAATCCGGCGATGGCATCTATGTTTTCGATAATAACGGCAAGCGTTACATTGAAGGTCTTGCTGGCCTCTGGTCGGTTGCCGTGGGCTTTGGCGAACAGCGCCTTGTGGACGTGGCGAAGGCGCAGATGGAAAAGCTGCCCTACTATCACACCTTCGCCTACAAGACCCATGGACCCTCCATTGAGCTTGCGGAAATGCTGATCCAGATGGCGCCGGTACCGATGTCGAAAGTGCATTTCACATCATCGGGTTCGGAAGCCAACGATCTTGCCTGCAAAATGGTCTGGTACCGCGCCAACGCCCTTGGCAACAAGGACAAGAAAAAGATCATCGGCCGCGTCAAGGGCTATCACGGGGTAACGATTGCGTCTGCCTCCATCACCGGACTTCCCCGCAACCACGAAAGCTTTGACCTGCCACTCGACCGGATGTTCCACACATCCTGCCCGTCCTATGTGCATTTTGGCCATGACGGTGAAAGCGAGGCGGATTTTACCGCCCGCATGCTGAAGGATCTGGAAGACCTCATCCTCAAGGAAGGGCCGGAAACCGTTGCCGCCTTCTGGGGCGAGCCCGTAATGGGCGCTGGCGGCGTGCTTGTGCCGCCGGAGGGATACTGGGAGGGCGTGCAGGCAATCCTCAAGAAATACGACATTCTGCTGGTTGTCGATGAAGTCATCTGCGGCTTTGGCCGCACCGGAAACATGTTTGCATGCCAGACCTATGGCATTCAGCCCGACGTGATGATCCTCTCCAAACAGATTTCGTCGTCCTATATGCCGCTTTCGGCAATCGTGATGAATGACCATTTCTATCAGCCGATTGCCGATGAATCCGACCGGATCGGTATATTCGGTCACGGCTTCACGGCATCGGGCCATCCTGTTGCCACAGCCGTTGGCCTTGAGAACCTGAAGATCATTCAGGAGCGTGATCTGGTGGGCAATGCAGCGCGCCTTTCACCACAGTTCCTGTCGCGCCTTTCGGGGCTGGCAGAACATTCTCTTGCCCATTCTTCCCGTGGCGTGGGCCTGCTTGGCGCTCTGGAAATCAAACCTTTCGCAGACGGCAAGGTTGGCGATGCGGCAGTGACCGTGGCAGCAGCACTTGAGAAGGAAGGGGTGATTTGCCGCGCCGTGGGTGACGCACTGTGCTTCTGCCCGCCACTGATCATCACCGCCGAGCAGATCGACGAGATGTTTGACGCAGTTCAACGCGCTCTGGATGCTGTCGCTGCTGCTCGTGCATCATAAGGCTTGGTCAGAATGAGAGAGGCGGTGGTCGCAGGACTGCCGCTTCTTTTGCATGTCAGGTGACTGCGGCTTCACGCTTCGACTTGAATTCGGCACGCTGCACCTTACCTTCTAGTCAGCATCAATGGAGCGTGTCCGAATGAGTGAAGAACGTCGCTACATGTTGTTGACAGGGGCAAGTCGCGGCATTGGCCACGCCACCGTCAAGTTTTTCCAATCGAAAGGCTGGCGCATATTGACGGTCTCGCGGCAGGCCTTTTCGGAGGAATGCGCTTGGCCATCTGCTCGCGAAAGCCACATTCAAGCCGATCTTTCCGATCTGTCGCAGGTTGAACGTCTGGCTGAAACCGTGCGTGAGCGCCTTCCGCATGGAAGGCTGCATGCACTGGTCAACAATGCGGGCATTTCTCCCAAAGGACCGGAAAAGAGCAGGCTTGGCGTGATGGGCACGGATGCGGATGTATGGACGCAGGTGCTGAACGTCAATGTGATTTCCACAGCGCTGATTGCACGGGCATTGATGCCCGAGCTCGAAGCCGCCAAGGGTTCCATCGTCAACGTAACCTCGATTGCCGGCACGCGCGTCCACCCCTTTGCAGGCGTAGCCTATGCCGCCTCTAAAGCGGCATTGGGATCGCTGACACGCGAAATGGCCCATGAGTTTGGTCGGCGGGGGGTGCGAGCCAATGCGATTGCGCCGGGCGAAATCGCGACATCTATCCTCTCGCCCGGAACAGACGATCTGGTGGCTGCCGAAGTGCCAATGCTGCGACTGGGCGATCCAAGAGAGGTGGCTGAAACCATCTACTTCCTCTGCACCGATGCCTCGTCATACATCAATGGTGCGGAAATCCATATCAATGGCGGGCAACACGTTTAAGGGCTGAACGCCAGCACCGCCCTGACGCTGGCGGTCGAATGTTCTGCTGCAAGTTAGGACAGTCCAAGTCTGGATGCAGCGGCATTCGCCTCATCCATCGATGCATCAAGCGTTGCCTTCAAGATGCGAAGTTCTGCTTTGAGCCGTGGGCTTAAATCGTGTTTTTGCCAGTCGACAAGTTTCTGCTGCCATTCCGCGACTTCAACGATTAACTCACGCGCCTTGTCGTCTGTTTCAGGGTTCACGGTCCGGGCTGCGCGCTCCGCATTTTCCGAAAGCTCCACTAGCTCGACGGTGCTGACAATCCATGTCGGAAGAGCAAGGCGCAATGTGGCAATTTCAGAGACGACGGATGTGTCCGCGCTGTAGTTGGTCATAAAATGTCTCGATCTGTCATGAGGGTTGCCAACAATTGGCAGATGCTGCGTGGCTAGGCGCTTTTCACGGGTGGTTCCCGGGTCGCGTATGGTGGCGATCCTTCTCAGAAGCACAACACGACTTGGTCTCATTTGTTCCGCAGGCGCACAAAGACTGTGGGCCACCCTCATGAGGAAGCCCACTCCAAAAGCACGATCAAAGCGTTTTGACGATGGTTGCGCGGGCTAACAGAGGCTCGTCGCAACCGCTGGCAGACGCCACTCCTGCTCAAACCGTTTACGGCCGAAATAGCTGACCAGACTGTCGATGAACAGCCGTGTACGGGCAGGCATATGGGTCTTGGACGGAAAGGCGAGGTTCATAGTGAGCCGTGGAAGTTCCCAATCGGTCAAAACGGGTACAAGCCGTCCGGCCTTGATGTCATCGGAAAGAATGTAGGCAGGCTGAACCACGATGCCGAGACCATCGAGCGCTGCGCGCCGCAGGATCTGGCCATCATTGCAGACCAATTCTCCCGATACCGGTACTCTCCGCGTTTCGCCGTCGCGGGTCAGGCGCAGAGACTCCCAATCAGCAGACAAGTTGTAAAGCAGAAGGCTGTGCTTTGCGAGATCCTCAGGCTTTTCCGGCACGCCCCGTCTTTCGATATAGTCGGGAGATGCTGCCATCAGGCGTGAGGTTTCCGCAAGCTTTCGGATCGTGATGCTGCTGTCACTTTCCACCGAGCGGGTTCTTACCGCCAAGTCCAGCCCATTTTCGATGATATCGCAATAGCGATTGGATATCTGCAGATCGATGTGGATGCCGGGATAGGATTGTTTGAATTCGGCGATGACGGGCAGCATGTGCAATTGGGCGAAAGACAGGGAACAGCCCAGCTTCAACGTGCCCTTGGGTTCTGCCGCATCCTGACAGATCTGTGTTTCGGCCTCGTTCAATCGGCCCAGGATTTCCCGGGCACGAATGGCGAATTGTTCGCCCTCGGGGGTGAGTGTCAGCTGCCGTGTCGTTCGATGAACAAGGCGCACGGACAAGCGCTCTTCAAGGCTGGTCAGGTGCCGGCTGACACCCGACACCGATAATCCAAGACAGTCTGCTGCGCGCGTGAGGCTGGCTTCCTCTGCCACCCGCGTAAAAATTTCAAGCTCCGCCAGTCGGTCCATTGAGGCCTCCAGTATCGGGCATTATTGCCGGTTGTTCCGCTCTTGTTGCGCTGTTGCGTATTGCGCAATTCTGTTTTTCCAAATACGTGATTTATACCGTAATTTGAGAATGTCAATCTCGTGGAGAGAGCGTGGCTCGCTTTGCCTCAGGAACAGGTCCGTTCCGCCGGCAGAAAAAAGGGTCATGAACGGGTGACGGATGGCGGCAGGTAGGCGGGGCAGAGTTAAGCCAGAGCTGGTTGCCACCGATCCATTTATGGGAGGAAATTGAATGCAGCCGCGCAGCTTCATATACACCGGGCATCCGGGCCGGGTGATCTTCGGATCAGGAACGATGCAGCAACTGCCTCAGGAGGTGGAGCGGTTGGGCGCGCGCCGGGCGCTTGTCCTGTCGACACCGGAGCAGGAGGCAGATGCGAAAGTGCTTGCAGACCTTCTGGGGTCGCAGACCGTTGGCCTGTTTTCCGGCGCAACAATGCACACGCCGGTTGATATCAGCGATTTTGCAGCAGACCGCGCAAGACAGTTGAAGGCGGATGTGCTCGTTGCCGTTGGCGGCGGCTCGACAACCGGTCTCGGCAAGGCAATTGCCCTGCGCACAGGCCTTCCCCAGATCGTGTTGCCGACAACCTATGCCGGGTCTGAAATGACGCCCATTCTTGGCGAGACGAGCCAGGGCCGAAAGGTAACGCAGAACACGCCCAAGGTGCTTCCGCAGGTCGTGATTTACGACGTGGACCTGACCATGGGGCTGCCCGCCTCGATTTCCGCCACCAGCGGCGTGAACGCCATCGCCCACGCGATCGAAGCGCTATATGCGCGAGATCGCAACCCGGTCATCGAAGCCTTGGCCCTGGAGGCCATCAAGGCGCTTTCGAAGGCCCTGCCCCTCATCGTCGCCAATCCGCAGGATAAAGCGGCGCGCAGCGAAGCCCTCTACGGCGCCTGGCTGTGTGGCATCTGTCTCGGCTCGGTCGGCATGGCGCTTCATCACAAACTTTGCCACACGCTGGGCGGCAGCTTCAACCTTCCCCATGCCGAAACACACACGGTCATACTGCCGCACGCGCTTGCCTATAACGCGCCAGCTATTCCCGATGTCATCGAAAAGCTCACGGGCATCTTCGGCTCGGACCCGGCTGGCGCCCTGTTTGATTTTGCTCAGCGCCTCGGCGCGCCGATATCGCTCAAGCAACTCGGCATGCCA
This sequence comes from Rhizobium sp. WCS2018Hpa-16, assembly GCF_031843705.1. Classification (NCBI taxonomy): domain Bacteria; kingdom Pseudomonadati; phylum Pseudomonadota; class Alphaproteobacteria; order Hyphomicrobiales; family Rhizobiaceae; genus Rhizobium; species Rhizobium sp. WCS2018Hpa-16. Next base: position 141,019 of record NZ_JAVTIX010000006.1, read on the forward strand.
GCAGATGGCATGGACACCGTAGTGGAACTGGCGGTTGCCAACCCCTACTGGAACCCGCGCGCGCTTGAAAAGCCCGCTTTGCACAGGCTGATTTCCGACGCTTTTGCAGGCACAAGACCCACCGCTTCTGAGGACAAGCCATGACCTATTTTTCCGAAGAAAACTCGGTTGACAGTGTGAATGATCGCATCGGCACGAAGGTGGATCCACGCTTGGCGCAGATCATGACATCGCTGGTCAGCCACATGCACGCGTTCGTCAAGGATGTAAGCCTGACGGAGAAGGAATGGGAGCACGCCATCGACTTCCTGACACGCACCGGCCAGATGTGTTCGGCAACGCGGCAGGAGTTCATCCTCCTGTCGGATTCGCTTGGCGTCTCGATGCTCGTCGATGCCATCAACCATCGCAAACCGCCGGGTGCGACGGAAAGCACCGTCTTTGGCCCCTTCCACGTGGACGGTGCGCCGGAACGGGAGATGGGAGCGGTCATCAGCCTGGATGGCAAGGGCGAGATCTGTCTCTTCCAGGGCCGTGTCATGGATCTTGATGGCGCGCCCATCGAGAACGCGCTCATCGATGTCTGGTCCGACAATGCCGACGGCTTTTATGACGTGCAGCAGCCGGACATCCAGCCACCCTTCAACAATCGCGGCATCTTTCGCACCGGCCCGGATGGCCGCTACAGCTTCCGTGGCATCCGGCCCGTTTCCTACCCCATTCCCGATGATGGACCTGTGGGGGACATGCTCGCTGCTCTGGGACGTCACCCATGGCGTCCGGCGCACATGCATTTCCTCGTCTCCGCCCCCGGCTTCGAGCGCCTGATCACGCACACCTTTGTGGCAGGCGATGATTACCTGACCTCCGACGCCGTCTTCGGCGTGAAGCCCTCTCTGATCTGCACTGTAAAGCAGGCGGAAACAGACACGGAAGTGTGGGTCGCAGATTTCGATTTCATCATGGTCCCCGCCGCAGCGTAATGGGCGATTGCCAGCAACTTTTATTGTCAGCGGCTAAAGCCCGCGCAGAAGGAAGAATGTCATGAATATTGCACAGCCTGACTCTCCGGTAGAGACCCTTTCGCCCGCAGTCGTGGAATTCCTGCAGGCTCCGAAAATGGTCATCGCCGGCAAGCGTGTTTTCGCTTCCAGCGGCGAAACCTATAGCGTCTATAACCCTGCGACAGGCGAGGCTCTCGCCCAGGTGCCTGCCGCAAATGCTGCTGATGTGGATGCTGCGGTCACCGCTGCCAAACGCGCCTTCGATGGTGAATGGTCGCGCATGCTGCCGAGCCAGAGGCAGAACCTGATGCTGAAGCTTGCCGATCTGATCGAGGCCAATGGCGAGGAGCTTGCGCAGCTTGAGACATTGAACAACGGCAAGTCCATCATGATGGCGCGACTGGCCGAGGTCATCAATTCCGCTGAATATTTCCGCTACATGGCGGGCTGGGCGACCAAGATCGAAGGCTCGACGCTGGATGTATCGATCGCGATCCCGCCGGGCATGCAGTATCAGGCCTTTACCCGCAAGGAAGCCGTGGGCGTTGTCGCGGCCATCACACCATGGAATTTCCCCCTGACGATGGCGGCGTGGAAAATCGCACCCGCGCTGGCTGCCGGATGCACAGTGGTTCTGAAGCCCGCTGAAGAAACGCCGCTGACGTCGATCCGCCTTGCGGAACTGTGCCTGGAGGCAGGCATTCCCGAAGGTGTCGTCAACGTGGTGACCGGCTTGGGACCTGATGCCGGAGCGCCTCTGGTGGCGCATCCGCAGGTATCGAAGGTGACATTCACCGGCTCGACGGAAACCGGCAAGATCATCGGCATCCAGGCCATCAAGGATATGAAGCGGGTGACGCTGGAACTGGGCGGCAAGGCACCGATGGTCATGTTTGACGACATGGATCTTGATCTTCTTGGGATAGCCGCAGGCATCGGCAGCTTCTTCAATTCAGGCCAGACCTGCTGCTCGGGCGTGCGTATCTATGCCCAGAAGGGTATCTACGAGAAGGCGCTGGAGATCATCGCCAATGTCACAAGAAGCCTTTCGGTTGGCTCGGGATTTGATCCGCGCCACCAGATCAACCCCGTCGTTTCCGCGCGCCACCAGGCCCATATCAAAGCCTGCATCGCCCGGGGTATCGAGAATGGTGCAAAGCCAATGATCGGCGGATCGGCACCGGACAAGGGATTTTATGTCGCGCCGGAACTGTTTACCGATGTGCGTCAGGACATGTCCCTGATGCAGGATGAAATTTTCGGACCGGTCATTGCCATGACGCCGTTTGACGATGCCGATGAGGCAATACGCCTTGCAAACGATACAAGATACGGCCTGAGCGCCTCACTCTGGACGCAGGATCTGAACAAGGTCATGCGCTATGTGCCCAAACTCCAGGCTGGCACGGTCTGGATCAACACCCATAATATTCCAGACCAGAACATGCCGTTTGGCGGCATGAAGCAATCAGGCATCGGGCGTGAGCATGGACGTGGCGCACTCGACAACTATCTGGAAACGAAGGCGGTTTGCATCGCCTATCGCTGAAGGCTCACACAGCATCTGGCGGCTCCTGTTTCCCCTGAACGGGAGCCGCCTCGGGCAGGTCGCTGGCATTTTCACGCAGCCTGCCCGCCTTTGGGCCCTCGCCGGTCCATTTCTTATACGCCCGCCACAAAACGGTTCCGTCAGCATAACCAAGCGATTCCGCCACTTCGGCGATCCGCGCCCGCTTCTGGCCCAGTTGCCGCGAAGCCAATTGAACGCGGTGACTGCGAATAACGTCCCGCATGCTCGTACCCTCTGCCAGCAACTGGCGCTGAAGGCTGCGGGGTGACATTCCCAATTCTCTTGCCACAGAAGCAAGATCGACGGCTCTTTGACCAAGGTTCATCGCCACAAGCGCCCGCACCCGTTCGCTCAGCGTTTCCTCGGCAATATCGGGCGTTTCTCCCATCAGATCGGCAATATGGCGTTCCAGAATGGCGACGAGACCGCTGTCTTCCGAGCGAAAAATTCGGTTGGCATCGTCGCGGGCGACAACAAACCTGTTGGCCGTCTGGCCGTAAAGAACGGGTGCCCGGAACACCCGGTGCAGCAAGGCCTTGTCGGCTTCTTCCTCGTGTTCGAAATGCACCTCGACCGGGCGCCAATCCGCAGCAAAGCAAGAGCGGACAAGCTGACAAACCGCCGCCATGGTGTATTCGGCATCCTGACGCCTTGGCCAAAGGCCCATATCGGCAAGACGGTAGGTCCAGATCATGTTGTCGGCCACGTCGAAAAACGATGAATAGGTCCCTCCCTGCAAGGCCCGAACATAGGTGCATAATCGGCCAAACCCATCGCGCATGGTTGGCGATAGGGAGAACAGCACACCCATCGGCCCCATATCCGCAGGCCGAATGCGCATGCCAAGCTTCAGGCCCAGATTGGGCTCACCGGTTTCTTTTGAAAGATCCTCGAACAGACCGACATAGTGCGCCAATGATACGACGCGGTACGGGTCGTTCAAAAGACTGTGATCGAAACCGTGCCGGCTCATCGATTGGGACGCGGCATCCCCGGAAGACGTCGCAAAATTGAGCATGGGGATTAAAGCGGAGGCGCGAATTGCCGCGACTTTATGCAGTGAATTTCTGGCCGGCCCCGCCTTGGACAATTTACGCTTCCTCTTTGCAGTCTGGCGCATTTTATCGGAAAATTGGCGGATAATACAGTGGGCGAATGCCAGCGCGCATACATACTCACCGCAATAATTATAAGTGGAACAAATGGGAATTCATCATGACGCACCAATCGGCCGCGGCACAGCCTGCGGAACAACGCCTTGCGCGTAATTCGATCGGCATTTCGCACATTGTCTTTTTCGTGGTTGCGGCCGCGGCACCGTTGACGGCTGTCGTTGGCGCGTCACCCGCCGCATTTGCCTTCGGCAACGGTCCGGGTGTGCCGGGAGCCTTCGTGCTTGCGGGGCTGCTCTACATCATCTTTTCCGCGGGCTTCACGGCCATGAGCCGACATGTCGGCGGAACCGGCGCATTCTATACCTATATCGCGCTCGGCCTTGGAAAGCCTGCAGCCGTTGGTGGCGCGCTGATCTCGCTTTTGACCTATAGCTCCGTGCAACTGGCTGTTTATGCACTTTTCGGCGTTTTTCTGTCGGATATGATCGGCCAGCTCGGTCTTCACGCGCCATGGTTCGTGTGGGCACTGGTGGTGCTGGTGCTGGTTCATCTGGCGGGGCGGCGAAACATTGCCTTTTCCGGCAAGATCCTCGGACTTGCCATGGTGCTGGAATTCGTCATTCTCGCCTTCCTCAATATCGGCATCCTGATGCAAGGCGGTGGGCCGGAAGGCATGACGCTGCAAAACTTCGCACCTTCGGTGGTTTTCACGCCGGGACTGGGTATTGCGCTGGTTTTCGTGATCGGGTCCTTCATCGGATTTGAATCCACGGCCATTTTTGCAGAAGAAGCGCGTGATCCCGCCAAGACCATTCCGCGCGCAACCTATATCGCCGTCTTCCTGATCACGGCTTTCTATGCGTTCTCCACCTGGGCTATCGCGCAATATTACGGTTTCTCGCAGATCCAGGGTGCCGCTGCCAACAACATCACCGGCATGTATTTCGTCGCGGCGGAATCGATCCTCGGCAAATGGTCCGTCCTGCTCATGAACGGCCTGCTGGCGCTTTCCTTCTTTGCCTGCATCCTCTCTTTCCACAACACATTGAACCGTTACTTCTTTGCGCTCGGACGCGAAGGTTTGCTCAGCAAGTCACTCGCCCGCGTTCATCCCGTTCACGGTTCACCCGCAACAGCCGGCAATCTGCAATCGGCATCGGCTGCAATCGTTCTGCTTGCCTTTGTTGCAGGTGGTGCGGATGGATTTACCGTGGTGTTCTCATGGATGTCAGCGCTTGCGGTCCTTGGCATCGTCGGCGTGCAGATTCTGGTTTCGTTTGCCATCATCGCCTATTTCCGGCGCAATCATACCCATGACCATAGCGCAATGGTCACGCTTGTGATGCCTGTCATTGCGTTGCTGGGTCTGGTCGTGGCCTTCGGCCTGGTGTGGATGAACCTCACGGTGCTGGCAGGGTCCGAGCATATCGTTGTAAAGTCCTTCCCATGGATTATCGTTGCCACTGGTGCAGTTGGTGCCTTGCTCGCCCACACCATCCGGTCGCGCAAGCCCGATCTCTACCAGAACCTGGGTCGAGTCTTCGAGTAAGTCTCTTCCCGGATGGATTGGAACGATGTTCTCGCGCCCACCGTGAGACGGTTGTTCTACCAGACGCAGCGGTGCTACAGCGCCCATCCATAAAACTACCGGCCGCCCATCGGGGCGGCCTTCCCGTTTCTAAATTGTGGACATCGTGCGCTCGAAGGTCACACACGCCATTAAGGATGACCAATGCCGAGGAGCCTCTCACTCACTCTCCAGCTTTTCCTGGCCGCCGCCTGCGCGCTTGCCTGTGCAAAAGCGCTTGGCCTTTCCAACCCATTCTGGGCGGCCATGCCGGTGTGGGTCGTTCAACAGGCTTTTCGGGAAGATCTTGTCATGCGCGCCATCCTGCGTGTTGCCGGAACATTGGCGGGAGCCCTCATCTCGCTAACGATCCTTTATCTCGATCCATCGCCCGGATGGATGGCGTTCTGGCTGGCGATAGGCGTCGGCGCCAGCGCAGCACTGGCCTACTGGATCGGCAGTGTCATGAGCTATGGTTCCTTCATATCGGGCATCACCATTCTCGTGGTTCTTCTGCCCTATATCTCCTCACTCCCCCATGACCAGACTTTGACGCCCTTTGCGCTCGCCGTGGACCGCATATTGTGCACGCTCATCGGCGTCGTTTGCGTTACGGCAGTTACCTTTCCCTTCACGCCACTGCGCCCTCAGCCACTTGCGCCGCGCAATATGAACGGCCGCGTCCAGCAATCTCTCAAACGGTTCGGCCTGTGTGCCGGGATGGCCTGCGTAGCCAGCGCGATTGCCATTGCCTTTCCACGCTTTGATGTCCTGGCTGGCTGCATGACCCTCGTCGTCTATCCGATGATCATGTCATCTGCGCCTGACCCAAGGCCCATCCTCAAATCGCTATTGCCGGGGGTGGCCATCGGCGTCATGGCAGGCATTGCCTATCTTGCGGCCACGTTCCCGCTCGCGGGCGATCCCATGCAGATCATTCTGGTAACAGTGGGCTTTCTGGCTGCGGGGGCATCATTGCGGGCTCATCCGCGAACGGCCCCGATTGGACTGGATGCGAATATGTGCTTCCTGCTGGTTGCCGAAGTTGGCACGTGGCGGCATGGGCTGACGGACGCGGCACTGGCAGGGGTCGGCCTCGCAACCGCTGCCCTGCTATCCTATGTCGTCATCAGATATTCCCTGCTGCGGCCCTCCACCCTTTAAAAAATTACCACTAATGTACGCCTTGCAGAAACGGGAATTTTCATCTAAATCCGCCCTATCAGCCTTCCATTGCCGACATACGGTGTTCGGAAGAGATAACGTCTCAGCGGATTTTACGAATGACTGTTGCCGAAAACCCGGCCTCTACCGGCAAGCGGGGGGACATGACCGAAAAGCGGATGCGGCGCCAGTGGCCCTTCTACTGGATTTCACAGGTCAACGGTCATTATGTCCGCGTGCTTGAAAGCCGGTTGAAGCCGATCGGGCTTGATATGCCGCGCTGGCGGGTTTTGATGTCTCTTTACGAAGACAATCATCTCAGCGTTTCGGAAATTGCGGATCTGGCGGTGCTGAAGCTGAACACGGCCACCAAGATCATCCAGAGGATGGCTGCCGATGGACTGGTGGAAACCCGCGTCAGGCAGGCTGACCAGCGCGCAACCGAGGTAGCCCTGACAATTCAGGGCGAAAATGCGCGCCAGCTGGCGGTGCAGGAAGCAGACAAGATCCTCGCCGCGTCCTTCATCAATATGAGCCCGGAAGAAGTGGCATCGCTCAATAAAATTCTTGAGAAAGTGTTTCTTCATCTCAAGGAAATCTGAAGGCGCGCCAAGCCTTCAGACCGCCGTTGGCGCAGCCGCAGGCAGAGTGTGGAAATTACGGTCGAACCAGATCAGGCCACTGCAATGGTCATCGCGGACGCTTGTTTCCAAGACCTCACAGAAAATGACCGAATGCGTTCCCTTCTCTTCCCGCGAGACGATCTTGCAATCAAATGCAACGCTGGCATCTGCCAGAATGGGCGCACCGCTTTTGAGCGCGATCCAGTCCTCGCTTGAGAAGCGCTCCTCACCGGTCCAACGCGCAAAGGAACGGGATAATTCCTGATGCGATGATGCAAGCACGTTGATGCCGATAACGCCATTCTCGATGAAGGCGTTATGCGAAAATGCATTGCGGTTGATGCAGACAAGCAGGGTGGGTGGCGTGTCGGTAACCGAGCAGACAGCTGAAACCGTCAGCCCGTGGCGACCGGCGGGGCCATCGGTCGTTACCAGATTGACGGCAGCGCCCAGCCGGCTCATTCCGTTTCGAAAATCCTGGGCTTCCTTGGGAAGCGGAACCGGATTGTTCATGTCTCTCTCCTCCTATAGATCAAGAATGATCGTTTTCGACTTTGCGCGCGAGCAGCAGACGCAGATCATCGTCCCTTCCTCCCGCTCTTCATCCGTCAGAAACTTATCGCGATGATCGAGCTCGCCTTCCAGCACGTCGGTCACGCAGGTTCCGCAAACCCCCTCCTCGCACTTCACCTCGACACGGATGCCAGCCTTGGCAAGCACCTTTGAAATGGTGTCGTTCGGCCCGACGCTGACCGTCACGCCGGATCGTTTCGCCACAACCTCGAAACTGTCGCCACTCTTGTCCACATCGGCGGAAAAATACTCCCGGTGCACATGGCTTGTCGCGTGGCCGGCTGCTTCCGCAGATGTGATGATCCAGTCCATGAAACCCTGCGGCCCACAGACATAGATATGGGTGTCGGATGCCGGCGCGGGCAGGTCGGTCTTGATGTTGATCTTCTGCGCGTCCGGCTGGTCGTCGAAGTGGAAGACGACACGTTGCGCCCACGGCTGCTCACCAATGAGGGCTCGAAAGGCCGTCACATTTTCAGACCGGGTGGCATAATGCAGAACGAAATCGCGACCAAGCGCATGCAGGTGCTGCGCCATGGCAAGCATCGGCGTAACGCCGATGCCGCCGCCAAAAAGCACCGAGAGACGGGCGCTTTCTTCCAGCGGAAAATGGTTTCGCGGCCCCTCGACATCCAGAACGGCACCAATGGTGGCCAGCCGGTGGACGGCCTCGGAGCCACCCCGGCTTTTGGGATCCCGGAGAACACCGATCTCGTAGAAATTGCGTTCTGCGGGATCGGATGACAGAGAATATTGCCGCCAGAGGTCGAGGCCGTCCTCGATCAGGTGAAGATCGAGATGCGCGCCAGCCTCGAAGGCGGGCAAGGCATTGCCATCGGCTGCGGCCAGACGGACACGGGCAATATTGCCCGGCTCCTCCACCCGGTCGATCACAGTCAGCTTCATAGGGGTCGCGTTGGTGCTCATCGCATATAGATCCCGCCATTGACGTCCCAGCACGCGCCAGTGACGAAGCTTGCATTGGGCCCTGCAAGAAGGGCCACCAGATCGGCAACGAAACCGGGCTCACCCAACCGACCGACCGGAATGTTGGCCAGCGCCGCCGGAAGCCGATCTTCTGTCAACACGGACCGCACGACAGGCGTGTCCATCGGGCCGGGGGCGATGGCATTGCAGGTCACGCCGAAGGGGGCGAGATCGCGGGCAAACACCTTGGTCAGCGTCAGGATGGCACCCTTGGAGGCGGCATAATGCGCGCCGGTCGCCGTTCCGCCATTCTGCCCTGCAAGCGAAGCCAGATTGACGATGCGGCCATAACCGCGTTCCTTGAAATGGCGGCCGAAAATCTGGCTACCGGCGAATGTTCCGCCAGCATTGGTTGCCATGACAGCGTTGAAATCGGCGGGGTCGATCTCCAGCAGCGGCTTGACGGCCGTGCGGGCAGCATTGTTGACCAGCACCTCAACAGAACCCCATCGCTCTATGGAGCGGTCGAGAATGGTCTGGAAGTCTTCGGGCTTGTTGACATCAAGCGTACCGACGACAGCTGTTTCACCAGCCAGATCCAGCTCCTGCGCCAATGGCTCGGCATCGGCAGCCACCAGATCTGTGATGACAACGCGAAAACCCGCGCGATGAAGGGAGCGTGCGATGAGTGCACCCACCCCGTTTGCACCGCCGGTTACGACAGCGGTCTGGATTTTTTCAGGAAGCGGCACACTCATTAGAACAAATAGCTGAACGCGGTCAGCTCTCCCTGGCTGTTGAGAATGCGGGCAACCTTGTGGCGGATCATCAGCTTGCCCTCGCGCCGGACCAGCGTATATTTGAGGTCAGCAGCGTAGAGGCGCTGGCGGTTGAACTTGCTTTCAACGATATGTTCGGCGCAACGCAGGACGATCTCTTCGCCGTCTGCGCTTTCCAGTACGAACCGCGAGACGGTGCGAACCGTATCGGCAGGCGGGGCCGAGGAAATCGAAAAGCCCTGCTGGAAACGCTCGATACGCAGCTTGCGCATATGCGCATCGTCATAGGCAAGGTTGAGATTATTGGCATAATCGTCACCCGGCGCGACAGGCAGGACGTAACGTCCGTCGGTCGTCCAGAGCGCAAGCCAGGCATCATAATCGCAACGGTCGAGCAGCTCCGCCTCGTGCCAGACGAATTCCGCCAGTTCATGAAGACTGACAGCATTGACAGTATTTTGGGCCAGATCGTTCATTGGCTCATCATCCTCTTCCACATCTGATAGGCGGCGCGCATTCCTGTTTCCGCGCTCAAATGGCCGCGCGGACCATCGACGCCCTCGACCTCGTCCACCATTCCACGGTTGACGAGAACCGGCAGTTCCTCGCCACCAAGAGTGCCGCGCTGAACGCGCTCCCACACCTCGGCATCATCGGGGGTGCCGAAGCCCATCGGCCCCTGGAAATGCTCCTGAAGACGCATCTTCATCTGGTTCGAGGCTGCGGGGCCACCATCCATTCCGAGACATACATGGCGGATCGCCGTCTCGCGCACGCCCATCGGGCGCAGAACGCGGAAGAAGGAAAGCGATAGCGAGACATTCGGGAACAGGTTGAGGTTGAAGCCAGCGCCGCCGGTTGCGCGAACGATGCGGCGGACCTGATCGTCGCTGAAACCTTCATCCCTCAGCGTCTGCGCGAGTTCGAGATACCGTTCGGGAATGGGATCATCGAGGTTTTCTTCAAGATCGATCAGTTCCGGGATGAACACGGCAACCGAATGGCCGTTGCCAAGATCCTCCACGAAGCCGTCCTTGCCGAAGAAGTCGAATGTCTGCTCGGCTTCTGCATCCAGCGTCTGGATGAAAGACTTGTGAACGACAGGGAAGTGATAGGCGTCGGTGGTGTTTTCCAGCTGGATTTTCCAGTTCATCGGAACCGTGAACTGGTGCTCGCCCAGCACCTTGATCGGGAAACCACCGCCCTGCTTCATGAACAGGTCGATCCACTTTTTGGCCGCACCGAGGAAATCGGACAGCGGCTCGATGTCGTCGTTGAAGGTTGCGAAATACATGTTCTGGTAGGATTCGACGCGCAGGCGCTTCATGCCGAGCTGCGATTTGTCGAGGTCCTCGCCATATTGTTCGGGATAGGGCACGGCGCGCAGCGATCCATCCAGACCATATCCCCATCCATGATAGGGGCACTGGAAGGACGAGGTCTTGCCCTTCTTCACTTCGCAGACGGTTGCCGCCCGGTGGCGACAGCGGTTGACGAGAACATTGACGTCGCCCTTTCTGTCACGCACGACGATAACCGGCTGCTGTCCGACATAGGACAGGACGAAGGAGCCCTTATCGGGAACTTCCGAGCCATGGGCGACATAGACCCAGGTGCGGTTGAAGATCTTCTCCAGCTCCAGCTGAAACAGCGCCTCGTCTTCGTAAAGGCGCGTATGAACCCTGTCATCCTCGACAAGATTGGCGACATTGGTCGTGTGGATATTCATACCAAATTCCTTTCGCGGGCTTGATGTCAGGCCTCAGGGTTGGGCAAAGGGCGGCCCATGCGGGCTTCGATGCGCTGGTAGCGCCACAGACGGTGGTTCTGGTCGCCAACCTCGATCGTGCGGAACAGATTGCAGGCAGCGACAACCGCATCGCGATCCGGGAAATCGCAGAGCATGTAGCAGGTCCATGGGAAACCGGTGGGCGAGGTGCCGACCATCGTCTGGTCATCATCAAACGTGCCGAGAATGGTCACGCCCGGCATTTTGGCGACGCTGGACATGAAGCTCTTCATGCCGGTCCAGACCATACCGGTCTGATCAAAGGGCAGGTCGAAGAAGTTTTGCAGAACAGCGATGCACAACAGCGTGCGGATCGGTTTTTTCTCGGTCATTTCAGTCTCATCCTTATTGTTAAAAAGCGTCCGACGTCGAAGGTTCAAGGAAATCCGGGCGGTGTTGGCTGATCCAGAAGAGCGGCACCCGCCACCTGCCAGCTGCCGGCACCGATGAAGGCATGCTGGGCAACGCCTGCTGCGTCGATCATGTAGCGTCCAAGCGGATGGCCGGTGTTGATGGATTCGGAGCCGCCAAGGACAAAGGCAATGCGCGCCACTTCCGCACCATCCTGCGCAGCCTTTGAAGCAACCTGGCGCAAGCGAATATGCGTTGGGCGATCAACCGCACCATTGGAAAGCATCTGCTCCCAGCCCTGCTCTATCGTCTCATAAAAGGCCGAGCGCGCGCCAAGCAGCATGGCTTCGGCATGGGCAAAACTGGTCTGGACGTAACCGCGTGATGCGGGGCTTGGCGCTCCCGTCACCGATGTGCGGCCGATGGCGTCATCGCGCAGCCAATCCAGTGCAGCCCGGGCCGTGCCAAGCGCCACGGCTGCCAGAACCTGCGCGGCCAGCGCCATGGCCGGATAGTGGAAGATCGGATCATCCAGCGTGGGTTTGCCGCCGCGAATGAAGGTCCAGTCTTCAGACACAACAACCTTTTCGGCTGAGACATCATGGCTGCCGGTGCCCCGAAGCCCGATCGTGTCCCATGTTTCGATGACCTTGACGTCCTCACGGCGCATGATGGCCGTACGCGGCAAGGGTGTCGTTTCTCCCTCGATCTTGATGCCAGCGCCGACGATTGACGCACCCATGACGCCGGAAACCCAGGGCCAGCGCCCCGACACTTCCAGACCACCCGCGACACGCCGCGCCGCCTGGGGCGGAAACATGCCGCCGGCAAACACGGTGTTGGGATCGCGGCCATAGATCGCCGCATAGGTTTCAGGCGGCAGCGACGCCAGATAGGTCGCCGAGACGCCGAAGCTCGCGACCCAGCCAGCAGAGGCATCGGCCCAGCTGATCTGCTCGATGAGCCGACAGAACTGCGCTGGCGACAACGCATCCCCGCCGAAGCGGGCAGGCACGAAGGCGCGGTAGACGCCGACTTCCTGAAACTTCCGCACGATATCAATCGGGATATGGCGCAGCGATTGAAATTCTTCGCGCCGTTGCCGGATCTCAAGAACGAGGCTTTCCAACGTCTCTGACGGCTTGGCAGGCTTAGTGCAATCCATGGCTATTTGTCCTCTTGGAAAGGGTTACATCATGTCCGCGAACCAGCGGCCGACAGCGCACACATATTCATCGCGCCCCTTGGGGCCGATCAGCTGATAGCCGACAGGCAGGCCCAGCGATGTGAGCGCAGGAACGACAAGGGCCGGGTGGCCAGAAAGATTGAAGGGTCGCAGGTAGCGCGTGATGGACAATATCTGGGAGGGGTCTCGGGCCGCCTGCAGGGTGGGCGGCACACAGGGCAGCGCGGGAGTCAGAATGATATCATAGCTCGAAAACACGGCATCGACTTCGACGGTAAAACGCTCGCGCACGCCTTCAGCCCAGGCAACGTCAGCATCGGAGACCCCAGCGGCTGCCGTTAACCTCGCACGGATATCCTCACCAAGCCCATCGGGCCGCTCCAGCAGGTGCCCGAAGGCGAGATAGGTTTCGCGCGCGATGAGCACCATTCCAGCCTTGAACGCATCATCAAGAGAGGGAAGATCGATATAGTCTGGAGCGAAATCATGGGCGATGAAGGGTACGGCCAGCGCCTCCATGACAGGCTGGTCGAAGTTGGTGCGCAAACGCGCCAGCCGGGGTGCTTTCTCAAGACAGATCGCCTCAAAGCTCGGATCGATGGCCTGCATGGCTTTCTCGATCATGGATGCGTCACGCGCCAATGGACCTATGCAATCCAGCGAACTTTGCTCAGGCGATGCGCCGCGGCGGCTGATGCGGCCAAAGGTGGGCTTGAAACCGAAAACGCCGCAACAGATCGCTGGTTGGCGCACGGACCCGCCGGTATCTGTACCAACAGCAAAATCCACCAGCTCTTCCGCAACAGCAACCGCGCAGCCAGAGGATGAGCCACCGGGAATAAGGTCCGGCCATTTGGGATTGACGGGTGTGCCGAGATGGGCGTTAAAGCCCGTCATGCCATAGGCCAGTTCATGCATGTTGGCTTTGCCAACGATGCGACAGCCGGACGCGAGAAGATGATCGACCACTGCGGCGTTTTCACGTGCTGGCTGTGCATTCGCAAACGCGGCAGAGCCGCATCCTGTCGGCAAGCCGGCAATGTCGAGACAATCCTTGACCGCGACCGTCGGACCATTGGCATGGCCGAGCGCCAGCGCGGTCACCAACGCTGGTGACTTCGATTGCTGAGGCATCATACTGTTCCCTTTGCGGACTTTGCCCGCTCGATTGATCGCTGCCTGTCGGCAACGTCATCGTGTTTTTGTTGTCTTGTCCTCTATCCAGTGGTGGCCCCGAAGCGCGGTTTGCGCCGCTCGGCCATCGCTGGATCTTCTCCTCTGTCCGAACGGATCGGGTCCGGCATGCCCAACAAATAACAGGAATATTCCCGTAATTTTATTGCTAAGTTTGCAAAACAGTTTTCCCTGCGCGGCTTTGCGTCCGGCGGGACCGCTAACCATCGGAGAAGGAAGATCAAATCGGAACATGGACAGGATGACGGGGTAATTTACGTGAATATTACCGCTTGACCGGGAGGCCTGCCGACTTAGCATCTGCGCCATCTTGTCTGCCGGGCGGGCGCGTTTTCGCGAATGGCCAACAGATAAAGCTTGAAGCCAGAAACGGGAGCCACCGAATGCCGACATCAGAAGAGACTATTGCAGCCCTGACCCGCCGCCTTGAAAGGCTGGAAGCGGAATCCGAAATCCGCCGCCTGGAAGCGCGCTACATGTTTCTGTGCGATACCCCAAACCCTGAATTCGGCGTGGAGAACGACGCTCAGCGCATCGAGCTGATCCTTGACCTCTATACGGAAGACGCTGTGTGGGAAGGCGTTGGCGAATACTACACCAACCAGTTTGGCCGCGTGGAAGGCAAGCCCGCCTTGCGCAAGCATTTCGAAAACTTCTGGGGAAGCAGGCAGGACCCGCTCCTTATCCTCAACTGTCACTACCTGACATCGGAACAGATCCACGTGCATGAGGATGGCAAGACAGCCGATGCGCAATGGGTGCATATGCAGCCCTGGCTGTTTTCGGATGGCAAGGCACTTCTGCGGTCCTCGCGCCTCAACAACGCCTTCCGCAAGGAGCCGGACGGCCAGTGGAAACTCACCCGCACGCGCACGGAAAACGTCTTCGTTGCGCCTCTGCCAGCCACATGGGCTTCCGATTACCCGAGCCGCTCGGTGCTGATGAAGCCTTGATACAGGTTTGAAATCCCGTTGCACGGCACCGGGCTTGCCATGAGAGGCAGACCCGGTGCCGTGTCAGCAAACGGTGCGCGGATGCTCAAACAGGTATTATGTAATCAACCTGATGGCGAGCGATCCGCACGCCCTCCAGCCGATCCCGTACCGCCAGATGCACAGGGTGCTGACCATAGGCCTGCAGGGCATCCATGCTTTCGAATTCTGTTACCAACACAACGTCGCAGGCATAGGAGATGCCACTGACATCCGCGCCAACTTCGAGTTTCGTCATTCCAGGAATCTGGCCTCTCAGGCCCTCGAATTCCCGTATCACGCGGCTGATCGACACCAACTTTTCGTCCATGCCCTCACCAGCCACGTCCCACATTACGATGTGGCATATCCTGTTCGACATGGTCATACCTTCTGGCTTGTCACAACTCTCAGGCGAATTGTGCAGATTGAAAACAGATGGATGACCTTGTTTCACTTCATCGACCGACAATAAATCGGGTGATCGGAAAATCTCTATTGCACGATATGCAACAAGCCGAACCCTTCGAAGCCCGCCTATCCGGCCTTCGCAAAAACAAAGGAGTCCCCAATGCCTGCAACTGAAGCCTTCCTCGATCACGCTGCTTTCTACGTGCGCGATATCGCGCAGCACATCGTCTTTTTTCGCGATGTTCTGGGAATGACGGTCACGCAGCTGGATGGGCCTGCAGACAAGCCACGCCAGGCCTGGCTGCTGGGTGGTATCCAGTTGATCGAGGATCCATCATTCAGCGGCACGGAAGGCCGGTTTGGCCATCTGGGTCTGATCTGCGCGGATGTACCCGCTGCCATCGAAGCTGCACTTGGCCATGGCGCACGCCAGACGAGCAAAGGCGCGCACTGGCTGGAGCTTCCAGACGGGCTTCTGATCGAACTTTTGCCTGATAACAAGCAGGCCGTGCAGATCGCGCGGGGCCTTGATCCGAGGATCTAGAATCCTCGGCAATGGCGGATCAGTTGAACCGCTCCAGCCTGTAGGGAGAAGGATCGATAATGGGCGATGAGGCGGCCATGATCAGGTCGGCGGCAAGTTCTCCTGCCGCTGGCGCCGTGCCAAAGCCATGGCCGGAGAAACCCGAGGCGATTGTGAAGCCGGGAATTTTCGCGACTGGTGCCACGACTGGCAGCGAGTCCGGCGTGATATCCATCATGCCCGCCCAGACCTCGTCGACAACGGCGTTTCTGAACACCGGCCAGGCCTGTGTCAGGTTCTCCATCGCCTCAACATTCAAACCGGGATTGGCGGCAGGGTCCATCGTTCGAACCTTTTCAAACGGGCTTTTGCTTTTGCCGCTCCACCGCCGTGGCAAGGCGATATCGCGCAGAAAATCCTTGCCGAGGCTGATGCGCAAGAGCTGGCGTTGCCCCCGCAGCATGTGCATGTAGCGCATGCCGATCAAAAGATGATCAAGAAGCAGGGGCGCACCCAGCGCGCCGCGTTGCGAGATGGTGTAGCCGCCATCCTGACGCTTACGGAAAGAGAAATCCGGCCCGCCGACGGCAATCTCCGTTGGCCCATCCATCGGCGCGGTGCGGATGACAGACAGGATGAGCGGCAGCGTTGGCAGGGATATGCCAAGATTGGCGAGGAATTTGCGTGACCAGAGGCCACCTGCGAGCAAAGCCTGATCGCAGCGGATTTCACCGCGTTCCGTCACAACGCCCGACACGCGTCCACCCGACAGGGACAGGGTTCGGACAGCGCAATTTTCGATGATGACCGCGCCTTTGCGCCTTGCAGCATTGGCAATGGCGCTTGCCGCAAGCGTCGGTTCGGCACGCCCGTCGGAGGCCGTGTAAATGCCGCCTGCCCATTGTCCGGCTCCGCCCGGCACAAGCCCATCGATATCATTCTGGCTGAGCAGACGGGAATCGAGCGAAAGCCCGGAAACATCGTTCAGCCACTTGCCGTGCATTTCCATCTCGCCCTCAGTGCGGGCGAGATACATGATGCCTGACTGACGATATCCGACATCCATCCCAACGCGCTCGGGCATGGTGGCCCATAGCCGGTCTGACTCAACCGACATCGGCACATCGGCAGGCGCGCGCCCCATCTTGCGGATCCAGCCCAGATTGCGGGACGATTGCTCCGCGCCGACCCGCCCCTTTTCCAGAACCGTCACGGGAATGCCTCGCTCAGCAAGTGTCAGGGCCGCAGTCAGCCCGACAATCCCGCCGCCGATGACGACCACCGTGGTCTTGGCCGGCAGGGTAGCGTCGGTCTGTACCGGAAACATCACAGGAGCCATAGCGATAGCCTTTGTTCAAAGATCGAGGGTTAAAAAATCTCGAGCGTCGTGGATGGGGCGGCGATAGCCCTCAAAGGGCGATAACCTTGGTTTCGGTTTCTGCCGTTCCCGCGCCGCGATAGGCCGTGACTTCGATCTCGACCTTGTAGACGTTCGAGCCAAGCGGCGGGCAGGTCACGGTGCTGGCCGGATCGATACCGCGAAACTTGTTGCCGACAATCGTCATGACAGCCTGGGTATCCGCAGGGTCCTGAATGAAGACACGCGACATCACCACATCGCGAAGATCGGCATCGACCGATTTGAGTGCCGCCTCGATGTTGGAAAACACCTGCAATGTCTGCTCAGTAATATCCGACGGGATTTCCTTTGTCTGGGGATTGCGGCCAGCGGTGTTGGACACGAAGATCCAGTTGTCCAGCGCAACGAGGCGCGAATAGCTGCCGTGATCTTCGAACTTCGAGCCGGTCTTGATTTTAGTGACCTTGGTCATGGTCTTTCCTTTTCAATGATAAGAGGGGGCGGCGCCAGGCACCGCTGCCCCAGGACGATCAGCGCAGAACAGGCACATCCCACAGGTTCAGTTTGGTGCCGATGCCGTTTGCAATCGCGTTACGGTAAACGACGGTGCCCCAGGCAACGTCTTCGACGGGCATGCCGCCAACCGACATGATGATGATTTCATCATCGTTGGAGCGACCGGGGGCTTCGCCAGCCACGATCTTGCCGATGTCTTCAAGATCTTCCTTGGCCATCTTGCCTTCGGCAATCATGTCCATGAACTTCACGCCAATGATCGGCACATGAACGTGGGCGGGCTTGGGAAGTTCGTGGAACCAGGCTTCGTAAAGACCGGTATTGTCGACCACCTTTCGCACGTCGCGGGCCTCCATGGCCTCATCGATGTTGCAAAGGGCTGGCATGGCTAGGAAAGCACCGGGCTTCACCCATTCCCGCTTCACCATCGGATAGGTGGATGGATCGCCAACGGCACCGGAGTTGCAGTAGCTGACCAGATCGGAGCCACGCACCACGTCCTCGATCGTATCCACCACCTGAACCGTGGTGATCTGTGGATAGGTTTCGCTCACCCAGGCCAGGAAACTGTCGAGGCTCTTCTGCCCACGGCCCTTCACCTTGACGGTATCAATATCAGGGCAGGCCGAAATGAAGGCGCTAAGCGTGGTCTTGGCCATGACGCCTGGCCCGAGAATGCCGACAATTCTGGAATCCTTGCGGGCGAGATGACGCGCACCGACGCCAGGGATCGCGCCGGTGCGGTATGCCGACAACAGATTGGCCGACATGAATGCAAGCGGCGCGCCCGTATCGGCATTGTTCAGACAAAACATGAGGATGGAGCGCGGAAGGCCCTTTTCGCGGTTGGCAATGTTTGAGCCGTACCACTTCATTCCGGCGGTGCGGAAGCTGCCACCCAGATAGGCGGGCATGGCCATGAAGCGACGGTCAGCTGTCGGCTTCGGCATATCTGGAAAGGGCGAGTTTTCCGGGAAGCTCACGGCGGCGCCGTGCGAGTCGTTATTCGGGCCCGCCATGCGGTAATCACCATGATAAAGCAGCCCGAACATTTCCTCCATCGTGTCAACGCAGGCAGGCATGTCAGTGACACCGGCGCGGATCATGTCCTGCTCGGACAGGTAGATGAAGTCGATTTTGGTATCTTCGCTCATGAAACTGCTTCCTTGATGAATAATAGGCCGACGGCGGAACGCCGCTTCGGGGGTGATGCTGTGGTGATGTTCAGGACGAGGCCAACAGGATACCCGCCGCCGCAGTGATCGGGCAGAGCAAGGCATCCGGCTATGGCACTCGGCAATTACGAGTGTCTGGCGTTGCGCAAAAAGCGACCGGGCGACGGACGCCAACGGCGGAAATACAGTGGAAAATCTGTGCCCATGATGGCAATCAACATAATGAACCCCAGTTCATTTTTATAATTCTTGAGCAGGGAAGATAGACAACCTTCCTCACAGGGACATTGCATAAGGTGCCATTTATTTGATATATCGCGCCATGTGCGAGGTCGTGGGAGGCTGGTTTGGCGAGGCGAGACAATGAGCTGAGGCCCGTCACCTATATCCGCGTTTCCGCCGTGATGCCCTTGATCAAAAAGCTGAAGGTTCACCGCGATGTCATGCCATCGCTTCTATCCCGGCACGATGTTTCAGCAGCAGAACTCAGCGATCCCTACGCGATCATTCCGCTGCATCGCTTCGTCGCGCTGCTGGAGGACGCAGCTCTTCTATTGGACGATCCGTTTCTGGGGGCAAATTTCGGCGGGGATTTCAAGGCGGCGGATATCGGCCCGATGGGCATCTTGTTCTCGCTGGCGCCATCGATCCGCGCAAGCTTCGACAGGATCAGCCACTATCTGAACTCGCTGCAGAATGCGACGACGTCGGTTCTGGTCGATGAGGGCGACCGCCTCGTCTGGAGCTACAGAATTACAGACAAGACGATCTGGCCGCGCCGACAGGATGCCGAATACACACTATCGGCGACCTGCCACCTTGCAAGATCCTGCTTCAGCGCACGCTGGGCTCCGCTTGAGGTTCACTTCGAACATGACGAGCCAGACAATGTGGAGCGGCTGCGCAAGCTGATCCGCGCACCGCTGCTGTTTCGCCAATCCAGCAATCGCATCATTTTCGATGCCCAGAAGGCGGACAAAATCTACCGGGAAGAGGATAAGGCATTAACCGCCCTTATCGAAAGGCAGCTCGGAGACCTTCTGGATCAGGCACCGCGCGAGATTGATCCGGTCGCGCAGGTCAAGAAACTGCTGGAGCTCTACATCGGCCGCCGGCCGATCACGCTTCGCTTCCTTGCAGAAGAAATGGGGCTGTCCCAGCGCACATTGCAGCGGCACCTGAAAGCGGAAGGTAAGAGCCTGACCGAGTTGACGCGCCTGCACCGCGAAGACCTTGCGGCAAGGCTTCTTGCTGCAAAGAAGACCAAGCTGGCCGACGTGGCGCTGGCGCTGGGTTATACCGATGGCGCGACGTTTTCCCGCGCTTTCAAACTGTGGAACGGCACGCCGCCATCCAAGGCTTCACGCAGCTTGGCCAAAAAGCCGTAAGGCGATGACAACGCCATCGCCCCGCGGAAGCGCTAATGCCCACCCAGATAGATCGAAACAAGTCTGGGATCGTCCATCAAACCTTTCGCCTCGCCCTGCTGCACGATTTCGCCCGTTTCCAGCACGTAACCCGTGTCGGCCAGCTGGAGAGCGGCCTTGGCGTTCTGCTCCACCAGAAGAACGGACAGGCCCTGCCCGCGCATCACACCGATCTTGGCGAAGATCTCATGCACGATCAGGGGAGCCAGTCCAAGGCTTGGCTCGTCCAGAATGAGCAGCTTCGGCTTCGACATCAGCGCCCGGCCCAAGGCGAGCATCTGGCGCTCGCCGCCCGACAATGTGCCGGCCTCCTGTTGTCTTCTCTGTTTCAGCCGGGGAAAGAGCTCGTAGATGACTTCAAGCTCTGCCTTCACCGTCTGTCGCTGATAGACACTATAGGCACCCAGAACGAGATTGTCCCTGACGCTCATCTCGGCAAAGAGTTCGCGCTTCTCAGGAACAAGGCAGATGCCCAATTCGACCCGTTCCTCGACGGACAGGCGACCGATGGGTTGCCCGTTGAAGCTGATCGTACCGAGCGACGGCATCATGCCCATGATGGCGGACATCATGGTGGTCTTGCCCGCGCCATTGGGGCCGATGACCGTTGCCACCTCCCCTTGCCGGACCTTGAAGGACACACCGCGAACGGCCTCGACCTTGCCGTAGGAGACGTGGAGATCGTCGATTTGAAGCAGGACAGTCACGCGACACCTCCCAGATAGGCTTCCTGAACACGCGGGTCGTTGCGGATCATCTCAGGCGTGCCCTCGCTAATCCGCTGTCCGAAATCCATCACAACGATCCTGTCGACCAGCGACATCACGAAGTCCATGTCGTGCTCGACAATCAGGATGGTCAGGTTGCTCTCGTCGCGCAGCGACCGCAGCAAATCCGCAAGCGCCATCTTCTCCTGCCGCCGCAGACCGGCAGCAGGTTCATCAAGCACCAGAAGAACAGGATCCGAGGCGAGCGCACGGGCAATTTCCAAAACACGCTGGCTACCCAATGGAAGGTTGCCAGCCAGTTCAAAAGGCTTGTCGCCAAGCCCGACACGATGAAGCTCCTGCAGCGCACGGTGCCGAACGATGGCCTCTTCCGCCCGGTTCAAGCGCAGAAACGCGGAAAACAACCCGCTGCGGGTACGGGGATAGGCACCCACCATGACGTTTTCCAGAAGCGTCATCTTCGGCCGCAACTTCACGTGCTGGAACGTGCGACCTATGCCAGCGCGCGCAATCGTGCTCTGCCTGCTGCGGGCGATATCAAGTTCACCAAAGCTGATGCGCCCTGACGAAAGCGCAAGTGCACCCGTCAGCAGGTTGAACATGGTGCTTTTGCCAGCGCCGTTTGGTCCGATGAGTGCCAGGATTTCGCCAGCCTTCACGTCGAAACTGACCTTGTTGACGGCCACGAGGCCGCCGAAACGACGCTCCGCGTCCTCGACCCGCAAAAGCAGGCTGCCTTTTTTGGGCCTTTGTCTTTCCGGCAGATCGGCGGCCTTTTCGGGCAAGGGCGGACGAGAGCGAGGCAGGAGGGGTGCGAGAACGTGAACGAGCCCCTGCCGGGAATATTGCAGGAAGAGGAGGAAAAGAACCCCGAAGGCCACAGTCTCCAACTGTCCGGCACCGCTGACGACGTAATGGAGATAATCCTGTATGCCGTTCTTCAACAATGTAACGATGGCTGCGCCAATAATGCCGCCCAGCGGGCTGCCCGCCCCACCGACCATGGCCATCATCAGATATTCGATCCCCATCAGGGGCTCGAAGGGCGCGGGGCTGACGAACCGGCTCATATGCGCGTAAAGCCAACCGGAAATCGCAGCCAGTGCGGCGGCAATGACGAAGCAGCTGATTTTAACGCGGAAGGGATCGATCCCGAGGCTTTCCACAAGGGTATTGCCACCGCGCAACATCCGCATCGCACGTCCCGCGCGGGAATCGAGCAGATTGTAGACCAAGAGAAGCGCAAGGCCGACAATGACCCAGATCAGGTAGAAGATCTGGCCGCTGCTTACCAGGGGATATCCGCCAAGACTGATGGGCGGAATGTTGGCAAGTCCGTTGTGCTTGCCCAGCGTCTCCAGATTGCCGAACAGGAAGCCGATGGCAAGCCCCCAGGCAATGGTGCTGAGAGACAGAAAATGCCCCTTCAGCCGCAATGTCATGGCGCCGAGGATAAAGGCACAGAGGCATGTCAGCACAAGCCCGGCTGCAAGACCAAGCCAGGCCGAGCCACCGGCCGCCGTCGTGACCCATGCGGACGTATAGGCGGCGACGCCGACGAAGGCGGCCTGCCCGAAAGACACAATGCCCGCAACCCCTGTGAGCAGGGACAGCCCGATGGCGACAAGCGCATAGATGCCGATATAGTTCAGAAGCGTGATGGTGAAAGGGTCAAAGACCAGCGGTGCAAAGCCCAGGCATATCAATCCGATAGCAAGGCCGCTCAAGAGATAGGTGCGGTTCATTCTTCGTCATGCTCCTCGCTATGGGCAGTCTTGAAGGACCGGAAAACCAGAATCGGGATCAGCAGGGAGAACACGATCACATCGCGGAAAGAGCTGTCATAAAAGGACGAGAAGCTTTCCAGAATGCCGACGAACAGGCTGCCGACGAGAGTGCCGGGGTAACTGACCATGCCGCCGATAATGGCTCCGACGAAGGCGCGAAGGCCGAGCAGGAAGCCCGAATCATAAAAGATCGTGTTGACCGGCGCGATGAGGATGCCCGATACACCGGCCATCAGCGATCCGACGATATAGGCAATGGCACCTGACCTTTCCGGGCGGATGCCCATCAGCCGTGCGCCTGTTCTGTTGATCGCCGTTGCCCGCAGCGATTTGCCGACAAGGGTAAACTCGAAGAACAGATAGAGAAGAAGGCTGAAAACGACCGCCGCCATCATGATGAGGATGGCCTGCCCTGTAACGACGACATTGCCCACGAAGAAAATCTCTTCCGTCAGCGGCTGGGTGCGCACACCTTCTGCACCGAAGAACAGAAGCCCAATGCCGACAAGCGCGAAATGGAGCGCCATCGATACGATCAGCAAAAGAAGAACCGAGCCATCAGCAATGGGCCGGTAGACGATCCGGTCCAGCAGGGGCGCAATCGGAACGATGAGGATGAGGGTAAAGACGATGCGCAGGACCATCGATGTCTGATAGAGCGGTGCCGAGAGCCAGACCAAGCTCATGAGAGAAAGCGGCAGCACAAGATAGAAAAGTGCCGCGCGCCAGAGCTGGTGGAGGCGCTTCGTGCGGGCAAGGCTCGTCAGTTCAAGCGCAAAGGCAAGGCACGCCAGGATCGCTACAAGCCCGATCGTGCCGGGTTGGCGATTTGCTTCCAGCGCCGCCAGCGTAAGCGCAGAAAAGGCGGCGATGTCGCCGAAGGGAATAAAGACCACGCGTGTGACGGTAAAAATCAGGACTGTTCCAATGGCGATCAGAATATAGACCGCACCAGAAGACAGCCCGTCGACAGCGAGGATCGAGGCGGTATCGAAATCCATCAAAGGCTCTCCAAGCGGAAGGTTCGCCCACCCCGATGACGGGGCGGGCACCAAGTCGGGCGCCGGGCTCGTGGCGATTGGCAGGTATCAGGGTTCGTATTTCCAGGCGCCATCCACCAGCTTGACGACCACAAGCGAGCGATCGTCCACGCCGTAGAAATTGCCCTTTCTGAAATTGTAGACACCATGCACGCCGGCCACTTCCGTGGAGGTCAGGATCGCATCCTTGAGGGCAACGCGAAACTCGGCGGTGCCTGGCTTGTTTGTCTTCAGCGCCTGCTCAGCAGCATTCAGAAAGACCATCCAGGCATCGAAACCATAGGCGGAAAAATTGTCCCGCGTGGAAGAGCCATTGGCTTTTTCATAGGCTGCACGGAAGGCCAAAGACAGTTTTTTGGCGTAATGGTCATCGGGCAACTGCTCGGCAACGACAACAGGGCCGATGGTCACCTTGACGCCCTCAACAGCCTTGCCGCCAACGCGAATGAAATCATCGCTGACGACGGGCGCAAGCCCGTAAATGCCGCCCTTATAGCCGCGTTTGGCCAGTTCCAGCGGCGGAAGGGCAGCCTGCGTGGCTGAAGACCCCAAGAGAATGGCATCAGGCTTGCGGGCCATGATCTTCAGCACCTGCCCCGTTACTGAGGTATCAGTGCGGGCGTATCGCTCATCGGCCACAAGCGTAATCTTGCCCGCGGTTTCGGCGGCCTTTGCGCCCGCCAGGCACAGGTCCCCCCATGCATCGGAAAAGCCGATGAGCGCGACATTGTTGCGGTTATCGCGCTTGATGCGGTCTGCGATGACGCTAGCCATCAGCATTGCGGGCTGGGGCAGAACGACGCCCCACTGATCATTGCCCGCCTGCAGGCTGACGGGGGCAACGGCCAGCATTGGAACCTTGAGTTCTTTTGCCACGGTCATCACGGCAGACGACGATGGCGCGGTCGCAGCCCCGATGACCAGATCGACCTTTTCTTCCTCGATGAGCTTGCGCGCATTGCGTGCCGCTGCCGAAGGATCTGTCCCGTCATCGAGTTCGATCACGGTGATCTTTTCGCCGCCGATCTCGCCCTTATAGGTCTGGGCGGCCTTGATGCCCTTGGAATAGGGAATACCGATGGCGGCACCGTTGCCGCTGAGGGAGGTGATGAAACCGATCTTGATCTCTGCGTTCGCCCCCGACGAAAACGCAATCCCGGCCATTAAAACCGTTGAAAACAGACTTGGACGCATATTGTGTTCCCCTTATTGTATCGCAGTTCTCTGCGTTTACGATGCCTGGGCCGTTTCCTATTCACCGCTTGACGTCATCCAGGATGGATAACCGTCCCTTGATCCCGGTGGACGGCGAAAAGCGGCAACGGACCGGCGATATCGCCGACAGCCCCAGTCAAATGACAATGTGTCACTGACGGCAGCTTGGCACCGTTGTTGCCTCGTATGAATAAGCGTGCAGGGAAAAGAGATTTGCCCGGTCTGCAAAACTGGCCAATCACTTGGCCGCTTCGAGGGGGCTACCGAAGCCTTTAGGCTCCGGTAGCACGACAAGGGGCTGGGTATGAAAAGCTGAATGCCCTCCGGTTTCAGGAGGAACACCTCAACTCGGTGTCTCCATGAAACCGGTAGTAGGGCTATGCGGCGTAAAAGGCGTCAGTTACACATCTCAAAAATGGTAATTGAGGCCGACGCGCAGGCTGTGGGTCTTCAGCGTATTACTCGCTTCGCGGCCAATGGGTACATCCGCCCCACCTTGGATGTTCTGACTGGCGCGTTCAAAGTCGAATTTCTTGTCGGGGTAATAGCCGAATAAATACTCCGTTCTCAATGAAAGCCTGTCGCTGAAAGCGAACTCCAAGCCGCCTCCAAGAACCATACCGGGTCGAAGTTTCTCTTCGGTTTCCGAAAAGTAAGGTCTCGTCTCAGAGCCAATTTGACGATACTGGGTTCTTTTTTGCTTTTCTTGCACCAAGCCAACACCACCGGTGCCATAGAGGAGGGTCCTGCCGAACGACTGCCCAAGACGCACACGCCCTGATGTTTCAGCACCATAACTCTGGTGGTATTCTGCCTGTAAAGCCTGGGTGAACGCGGACACCGGCATCCCCTGCTCTCCTCGAGCGCGTGTAAAACCCCCGTCAACTTCAAAGCCCAAAACCGTACCGTTACCAAACTGGTGATTATAACCGGCGTGCAATCCACCCAGAATGGAATTAGCATCGCGGTCAGTCTTTTCGGAAGCCGCGATGGCACTGCTCGCACCACCGGCAGCGGTCGTGTCTCCACTTGCTGAAAAGTGCTTTCCGCCCCAATCCGCACCGACATAAAAGCCGGTCCAGTTGCCGTCGAAACTGCCCATGGCAGGAGCGGCATCGTCTGACCGCGAGGCAACGAGGTTGCGCGCATCTGCAGAGAGAACGGCTTCCCGATTGCCATCAC
Organism: Rhizobium sp. WCS2018Hpa-16; assembly: GCF_031843705.1. Classification (NCBI taxonomy): domain Bacteria; kingdom Pseudomonadati; phylum Pseudomonadota; class Alphaproteobacteria; order Hyphomicrobiales; family Rhizobiaceae; genus Rhizobium; species Rhizobium sp. WCS2018Hpa-16. Next base: position 167,196 of record NZ_JAVTIX010000006.1, read on the forward strand.
CAAACCGGCTTACGAAGTTGACCCGTATCGTCCGGCCCGGAGAGGGAAGAAGAGCCACTTCCTTTCCAAGACTAAGCGTATCGACATAATATTTGTCGAATAAATTATCGACTGTGAATGACAGCGTTGCAGTGTCTGACACGCGATAGCTTCCAAAAAGGTCAACAAGCTCATAGCCCGGTTCAGTTTCAATATGCGTGTAGCGCGCGCCAAGTGAGAGCTTTTCATCGAAGAAACGGCCACCAATCGTGGCAGAGAAGCTCCGCTTTGGCGGAATATGCTCCTTGAAAAAGGCATAGCTGGTCTTCGGCATACCATCATAGCATAGGGCAGCAGACGCTGGTGACCGTGCGTAGCAACTTTCGATTTCGGTGTATTCGGTACCGCTCAAAGAGCCATAATACCGTCCCGCATCATAGCTCGCCGATATTTCGACGCCCTGAGTCGAGACCCGTGGAATGTTGCTCATGACGAGCATATCGGTCGAATACCCAGCTGATGTCGTCAATTTCTCACTTCCAAGCGTGATATAATTGGTCACATCGTTTCTGAACCAACCGGCTTTGGCCTGAAAAAGATCGTCTGGTGTGAAGATGCCGTACTTCTGTAAATTCACACCAACTTCAGTGTTGTGGGCGTGTTCAGGCAAGAGATTTGTGTATGGGTTGACCGAGCTGGAAAATCCTTGTGTACCTTCAAAAGAGCTCGCTGCTCGCAGAGCCTCGGCATAACGACCATAAAACTGGATACCCTTTACCGGCTCCACCAATGCGGAGAATGAAGGCGCCCATCCAGAAGCCTCGTCACGATTGAGCCGTCCTTCCTGTACCCAGCTTATGCCCGGATTTTCATCCTGAACGGTCGAGTCGATATGCCGGAGGCCTGCGGTCAATGTGACCCATTGCTCCGGTTTGTACTCAACGTTTCCGAAGTAACTATCCTGCCTGCGCCAACCCGCCCTCGTATTGTCCCAAGCCCTCCCGGGATATTGAGCATTCAAGGAATCCCACGATTTCGATTTGCCGAAATCTTCCTGATCATGCGCGAAACCATAACTGACAGCCAGATCGCCGGCATCGCCGGAAAATCTTGAGGTGTTGAACACCGTAAGGCCCCAGCGCTCGGAAAGAGTCGCGGCGAACATGTCATCATTATACAGTTGGCCTGCCCAAACAGTCCGGACGGGGTCAACATTGAAACTGTCAACATTCGTCGCCCAAAGATCGGCGCGCAGATCGATCAACGGATTTTCGGGCTTGTATCTGTAACGCGCCGTATAAGTGTCGACTTCAACCTCAGAGGTGGTCTGGTAAGCAGTGTCAGCCCACATCAGCTGCGACGGCTTCATTTCGCCGAACAGACTCTCATAGCGCATATAGGACAGGTCGAGCGTGTGGTTTTCGTTTGGCCGCAGGACCGTTTTCACCATATGGGATGTATTATCCATCGACGTATTCGTGACCTGCTCACCATACGTAAAAGGGTGCGCTCCACCTTTCCAGAAACTTGGGTTTATCCCGCTTTCTCCTGCGAAATAATTCCCGTTATCGCGTTCCGCGCGCCCGACAATAATGTCAATCATCTCTGAACGATACGCGGCGGTAACGGAGCCATTCTTTCCCCTTAGATCAAAGGGATCAGGCCTATTATAGTTACGGACGGCTGGCTCGCTGCCGCCTATTGTGGCCGCCTCAGGAGGGCTTGCCGAATTGCCGGAAAGCCCTCCTCTTACGACAACACCCCATGTTCCACCGGGCGCAATGATGTCCCCGGCGTTGAGCGTGCGCGCACGCACGATACCACCTATGGCGCCTGTTCCGTCCGCAGCTGCACTCGGCCCCTTTTCAATACTCACGCCACCGATGAAATCCGGGTCGACATATGTTCGTCCGGCCATCCCCGCATAGCCGCGATAGACCGTGCTTTCCTGCAATGCCCCGTCAATCACCACCGGAGAACGGCCCTGTCCCTGCATGCCGCGAATATTGACGTCGAGCGCACCCGAGTTTCGATTTTCACCGTTCAACACGCCGGGAATTCCCGTCAGCATGTCACCCGGAGAAGAGCCGCGAAAACGCTGGATATTTTCCTGCGAGATATATCCCGAGGTCCCCGCGCCCTGATAGGTTCCAGCCTCAAGCTCAGCGTCCGTTGGCACCGTACCACCACGCGCACCACTGATGGTGATGGTCTCGAGGACTGTTGAGCCATCGGAACCCACATTGGCGTCGCTGACTTGTGGCTTGGAGATCGTCACCGAACCTTCACTGGTAAAGCTGTAGGAAAGGTCGCTCCCGGCCAATAGGCGCGCCAGCGCACTTTCTTTGGTAAAACGACCTTTCAACGCAGGTGCAGATTTATCTTTTGCAAGCGCTGCGGAATAGGCAATCTTGATGTTGCTGGCCCGGGCAAATGCGTTGAGTGATCGAGCAAGAGCCTGTGCGGGAATGTCGAATGAAATCTGTGCCGACGTCGTGCTTTTCTGTTCCTGAGCATGCGCGATCGATGTTGCTGTGGGCGGAATGATGGCCGTGGATGCCACCAGAAATCCTCTCAACCACTGCGTCCTAGGTCTTATTCTCATAATAGTCCCCTATCCATATTCAGACGGGACCTTCGTCGTCACACAATTCTTGCGCCCGTCATATGGTAAGACCGGACGCGATGGAAAAAACCTCAATGAAATATGATAAAAATACTCATAATAAACTAAACCATTGAAATTAGAGTGATATAGTTGCCTATGTGGCGAACGAAAATAGGCAGGCCGGCTTCGAGAGCGTCGAGAGATCCGAGCGGATCCCTGAGATCCAGCACCGTATTGATGGTCATGGATTGAAGCGAGGAATCCGTGATGAGGATCACGCCCGAGTGCCAATTGGACAAAGCCGCAACCACCTCCGAGAGTGAACGTCCTTCGGCGACATATTTGCCATCAAGCCACGCCGACGTGATCGACACATCCTGCGCAACGACTGCACCGATTTTACCCGATGGATCGATTGCCACTTTTTGCCCAGCCTCGATCTGAATTGAAGAGCTGAGACCGGATTTGATGCGCACGGCGTGTTCAACCACGGCGACCTCGACGCCCATATCAGCTTGTTCCAAAGAAACATCAAAGGCCGTTCCGAGAGCCGTCACCGAAACATCTCCAGCAATAACTTCAAACGGCCGGTTTGAATCTGCCGCAACCTCGAAATAGGCTTGGCCGGTTCGCAACACCACTTTTCGAAGGGCACCTTCAAAATAGACGTCAATCGCAGAGCAGGCATTGAGGGATACCCTCGATCCATCTGGCAGTTCGACGGTACGAGACGAGGCCGTTGACGTCGCGTAGTCTGCCGACATCCGATTGACCACTCCGGAAGACCAAACAGCATGCCCGATGCCGACAGCAGTTCCCAAACCTGCACAGCCCAGCAAAAACTGCCTCCGCGAAACGCTTTTCTTCCCGCGTTCCAGTTTGATGAATCCGCTTGATGCCTCTACCTGTAAGTGAGACATGCTGTCCCACAGCGCCTGCGCCTCAACTGCGGCCCGCTTGTGGGCGAGGCTTGTCGCACACCATTCCGCATGGCGGTTCCAGTCATCCTTAACCGCTGAGCCAGAGTGAAGCCGCACGATCCAAAGCAAAGCTTCATCGGACAGGGTCGTGCCGACATCGGGATCAGGAGACATAGGCGCCACCGATTTTGTTTGACCGCTGGCTGGGTGAGATTGTGGATTTTTAGACATATTTCTCATTTGCCAGCTGCTCAGCTTACCAGATTTCGGCAATGCAGCAGGGCGCGGACAATATGCTTTTCCACCATGCTGACTGAGATTCCGAGTTTTTGTGCTATTTCACGGTGGGTTCGCCCCTCCAGCTTGTTCAGCACGAAAGCTTTCCGGCATGGGGATGGCAATTCGTTGAGCGAGATGGCGATGATCGCAAGCTGCCTGCGCAGTTCATATTGCCGAAACGTATCATCAGCCACATCAGCATCGGTCAATGAGTCGACATCCACCCGGTATTTTCGCTCACGATATTCTCGCGTCGCAAAATCGATGGCCGCATTTCGGGTGGCGGTGAACAGGTAGGTTTTAGGGTGAAGTATGGGAGTTTCCGCTGTGCGAGCGCAGAGCTTGACCCAGGCATTCTGAACAATCTCCTCACCATTGTCACGGCTACCGACGAGGCGTGTGGCAAATCTGACAGCATCATAATGATGACGTCGGAACAAGCTGGTGAGCCAGCTATTGAATGAGTATGCCATCGTTTACCTTACACGCATGTGCCGCATACCGGCATCTGAGGTCGTGTTCTTTGGAGACCATCCGCCAGGAAAACAGTTGCGGATAAAACCTTCCTCTTTTTCTCACCTTTTTTTATTCTGTCAAGATGCTCGTATCTGGAAAACAACTGCATCTGTCGTCGCATTGCCGAAAACACGCAAGACAGCCATGCATGGGGAACGGGCTGACGGGTTCACCGTATGAGAGGAATGATATGGCGGCTGCCAAGCAGCAGCGTGTTTTGCTCGGCCAGCGACCCTGTTATGGGCCTATCTGGCTGCCATGCTGGCGACAAGATCACTGAATCGTTCGCCCTGAACGCCCACATGCCCTCTCAGCAGGTTGCGCGCTTGATCTCCATCTCCGGCAAAGATGGCGTCTACGACAGCACAATGCTCCGCAAAGGATGTTGAGAGGCGGTTGCGAACGCGAAGCTGGAGACGGCGGTGTGGGCGCAGCCGACGGTGCAGTTGCAGACATTGCTCTTCCAGAAAGGCGCTGCGGCCCGCTGCGTAGATCGCTTTGTGGAATTCTTCATTGTCGTAATAATAGGCGTCGCTGTCTCCGGCAGAGGCCGATTGCCTGCACTTTTCATGGTTCGCGGTGATCGCCTGCCGCGAGCTTGCGTCCAGCCGCCGCGCGGCAAGCGACCCGGCAAGACCTTCCAGCTCGGCCATGACCTCGAACATTTCGTAGACCCGGTGCGGGCCCGGATCGATGACAATGGCGCCGCGCCTTGGCCTGATCTCGATGAGGCCGATGGCGTCGAGCTGCATCAGCGCCTCACGAACGGGCGTGCGCGAGACACCGAAACGGGTTGCCAGCACGGTCTCGTCAAGCCGTTCGCCCGGCTTGAACTCGTTGGAAAGAATAGAATTTTCGATTTCGTCGCGAAGCCAGCGGCCGGTATTCTCTGACATCAGACTGCTTCCTTCATACGTAAATTCTATTCTTGTATACACGATTGCATAATTCGTGTACGAGAAATCTGTTGCTATATACTACCCGTGGAACCGGAGCGTGGGAAGTGCCACTGCCCGGCTGGCGATAGAGGAAATTGGCTATGTCTGAGGCTTCCTTCTTTACCGACATGTTGCAAAGCATCACGGATCGTGGGCGCCAGCTGCTTTTTTCCGGCTCGCGTGCAAACCGTGCTCCCGCGGAACTGGATCTTCAAACACTCTGCGAGATGTTGCTGTCGAGCCGCGGCGAGGCATCGGGCATGGCGCTGGCCGCCGAAATTCTGGACCGCTGGACGGCACTGGATGAGGAAGGCACACAGAGCTTTTTCCAGATGCTGCATGAAAAGTTCGGCCCCGAGGCAGGCGCTCTGGAAAAGGCCATCGAGACGTATCAATCCGACAAGAGCTCGGCCTCGATCATTGCGCTCCATCAAGCAGCAGAGTCACGCCGTCAGGAGCTTCTCCGCCGGCTGAACCACGCGCCCAACGGCACCGCCCGCCTTGTGCAGATGCGCCAGCAACTTCTCAGCGCAAAAGACCAGTCCGAGGGATACCGTGCGCTCGACGCCGATTTCACGCATCTGTTCGGCTCCTGGTTCAATCGCGGCTTCCTGACCTTGAGGCCCATTGACTGGTCAACACCTGCCTATATCCTTGAAAAAATTATCAAATATGAGGCCGTCCACGAGATAGCAGGGTGGGAAGAGCTACGCCGCCGTCTGGCCCCTGCCGACCGCCGCTGCTTTGCATTCTTCCACCCTCGCCTTGTAGACGAACCCCTGGTGTTTGTCGAGGTCGCGCTCACCCGGTCCGTGCCCCGCGCCATCGCAGATGTGCTGGATGAGGGCCGCGAGCATATCCGTGCGGATGAGGCAACAACGGCGGTCTTCTATTCGATTTCCAACTGTCAGGACGGACTGCGTGGCATTTCATTCGGCAACTTCCTGATTAAACAGGTGGTGGATGATCTGCGAAAGGACCTGCCGGGCCTGAAGAATTTCGTGACGCTGTCTCCTGTGCCGGGCTTTGCCCGCTGGCTGTCCAGGCTGCGCGCAGAAACGGCACAAGCCGCGCTGCCCGAAACAGTCCGCAAGACCCTGACGGTGATGGATGAACCCGGCTGGGACGAAAACGCAGCCGCCACCGCAGAGTTGGAGCGCGTGCTTTTGCCGCTCGCAGCACGTTACTTCCTCACCGAGCGCACCCCAGAGGGCCGACCGGTGGACCCGGTTGCCCGTTTCCATCTGGGCAATGGAGCGCGGCTTGAACAGTTGAATTTTCTTGGAGACCGTTCTGCCAAGGCCATGCAGCAGGCGCATGGGCTGATGGTCAACTATCTCTACAAGCTGGACGATATCATCGCAAACCATGAAGCCATGGCGCAGCGCGGCGAGGTGATTGCTTCAGCGGACGTCAAAGGCTTTCTCAATCACATCGAAGACGGTCGGACGAAGGCCAGCCAACAAGGGCCATTCGCCCAGATCATGAACTCAACGCTTGGAGGAGCGCGCAAGTGAGCAACCATCTATTCGACGCAATCAGATCTGCGGCGCAGGAAGACGCATCTTTCATCCGCGTCGGCAAAGACCACACATGGGCCTATGGTGACGCGATTGCCCTGTCGGGCCGCTTTGCCAGCGCAATGGACAGATTGGGCATTCAACCCGGCGACCGGGTGGCCGTGCAGGTGGAAAAGAGTGCCGAGGCGCTCATCCTTTATCTCGCCTGTGTGCGGGCCGGTGCGGTCTATCTGCCACTCAACACCGCCTATACGCTGGCCGAGCTCGATTATTTCGTCGGCGATGCGGAGCCACGGCTTGTGGTCGTCGCCTCTTCCGCCCGCGACGGTGTCGAGACCATTGCCAAAAAATATGGCGCGATGGTCGAAACGCTGGACGCCGATGGAAGCGGTTCGCTGCTCGATCTGGCCCGCGATGCGCCCGCTGACTTTGCCGATACTCCGCGCGCTCCCGATGATCTGGCGGCCATCCTCTACACATCGGGCACCACAGGGCGGTCCAAGGGCGCAATGCTGACCCACGACAACCTCTTGTCCAATGCGCTGACCTTGAAGGACGTCTGGCGGGTTACGGCAGACGATCGGCTGATCCACGCCTTGCCGATTTTTCACACGCACGGCCTTTTCGTCGCCACCAATGTGACGCTGCTTTCAGGCGCATCCATGCATCTGCTGACGAAGTTCGATCCGGAAGAGGTTCTGTCGCTGATGCCGCATTCCACTCTGATGATGGGTGTGCCAACCTTCTACGTCCGACTTTTGCAGAGCCCGCACCTCAACAAGGACGCTGTCTCCAATATTCGCCTGTTCATCTCCGGTTCGGCGCCATTGCTTGCCGAAACCCATAATGAGTTCCACGCCCGCACCGGACACGCGATATTGGAGCGCTACGGCATGACCGAAACCAATATGAACACCTCCAACCCCTATGATGGCAAGCGTATCGCCGGAACGGTCGGTTTCCCCCTGCCCGGTGTCAGCGTGCGCGTAACCGACCCTGCAACCGGAACCGAGCTGCCCACCGGCGAAACCGGCATGATCGAGATCAAGGGGCCGAATGTTTTCAAGGGCTACTGGCGCATGCCGGAAAAGACCGCAGCCGAGTTCACGGCAGACGGCTTCTTCATCAGTGGCGACCTCGGAAAGATGGATGCCGAGGGGTATGTGCACATCATCGGACGCGGCAAGGACCTCGTCATTTCAGGTGGCTACAACATTTACCCCAAAGAGGTCGAAGGCGAAATTGATGCAATCGACGGTGTTGTCGAGAGCGCTGTGATTGGCGTCCCACACCCCGATTTTGGCGAGGGAGTCACAGCCATCGTCGTGCGCAAACCCGGCGCGACGGTAGATGAAAAAGCGATTATCGGTGCGTTGAGTGACCGTCTTGCCCGCTACAAACAGCCCAAACGCGTTGTTTTCGTCGATGACCTGCCGCGAAACACCATGGGTAAAGTCCAGAAGAACGTGCTCAGGCAAAACTATGCAGAGCTTTACGCCAAAGGCTGAGGAGCAAGGCGTTCAGCATGATGAGCACATGAAACCGTCTATCTGATTTTAAAACGAGACGACGCGGGAGGCGTCGTCGGGGGGAATTATGGGTATTGAAATTCTGTCTATAGGACTGCTCGTTGCCATGTTCATCATTGCAACGATACAGCCCATCAACATGGGTGCGCTGGCATTCGCCGGTGCGTTCGTTCTCGGCACTCTCGTCATCGGCATGAAAACCAGCGATATTTTTGCAGGCTTTCCTAGCGATCTGTTTTTGACGCTGGTGGCCGTCACCTATCTTTTCGCGATTGCGCAAATTAACGGCACGATTGACTGGCTTGTCGAAGGTGCCGTTCGCATGGTTCGCGGGCGGGTTGGCCTCATCCCCTGGATGATGTTCCTGATTGCCGCCGTTATCACTGGCTTCGGCGCTCTCGGGCCTGCAGCCGTCGCTATCCTTGCCCCTGTCGCATTGAGCTTTGCCGTCCAGTACCGAATCCACCCTGTCATGATGGGCCTCATGGTCATCCACGGCGCACAGGCGGGCGGGTTCTCGCCCATCAGCATTTACGGGGGCATCACCAACCAGATCGTTGAAAAGGCGGGGTTGCCTTTCGCTCCGACATCGCTGTTTCTCTCCAGCTTCTTCTTCAACCTTGCCATTGCTGTACTGGTCTTCTTCGTTTTCGGCGGCGCAAAGGTGAAGAGCCAGGGCGCTGCCCCGTCCGACTTCCTACCAGAACTGCATCCAGAGGGCGTAACGGCTGCCATCAGAGGCCATGGCGGCACACCTGCTTCACCCACACGCGAACATGCTTACGGAACCGCTGCCGATACCGCACCCAAGCTACATCTGAACAGTAAGCGCATCACGACCCTCGTCGGCCTCATCGCTCTGGGTGTCGGCGCTCTGGTCTTCAAGTTCAATGTGGGTCTTGTTGCAATGACAGTGGCCGTCGTTCTGGCCCTGCTATCGCCAGAAACGCAGAAAGCCGCCATCGACAAGGTGAGTTGGTCAACCGTGCTGTTGATCGCAGGTATCATCACCTATGTCGGCGTCATGGAAAAGGCTGGCACGGTAACCTATGTGGCCGATGCGATTTCTAGCCTTGGCATGCCGCTTCTTGTGGCACTTCTGTTGTGCTTCACCGGCGCAATCGTTTCGGCATTCGCATCCTCGACAGCCCTGCTCGGCGCCATCATCCCGCTTGCGGTTCCGTTTCTGCTGCAAGGGCATATCAGCGCAATCGGCGTTGTCGCAGCCATCGCGATTTCCACCACCATTGTCGATACGAGCCCATTTTCGACAAATGGTGCACTCGTCGTTGCCAATGCGCCCGATAGTGAACGGCCCATGGTGCTGCGCCAACTCCTGATCTACAGCGCGCTCATCGCCATCATCGGGCCCGTCATTGCATGGCTCGTCTTCGTTGTGTCAGGCATCGTCTAACACCCGAAACACCTCAGACCAGAGACGATACAGGCCGGGATTTCCCGGCCTGTTACTTTTTGTGGAGTTTTTTGCGAGTCCGCCTCAGTCACGCAGCGGTCGTCCTGCGAACCGGACTTATGCGAGCCCGTATTGTATAGCCTTGTTGCGCAGGAACGACACTCCGTTATCGAAGACCTCATCCGCATCCCGGGCCACGGGCCGCCATGTGGAAATTGCGCCCGCCATATGGGCTGGCATGCCAGCAAAACTTTCCAGCGTAAGGGCACCCTTGAAGTCAATGGCCGCGAGAGAAGAGAAGATCGCGTCCCACGCTATGTTGCCATAGCCCGGCGTGCCTCGGTCACTCTCGGACATATGCATGTATTTGAGGTGGTCACGCGCCGCGAGAATGCCGTTGGCCAGACCCTTTTCTTCAATATTCATATGAAACGTATCGAGATGGACGAAAACATTGTCCATGCCAATGCGCTCGACAAGGGCAACCGCCTGCTCAGCGGAATTGATCAGATGGCTTTCGTACCGGTTGACGGCCTCGATACCGAACTGCAATCCCAGCGATTTCGCATGGCGAGCAACGGCGCTCATCGCGCGGGTTACATTGTCGTACTCGGCCTGCGTGGGTGGGAAGCCGGTTCGCTCGTTTGTGCCGCCATAGGTCACGCCTGTCAGCGCCTCGGCTCCCATTTCGGCGGCCTTATCCAGCGCAGTAGTAAGGTGGGCGATGGCCGCATCGGGGCGTACAGACGCCCAGGCTGGCTCCGGTAACACCAGCGAGCAGGCAGCTCGAAGCTTATGCTTTTCGAGCAGGCTGCGGGTGTGTTTCCCATCGGCGGCCTTTGGATCGACCAGAGGTATCTCGATCAGGTCCTGTCCGTAACTGGCAGCTCCAGCGATAGCGCGCTCTGCACCGGCATGGTCCCAGACCATGGTCCACATGGCCCCATGAATTCCAAAAGCTAGCACCTTATGTGTTCCTTTTGCGGGAGTAACGTAATCCGACCAGTCGCGGAAATAGAAGTTTACTCGGCGTCGCCGGTCACAACTCCCACAAAGGGAAGTTCGCGGAACGCGTATGCGACATCCATTCCATAGCCGACGACGAAGTAATCGGGGCATTCGAAGCCGACGTAATCAGCCTCAAGCTGCTCCTTGCGCTTGACCTTCTTGTCCAGCAGCACCGCGATGGAAACGTTGCGCGCGCCGCGCTCGTAAAGAAGCTCTTTTGCGAAAAGAAGCGTGCGACCGGATTCCAAAATGTCATCGATCAGAAGCACGTCACGATCTTTAACGTCGCTATCGATGTCCTTTACGATGCGCACACCTTGCGAAACCGTACCCGCGCCATAGCTGGACAGGGTGATGAACTCGACCTCAGGTGCCAAGCCGCTGTCGTGCAGAGCGCGGATGAGATCGGCTGCGAAAATGAAGGAGCCTTTGAGCACCGCAATGACAAGCAGGTCATTGGTTGGCCCAGTTGCAATGCGCTTGGCCATATCGCGATTGCGCTCTGCAATCTGCTCGGCGGTGTAAAGCGGCTCGATATTTTTTCCACGAACGACGGGCATGTTCTCTCCTGCGCTTTTCCGATATGTAGCCCTTCAGACTATCGCTCGGATCGAAACGAAGGGCGTCCGGTAGCACAATCAGTGCTCGGAAACACCCGCGCCTGCAAAAGAAAGCTTGATATCTGGCGTTTTTCCACCGGGATGGCGCAATCTTGCCGAAAATCCGTACTGCCGACCGGCCTTCATTTCTAGAACAGGAGGCTCGATCAGCATGCTTGCGACCTTTTCTCCCTTGGAGGCGAACAGATCGGCACGGATTGCCGGCACCGTTTGCGGCTCGGCGCTGTTGTTCTCTATGACACCGTTGATGACCAGCACGCCCATGCCGCCCGCATCCTGCGGGGCAATCGAGATATGGGTGATGGCCAGTGGATCAGCAGGCGCTGCCGTGGCCGCACTCTGGTGAAGCACCATGGTAAATCCGCCTGATATGAAGAACACGCCAACGACAGCCGCCGCGACGATGGCCGAGTAGCCATCGACAGACAGGCCAGACAGTTTCCGGTCAACCCGGTCGATCAGGGAGCGTACTGCACCCAGCGTCGATACGCGTTGCGGCCTTGGCTGTTGAAAAACCCGACGCCTGTTGTCGTTTCCGTAGTCACGAAAAGGCGTTTCCTTTATCGTGACAAACTCGGCGTCTATGATATCGGAATCATGACGTGTGCGCGCTGTTTTGCGAAGAGGCGCTTCAGGCATCAAAAGGTCGAGATCAAGTGTTGCGTGCCGGCGGGATGAACGGAACATACCCATGAAGTTCCCTCGGTCAGAGTTTCAGCCTCAAGAAACTTGGGCATTGAATGAAATCCTGCATAGTCGTAAATTTAATTGGTTAATGCTTCGCAAAGATTGTGGGCTTAACATTCTCGACAGGCCTGTCCACGGGGCGAAAGCCCGGCAATGCCGCACACTTCTCAAGACGAGAAACAAAAGACTGGAAGTTCGTTGATCCATTTTGAAAATGTCGGGTTGCGGTACGGCATGGGCCCGGAAATTTTGCGGGACATGACCTTTGACATTCCCAAAGGCTCATTTCAGTTCCTGACCGGCCCATCCGGTGCCGGAAAGACAACCCTTTTGCGTTTGCTTCTCATGTCGTTGCAGCCAACCCGTGGCCATATTCGCATGTTCAGCCGGGATGTGTCGCGCATTCCACGCAGTGAGTTACCGCTGCTGCGCCGCCGCGTCGGCATCGTGTTTCAGGACTTCCGCCTGCTGGACCATCTGACAACTTATGAAAATGTGGCACTTCCGCTTCGCGTCCGGGGCAAGGAAGAGAGCGCCTACCGCAACGACGTCATCGAGCTTTTGAAGTGGGTGGGGCTTGGAGAGCGCATCAATGTTCCGCCAGCCATTCTCTCAGGCGGCGAGAAACAGCGTGCGGCGATTGCGCGCGCGCTGATGGACCAGCCGGAAATTCTGCTGGCCGACGAGCCAACGGGTAACGTCGATCCGCCAATGGCCAAGCGTCTCCTCAATCTGTTTCTGGAGCTGAACCGGCTCGGCACTGCCGTTGTCATCGCAACGCACGACTTTGGACTGATGGATCAGGTGGATGCGCGGCGCATGATCCTGACGGAAGGGCGGCTCGACGTTTATGAATGAAGTAAACCGAAAGACGCTTAAGCCTGAACAGCAGCCAGCGCGCAAACTGCCGCAAATGCGCATCCGGCCGATGGCACCCATCCTGCCGCCCTCCAACATTCAGGGCAATGCCCTGATCGTCGTCATTGCCATCATGGCGTTTCTGGCCTGTCTCACGCTTGGCGGCGTCAGCATGGTCAGGGCAACCGCATCGACATGGCAAAGCCAGATTTCTCGCGAAGTCACCATCCAGATCAAGCCGGAAGAGGGTTTGGATATGGCTGCGGCATTGAACAAGGCGCGCAATCTGGCCCTGAAATTCGTTGGCACAAAGGAAGGCACGATCATGGATGAGGCGGCAACGAGCCGCCTGCTGGAACCATGGCTGGGCGCTGGGCTGGACCTGTCGGAACTGCCCGTCCCGCGTCTTGTCATCATTACGATCGATGAAAACAATCCACCCGATTTCGAAGCCTTGCGGTCCATGCTGAAAGCCGAGATTCCTCAGGCGACGCTCGATGACCACCGCACCTGGGTGGATCGACTGGTTTCCATGGCCCACACCACGGTCATGATCGGCCTTGGCATTCTCATCCTCGTCTTCAGCGCAATGGTGCTCACCGTCGTCTTTGCAACGCGCGGCGCTCTTTCCGGCAACCGCCATATTGTCGAAGTGCTGCATTTCGTCGGTGCAGAAAGCAGTTTTGTGGCGCGGGAATTCCAGAAGCACTTCCTGAAAATCAGCCTCAAGGGTTCCGGCGCAGGCAGCGCGCTGGCAGCTGGCGTGTTTCTGGCGGCAGGTTTCTGGCAAAGCCATACGCTTGCAACACCCCAGAGCGATCAGGCCAGCGCCCTGTTCGGCACCTTTTCTGTCGGCATTGAAGGATATCTCGGCATTTTCGCAACGATGATCATCATCGCATTGCTGACGACGGTGACCGCCCGCCTGACTGTGATCCGCACCATCGATGACATCGACCGCGTCCGTTCGGACCCCTCAAAAAGCGAGGGTGTCTGAGCGCCTCATTCTGGCATAAACTGCCCGTTCCTTGCCTTAATCCGCGCTTATCGGTATCTGATGATAATGAGTCGAACCGACCCTGATGACCAATCGTCCCACACGCTGAGCAAAGGTTTGCTTTCGCGGCGTGGACGTTTGCGCAGGCTGGTGCGCGGTACACTTTTCATCAGCCTCGTCGTTATGGGCGCTGTCTTCGGTGGCTTTCTGTGGTTTGCAGATTCTGTGGCATCCATGCGCCCGCCATCTGGAGCCAAGGCCGATGCCATCATAGTATTGACCGGCGGCTACCTCAGGATCGAACAGGCGGTGGGCCTGTTGCGGGACGGTGTTGGCAAACGTCTGCTCATATCAGGCGTCAACCCTGCCACCACGCGGGCTCAGATCCGCAAGACGACACAAAGTTCTGCTGATCTCTTCGCCTGCTGCGTGGATATGGGGTACCGCGCCGTCGATACGATTGGCAACGCCAATGAGGCGGCGCAGTGGATCAAGGACAAGGGCTATGCGTCTGTCGTGGTGGTGACGAACAATTACCACATGCACCGCAGCCTGCACGAGCTTAGAAGCTCCAGCCCCGATACCAATTTTATCGCCTATCCCGTCATCAACTCGGATCTTGCCCGGACCAACTGGTTTTCCAACCCGGATGTGGTGCGGATTATGATCTATGAATATATCAAATTTGTCGCCGTTGCCGCACGGGATCTGACCGGCCTTGGCAAGGGTAACGGCTTGCGCAGTAGCGTCTCAGGCAGCTAATCCACTACCTATGGATAGCAGCGCGGCGGGGTCTTGCTGAAACACCCTGTTTTCGTGTAGGCGTTCAGCCCTGCGCACGGCACAGAAGATTGCTTCCTGTCGATGATACGGATGCGCCGGGAGAAGCTTTTTTCATGCTCAGACTGCGTTCAATCCTGTTCAACACCGCATTCTATATGAACCTCATATTGCGCATGCTGTTGCTGACGCCGATCTACTTCATCGTACCGCGTAAGCTGGCTTTCGAAATACCCAAGGCCTGGGCCAGATCCAATCACTGGCTGATGGAAAAGATCGTCGGGACCACCTTTGAAATCGAGGGGCTGGAGAACATTCCTGAAACGGGCTGCATCTTCGCGCCCAAGCATCAATCCTTCTGGGATACCTATGCGCTGCTGCCGAACCTCAAGGACCCTGTCTATATTCTGAAACGGGAATTGATGTGGATTCCGCTGTTCGGCTGGTATGTCGCCAAGCAGCGGATGATACCGGTCAACCGTGCTGCTCGCGGAAAAGTCATGCTCAAGGTCATGGTTCGCGCCCGGGAAGAAATGGCCAAGGGCCGCGAACTCATCATCTACCCGGAAGGCACACGCCGTCCGCCCGGTGCTGAGCCGGAATATCGCTACGGTATTGCAAGGCTCTACCGCGACCTTAAGGTTCCCGTGGTGCCGGTTGCCATGCATCCCGGCCTGTTCTGGCCACGCAGATCGACCCTGCGATATCCGGGACATTTCAAGGTTCGCATTCTGCCGCCCATCCAGCCCGGTCTCGATCCTGATGTGTTTTTCAAGCAGCTGATCGAAGTGACGGAAAAGGCAAGCGACGAGCTGTTGCTGGAAGCTGCGCGCGATAATCCTTCACTTCCAATGCCACCGACCGCGCTGAAGCGTCTGGCTGAGCTTCAGAGCAAGCCCGCAGACTGAGCCTCCACGCTTGCCGCGACCTTTTCCAGACCGGCATCCCGAATGCCCATCTCCTGCAGATGCCGAACCGTGTTGAAAACATAATCGACATTGGGACCCGACTGGCCTGATGCGTGGCAGACGATGGTTGCCGCCTCGTTAAGCGCCAGACCACCGGCAAATTGCGCATGCGCAGGGTCTGCCACATAGGTCAAGGCCGGTTGCCGCCTGCCATCCGCCAATGCAACGGCAATGACGCGCTCCTTGTAAACATTGTTGATCAGCTCCCGCTCCCTCAAGTAGTGGAGCACGCTGTCCCGCTCGGCGTCCGCAATACGAAATGCAACGCCATGGCAGGAGCCTCCCCGCTCCAGACCCAGCACAAGCCCGGGATTGGCGTCCGTTCCCCGATAGACATTCGAGCGAATGCAGAGCGAGCGGCGGTAGCCGTGCAGACGCGCCTGTTGTCGCTCCTCAAACGGGAAGCCGGGGTTCCACATCAACGAACCGTAGCCAAAGACCCAAAAATCGTCCATATCGCAAGCCAAATCAAATCACCTATGTGTAACATTGGAGATCATCATGGCAGCGTCAAGCCAATCCCGTAGCGGAAGAAAATTCCTTTTTCTCGGGCTAGGGATAATAGTTTTCGTTGCCTTGTACACTGCGGGCTGGTTTTACGCCGCGCAGCGGCTTGAGGAAACCGTTATCCGCACGCTGGCACCCGGCGGTGCCGCAAGCGTTTCCGGCGAATGCAGCGATATCGCGCTGCGCGGCTATCCATTCCGGATCGGCCTTTTCTGCTCCAAGGTCGAGGTAAAGGACACGCGCAACGACGTCACGGCATCCTTCGGTGCCCTGCGCTCGGCAGCGCAGATCTATGCTCCCGGCCACATCGTCTGGGAGCTGGACGGGCCCGCTTCGATCCAGACCGGCCACGGCCTCGCGGTGACGGCGCAATGGGCCAATCTCCAATCCAGCCTCACCACGAAACTCAAGGGCATTGATCGCACCTCGCTGGTGATCGACAACTTGAAAGCGCAGGCGGTTTCATCCGTCACATCCCAGACCATTGATTTCGATGCGGCCAAAACAGAAGTCTACCTCCGTCAAAACGGCCCCGATCTCGACGGCGCCATTACCCTGACGGACGCCGCAACCGTCATCAAGGACTGGCCCCAGCTTTTGCCACGGCTGAACGCCATTGCAGACGTCACGCTTTCGGGCAAGGCTGGCATGATCGACGGCAGCGATGCCACCGGGCTTTATGGCGCGAGCGGTCAGCTTCGCCGGGTGATGCTGGATATTGGCGATGGCCGCACCATGCGCATCAGCGGTCCATTCTCCTTTGACGAACAGGGCTACCTCTCCGGCCAGTTCAAATTGGAAATTGAAAAGCTCGGCGATTGGGCCAACAATGCCAAACAAGCGTTTCCGCAACTGCAATCCACCATCGATACAGCCCGCAAGCTGCTCGGCGCCTTGGCCGGTGGCGGGGACAAGGCGTCGGTCGATCTGGTGGTGGACCGTGGCCGCGCGACCGTGAGCGGGTTCATACCCCTTGGAAAAATCCCACCGATCTGACGACCTGATGTGAAATGGACCGGAAAACGTCAGCTTTTCCGGTCCATCTATTCCATTTCGATTATTTTTTCTGGTCCAGCGTGTGGCGTCCGAAATCGGGCGTGTCCACATCCTGTCCGGCCTGCACGATGGAGCGGCGAATATTGCGGGTGCGGCTGAACAGCTCAAAGAGCTTGTCGCCCTCGCCCCAGCGAATGGCGCGCTGCAGATAGGCCAGATCCTCGGAAAAACGTGCCAGCATTTCCAGGATCGCATCCTTGTTGTGCAGGCACACATCGCGCCACATGGTGGGATCCGACGCCGCAAGACGGGTAAAATCGCGGAAACCGGATGCGGAATATTTGATGACTTCCGATTCCGTCACCGTACCCAGATCGTCTGCCGTGCCTACAATGTTGTAGGCGATGATATGCGGAAGGTGCGACACGATGGCCAGAACCTTGTCGTGATGTTCCGGGTCCATCTCATCGATCCGGGAACCCAGCTTCTCCCAGAACTGTCTGAGCGCTGCGAGGGCCTGAGGGTCGGTGTCAGCCAAGGGCGTGAAGATGCACCAGCGATCGCGAAACAGGCCGGAGAAGCCGGCGTCGGGACCGGACTTTTCCGTGCCCGCCAATGGATGTCCGGGGATGAAGTGAACATGATCCGGCATATGAGGCGCCATTTGCGCGATCACGGACGCCTTTGTGGAACCCACATCGGTGACGATTGCGCCCGCTTTCAAATGGGGTGCGATCTGTTGTGCAACCATTTCCGACGCGCCAACCGGCACCGACACGATGACAAGATCAGCACCTTCGACCGCTTTGGCTGGGGAGGTCGTATAGGCTGTGCCGAGTTCCAGCTCTTCGGCTCGTTTCAGGGTCTCTTCACTGCGCGTGGAAATCACCACTTCGCCTGCAAGGCCGAGTTCCTTGATATCGCGTGCTATGGACGAGCCGATCAGGCCAATGCCGATCAGCGCGATCCGTTCAAACAGAATGTCGCTCATTTTCCCTGGCCCATAAAGTCCTTGAGCGCAGCAATCACGCCGAGATTTGCCTCGGCCGATCCCACCGTCATGCGAAGTGCATTGGCAAAGCCGTAACCGCGCACGGCCCGCAGGATGTAACCGCGACGTGTCAGGAATTCATCGGCATCGGCTGCACGCTTTCCATCCACATCAGGGAAATGGATGAGAATGAAATTGGTAACCGATGGCGTAAACTCGAGGCCCAGTTCGCTGAACGCCTTGGTCAGCGTTTCCATCCATTCCAGATTATGCGCCAAAGCCTGCTGCATGAAGGCCTGATCGCGGATGGCAGCCGCACCGGCGGCAATGGCAGGCGCATTCATATTGAACGGCCCGCGCACACGGTTCAGCGCGTCGATAATGGCCGCTGGTCCATACATCCAGCCAACGCGCAGCGCGGCCAGCCCGTATACCTTGGAAAAGGTACGGGTCATGACAACATTCTTGCTGCCGGAAACAAGCTCCAGACCCGCCTCGTAGTCGTTCTTGCGAACATATTCCGCATAGGCCGCATCCAGAACCAGCATCACATGCGCGGGCAGACCTGCCTGCAGGCGACGAATTTCAGACACAGGAACATAGGTGCCGGTCGGATTGCCCGGATTGGCGATGAAGACCATCTTGGTCTTTTCGGTGACGGCGCTCAGAATGGCATCCACATCGACAGCGCAGTTGGTTTCCTTGACGGTAACCGGCGTTGCCCCCGCACCCATGATCTGGATGCGATAGACGAGAAAGCCGTGCTCGGTGATGATGGCCTCATCACCCGCGCCCAGATAAACGTGGCAGAGCAGGCCCAGCAATTCATCAGAGCCGTTACCGCACATGATGTTGGCAGGGTTCAATCCGTGCACATCTGCAATGGCCTGACGCAAAGCCGTTGCCTGACCATCGGGATAGATTTCGAGATTGGAAGCAGCAGCCTTGAAGGCCTCGATGGCCTTGGGGCTTGCGCCAAGCGGGGTTTCGTTGGATGAGAGCTTATAAACCTTCGCCACGCCCTCCGCATGCTCCTTACCGGGAACATAGGCGGCAATATCCAGAATGCCCGGACGTGGAACAGGTTGGCTAAGCTCTACACTCATTTGATCGACCTTTGAAAACACCGCAAATACAATGCCGAAGGCATTAGACAGGAAATGTCCTTTTGTCGAGGGTCACTGTGGCTTTACGGGGCCTTGCGACGTGCGTGTCGTTGGCATGCCCTGCGGCGCAAGCACCGGAACGAAAACGCGTCTCGACGACCGTTGGCTCACAGGCAAGCCCTGATAGAGGCGTTTTTGTGCCTCAACGACGATAACCCCTGAAAAAACCGGCCAGAGCTTGCGCCCGATGCTTTCGAGATAGCGGCGAAATTTCAACACAGACCGGACTTTCGTCGGCGGAAAGAACAGGGCTTCAGCCGAGGCACCCGGGGTAAAATTCGTTTCCCGCAACAGTGTCGTCAATTGCCCACGCGAATAGGGGCGACCCGAGCCGAATGGCGTGTGCTCCACGCGTGCCCAGACACCACGCCGGTTGGGAACAACGATCACCAGCCGCCCGCCGGGCGCCAGAACGCGCCAGAGTTCCTTCAGCGTTTCACGCGGGTTTTCAGCAAATTCCAGTGAATGCACCATCAACACCCGGTCGATGGAGGAATCGGGCAATGGCAGCTCTTCATCGAACACCAGCGCCGTCGAAGATACCTCGCCTGCGGGCCAGTTTACCGCCCCCTGGCCAGCGGGCATGAAGGCAAATGTCCGCTCCGTATCGTGACGAAAGCGATCCAGAAAAGGCACGGCATAACCAACACCTACCAACCGCTCGTCCGGCAGTGGCGGCCACAGCGTCGATAGCGCCATGGTGATGGCCTGCTCGGCAGACCGGCCAAGCGGGGAATGGTAGAATTCGCGCAGATCGACAATGTCAGTATTCATTGTCAGAATGTAGCAGTCCCCGGTTGGACTTCAAGGCGTGGTGGCCTACATTGGGGAACCTATGGTCGATAGCGCAGCAATGATGGAGAAAAACATGAAGCCTTTGGAGATAGAGGTCTTTTTGTGCCGCAGCGATAATTTCGGTGTTTTGCTGCATGATAGCGAGACCGGTGCCACTGTTTCAATCGACGCACCGGAAGAAGCGCCCATCCTTGAAGCACTCAACCGGCGCGGCTGGAAGCTCACGCATATCTTCACCACGCACCACCATCAGGACCACGTCGAGGCCAATCTGGCGCTGAAGGAACGGTTTGACTGTGAAATTCGCGGGCCGCTGGATGAAGCCATTGCCATACCCGGCCTCGACCAGTCGGCATCCGATGGCGATGAGTTCGAATTTGCCGGTCGCCGCGTAAAGGTCATTGCAACGCCTGGCCATACCGCCGGCCATATTTGCTATTACTTCCCGGACGACGCCCTTCTGTTTGCAGCCGATACGCTGTTTCCCATGGGATGCGGCCGCCTGTTCGAACGCCCGGCTGCCGACATGTGGCACTCCTTCCAGAAACTGATGGCGCTGCCCGATAATGTCAGCGTCTATTTCGGCCATGAATATACGCTGGCCAATGCGCGCTTTGCGCTGACCGTCGACCCCGATAACGCGGTCCTCAAACAGCTCGCCAGCGATGTGGAAGCCATCCGCAGCAAGGGCGAGTTCACCATTCCCACCACTATCGGAATGGAGAAACAGACAAATCCCTATATGCGCGTCGCAGACAAGAATATCCGCGCGCATCTCGGCATGGTGGATGCAAGCGACGCGGACGTGTTTGCAGAGATCAGAACGCGGAAGGACAACTTCTGATGAACCGTGAACCAGTCTCTGCAGCGGCCATTATTAAAGAACTTGACCTCAAGCCGCATCCAGAAGGCGGATTTTATCGACAGACATTTCGCGATGGCACTGGCGACGACAGAGGGCACTCGACGGCCATCTACTATCTGCTGGAAAAAGGCCAACGCTCCCACTGGCACCGCGTGACGGATGCGGCAGAGGTCTGGCACTATTATTCCGGCGCGCCGCTCGCGCTTCATATCAGCACAGATGGAAAGACGACAGAAACGGTCATCCTTGGTGCCTCGGTGCTGACAGGTGAAAGACCCCAAGCCATCGTTCCCGCCAATGGCTGGCAATCAGCCGAAAGCCTTGGCGATTTCACGCTTGTCGGCTGCACCGTCTCGCCGGGCTTCACATTCGACAGCTTCGTCATGGCAGAGCCCGGCTGGGAGCCGGGCTAAGCGGGATGAGCATTAGCGTCCGTATTTGGTGGCGGTGATGTAAACCTGGCCGACCTTGGTGGGTATGCGTGCATAAACCGGCGCATAGACATCCATGTTGCTGGCCTTCGCAAACCAGATCTCCATGGAAATCGATTTCAAATATTCGATATCCTTGCGTCCCTTGCGAAAGCCCGATTTCGGTACATAGCGTGCATTGCACACGATTGCGTCGCCGCTAAAGCCGTCGGTTGCAAACGGCTTGGTGCCGCCGGAACTCAACACCAGATCCAGCCGCGACTCGCCGTCATAAATCGGCAGACGGCTCGGGCAGATGCGTCCTCCGACGGGAAAGATAAGCCCTGAAATAGGGTCCAGCACCGAGCGCAGGTCGCGATCCTTCACATCGACCCAATTGTCGGGGCGTTGCTTCGGCTCGGGCTTTACCGTCGTGGAGGTCACATTGCCATTGCGGTATTGCACATCATAGGTGCGCGTCCGCTTCCCGTCCTTGTAAACCAGCGAATATTCGTTGGCCTGCATGCGGTTTCCACGCTTGGCACCGGATACGACGGTACGGCCGGAAATATCCTTCAGCACACTGGCAATGCCTGCCGAGTTGAACGAGCCTGAGATCGAATAGGTCGAGCCGTTCATGCGTGTGGAGAAGTTTGCCTTGGCAATCGGCAAAATGCCGAGATTGATGCTGTATTCGCTATCGTGCTGCGTTTCCGCAGCCAATGCAGGGGACAGGCTTACCAATGCAAATGCAGCGGCTGCGAAAAACCTTTGTGTCTTCACATTCATTCAGGTAACACCTCGACGAGCCGGGAAAGTCGTGCTCTGCGCCGATCATATACCCCTACTTATGGCAATAAAAAAGCGGAGTGACGTGGAAAACCAGCGAAATCGCTCACAAATAAGAGCGAGCGGCTTGACTGGAAGTCCCTGTCTGACTATAGAACCGCAACTTTCCAATCATTGCCAGTTGGATTGCTTACCGGATTTTGCCGGATAGTGAGCCACTGGTGAAACAGACGATAACAAATAGGTGTACCCATGTCCCGTGTATGCGAATTGACCGGCAAGGGCGTCCAGACGGGCAATAACGTCAGCCACGCCAACAACCGTACCAAGCGCCGGTTCCTTCCGAACCTCTGCCAGGTTACGTTGATCTCCGATTCTCTTGGCCAGCGCTTCCGTTTGCGCGTTTCTGCTGCTGCTCTGCGCTCTGTTGAGCACCGTGGTGGTCTTGACCTGTTCCTTCTGAAGTCCAGCGAAAGCGACCTTTCGATGCGCGCTCGTTTGCTGCGTCGCCAGATCGCCAAGAAGACCGTTGAAACAGCTGTTGCCGCTGCTTAATAGCAACGTCAGCATAACGAACTTTCAGAAGGCTTGAATGGCAATTGCCGCTCAAGCCTTTTGCTTGTTTCCTATCGCTCCAACTGGTGGCATCACCCAGGATAAAAAAATGCCCAATCTCAGATCTATGTTTGTTTACGTGGCACTGATGACACTCGTTGTCGTCGCGTCCAATGTCCTCGTCCAATACCCGCTCTCGGGTAACCTGTTTGGAATCAACCTCGCTGATCTCCTGACCTGGGGCGCATTTACCTATCCCATCGCCTTCCTGATCACTGATCTGACCAACCGGCAGTTCGGGCCCTCCGTTGCCCGGCGCGTCGTGCTTGCTGGCTTCGTCGTTGGCGTGACCCTGTCCTTCTGGACATCCATGCCCCGCATAGCCGTTGCGTCAGGGACGGCCTATCTTGTCGGGCAGTTGCTCGATATTTCAGTGTTCAACCGGTTGCGGCGTCAAAGCTGGTGGCGCGCGCCACTGGCAGGCTCCGTGCTCGGCTCCATGTTGGATACAGCACTGTTCTTCTCGATTGCCTTTGCGACCACCTTCGCACTCATCGGTCCCAATGATGTTTTCGCAATCGAGCAGGCACCAGTTCTGGGTCTCTTCGCATGGGAAGCGCCACGCTGGATCTCCTGGGCACTCGGAGACCTCGCCGTGAAGGTGCTCATCGGCGTCATCATGCTGCTGCCCTACGGCGCATTGATGAGCAGCCTCAAACCGATGCCCCTTGAAAAAATGCGATAGAAAAAGCTGGCGCGCCAGCGCCACTTTGCAAGCATATCGGCCTTAATCTTGCTGGTTTTGTCGATATTCATTCTTTTCTTTAAGCTTATGCATAAATACTCGCCATAATTGCACTGTCACCCAGTTGCGAACAGTTCAATTTTCCGGCAATCTCGTCACAATTACAGGATTTGGAGTTCACGACATCATGAAGAAGTCACCCAACGCAACAGATATACACGTCGGCTCACGCATACGGTTGCGCCGCGTTATGTTGGGCCTGAGCCAGGAGAAGCTGGGCGATGGCCTCGGCATCACGTTCCAGCAGGTTCAGAAGTATGAAAAAGGCACGAACCGCGTCGGCGCTAGCCGCCTGCAGCATATTTCAGAACTTCTGGATGTGCATATTTCCTATTTTTTCGAGGGAACACCTGACGCGGCTGAAGATCGACCGGTGTCACCTCCCAGCATCTTGTCGCAGTTCCTGAATTCCAAGGAAGGCATTTCGCTTGCCAAGGCTTTTGCAGGCATTGAAGACAGCCGCGTACGCCGCAGGGTGCTTGAGCTGGTTCAGTCCTTGAGCACCGCAAATGTGACGGATGCCCAGAAGACGACAGAGACCTCTGCCTCTATAGCTCACTGAGAGATATGGCCTTCCGCTTAGCGACTTTGGGGCGATGCAATCTTGAAGACGAGAGTGGGAACGTCATTAGCGTACCCACTCAGTCCCTGCTGCTCGCCGCTTACTTGTTCGATATGGGAAGGCCAGTTCAGCGTCGCGACGTCGCCAATTTTCTCTGGCCGGGCAACGCTGAAGTCGCATTGACGAATTTACGATCGACATTGCGCCGGTTTCAGCTTGCGACCGGGCAATCACCATCACCTTTGATGAGCATCGACGCCACCACCGTCTCTCTCAACCGCGAGGTGGTCAGCTGTGATCTTGATGTGATGGCCCTGCCGACACCAGCGGAAAGGCTGGAGGCAGCGTGCAGTGCCGTTGCCATGCAGTTCCTGCCGTTGAGCGGAGCGGGTAAAACGCCTTTCGATGTCTGGGTTCGCGATGTCCGTTCAAGGCTTCTCGGCATCCTTCGGTCTCTCTTCATGCAAGGCGCTGGATCGCAGGGCTCCAACGCAGACATCAATCCGCTCCTCAGACGTGCCGCCGTCCTGCTTCTGGAAGCAGACCCTAACGATCATGACATCAGGCGCATTGTGGCCTCTGGCCTCACCAATGCACCGGCAACACCACTGCCTGCCGCACCAATATCGCACGAAGAACCCGAACAGACACCGTTTGTCGCTGGGAAGCTCACCGCACATCCTCGCATTGCGCTTCTTCCTCCTCTGACATCGAAAGAAGCCAATAAGGACGGATCGATTGCAAACGCCCTGATCGAGGATTTGACGATCGGCCTTTGCAGCAGCCGCACTGTTTCCGTCGTTGCGCCTTACACGTCCGAGCGCATTCAAGCATCCAAAGACAAAGCGGCAGTGCTTGAAAAACATAATGTCGTCTACGCGCTGGATAGCCGAAGAACCGATACGCACCTCTTCCTGCAGCTGATCTTTACTCCTACCGAGGAAATCATCTGGGCTGAGCGGTTTGAACTATCGCCCTTTTCCATTGCTGCCCACCGCGTCGAAATCGCGTCTGCGGTTCAGGGGGCTGTGATGTCGCAGATCGGCATGCACCAGAACGCCTTCGGTGACTTCTCCAGTCGGCCAGAGGCATACTTCCTTTATCTCAAGGGCTTGCAGTCTCTCTCCAGCATCAACCTGCCATCCATCCGGCGCGCCAGAAAATATTTCAAGGAAGCGCTTGATCATGGGAATGATTTCCCCGAGGCTCTTGCTGGCATGTCGCGAACGCTCAGCATGGAGTGGGTACTGACGGCCCGTGGCGACACCGAACTTCTGACCAAGGCGGAAGGCTTCGCCAGCACCGCCATAAAAGCCAGCGAGGTTTCCGCCAGCGGCTTTAAGGAACTGGGCGTCAGCCGAATGTTCATGGGCAGGATCGATGAAAGCCTCGATGCGCTCACTCAGGCTGAAAACCTCAGTCCGCAATATGCCGATGTGCTGTGCAGCCTGTCCGATAGCCTGATCCATGGAAGCGATCCTGCCAATGCGATGATCAAGATCAAGCAGGCCATTGCCCTCAATCCCATGGCTCCCGATCTTTATTACTGGGTTGCAGCCGGTGCCAGCTACTTTCTTCATGAGTTCGAACTTGCGCTCGAATACCTCAATCGCATGGCCCACAAGCGACCCGCAGCAAGGTTGACAGCGGCTTGTCATGGCATGCTCGGCGATATTGACAGAGCTCGCGCTTTTCGGGCAAAGGTCTTTGAAGACAACCCAAGTTTTGATTTGGAGCGTTGGCTAGCGGTCCTCCCGCATAAGGAGCCGTGGCAGACTGAATTATATCGCAAAGGCCTCGAGAGGGCCGGATTTTAGGCAGGAATTTATGGCAAAAACAGTTATTCTTGGCATTACAGGTGAAGCCGGCCTCTGGGTTGCCGATTTGCAGTCGGGAACCATCACGCCAGTCAATGGACAACTCTCAGGTGAGCTTGCCAATGCAGCATTCCTGCGCGGCGCGGGCGTTTCCCTGACCAAAGGCGTTGATCTGGCTATCGCAATCTCTACGTCGGAATTGCCCGCCACCGGCATCCACGAAGGTAACGACTAATCTTGCAGCTCGACAATTATCGGGCCTGCTCTCCTGGCGAAACCCTGACAAGGGTTTCGCCTTTTCTCTCTAGGCTGGGCATTACGAGGCTCGCACGCCAAACGGGCCTGGATAACATCGGCATTGCCGTGTGGTGCGCCTTTGCGCCCAATGCCAAGGCCATCGTGATCGCCCAGGGCAAGGGCATTGATGACAAGGCCGCCCAGACTTCGGCAGCAATGGAAGCCATAGAAAGGGCCGTGGCGACCAATCCCGCCTGTGAACGCATCATCACCAGCCGCGAAAAGCTGGAGGGAGCGGAGGATCACGTCAATACGCTCGATATTCTGCTTTCACCGCATGCGCCGCCCGTTGCGGCTGCCGAGGAGATAGAATGGACCCGCGCCCATCATCTCTTGACCGGCGAACGCCTCTGGCTTCCTTTCGCCGCTGTTCACCTTGACCGCACCATCGAGGGACCTCGCTATTGGCAATCTTCTGACGGCCTTGCATCCGGGAATACCCGCAACGAAGCCATTCTCCATGCTACGCTGGAGCGCATAGAACGCGATGCCCTGACCCTGTGGCAAATGACCCCGGCATCCCGGCGCTACCAGTCCGCCATCGATATGAAGGCGGTCGTCGAACCCGCTTTTCAGGATGTGCTCTCAAAAATTGCGCAGGCGGATCTCGATATCGCATTGTTCGATATCACCACCGATCTGGCCATTCCCTGTGTCGTCGCCTTGCTTGGCCCCAGGAAGAGAACGCCGCCCCGCGCCGTTCGCCATGTGGATTTGACCTATGGCGCAGGAGCCGCCACCTCTCCAGCAGTTGCCGCGATGCGGGCCATCACCGAAGCTGTACAGTCGCGGATGACATTCACTGCCGGCGCGCGTGATGATCTTTTGCCGGCTACCTTCTCCCGGCAGGCGGATGCAACCATGCTGGATGCGCTAGGTACACCTCCGCGAAAGCGATTAGAAGACCTGCCGTCTCTCGGTACGACATCAACCGAACAGTCGCTTGATATCGTGCTCCAGCGGCTCGAAAATGCCGGCATAGACCAGCTGTTTGCCGTTGATCTCAATCCGGAATGGCTTCCCGCTGCGGTCGTCAAGGTCTTTGCACCGCAGTTGGAAAACCCGGATGGCGAGCGGCACCGGCGTTTCGGCCCCCGCGCACTTTCGAAAGCATTGTGATGAAACTTGTCTTCGTCGGACCAAGCCTGCCAAACGCACGCGACCTTGCCCCAACAGGCATCGAGATCCGCCCGCCTGCATGCCAGGGGGATGTGATGCAAGCGTTGCAAGACGGGGCGACTTCCATCGGCTTGATCGATGGTCAGTTCGCAACGGCGGCACCGGTCTGGCACAAGGAATTGCTGTTTGCGCTCTCGAAAGGCATTCCTGTTTTCGGCGCGGCCAGCATGGGTGCGCTGCGGGCAGCGGAATGTGCTGCTTTCGGCATGATTGGCATCGGCCAGATCTACGAGGACTATGCATCCGGTGCGCGCGTCGACGATGCGGATGTCGCCTTGATCTATGGGCCCGCCGAACTCGGCTATCCACCCCTCAGCATTCCCCTTGTCAATGCAGAAGCCACAATCAGCAATATGTTGAGGGAGGGCGGGGTGAATGCCGAGCAATGTGAGGCGCTCCGTACAGCCGCGCAACGTCTTTTCTTCAAGGACAGGACGTGGAAAGCTATTGCTGCACTTTCTGGCATCGCGGTTGAAACGCTCGATGCAGCGCTCAAAGCGTGTTGGGTCGATCAGAAGAAACTCGATGCCATGGCGCTCATATCAGCGATTGAAAACAACGTGCCCGAGATGGCGCCCAGAGACTGGGACTTCAACGCGACGCCACTGTTTCGAAAGATGTATCTGACCGGTTACTAAGATGAGTAACTCTGCACGAAATCAAGCACTGCGTGTGCAACGGTTTTGCAACGCGCACATTGCGTCTGCACTTCGTAAGGTGGATCATCGCAATCCATACCAGATGAGCTCAATGATGACATCCTTCAGAACTGACGCCGAGATCAATGAACGCCAGGAAGATTTTCTCACTCTCATCAACATGTTGACCTACGCAGAAGGTGTTGCCGAGACATTGGGCGCGCCCTCTGCAAGCTGGTACATCGATGTTGCAAAACAGGCGTTGCAATCGGCCCTGCAAAGCGAAATCGAAGTCGACATGACAAATGCCGAGATCATCAATCTGGCATCGGTCCGCGCAGGCCACTGCTAGTTCGAAGCGTTCAAGACAAGCCTCCAGCACCAGAACAAGAGAATCCCTCTTGTTCTGGTTTTTTTTGATCAAATGAAATCGGCCCTACACAGCCGCTGCCACGCAATTTTATCAGGGAGTGAGCGCAGGAGAAAACTGCAGCGCGATGGCTCTGACCTCATCGGCCCAAGCGTGACGAGCTTCCGCCGTCGTCAGATTGTGGTCAGCATTCTCGATGAAAGCGATGCGGGGGCTGCCGTATCGAGACGTCAAAAGGCGTCCACGCGGCCCGAAGTTCGTTTCCAGCATGGCCGCACCAATATCGCCCTCAGTGAAAACAATCGACATCCGTGTGTCATTCGCCGCGATGGCGTTGAAATCCTGCGACAATTGATGGAATCGCGCTGACAGAAACGGGAAGCGCACCATGATGGGTGTCGCAAAGGACAGGGCCTTGCCCATAATCATGGCCCAGAGATTGACGATGCCGTTTCGGACCCGAACCTCTCCCTTCAAGACCCTGCGCCAAAAGCTGCCGCGCAGAAGCTTTGCCCCGTAGCTGGCAAGCGGTTGCCGCGATGAAATCAGCAGCGCCTCAACATCCGCGTCCGGCGGAATGTAGAAGTCGAACACGTTGACGGGCACCACGCCGCTGAACCGCCTGTCGCGCACGCCGCTTCGAAACGCTGCCCATCCGCCGCTGCAACGCCCCGTCACGACGACGGGCAGAAGCTTCTTCTCTGTGAGAAAATCCATCGCAGCATCGACATCTGCAAGCTGACCGTCGCCATAGATGATCTGATCCGGACGACCAGGCACCGCCGGGCTGTCAGCAATATTGGCCATGTCGAAGCGAAGGCTCGCAATGCCGCTGCGCGCAAGATCCCGGCACAGATTGGCGGATATGCGGCCCCAGCCAGATGCGCGCTCATAACCCGTTGGCAACACAAGAACCGTAGCACCCCGGCGGGGGCCCTCCGGCTCGCAAACAATCCCGTAAAGCCTGTCGCAATCGCCAAACCGGACAGGCGTTTCGGTAAAACCATCGCCCTTCTGACACGATGGCAAAGCCGCAGGCCAGGCGGCACTCCCATCAGCACCGACAGCAACCCTGGTCGACATGCCGCTTGCCCATTCAGCGATGGTGTTGATGGAAGCCGTTGGCGGCACCGAAAACAGCACATCTCGAATAAAGCGATCATAGCCCTCAAACAGCTGGGCCTGAACATTCAGCCCCAATGTCTGAAGATGCTCGGCAAAGGCCGAGTCAGCAGGACGGTTTTCCTGCTGGAGCAAAAGAATATCTGCGACGGGTGCAGAGGTAGCAGACGCGATGTTGAGCGTCTTCAACCCTTCCGTTACTGTCCGAGGTATGACCTGCTCACCCATTGCAGGGCCACTTGCCGCAGTGCTGGTCGCAATAGCACCCTGGTTGGCGATGCGGCTCAATGCCACGAATTCACGCAACCAGTGGCGACCCGAAAGAGCAGGCGCCGCAAGAACCAGACCCGAAACATCGTTCAGCTTTTCCGCTGCGCGCCAGGAAAGCGCGCCACCTATACAGTGTCCCACCAGCAGCAAGCGCTTTGCGCCGGAAAGATCCTTCAACGTTTTGCCAGCGGCAATGATGGTGTCGAGCCACACATCCAGACCCGCCGCGTAATCCGCGTGATCAAGTGCATCACCCGTGCCGGGATAATCGAAACGCATGCTAGCAAGTCCGCGCTTCGATAGCTCGACCGCCAGCTTCTGCCAAAATTTTCGCGCACAAAGCTCCTCGAACCCCCAGGAGCCGACGAAGAGAACAGCCGTATCCGCAACGGTTGCAGGCCCCTCACTCGCAGATGATTTGTTGTGCACCCATGCATCGGCAGGCCGGAACAGACCAATCGTTTCTGCAAACGCGACGGGGTAATCGGCAGAAACCTGCGCGGTGTCACCCTTCTCGTTCAGCAGTTTAAAACCGGCATTCATGTCCCACCCCCAAGCAGTTTTCTCAAGCAACAGCGGCGCACCATGCGCCTATTGGCGTTAAACAATGCTTGCAACGGGACGTTACTTCTCCCCCAACGCAAGTTTTGCGTTAGTTTTCGCTGTCAGGCTTTTAGCTTTTGCTGCCATGAGGATATCATTGAGCTTATGATAATATCCCGATACTTCAGATGTTCCGGGAAAATCATTAATTCCGGGAAAATGCGTATCCCTCTCATCCCACCAATGCGCACGCCCGATTGCAAGCGCACGCCCCATGGTCTGGATCAACGCATCCCCATGGTCAGGATCATAGCACCAGCCCGTTCCCATATCCCGCAGGATTTCAGGCGTGCCGCCTCGCTCGGTTCCGATCACCGGCACACCATAGGATGCCGCCTCCATCAGGATAAGACTTTGCGGTTCGTGCCAGCGCGATGGCAGAACAACGACATCGGCCCGCTTGTAAACCTCTTCCGGGGCGACAAAGCCGAGAAACTTGATGGGTGCGTTGCCCACAAGCGATTTGAGGTGCTGCTCATAATCCTGCCTGCCCCTTCCGGCAACCAGCAGGGTGGCGGGCTCATTCTGGGGAAGCTGCAGAAACGCCTTGATCAGGTCTTCAATACCTTTTTCTTCCGCAAGCGCGCCCAGATATCCAAAGGTGAAGATGTCACTGTTGCCAGTCCTTCGGCCCATCAGCCCTGCATCAAACAGGGTTTTGCTGCGGTTGGCATTCAAAAGAACATGCCAATCCGCCTGGGGTAGAACGTCATTGCGCACAAATCTCCGGCGCAGGGCATCGCTGACGGAAATCGCCGTGACGCCCTCGCCCTTGCTGGATTTGATGCGCGCGGTCAGAATGCGGCATTCGATGCAGGGTTTTTCACAGTTGCCAGTGCTTCGAAACATGCTCGATTTGGGGCAGAGCAAGGCATAATCGTGCAGATGCAGGCAAAGCGGAATGCCCAGCGTGCTGGTGGCCTCAAAGATGGCAGGCTGCATTCGTGCAGAATTATGCGCGTAGACGAGATCGACCTTCTCACGCTCCAGCAACGCCTTGACCTCGTTGGCAGAGGTCGCACCCAGCGCGCTGCGAATATGCCAGGCCAGTTTGGTCAGCTTTCCAACCGATGGCTTGCGCGGGCCGGGAAGATAGGAGTTGTTCCAGTTGACCCGCACAACCCGGATGCCATCGGCATTGGTGCTCTCGCCGGGCGGCGCGATATCGTCGCCTTCCAGCCCAAGCGAAAGAATGAAAACCTCATGGTAGCGCGAAAGCTCCAAAGCGCACATGCGAGCCACGATCTCGGCTCCCCCCTCCTCCTGGGGTGCAAATGTCTGTGCGACGATACAGATTTTCATGCTTCGCATTGTCTCCATTCGGCAGATATCACCGCCAAGATATTGGATGCCACTTTATTTCAGCAGGAGTAAACATAGCATCAAAGACCTGAAATCGCTTTGAGAAGGGAGTTTGCGCTCCGATCCCAGGAAAACTCTGCGGCACGCAGGTGACCCTGCGCAATCATGTCACTCCGCAATTGCGGATTCGTTGTCAGATCCCTTATCGCCCGCACAATATCATGGGCGTTGTGCGGATCGAAATACAATGCGGCGCGCCCGCACACTTCCTGGGCAGGCTCTATGCTGGATGACAGGACCGGGCATCCGAGAAGCATCGCTTCAAGCGGCGGAATGCCAAACCCTTCATATAGGCTTGGAAAAAGCAGTGCTGCGGCATTTGCGTAGAGTGCGACAATTTCTTCATCGGTCAGGCGTCCAGTAAAGATGACGCGGTCAGTTCCGGGGCTGTTGCTTGCATCCTGCGCATCCCCGTTGAAAACGCTCGATGCCGCGGCACCGACCACCACAAATTGAGGTGCCTCGCCACCCATGCTGCCGATGGCCTCAACGGCACGGTGAATATTCTTGTTCGGTGTCGGCGACCCGACAAAAAGGAGGTAGGTGTTCGGTACGATCTCCAAGCGGTTCAACACCGTCTCATCAGGCTGGATAGAAGCCAGATGTTCACAGCTGTTGGGAATGACCGAGACTTTTTTTGCGCCGATCGTCTCCGCCAGTTCCCGTTTTGAAAATTCCGAAACGGTTGCGATACGCCCGCGCCGGGAAAGAACGTGTCCGAGTGTTCCGTGCACGGCCCGATAGGGCTGCGAGAAATTCTCGGGCGTGCGAAATATCATGGCATCGTGAATAACGGTGAGACTTCTGCCATGCAGCACAGGCCCGCTATTGCACAGATTGATCAGACGTCCCCGCCGAGATGCGGCATAGAGCTGGGTCTGTTCCCAGATGTGACCGGAAAGCCCACCAGTGTTTTGCTGCCTGACAACCGAAAGGTCGAGATCGCGAGGTGCATTCTCTGGCGCAAGCAAAACCCAGTCTTCGGAAGCTTTCTGGCTTGCCAGATGCCGATCGAGCGCCTTGACGATCTCGCGTGCGAAACGCTGTACACCGCTGGTTTTTTGGGTCAGGAACCGACCATTGATAAATGTCGTCATGCGATCCTGCGTCTTTCAGCGGGCAAATCATCCATGATGCGCTGGTAAACCTCCATCAGCTCCCTGTTGGTACGCTCGCTTCGGTAACGGTCGAGAAAGCGGACGTGACCAGCCTCGCCCATCTGCGCCCACTCATCCTTGTCGCGAGACAGGATGGCGACGGCCAGTGCCTCATCGTTACCTGCCGGAAAAAGAACCCCGGTTTCACCGTGGCTGACAACGGTTTGCAGCCCGCCGACAGCCGAAGCGATGACGGGTTTTCGAGAGCGCATTGCCTCCAGAGCCACAAGTCCGAAACCTTCCCACCGCGATGGCATGGCGACAACGTCGCAAACGGCCAGATGACCGGCGATGTCTTCCGCAGATTTCCAGCCCAGAAACTCGACATTCGGCGGCATGGAGGTGGTGAGGTCGTTTTTGGTCGTGACATGCGACCCGATCACCCGAAACACGGCCTTGTCTTTCAGGGATGCAGCCGCTTTCAACAGGATATCGACACCCTTTTGCCGGTCCAGCCGGCCGATAAACAGCACTCTTATGCGCGCATCGCTCCATTCTACTGGCGTTGCGACAGGAATTTTTGTCGATATCCCGTTTTCAACCACCTGCATTCGCGCGGCAGGAATACCGGCTTCAATGCCCTGCCGATATTCATGGCCTGAAATGGCGACGATCACTTTTGCCAGAGGTGACAGAAGCCGCTCTGCCCAGCGAACGGGGTGGCGCATATAGAATGGCGTTTCCATTTCAAATGCCCAGCCATGCGGACAATAGACGACAGGTGGAAATTTGCCCGGTAATAAGGTGAGCAGGCGCACGACGCCACCTGCCAGCGTGGAGTGCGCGTGAATGATGTCAGGCTGAAATGTCTTGACCTCATTCCACACGGCGCGCGCCAGGCCCGGCAAAACGGTTGACCGGCTTTGTCGCGCGAAGGTGGCCACGCAGGCCTGCGGAATGTCACGGAGAAAGCTGCTGTGGTCATCGGGCACAAGAGCCCGCACATTATGAGCGCCCAGCGCTTTGATCTGCTTGGGGGCTATCTCGTTAAAATAGGTCGCAGGTCCACCCGGCAGGGTCTCAAAAACATGCAGAATCCTCATGATCCACCTCTTCAACGGCATCGGATCAAAGATGTCCTGCCCTATCCCAGAGACTTAAAGCGCAATTTTCTTAATCAAGACAAAATATCGCCGGGGAAAAAGCATTCGCATCACTCCACTGATGATTGCGGTAAACGTTTCCCGAACACAACGGCTGATCATTTTATTGTGTTGGGCGAGGAAAAGAGAAAATCTGAGGCGGCGCTGTTCAATATATCTCAATCGTTGTGACCCATTACTGCCAATATGTCAGTAACCACGGGTATCGCGACTAGAGGTCAGCGGATTTGAAAATCTGCATCGTATCGCAAATTTTTGCTCCACAAGAAGAGGGCGGCGCGGAAATCTCCGCTCGCCTTGGCGCGATGGAGCTTGGCCAGCGGCACGATGTCACCGTACTCGCCCTTGGCAAGGAAGGCGATGCCATCGCCCCGCCCGGTGAAGCCCGTCTGCAAGGCGGCATTCGTGTCGTTCGCCTGCCCTGGAACAACAGCTATCTACCGATGCCGCGAAAATCATCCGCTGGCTTGCTGCACAAGGCAAGCTGGCATCTGCGCACCGCCATGGGCGCAATCTGTGCGGACCAATTGACGCAGTTCCTGATCAGCGAGAAATTCGATCTGATCTATGCGCAAAATTCGGCCTATATGCAGCCCGCTCTATTTTATGCGGCGCAAAGGGCCAATGTGCCGATCTGTCTGCATCTGCGCGATTATGCCCTGCTCTGCCCCAGATCCAGCATGTTCAGAAACAGCGACAATTGCGAGCGCCCTTGCTTCGATTGCTCGATCCTGAACCGGCGGATGCGCGAGATAACGGGCGAAAATATGACGGTGATTGCCGTGAGCGACGCCTTGCGCCAGAGCTTCATACGCAACGGGGTGCTTCTCAAGGCCAACTGGCATGTGATGCACAACACCAACATGCCGGAAAACAGCTTTGACGCAACGCTGGTTGGCAGAGAACAACCGAACGCGCCGGATTTCACATTTGGCTATCTCGGTGCCCTTGCGGAAGAAAAAGGCGTGCATGATGTTATCCGCGCATTCAAGTCTTTGCCCGGCAGAGACAGAGCGCGGCTTGTTATCGCCGGTAGAGGCCGTGAAAGCGATGTGGCACGTCTCAAAAAACTGGCGCAGGGCGCGCCGATCGAATTCAAGGGGTTCGTGCGGCCTGAAGATGTTTATCGCGTTGCCGACGCCATGATCGTTCCATCCCGCTGGCATGAACCGCAAAGCCGCATCCTGGTCGAAGCGGCTGTCTATGGTATCCCCGTCATCGGCACCATGCGTGGCGGCACAACCGAAATCATCCGCGACCATCAGACCGGCTGGAGTTATGATCCGGACAAGCCCGATGCCTTGGCTGAGCTTATGTCAAAGGCACTCGAATTGGGACAGACCCAATGGTGGGAAAAAAGAAACGAACATTTTGAGGGGCTTGCCGGGTTCAAAGGAACAGCCGAGAAATCCGGATATTACGCACGTCTGGAAACGGTTCTGGCGGCCGCTGCCGGTCGCTGACATACGGCATCTCACTCGTTTGGCCCGCCGCGTCGAACATAGCTAACAGCTTCTTAACCGGTTTCTGCGACGCTCATTCCACCGGTTTCTTGCCGCATCCTGCACCATGCGTGGGCTAAAAGGTTTGATATGTCCCATCTCGCTTGGCTGATTTTCATTTTGGGCTGGCTGATTTTCACGCTCTATTATGTCAGCTCGTTCTTCAAATGGGGTGTGCTGACATTCTCATCCTATTTCTGGATTCGCTACAACGTCCTGCCCATTCTGGTCATGTCGCCCTTCGCGTCTTCGGACCAAAACATGGAAGCGGTCGGCAATTCGATCTACATCATCCGCGATTATATCAACGAAGCCTTCTACCTCTCTGTTCTCGGCGTCGTCTTCGTGCTGGTGGGCATGGGGCTTGCAACATTCAGCTCGGGAAAAAGCGCGATGTTCACCTTCGTGGAGAAGGGCTACGCCTTCTGGCAGACAAAGCCCGGCGTGTGGATTTCGCTCGTGGTCATCATCTTTGCCACCATGGGCCTGATCGCGCTGGGTGTCAGACCCTTTGAAGGACGGCAGTTTTCGTTTGAAAACACCTCGCTGCGTCCTGCGATCAATCTCTATTCCGTCATCCTGCCCACGATAACGCTCAGTCTTCTGGTCTATGGTTTCGGCCACAACAGATTTTTTGTGTTCGCAGGATTGATGTGCAGCGGCCTCGGCCTGATGATTGGTACACGCGGCGCCAGCATTGAGACGCTGTTTATCTTCGTGGTCTGCCTCATCATTGCCTATCGCTACAAGAACCTCGCAGCCTTCACCCTTTCCATCGCAGGATTTGTAACGGTCGCCATCGTCATCGGAATTTTGCGGTCAACAGCTGATGGTGATAACAGCGTCGATATTCTGCAAACCGTTTCCTTTCAGATCTTCTTCGGCAACAACTTCTCCGATTTCCGCGATTATGCCTGGATTCTGAGCGGGTTTGACGGGCGTTTCTACCATGGCATGACCTATCTCGCCGGCTACATGGCGCTCGTGCCGTCCTTCATCAGCGAGTTTCGAAACGATTTCCGCATGGGCATCATCACCAGCACATTGGCGGGGCTGGATCCGCAGTTTCACGCTGGCCTCCGCCCGACTTTGTTTGGGGAAGCCTATCTCAACTTCGGCATATCAGGCGTCGTTTTCATCGCGACCCTGTTTGGCTTTTACTTCGGCAAGCTGCAAATGTGGGTCCACGACAATTTGCAGCCCAACCGGTTGGGCCTGCGGAAGGTGGCCTGCGGCTACATTGCCTTCCTGTTTCTGTTCAACGCGGTCTTCACGCCCGGATTTTACTATGTCTACGTGGTCGTCGCATGGCTGACGGGCGGCATCGTGATGTCATACCTGCTCGATGCACCGCTGCCGTGGAAGAAAACGGCAGCCGCCAAAAGCTAAGGTCATTCCGCACCGGTGCGAAAGCGCCCTTTCGGCTGGTCTTTCCAGAACGTCCCAAGCCACGCATCGGTCGATGGCGGCCTGAACGCGCCGAAGCCGGATGTGGGGCTAAACGTCATCTCGCCAAACAACGGGCCAGACGGCTTGTCGTAGAAATCAATCCGAACGAATTCGAACCCCTGCGCCAGCGTTCTGGCCGCAGCAAGAATCCGATCCAGATGGGGTGGACGCGGCAATTCCTCGGTTTCGAGCGGATAATAATGTCCGAAATCGAGCTTCTTCCAACGCTCGTCATAAAAGCAGCGGCGGTGATCCGTGAAGCGTGCGGTATCGATCTGAATGCAGGGAATGTCGTTCTCGAAGCAGAACAGTTTGTAATCAACCGGCGCCTGCCCATCATCACCGATAAAGGGTTCGATGAAGATTTCAGGGTCGATGTGGTTGTACCATTCTTCCGCCAAGCGCCAGGCGGTGCGCCCCGCAAGCCAGATATCGCATTGTTCTTTCGCGCCGATCAGATCGTCAGGCCCATAGACGAAAATGTTGCGATCCGAGCCATGATTGACCTTGATCACATAGGGAAATGGCAGCGGCGGGCAATCATTGAGGTCTTTCCCACGCCAGAGCGTGGGCGTAACCCATTCCGGCCCCAGCACCCGTGCCACATGATCTTTCACGGCAATCTTGTCGCTCAGCATAATGAGACGCGGGTCTGAGTGCGGACCAGTCCATGCAATCTTGCGCGCAGCAAGGTGCTCATTCAGGGTCTTGGGGTTATCGAGATTGGCCCAGAGCTTATGGTAGCGATAATATTGCAGCTGCGTCGCCTGCTTGATCGGCAAGCTATGAATGGCCGCGTGGTAAAGCTTCTTAAAAATGCGGCGTCCCAGAGAATGTTGGGGCTGATCGGATGCCATCAGTTCAATCGCCTTCCTGCTGAAAATGAGTCGTCGGAAATGTCTGTCTTTATGATCTCGAAGCGCGCCAGAGCAACGAACTGGATATGGATGCAGTGACCAGAGCCGTGAAAAACGCGGAAAGGCCAGCGCCGATGAAGCCAAAGGTGCTGATCAGGACGAAACTCATGCCGATCGACAGAAGCACGCTGGAGAGATTGACGAAGGCATAATGGCCGTCCTTGCGCAAACTATTCAGGCCAAGACCCATCAGGTCCGTGCAGGAGCGAACGACAGCGGTTAAAAGCAACAGCGCAAACATGCCCTGATGCTCGCCCAGTTCCGGCATGTTCATGAGATGGACGAGAATGTTGCCGCTGACGAAAATGGCAATGCCTAATCCAAAAGCGACAGCGGCCGTCTTGGTGAACTGCCAGATCATCACCGAGCGCCATTCCTTCATGGAGCCGGTATTGTAAGCCTTGAACAAGGCAGGGATGGCAACCTGCAGCACCGCAGTTGAAATCAGCGTCTGCAGGGCATTGGCCAGAGACCAGTAGAATGTGTAGACGCCCGTCAGCGAAAGCGTGAGCAAAAGCGAGACGATGTAGCGGTCGGCATAGACAAGTCCGACATTGCTGATGTCGCTGATATAGATCAGCCATGCCTTGCGCATGCGCTTTTTGACCCAGCGCAACCGCATGCGCGAGCGGTAAATCCGCCGGAACGGCCATTGCCGCAGAAACGCAGCAAGGCCGACGAACATCACGATGTAACCCAGGCTCCACGCCACCATGATGGTTTCGATGTTGCGGAAACCCTCAAACAGGAATCCGAGACCGATAACCGGCAATATCCACGATGATGTTCGCAGGAAAAACAGCACATTCGCCTGGCTGGACATTTCCTGTGCAATGAGTGGCACATGAATATCGCAGGAGATCGTCTCCAGCCAGACGACAAGAAGAATGAGAAAATAGAGCGGTACGACCGCGTGGCCCATGAAAGAGGCAACCAAAAGCGCGATTGCCGTCATCGCCGCAAGCGAGGACACCGTCACCAGCAAACGCGTCTTCATATAGACACCGGCAATCCCCGATGTTTTGCCGCTCACATCCCGCGCAATGAAATAGTTGAGGCCCCAGCCGAGAGCAGCCGGTGCCGCATTCACTACACCCAGCGCCAGCCCATAAATACCGGCGGCCTCAAGGCCCATGAATTTGACGATATAGAAGGAAAGCGCAAAACGCAGGACAAGCGTGGAGCCACGAAGCCCCATGTTGAAAATAACGTTGAGCCCACCGATGGAGCGACCTTGTAGGAAAGGGATGCGCATGGCTGTCCTGTTGTTGTTTTCAGCCAAAATCAGCTCTCAATATTGCAGGCCCGAGCGCGTCATCCGCACCACCTTGATATTGTCCACGCCGCGCTCTTCCAAACTCACAAGCGCAATCACGACGCTGCCGGCATCGTCTTCATGCTGCATGAGGAAGACTTCATCGACGTCAGAACGAGTCGGGACATCAAGCTGGGATTTTGTCGCCACACCGCCATCAATGACGATAAGATCAAAGGCAGCACCTTCCTCATCCACCACAGCCTTCGGAGTGTCCCCCGCATTCAACCCACCCGCAGGTGAAAAACGTAAGAGCGGAAGTGTTTCCACATGGTAGAATTCTGACGAAGCCGCAGTGTCCTCGCCCCTGTCTGGCAAAAGCATGGCGGTTGTCAGCGGATCATAGGTGGCTGCATCCAACAGAAGAACGCGCTGCCCGAGCCGCGAAACCTCAGCCGCCAGATTGAAAGCACTGTAGGGCGACCGATTCTTTGGACCCGTCGATACCACCAGTATCGTATGTTTGCCCGCAGGCGTCAGGCCAGATGAAACAAAACGCGCGAGGTCATCGAACCCCTCATCGTCAGCAGCACTCAGCGCCTCGACTTCCTGCTGGCGCACCATGCGCCGTGACCGCTTGGGCGTTGCGGCGGCTGCAACAGGTTTTTCCGTTGCTGCTGGCAGCAAGGCTGTCTCTGGCGGTGCAGTCTCTTTGCTTGAGCCAAGCGCATTTGCCGGTGTCCGGACCATGCGCAACTCGCGCGGCTGGCCACGAAATTGATCGCGCAAAATGAGAATGCCTGCGCCCAGGATCAGACCAAAAATACCACCGCCTGCAAGCATCAGGGTGCGCGGAGGCCCGGCCTTGCGCAAAGGTGGCTCCGCACTGGAGATGATCTGCGGGTTCTCGTTCGAGGTCCCCTGCTGTTCCGATAGCTGCTTGGTCCGCAAAAGGAACGCTTCATAGACCGCCCTGTCGCTTTCCAGCTTTCTTTGCAATTCGCGCAGACGCACCATGGTCTGCTCGTCACTGTTCAGGTTGGTCTTCAGCGCATCGGCGTTTGATGTGGACAGCGCCAACTGGTTCTTCAGCCGCGCCAGATTGCTCGACGTCGCCGTAGCAAAATTGCGCAATTGCTCGTCAAGGATATTGGCAAGCGATTGTGTGCGGGCACGCGCCGCCTGCAAGGCCGGATGCTGGGCGCCGAGCGACGTTGCCTGAACGGCCTCCTCTTCACGGCTTTCCTGATAACGTGCGCGCAGCGAAATGATCGCAGGCGTCAAAGACGTGTCGGGAATGGAGCGCAAATATTGCCGGTCGTTTCTGGCGCGTGTGAGTTCGGCGACCAGAGCCTCGTTTTCAGAAACGGATGCCTGTAACCGTGAAATTTCCGTATTGGCGTCAGCAATGCGTTGCTCGACATCGGGTCTGCCCTGAATATCTGCCAGATTGTGCTCTGCCCTGTAGGCCTGAACCGCGCGGTCGCCATCTTCCACAGCGGTGCGAAGCTGATCCAGCTGTGCCGATAACCCGCCGCCGGTGCGCTTGAGCACGTCGCTGTTCATTTCCATCCGCACCTGTGAATAGGTGGACGCGATGAGGTTTGCCAGATCGGCCGCCCGCTGCGGGCTCTCAGACTTCACAGAGACATTAACAATGAAGCTTTTGCCGACGGCAGAGACGGAAGTCACCTTACGCAACGTATCAAGCGCGAGGTTCCTGCGGCTGACCTCGTCAGGATAACGGGGGGCGGCTGCGCCAAAGTCCGGGTCGTCGTAAAGCTTCTCACTCTCTACAATGCGCGACAGGACCTGTGCCGACGTAATAATATATTGCTGGTTGAGGACGTGGGAATCGACAGCCCTTGGCTGGCCCGGCAGGTCACTTTCCAGAACGCGAGAGCCTTCCGGGTCAAGCAGGATCTGCGATGTGGCGACATAGTAGTTGGGGATCAGTAGCGACGCGCCGAAGGCAAGGGCCCCGCACAGGATGCCGATCAGCAGGATAAAGAAGGCATTTCGCCACAGCAATGCGGCAAGGCGGAGCAAATTATTGGGCTCACCTGCCTGCTCGCGGTATTGCGGCTCATAGGACGTGGTCTCGTTCATCGCCATTTCGTTTTACGATTCCATGTTCTTGCTGCCTGGCTTTTGGCCGTTTCCTGACATCGTCATGCTCTCGAACGTTCAATCGCTGCGTTGCGATCAGCAAAACAGCTGTTCCAAATTGGACCATCCGTTAAACTAGGGCCGACCCGTTAATATACCGTATTCCGAAGAACATCATGTGAAACACACGCAGGATGGACAGAAGATGTCGTACGGCATTCGGCGCAATTTGCGCCGCGCTCATCAATGAGACGCAGCGCGCCGCAAGCCAGCGCCCATAAACAATATTTTAATTACCCGGCTACCGATATCAGAAACTTGGCGGTGTGCAGGCGCTGATCACTTCACACGGCACCGGCCCGACACACCTGAAGGAATGGGGTCTGCGGCTTTCGAAATAATATGCGTCACCGGGACCGAGGATTCGCCGCTCGTCATCAATGGTCACTTCCAGCCGCCCAGACAAAACAATGCCGCCCTCCTCTCCCTCATGCACCAGCGGCACTCGCCCCGTCCCCGCGCCCGGCTGGTAGCACTCTTTCAAAATCTGAAGGCTTCGGCCAAACAGGTTATCTCCGATCTGGCGATAGGAAATCGGCCCCTTGCCAATCTCGACCAGTTCTTCCGCAGCATAAAAAGCCTTGCTGGGTTTGCCGGGCTCAAACGCGAAGAACTCGGCCAGACCGATGGGAATGCC
This sequence comes from Rhizobium sp. WCS2018Hpa-16, assembly GCF_031843705.1. NCBI lineage: Bacteria > Pseudomonadati > Pseudomonadota > Alphaproteobacteria > Hyphomicrobiales > Rhizobiaceae > Rhizobium > Rhizobium sp. WCS2018Hpa-16. Next base: position 209,105 of record NZ_JAVTIX010000006.1, read on the forward strand.
GTCGAGGATGCGCTTCAACGCCCCGACCGATGGATTGGTCGAATTCGATTCAATCAGGGAAATTGTTGAGTTGGTGACACCGGCCCGCTTGGCCAGTTCCCTCTGCGACATCTTGTGAAGAGAGCGCAAGTGCCTCAACCTGTTGCCAATATCCACGACCATCTCGGATCTTTCATTGCACGTGTTCGATATATCGCAATTCTTCGCATCACCTGCCATAAAGATCAATGGCTTAAGACATGCAAGAAAAGGACTTGTTCTGATATGCGAAGTTCTGGAATGTGGTGCTTTCAACATGGGGACCCCAATGGAAGACCACAGCAAATCCAACGCGCCTGACCTCTCCAATTTCTGGATGCCGTTCACGGCAAACCGTCAGTTCAAAGCCGCGCCGCGCCTTCTGGCCAGTGCCGAAGGCATGTATTACACCGATATCGACGGGAAGAGAATTCTGGATGGAACGGCCGGCCTCTGGTGCGTCAATGCCGGTCATGGCCGCCGACGCATTAGCCAAGCCGTTGAACGTCAGCTCGCCACTTTGGATTTCGCGCCCACATTCCAGATGGGTCATCCTATTGCGTTTGAATTTGCCGAAAAGCTTGCCGCGATGGGCCCCGGTGGCTCAGACGCTCAGCTTGATCGAATCTTCTTCACGGGCTCAGGCTCGGAATCTGTCGATACCGCGCTCAAAATCGCAATTGCCTATCAGCGCGCAATTGGGCAGGGAACGCGCAGCCGGATCATCGGGCGTGAAAAAGGCTATCACGGCGTTGGTTTTGGCGGCATTTCCGTTGGCGGCCTCGTCAACAACCGCCGCGTCTTCCCGCAAATCCCAGCGGACCATATGCGCCACACGCTGGATCTGGATCGAAATGCCTTCTCCAAGGGTCTTCCGGCGCATGGCATTGAACTGGCTGAAGACCTTGAGCGTCTTGTGGCCTTGCACGGCGCAGAAACCATTGCGGCCGTCATCGTCGAACCCCTGTCCGGTTCAGCCGGCGTCGTCCTTCCACCAGAGGGATATCTTCAGCGGTTGCGCGCTATTGCCGATAAACACGGCATCCTTCTGATCTTCGATGAAGTCATCACCGGCTTCGGTCGCCTCGGCAAACCTTTTGCAACGGATTATTTCGGTGTTGTTCCCGATCTTGTCTGCACCGCGAAAGGCATTACCAACGGCGCAATTCCGATGGGAGCCGTTTTTGCCAAGCGTGCAGTTTACGACGGACTGATGCACGGCCCGGAAAATCAGATCGAGCTTTTCCATGGCTACACCTATTCCGGCCATCCAGTGGCCTGCGCCGCCGGCATCGCCACGCTGGAAATTTATCAGGACGAAAACCTTCTGACCCGAGCAGCCTCTCTTGCCACAACATGGCAGGATGCTCTTCACTCCCTGAAGGGCGCGCCACATGTTGTTGACGTTCGCAATCTTGGCCTCGTCGGCGCCATCGAACTCGCTACCCGCGACGGTGCGCCTGGAACCAGAGCTTATGATGTTTTCGTGGAGTGCCTGAAGAGAGGCCTGCTCGTGCGCGTCACCGGCGACATTATCGCACTCTCGCCTCCGCTGATTATCGAAGAGAGCCAGATCGACGATATCGTATCGATCATCACCGACGTCATCCATCACACCGCCTGATGTTTGAAAACTCCAGAGCGGCCAACCCGGTCGCTCTGGAACCCGGCCTTAGCCAACAGCGCCACCGGGCCTGCCCCCTCCCCGCCTCAGGCATGCCAGACAAAGCATAGGCTCCCGCATTCATCGCGCCGAGCAAAGCGGTTCAGCGCCCTTAGCGCAACACCAAGAAAACCGATCGTAGGTCTCGCCTCCCTATCACTCTCACACGCCAACGCATCAAGACCTCGCCACCTACGGCGTAAGCCCCCTTTTTTCTACGAACTGATATCACGCTAATAATGTTGGCGGGTAACGCGTGAGGTCTGATAGTTGAGCGCGGCGCGTCCGCCCCTAGATCAACCGAAATATGCAGCAGTTAGACTTAAATCGCGCTCAACCTAGCGACCTGATTTCGCTTGTAAAAATCACTCATAGCAAAGCTAATCGACATTTCTCTTTCGATACTTCGTATGGCAATTTATGAGGTTTTATTATCGCTGCGTCGTCGGCTAATTCGCCTAGTGCTGTGCATCTACGGCGTGCCGCTTTAGAGCTAGCACCCCATTCATTTCGCAATACAGACCTCCTGTCAAGCGGTCTTCTGCAAACATCCTTACATGTCAGAAAGACTACTAAAGCGCCAACGCGAAAGTAAAAGCTTGCCTGAGGACATCACGAACTCCGGCCTACCAAACATCAACTGAGGCACAGGCGAAACTGCAGGGTTAGGTCCGGTGCAGCATTACGTGGATGGACCGGCGCTAATAATGAAGGCTATCTATGTGACCAAGGCTGCACTCAAAGGACGTTGACCGGAACTCGACATGGAGTGAGTAGCGAGAAACCGTGATCGCCAGTCCTTAAGGATTGCTTCGATGCCGCCAGCCGCGAAGGCTCTGCGTGAGGGATATGTCTAATAGCTCGCAACAGGCGCCGCTCTTCGATTGCACATTCCAACGACAGATGTTGCGTGCACCAAAATTCTGCGATCCCATCGAAACCAGAGGTGGTTCAAAAGTTAGCCGCGGCAAACTGATGATATCAGACGTCAATCGGAAGAGCGCAACTCGTGGCCGACGTGGCTCACTAAGGATCGGTTAGCCGCGGCTAACCAATAACAAAGGAGAGCCAACGGCCATCGCTGAATCCCTCACCTCTCCAAATTCAACCGAAAAACCGTCGTTAGTCGGCTGAAAAGATTCATGTTTAGTCGTTCCGAATGCCTATTGCGCGAAAAAGAGAATCGGCGCTTATATCCTAGTTGCGGAAAAAACCGATTTCAGCGGAAAAAAACGCAACTGATCTAGCAAGTGGAAAAAGCCGAATGACTCAAATCGCCGATATGAAATCTGCTGAGAAAGCGCCCGACCTGACGGCTCTTATCCTTCAGCATTCGGCCGCGCTGTCGGCACAGCTGCAAGCGCACAACGCAAACACCTTCGCACCACTTGCAGAAAAAAGCATGCGAAATTTCTCGCCATCAGAAACGGCAAAGCTCATTGGCATCGGCGAAGCCTACCTTCGCCAGATCGCTGCCGAGCAGCCGGAGTTGAGCGCCTCGCAAAGCGGAGGGCGCCGCAGTTACTCTGTCGAAGATATTCATGAGATCCGGAAGTTTCTCGATCAGGGTGCCCGAGGCACCCGCCGGTACCTGCCCCATCGTCGTGAAGGCGAAGACCTTCAGGTTATCGCCGTCATGAATTTTAAAGGTGGATCCGGCAAGACGACCACGTCTGCCCACCTTGCACAATATCTCGCATTGCGTGGCTACCGCGTGCTTGCCATCGATCTTGATCCACAGGCCAGTCTCTCGGCTCTGTTCGGCCATCAGCCTGAACTCGATGTCGGTCCGAACGAAACGCTTTATGGAGCGATCCGCTATGACGGCGAACAACGCCCCATCGCTGAGATTGTTCGCGGCACCTATATTCCTGACCTCCATATCATTCCGGGCAATCTTGAACTGATGGAGTTCGAGCATGATACGCCACGCGCCTTGATGCGGCGTGCACCCGGCGACACCTTGTTTTTTGCCAGAATCGGTCAGGCCATTGCACAGGCGCAGAATTTCTATGATGTCGTCGTCATCGATTGCCCGCCACAGCTCGGCTACCTCACGCTGTCAGCGCTGACTGCTGCCACATCTGTTCTCGTCACCGTCCATCCACAGATGCTGGATGTGATGTCCATGAACCAGTTCCTCGCCATGACGGGCGATCTTCTGGCAGAAATCGGAAGGGCAGGCGCTCGTTCGGATTATCACTGGATGCGTTATCTCGTCACCCGGTTTGAGCCAAGCGACGGCCCACAAAACCAGATGGTCGCCTTCCTGCGTTCGATCTTCGGGGAGCATGTGCTCAATCATCCAATGTTGAAGACGACAGCGGTATCCGATGCGGGTCTAACCAATCAGACACTCTTCGAAGTAGAGCGGACGCAGTTTACCCGGTCGACCTATGATCGGGCACTGGAATCCATGACGAACGTCAACGGCGAAATAGAAGCCTTGATCAAAAAGGCCTGGGGTAGAACAGCATGAGCAGGAAAGAAATCTTTGCAAATCTCGGTGGCAAGAGCACGGAGGCGTCTGACGGTTCGCCAGAGCGAGCGCGTCCTCGTATCCGCCCCATTCTTGGCTCGCCAGAACTCGTCACCGATGTGATCAACTCGCCTGTTGGCATGATTGGCCAGTCACTCAACGAAGTGTCTGAACGTTCCAAGCGCGCTGAAGAGATTGAGCGCAAGCTGGCTGAGGGCCTCACCATTGTTTCGCTGGATGCGAAGGACATTGATCCGTCCTTCATTCCGGATCGCATGCCATCTTCTCTGGAAGCCGATGCCGGTCTGATAGAGGCGATCAGAGAGCAGGGCCAGCAGGTACCTATCCTTGTGCGCCCTCACCCTGAACATCCCGGTCGCTATCAGGTAGCATTCGGTCACCGCCGTCTGCGCGCCGTAGCTGAGATCGGCATTCCCGTTCGTGCGGTTGTCCGTAACCTCACCGATGAGCAGCTCGTCGTTGCTCAGGGCCAAGAAAATAACGAACGCCGTGACCTGAGCTATATCGAAAAGGCACGGTTTGCACAGAAGCTGCAAATGCGGTTTTCGCGTGAGACGATCATGGCAGCGATGTCCCTCTACAAGGGCGACCTGTCGAATATGCTTTCGGTTGTCGGTCGCATTCCCGATGATATCGTCGATGCAATTGGCCCTGCCCCCGGCGTCGGCCGTCGCAACTGGATGGATCTTGCCGAGCAGCTATCGTCTTCCAAGGTGAATGACGCAGCACGCGCCTATCTCAATGATGAGGACGTTGCCAACCTTCCATCGGAAGAGCGCTTCAAATCCATTCTGGAGTTTCTAAAGCCTAAACCAGAACCGAAGAAGACCGGTGTGCTTTCGAGCATGACCGGCCAAAAGCTGGCGAAAATCGTCGAGACTGACCAGAGAGTCGATATCTCCATCGACCGCAGGCAGGCACCGGAATTCGCAGACTTCGTTCTCGAACATCTGCAAGCGTTGTATGAAGAGCACCGCACCAAGCAGTAATCCAACACTTATCCATCAACCCCGAACAGGAGCAGCAGGCCAAAAAGAAAAAAGCCCCCGAACGTTGCCGCACGGAAGCCTTTCTTTGATCTAAGCACCCAAAGAATCTCATTTCCGCGAATCATAGTCAAGAGTCTTGGCATCGATATTTCTTCGGTGAGCAATTTTCTTTTGCCTTTTTGAAGGTGAAAGACATGAATAGCGATATTGTAACGACGTCTTTCGGGCGGCGAAGGGGTTCCCTTGGCCATCTCGCAAGTCAGTTCGCATCCAGAACAGTTAATCCGAATCGTAGCATCGATAAGTGGAAGCTTTTTCGCGCCATCTGCGAAGCACGTCCCATGCTGGGTATTACCGATCGGTCACTGGCTGTGCTGAATGCCCTGATCAGCTTCTATCCAAAGGCTGAGCTTTGTGAGGAAAACGGCCTTGTCGTCTTTCCCTCAAACCAGCAGCTTTCGCTCCGCGCCCATGGGATGCCGGAACAGACGTTGCGTCGACATCTCGCCACACTCATCGATGCAGGTCTAATCCTGCGCAAGGACAGTCCCAACGGAAAACGTTATGCGCGAAAAGACCGTTCCGGAACGATCAGCGACGCCTATGGTTTTTCTCTCGCACCCTTGATCAATCGCGCAGATGAAATCCAGTCGATCGCGACACAAGTCATCGAAGAGCGTTTGTACCTGCAAAGCCTGCGCGACAAAATCAGCATCTGCCGTCGCGACATCATCAGATTTTCAGAAATCGCCATTGAGGAACAGGCCGCAGGTAACTGGGAACAGGTGCAGCAACGATATCTGGCGCTAAAATCGACCTTGAACAGGAAGTCTACAGCGACACATTTGACGCTCGTACTTGATACATTGACCGAGATGCGCCAGGAAATGGCTAACTGGTTGGAAAATCACATAGAAAACCAAAAAATATGCGCCAATGCCTATCAAAATGAGCGGCTTATACAGAGTTCAGAATCCGAATCTCTATTTGAAACTACAGCTGTTGATGACACAGGCCATAAGCAACCAACACCACCTGCAGAACCGAAAGCAGCTGAGAACGTTGAACAGAAACCTTGCGGAGAAAAAACGACAGAAAAGGCAATTTCGGAGGGTTTTGATCTGCAAACCGTTATCAAAGCCTGCCCAGAGATCGCACTGTATGGACCAAACGGCGCTATTAGGAGCTGGCACGAGATGAAACAGGCAACGAGCGTCGTCAGAACCATGCTGTCCATCAGCCAATCTGCGTATGATGAAGCGGAAAAGGCGATGGGAATACCTGTCGCGACAACAATCATAGCGTGTATTCTTGAGAAATCGGCAACTATCCAATCTCCGGGCGGCTACCTGCGAAACTTGACTGAAAAAGCTCTTTCGAAGCAGTTTTCGATTAAACCGATGCTGATGGCACTGTTGCGAGCCCGCCTCTCGCCCGCAAGCTCACAATACGCAATGTCATAAGCACTAAGCCTCTAGAATAAAACTTGACTCAGGTATGAAAGATTTTTATGCCGCTTGAAATAATACTTCATCCCAAAGGACAGACGATGAACGCCCATGCCGCGACGGTGGAAAACAACGAGATTGAACTAAGCCGCACCAAGCGCTTGAAGGCTGCCACACGCGCTGCCCACGAAGAACTCGACGGCTTCATCATGTCGGCAAAGCCGTTTGAGAACCGTGAAAATTTCGGCAAGTTCGTTCAGACACAGCATCTGTTTCACAGCGAATTGGATGCGTTGTTCGGCAACGAGACACTCGATGTACTTCTGCCGGACCTGAAAGGCCGCAGACGTCTGGCTCTCATCGAACAGGATCTCGAGGATCTGACCTTTGCCAAGCCTGACATCGAGAACCGACACTTCAAATACAGTGCGGAAACCCTCGACTTGCCCGAGGCTCTTGGCTGGCTTTACGTGGTCGAAGGGTCAAACCTCGGTGCCGCATTTCTTTTGAAGGACGCTGCAAAACTCGGACTTGGCGAAACATTCGGCGCACGGCATCTGGCAGGGGCCCCTGAAGGGCGCGGACTGCACTGGCGCACCTTCGTCGCGGCTCTCGATGCCATTGACCTGACGCAAGAGGAAGAAGACCGTGTGATCGCTGGCGCCAAAGCCGCATTCGGCAAGGTGCATGAACACGCAAAGCGCATCATGTCTTGAACTCATGCCGGGCAAGCGTCCCATATCCTATCGCTTGCCCTCAGATATCGTTGAGCTAGTATGCAAGAGTGGCGGGGAGGCCATTCCTTGGAGGTTCAATGACATATCGAGACATCAAACGACGTGCAGCATTTAAACTGACTGCATCGGCAATCGCTCTTCTCGCCATGAGTGGCGCAGCTCATGCCCAGAGCTTTCCCGAGAGATCGATAACGCTTGTTGTTCCTTTCGCAGCGGGCGGCTCCACGGATGTGGTTGCTCGCGTCATCGCGCAGAAAATGGGCGATGATCTTGGCCAGCAGATCGTGGTCGAAAACGTCGCCGGTGCCGGAGGCAATCTTGGCGCCGACCGCGTCGCAAGGGCAGAGCCTGACGGCTATACGGTTCTTATGGGAACGGTCGCGACCCACGCCCTCAATCCGCTCATTCTCAAGACAAAACCCTACGATCCTGAAAAGGATTTTGCGCCGATCTCGCTGCTCGTCGTCGTTCCCAATGTTCTGGTCGTCAATCCGCAGCTACCCGTCAATACAGTCGCCGAACTGGTGGCTTTGCTGAAGGCTGAGCCGGATAAATATGCCTATGCGTCTTCCGGCAATGGAACGCCGCTCCACCTGTCTGGAGAACTGTTCAAGAGCATGGCGGGCGTCAGCATGCAGCATGTGCCTTACAAGGGTTCCGGTCCTGCCTTGAACGATCTTCTTGGAAATCAGGTTTCCATCATGTTCGATAATCTTCCCTCATCATCGGGGCACATCAAATCCGGCACATTGCGGGCGCTAGGTGTTACGACAGCCGAAAGAGCAACGTCCTTCCCGGATGTGCCGACCATCGCAGAGACGGTGCCGAACTATGAGACCTACACCTGGAATGCTCTGTTCGCGCCTGCAGGCACACCGGCGGAAGCGGTCGACAGATTGAATGCGGCTGCGAAAAAAGCCCTGGCAGACCCAAGCGTTGCCGCTCGCATGGCTGACTTTAGCGCCAAAATTGTCGGCTCGACTCCAGATGAGCTGAAAACCCACGTCTCGCAAGAGATCGCCAAATGGGCGCCGGTCGTCAAGAATGCCAATGTTCAGATGGATTGATTGAAGCCATCCCTGGCAGCGACACAGATCGACGATACACAGCCGGCCCCACGAAGTGGGCCGGTATCAACAGCTAGCCAGAAATGATGACAAAATGAGCAGGAAATTTATCATCCGATAAATTTTTTATCATTTGATAAAACCATCTCCCAAGCCTTCCAGCAAGTCATTGATTTCATAGAAGATCACAAACTGGCACGAAAACTGCTTTTCCTTTTCCGACACTCAATATGAGAAACCGAACTGGAGGTCGTGATGGAAATAGGTGTTTTTATTCCAATCGGAAACAATGGCTGGCTTTTGTCGGAGAATGCTCCGCAATATAAGCCGAGCTTTGAGCTGAATAAGCAGATCACACTTGCCGCCGAGAAATATGGCTTCGATTTCGCGCTATCGATGATCAAGCTGCGGGGCTTTGGCGGGAAGACCGAATTCTGGGACTATAATCTCGAATCCTTTACCCTGATGGCGGGTCTTGCAGCCGTTACATCGAAGATCAAGCTATTCGGCACGACAGCCACTCTGGTCATGCCGCCCGCCATTGTCGCCCGCATGGCCACGACCATCGATTCCATTTCAGGCGGCCGCTTTGGCATCAATCTGGTCACGGGATGGCAAAGGCCGGAATATAGCCAGATGGGCCTGTGGCCCGGCGATGATTATTTCGGCGACCGCTACGAATATCTCAGCGAATACAGCACCGTTCTGAAAGACCTGCTTTCCACAGGCCAATCGGATTTGAAGGGCAAATATTTCACTATGGATGATTGCCGAATGAAGCCGGTGCCGGAAGGAGACGTGAAGCTGATCTGTGCCGGTTCTTCCGACAAGGGCATGGAATTTTCGGCGAAGTTTGCCGATTACAGCTTTTGCTTCGGCGTTGGCGTCAATACGCCGAAAGCCTTCGCGCCTACCAATGAACGCCTGTTGGCAGCCACGCAAAAGACGGGTCGCGATGTCCGCTCCTTCGTGCTGACCATGGTTTTGGCCGAGGAAAAGTCAGAGGATGCCTGGGCAAAGTGGGAACACTATAAGGCGGGCGCAGATCAGGAGGCGATCAAATGGCTCGGTCTGCAAAGTTCGGCGGATAAAAAATCGGGTGCGGATACCAATGTGCGCCACATGTCCAACCCCGTCTCCGCCGTCAACATCAATATGGGCACGATCATCGGCTCCTATGAGGAGGTGGCGGCCATGCTGGACGAGATGAGCGAAGTGCCAGGGACCGGCGGTGTCATGCTCACCTTTGACGACTTTGTCGAAGGTATTGAGAAATTCGGTCAGTTCGTGCAGCCCCTTATGAAAAGCCGAAAGCACATCTGCGACGCTTTGGAGGCCGCTGAATGAGCTCTGTGGTTGCGGGCTACGAGCCACCGGAAAGCCGCTCGAAAAACGTAACGCTGCCTGCGCGGCCTGAGCCAATCTCGCTGAAGGCGAGCGAGACGGCGGTTGTGGTGGTGGATATGCAAAATGCCTACTCCACGGAAGGTGGCTATGTCGATCTTGCCGGGTTTGACATATCAGGCGCAAAATCGACCATCGCCAATATCGACAAAACGCTGAAGGCGGCGAGGGCAGGGGGCGTTCAGGTCATCTATTTCCAGAATGGCTGGGATAGCGATTATGTCGAGGCGGGGGGGCCGGGCTCCCCCAACTGGCACAAATCCAATGCGCTGAAAACCATGCGAGCACGCCCTGAGCTTCAGGGCAAGCTGCTGGCCAAGGGTACCTGGGATTACGCCATCGTGGACGAGCTGCAACCGCAGCCGGGTGATATCGTGGTGCCGAAGACCCGCTATAGCGGCTTCTTCAACACCAATATGGACAGCGTCCTGCGTGCCAGAGGCATCAGAAATCTGGTCTTCGTTGGCATAGCGACCAATGTCTGCGTGGAAAGCTCGCTGCGGGATGCGTTTCATCTCGAATATTTCGGCGTGATGCTGGAGGACGCGACCCACCATCTGGGCCCAGACTTCATTCAGCAGGCGACGGTCTACAATGTCGAGAAATTCTTCGGCTGGGTTGCGACGACAAATGATTTCTGCGCCGTGATCTCGCAAGCTGAACCCATTGACGCTTGATCCATTCCATCAGAGGAGAACAAAATCATGCCAAAGACCATCATCGTGCCGGAAGGCACATCCAAGCCCATCGCGCCCTTTTCGCCCGGCACATTGGCCAATGGCGTTGTCTATGTTTCTGGAACGCTGCCATTCGACAAGAACAATGACGTTGTGCATGTGGGCGACGCCGGTGCGCAGACCCGGCACGTTCTGGAAACCATCAAATCGGTGATCGAAACCGCTGGCGGCACCATGGACGATGTTACCATGAACCACATTTTCATTACGGATTGGGCGAATTACCAGGCGGTCAATGCCGTCTATGCCGAATACTTCCCGGGAGACAAACCGGCGCGCTATTGCATTCTGTGCGGACTGGTCAAGCCAGACGCACTGATCGAGATTGCGACCGTCGCCCATATCGGCGCATAGGGGCTGGGCGGCACAATGATGTATTTCGAGGTTCTCGGCCGCGAAGAGCCTGAGGCGGAGACGATTTTTCTGTCCTCGGGGCTGGGCGGTTCCGCATCCTATTTCGAACCGCAAATGGAGATGCTGCAAAGGCATTTCCGCGTGGTGGTCTATGACCACAGGGGCACCGGCAGAACAGGCGGTGTGGTGCCGCAGGGTCATGGTATTTCCGCCATGGCCGACGACGTGATTGAGATCGCGGACAAACTTGATCTGAAGAGTTGCCACTTCGTTGGCCATGCGCTGGGTGGCCTGATCGGGTTGGATCTCGCATTGCGCAGGCCCGGCTTCATCGACCGGCTCGTTTTGATCAATGCGTGGAGCAAGGCCGATCCCCACTCCGGGCGGTGTTTCGATGCGCGTATCTCGTTGCTGGAAAATTCCGGCGTCGAGGCATTCGTGAAGGCGCAGCCGCTGTTTCTTTATCCGGCTGCCTGGATGTCGGAAAATGCAGAGCGGCTTGCCCGGGATGATGCCCATGGGGTCACGCATTTCCAGGGCAAGGACAATGTGCTGCGCCGCATTGCGGCACTCAGGGCCTTTGATGTGGATGCGCGTCTTGGTGAGATCGAAAACCGCACATTGGTCATTGCCGCTAGGGATGACCTGCTTGTGCCCTATACGCGCTCTATAAGGCTTGCAGACGGCATACCACATGCTGAGCTGGTTCTGCTCGATGAAGGCGCCCATGCCGTCAACATTACCTGCGCGGAGCTTTTTAACGCTAGCCTCGAGAAATTTCTCCTCGCTCCGGCAGCGGCCTGATCAAGGTCGTTCCAATGTGCTTGATTTCGTTTGATGTTTTGTTAGGAAGGTTTGTTTAGATGCAGACATTGTCTCTGGATAAGGAAGCTACAATGGAGACGAAGACTGCCGAGCAGCGCAGCCTGGATTTTCGCAATGCCATGTCGCAACTGGCAGGCGCGGTTAATATCGTAACGACCGACGGCCCGGAAGGCAGAGCCGGTTTTGCGGCGACAGCCGTTTGCAGCGTTTCAGACAGTCCACCCACCGTGCTGGTGTGCCTGAACCGCAATTCATCGGCCTATAAATCCGTCGTCGGAAACGGCGTCATCTGCGTCAACACGCTGGCGGCAGATCAGGAGCAATTGAGCAGTCTTTTCGGCGGCAAGACGCCTGTGGATGTCCGATTTGCTGCTGGAGATTGGAGCACGTTGCAAACCGGCGCGCCGGTGCTGGCTGGTGCGCTTTGCTCCTTCGATTGCCGCATTCGCACCATCCATGATGGCGGCACACATGACATTCTGATTTGTGACGTTATCGATACGGTCGTCAGCGCCGGCGAAGAAGCGTTGATCTACTTCAAGCGTGGCTATCGCCAGCTCTGACGGGTGCGCCGCAAGCGCTCAAATCTGTATCTAGCTGGCTGACAGAAGTACCTGTCGTGTCAGCGCATCGCTCGCCACCGGGCGGCCGAAGTAATAGCCCTGAAAGGCGCTGCAGCCGCAGTCCAGCATGAACCTGTATTGTTCCTCGGTCTCAATTCCTTCCGCCAGGATTTGAAGACCGAGATCATGCCCCATCTTGCAGATGTTGCGTGCCAGTCTGGCACCGCGCTCTGTCGAAACAGCCCAAACGAAGCTGCGGTCGATCTTCAGCTGTTGGAGCGGCAGTTCCTGAAGGTAGCTCAGGCTTGAATAGCCGGTGCCGAAATCATCAAGGGCGATGTTAATGCCGTGCTGTTTCAACGTCCTGATCTTGCTGATCAGTTGATCCACCTCGCTCACGAACATCGTTTCCGTCAATTCAAGCTTGAGCAAGTGCGGTTCGACGCAGGCTTGGGACAGTGCTGCTACGACGCGCGGCACGAAGTCTTCCTGAAACAGTTGGTCGGGGCTGACATTGACTGACAGGGCGAGATCTCTTGTCTCGGGTCGGTCACGCCATTGGCGAAGTGTTTCGATACTTGTATCCAGCACCCACCCGCCAATGCCAGGCATCAGCCTTGCGCGCTCTGCGACCGGAATAAACTCGTCAGGCGGAATGTAGCCCAGACGCGGATGTTTCCATCGCAGCAAGGCCTCTGCGCCGATGACATTACCTGCGTGGTCGACCTGTGGCTGCAGGAACAGCTCGAATTGCTTCTTTGCCAGTGCGTGGCGCAATTCGCGGACATATCTGCTTTCGGGACCAAGCTTGTATTGGACCAGCATGAGGCCACCGCACAAAAGCAGTACCGACATTGCGGCGTTCACCCACGACGTGATGGCTCGCACATCATCCGGCAATGGCGTTGCAAGATTTGTATCCAGGGCGGAGGCGGAAAACAGAATAAACCCTGCAATCGACGTCGCGATAATGCCCAGCTGGAAGCGACTGGGATCAAGCTGGTGGTTGACGAAGCCTGCGAGCGCTACGATGAGGAAATAGATATGCGAAACGCGGGGTGCCGCATCGTTGGGCACATCGAACAACAATGAAAAACCAAAGATGAACAGGACGCAGGCGACTTGGGATATGAGCATTCCCAAGGACATGTAACCTTGGCGCGCCGCCAGCCAACCACCCGAGATGGTGGCGAAAAGCAGCCCCTCAACCAAGACCAGCGGCCAGTTTTCGAGGAACGCAAAGAATACTAGCCACAGACCACTGACGAAAACACCGACTGGAAGTGCTATACGACAGATGAACTGTAGGTGTTGAAGCTGTTGTTTCTTGGTTCGCGCAATCGAACCTGCTCTGGCATTCGTTAACAATGTAGCTCGCTATTGCGTTGATCTCGCACAGCTTATCAAAAAATTCGGTTTAAGCGACAGCGTTGGCTGCGCTAATTTGCAAATAGTCAAAAAGGCGTTAGCAATGTTGTAAATTTTGTTACTGACGCGGTCAATCGCATTGACGCACTTCGGGCGTCGAAAAATGGAATTTTGTCGAAAATTTGGCGGGGCCCCGCAGCGTTATGATCAACCGCAGGGCTCGAAATTGTGGCATTCGCCTCAGCTTCCGCCGGGGCTGACCTCGTCGGCATCATCTTCCGGAAGCGAGCCTGCGCCCGGTGTTTTGCTCTTATCCGTCAAGCTTTCCTTGGCGTGGGGCCCCGCTGGCGGATTATCGGCCGCGGGAGGGTTCTTTTCGTCTTTTCCCTCGATGGATTCTTGGGCTGCATTGTCTTTGGTCATATGGGTAATCCCGCTTGGTTTCATCAACAAGCAAACGCCAGCGGTGAACCGAAGTTCCGGTCCTTTAACGCGTGGAGCGGATAAGGACATCTGCGCGTCTGCCGCCCCCAAACCGTGGGGTGGAGACGGAGCGCGCAGGATCGATGCGTTAGCCCTTGATGAAGGCCAGAAGATCAGCGTTCAACACATCGGCATTGACAGTCAGCATGCCGTGCGAGAAGCCGGGGTAGGTCTTGATCGTGCCGTTCTTCAGAAGCTTGATGGCCTTGTGGGCTGCGTCAGCAATGGGAACGATCTGGTCGTCTTCGCCATGCAGAACCAGTGTCGGAACGCTGATGGCCTTCAGATCTTCGGTCTGGTCAGTTTCCGAAAATGCCTTGATGCCATCATAATGGGCTTTCGCGCCGCCCATCATGCCCTGACGCCACCAATTCTGGATGACACCTTCATGCACCGTCGCGCCATCCCGGTTAAAGCCGTAGAACGGGCCTGCGGGAACATCGCGGAAGAACTGAGCGCGGTTGGCGGCAAGCGCCGAGCGGAAACCATCAAAGACTTCCATGGGAAGACCTTCAGGATTGCCTTCGGTCTTCAGCATCAGCGGTGGAACGGCTGAGACGAGAACAGCCTTGGCGACGCGGCCAGCGGGTTCGCCGTGCTTGGCAACATAACGGGCAACTTCGCCGCCACCTGTGGAATGGCCGATATGGACGGCGTTTTTCAGATCCAGATGTTCGGCCACCGCAAAGGCGTCAGCAGCGTAATGGTCCATGTCGTGGCCTTCGGATACCTGGGCCGAGCGTCCATGACCGCGACGGTCATGGGCAACCACCCGGTAGCCCTTGGAAACGAAGAACAGCATCTGCGCGTCCCAATCGTCTGACGACAGCGGCCAGCCATGGTGGAATACGATTGGCTGAGCGTCCTTCGGACCCCAGTCTTTGTAAAAGATGTCGACGCCGTCTGTGGTGGTGATGTAGCCCATTTTACGAACTCCTGAGATTGTCTGGGTTGAGGGGTGCGGCGACAGTTACCTGTTGCCTGATGATTACGGTGATTTTGGCGGTCGCTTAGCTGAGAGCAGTGCCGTGGCAGGCTAACGGTAAAAGCTCTCGTTCAATTTAGGTTCCTGGAATGTATCTATCGGGGATGCTGTATTGCGGTGACATCCTGATATTGCTTGCGTCCATCAATAAAGACAATTGCAGCAATCGTTTCCAATTTATTGCTGTAATCGCAATAATATCTCATCACTACTTTGATCAGGCCGCCAGCAGTGATAACAGCTCCTCTTGACAGGATTGGGCTCTGGTGGTTCTTAGCGTGAAGGTTCCGAGCACCTGCCGCCTGCAGACGTAAGTCACGGTGAAGCCCGGTATCGACAGATCGTCCTCACCCTCGAAGCATTTCGTCGGTGGCAATGCAGGCTCCCATCCCACATGAAATGCCTCTTTGGAGGAGTGAGTGATGTCTTTGCGACCATCGCCCGAAAACCGTTTTCTAACTGCCTCTCCAGGCAGGATTTTTGTAGCCACCGCACTGCCTATGATCGCCATCATGGTGATGAACGGAATGCTGGGTATCATCGACGCTATCTTTCTGGGGCATTTTGTCGGTGCCCAAGCCATCGCGGCCGTCGGTATGGCCTTTCCGGTCCTGATGTTGACAATCGCGCTTTCGAGCCTTGTCAGCGGTGGAATGTCGAGCCTGCTGGCTCGACAGCTCGGTGCCAATGACCGCGATGCAGCCAATGCCACCTTTGCCAGCGCTCATGGACTTGCATTAATGATCGCGTCGATGTTGATTGTCGCCTTCCTCACCTGCGGGTTGAGTTTCGCCCGGAACATTTCCGGCTCCGATGGCCCGGTGGCTGACATGGTCTGGACCTTTCTGGCCATCACCCTATGCGCAACACCGGTCCAGTTCCTGTTGGGTGTTCACGCCGATGCCTGGAGAAATGAAGGCAAGGCGGGGGCGATGGCGCTCCTATCGGTCGGGGTCACGCTTATCAACATTCTGCTGAACTACATCCTTGTCGTGGTGCTGGAACTCGGCGTGGCCGGTTCTGCCACGGGCACGGTTCTGGCGCAGGCGCTGGGACTGGCGCTTCTTGCGGGGTTGCGCCCGTTCCTCTCCGGCATGATGCCGCTCAACAGCCTGTGGCAGAACCGATGGACCGCCGGTTGGAGGCATATTGTTGCGCTGGGCGCGCCCGTCAGCCTTGGATTTATCGGAATAGCCTTTTCGTCGGCCAGCGTGGTTCTCACCTTACGTCTTGCTGGTAGCGCTGATTATGCCACGAGCATTGCCGCCTATGGCATCGTGACACGTATATTCGGCTTTGCCTTCTTGCCAATCATGGCTATCGCTATGGCAATGCAGAGCATCGTCGGCCACAATGTGGGTGCGCGTCTCTACACCCGTTCGAATGCGGTTCTGCGCATCGCCGCAGCGACAGCACTGCTTTACTGTCTTTCTGTCGAGGTTTTGCTGTTGAGCGAGGGTAGCGTGGTTGGAGCAGCCTTTGTCGCCGATCCGCATGTCAGCGAAGAATTGGGTCGCATGCTTCGGCCGATGGCTGCGATCTATCTTTTCTCCGGACCAGTTCTCGTGCTTGGCCTCTATTTTCAGGCCATTGGCCAACCAGACCGCGCTGCTATTTTGACCATGATGAAACCTTTTGTGCTCTTGCCTGTCCTGATCGCAGCCACTGCGGCAATTTTGGGCGCGGATGCGATCTGGTTCGCCTTTCCGCTTGCCGATGCGGTAACCGCAATCATCGCAGCTCTTCTGCTTGCCACTGCGCTGAAGGTGCGGGGAGCCTCAGGTATTGGACTCAACGCCGTGGAGAAGTTGTCATGACAGTCAGAACCATCGAAGAGGCAAAGGCGCAGGCAAAATCTCTCAGGCGCGGCCTTGCCGAGGGCGGTACAGTCTTAGGCCACGCCCAGGCATTGGAGCTCGTCGCCCGGCAGAACGGCGCGCGCGACTGGAACACCTTGTCTGCCAGACTGGCCAAGTCGGATTCGGCTCCGGCTCCGTTTCATTGTCAGCAGCGGGTGCAGGGGCGGTATCTCGGGCAGGCCTTCAAGGGCGAAATCACCGCATTGTCGTGCTCGGGCTCACACTATTCTGTGACGGTACGTTTCGATGAGCCGGTGGATACGGTGACCTTCGACAGCTTCTCCAACATGCGGCGAGTTGTCAGAAGTGTGGTCGATCTCAAAGGATATTCTGTGCGCAAGACATCGAACGGCACACCACATCTGATACTCAGCGCAGTGTGAGGATCAGTGCGTGCATTGACGTGGCGCGTTTGGTTTCTGCGGCGGCCTATGGCCGCTTCGGGCTTAATCCAGACAATGATGCGGGGCAGGGGTCGCCATGTTCGAATGGCTTAGACCAGTGCTTGCCACGGTTTTGTGCCGGATAGGAGTTGATGATCGTAATGACAAGAACAATGAGGCCGCAAAATTGCGGCCGCGCAGGCTAGGGAAGATAGATGAGGCTGTTGCCGCAACCGGCAACAGCGCTTCGTCAGGCCATCTCTGTCTGGGATGGCGCTGTCGCTGAGGGCTTTGCGTAACCGCGTGTCGCGTTCAGCTGCTGGGCAACGATGTCATGGTTCAGCCACTGCACCGGACCGCGCGGATCGGATGAATTTCCGAAAATCAGCTGGCCGGTTGCTTCGACAACGAGACTGCTCAGCACATCGCTGATCATCGCCTTGTTGTCGCGGTGCATCTGGGTGATTTCATTCGAGGTGCCGATCGTGAGATCAGCCTGAGCCTGACTGTTGGGCATGGGCCATGCGGTGAAATCATAGAAGGGGCGCATAACGTCGCTGGCCTGCATGTCTTTGATCTTCTGCAGAACGTCATTCATCGTGAAGCCATCGGCCAGAAGCGCTTCGCAAGCCTTCCACTGCTCTTCAACCCAGGCGCCACCATTTTCCTTTTTCAGCGCAAGCAGCAAAGGAATCAAAGGCAGCTCGATGCCTGTAAAGACGTCGGAGGAGTTGGTGCGAATTTCTGGGCAATTGTAGACGGTTGCCTTGACGCCAGCCGCCCATGCGTCTGTTGCGATCTTTTCCAACCGCATCTTGGCATAGCCCTGCGTGTAATTGGTGTAGGTCTGCCAACGGTACTGCCCGTCGATCAGGATCGCCGTTCCGTGATATCCATAGGCGGTGTAACGCACCTGATGGCCACCGGCTTCGACGCGGGCGCGAATCGATGCACTATGTTCGATCAGATGGCCGAAGGTGTTTGCCGAAACCTCATCGAAATTCTGCAGGATGAGCTTGCCCAGATCGCTATCGAGCAAGGTCTGCGACGACATGTGACGTGCACCGCGGCCCTTGTAGATGCGGTTGGCAATGGCGAGGAAAACCTTGGCTTTTGGAATGCCACCAGCCATGGTATGCGCGAACAGCACATTGCGACCAGCGGGAATCATCCCGTCAAGAATGGACATGACCTCTGTGAGTGCATCCGTGAACCGTGTCGTCGAAATCTGGCGGCACTGCTCGATATAGTCCCAATCCAGCTTGTCACTCTGCCAGCTCTCAAGCGTCATCTTTGCCACGAGATCTGTTGGTGTCGGGCCGCCCGCTGGAGCATCGAGATCAAAACCGGCCATCAGCGGCACATTGATGATTTTGCCGCCAAGGCGCGCTTCGGCTTCTGCAAGCTCGTCCGCGTTCAGTGGGCGCAAATTGTTGTTTTCGTCACGGCGACCGACGGTAATTCCGACAATGTCCATTCCGGCGGCGCGGGCCTGCTCAATCTGGCCCGTTGCGTAACCGCGGCCAAACAATTCGCCGAATAGAACGAAAACATCGCCTTCGCGAAAAAGGCTGTTTTCGGAACGCTGCGTCAGTGCAAGCGGATTTTCCATGGTGTCAGCTCTTTGCTACATCTGTTGTCGTATGAATGCTCGTGAGAGCTTTGATCATCACATGCCCGGCCCTGACCCAAATAGGAAGTCATTTTACGTGACCAAATGTTTCAAAGCGTGAGTTTTGCCAGAAACAATGGGTGAAATGACCTGTGGCGAGACGTCAGAAGCCAGTAATTTCGCCTGCCTGCACAACCTTTCTGCGTCTCTGGCGTTAGCACCTTGAGATTGAAGCCAAGGGAGACAGCCAGTGCCACAGGAACTTCGTTTTGAGATGCTTGCAAAGCTTGGTTATGCTGCGCGCGGCATCGTGTTCCTGCTCGTGGCTGGTTTGGCGCTATTTTCCAGCGTGGTCGGTGGCCAGCCGGACAGTAAATCTGCGATTTCGTCGTTGCTGGATCAACCCTTCGGCAAGATCTGGGTCGGACTGATTGGAATTGGGCTTTTCTGCTTCGTTGCGTGGCGCTTTGCCCAAGCACTCGCGGATAGTGACGGCCATGGAACGGATGGCAAAGCTTTGTTGATTAGAGCCAGTCTGCTCGGAAGTGCCGTGACCTACATCGGTCTTGGAGCCTATGCACTCAGCCAGGCTTTGTTTGGAGGCGCAAGTGAGGGCGGGGGAGAACGCGGGATGGCGGCATGGATCATGTCCCAGCCATTTGGTTCCTATCTCGCCATCGCTGTCGGGTTAGGCTTCATCGCCGGTGGCGCAGTTACGCTTCTTAAGGGCGTGATGCGCAAATTTGAGAAATACATCACGATCCCGGCCCATGTCAGCTGGCTGACTTATGTCTGCATTTACGGCCTTGCCGCGCGAGGTGTCGT
Organism: Rhizobium sp. WCS2018Hpa-16; assembly: GCF_031843705.1. NCBI lineage: Bacteria > Pseudomonadati > Pseudomonadota > Alphaproteobacteria > Hyphomicrobiales > Rhizobiaceae > Rhizobium > Rhizobium sp. WCS2018Hpa-16. The sequence continues at coordinate 228,925 of NZ_JAVTIX010000006.1, forward strand.
CTTTGCAGTCGTCGGCTTTTTGTTTGCCTATGCGGGCTTTAAGGTGAACCCGGACCAGGCGGGGGGAATGGGCGACGCGATGGAGTGGCTGCGCCAACTGCCCGGCGGCGCTATCATTTTCGTTGTGATCGCTGTTGGCCTGGCTGCATTTGGCACATACAATCTTGTTGCCGCCCGTTACAGAACCGTGCGCGGCCCAAGTCTGGCCGGAATGAAGCGAAGCGTTCAAAAGCAGTTCAGCTAAGAACCTCAGCAAAGGTGCCGGTGAATGGATCGGCGTTGAGTAAACTGTCGCAATGGATGGTTCCCGCATGTCTGTGTCGGGTCATTATTTGCGATTGAATGCAGACAATCTACGCTGATGTAGCTGCGGCGCTTGAGGGCGTGCTGGACGTCGTGCCCAGCGACCTAAGCATCGTCGAATGCGCCGTCGTCTCTTACAAAGTCCTGACCCATTCGCTAATATCACCCTTGATAAAACAGGGGCGCCTTGGCATTGCATGCCCAGACCAGGCACATTTTGACCGGAGAGTTCGATGGAAAAGAAACAGAAACTGGAACATTCCGAATTTTCGGGAGAGTTCGAGGATGACGGCGTGACGGTGCTGGTCGATATTTTTCGCCCTGCCGGCACCAACAATGACTGGACGCTGGAGGTCGTCAGTGAAGAAGATGACGTGACAACATGGGAAGAACCCTTCGCCACCGACAAGGATGCCTGGGAAGAATTTCTGGCAACCTGCGAAAAGGACGGCATTCGCAGCTTCCTTACGGATGACGATGTCGTCGTCCACTAACTAACGTTGTAAGACTTCGCCATGAACGGCATGGCGATACGCTGCTGGCCAACCTGCGCAACGGGAATGGCGAAGCCGTAGATCGTTTCCAACGTTTCCGATGTCATCAGCGCCTGTGGCGCGCCATCGGCAACGATCTCACCGGCGCGCATCGCGATCATTCGGTCGGCAAATCCGCTGGCATAGTTGATGTCATGCAGAACGATGATGATGGTCTTGCGGTCCTGATCGGCAATTTTGCGCAGGGATTGCATCAGTTCACGGGCAAAATACATGTCGAGATTGTTCAGGGGTTCGTCCAGCAGCAGATAATCCGTGTCCTGACAGAAGGCCATCGCCACAAGTGCCCGCTGGCGTTGCCCGCCGGAGAGCGTTTCCAGAAACCGGCCGGATAGATCAGACAGGTCAAAAACCTGAAGCGCTTCTTCGATCATCTCACGGTCTTCTCGCGTCTGATGACCGCGATTGTGCGGAAACCGTCCGAAACCAACCAGTTCTTTCACCGTCAACCGGCTTGCGACCTGGTTGTCCTGCCGCAGAATGGCAAGTTTTTTCGCAAGCTCCCTAGATGGTGTGGAAGCGATCGGCAGGTCATCAATGCTGATCGACCCCTCCTGCAAGGGCTGGAGACGGGCAATCAGCCCGAGCAGCGACGATTTTCCCGCGCCATTCGGCCCAATCAGCGCGGTAATGCCGCCCTTGGGAATGGTCAGGGAAACATCCTTCAAAATCCGGGCTGCGCCGTATTGCAGCGAGACATGGTCGATGCGGATCATCTGCGGCTCCCGCGCCAGAGGAGGATGAGAAAGACGATGCCACCGGTAAATTCGATGACAACGCCAAGGGTCGAACTGTTGCCCAGACCATGCTGAAACAGCGTCTGGCCGCCGGTCAGCACGATAATGGAAACGAGGGCAGCAGCCGGGATCAGCACCGCATGCCGGCGGGACTGGACGATCCGTTCCGCAAGTGCGACGAAAAGGAGACCGAGAAAGGCAACGGGCCCAACCAGCGCGGTGGAAACGGCAACCAGCAGTGAAACCATCATAAGGCAGAGAATCTGGGTCTTTTGCCACTCGATACCAAGACCGATCGCGGCATCTCGGCCAAGTGCGACGATGTCGAGACTATGCCGTGCCCGCCAGGTCCAAATCAGCGCGCCTGCGGTGATCAGCGATGCGACGGCCAGAAGCTCGGTGTTCACATCGTTGAAGTTGGCAAAGCTTCCGCCCTGCACGACGGCGAAATCATTGGGGTCTATCAGGCGCGACAGCAGCGAATGCAGGCTGCGAAACAGCACACCGACGACGATACCGGAAAGCAGCATTAGCCCCATATCGAACCGCGCCCGCAACACCGGCAGCACAAGACCGCAGGTCAGGCCCATCAGCAGAATGATTTCACCGACGAATTTCAGCCGCGCATCCATCGCCGTATAGGCAAGCCCCCCGAACAGGAAGACGAGCAGGATCTGCCCGAACACGTAAAGCGCATCGATGCCCATGATGGAGGGTGTGAGAATGCGGTTGGCGGTCACCGTCTGGAAAACGACAGTGGAAATGGCAATGGCGACGCCTACCTCGATCAGCGCCGCAAGCTTGACGGCGCGCAGGCCGAGAACGAAACCGAGGTTTCCACGCAGGCCGATCGTCATGAAACAGACGATGCTGACAAGCGCCGCGAGGCATAAAAGGATCATCGGACCTTTACGCATCGCTGGGCCGCCGAAAAAGCAGGAGCAGCAACAGAAGCGCGCCGACAACGCCCATGACGGTGCCCACAGGGATTTCATAGGGGAACCGAATGACCCGGCCCAAAATATCGCAGCTGAGGGTCAGAATGGCCCCTAATAGTGCCGTGACTGGCAGTGTTGCGCGCATATTGTCGCCCATCAGCCGGGAAACAAGGTTGGGAACGACAAGGCCGACGAATGGGATAATGCCGATGACGACAACGGTCACCGCTGAAATAATGGAGATGATCACAAGGCCGATTTGCAGCATGCGCGGGTAATCTATGCCAAGACCGATGCTGGTTTCCCGGCCAAGCGCCATGATGGTCAGCCGGTCAGCAAAGGCCCAGGCGGCAGCCACCAGAAGCGCACCCAGCCACAGCATTTCATAGCGACCACGGAGCACTCCGGAAAAATCGCCATTGCTCCAGACCGATAGATATTGAAGGAGGTCGGCCTGCCAGGCGATGAAAGTTGCAGCAGCGCCGATCACGCCGCCATAGACAAGCCCGAACAGCGGCACGAGGTATGGTTGGGTCGGCGGCAGACGGTGCGCGGTCATGAGAAACAGGCCCGTCCCGGCAAGGGCGGCAGCGCTTGCGACCAGCGTCTTGAAACCCAATGTCGCTGCTGGCCAAAGAAATGTGACGAGGAGAATGCCAAGTTCGGCAGATTGGGCGGTGCCGGCCGTTGCCGGTTCGACAAAGCGGTTGCGGGCAATGGCCTGCATGATGAGGCCCGCAATTGCCAGAGCGGCACCGGCCAGAACTGCTGCCAGCGTGCGCGGCAGGCGGCTGATCGCGAGCAATTCTCCCTGCCCGGACGCGGTCCATAGGGTCGATAGTGAGACATCGCCCGCGCCAATCAGAAGGCTGACGAAACACAGAAAGGCGAGCACGAAGCCCGCCAGTCCAAGCAGCCATTTCCGGTTTGGGTTGTCAAATGCCATCATTGTGCGGCGGAAAAGGCCTCTCTGATGGTGGCAAGCACCCGCTGCGTGGCCTGAATGCCACCGGCGGCGATGTAGAAATCGGCTGATGGAAGGTAAACGACCTGACCTTTGCGCCACGCCGTCGTTGCGGCAACCAGTCCATTATCCAGCGTGGCACGCGCACCCTGTTCGCCCGATCCGATTGCCGCTGCCCGATCCACCACGAAAAGCCAGTCAGGGTTTGCCTTGTGAATAAATTCGAAGGAAACCGCCTCACCATGGGTGGCTGCTTCCATGGCATTGACGGCAGGGGGAAGGGACAGCGTGGCATGAACCCAGCCAAAGCGCGAACCGGCACCATAAGCGGTCACTTTCGGGCCGTTGGTCATGATGATCAGGGCGTTGCCTTTACCGGCAACGGCTGCCCGCGTGACCTGGATCTCGCCATCCAGCTCCGTCGCTATGGCCTTTGCTTCAGCCTCCTTGCCGAATATTTTGCCGTAATCGGCAAGGCGAAGCTTTGCCTGGTCCACCAGATCATCACCTTCCATCGTCATGTCGATGCTTGTGGCAACGCGGGAGGTGGAGGCCAGTTTGGGTGAGGAACGGCCACCCAGCACGATCAGATCGGGCGCGAGCGAACTCAATGCTTCCAGATCAGGCTCGAAAATATCCCCAACGGGTTCAGCATTTGCCTTGAGGTGTTCTAGTTGCGGAAGATAGAGGTTCTTCGGCACGCCTGCGGGTTTGATGCCGAGACGGTCGAGCGTGTCGAGTGCGGCGAGATCGAAGACTGCCACGCGTTGCGGCTGATCAGGAATGTCGACCGGTCCACGCGCAGTGTTGATCTCGGCTGCTACCGCAGCGCCTGCGAACAGGCCGACGACGAGGAAAAGCTGCCAGAACCGCATCGCTCTCATGCCTCGGCTGCGCCTTCTTGCGCGGACGGCGACCATTGCAGAGGCTGGAGTTCCTCGCGAAAGGCAAACCGCAACAGATGACTTTCGATGACGTGTTGCGTTTCCTTGACCTGCTCTTCATCCGCAGCCGTGACGCGGATCGTCAGCATATCGCCATCAGCATTCATGGTCGCGGTGCCACAGGTGAAGCGGCACTCGCCGTGGTTATCCGCGTGGGAGATATCGACCTTATGGGCAAAATGCTTGCACAATTGTGCGATGTATTTGCCCGCATGCTCGGTTTGCAGTTTCGCCAGGGTTTCCATCATCGCATTCTCCTTCTGTGTGCCACCGGATAACCCACCGGTGGCACTTGAGTCTCCATGGGGTCAGAACGTTGCCTTGGCTGTGATCAGGAAGCTGCGGCCCGGTTCATAAAGAGGCGTAACATTGCCAAATTCCTGCCCATAGGTTGCACGATCAGAATAGCTCTCATCCAGAACGTTCTTCACTTCCGCACGGAAGGTGAAGTTCTGCAACTGCTCCGGCTTCCATTCCGTGAAGAGATTAACGACCTCATAGGACTTATAGACCTCGTATTGCGGTGCGATTTCGATATCGCCGCCAACCGTCAGGTTCCACTGGTCGAATGTGTGAGCGGCGGTGAGGGTGATGATATCGCCACCGGGTGTGGCCAGATAATTGCCGCTATCGGAATCGGCTGGCGAACCGTTCACCTCGACATCGATATGAGCATATTTCACCTTCACGTAAGAACTGGTCCATTCATAACCGGCACCGATTTCAAAGCCGGTGGAGGTCAGATTGCGACTGCGCAACGTTGGCAATGCTCCAGGGAAGGGCGCTGGATTGCTGAAGTTGTAGTTATAAAGGGGTACGCGCGCGTCGTCTATGTCGGTGCGGAACAGGTTTGCTTCTGCCGTGAAGCCATTATGTTCTGCTTCCAGCCCGACCAGGTAATTGTTGGCCGTGACGGGCTCGGGACCATCTGCGCCATAGTTCCAGCTAGGATTGATGATGAAGTTCTCTGCCAGCGGGATGCCAGCCCAGACATGGGAGAAGCCTGCTTTCGCGGTGAAGATCTCCGTCAGATCATATTCACCTGAGATGTTGAAGCTCAGTCCATTATTGTTGAAATCGCTATCGTTGACGCCAGTGAACCATTGCTGGTCGGCACGGCCGCCGAAGGAAATCCGCGTATTGTCCCAAGGCTCAAGTCTCGCCTGGGCATAGATGCCAATATTGCTGGCTCTTTCTCGACCAGCATCGGCTGGATCTTTCAGCGATGCCCGGTCATTGTAGAAGTCGAAACCAGCGACGACATTGCCGATATCGAAGGAGAACTTGTTTTCGAACTTTCCGTTGAACGTCGAGGTCTTGCCACTATCGTGTTGAAGATAGGTCGGGCCTCTGTAGATCGGTACAGTGACTTTGGTCGAGCCATAGGCCAACATGACTTTCGGGTCCCACCAGCCTTCGGGCGTTTCATCCGTGTATGTGAATACAGTGTTTTGCCGGTCGAGGCGGTAGTCACGAATCAACGGCTCGCCAGGGCGTCCTCCCGTAACAATGCCCGCATTGGCGCGGTAAGGGCGCGGTGCGTCATCGACAACGCGATCATGGCTGATCTCGAAGCGATCACCACTTTCGAACTCGTATCCAACCTTGCCCAGCCCGCTGATGAGGTTGGTCCTTGTACCATCAACGATATCGCCATTGCCGCCTTCGAAGTTGTTTCCATTGCCGTAAGTGACGTAGCCGAGATAATCGAAGCCGTCCTTCATGCCGTAGGCCGAAAGGCCGGTTACAACAGTTTCGCTGTTGAAATTGTAGGTCGAGGTGACGAAGCCGCCAAATGTCTTGCCGTCTGGCAGAAGGTCTTTCGCATCGCGCGTTTCGTAGTTGATCGCGCCTGCGAGTGCGCCGGGGCCAGCATCGGCGGGCGCGATGCCTGCATCCACATCCACAGCCTTGAGGATCGCCGGATCAATGATGTTTGTCGCGTTGTGGTGGAAGACCTTGTTGTTCTGGCGGGCGCCATCGATGCTGACGGCGAGGTTGGTTTCTTCGACGCCGTGGACATAGACTTTTTGCGACATGGGCAGCGAGCTGCCGACCTGAATACCGGCTTCCTCGCGGAACACGTCTGCCACGCTGGTCGGGTTGATCCGCTCCAGCTGCTGCTGTCCAATCACCGTCTCGCTCACACCACCCTGGCCAGTGGACTGACCCTGCACGACGATTGGCGCAAGAACGGTGCTACCATCGGAGGCGGCAACCGGTGCGCTGGCTGCGCGTCCAATGACGGCTGTTCCATTGGCAATGCTGTAGGAAATGCCGGTGCCGGCCAGAAGCTGTGCCAGCGCGGCCTGCTGCGACAAATTGCCAGAAACGGCGCGGGATGTCAGGCCCTGCGATGTGGCGGCGGCCAAGGACACCTGCAAACCGGACTGCCTGCCGAAAGCATTCAGCGCCGAAGCCAGTGGCTGGGCTGGAATATTGTAGTTCTGCTGTGCGCTCTGCGCATGTGCTGCTGGCATGTGCGCCAATGTGACCGTGGCGATGGCCACCGATGCCATCAGCCGCAGTGCCAGAACCTTACCCCGGCTCGATTGACCCGAACGTTCCCCGTTTACCTGAAGCGCCATGCCGCCCCGTCTCCTATACGCTTACTCAGCAAGCCCCCTGCTTGCACATGAGGTAGAGACGATCGTCGGGAGAGGATTTTTCACAGGCTTGCGAAAAAACTTATGAGAATTTTAATATTAGAAGAAGGACAGCACGCGCAGATACGGTGAAATGTGATGCACCCTGGCACCATAGGGGCTGACCAGCGCTTCCAGCGCGTGATCCGGATTGGAGAGATCGTAGAGACCGGTCACGCGGCGTTCGCCCAGTTCACCGCTTGCAACGGTGATCCATGAGGGGTGATAGCGCTGCAGTTCTGCAACCACTGTCGCAATGGAAACATCCTGCACGAACAGCTTGCCGTCCCGCCAGGCTGCAATGGCATCCACATCTGTGCTGGTGCGGGAAAGCGCGCCGCTGACGCGATCCAGCGACACGGAATCGCCCGGTTGCAATCTCATCGAACTGCCTGTCTGTCGCGCAGAAAGATCCACAATCCCATGGGCGAGCTGAATGCTGGCAAGATGTGGCGTGACGTTGACGTCGAAGGCCGTTCCGACAACGGTGATATCAAGCTCGCCGCCCGCATCCACGGTGAAAGGCCTGTTTGCATCAGGCTCAACATCGAAGAAAGCTTCACCGGCCAGCAGGCGAACCCGCCGCTTAGGGCCTGAGAAATCGACTGCGATTGCGCTTTCGGCGCTCATGTCCACCGTTGTGCCGTCGTCCAGAACGATGCGGCGTGTTTGTGCCGTCGTCGTGGTGTAATCGGCCTCGTAGTGCGTCAAGGCAGTTGGGCCAACCACGATTGCGAGCAGACAGGCCGCAAGGGCCGCAATGCCAATGCCGAGCGCTGGCCGTTTGCCAAAGCGGCGCGTTTTTGCGTTGCGTTTGTGTGTCGGAGCCTGCCAGGCAGGAAGGTTGACCGGGGTGGTCTCCCCCATGATTTCCCAGGTGCGACAGGCTTTCGCCCATGCCCGCTGGTGGGTGGGAGATCGCCCCATCCAGGCTGCGAAAGCCAGGTCATCACTGTTGGAGCGCGATGGTTCGCGCAGGCGCAGAAACCAGTCCATCGCTTCTTCCAGCAGTTCTTCATCTGTTTGGTTGTGCCGCGTCACGTCATACCCGCTTCGGATCCTGTAAAGCTCTTATCCGACTTTGCTGATCGAGTGTAGTACGATTGAGACGGGCGAATTTTTCGCAAGAATAGCGAAGTTCAGGAATTTTTTCTGTCAAGCGCGATGGCGATCTTCATCATGGCGGTTTTGACATGCCGGTGGGCTGTGGCAACCGATATGCCCAGATGCTCGGCCACGGCCTCCAGCGTGCAGCCGCCATGCCGGTGCATTTCCACCGCGATCTGGATATCCCTCGGCAATGAGGCCAGAACGTGCTGGGCAACGCGCACTTCATCACAGAACATCGTTGTCTGCTCCGGCGTTTCAGTGGCGCGCGGAACGATCCAGAAGGGTGGGTCAACATTTTGCGCCCGCTGCTCAATCTTGCGGCGCTTGACGATATCGAGAGAGAGATTGCGCACTATGCGGTAAAGATAGGCAAGCCCTTCACGCGCAGTCTGCGTTGGAGAATGGGCGCTGCCGAAGCGCAGATAGGCTTCCTGGACGATGTCCTCAGCCGCATCCCGAGAGCCCAGAATGCGTGCGGAATAGCTGATCAATGCCCCGCGATGCCCCATGAAAAGGGTATCGGCATCAATGCTGACATCCAGTTTCTGCTTCGCCTGTCCTTCTTGCACGCTGTCTTCCGATAGGTGATAGATCGACCAAAAGTTGCTCACGCGTCGTGAAGACGCTGCGGAGCAACTCTCTAACAGCAAAAACATGATCTAGAAAGTCATATTTGGAAACTTTACGGCCTTGCGCGTCGAATGGGCTGCGAAGCTCTCATGTCATGGGGGTTTTCGAAGCCGATTTCGCGGCGAAGGGCCTTGCAGTCGTCGCGGAGAACGCTTGAGGCATCATCGCCGAACCATTCAAGCGAAACGTCGGCATGCCCTACATCCCCCAGGGCAGGGATCAGCGCTGCATAGTCTATTGCGCCCTCGAACAAGGGTGTCATGCCGGTGCGATCACCCGCCGCCGAATAGACATTACCGGGTTTGAAAACTGCCAGGTGGCGGCGCTCGGTGATGTTCTTGAAATGATAATGCTGCACGAATTCACCGATCTCTCGGTGAAGCGCCACGGGATCATCCCCCGCCTCCCAAACATGCAGAACATCGAAATTGATTGCTACTGCCGGGTGGTTGATCTCCTCCAGCAGCCGAATGGTCGATACCGCACTGTCGGCCAGCGTATCGGGATGGGTTTCGATCAACAGGGTCACGCCATGCTGCTGAACGACGGCTGCAACGTCACGCAGGCGCGCGACGAGATGGCGGCGTTCCTCGAGTGATGTGCTCGCGCTCGCCTTTCCCCCGGCAAATGTCCGGATCTTGCCCGCTCTCCAGCGACGTGCGAGTTGGCAAAGCTCGACTGTCCTCTCACGCAGCACCTCGATATCGCCCTCAAGCGGCAGGTAATCGCTGATCATCGGAACAACGAGTCCATAATTGTGAAGCCAGTCGGCATTCTTATCGGTCTGGGCTTTGAGATTGCGGGCATGGGCGCCCCATAGTTCGATGCCATCGAACCCGCTTTGTTGGGCAAACCGTGCAATTTCCCCAAGCGAGATCAGCTGGTGGCGGAAGGTGATCGTGCATAGGGAAATGTTCAACCGGCCAGCCTCCGCTGAGCACTCGCAGACGGCACACAATTTTCCGCGCGCCATTGCGAGGAGACCTCGCCAAGTCTGGTCTTCAGCTTTGTCTCAAGGCGGTCAGCCTCATCCAGTTGCGCATGGACGGCTGCCGCCTGCGCCGGGTCTTGTGTCTGGGAAAGCTTCATGCAGGCATAGTGAAGGGTCTTGAGCGCCTGAACGAGCGCTTCGATCTCTTCGCACCACGTCTCGAATTCTGCAGAAGGCAGCTTCAAAGCGCGCCAGAAGAAGGCAAAGCCGTGCTCATAGGCGTATTTCCGAATGGTGAGGACGGGCAGTTCACGAACAGCAAGCTCAAGATCAGACAGGGTTAGCCCACTTTCACCATTGAGATGGGCGGCAATGATGGTCCGGACAGTGTCCACAATGGGGTTTCGCTCAACAATCAGGCAGCTTTCAAAATAGGCCCTGAGATCATCAGCGTCAGGCGCCCGCGCCTGCGCAATATCAAACACATAACCGCCGGCGACCGTGGGCTGCATAATGGCGTGGATCACCTTGTCGCGTTCCATCACCCCTTCCCAGCGATAATCGGGATCATGGACGAACCATGTTGCGTCATCCCCGGTTTCCTGCAGCATCAGATAATGCGGAAACGGGTTCTGGTTGAACTTGTTTTCGCGCTCCGGCATGTGGAACATGTCCAGCATCACCATGACGCAATCGGTGTCCTTGCGTGTGCGAACCAACTCAGTCATCACAGCCAGATTGTCTGCCTTGCTCAAGGCAGGATCGTACCATTCGCGCATCTTGACGCCGTAGAGCCGTTCAAACCATGAGCGGAAGAACTCCTGGCTTATGTCGCTGGCGTGATAGCGCAGCTGGTAACGGTCACTCACGGCGAATTTTGTGTCCCAGATGCCGCAATAGAAGGCACGGTGATCGAGACCGCGCTTCTTCAGCCCGTCGCAGACGCAGCTGACGAAGCAGTGCACTTTGATGTCGTAATAGGCTTCGCCGTGAACGCCCTCATCGGTGTCGCCGCCGGTCAGCGGAAAGCTCGGCACAGGCAGAGACGAGGTCTCCGGCAGATAGAGTCGCACTAGATCATCGACAGTCTGGATGTCCTCACCCGAGATCGCCTTTTCCGGCATGGCAAGGCCAAATTCCAGTTCAAGGTTGAGGAAGACCTGAAGCACCAGAACCGAATCCAGGTAAAGATCTTCATTCAGGCGGGCATCTGGCCCGAACCCATCCATGTGCGGATGCGACATATGGTCGGTAAGAACGGTTTTTACGGCGGAATAGATATCGTCACGGGTCATGATTCCACTCCGGGCTGGGCGGGAAGAAATGCACCGGCGGCATGGCGCGCGGCAACATCACGGCGGCTGATCTTGCCATTGGCCTGACGGGGAATATCCGCCACCTGGATCATTTCCGATGGCAACTGATGGCTGGCCAGCTGTTGGCTCAGCCATTCCCGCAACGTGGCGGTCGAAACCGCGGTTTCGGCGCTGTAGAGAAGGGCCACGCGCTCTCCGGCAAACCGATCGCTTTTGCGGAAGGCGACGGCGTCCGATATTCCGGGCATGGCGGTTGCCGCATCTTCAACGTCTTTGGGATAGACGTTGAGGCCAGCGACATTGATCATGTCGTCCATGCGCGACACGAACACCAGCATGCCATCGGCTCTGATATAGCCAAGGTCGCGGGTGTGGATCGGCTGCCCATCGGCCTTGTCGATGACGATCTCCGATGCGGCGTCGAGCTCTGCGCCTGCTTTGGCCGTCACATGCGGCAGAACATAGCCCATGTCCTGGGCTGCGGTCAGATCCGGGTTAATGGCAACGCAGCCTGCTTCCGAGCAGCCATATTGCTGGAACAGATTATCGCATTTTTCGCGAATGCGAACGAACCAGGGCTCTGGCAAAAGCGTGCCTGAGGTCATGGCTGCATGCATTTTTTCTCCCACCGGAAGAAGCTGCGCCAGCATGTGGAGGACTGCGGGCGATGAATAGAGCAGGGGCCGCTCCGTTTCGCGCATGACTTTGAGGATATATTTCGGATTTGAGGTTTCGACCACAATGGGGGCGATGCCGCGATGCAGGGCAACCAGAATGCCGCAGATCAGCCCGTAGGAATGGGTTGTCGGGCAGGCGACGATGGGCGTCATGGTGGCGGAGGCGGTGAAGGTCTCCACATAGCTGGCAATTTCGGCGTCGATACTCTTCCAGGTCCGCGCAATCAGTTTCGGTGCGCCAGTCGTGCCAGAACTCATTTGCAGCAACTCGCCGCCTTCGCTGGCTGGAATGCTATCTGGAAGGATTTCACCGGCAAAGCTGTTGTAAAACAGCTTTTCGCAACCCGCCTGCAAGGCGAGTCTCTTTGCCGCCTCAAGGGGCGTGCCGGGGTGAATTGGCAGGACGCTGGCACCGGCATCCCGGATGGCAAAAAACAGGGAGAGCCATTCAGCCGTATCGGCAAAGCACACGGCGTAACGCACGGAGCCTGAGAGGCCCGCCAAGGCGGCAAGCTCTGCGGATCGCCTGTCGAAATGCGCCTTGTCATAAAACTGGTCGCCAATGGTCATCATGGCATCGTCCTCCGTTCGGCTGAAGCTCTCACGAGGAAGTTCGGCACGGTGTGATGATATTCCGGCTCGCGAGCGAGCAATTTTCGGGTGAGAAGAGATTCGGTGCGGATGGTCGGATCGTCGTAAGCAAGCGCTGCCATCCGTTCACTCGCGCCATGTTGCGCGGCATAGGTTGCAAGCAGGCTCTGCACCCGCTGCCAGAAGCTTGCCTCGGGAAGCTGGTAGGCATGCTCGAAAAGATGGGCGATTTCTGCCAGATTATAGACAAACAGCGTATCGACCACCAGTTCGCGCAAAGAATCCATATTATCCGTCCAGTAATACTGATCCGGCTCGGCGTTTCGATAACGCGCATCCAGCGCCATGAAATCCGGAGCCTTTGCCAGCTCGCGCAGGAAGGAGGGGCAGAACTCGACGCTTTCGTGGAAATCCCGCAGCATCAGCCGCACCGGCCAGCCGTTTTTGTGCACCAACAGCATGTTCTGGCCATGCGCTTCCACCGCCAGACCATGGTGGACGAGCAGGTGCCAGACCGGCAGAACGGAAATCTCCAGAAGACGGTTCAGCCACGGCATGAGGCCGAATTGCTCGATCCACGGTGCCACGAAGGGTTTCTGGTCCGCTTCCAGCATCATCAGGGCGTTGAAGGGAATAGCTTCTTCGCCGGGTTGCAGCTTGGCCTGCGCACTCTCGCGCCAGATGGCGCCGATGCGGCCTGAAAGATTGCCCTCATGCTCTGCCAGAATGCCTGCATATTCGCTCAGAATATCAAGAGGATATGCGTCACGAAACGCGGTGTCCTCATCCACCATCCCGCCGATCCAGCGTGACAAAACAGGCGCGGTGCAGACGGAATGCGGATCGAGAACGCGCAGGGACGATGTGTTGACGACTTCAAGCGGCAGCTTGATGCTCGCCGCCAGCGGTCGGTCGAGATTGTGCAGGCTTCGCAAGGATTGGCTGGCGATGTAACGGTCGCCGAAATGTCCGAGGCCATGGATTGTGCCCGAAGCGATCAGACCTGCACCTGCTCCATCCTTCAAGCGTTGCCACTGCCATGGATGCATTGGCACAAGCGCAAAGTCTTGCCAGCTGAGATCTTTGGCCTGGCGGGCGGCATTGATCTGCCCCCATGTGTCCGCGCCCAATTCGCGCTGCCAAAAATCCGCCTCATCAAGGTCAAGTTGCTGGCGAAGATCGCTACGCTCATGCAATACCCAGAAAAGCTGGAACGGCTCTGCCGTCTCAGGACCGAAACGCTCATTGTCTGCGGTGGTGAAACCAAAGCGTGCCTTGAAACAGGGATGGTAAGGGTGCCCCTCATGCATCGCCCCGTCCAGTTGCGCAAAGCCCATGTCGCGACGGTTGCGCGAGGGTATGTTGTCTTCATTCCATTGGCAGAGCGTTGCCGTGTGGTTGAGTTCACCCAGCAGTTTGCTGCGCGTCACATCATTGCCGGGCAGACCAGCGACGATGACGTCTAGGGAGGGTGGTGCCCAGTCATTGTCACCGATCTTCATTTTGACCGAGTGGGAAAGAATACGCGGGCGGCCAAAGGTGCCAAGCGATGCCTTGCAGCGATATTCTCGGCCCGCAACGGTAAAGACCAGAATGTCGTTCGGCTCGGAACGGAACGGCACCAGACCTTCAAACAGCGCTGCGGCCACCAATTGCCGCAGCACTCTGTCCTGCGGCGTGGCGGTGATTTCAAGAGGCAAGGGCATGGGGCCTCACAGTGTCGGTGATGATGCTTGCGCTTGCAAACAGCGGGTTCGGCATTTTCCGATAAAGCCCGTGATCCACAGTCGAACTCAGCTCGTCCATGTCCGCCAGTCGGGTCGCCAGATTGGCCTTGGTGCCGATATCACCATTATCGATGATGTGGCGGATGAAATCGCGACCAAGGCCACCCATGGAAAGAGCATGGCTCTCCAGCCGCTGGCGCAGCGTGCGCAGCAGTGCCGTTTCCTCAGCCAGCCCATCATGCGCCAAGCGGCTGATGACGGAAAACACCTGATTGACGATCAGGTAATAGGCAAAGCGATCACGAATATCCGTTTCCGGGAAATAGAGGGAGTTGATGGTTTCCGTTTCCGGCACGATGTCGGCAATCGCTGCCCGGTGCTTTTCGGAAAGGTAGAAACCCTGATTGTCCCGGTAATATCCCATACGCGGATAGCCGCTGCCGATGTCCAGAAGGCTGTTTTGTTGGTGGGCCTCCAGCGCGATGCCGTATCTCTCGTAGATATCGATGACCGGCAGGACGGCGCGGTCAACATAGGTCCTGAACCAGTTGAGAGCGGTGGATGCGATGCTGCCTGCCTCGGTTGCGTGAACGCGACGGATCAGCCGCTCCATGCGCGACAGGCGACCGGGAAGCGCCTCAGCCGTCAAGGCGGCGAGCGTGACAATGCCAGCGGCGCCCTCTCCACAGAACGGGTTTTCCCGGAAAATGGTCTCGAAACCGCTTTCTCTGCGGCCGGGAATATCGAGCGTGATGAAGGCAGGGTCCCGGATGATGCGGAATGAGGGCATGTTTGCTGAAAGGTCGAGACCATCGATCAGCCGTGCCATGGCAACGCCTGCATCCAGCTCATCGCGCCCGTTGATCCGCACCGAATTGGTGATGCGAACGGGCAGCGAGAATTTCAGCATCCACTCGGCTTCATCGCTCCAGACGGTGCGCACGGATGATGTGGCGGTGAAACTTGCACCGGCAGGCCCCAGCGCCCGCAGACTGCCATCGCGCATCAGGGTTTCAATATCAGGATCAAGCATCAATGCCTGCGCCTGCAAAGGATGCATCGGCAGAAGCATCTCATCATCGCCGATGGTCAAATCCCGTGCGCCTGGCCCCGCAAGTTCTGCAATGATCGCGTCGGCGGGCTGGCTGGTTGCGGAGGCTTGGGCGATCAGGTGGCGCTTGGCTGCGAAATAATGCAGCTGAAAATGACCGTTGAATTCCGGCGCATAGGTCTTCTGCTGCCAGAATGTCATGCCCTGCCGGCTTTTGGGCGTGGGATGCAGCCAGTGGCCATAGACAAGAGATTGCTCTGCGGCGATGAAATCATCGCGCTCATCCGCATTTTCCAGCGCATGCTCTATATTGGTGCTGATCTGCTGGTGGCTGTCCATCACGCGCAGCAGAAGCTCGGTTTCGCAGCGGTTGAGATTGCCGCGTCCCGCGACCGCCGGTTTGCGATAGGCCTCCCGCATCAGCGCCTGCACGGCGGATATGGGTGACCAGTCGTGCCAGGCGGTTTCTGATAGAGAGCGCTGCCATATGCGGCCAAAATGGTGGGGGCCGCACAGCGAGGCGGATGTCACCTCGGCCCTGATCACCATGCGCTCGCCGCTCAGAACCCATTCGACGCTGTCGATCTTGCGCGGGAACACGTCATGATGGACGGAGGCACCGGCGTCGATTTCGCGCATATAGCAATTGGCGAAGCTTTGAAATGTCGCTGCCTCCGCAGCTTTCCAGGTGGCAGGCATTATGCGTTCCGCCCGCGCCAACGATTGATCGGAAAGCGAGGTCGGAATGGTGCGGAAAAATGTCGATCTTGCATCATGCGGTTCCTCGTCCAACTGCTGGATGTGCCATGATGGAGAGACGACCGAACCGCGTGGTTTTTTCACGGAAGGGAAATTTTTCTCGCAACGAAAAAGGGGCCGCTTGTGAACGGCCCCTTTGATTTCAAGTTTCCATATATCAGGCGGAGACGGCGATTTCGCGTCTTTCGCGGTCGGTGACGATGGAAAGGTCGAGAACTTTCTGAAGATTGGCGGCATGGCGGAAATCGGGGTCCGCTGGTCCGCCTTGCATTACGGCGCGCGCGAATTTCTCGTAATTCGTCTCGACAGGATCCACCTCGATGTCGCGCCATACGGCCTTTTCGACATCATCGCCCAGGCAGCCACGCAAGGTGGAGTATTCCGGTGTGTGGATTACTTCAACCGCTCCCTTGTCGCCATGCAGGCGAAGCCGCAGTTCGTTGAGATGCCCTGTTGCCCAGCGACTGGCGTGAATGACGCCCATGGCTCCGTTTTCCAGTTCCGCCGTCATGGTGAAACTGTCATTGGCGTCGAGATCATAGACGTCGATCTTGTTGCCTTCATATTTGTCGAAGGTTTTCAGGCGCGTGAAAATGCGCTCCACATCGCTGCCTGCGCCATAGGAGGCGAAGTCGAGAATGTGGATGCCCACATCGCCCAGCACGCCGTTCGACCCATGCTTGGTGGACAGACGCCAGAGCCATTTGCTCTCGGTCATCCAGTCGCCCCAGGCCTTGGACACTAGCCAGCTCTGAAGATAGGAGGCTTCCATATGCCGTAGCTTGCCGATCTTGCCCTCCAGCACCATCTGCCGCGCGACCTGAAGCGGGGCCACATTGCGGTAGGTCAGGTTGACCATGGCGACGAGGCCGGCTTTTTCCGCAGCATCGGCCATCTCAGCGGCCTTGGCATAGGTTTCCGCCAATGGCTTTTCGCAGAACACATGCTTGCCTGCGGCCAGAAGCTTCAGGCTGGTCGGATGGTGGATGGCATCCGGCGTGACATTGGCAACGGCATCGAATTCGCCCCATTCAATCGCATCATCGAGCGAGGTGAAGGTGGACGGAATGTTGTGGCGGGCGGCGAAGGCACGCACGACCACATCGTCCACATCCACAGCCGCAACCAGCTCAACGCCTGAAATCAGCGAGAAGTGCATGGCATGGGTATTGGCCATGCCGCCTGTTCCTAAAATGACAAGTCTCATGATGGATTACCTGTACCCTGCTTCGCCAGCGGAGTGCAGCTTGGGACCGCGCTCCTCGATTTTTTCCGGTGCGTTTTCCACCGGCACGTTGGGCGCATCGTGAATGGTTTTCAGCGCACCGGCGGGATTATAGGCCCACTTTACCGAATTGCTGATGACCTTCTGCACATTGGCGTCGTGATAGGTGGGGTAGGTTTCGTGGCCGGGGCGGAAATAGAAGATGTTGCCCGCACCGCGACGCCATGTGAGGCCGGAGCGGAAGACCTCACCACCTTGGAACCAAGAAATGAAAACGGTTTCAAGCGGCTCGGGAACGGAAAACTGCTCGCCGTACATCTCTTCGTTCTCAAGCTCGAAATGCTCTGGCAATCCTGCCGCAATCGGGTGGCGGGGATTGATGGTCCAGATGCGCTCGCGCTCGCCCGCCTCGCGCCATTTCAGCGCGCAGGGCGTGCCCATCAGGCGTTTGAACGGCTTGGAGAAGTGGCCGGAATGCAGCACGATGAGGCCCATGCCTTCCCAGACGCGTTTTGCCACGCGCTCGACGATCTCGTCGTCCACGGCCCCATGGTCCTTGTGGCCCCACCAGATCAGCACGTCGGTCTTGTCGAGCCGCTCCTGCGAAAGCCCGTGTTCCGGCTCCTGAAGTGTGGCTGTCGTTGCGTTGATCTCGGGTTCCTTGTTAAGCGCGTCCGCAATCGCCGTGTGCATGCCGGTGGGGTAGAGAGCACCAACTGTCTCATTGATATGCTCGTGAATATTCTCGCCCCAGACGACGGTATTAATGGTCATGTCTATGCTCCCTGGTGAACCGGCGCGGCTGGACAGCCGCCCGGTGAAGATGGTTGTTCAACTATGCGGCACGCGAACGGGTTCCGGGCAGCGCGTTGCCCTGCGCGTCGAAGCGGTGAATATGCTCTGCCAATGGTGCCAGAGTCAGCTTGTGCCCGGCCTGCCGGGCGGACACGCCTTCCTCGCGCACGACGACAGGCTCTTCCGTGCCCATATCGACGTAGATATAGGTGTCAGATCCCAGCATTTCGGCATGCACAATATCGCCTGTCCAGCCGCCGATTCCGTCTGTTGCCGTGATATGTTCGGGCCGGATGCCAACGGTATGTGCACCATAGGCTTCCGCAAGCTTGCCGGTCAGAAAATTCATTTTCGGAGATCCGATGAAGCCTGCGACGAATGTGTTGACGGGTGCTTCATAAAGCTCCAGCGGCGTTCCCACCTGTTCCACACGGCCATCCTGCAACACGCAAATCCTGTCGGCCAGCGTCATGGCTTCCACCTGATCATGGGTCACGTAGATCATTGTCGTGTCAGGCATAGTGCGGTTCAATTTGGCGATTTCGAGACGCGTCGCCACGCGCAGCGCCGCATCGAGGTTGGAAAGCGGCTCATCGAACAGGAAGACCTTCGGATCGCGCACGATGGCGCGACCAATGGCCACGCGCTGGCGTTGGCCACCGGAAAGCTGTTTAGGCAGGCGTTGAAGGTAAGGTGTCAATTGCAGCATGTCCGCTGCCGCCTCCACCCTTTTGCGCCTGTCGTCCTTGCTGGAACCGGCAAGCTTCAGGCCGAAGGCCATATTCTCGAACACGGTCATATGCGGGTAGAGCGCATAGGACTGGAACACCATGGCCACACCCCGCTGTGCGGGTGCAAGGCGGTTGACGACCTCGTCTTCAAAGGAAAGCTCGCCGCCGGTGATTTCCTCCAGCCCGCAGATCAGCCGCAGAAGCGTGGACTTGCCGCAGCCGGAAGGGCCGACGAAGACCATGAACTCGCCTGAGTGAATATCCATGTCGATGCCTTTGATGACATCGAAAGCGCCGAAGGATTTTTTGATATTGCGCAGTTTTATGCTGGTCATGAAAAAGTCTCCTAACCCTTGACGCCACCAGCCGTGAGGCCGGAAATGATGCGCCGCTGGAAGATCAGAACGAGAATGACGAGGGGCACGGTGACGATGACAGACGCCGCCATGATCGTTCCCCATGGAATTTCAAATTGCGAGCTGCCGGACAGAAGCGCGATGGCCACCGGCACCGTCCGCTGGTCGTTTGATGACGTAAAGGTCAGCGCAAACAGGAACTCGTTCCACGCGGCAATGAAGGCCAGAAGGCCTGTCGTGACCAGCGCTGGCCACATCAACGGCATAAACACCTGCGTGATGATGACCCAGGGCGTTGCCCCATCGACAATCGCCGCTTCTTCGATTTCCATGGGCAGATCCCGCATGAAGGTGGTCAGCACCCACACGGTGAATGGCAGCGTGAAAATCATGTAGGAGAAGATCAGCGCAAGCGGCGTGTTGAACACACCCGCCCAGCGGATCAGCTCGAACAATCCGGCCAGAACCGCGATCTGCGGAAACATCGAGACGGACAGGATCGTCAGTAGCAGAAGCGAGCGGCCTTTGAAGCGCACGCGCGCCAGTGCGTATGCTGCCGTCACGGCCAGAAACAGCGACAGAACCACGACGCATGTGGCAACCAGCAGCGAATTGCCCAGATTGCGCAGAAAGCTGTCATTGCCCAGCACGTCACTGTAATTGCTGAAGGATATGTTCTTCGGCAGATAGTTGATCTCAAACAGCGCAGTGCCTGTCTTGAAGCTCGTCAGGATCGCATAGTAAAACGGAAAGATCGCAACGATCACGATAATGGCGACAAGCGCATAAAACGCCGTCGTCTTGATAAAGCCGGAAACGGTCATCGTGCTCCTCCATCCGTGTTAACCCGGCCAAGCCACATATAGATGATGGTGATGGACGCGATGATGAGAAACAGCATGGTGGATGCCGCCGCGCCATAGGCGAACTTGTCGAAATCGAACAGGTTCTCGCGGGCAAGCACAGACATGGTTCTGGTCTGCGAATTGTTCGGCGTCAGAATATAGATGAGGTCGAAGACCCGCATGGCATCCAGCATGCGGAAGATAACCGCCACCATCAAGGCAGGGCGGATCATCGGCAATGTCACGCGTAAGAAAACCTTTATGGGATGGATACCGTCTACCTTTGCGGCCTCATACATATCCTTCGGCACCATCTGCAAACCGGCCAGAATGAGCAGCGCCATGAAGGGTGTGGTCTTCCAGACGTCCACGATCAGCACAGCCGTCATCGCCGTTTCAGGGTTGGCGGTCCAGGCGATCCTTTGCGATATGAGGCCGAGGTTCAGCATCATGTCGTTCAGGATGCCAAACTGGTCATTCAGCATCCACGCCCACATGCGGGCGGAAACGATGGTGGGAATGGCCCATGGAATGAGAATGGCGGCACGCACCAGTCCGCGACCCTTGAACTCCGCATTCAGGACCAGCGCGACGATCAGGCCCAGCACGGTTTCTATCGAAACCGAAAGCATAGTGAATTTCAGCGTGTTCCAGACGGCTGCCCACCAGGCTGCGTCTGCCAGAAGGCCGCGATAGATGGTGCGACCGCTGCTCAGCGTAATCCAGGAGAGGTAGTTCTTCAGGCCGACGAATTGCGCGTCGGAAAGATTGGTCAGCGACGCATCCGTCAGGCTGAACCACACGGTGCGAACCAGCGGCCAGCCAGCCACAAGCGCCAGCGTCAGAAATGTCGGGGCGAGAAACAGCCAGGCAGAGCGCAGACGCTGCGAATGCAGGTCGGAGCCTGCCGAGGCCGCAGGCCTGTCAGGGGGTGTCGTTTTCATCAGGGATTTCCACCATTGCTGAAGAGGTCAAGCGGCCGGTGAAAGGCGCTCGACCTCGATGCGCCAGATTACCAGCTGTTTCCCTTGAGATCGGTCAGCTCGACTTCGAGAAGTTCGAGGTTCTCGGCAGCGGTGCCGGTGCCAGACAGCGTGTTGTGAACGGCGCCCCAGAATTTCGCGGAAACCTCGTTGTACTTCACCTTGGTTGCCGCTGATGGGCGCGGCACGGCGGTCTCGAAGATCGGCTTCCACAGTGGCATGAAAGGCTGCGCGGCGGCCACATCCTTGTCGTCATAGAGCGACGCGATGGTCGGCATGTTGGAAAGCTCGATCGCCCGCTTCTTCTGTGTTTCCTCGGAACCAAGGAATTTCACCAGAGCAATCGCAGCTTCCTGGTTCTTCGAATATTTCGAAACCGCAGCGTTCCAGCCGCCCAGAGTGGAAGCACCTTCTTGGCCCTCGGTTCCAGCTGGCAGCGGCACGACGCCGAACTTGCCCTTGATGGAGCTGTCATCGCCATTGCCCAGCGCATAGACATAGGGCCAGTTGCGCATGAACACGGAATTGCCCGTCTGCCAGATGCCGCGTGATTCCTCTTCCTTGTAAGCAAGCGCGCCCTGCGGAGAGATGGTGCCGATCCAGCTTTTGGCCATCTCCAGAGCCGCTGCCGCCTTCTCATTGTTGATGCTGATATCGCCATTGGTTTCAACGATGCGCCCGCCGCCTGCCGATGCGATCCACTCCAGCGCGTTGCAGGTCAGGCCCTCATAGGCGCTGCCCTGAAACACGAAGCCCCACATGTCCTTCTGGCCGCCCTCGCGCTCCTTGTCCTGAATGTCCTTGGCGGTCTGCGACATCTCTGCCCAGGTCTTGGGTGGCTGCTTTCCGTATTTCTCCAGCAGGTCCTTGCGGTAGAAGAGTGCAGGTGCATCCGTGTACATCGGCATAGCAACCAGCTTGCCATCGACTGTCTGGGACGCGACGACGGAAGGGAAATGCTTGGCGACGACGTCTTTGGCGGCGTCGGTCAGATCTACGAATTGCTCAGCCAGCTGTGGGGCCCAAACAATATCTGTCTGGTACACGTCAACATCGGTGTTTCCAGCGGCAAGCCACAGGCGATACTGGCTGAATTGTTCGCTTGACGATGGTGGCATGGTCACAAGCTTGACCGTGTGGCCGCTCTGTTTTTCAAACTCCACCAGCCGCTCGCGGATAAAATTCAGATTCTTGCCGGTCGAATTCGCCGCCATCGATATCTCTGCAGCTTGCGCGGAAACACTTGCCGCGAGCACAGCACTGCACAGCGCAATCACTCTCATTGAATCACCCATTGTCAAACCTCCTCCATGACGCGCCCAATCTTTTCCCAAAATTGAAAACGCTTTCGACTTTCGGAAGCTGACAAATTCTCATTTGTCTGTCAATAGGCGCTCAAAGAGTTGAATATCCTTCATTTCTGGCGCCTTATGGTCAGGCTTAGGCGATTGATGGGCGTAACCTCATGATCAGTCGAATAAAAATTGAAAGCGATTTCAATTATTGCGCTTGAATCTTTTTTCTGATGATCGCATTCAGTAGAAGACGGGGGGATGATGAAGCTCAAGGAATTTGCCGAAAAAGTAGGGTTGTCGCCTACCACTGTCAGCCGGGCGCTTGGCGGCTACCCGGAAGTGCGCCAGGAAACCCGCGACCGCGTGGCCGAGGCTGCCCGCAAGTATGGCTACAGGCCAAATGCGAATGCTGTTCGCCTGGCGACAGGCCGGGCAGGGGCCATTGGCGTTGTGATGGGCCGCAGTGGCGGCGGGCATTTCTTTTCCGAATTCATGGGCGGCATGGCCACGCGTCTGGAGACGGAAGACACGGATATGCTCGTCAGTGTCACGACGGACAATGACATGGCGCAGGAGCTTAAAATCTTCAGCCGTCTGGCCGAAAGCGGGCGGGTGGATGGCATCATCATTCATTCGCCCCGCCCCGATGACGAACGCATTGAACTGCTTCACAAGCTTGGCCTTCCCTTCATCGTCCATGGGCGCTCAAAAACGCCGTATGAACATGCCTGGCTGGATATAGACAACCACGCGGTTGCCCACCTGTCCACGGTTCATCTTCTGGAGCGCGGACACCGGAAAATAGCGTTCATCAACGGCCCGCAGGGCAGAACCTTCGTCATTGATCGTGAGAAGGGTTACCGCGATGCTCTGGCATTGATGGATATCGCGCCGGATCCACGGTTGATGATGTCTGGGCCGTTTAGCGAGGAAACGGCTTTCCAGTTCGCCCGCTCCCTTCTGGAACAGGCCTCCCGCCCGACCGCATTTGTGGCAGGTGCCATGATGACGGCGCAGGGTGTCTACAGGGCGGCAAGCCAGCTCGGCCTCGTTATTGGCCGGGATGTGTCGGTGATTGCGCATGACGACGTGTTTCCCTACCTCACGCCTGAAAGCATGCTGCCTTCGCTTTCAACCACCCGTTCGTCCCAGCGCAAGGCGGGGGAGCGCGTCACGGACCTGCTGCTGCAGATCATTGCGGGGCGCCCGGTGAGCGAATGTCAGGAGCTTTGGCCTGTCGATCTCGTTTTGCGGCAATCATCTGGTCCACTTAGCGAAAATTTGAGCGGAGCAGCGTAACGGATTATCAAGCGGACATGCTATATTGTGGTCTCGCGGATGATTTGGTGCCGGTCTGGAGGGAACGCGGGCACCAATCGAAGCGTTGAGATGTCAAATGGGAGGGAGCCATGTTCGATTTCTTGAAAACACCTCGCGTCTCCACCGTCTCGGACGATGAGACAGGCACCTATGCCGACGCTTTCCTGCAAATGGCAGAGCTTCAGGCAGCCCGCACGACAACGCCTGAGCCGGGTCACGAAGCGCATATTCGCGATTACGGCAACAGCCGGAAAGTGGCCCGTGGATCCCTTGGCTTCGCCTGATCCTCAATCTGTTTGGAACCCCGAAGGGTTGCCGACGTTTACTTCATGAGACTGCAAGACGGGCAGGACAGAGTTCAACTGGACCTGAAGTGGCGAACGAAAGTGGACCATGGGGCGATGTGAGACACTGACTGCCCGTCGCAATTTGTGAGGTGAAAACCGATGACAGTTCTACCCGTCGAGCCCATTCCGGGCGATGTTCCGCCGCTTACCCCCCAGCCGGATGTTCCGCCCGTAAAAGAGCCGGAACCAGATACTTTGCCGGACACCTTCCCCAATCCCAATCCGGATGAGAATGACGACATTCCAAGGGTTTTGTGACGATTACCGCGCAAACCGGTGGACGGGAACACCGGGCGCAGGTGCTTCAAACGCAATGACGGTTCCAGCCACGCTGGTGCCGTCATTTTCCGTTGTAAGACTGGTGACAAAGAGCGTCTTCAAATCCGGTCCACCAAAGCAGGGCATTGTCGGCCCCTTGAACGGAAAGGTGTAGATTTCAACGATCTCACCATCCGGCGAAAAGCGGTTCAGCCTTCCAGCCTGAACGCCCGCACTCCAATAGAAACCCTCGCTATCGGTCGCCCCTCCATCGGGTCTACCTTCGCCATCTTTGAAATCGTGCAGGCGCCTTGCAGGGCGAATTTCCCCGGTCTGTGGCTCGAAATCAAAAACCTGGAGCAGCAGACCACTGCTATCGGAGTGGTACATTCTCTGCCCGTCCGGGCTCCAGGCCAAGCCGTTTGACGTGAACATGTTCTGATCGATCTTACGTTGCACATCACCGTTTGGCGCGACACGGTAAAGCCGCGCATTGGCAGTCGGCGGCACCGCCTCATCGCGTGTCCCCACCCAGAAATGCCCATCCGGCCCGATCTTGCCATCGTTCAGACGGCTGTCAGGCCGCCCCTCATCGGGGTCGCACAACAGTTCCAGCCGACCATTGGCCGGATCGAGAAGGTGCACGCCGGTCTGAAGACCGACAACAATCATTTCGCTTTCACACAGACCAAGACAGCCCACCGGAGCCGGCATCTCGAAACGCTCCAGCTTGCCGCCATGGCGAAGGCAAAAGACGGCAGGCGCCGGAATATCGACAAACCATAAGTCCCCTGTCCGCTCATCCCAAACGGGTGATTCACCGACTTTCAGTGGGACATCGATGAGTTGTCTGAACGTTGGTTCAATCGTGCGGGGCAGTTTCATGGTTCTCTCCTCGTCGGTCACCGGCGCAATGCCCGGTGCTCAAGGGCTTTGATGCGAAGGTATCTTTATAATCCCAGACCCACAGCCTGTGTGCGATGGATACCTTTTGGCACGAAAGCAAACTCATCGGCCATCCCCAGAATGTCAGCGGCGATGTGCAGTGTCGAAAGCCACATCTCCGTGCCTTGCAGGCCCGGTTGCTGGCCGCTGGCAAAGGCAAAACCTTGATTGTCCTGCCACCTCTCGGCGCCTCGCAGAATGACGCTCTCGGCTATTGCCTCCACCTCTAGCCTTCGCGCATCCGTCTGCTTGAGGCACAGAGAGAGCGGATGGACCGTGTCGAGCAGATTGCACGCCGTAAAGGTCTCGCCCGAAAAGCCAGCATAGTTTCGATAGTTTGTGATCACGGAATTGATGGTCGCTTCCGGGTAGGGCACCGGCAGACCAAACTGGGCGTAGGTGCCGCGCGTCAGGCGGTAAAAGCCGTTGACCGGTTGCAGCAGGCCTTCCGCCGCCGTTGGCTTGCCCCACAGTCCCGTTGTCCGGTCGGCATTCATGGTCAACCATCCGAACAGGGCTTCTCTGCCTGATGTCACCCCGAAATACCGCGCATTGAAATAGAGCGCTGTGCCGATGGCATCAATCCGGTCCCCGCACCGCCAGGCTCGGTTCTTCCAGGGCAAGCTATCGAGCCAGGCGCAAAGGGATGCTGCATCCATCTGCGCTGAGGTCAAGGCATGCTGTGGGTGAGACCCCAGAACCTCCAGCGCATAGCCGATGGACAGCACATTGTAGAGCGCTGCCGAATCCTCAAAAATATCGCTGTCGGGCTTTGGCGGCAAAAATGGATCGGGGAAAAACCCGGTGGCGGGATCCTGAAATCCCCGCAGCCGCGTCAGCAGTTCCTGCGCCTCATCTCCGATGGGCACGCTGCCAAAGCCGGCTGCGATTTCAATGGCGTCACATTCATGTCTGAGGCTTTGATGGAGCACGCCGTCTGCGCCCCGCGACATATAGCGGCCATCGGTTTTCGTCCGCTCAACAATACCCCGCCACTGCGCAGCCCCGGCCTTGCCAACCCGCTGCAAGGCGTCAGAAACCTCGCTCCGACGCGATTTGGTAGAAACGGCTGTCTCGCCCCGCCTGCGAATGACCTTGGCTGGCACACCGCCAGCAATCGCCATGTCGGGAATGTCTTTTACTACAACGGAACCGGCAGCGATGACGGCACCGTTTCCGATGGTCACGCCATCGAGAATAACGGCATTCGCGCCAATCCACACATCGTCGCCAATGGTGATGCCCAGCATCTCATGTTTTTGCTGATAGATCGGCACGTCGGGATCATCGAAGCCGTGGTTGAAACCGACAATGGAAACGAGAGATGCAATGCGAACACCATCGCCGCAGCGCACCTTGCCGGAAATGCAGGCATAGGGGTTTACGCTGCAATTGGCACCAAACTCGACGTCACCACGCACGATGGCGTGTCCTGCAATCCATGACCGTTCGCCCAGTGTCAGCCGGGACGTGAAGATCTGGGCGTCCCGCGCCACATAGGCGGATTGCGCTATATCGGCTCCGGCAACTGTTGAAAGGTGGTGTTTGACGGCGCGTTGGGCTGGCGTGTCGATTTCTTCGGGCAGGCGTTCCCATGTCAGGATCTGAAGCCTGTCTTCCCGTTCCAGAATGTGGCTCTGCCCGGGTTTCATATCGTCCATCGTCCGCACTCCTCACATCGAGGCGCTTTTGTCGCCCGACATGACAGGCGAGACAAGGAAGAATTCCAAAACGCTAATTTTTAAAGCGAGAAAAGGTCAGCAAGCCCGTCTGAGAGGCTCGATCTGTGTCACAAGCTGGTTCACCTCTTTCACGAGGCTGGTCGGCAGACATGGCTTAGGACAGAAGGCAGATTGTGGATAGACCTGCTCCAGCGTGCGGCCATCCGCATGGCCGGAGTGAAACACGAAAGGAATGTTGGTGTCTCTGAGCTTGTCGGCAACCGGAAATACGTCGCCATCGACAAGTCGTACATCCAGAATGGCGCAGGTTGGCTTGTTCTCTTCAAGGTAGGAAAGCGCTTCAGCCGTGCTGGGAAAAGGTCCTGCAACGGTCCAACCCTCGTCTTCGAGAGTCATCTGGATATCCATTGCCACGAATGTTTCGTCTTCAACAAGCAGTACAGTTTTATGCGACATGTCGAACCTTGATCGGCATCGTCAGAGTGTGGGTCAGCCCGTCTCCAACGATATCAGTTGAGACCGTGCCCCCGAGTTGCCTCGCAGCGCCAGCCAGAAGAACTGTTCCAAATCCAGCTTCTCCTGGGGCCTCAACGGCCTCAGTGCCGATTTCGTTCCATATCAAACGAATCTCTTCATTAGCTTCTTCCCAATGAATGTGCAGCTTGCCATCCGGCTTGCTCAAAATGCCGTGCTTGAGGGCATTCGTAGACCATTCGTGCAGAATGAGTGTCAGCGGCGTGATGAAGTTGACGGAGATCAGCAACTCACCGCCCTTGATGTCCATCGTCGCGTGTTGGTTATAGGGCGTCAGAATTGTTTCGATGAGATCATGGATGCGAACGGCAGATGTGCGTTTCTGGTTGGATGCAAGCGAATGCGCGCTTCCCAGCGCCAGAATCCGCCCCTCGACATCCTGCACCAACCCACCCACTGACTCGTGCTTGCGCGCCGCCATGCGCAGAATGCCGCCAATCATCGCGAAAAGGTTTTTGACGCGGTGGTTCATCTCGTTCAGCATCAATTCGCGAGCTTCTGAAAGCTCGTATTCGGCGGTCACATCCACACTCACGCCAATCACCCGCCCGGGGTTGCTTTCGTTCACATGGCGCGCAAAGGTTTTCAGCCAGCGTGGCTGGCCGTCATGGCTGGTGATGCGGGATGTCAGCTCGAATCCCGTATGGTCATCGATTGCCGTTTCCAGCGCCTTGCGCAGTTGCTGGCGGTCTGTGTCGCTGAAGCTTTCCAGCACCGCCTGAAGTGCCGGTGTTCCATCGCGGGTCTGAAGCAGCTCCATCGCCGTTCCGCCCAGCACGAACTCACCCCGGTCAGGCAGGAATTCCCACACGCCAATGCCTGCTGCCTCGATTGCAAGCTGATACCGCTCCCGTTCGGCGTTCAGCTGGCTTTCAACCCGCAGCGCGTGCGAAATGTCGGTCATGATGATGGTCGCGCCGTCTATCGTGCCATCGGCGGTGCGATAGGGAAGAATGCGCAGCGAAAATGTCCGCTCCTGCTCGCTGTCATTGACGGTTTGGTTATATTCCACGCCGTCTTCCATCACGGCATGGACGCGGGTGGAAAAGTCGAGAGACGGGAACCGGCTCGCCACCTCAAACAGCGGGCGTCCACGGTCGGTCGGCTGCAACGGGAATATGGCTGTGGCCGCACGTGTGTAGGAGCGCAGCCGCATGGCGCTATCCAGCACGATGACGGCAAGGCTGGTGGAATCGAAGAAATTCCGCAGGTCCGTATTGGCAACCGTCACCTCATCGACCTTGGTCTTCAGCTCGTCATTGACGGTCGATAGTTCCTCATTGGTCGATTGAAGCTCCTCGTTCATCGACATCATTTCTTCGTTGGAGCTCTTCAGCTCCTCATTGGCCGTTTCCAGCTCTTCGGTGGCGGAGCGCAGCCTGTGCTTTGCCAGACGCAGTTCCCGTTCCAGCGCCTCGACATGGTCGTCGCCCGGTTCCAGTTCCACCAGCTCGCTGGCTTCCAGCGGCGTAAACACCGATGTTTCCTGAAAAACGAGCAGACAGGTGTCGCCGTCGAGAGGATCGCAGATGATCTCCGTCTTCAGAGACCCGAAATCCGTCAACACATCCACATTGCGGGCAATGATCCGCTTGCCACTGGCACGCGCCTGCCGCACCAGAGCACCCAGATTTTCCCTAACGCCGGGACGCGCAAGCGCAGCCGCGCTGGTTTCGCTGGCGCCGGTCGGAAATTCGAAGAAGCGGCTCAGGCGCCCGTAGGCGGCAACGATCTGCCCGTCATTGTCCAGCACCACGCTTGCCGGAACATAGCGCTCAAGCAGCTTGGATGCGGCAAGTTGCTCGATCGGTTCGGGCGTGCGGGGCACTTGCCCACGCGATTGAGCGGAGCGTCTGGCATTCTGCTCGCCGGGCAGCGGAATAGGGTATGTCGGAGAGCCGGGAAGGCGTTCGAACAGTCTGGCTTTCTGGTCGATGACGGAAAACACAGTGTCGAACCGACCAACGGTTTCAGACGAGCCGAGAAACAGAAAGCCGCCCGGGCGGATCGCATAATGCAGAAGCGGCATGACCGTTTTCTGCAACTTGTCGTCAAAATAGATTAGCAGGTTGCGGCAGGACACCAGATCGACCTTGGAAAAAGGAGGATCCTTGATCAGGCTATGGCCGGAAAACCGGATCATATCGCGGATCTGGCCAACGAAATTGAACCGCTCCTTGTGCGGAATGACATATTGCTCCTGCAATTCATGCGGTATGTCGGCCAGCTGCGCGATCGGATAGGAGCCTTCTCGCGCAATCCTCAGCATGCTTTCGTCAATATCGGTCGCAAAAATCTGGACATTGCACGGTAGGTTGAGGGTTTTGGCGGCCTGCGCAAACAGAATGGCAATCGTATAGGCTTCCTCGCCGCTGGAGCAGCCGGGTATCCAGACCCGCACACCCTCCTGGCTGCCGGCAGAATCCTGCATCAGCCTCGTAATGGCATGTTCGTTCAGCACATCGAAGGACGAGCGATCCCGGAAAAACCGGGTCACATTGATCAGAAGATCACGAAACAGCGCCTCGCATTCGTCGTGGTCGCGCTGTACCCGCTGCAGATATTCATAGCCTCGGCTGATGCCCAGCACATGCATGCGCCGCTCGACCCGCCGTACGAAGGTGGTCTGCTTGTAACCGGCGAAATCATGACCGATGGTGCGGCGCAGTGCCGAGCACAGGTCATCGACAATGTCGGCAACGTCATTGCGTTCCCGCTCTTCCGCACTCTGGTTCTTGCGGAAGAAAAAGCCGCCAATGCAGGACAGGATCTGCTGCGGTGGCTTCACGAAATCCACAAGCCCGGTGCCGGTGGCAGAAACCGGCATGCCATCGTATTTGGCAGTCGAAGGCTCTTGAACGACGCAGAGGCCACCATTTTCCTTGATGGCGCGCAGCCCAGTCGAGCCATCTGCACCGGTGCCGGACAGAATGACACAGGCCGCATTTGATTGCTGGTCGTTTGCCAGCGATATGAAGAAATCGTCGATGGGACGGCGCAAGCCGCGTGGCTGCGCGAAATCATTGAGAACAAGGCGCCCCTGTTCGATGCTCAGGCCCTTGCCCGGAGGGATGATGAAAACCGTATCAGCCGTGATGGCTTCGCCACCCTCGCATTGCAGCACATCCAGCTTCGTGTGCCGGTCCAGAAGCTCTGCCAGCATGCTTTCATGGTGCGGATCAAGATGTTGCACGACCACAAGGGCAAGCCCGGTCGGAAAATCGGCTGCGGTCAGCATTTCACGCAGAGCTTCCAGGCCACCAGCAGAAGAGCCTACGCCGACAACGGGCACGGAATGAGCGATATTTTCCTGAGACAAAATGGGTCCTTGAAATGTCCTAAGCTGGAACGATCAAAAAACGGGAACGATCAATACGGGGTGTTTTGTTCCAGTTCCGCCAAAGTGAGTTTTGCCTGAGCAATCGTGTTGGTGGAGTTTGCAATCATCGCAAGGGTTCCCTCGATCATGATGTTGTGGTCATCAAGCAGCGGCTTGAGCGTCTTCAGCGTGTCGTCTAGTTCCAGGTCATAGGCCTGGAGCAGGTGCTTGTGAGCACGGCTGACATCGAACTGTGAGGCAAGGATGTAGCGGACCTGTCCCGAGTTTGCCTTCAACTTCGACATGAAGAGCAAATTCACAAAAGGACTGCTGTCCTTGCGAAAATTGACGATGGTCGTGCGCATTGTCGCTGGACCGTCGGCTTTGAGAAATGCGTGGATCTTGCCACGAGCCTCGGTGTTGGGCGCATTCGTTCCGTTCTGGCTGGTCTGCAGCATTCGGCAGTTTTTACCAACCACGTCGTCGCTGCCATAGCCCGTCAAGGTGCAGAATTTCTGGTTCACCAAGGCAAGGTGCTGGTCACCGCCAGCGTGGGACAGAGCAAGGGCGATAGTCGATTTTTGGAAGAAATCCTGAAGGGGAGGATCAATCTCTAGCAGTGGCCTATCGCTCTTCGTTCATATCTGGGTATTCGTTTTTATTATAATATTCTTCTTCATGAAAGGTTTCAGCGGTGAAATTAAGACGGCTGTGCTGCCGACGCATTCCGGGCGGCGGTATGGTCGGTCAGGGCGTAACAGTTTGCACATCTTATTGCGCTAAGTTGCCCTTGGGTTTCATCTGCGCGTCTCGAACGCGCGGGGGTAAAGGGTGTTGGGCATGACATGCAGAACGGATTTCGTGGCACGCAAATTGATGGCTCTGGCTGCGGACAGCCGAGGCGCGACGGCCATCGAATACGGCCTTATCATCGGTATCATCGCTGCTTCCCTGATTTTGGGCATGGAAAGCATTCGAGATAATCTGCTGGCGATCTTCAAGCTTATTAGCGATACGCTCGCCAACTCACTCGCCTGATTTCCTATTCGTCACCGCGCTTCGGCAGCTTGATTTCGGTTGTTTTCAACGCATCGGCCAGCCGTGTCTTGGCAGAGCCGGGTCTCAGTGGCTTCTGCTGGCTCTCATGCGGGGCCCATCCCGATACGAAGATGATCGAGAATGTCGCGCGGATGCGGCCATCGGGATCACTGTATCTTTCCGCATATAATTCCGCTGCGCGCATCAAAAAACTGCGGTTCAGCGGTCTTTTGCTGCGTCCCATCATCGGATTGGCCATGCCCATGGCGCGCAGGTCACGCATCAGCGGCAGGATGGAATCGTAGCGCACCGTATAGGTTTCCGTATCCGTCACCGGCAGCGCAAAGCCCGCCCGCTGCAACAGGGCGCCAACATCGCGCACATCGGCAAAGGGTATGACACGGGGGCTTGCGCCGCCGCTCATCTCCGCCTCGGTCGATAGCAGAACATCACGCAATTCCTGCAAAGTGCCAGCACCGGGAATGGCGGCCATGAAAAGCCCGTCGGGCTTCAGGGCGCGGCGGATCTGGATCAGGGTGCCCGGCGTGTCGTTGGTGAGATGCAGGCTGAGCGGCGAAACCACCAGATTTTGCGATTGCGGCTCAAGCGGCAGATGCTCGATGGGTGCCACCAGCATCTGCTCATCGCCGTCTGCGAAAGCCGCATCGATCTCAACGCGGCTGACGCTCCCGACCTTGCCGGTTTCCAGTAGGCGTTTGGCCGTTATGCCTGTCGCGCCATGCAGCTCCACGGCATTGTCGAAATGCCGTTCGATAATGGCGATGCGGTCGGCGAGTTCATCCGCTGTTATATCCAGCAGAAACGCAGCTTTGTCATCGCGGGAGCGCCAGGCGCGCATGCGGTTCTTTTCGATCAAGCCTGTGTCAAAAACGATATCCATGCCGTCATCCATCCAAATTTTGCTATCGCAAAGGCACCCGTTCGGGCCTATTGTCAACCTCATGGTCCAGTGGGAAAAGCCTGTTGCAAGCGATGCCGGGGTGGGTGTGCTGCGCGCCGTCTGGCGTGCGGTGGCCGATCTCGTCTATCCTCCATCCTGCGTGGGGTGTGGCTGCAAGACCAGACAGGGCGGTGCCCTGTGCCCGATCTGCTGGGTGGACGTTCAGTTCATCGAGCGGCCCTATTGCGAGGTGCTCGGCATTCCCTTTGCGCGTGACCACGGCCCCGGAATCCTGTGCGCCCAGGCGGTTGCTGAACCGCCGCCCTTTGAGCGCCTGCGTGCAGCCACGGTGCATGATGGCCCCGCCCGAAAGCTCGTCCATCAGCTCAAATATATGGATCGCACCGACCTTGCGCAACTCATGGCGCGCTGGATGCTGCGCGCCAGCGACGGCGCGGTTGCAGGCTGTGACTGCATCGTACCGGTGCCACTGCACAGGCGACGCTTCCTCGCGCGCCGCTTCAATCAGTCTGCCGAGCTTGCCCGGCATGTGTCTGTTCTCGCCAACAAGCCTCTTGTCGCATCTGCCCTTGTCCGCATCAAACCGACCAGCCGGCAGGTCGGCCTTTCGGCGCGGGCGCGCAAGAAAAATGTGCGCGGTGCCTTTGCCATTGCGCCGGGCCGCGAGTCCGACTTCGTGGGCAAGCGCGTTGTTCTGGTGGATGATGTCTACACCACAGGAGCCACGGTTGCAGCCGCTGCACGCCGCCTGAAGAAGGCAGGTGCCCGCGACGTCACCGTTTTGACCTTTGCAATGGCGATTTCCGGTCCTATATGAAACGTCAGAACATGTGGTTTTATCAAGAGTGCAAGGACCGATAACAATGGCATCCGTCACGATTTACACACGCGATCTCTGCGGCTTTTGCGCCCGCGCCAAGTCTCTTCTGCAGAGCAAGGGCGTTGCCTTCACCGAGTACAATGCCACCGAAAACCCTGATTATCGACAGGAAATGATGGATAAATCCGGTCGCAACACTTTCCCGCAAATCTTCATCGGTGAAAACCATGTCGGCGGCTGTGACGATCTTCACGCGCTGGACCGCGATGGCAAGCTCGATCCGCTTCTGGCCGCCTAAGACAAGCGCGATATTCCAATAAAAAGACGTGAAAAAGGGACCGAACAGATGAGCTTCAGGGCCGCAGCAATCCAGATGTGCTCAGGCACAGACCCCAAGACCAACGCCGCGGCAATGGAACGCCTCATTCGTGAAGCGGCGGAGCAGGGCGCTGTCTATGTTCAGACACCTGAGATGACCGGTGCGATCCAGAAGGACCGCGATGCTCTGCGCGCATGCCTGAAAGACGAGAAGGGCGATATCATTGTGCTCACGGCGGCAAAGCTTGCGCGTGAACTCGGCATTTACGTCCATGTCGGCTCGACCGCCATCGCCCGCACCGATGGTAAGATCGCCAATCGCGGCTTCCTGTTTGCGCCCGATGGCGAGCGCATCTGCACCTATGACAAGATCCATATGTTCGATGTGGATCTGGACAATGGCGAGAGCTGGCGCGAAAGCTCGGCCTATGAACCGGGCACGGAAGCGCGCGTCGCAGACCTTCCGCTTGCCAAATTCGGCTTTGCCATCTGCTACGACGTGCGCTTCCCGGCACTGTTTCGGGCCGAAGCACTAGCGGGAGCCGAAATTCTGACGGTGCCTGCCGCCTTCACAAAGCAGACGGGACAAGCCCATTGGGAAGTCCTGCTGCGCGCCCGCGCTATCGAAAACGGTGCCTTCGTCATCGCGGCGGCGCAAGCCGGCACGCATGAGGATGGCCGCGAAACCTTCGGCCACTCGATGGTCATCGATCCCTGGGGCAATGTGCTGGCGTCAGCCGGTGGCGAGGGGGAAGAGATCGTCTATGCCGACATCGATCCATCCGCTGTGGCGGGTGCACGCGCCAAGATCCCCAATCTGAAAAACGCCCGGGATTTCAACCTCGATACGGTCATCAACACCGTCATTGCAGGGGCGGGCGCGCAGTGATCCGCTACGCGCTCAATTGCGAACAGGCCCATGAGTTTGAGGGCTGGTTTTCCGGTAGCGCGGATTTTGACGGCCAGCTTCAACGCGGGCTGGTCACCTGCCCTGTGTGCGGCTCACCGAAAGTCGGCAAGATGCTGATGGCACCCTCTGTTTCCACGGCCCGAGAACGGGAGCAAACGCGCACTTTGGCCATGGATACGGCGCAGAAACAGGCTTTCGCCAAGATCAAGGAAACGCTCGCCAGCATCCGCGCCAATGCGGAAGATGTGGGCGATAAATTTCCCGAGGAAGCCCGCAAGATCCATTACGGCGAAAAGGAAGAGCGTGGCATCATCGGGCAGGCCTCGCCGCAGGAAGCCAAGGCGCTGATAGAGGAAGGCATCGCCGTTGCGCCGCTGCCCGTCCTGCCGGATGATGTGAACTGAGGCGTCGTCACGCCGGGCGCTTGGCCAGAACCATGTAGTTCACGTCCATGTCGGGTGACAGGTTCCAGCGATCCTGCAACAGATTGTAGAACACGCCCGTGCGGTGAATGATATGCATACCGTTGGCGACGACAGGCTTTTCCAGTTCGTCCGGGCGCACCAGCTTTTCATATTGGTGGGTTCCGCGCGGCAGCCAGCGAAGCACGTTTTCAGCTGCAAAAATCGCCAGCGCCCGCGCTTTCAGCGTTCTGTTGATGGTGGCTGCAAACATCAGCCCACCGGGCCGCACCATCTTCGTGCAGGTCGAGATGAACAGGTCGACATCGGCCACATGCTCAACCACCTCCATGTTGAGAATAATGTCGAAGGTCTCGCCAGCCTCAAACAGCTGTTCGGCTGTCACGGCGCGGTAATCAACCTCAACATTGTTTTCGCGTGCGTGGGTGGAAGCGATACCGATGTTCTTTTCCGATGGGTCGGCTCCCACCACATTGGCGCCCATGCGTGCCAAGGGCTCAGATAGAAGGCCGCCACCGCAGCCAATATCGAGCACGCGCAAACCTTCGAGCGGGCGATGCGCTTTGGGGTCACGCCCAAAATTCTCGCAGGCGCGGTTGCGAATATAGTCGAGTCGCACGGGGTTGAACTTGTGCAGCGGACGGAATTTTCCCGTCGGGCTCCACCACTCCGCAGCCATGGCTGAAAACCGGTCCACTTCACTCTGGTCGACGGTGGTCTTTGCGGCTTCGCTCATGGTGTGCTCCTTCTTGTCCTGCCTCCTGAAGTCGGATGCCTGACCCTCGAAGTCAAGGGGGTGGGGGCTGCTGCGCCCTGTTGTCGCGGGCCAAAGGAACCGATTTCACGGGATTTCCGTTTCATGCTGCGTTCATCATCGGGCGCGTATTTTCACACGGTTGAATGCCTGTAACGGCGACCAAGCCTTTTGCTTGAGGGAGAATGAACGTGAAGAAGAAACTGTTTGGGGCTTTTGCGCTGCTCGCGCTTGTCGCCGCCCCGGCACTCGCGCAAGCGGCGACACAAGGCTTTTCCACCGCTAACGTCAATATGCGTTCTGGTCCCAGCACCGCCTATCCAGCTGTTGTCGTCATTCCCAATGGCGCACCGCTGACAATCCACGGCTGCCTGTCTGATACACCATGGTGTGACGTATCGTTCAGCTATGGCCGTGGCTGGGTTGCCGGACGTTATGTTCAGGCCATCTATCGCCAGAACCGCGTCTACGTCGAGCCACGTTATTACCGTGACCTCGGCGTGCCCGTCATCACCTTTGAAGCCGGACGCTACTGGGACAGATATTACCGCGACCGCGATTTCTATCGTGAACGTGACCGTTGGCGTCGCCCCGCCGGTGGCGGATACTGGACTGCACCGCCGCCACCACGCGGTGGCTATGATCGTCCGCGTCCACCACGCGACGAATGGCGTGATCAGCGAGACCGTGACCCACGCGGTCGTGGTCCAAATGATGGCCGCTGGGAAGAGCGCTACGGCGACTGGAACCAGAACGACCGCCCACGCCCGCCACGCGATAATGATCGCCCGCGCTGGGATAACGACAATCGCGACCGCGATCGTGACCGCCCACGGTGGGACAATGACAATCGTGACCGCGACCGCAACAGAGACCGCGACATGAACAGAGACCGGGATATGAACCGGGATCAGAACCGCGACGCGATCGACCAGCGCCGTCAAAATGACGAAGGCAGCCGTCGTCCTGGTGTCAATCAGCCGCCACGGCCACCCGAGGGTGGTCAGCAGTTTGGCTGCATCATCGGCTCTCCGGGCTGCGAAGCCCCTCGATAAGATCGATAGTTGAAAACGAAAAAACCCGGCGGATCATATCCGCCGGGTTTTTGTTTAGGTGCGATCATTTTTTCTTTGGAGCGCGCTTTTCAAAAGGCTTGTCTTTCTTGCCTTCGAACTTCGCTGGTCTGTCACCAGCGGGCGCCTTCTTCTTCCAAGGCTTGTCTTCCGTGCGGCGTTCACCGCTCGGTGCTGGCTTGGCGTCGAATTTCTTCTGCGCTCTTGGCGGGCGCGTGTCTTCACGGTTGGCACCCGTCATATCGGGCTTGCCGTCCATGGCCTTCACGCGAATGCCTTTTTCCAGCATCATGTCCTTGCCAAGCGCAGATGTGAAGCGCTCAACCGCGTCGGCGGCCAACTCCACATAGGTCTCGGTCTGCTGCATGCGGATCGCGCCAATATCCTGACGTGTCAGCTTGCCAAAGCGGCACAGCATTGGAATGAGCCAGCGTGGCTCGGCATTCTGCTTGCGGCCAACAGACAGCGTAAACCAGCCGCTGTCGGAAAAGTCGGAACGATCCCGGCGTGGCTCGTTATTTTCAACGGTTTCGAAACCGTCGCGGCGTGGCTTGCGGCTACCATCCAGCGAAACTTCGGCAATGTCCTCAGGTGCGGAACGACCCGCATGGTAAAGACGCACGAAAGCGGCGGCGACCTTTTCGGCGCCGTGCTGTTCCAGCAGCTTGTTGACGAAATCGCGCTCGTCATCACCAACATTTTCCATCAGCGAAGCGTCGGCCAGAAGGCGTTCGCCATCGCGTTCGGTAATCTCTTCGGCAGATGGTGGGCGAACCCAGGCCGGGCTGACCTTGGCACCTTCGAGAAGGCGCTCGGCCTTGCGGCGCTGGCTCATCGGCACCACGATGGCGCTGATACCCTTCTGTCCGGCACGGCCAGTACGGCCTGAGCGGTGCAGAAGCGTATCGGAATTGGTCGGTAGATCGGCATGGATAACCAATTCGAGGCCGGGCAGATCGATACCGCGAGCAGCAACGTCTGTCGCCACGCAAACGCGGGCACGGCCATCGCGCATGGCCTGCAGCGCATGTGTGCGCTCGTTCTGGCTCAATTCGCCAGACAGTGCCACGACGGAGAAGCCGCGATTGTTCAGGCGGGCAGTCAGATGGTTGACGGCGGCGCGGGTGGAGCAGAACACGATGGCATTGCGGGCTTCATAAAAGCGCAGCGCATTGATGATGGCGTTCTCGCGGTCGGATGGTGAAACCACCATGGCGCGGTATTCGATATCGACGTGCTGCTTCTGCTCGGATGTCGTTGCAACGCGCACGGCATTCTTCTGGTAGCTTTCGGCAAGCTTCGCAATCGAGCGCGAAACCGTGGCCGAGAACATCAGCGTGCGGCGCTCCGCTGGCGATTCTTCCAGAATGAATTCCAGATCTTCGCGGAAACCAAGGTCGAGCATTTCGTCGGCCTCATCCAGCACCACGGCGCGAATGGACGAAAGGTCCAGCGCCTTGCGCTTGATGTGGTCGCAAAGACGACCGGGTGTGCCAACGATGATGTGGGCACCGCGTTCCAGCGTGCGGCGCTCGGCGCGGATATCCATTCCGCCAACGCAAGACGCAATGGAAACGCCAGTGAACTCGTAAAGCCATTCCAGCTCGCGCTTCACCTGCATCGCAAGTTCGCGGGTTGGGGCAATGGCGATGCCGAGTGGCGCACCGGCGGGGCCGAAGCGGCCGTTCTTCTGCAGCAATGTCGATGCAATGGCCATGCCGAAGGCAACGGTCTTGCCAGAGCCCGTCTGGGCGGAAACAAGCGCGTCCTGTCCTTCCAGTTCAGGCGCAAGCATCGCCTTCTGAACAGGTGTCAAATCTTTATAGCCGCGTTTTTCCAACGCCTGTGCAATCGCCGGGGCGATACCCTGGGTTTCTGTCATATACCGTCTTTCGGATATTGGGCTGCCTGCATCCGCTTGAAACCATTAGATGATAAGGGTTATAAAGCAGCCGATACGGGCCATTTCGGCCATTCAGCCAGTTGTAATTGACGCGCTCATACTGGAAATGTTGACGTTTGTACAGGCCACAGCGGTACGGTTGACGCATTGAAACACGCCTGTCGGGTCGCAGCGCCTCTTCAAAGGCGTACCGCACAGTCCATAAACGGCATTGCGTGGGCCATGCCTTTTCGATATGAGACCGGCAACTTGAGGCTTTTTTAAACGAAAAGCCGGCTGGGTTGTGCTCTTGTCCGCTGCATCTGGCGGCAAATTGGGATGGTACTGGTCAACTATGGCTCGCATTGTCATGAAATTCGGCGGCACGTCCGTCGCAAATCTCGAACGCATTCATAATGTCGCGCGGCATGTGAAACGTGAGGTGGATGCTGGCCATGAAGTGGCCGTTGTCGTGTCCGCCATGTCCGGCAAAACCAACGAGTTGGTGGACTGGGTTCAGAACACGCCGAAGGTCGCCGGTTCCAAGGAAACGTCCTTTTACGATGCGCGGGAATATGATGCGATCGTGGCCTCGGGTGAGCAGGTCACATCCGGTCTTCTGGCCATCGCCTTGCAGTCCATGGGCATCAATGCCCGCTCATGGCAGGGCTGGCAGATCCCGATCCGCACCGACAACGCCCATGGCGCCGCCCGCATTCTCGATATTGATGGCTCTGATATCGTTCGCCGCATGGGCGAAGGTCAGGTGGCCGTTGTTGCCGGTTTCCAGGGCCTCGGCCCGGATAACCGCATTGCGACGCTTGGTCGTGGCGGCTCCGATACGTCGGCTGTTGCCATCGCCGCTGCCGTCAAGGCAGACCGTTGCGATATCTATACCGATGTCGATGGCGTCTACACCACCGATCCACGCATCGTGCCGAAGGCGCGCCGCCTGAAGAAGGTGGCATTTGAAGAAATGCTGGAAATGGCGTCACTTGGCGCGAAGGTTCTGCAGGTTCGCTCGGTCGAGCTTGCCATGGTGCACAAGGTTCGCACCTTCGTGCGCTCCAGTTTCGAGGATCCTGATGCTCCGGGCATGGGTGACCTTATCAATCCGCCCGGTACTTTGATTTGTGACGAGGAAGAAATCGTGGAACAGGAAGTCGTAACCGGCATCGCCTATGCCAAGGATGAAGCACAAATCTCGCTGCGCCGCTTGTCAGATCGGCCGGGTGTTTCTGCTGCCATTTTCGGACCTTTGGCTGAAGCCCATATCAATGTCGACATGATCGTGCAGAACATCTCTGAAGATGGCTCGCGCACCGACATGACCTTTACCGTGCCATCGGGCGATATGCCCAAGGCCATCAAGGTTCTGGAAGACAACAAGACGCAGATCGGTTTTGACGTCGTTCAGAGCGAGACGGGTCTGGCCAAGGTGTCGGTCATCGGCATCGGCATGCGCAGCCATGCGGGTGTTGCTGCAAGCGCTTTCAAGGCACTTGCTGAAAAAAACATCAACATCAAGGCCATCACAACATCGGAAATCAAGATTTCCATTCTTATTGACGGTGCCTACGCGGAACTTGCAGTTCGTACTTTGCATTCTGCTTACGGTCTGGATAAGAGTTGATTCTGTAACGTCGATACACGTCATCCGATTCTTTTGTTGATGATGACGTGTTGACGTTGCATCGACTGCGCATCCCTGCCGTCCGGCTTGCTGTGCAGGCTTTGTTTTGGTGGATCCTTTCATGCGGGTCGTCTTGGCGCGCATGCGAAGGTGTCAGGGAGCACCGCAATGAGAGACCTTTCTGCAGGTCCACGCGTTCTTCTCAAGCGGCTTCGCGAGATGATGGCGGAGCACCTTGAGCCACAGGAACGCCTCGACCAGATCGTTCGGCAAATCGCCAGCAACATGGTGGCGGAGGTGTGCTCCGTCTATGTTCTGCGCTCCGACAGCGTGCTCGAGCTTTACGCCACCGAAGGTCTGAACAAGGATGCCGTGCATCTTGCCCAGCTGAAAATGGGGCAAGGTCTTGTCGGCACCATCGCCGCATCGGCCCAGCCGCTCAATCTTTCCGATGCGCAGGCGCATCCTGCATTCCGCTATCTCCCTGAAACGGGTGAAGAAATTTATCATTCCTTCCTGGGCGTGCCGATTTTGAGATCCGGTCGCACTCTTGGCGTTCTTGTCGTTCAGAACAAGACCAGCCGAACATACCGGGAGGACGAAGTTGAAGCGCTTGAAACAACCGCAATGCTCATTGCGGAGATTGTGGCGAGCGGTGAATTGAAAAAAATCACCCGCCCCGGCGTGGAACTGGACCTGACACGGGCCGTCTCCATCAAAGGCGATGCCTATGGCGAAGGCATTGGCCTTGGTCACGTTGTTCTGCATGATCCCCGCATCGTCGTTACCAATCTTCTCAATGAAGATGCCGAAATGGAAACCCGCCGCCTAGCGGAAGCCATCGGCTCTCTTCGCCTGTCCATTGATGACATGCTCCAGCGCCGCGATGTCGCCACCGAAGGCGAGCACCGCGAGGTTTTGGAAACATACCGCATGTTTGCCCATGATCAGGGCTGGGTGCGGCGCATGGAAGAGGCCATCCGCAACGGTCTGACGGCGGAAGCCGCTGTGGAGAAGGTCCAGAGCGATACCAAGGCGCGCATGATGCGCCTGACCGATCCCTATCTGCGCGAGCGGATGCATGATTTCGACGATCTTGCCAACCGTCTGTTGCGTCAGTTGATGGGCTTTGGCATTCGTGGTCCGGAACAGGATTTCCCGGCGGATGCTATCGTTCTCGCCCGCGCCATGGGTGCGGCGGAACTTTTGGATTACCCGCGTGAAAAACTTCGCGGTCTCGTTCTGGAAGACGGCGCGGTCACCAGCCACGTCGTCATCGTGGCGCGTGCCATGGGCATCCCCATCATCGGGCAGGCAGCGGGCATCGTCGCGCTCGCGGAAAACAACGACCCCATCATCATCGATGGTGATGACGGACAGGTGCATCTTCGCCCCGTCGCCGATTTGCAGCGTGCCTATGAGGAAAAGGTTCGTCTGCGAGCCAAGCGTCAGGAGCAATTCCGGGCGCTGCGCGATGTCGAACCTGTGACCAAGGACGGTGTCCGGGTCGATCTGAAGATGAATGCCGGACTGCTGGTCGATCTGCCGCAGCTGGAAGAATCCGGTGCTGACGGTATCGGCCTGTTCCGCACCGAGCTGCAGTTCATGATCGCATCGAACATGCCGAAGGGCGAGGAGCAGGAAGCCTTCTATCGTAGCGTTTTGCGCAACGCCAAGGGCAAGCCGGTCACCTTCCGCACGCTGGATATTGGCGGCGATAAGGTCGTCTCCTATATGCGCGGCCAGGAAGAGGAAAACCCGGCTCTCGGCTGGCGCGCCATCCGTCTTTCGC
This sequence comes from Rhizobium sp. WCS2018Hpa-16, assembly GCF_031843705.1. Classification (NCBI taxonomy): domain Bacteria; kingdom Pseudomonadati; phylum Pseudomonadota; class Alphaproteobacteria; order Hyphomicrobiales; family Rhizobiaceae; genus Rhizobium; species Rhizobium sp. WCS2018Hpa-16. The sequence goes on from NZ_JAVTIX010000006.1 coordinate 271,001, forward strand.
TGGATCGCCCCGGCCTGATGCGCACGCAGATGCGCGCTCTTTTGCGTGCGGCGTCTGGTGCTGAATTGCGCATCATGCTGCCCATGATCACGGAAGTGGCCGAAATTCGCGCCGCCCGTGAGCTGTTCCAGAAGGAAGTGCAGCACCTGTCGAAATTCGGCCATTCTCTGCCGCGCAAGCTGCAATTCGGCGCCATGCTCGAAGTGCCCTCATTGATGTGGCAGCTGGATGAGCTGATGTCGGAGGTCGATTTCGTCTCGGTCGGCTCCAACGACCTTTTCCAGTTCACCATGGCGGTGGATCGCGGCAATGCCCGCGTGTCGGATCGCTTCGATAATCTCGGCAAACCCTTCCTGCGTATTCTGCGCGATATCGTGCGCGCCGGAGACCGCAACAACACCAAGGTCACGCTGTGCGGAGAGATGGCGAGCAAGCCGCTTTCCGCCATGGCACTGATCGGCCTTGGCTTCCGCTCCATCTCCATGTCTCCCACATCCATCGGCCCGGTGAAGGCCATGTTGCTGGGGCTGGATGTCGGACTGTTGTCTGAGGAGCTGGAAGCGGCGCTGGACGATCAAAAGTCAGTGGAAAGTCCGCGCCAGCTGCTTTTGCGCTTTGCCGCGACCCATTCTATCCCTATCTGAGAACCAACAGAAATTGGAGTGCGTGACAGGTGGCTAAGCTCCCCGTCGAAAAAATGCGTGAGCTTGAGCGTCGTTTCGGTGAAATCGAAGCGCGCATGGCATCCGGCCCTGCGGCAGATGTCTATGTGAAGCTAGCGTCGGAATACTCGGAATTGCAGCCGGTCGTCAAAACCATCCGCGAATACGAAAAGGCGCTTGCCGAAACAGCTGATCTGGAAGCGATTGCCGCCGATAGATCCAGCGACAAGGACATGCGCGATCTCGCCGAAGCCGAGCTTCCCGAGCTGCAAGCCCAGATCGAGCAGCTTGAGAAGGACATGCAAATCCTTCTTCTGCCCAAGGATGCTGCCGACGAGAAAAGCGCCATCGTTGAAATTCGCGCTGGCACCGGCGGTTCGGAAGCGGCGCTTTTCGCGGGCGATCTGTTTCGCATGTATGAACGCTTCTCAAGCACCAAGGGCTGGAAGGTGGAAATTCTCTCTGCCAGCGAAGGCGAAGCAGGCGGCTACAAGGAAATCATCGCGACGATTACCGGGCGCGGTGTGTTTTCCAAGCTGAAATTCGAATCCGGCGTTCACCGCGTCCAACGCGTGCCGGATACCGAGGCCAGCGGGCGCATTCACACCTCTGCGGCAACCGTCGCCGTTCTGCCGGAAGCCGAAGAGATCGACATCGAAATCCGCCCCGACGATATCCGCATCGATACGATGCGCGCATCCGGCGCCGGTGGCCAGCACGTCAACACCACGGACTCCGCTGTTCGCATCACCCACCTGCCAACGGGGTTGATCGTCACCAGTTCGGAAAAGTCGCAGCACCAGAACCGCGCCAAGGCCATGCAGGTTCTGCGCTCGCGCCTTTACGATATCGAGCGTCAGAAGGTCGATAGCGAACGGTCTGCAGACCGAAAGAGCCAGGTGGGTTCGGGCGATCGCTCCGAGCGCATTCGCACCTATAACTTCCCGCAGGGGCGCGTGACTGATCACCGCATCAACCTCACGCTCTATAAGCTGGACCGCATGATCGAAGGCGATATCGATGAGATGGTCGATGCGCTGATTGCCGATTATCAGGCCGGTCAGCTCGCCCAGCTTGGCGAACAGCAGTGACGAAGCCCGTCAGCACGCTCGTTGCAGAGGTGCGCAAACGCCTGGAAACAGCAGGTGTTGCCGATCCCGTGACGGATACGAGGCTGCTGATCGGTAGCGTCATCGGCTTTTCGTTGACGGATTTCGTGCTGAATGGCGCCCGCATCGTAAGTGATGGCGAGGCAGCAAAGATCGAAACCATGGTTGTGCGCCGCGAGACGGGTGAGCCCGTCCACCGCATTCTCGGCCACCGGGAATTTTACGGTCTGGACCTCATCCTGTCATCTGGCACGCTGGAGCCAAGGCCGGATACGGAAGTGCTGGTCGATGCGCTTCTTCCGCACCTTCGCCGCATCGCCGTGCAAAAAGGGCAGGCGCGGGTTCTGGATATGGGAATCGGTACCGGTGCCATTTGCCTGGCGCTTCTGCACGAATGCCCGGAGGCATCGGGTGTCGGCAGCGATATTTCCCGCGATGCGATTGAAACGGCAGAAAAGAATGCGGTGCGGCATGGCCTGAGCACGCGTTTCAAGACCGTGGAAAGCGATTGGTTCGCGAATATTTCCGGGCGCTTTGACATCATCGTGTCGAATCCGCCCTATATTAAAAGCGCAGACATCGAAACGCTTGATCGCGATGTGCGCAATTTCGATCCCATGGCAGCGCTTGACGGTGGGGCGGATGGTCTTTTCCCATACCGTGTTATCGCTGAAAAAGCGGTGGATTATCTTGATGTTGGCGGTTTGATCGGGCTGGAAATCGGCTATGATCAGAAGGTGGATGTGATCGCCATTTTTGCAGGCTACGGATATTCCTGTGTGGAGGCAGTGAAGGATTACGGCAGCAACGACCGCGTTTTGCTCTTTTCCAGGCACGATTGACTGTCACGATGATGGTTATGTGCATGGATATTTTGCACAGCGAAAGAAAAGGCTTGGATTTCGAAAGGAAGCGGGCTAGTTTGCCCGCAACATGTTGGGTGGCTGAGGGCGAATTTAGATTCGCTGGGTTTTGATCAGTCCCGAAGCGGGTTTTTGTGGAAACCCTGAAGGCTGGGCATTCCCGGCATGTGATTCAGGAAACTTTGTTCGCAGGCAGCTCGATGCAGCATTTGCGCATCCGGGCATTAAACGCGAAGTCTTGGCCTTTTGGTGCACGTCGCGTAATGGGAGCAATTTCGGAAAACCGTACTTTGATATGCGTCCATCCGTCATTGTATCGTAACAACGAAATTATCAGAAAACAGAATTCAGGTGAGCAATTGATGAGGCCAGGACAGCAAAACAAGCGCGGCCGGGGGCGTGGTAGCAATAACAATGGCGGCGGCGGCGGTGGCAGCAGCGGTAGCAACAACAATAATAACTTCAATCGCAAGGGCGGCAATCCGCTCACGAGAAGCTATGACAGTTCTGGCCCTGATGTTAAGATTCGTGGCACCGCCCAGCACATAGCCGAGAAATATTCCACGCTCGCACGTGATGCCCAAAGCTCTGGCGACCGCGTTATGGCTGAAAACTATTTGCAGCACGCCGAACACTATAACCGTATCATTGCTTCGGCGCAGGCCCAGATGCAGGAACGCTTCCAGCGCGATGAGCGCGGCGAGTTCCAGCAGGAACGCGACGGCGACGATATGGATGGCGATGACAATGATGACGTCATTGTTTCCATGCCCGGCCAGCATGATCAGCAGGACCAGCAGCGCGCCCAGCGCAACGATCAGCCACAGCGCAATGATCAGGCCCAGCGTAACGACCAGCAAGAGCGTCAGGATCGCCCTGAAAGGCAGGAGCGCCCTGAGCGCGCCGAGCGTCAGGACCGCGGTGAACGCCGTGATCGTCGCGAGCGCCCCGCCCGGCCGGAACGCCAGCCCCGCGAGGAGCAGGAGGAGGTGGCTGCAGCGCCAGTTGCCGCACCCGTTTACGACGCAAGCTCTGCACCTCAGCCGGTCATCGAGGGTACGCCCAAGGAAGTAGCGGTCGAAGAGGAAGCGCAGGTTAACGCAACTGCGACGGAACGCGCACCGCGTCGTGCTCGCAGCGCCACGCCTCGCCCCCGTCGCCCACGCCGCACGGCTGGTGAAGACGGTGAAGCGGCGCCTGAAGGTGGCGAAGGCGGCGACGCCCCAACGCTGGAAAATGCTGGCGAATAAGCCAACTGACCCTTCTAAGTCATAAGTTTGAAAAACCCCGGTTCGCCGGGGTTTTTTCGTTTTCGGCGGTGAGATTGCGCATCTGAAAATAAACCCGTTGCAAAACAATGACTTATTCAAAAACACCGAAAAATCGATCTGCACTTTCTCAATGACGGGCGAATCGGCAGCACAATGCCCCCGTTCCGCCCTCGGATACACCGCAAGGCGTTGCGGCGAGGCGGAACCGGCGCTGGTGATGTTGAGGCTACGCAACCTTTCATCGCCGGGGTCTGGCAGCGATCTCCCCGGTGGTAACGGGTGAGGGGATAGCGCCGGTTTCGGACCGGCTGGCGCAATTTACTCCATGTTCGATCCGGCCTGACGCTTGCGCGTTGCGAATGCCTGACGGGTTCGTAAAGCGTCTGCGTCAGTCCGGTTTGTGCGCCACCGGGCGTACCGACAGCCCTCCGCCTATGGTCGAACGCGACCGGATGGCGGAACGGCGAAAGTTAGGCGGTACACAGGAACACGCTGCATCTGCCCTGTGCCAGAGATGGTGCGGACGGATCGTGAGGGACAGCATCGGCCAACAGCCTGTGTTTCACCTTGCGGAAAACGGATCGCCTTGGGTCCGCGCCTTGATCAATCGGCGCGGATTTCAGGCGAGGGAAGGTGTGGCCGAACTGGCAGGCGGTATCTTCAGGGATGCCGCCGCCCGGTATGGGAAGGGTTGGACCTTGGTCATGTCCGACCGGTTTTCGGGCAAGGTTCGCCCTCGCCATCCGGGAACAGCCAGCCATGGCAAGAGATCGTGGGCGGACACAAACCGCTGAACGGGGCGCTGAAAGGTGCCAATACTAAACTACCCTACGAGGCAACTTCCAGCGCCCCGTCCGACATACCCATGGCCTCAAATGGCGATGGTCACAATTGAGAAGATCAAGCCACGGGCAAAACATGCCGCGTGAACGGCGAAGCTTGGCCAAAGGGATTTCGGGGACTTTATAAGAGCGTTCGATCGACTTGGTGCTATCGCGTGAAATGCCACTCCCTCTCGTCTAAAAAATCAACGCAAGGCTTCATCCAGCCTCTTTAAACCTGCAAATTCGCGTACCATATCAAGCCTACCAGAACAGCGTGCCAAACCATCGGGCGGCATGTCGTTCAAGGCGATAGAAGCCTCTATATATAAAGGCCTTTTTCGCAGCGGGGCTTGCCGCTTCAGGGAGCCTCAACCCTAACATTCCAAACTGCGCCGAGATCGGGCAGGGCGGTAAAAGGAGTTATGAGATGAATATCGAAAAATATTCCGAACGCGTTCGCGGTTTTCTGCAATCTGCACAGACCTACGCGCTGAACGAAAACCACCAGCAATTTGCAGCCGAGCACGTCCTGAAGGTCCTGCTCGATGATGATCAGGGCATGGCAGCAGCCTTGATTGAGCGCGCCGGTGGCAACGCCAAGGAAGCGCGTCTCGCCAATGACGCGGCTCTTGCCAAATTGCCGAAGGTTTCCGGCGGCAATGGCGGTCTTTCACTGACCGGCCCCCTCGCCAAAGTCTTTTCCACTGCAGAAGACATCGCCAAGAAGGCCGGTGACAGTTTCGTCACGGTTGAGCGTCTTTTGCAGGCTCTTTCCGTTGAAACCTCCGCATCGACCTCCGCCTCCTTGAAAAAGGCTGGCGTGACAGCGCAGGCGCTTAACCAGGTCATCAATGATATCCGCAAGGGCCGCACCGCGGATGGTGCCAATGCCGAACAGGGCTTTGATGCGCTGAAGAAATATGCCCGCGATCTGACCGCCGAAGCGCGGGACGGTCGGCTCGATCCCGTAATCGGTCGCGATGATGAAATTCGTCGCACCATGCAGGTTCTGTCGCGCCGCACCAAGAACAACCCGGTCCTGATCGGTGAGCCCGGCGTCGGCAAAACGGCGATTGCCGAAGGTCTGGCCATTCGCATTATCAATGGCGATGTTCCTGAAAGCCTGAAAGACAAGAAGTTGATGGCGCTGGATATGGGCGCTTTGATTGCCGGTGCGAAATATCGCGGTGAGTTTGAGGAGCGGTTGAAGGCTGTTCTGAACGAAGTTCAGGCGGAAGCTGGCGGCATCATTCTCTTCATCGATGAAATGCACACGCTGGTTGGCGCGGGTAAGGCCGATGGCGCCATGGATGCGTCCAACCTGCTCAAGCCGGCACTTGCGCGCGGCGAGCTTCATTGCGTCGGCGCCACCACGCTGGATGAGTATCGCAAGCACGTTGAAAAAGACCCGGCTCTGGCCCGTCGCTTCCAGCCTGTCATCGTCAGCGAACCGACGGTCGAGGACACGATTTCGATCCTGCGCGGTTTGAAGGAAAAATACGAGCAACATCACAAGGTCCGCATCTCCGATTCGGCTCTGGTGGCCGCTGCAACCCTCTCCAACCGCTACATCACCGACCGCTTCTTGCCAGATAAGGCCATCGATCTCATGGACGAAGCCGCATCGCGTCTTCGCATGCAGGTGGATTCAAAGCCCGAGGAGCTGGACGAACTGGATCGCCGGATCATTCAGCTGAAGATCGAACGTGAGGCCTTGAAGCAGGAAACGGATGCCTCATCTGCGGATCGCCTGAAAAGGCTGGAAGACGAGCTGGCCGACACGGAAGAAAAGGCCGATGCGCTGACGGCCCGTTGGCAGGCCGAAAAGCAGAAGCTTGGCCATGCTGCCGACCTCAAGAAGCAGCTGGATGAAGCACGCAATGAGTTAGCAACCGCCCAGCGCAATGGACAGTTCCAGCGCGCCGGTGAGTTGACCTATGGCATCATTCCGGGTCTGGAAAAGCAACTGGCAACGGCAGAACAGCATGATAGCAGCGGTGCTGCATCCATGGTTCAGGAAGTGGTGACGGCTGATAATATCGCCCATGTCATCTCACGCTGGACCGGCATCCCTGTCGACAGAATGCTGGAAGGTCAGCGCGAAAAGCTTCTTCGCATGGAAGATGATCTGGCAAAATCCGTGGTCGGTCAGGGTGAGGCGGTTCAGGCTGTTTCCAGAGCTGTGCGCCGTTCGCGTGCCGGTCTGCAGGATCCCAACCGTCCAATCGGCTCGTTCATCTTCCTCGGACCAACCGGTGTGGGCAAGACCGAGCTGACGAAGGCTTTGGCGCGGTTCCTCTTTGATGACGAGACGGCCATGGTGCGCCTCGACATGTCGGAATATATGGAGAAACACTCGGTCGCCCGACTCATCGGCGCACCTCCCGGCTATGTCGGCTATGAGGAAGGCGGCGCGTTGACGGAAGCCATTCGTCGGCGTCCCTATCAGGTCGTTCTGTTCGACGAGATTGAAAAGGCGCATCCTGATGTCTTCAACGTTCTGTTGCAGGTGCTGGATGATGGCCGTCTGACCGATGGTCAGGGCCGCACCGTCGATTTCAAGAACACCATCATCATCATGACCTCGAACCTCGGTTCGGAGTTCCTGACGCAGATGGGCGATAATGACGATGTGGATTCGGTCCGCGAACTGGTCATGGAGCGTGTCCGCGGGCATTTCCGGCCGGAATTCCTCAACCGCATCGATGACATCATCCTGTTCCATCGCCTGCACCGCAATGAAATGGGCGCGATCGTCGAAATCCAGCTGCACCGTCTGGTGGCGCTGCTCAGCGACCGCAAGATTGTGCTGGAACTGGATGAAGACGCCCGCAACTGGCTGGCCGACAAGGGTTACGACCCCGCCTACGGTGCCCGGCCGCTGAAGCGCGTCATCCAGAAAAACGTGCAGGATCGCCTGGCCGAGCTCATCCTCAACGGCGAGATCCCGGATGGCTCCCGCGTCAAGGTAACATCCGGCCCAGACAGGCTGCTGTTCAACATCAAGCCCCTGCTGCCAAATGTCGAAACCGCAGACGCGGCATGACGAAAGAAAAAGGGCTCCTGCAAGGGAGCCCTTTTTATGTGTGCTGATCTAGATGGAAATGGTGCTAGCGGCTCGCAACCTGATCAGGCTTGGTCTCGATATTCAGCAGCGTATCGATACGGCGGCGCTCATCAGAAAAACGAGCTAGTGCTTCGCCGGAGAGCGATTTTCCACCCGGCAGGCGCACCTTCATCGCATCGACCTTCGTACCATTGACGATCAACTCGTAATGCAGATGCGCACCGGTCGAAAGACCAGTCGATCCGACATAGCCGATCACCTGGCCCTGCGTGACGCGGGCCCCTTCAGTTACGCCCTTGGCGATGGCATTCTGGTGATTATATGAGGACACATATCCATTCGCATGGCGGATCAGCGTCTGGTTTCCATAGCCGGAAGCCCAGCCTGCTTTTTCGACCACACCATTGCCGGTCGCAATAATCGGTGTCCCGCGCGGTGCGGCCCAATCTGTGCCGGTATGCATACGGCTGAATCGTAGGACAGGGTGACGGCGCATGCCGAAACCTGATGTCATGCGACCGTTCGGAACCGGATTGCGGATGAGGAACTGGCGAATGCTTTTGCCTTGCCCGTCGAAATAATCGACGCTGCCATCATCGGAGTTCTGGAAGCGGTAAAACCGCGTTTCATTGTCGCCAAATTTGGCATTGACGTAGAGCAACTCGGACTGATCGGTCGCTTTTCCATCCGGCCCTTGGACTGAGAAGAACGCCTCAAGGGAATCGGTTGGCTTCAACTGCGCCTGGAAATCGACGCTGCTTGCCAGAAGCTTTACCAGTTGCGCAACCATCGTCTGGTTCATGCCATAGGTGAGAGCCGCCCGGTAAACACCGTCGTAAACCCTCGGCAAATCGCGGTTGGCGGTCAAAGGTGCATTGCTGCTGTCAAATGCGGTGGCAACGGCATCCAGATGCGGTGGCTCGCTGGCCCTTACGAACTTATGGCTATCATTTGTCGCGACCGTCATCATATGCCGACCCTTGCGATAGAGGGTGGCCCTCACAATGTCGCTTTTCTCTTCGCTCTGCAGAATACCGATCCGAAGCACGTCGCCGGGCTCCACATTCGAGGCGCCATTCTCAGCACCCAGCACCGCAGCTGTCTGCTTGGCCTGCTCCTTCGAGTAACCAGCGCCGAAAAGCGCTTCCTCCATCGTCTCGGCCTGCCGGACCGGGATGACGTCATCAGCATATTCCTGAAATTTGACAGTTGCCGCCTGCGGCGTGGAGACAGACATGTTCTGCTCGACCACACGTGCGGCAAGCCCGGCAGTCACATCCACATCCTCTGTCGCCTCAAAGCGGCGCGGGTCGATGTAATAAAGTGCGGAAAGCTGCTCATTACCGTCGGTCAACATCGAACCGTTGGACCGAACTGCCTCTTCGACCTCATCGAAGCTCATCGAACCCGCAAAGGCAAATGGACTGTCCTTGGTTGGAAACGCCACAGTCTTCAGGCTGACCTCGGACTCTACTTCAGACCCGTAGATCGTCCCGGTCCGGCTTGCGGCAGGAGACGCATCCTCATTCGTCGCGAATATATTCAGCGGATCAAACGGAGGATAATCCTCCTGATTGTTGTAATTGGCAGCAAGTGCGATCTTCACATGGGAAAACGGTACTTTGCGCACCACTTCCTTGTCTCCATCATGAATGACGGTCGAAACTTCCATCACCGAACGGTCCGAAGGGCGCGCCGCTATATTCTGCCCAATAAGACGCGTACCGCGGCGCACGGTCTCGGATGCATCCTGTTCCATATCCGCCCGCGCAAAAGCTTCGGCTGGAATGGCAAGCTGCTGCCGCCCGTCGAGCGCTGCAAACAGGGCAACGCCCATAAGGATGGAAGAAGTGATGCCAGTGAGAAAGGTGCCGCTCAACCAGCGCAGGGAGATTTCACGACGATCAGGAGCACGCCGACCCTCCGCCAGAATAGGCGGTTCGGTTCCAAGCGAGCGGATCATGTCTCGATCCGTCATCATGCCTGTCGCGACCAGTCGTTCATTCGATCTCCAGAAACGCTCAAGTCGAAGATGTGCAACTTTCAAAGACTGGAGTCAAACGGGAGCGACGTAGCCCGAACCGTGTTCCCCGCCTTTATAGTGACAGCTTCGATTTGTCTCGGGATAGGCCGCGCTAATGTCCAAAACGTGGCGGCCATCATTGGAATGATTGTCGGCCGGACCTTATGACGATCTTTATGATGCAAAACGCAGGGAATTTGGGTGTCCAAACTGTCCACATATACAAAAACCGAAAATACCCCAGCAGAACCAGACACTTACTGATTTTCTGTATTTTCTCTCAAGCCTGCTGTTGACTTGTTTGGGGTGTGTCCTCTATAAGTCCGCTCACTGACGAGGGCGGCGGCGCTGCTAGCGAC